>NZ_CP146244.1:0-1217500 GCF_037039395.1 Agrobacterium vitis | reverse complement strand
GAAGCGTCGAAAGAGTGGGGGCGGAGCAGTCCAATTGCTCCCCATTGACGATCAGTTTCATCGGGTCGCTCTCCGGGTGGGTTGATTTGACGTCGCGTGCTCTATCCGGTCCGCAGCCTGCCGGGCCATGGCGGGAGACAGCAGGAAGCCATGACGGTGCATTCCGGCAATCGCCAAACCATCTTGTGTCTCGACAATGCGCGGCAGATTATCGGCAAAGGCCGGGCGAATGCCAACGCCAGCCTCGATCAGCCGGGCCTCGCCGAAAGCCGGGTTCAGCGTGTAGGCGGCATTCAGGAATTCCATGAGAGACCGGGCGCTGATTGGCCCGTCATCTTGCGCCTCTATCATGGTGGCGCCGATCATGAAGCAATTGTTGTCGCGGGGCACGATATAGATCGGATGGCGCGGATGCAGCAGCCGGATGGGGCGGCTCAGGCTTATATCAGTTGTTTGCAGATAGATCATTTCGCCGCGCACCCCGCGCAGGTTTTCGATCGTGTCGATGGCAGCCGCGCCGGTGCAGTCGATGATGCTATCAAAGCTGCTGGTATCAGGCTCGGCATCTGGTCCGAGATAGAAAGAGACGTCCTGCTGCACCAACGCCTGATAAAGACCGTCCAGTGCCTGGCGTGGATCGAGATGGGCTTCATCGGCAAAAAACAGGCCCTTGCGAAAACGCCCGGCCAAATCAGGTTCCAATGCGGCGATGCCATCGGCATCCAGCCATTGGTAGCCACGCGTACGGCTCGCAAAGCGGTTCAGGTCCTGGATATCGCGGTTCGGGGTCAGCACCAGCGTCCCCTTGCGCGTGACGGAGCCAGGCAAAGCCTGCTCCCACCAATCTGCAGCTGCCAGACCCAGCGTCAGAACCTGCTCTTCCGCGGCTTCCCGCTCACAATAGGGCGCCAGCATGCCGCCTGCATAGTGAGAGGCCCCCTGCCCCACGGAGGTTTTGATATCGCGCAACGCGACATTGATACCGCGTTGAACGAGTTCAAACGCCAATGTGAGGCCGGCAACGCCGGCCCCCTTGATCAGAATGGACATGTCATTCTCCCGCCGGTTGGTTCTCCTCATCGGAGACCGGCATGTAGAGATCACCGCCATCGCGATATTTGGCCGCCATGGCTTCCAGCCCCTCTTTCTGGGCCTCGGCGCGAATATCGTGGGAAATCCGCATCGAACAGAATTTCGGGCCGCACATCGAGCAGAAATGCGCAACCTTATGGGCTTCCTTTGGCAGGGTTTCGTCGTGGAAGGACCGGGCCGTGTCGGGGTCGAGCGACAGATTGAACTGGTCTTCCCAGCGGAATTCGAAACGGGCGCGCGACAGTGCATCGTCGCGGACCTGAGCTGCCGGATGCCCCTTGGCAAGGTCGGCAGCATGAGCAGCGATCTTATAGGTGATCACCCCGGTCTTGACGTCATTGCGATCCGGCAGGCCCAGATGCTCCTTGGGTGTGACGTAGCAGAGCATGGCCGTGCCGTACCAGCCGATCATCGCCGCCCCGATGCCTGACGTGATGTGGTCGTAACCGGGAGCGATGTCTGTGGTCAGCGGACCGAGCGTGTAGAAGGGCGCCTCGCCGCAGGTCTTCAACTGCTTGTCCATATTCTCCTTGATCTTATGCATCGGCACATGGCCGGGGCCTTCGATCATCACCTGGCAATCCTTCGCCCAGGCAATTTTGGTCAGTTCGCCCAGCGTTTCCAGTTCGGCGAATTGCGCGGCATCATTGGCATCTGCAATCGAGCCGGGGCGAAGGCCATCACCCAGCGAGAACGACACGTCATAGGCCCGGCAGATATCGCAGATCTCGTCGAAATGCTCGTAGAGGAAGCTTTCCTTGTGATGATGCAGACACCACTTGGCCATGATCGAGCCGCCGCGCGACACGATGCCCGTGACCCGGTTGACGGTGAGATGAATATAGGAGAGGCGCACGCCGGCATGGATGGTGAAATAATCCACCCCCTGCTCGGCTTGTTCGATCAGCGTATCGCGGAACACGTCCCAGGTCAGATTTTCAGCAATGCCATGCACCTTTTCCAGGGCCTGATAGAGCGGCACTGTGCCAATCGGCACCGGGGAATTGCGGATGATCCAGTCGCGGATATTGTGAATGTTGCGTCCGGTGGAGAGGTCCATCACCGTATCAGCGCCCCAGCGGATCGCCCAGACCATTTTTTCCACTTCCTCGGCCATGGAGGAGGTGACGGCTGAATTGCCGATATTGGCATTGATCTTCACCAGAAAATTCCGGCCGATAATCATCGGCTCGGCTTCCGGGTGGTTGATATTGGCCGGGATGATGGCGCGGCCCATGGCCACTTCCTGACGGACAAATTCTGGCGTGACATAATCCGGGATGGAAGCGCCAAAGCTTTCGCCATCGCGGATCAGAGCTTCTTTGGCGGCTTCGCGGCCAATATTCTCGCGGATGGCAATAAACTCCATCTCCGGGGTGATAATGCCGGCGCGGGCATAGGCAAGCTGGGTTACGGCTTTGCCGGGTTTTGCCTTCAAGGGCGCATTGCGCACCGGAAATTCCGGCGTCAGCTTTTCGCCGGTCGCAAAACCATTATCCTCCGGCTTGACGTGACGTCCGGCATAGGCCTCGACATCGCCGCGTGCGACCACCCATTCGGCGCGAATGCGCGGCAAGCCTGCATCGATGGCAATGGTGGCGTTCGGGTCGGTATAGGGGCCGGAACTATCATACACATTGACGGGCGGCTCGCCCGAGGTGGGGTGCAGCGTGATCTGGCGCATCGGCACGCGGATCTGCGGGTGGATCTCTCCGGCAATATGGACCTTGGCAGAGGCGGGAAGCGTCCCGGTGGTGACTTCGGGGGTTGGAAACTGTGGGGCGATATTCATTTTTGAGGCTCCAAGTGTTCAGGTTGGAGACCCAGTCATGACAGCCGGAATGATGGAAAGACGCTTTACCAGCCCATAACGGGACAACCCAATACGGGCCATGGTTTTGCAGCGCTTGCACCGTCCCTACGCCAGTATGAACTGGATCAGGTTCAACGGGTCACCGCGCTGCTGTTATGCGTAGCGGAATCTCAGCCCCTTGCGGGACACCCCTGGTGAATGCCTTTAGAATAGCTGGGTTCGCTCTGGCGTCAATGGTTAATGTACGTCAAGCGCCCCAGGTCCGTTCCAGCACTGAAATCCAGTTTCCGTGGCAGATCTTGGCAATCGAGGTCGCATCATAACCACGCGCCTCCAGCCCCTGGACGATCAAGGGAAGACCGGTTGCATCCTTCAGGGCGTCTGGAACGGTGGTGCCGTCGAAGTCTGAGCCGAGCGCCACATGATCGATGCCCATGCGCGTCACCATATAATCGATGTGGTCGATGAGCACATCCAGCGGTGTATCGAGATTGCGTTGGCCGTCCTCGCGCAGGAAAATCACCCCGAAATTGATGCCGACCAGTCCGCCGCTGTCACGGATGGCGTCCAGCTGCTTGTCTGTAAGGTTGCGGCTATGAGGGCAAAGCGCGTGGGCGTTGGAATGGGAGGCGACAAGCGGCGCCTTGGAAAGACCGGCGATATCCCAAAACCCCTGTTCGTTCATATGAGAGAGATCGACCATGATCTTCAGCTCATTACAGGCCCGGATCAGGTCCTTGCCAGCATCAGTCAGGCCGGGGCCGATATCCGGGGAGGATGGAAAGCGGAAGGGAACGCCATGCGCAAAGATATTCGGTCGGCTCCAGACGGGACCGAGCGAGCGGAGCCCCGCCTGATGCAGCACATAAAGTGCATCGAGATCGGCAGCGATGGCCTCTACGCCTTCGATGTGAAAAACCGCCGCGAAGATTTCATTTTCCAGGCAATGCCGGATATCGGCGGCACTGCGGCAGACCTTGACGCGACCAGCCGAGTTCGCCTCGATTTCAAACAGCAGCCGAGCCATGGCCAGTGTCTCATTCAGCGCTTCCGGCTGGGCCGGGGCCTGAAAATCCCCGGCGTCATTGGGTTTGAAGCTTGGTGAGGGAATGAACACGGCACAAAGTCCACCGGCCAGTCCACCCTGGCGCGCCTTGGGCAAATCAATATGCCCGGCCTCGCCACCCTGCAAAAAATCGCGGTAGGGATGGGGACGGCCAGAGCGGCGCAGCCGTAGCAGCACATCGTTATGGCCATCGAAAACGGGAACGGTCTGTGTCATTGCTCTTTCCTTGCACATCATACGCACGCATCTGCCACGCCGATGCATCCTTGCATTGAAGATTCGTGAATATCCAAATGCATCAAAGACTTGACATATTTGGCTCCCAAATGCCACCCATTGAGACCGATGTCAGACTGTATTGTCATCACGCGCGGGCAACAAAGCGCGTTGCCATCCAACCTCTACGGATGTGGTAAGTGACAACGCTATCATTGTCGCGGATATTTCGGCGGTAAAAGATTGAATGGAACAGATGTTAAACTGGAAAGACGCCGAACGGGCCGTCAAAGCCGCTCTTGAACCTTGGACGCAGGACGGCCCCGGCGGGGCGGTGATCGGTTTTGACCTAGATGGCATCCGGTTTGGGTTAAGCGGCGGCGTTGAAAACCTGAGCACGGGCGCGTTCTTTACCCCCGATAGTGTCATTCGCTATGCCTCGGTCACCAAACATGCCTTTTGTACGCTGGTTCTGTCTCATCCAGACCTTATCCGCCTTGATGACCGGTTGGGTGCGCATCTGCCGGAACTGCAAGAACCGCTCGCCAGTGTCACGGTTGGCCGCGCTCTGGATATGAGCGGCGGCTTGCCGGATACCCGTGAGGCGCTAAGCCTGCTTGGATTGTCGGTCTATTCGGAAACCAGAAGCGGGCCGTTATTGGACTTTCTCAGCCGCCAAACCCGGCTGAACTTTGCCGCAGGCAGTGAAGTTTCCTATTCCAATACCGGCTACCGGCTGGTGGAAGCAGCGCTTGAGCGCAAGGGCATTTATTTCCGCGATTATATCCAGCGTGCTGGCGCAGAAACCGGTGCGGCTTTCGATGCGCCAGAAGGTTGGAACGATGTCATCAGCGGGCTTGTCCCCGGCTATTGGAATGATGGCCAGAAATGGCAGCTTTCCGCCGCTGGCCTACATATTTCCGCCTCCGGCAGCATGACAGGCAGCGCCCGCTCGCTTGCCCTATGGCTGCAAGCCCTGCTGAAGGGAGAAAGCGCGCTGGCCGGGCGGCTCGAAGCCATGGCAGCTTTTCGCCCGCTCGCCGATGGCAGGCCAAGCGGTTACGGGCTGGGACTGGCACGCACACGGTTGGGCGAGAAGGACTTTGTTGGTCATGGCGGCTCGCATCCGGGCTACAAGACATATTTTCTGCTCGATCCTGAAACAGGCGTTGGTTTCGTCGTTGTTTCCAACCGGGAGGACACCAATGGCGCTAAAATTGCCCAATCGGCAATGATCGCGCTGTTCGGCCTGCCCCTGCCACGCTTGTCGAGGGCGCTTCGTGACGGGCTTTACGTGGAAGACAGCGGCCCGAACTGGATTGAAGTGAAGGCAAGCAGCATCATTGCGCTCGATGCCGAGGACGCGGCCTATGATGACGGCGACGGCTGGGTTTCCTCGCGCTCTTCCACCTCGCCGCTGCGGCTGAAAATGCAGGGAGACGATATTATCGGCGACGTCGGCCATGGGCCGCGCCATTACCGACCAGCCAAGAACAATGGTGTTTCACCATCGCTTTCCGGCACCTGGTTTTCGCCGGAAGGCGCCCGATTTGAAATCCACGGTTCCATGCTGGTGATGGGCATCGGCCCAACCCGCCAGTCCATGCGCTTGCAAGCCCTGGGGGGCGGACGCTACCTCTTCACGCTTCACGATGGTCCCTGGACCAAGCGGATCTGCCTGAACATGCTCAGTGAAAACCGCCTGGAACTGGTTCTGTCCCGCGCCCGGATGATTGAGTATCAACGGGCGGGTTAGCGTTTTTTAGGTTGGGATCGGACCACGGTACATCCCCCTCAAGGGGGGAGATCGACAAGGGTAAGCTTGTCGCTCCATATCTGCTCTTTAAATGTGGACATCATGGCCGTATCGGCTGAAATTGCGGATTGACCCCATCCGATCTCCCCCCTTGAGGGGGAGATGTCCGGCAGGACAGAGGGGGGTAGGCCACAGATAAAAACGATAGCGTCGTGTAAGGGAAACCCAGGCTCCACCTTTCCCTGACAACCAAACTTCAGGTTCGATTAAATCGCCGTCCTGCGGGCGTTCTCCATGTACAGCGCCCGCAACCGCGTCACGACCGGGCCGGGTTTGCCATCGCCGACCGGCTTGCCGTCGATGGTGGTGATCGGCACGATAAAATTCGAGGCGCTGGTCAATGCCGCTTCGCGGGCCGCCAGTGCTTCCTCGACGCTGAACGGGCGCTCTTCGATAACAAGCCCACTTTCCTTTGCCAATTGCAACAGCGCCAGCCGGGTGCAGCCGGGCAATGTCGCGTTACTATTGGCGCGGGTGATGATCTTGTCATCGGCGGTGACGATATAGGCCGTTGAGGACGCGCCCTCGGTCACGAAACCGTCTTCCACCATCCAGGCTTCGTCACATCCTTCGGCCTTAGCGATGCGCTTGGCCAGAACCTGCGGCAGAAGGCAGACGCTTTTGATGTCGCGCCGCGCCCAGCGCTGGTCCGTCACGGTTTTGACCTTCAGGCCTTTTTCCATGACGGCGGCAAGGTCGAGCGATTTCGACTGGGTAAACAGCAGCAACGTCGGAGCGAGGTCCTCGGAATAGAGAAAATTGCGGTCCTCGGCGCCTCTTGTATATTGCAGATAGATCATCCCTTCCTTCAAGCCGTTCTCGGCAATCAGCCGCCGCTCAATCTCGACGATTTCATCCGTCGAAACCGGCAGATGCCCGCCGATTTCGCCGACACTGCGCTCCAGCCGGGCCATGTGCAGGGCGCTGTCCACCAGCTTGCCGTCCAGCACGGCGGTCACTTCATAGATGCCGTCACCAAACAGGAAACCACGGTCGAAAATCGAGATATGCGCTTCGTTTTCAGCCAGGAAGGCGCCATTGAGATAGACGGTGCGAAGGGCGGGATTGGACATGCAAACTCCTGTCATGCGGAAGAACGTCAGAGACGACGGATCGTGTCGAGAGAAATGGAGGAAACAACGGTCGGCTTGCCCGTTGCGGCATTAACGCCGGCCATGGAAACGGCCATGGTCAGCGAATTGAGGATCGCCTCCTCGGTTGCCTCGATCACAGCCTCGAAAAGCGGCGAAACAACGTCATTGGAGAGCTGTTCGACACTCATCATCGCCTTTCGGCGCGCCGGGGTGCGCCGGACCGAGTCTGCCGTCGAGAATGCCAGTGCATAATCGCCTGAACCATTGCTGAGCGCAGCACCGGTGCGGGCAAGGCCGCCAAAGCAGCGTTCAGCCAACCGGGTCAGATTGCGCGGGCAAAGCGGCGCATCGGTCGCCACGATCATGACGATGGAGCCATCCTTGTCGTGAACCGCATCGGAGCGATAGGGCTTGCCCGCAACGAGCAAATGGCCGCCATAGTTGGACTGCACGAGAACGCCGATTGTATATCGGGCATTGCCGATCTCAACCAGCCGCGAGCTGGTGCCGATGCCACCTTTCAGCCCGAAAGCCACGGTTCCCGTGCCGGCACCGACAGCCCCCTCCTCTACCGGACCAGGCTGTGCCGTCGCAATCGCCGCGCAAATCTCCTGGGCATCGGGACGGGCAGCGCGGATATCATTGAGGCGGCTGTCATTGGTTTCACCGACTACGGCGTTGAGCGAGGTGACACACTCGTTACCCTTCTGGGCCAGCGTATAGAGATTGATCGCCTCGATGGCGCGCCCGACCGCAAGCGTGTTGGTGAGCACAATCGGGGTCTCGATCTCACCAAGCTCGACGATCTGGGTGCTGCCGGCAAATTTGCCGTAACCATTCAAAACAGCAAAACCGGCAGGCACCTTGTCCTGAAACAGATTGCCACCATGCGGAAGGATCGCGGTAGCGCCGGTGCGCGTCCGCTCCCCGTCTATCAGGGTCTTATGACCAACGGAAACGCCTGTGACATCGGTAATGGCATTGAGCGGTCCGGCGGGATAATGGCCGACGGGGCCACCAAGCTCCCTGAACCGCGCACGCGAATTTTCCGTCACATCCTGCTCCGCCAATCGTCAAATCGGCGGCACCCTACGCCCGGGTCTAACAAATATCACGGCAAATCTAGGGATATCCACCATGTTGTCGAAAGGCTCGAAGATGCTTACGCATCCTCGGCTTGAAGACATTGCAAATCTCTCGAATGCAGCCGGGGCTCGAGGGATTTGCAAAAGGAAACCGATCAGTGATCTTCAATGACTGATCGTTCACGGCTTGGTCGCGGAATCCCAATGTTCGTCCGCCTTGCCATCCACGAAACGCCAGCTGTCGAACCAGGTCGTGGTATAGGTCTTGGTCGGGTCTTTGGGGTCCTTCAGTTCGCGGGGAAAGGCAACGGTGACGATGTCCCCTTCAGCCACCACCGAGACCACTTTGGTCTGCATCTTTTCCGGGATCGGCGAAGGCGTGACTTTTCGCACCTTGGTGAAATAGTCGATCACGCCCTGACGGCCCGATGCCGCATTGGGATTGTGCTGAATGTAGCGCTCGGTCAGATAGAGCTCGGCACGGTCCCAGTGATTGGCCTCCAGCAGTTCCTTCAGGATCTTATAGGTCGCCTGCTTGTTGCGGTTCAGCACCGGATCGGGGCTGGTAAACAGCGCTTCGGCATTGTCAACGCCACGAACTGGCTCCTGTGCAAAAACACCTGAGGCGAGGCTGAACGACAGCGCAACGATGGAAAGAAAGATTTTCATGGCCGATCCCGTCAGTGAATGATGGACGCTTTGAGATCACACCCCAGCGCCCCATGCAAGACGGCAGTTTTCCGACCCATAGAAACCAAAAGGAAACCAGCCTTTTCAATCCTTAGCGCGCCGTATCTCCGCCAGAACCTCAGCGGTATGTTCTCCCAGGCGCGGTGCGCGACGTGCGGTCTCCAGCTCTGCCTGCGAAAACACAATGGGTGTTCGAATGCCCGGCACGCCATCCGGGGTGATCTTCATCTGCCGGAAGGCAAATTGCGGATCGGCAAACAGGTCCGCCACCGTGTTGATCGGCCCGGCTGGAACGGTCGCCGCCTCCAGCCGTGCCAAAAGATCGTCGCGCTCGAACTGCCTTGTCTTGTCTTCCATCACCATGGTCAATTGATCGCGATGGGCGACACGGGCCGCATTGGTGGAAAATTCAGGTGCCACCGCCAGTTCGGAAAGACCCAGCACACCGCACAGCCGGACAAATTGGCCGTCGTTGCCGCAGGCGATGATGATATGGCCATCGGCAACCGGAAAGGTCTGGTAGGGTGCGATATTGGGATGATTATTGCCCATCCGCTTCGGCACAATGCCGGAAGCAGCGTAATTCATCGCCTGATTGGCCAATACCGCCGACATGCAATCGAACAATGCCATGTCGATGAACTGCCCGCGCCCGGTCTGAAGGCGTTGGGCCAGCGCCGCCTGGATGGCGATCACGCCATAAAGCCCGGTGAAGATATCGGCAAAGGCAACGCCGATCTTCTGCGGCGCACCATCAGGTTCTCCGGTCAGGTCCATGATGCCGCTCATGCCCTGGATCATGAAATCATACCCAGCACGTTGCGCATATGGCCCATCCTGGCCAAAGCCGGTGACGGAGCAATAGACCAGCTTCGGATTGAGGTCTTTCAGGCTGTCGTAATCGAGGCCATATTTGGCAAGACCCCCAACCTTGAAATTCTCGATCACCACATCGGCGGAGGCAATCAGATCGCGAAGGGTTTTGATATCCTCAGCCTTGGTGAAGTCCGCTGTGATCGACCGTTTGCCGCGATTGCAGGCGTGGAAATAGGCAGCAGCCTTCTCCACACCGTCATCGATGAAAGGCGGTCCCCAGCTACGGGTATCGTCGCCTTGCGGGCTTTCCACCTTGATCACGTCGGCGCCAAGGTCGGCCAGCGTCTGGCCAATCCAGGGACCGGCCAGAATCCGGGCCAGTTCGATGACCTTCAATCCCGACAGTGGCGCATTCGACATCGATCTGCCCTCAGAAAAATGCCTGGATGCCGGTCTGGGCGCGGCCCAGGATCAGCGCATGCACATCATGGGTGCCTTCATAGGTATTGACCGTTTCCAGGTTCTGCGAATGCCGCATGACATGATATTCGATCTGGATACCATTGCCGCCGTGCATGTCGCGGGCCATGCGGGCAATATCCAGCGCCTTGCCGCAATTGTTGCGCTTGATAAGGGAAATCATTTCCGGCGCATGCTTGTGCTCGTCCATCAACCGCCCAACCCGCAAGGACGCCTGCAAGCCCAGCGCGATTTCGGTCTGCATATCGGCGAGCTTCTTCTGATAGAGCTGCATCCCGGCCAACGGCTTGCCAAACTGATGGCGGTCGAGACCATATTGACGCGAGCGAACCCAGCAATCCTCGGCAGCGCCCATGACGCCCCAGGAAATACCATAGCGCGCCCGGTTCAGGCAGCCGAACGGGCCTTTCAACCCACTGACGCCTGGCAGCAAGGCATCCTCACCAACCTCGACGCCGTCCATAACGATTTCGCCGGTAATCGAGGCGCGTAGCGATAGCTTGCCGCCGATCTTCGGGGCGGACAGCCCCTTCATGCCCTTTTCCAGCACAAAGCCGCGAATGGCGCCATCATGCGCCTCGGATTTCGCCCAGACCACGAAGACATCGGCAATCGGCGCGTTGGAAATCCACATTTTCGAGCCGCGCAAACGGTAACCGCCCTCGATCTTTTCGGCTCTGGTTTTCATGCCGCCCGGATCGGAGCCCGCGTCAGGTTCGGTCAGGCCGAAGCAACCGATCAACTCACCGGACACCAGACCAGGCAAATATTTGTCTTTCTGTTCTTCCGAGCCATAGGCAAAGATCGGATGGATCACCAGCGAGGATTGCACGCTCATCATCGACCGGAAACCGGAATCCACCCGCTCCACTTCGCGCGCCACCAGCCCGTAGCTGACGTAATTTGCTCCCGCTGCGCCATATTTTTCCGGTAGGGTTACGCCCAGCAAGCCAGCCTTGCCCATCAGCGGGAACAGTCCACGCTCCGTCGTTTCGTTGAGATACATGTCCTCGACACGGGGGCTCAGTTCCGCCTTGGCAAATGCCGCCGCTGCATCGCGGATCATCCGCTCTTCTTCGCTCAACTGGTCTTCCAGCAGAAAGGGATCGTCCCACACAAAGCTCATGGCATCCTCGCATCAAAAATTCTGAACACCAGTTTCGCAGATCAAACCGGATTCGCAAAACAATGTTTACGAAACGGGATATGAGTTATAATCATAGCTGATGAAGCTCATTCAACGCCGTTTGCTGCCGTCCACCAGCGCCCTGGTCACCATGGACTCCGTGGCGAGGCTGGGCAGTTTTTCCGCTGCCGCCAGCGAATTGAACCTGACGCAGGGCGCGATCAGCCGGCAGATTCAGACCCTGGAAGAGCAATTGGGAACGCAACTTTTCCTGCGCAACGGTCGCGGCGTGGTCCCGACGCCGCGTGGGGAGAATTTTCACCGCGCCATCCAGGCAGCGCTCTCTCTCATTCAGGACGCCTCGCTGGAGGCCATGACCGGTTCGCAAGGCAATGCGCTGAACATCGCCATTCTCCCGACCTTTGGAACACGTTGGCTGTTGCCACGCATTTCCAGCTTTGTCGCCACCCATCCGCATATCAACCTGAATTTCGCAACCCGCATCGGGATATTTGATTTCGATGCCGAACAATTGGATGCCGCCATCCATATCGGCAAGCCAAACTGGCCGCGTGCCACCAGCACTTTCCTGATGGACGAGACCGTGGCGCCGGTGTGCAGTCCGGCTTTTCTAGCCAGCCATCGCATCAAATCGGACAGCGATCTCGCCGACCTGCCGCTGATCCAGATGAAGTCGAGACCGCTGGCTTGGGACCATTGGTTTGACAGCCTCGGCATCACCGCCACACCGCGCGCCGCCATGAGTTTCGAGCAGTTCATGAATGTGGCCCAGGCCAGCATTGCCGGGCTTGGCATCGCGCTGATGCCGCTATTTCTGATCGGGCCGGAGTTGGAAAGCGGTCAGCTCGTCCTGGCATCGCAGCACAGGGTCAACAGCCAGAGCAATTATTATCTCGTGTCACCGGATAACCGTTCAGCATCAAAACCGCTGGCGGCATTTTCGCAATGGCTTCTGCAGGAGGTAAAGGCCTTCACAGACGGAGAGCCAATTTAACGAAAAACGCTGCTTTTCACCCGCCATTGACCAGCGCCAGGATAAGCTGCTGGATGGGTCCGCCCGGCGCCATTTCGGCTTGCTCGAATATCCGGTCCCGCTCACGCTTCCGGTCGGAAATTTCTCCCAGGCGCTTTGTCAGGTCCGTGCGGATTTTCTTGCAGTCGGGATCATCCGGCACGGTCAGACCGATGCTTGCCGCCTCGATCGCCTTGACCATGTCCTTGATGTTTTGACCGTGGACGCGCTCGTGTGTCTCAATCCCGGCGATAAATTTCGCCCAGTTTTCCCGAACCGGACTTGTAAGCGACTGGGATGGACGGGGCAGCGTATAGATAACAGTCAATTTGGGAATGGCCGTCTCCAGCACGCACGTGCTGCCATGCGGCACATATTTGCGTGTCCATGTCAGCTTGAATGTGGTATGAGCAATAACATGTATCCGTTTGTCAGTACCAATCATCGGGCCTTTTTCCCCGATGGATTGATAGAGTTGCGGCCCGCTCTGACCTGATACGGGGTAAGTCGCAATCTGCTCGACCGCTTGCCAGTCTGCGAATGATGGATTTGCGACATTTAAAAAAAGCCATGCCATAACGCCAATAGCCATTTTCTTCGAGCGAAATACACCCGATAGGTTGTTACTGCCAAAAAAGCGATCAAGCATGGTTGTTCATGATCCTGTGACAAGGGCTCGTTACTGAAACAATAGTAAGGTTTATTTTCCTGCCTCAAACACACCTCTGAAAGCAAGTGTTTTTTTGCCCGAGAATACTCTAACTCATTGAAATAAAACAAATGTCACGATTTCGCCACAATGTAATGTACTGTATTAGGCGTGGATGACGCATAACTCCTATCCATCGAATCGTGCTGTTTGGCAGCATTCGCCAGGAGACTTCAGTGATGCAGACAATTGAATCGAACCCGCAGGACCTAGAATCCATTGCTCGTAAAGGTAGTGCCTTTCGCCGCATGGCTGTGCGAATTCCGACATATATTGCCGACGTGAAGGAAAACCCTGCATGGCTGCCGATGTTTATGCTGGCCAGAACCATGCCGGGTCGACACCTGCACTGGCTGACGGCACGCAAGCATAAAACAGGCACCCATACCCAAGCCAGCATGTTTAAGGCAGACAGCGGTGCCGCCACTCTTGCCTTGCGCAAGGACGGAATTTTCACCGGCCTGCAATTGCCCGGCGACATCCATGAAGCCATTCATGACCATGCGCTGAAAACGTCCTGCTTCGGGAATTTCGACCGGCGACTGGAATTCAAGGCAGGCGATCATGCCGAAGCCGAGAAAACCTTCGGACGCCCGATCCTGAGCGGTCACCTGTTCGAGCGGACATTGAATTGCGAAGCCGCTGTCGCCGTGCAAAGAGATCCGTTGCTGATCGATATCGCCAAAAATTATCTTGGCGGTCAGGCGCAGTTGATCACCACTCGTCTCTGGTGGAGCTTTCCAACTGCCGCCACCGAGAAAGACCGCAGCATGGCCTCGCTCGACAAGTTTCATTTCGACCTCGACGACTGGCGCATGTTGAAATTCTTCTTCAATATCAATAGCGTCGATGAGGGAACGGGGCCGCATATCTTCGTCAAGGGCAGCCACCGCCGCCGCCGTCTGAAACACCAGTTGACCTTGCTTGTCGGCCACCCGGCAGAAGAAGTTCTTGACTATTACGGCAAGGACAGCGCTGTCACGCTCACCGGACCGGCGGGATCAGGCTTTGTTGAAGACCCGTTTGGTTTCCATATGGGTACGGTGCCAACGGCTAAGCCACGCTTGATGATGGAAGTCGGCTTTGGTGTTTCCAAACCGTCAAAGCGCCGCTTCCACGGCGAACCGATCCTGCGCTGAACCGCTGAACGCTGCCAGTCGTTAATCCGCAGGCCATTAATCCGCAGGACAGGGCCAATCTGATGGATTGGTCAATCCTGCGGGAAGCTTGGTCTTTGCATCACCGCAGGCAAGGTTGACCTGCTCCTGTTTCAGCCCTTTGGCTGTCGACAGGTCCACGCCCTCAATGCGGGTCCGAAACAGAAATGCGTCTTCAAAATCGACGCCGCCATCCAGCCGCGCAAAATTAAAACTGGCGCGCGACAGATTTGCCAATGTGAATTTGGCTCCCATCAGAATGGATTTTTCGAAATTGACCCGGCTGAGTTCCGCCTTGGTAAAATCAGCACCGGCCAGATTGGCGCCAGCTAAATTGACGCGCTGCATTTCCGCGGAGATAAAAGTGGCGTCCACGCCAGACATTGCCGACATTTCGGCTCGGTAGGATTCGATACGGTCGAATTTCGCACCATCGGCATTGGCACCGGCAAAAGAGGCGCGGATCAATGTCGCCTTTTCCAGATCGGCGGCCTGCAAACTGGAATTGCTCAAATCGGTAAAACTCAAGTCCGCATCATAGAGATTGGCAGCGCGTAGGTCGCTGCCGCCCAGCATCAATTGCCGTTTGCGGCATTCCGACCAATCGACCTTGCTGGCCGGGCCGCTTCGGCAATCGGCTGCCTGAGCAACGCTCGTTCCGAGCATGGAGACGACAACGAGAGAAAACAGGCAAGACGCAAGCCTGGCAGTGTTTTTGACATCCTGGAACAAAGCGAATTGCATAGATCTGGTCCAACCTCACCTTTTGGCCATGCACGGAAACCAACAACACGGTCACCACGCATTCCCCCCACTGCATAATTCCTTAAATCCCACCTGATGTAAGGAGAAAATCATGCAGCAATTTAACGTGCTATAGCCCTTTGTTTTTACGCATCTTGTTTGACACATCTTGTTTTGACGCATCTCTGCGCACCATTCACATATGGAAACGATAGAGGCGTCAAGTCTGCTATCGACCTATCTAACCAGACCTTCCCTTGTTACCCAACAAGTCTCTGCTCAAATCGCCCTTTACGGGTACGATTTTTCTCCAAAATCGTCGATTGCCCTTCAAAAACCCAGCTTCGTCAAGAAAAACATCACCCGGACAGACTGTCATGCTCACAAATCATGCCGGGCGGCGATCCTTTCGAACAACTTGGCAGGTTCATTGGTATGCAATGCAATTGTCAAGTATTTCGCGGTGCGGTAAGCCTGCTGCGTGACCCATAGCGACCTGACCATTCTTGTCATCGATGAAAATGCCATCCGCGCCTCGATTATCGAGGAAGGGCTGCGGGAGGCAGGGCATCTGCATGTCACAGTTATCAATGAGGTCCAGGGTATCGCCCGCAGCATAGAAACGCTGGCGCCAGACGTGATCATCATCGACCTGGAAAGCCCCAATCGCGATATGCTTGAACATCTGTTTCAACTGAGCCGCAGTGTCAGCCGACCGATTGCGATGTTCGTCGACCGCGCCGATACGGAATCGATTGCCGCTGCCGTCGATGCCGGGGTTTCCGCCTATATCGTCGATGGATTGCGCAAGGAGCGCGTCAAGCCGATCCTCGATATGGCTGTCATCCGGTTCAGGGCCTTCGACAGGTTGCAGCGCGAATTGACGGAAGCCCGCACGGCGCTGGAAGAGCGCAAGGTGATCGAGCGGGCCAAGGGCATCCTGATGAAAATGCGCGGCCTTTCGGAAGAAGAGGCTTTCGCCCTGCTGCGGCAAAGCGCCATGAACGAGAAAAAGAAAATGGTGGAGATCGCCCAAAGCGTTGTCACCGCCGCCAGCCTTTTGATGTGAGGACGCCAGACCATGACCGAGGCCGCCACACAGAGGTCCGTTCTTTCCGCACCGGCACCAGGCCGGACGGAAACCCGTCACCTGCGCGTCGGCTTCATTCCGCTGGTCGATGCCTCGGTGTTGATTGCCGCCGTTGAATTCGGCTTTGCGGCGCGCCATGGCCTGACGCTGGAGCTGGTCAAGGACGTGTCCTGGGCCAATCTCCGTGACCGACTGGCCTTCCAGCAATTCGATGTCGCTCACATGTTGTCGCCGATGCCGGTCGCCTCCATGCTCGGCCTCGGCTCCAACCCCTCCCCGACCATTACGGCGTTTTCGCTGGGACAGGGTGGCAATGCTATCACCCTGTCGATCCGGCTGTTTCAGCGGATGGAAGAAACCGGGTTGGTTGCAGCGCAGGCGAGCGCGCTGGACAATGTCCGGGCGCTGGCCCGTGTGCTGGAGACCATGCGTGAACGCGGCGAGCCGATGCCGACCTTGGGCATGACCTATCCGTTTTCCTCGCATAATTACGAATTTCGCTATTGGCTGGCCGCTGGCGGCATCGATCCAGACCGCGATGTGAAGCTGGTCGTGGTGCCGCCGCCGCTCACCTCCGATGCCCTGGCCGCAGGCGCCATCGATGGCTTTTGTGTCGGCGCCCCCTGGAACATGGTCGCGTCCGAGCGCGGCGTTGGCCGGATCGTCGCCGCCAAGCAGGATATCTGGCCATCGGCCCCTGAAAAAGTGCTGGGTATGCGCCCGGATTGGGCGGCGGCAAACCAGGATACTGTTAACAGGTTGATCACGGCTCTCGATGAGGCTGCCCGTTGGTGCGACGCGCCCGACAACCGCGATGCGCTGGCCGAAATGCTCTCCGCACCACGCTATATCGGCGCGCCTGGAGACATCATCCGTCATGTACTGGGCGGTGTCTTCCATCTGGATGCAAAAGGCAATCGCCGGGTCATCGACCACTATTTCCGCTTCCATGCCGAGCAGGCAAACTACCCCCGCCCAAGCCAGGCCTTGTGGATCTATAGCCAGATGATCCGCTGGGGACAGACGCGCTACGACGCCGCCGATGTGGAAAAAGCAGCCAGCGCTTTTCGCCCGGATATCTACCGCACCGCTCTTGGTCTGCCTGACCACTTGGCAGAAGACGATTTACGGGTAGAGGGACTGCGCGACGGAGACCGTTTCATCGATGGTTTCGTCTTCGATCCCGCCAAACTTGCCTCCTATCCAAAGCAGTTTCCGGTGCACGCCCCTCTTGCAACATCTGCGGGACCAGACGAAATTTGATCGGATTTCGGGCAGTTTTTTCGCCACGTAAATAAGCACTGCGCAATAATTAGACGAGAGCCTCGACAGATTTTCGATTGGCCTCCGTTAACGTTCCATCGACATCCAAAATCCATGTCTTTCGCCTGATTTTTTAAATTGTTTAATTTCAATACATTAACTTCTTAATTCGCATCAGACCCGAGCAATTCCGCTCTTCTCGCTAGGTTTTTATAAAACTGGCACAGGCTTTGCTTCTGTATATTTGCGTGGTCAACGGCGACCGACGCGAAATAGCGCAGACGCTGCGCTTTCCCTGAGACATCGACGTCGCAAGGTTTTTGAGCGGACACCTCCCGGTCCGCGCAGGAATCTTCGCGGCGTTTTTTTGCGTTTTGCCCTTTTGCCCGCCCGACAGGAGCCAGTCATGACCCGCATCGCCCATCACGCTATCAATCGCCGTTCAATTCTCAAGGCAACAGGTGCGGCCGCCACACTTGCCGCCGCCCGCATCCTGTTGCCCACAGGCGCGCTGGCGGCCACCGCCACCCCGGAAGTCAGCGGTGCCAAGCTTGGCTTCATCGCCCTGACGGATGCCGCCCCCTTGATCATCGCGCAGGAAAAAGGCCTGTTTGCCAAATATGGCATGACCGGTGTGGAAGTGTCGAAACAGGCATCCTGGGGTGCGACCCGCGACAACCTTGTGCTGGGCGGCGCATCCAATGGCATTGACGGCGCTCATATCCTCACCCCGATGCCCTACCTGATGCAAACCGGCAAAGTAACGCAAAACAGCGTGCCCGTGGCCATGTCGATCCTTGCCCGCCTCAATCTCGACAGCCAGGGCATTTCGGTGGCCAAGGAATATGCAGAAACCGGCGTCGCCCTTGACGCCGCCAAGCTGAAGGACGCTTTTGCCGCCAAGAAAGCCAAGACCGGCGAAGTCAAGGTGGCGATGACCTTTCCGGGTGGCACCCATGATCTGTGGATTCGCTACTGGCTTGCCGCTGGCGGCATCAATCCCGACAAGGACGTCTCAACCATCGTCGTGCCGCCACCGCAGATGGTCGCCAATATGAAAGTCGGCTCCATGGACGCCTTCTGCGTCGGCGAACCCTGGAACGAGCAACTGGTCAACCAGGGCATCGGCTTTACAGCCTGTACCACCGGCGAGCTCTGGAAGGGCCACCCTGAAAAAGCCTTCTCGATGCGCACCGACTGGGTGGAAAAGAACCCCAATGCCACCAAAGCGCTGATGATGGCGATCATGGAAGCGCAGATCTGGTGCGACAGCATGGAGAACAAGGCCGAAATGGCCGACATTCTCGGCAAGCGCCAATGGTTCAACGTGCCGCCAAAGGATGTGCTTGGCCGCCTGAAGGGCAATATCAATTACGGCAATGGCCGCGTGGTGGAAAACACCGGCTTGCAGATGAAATTCTGGCAGGACCATGCCTCCTACCCGTTCAAGAGCCATGACCTGTGGTTCCTCACCGAAAACATCCGCTGGGGCAAGTTTGCCGCCGATCTCGACATGAAAGCACTGGTCGACAAGGTCAACCGGGAAGACATCTGGCGGGCTGCCGCCAAGGATCTGTCGGTCGCCAGCGCCGATATTCCGGCATCGACCTCACGCGGCAAAGAGACCTTCTTCGACGGCAAGGTCTTCGACCCTGAAAACCCGAAGGCCTATCTCGACAGCCTGACCATCAAGGCTACGGCGTGACCGCACGCAACAGGAGAAAGCCGCAACAGGAGAAACCAATGTCCGCAAGTCTTCGCAAAGCAGAACCCACAGCCCTTGCCGCCCATCAATCGGCCGCCCCTCAGTCAGTTGGAACAGTGGTTGCCATGACGCGCCGCCCCACCCGCAGGCTCAACAGTCAGCGCATCGGCGCAAATGTGTTGCGCAATGTCGTGCCACCATTCGTCGTTCTCGCCATCCTGCTGGGCATCTGGCAGATCGCCTGTTCCCATGCAGGTGCAACCTTGCCGCCGCCAAGCCAGGTCTGGGAAGAAGCCCATGACCTGATCACGGCCCCGTTCTTCAACAATGGGCCGCAGGATATCGGTCTTGGCCTGCGCGTTTTGGTGTCGCTGGAGCGGGTGGCAATCGGCTTCGGGCTGGCGGCCATTGTCGGCGTCTTTCTCGGTGCTGTGGTCGGCCAGAGCATCTGGGCAATGCGCGGCCTGGACCCGATCTTCCAGATCTTGCGCACCGTGCCGCCGCTTGCCTGGTTGCCGCTATCGCTGGCTGCCTTCCAGAATTCCAATCCCTCGGCGATTTTCGTGATCTTCATCACCTCGATCTGGCCGGTCATCATCAACACTGCCGTCGGCGTGCGCAATATTCCCGACGATTACCGCAATGTTGCCCGGGTGCTGCGGCTGAACCCGCTGGAATTCTTCATCCGCATCATGGTGCCTGCCGCCGCCCCTTACATCTTTACCGGGCTTCGCATCGGCGTCGGCCTGTCGTGGCTGGCCATCGTTGCCGCTGAAATGCTGACCGGCGGCGTCGGCATCGGCTTCTTCATCTGGGATGCGTGGAATTCCTCGCGGCTCTCCGACATCATCGTGGCGCTTGCCTATATCGGTGTGACCGGCTTTGTCCTCGACAAGCTCGTCGCTCTCCTTGGCAGTGTCATCACCCGTGGCACCGCGAAAAACTAAGCATGACCAGGAAAAGTGTGAAGCGGTTTTCCGTCCGGTCATGCGCACAACAAAAGGAGAGGCCTGCTAATGAATGCCTATCTCAAAATCGACCATATCGACAAAAGCTTCGAACGATCAGGCACAAAGACCGAGGTATTGAAAGATGTCTCCCTGTCCATCGGCAAGGGCGAGTTCGTCTCGATCATCGGCCATTCCGGCTGTGGCAAGTCCACGCTGCTGAATCTGATCGCCGGTCTGACCCGCGTAACCGCAGGCGCGATCCTGCTGGAAAACACCGAGGTCAACGCGCCGGGGCCGGAACGGGCCGTGGTCTTTCAGAACCATTCGCTGCTGCCATGGCTGACGGTGTATGAAAACGTCAATCTCGCCGTCTCCAAGGTGTTTGCTGGCCGCAAGACCAAAGCGGAAAAGCATGACTGGGTGATGCGCAATCTCGATCTTGTGCAGATGGGGCATGCAAAGGACAAGCGGCCCGCGGAGATTTCCGGCGGCATGAAACAGCGTGTCGGCATTGCCCGGGCGCTGGCCATGGAGCCGAAAATCCTGTTGCTGGACGAACCGTTCGGGGCACTGGACGCGCTGACCCGCGCCCATTTGCAGGACGCCGTGATGGAAATCCATGCGCGCCTCGGCAATACGATGATCATGATTACCCATGATGTCGATGAGGCCGTGCTGCTCTCCGACCGGATCGTCATGATGACCAACGGCCCCGCCGCAAAGATCGGTGAAGTGCTTGATGTGCCGATCCCGCGCGTTCGTGACCGCATCGCATTGGCCGGAGACCGGACCTATCTCAAATCCCGCGAAGCCGTGTTGAAGTTCCTCTACGAACGTCACCGCTTCGTCGAAGCCGCGGAGTAAACACTATGGCGGAAAAACTGGTTATCATCGGCAATGGCATGGCGCCGGGCCGGATGCTGGAAGAGCTTTTCGAAAAAGCTCCCGGCCTTTATGACGTCACCGTTTTCAATGCCGAGCCGCGCGTCAATTACGACCGCATCATGCTCTCGCCGGTGCTGTCGGGCGAAAAAGCCTATGAAGATATCATCATCCATAACGATCAATGGTATGAAACCCATGGCGTGACCCTGCATCGCGGCGCGAAAGTCTCCGGTATTGACCGGCAGGCAAAAACCGTAACCTCGGAAAACGGCATCACCGCCGCCTATGACAAGCTGGTGATTGCCACCGGCTCCCTGCCCTTCATCATTCCGGTCCCCGGTCATCAATTGCCCGGCGTGCTCGCCTATCGCGATCTCGATGATGTCGAGAAAATGCTGGAGATCAGCAAGGGCCAAGGCCGGGCCATCATCATCGGCGCGGGGCTGCTGGGGCTTGAAGCCGCCTATGGCTTGAAGCGTCAGGGCATGGAGGTCACCGTCATTCACTTGATGCCGACCATCATGGAGCGCCAGCTCGACCCCGCTGCCGCCTATCTTCTGGAAAAGGCGCTTTCCGAACGGGGCATCGAGATCATCACCAAAGCCAATACCAAGGCGATCCTCGGTACGGACAAAGTCGAAGGCATCGAGCTGGAAGATGGCCGGGTGATTTCAGGCGACGTGGTGGTGATGGCGGTTGGTATTCGTCCGGCTTCACAGCTTGCCAAGGATGCCGGTCTTGCCGTCAATCGCGGCATCGTTGTTGATGACGGCATGCAGACGTCGGACGCGTCGATCTTTGCGCTTGGCGAATGCGCCGAGCATCGCGGCATGTGCTACGGCCTGGTTGCGCCGCTCTATGAAAGCGCCCGGGTGCTGGCCGACCGGCTGACTGGTGGTCATGCCGAATATCACGGCTCCGTCGTCAATACCAAACTCAAGGTCACCGGCATCAACCTGTTTTCCGCCGGGGATTTTGCAGAAGCACCTGACCGCGAAGAAATCGTGCTGCGCGATGCCTC
This sequence comes from Agrobacterium vitis, assembly GCF_037039395.1. Lineage (NCBI taxonomy): Bacteria > Pseudomonadati > Pseudomonadota > Alphaproteobacteria > Hyphomicrobiales > Rhizobiaceae > Gillisella > Gillisella vitis. The sequence goes on along the minus strand of NZ_CP146244.1, from coordinate 1,195,649 downwards.
ATCCGGCATCTACAAGCGGCTGGTGCTGAAGGATAACCGCATTGTCGGCGCCGTGCTTTACGGCGAAACCGGTGATGGCTCGTGGTTCTTCGATCTGATGAAGCGCGGCACCGACATTTCGCAGATGCGCGACACGCTTATTTTCGGCCAGTCCTACCAGGGGGGTACACCGCTGGACCCTATGGCGGCCGTTGCAGCCTTGCCGGATGATGCGGAAATCTGCGGCTGCAACGGCGTCTGCAAGGGTAAGATCGTCTCGACCATTACCGGCAAAGGCCTGACCTCACTGGATGAGGTGCGCGCCCATACGAAAGCCTCCGCCTCCTGCGGCAACTGCACCGGCCTTGTCGAGCAGGTCATGGCGCTGACGCTGGGTGATGCTTATAACCCAAAGGCCGTCACGCCGATCTGCGCCTGCTCCGACCTTGGCCATGACGATGTGCGCAGGCTGATCAAGGCCAAGGGACTGAAGACCATCCCCGCCGTCATGCAGGAACTGGAATGGAAAAGCTCCTGCGGCTGCGCCAAATGCCGCCCGGCGCTCAACTATTACCTCGTCTGCGATTGGCCGGACGAATATGCCGACGACTATCAGTCGCGCTTCATCAATGAGCGCGTCCATGCCAACATCCAGAAAGACGGCACCTATTCGGTCGTGCCGCGCATGTGGGGCGGCGTCACCAATGCCGCCGAACTCAGGGCCATTGCCGATGTGGTCGACAAGTTCGAAATCCCCATGGTCAAGGTCACCGGCGGCCAGCGCATCGACCTGCTGGGCATCGAAAAGGAAGACCTGCCCGCCGTCTGGGCCGATCTCGGCAAGGCAGGCTTCGTCTCCGGCCAGGCCTATGCCAAGGGTCTGCGCACCGTAAAGACCTGCGTCGGCTCCGACTGGTGCCGGTTCGGCACGCAGGATTCCACCGGGTTTGGCATCAAGCTTGAAAAATTCATGTGGGGCTCCTGGACGCCCGCCAAGTTGAAACTGGCCGTCTCCGGCTGTCCGCGCAACTGCGCCGAAGCGACCTGCAAGGATATTGGCGTCATCTGCGTCGATTCAGGCTACGAGATTCATTTCGCAGGCGCTGCTGGTCTCGACATCAAGGGTACCGATGTTCTGGGCCTCGTCAAAACCGAGGAAGAGGCGCTGGAGCATATCGTTGCGCTGACCCAGATGTACCGCGAACAGGGCCGCTATCTGGAGCGGATCTACAAATGGGCAAAACGCATTGGCCATGACGAGGTGCGCCGCCAGATCATGGAGGATGAAACCAAGCGCAAGGCCTATTTCGACCGCTTCGTTTTCAGCCAGACATTCGCCCAGGTCGACCCCTGGTCGGAGCGCGTTTCCGGCAAGGACAAGCATGAGTTCAAGCCGATGGCGACCATCGGCTACACCCAGGCAGCGGAGTGAGATCATGGATCAGAACTGGACCTCTATCGGCCATATCGACGACATTCCGCTGCGCGGCGCGCGCTGCGTAAAAACCCCTCAAGGCAAGATCGCGGTATTTCGCACCGCCGAAAACGAGGTCTTCGCCATCGAGGACCATTGCCCGCACAAGGGTGGGCCGCTCAGCCAGGGCATCGTCCATGGCAAGGCGGTGACTTGCCCGCTGCACAATTGGGTGATCTCGCTGGAAAGCGGCAAAGCGCTGGGTGCCGATGAAGGGGCAGTACGAACAATTGCCGTGCGCAATGTCGAAGGCGTGCTCTCCATTGCCATGGAAAGCCTGTTGCAGGCAGCGGAGTGAGCATCATGTCCGGCGAGACGAAAACCACCTGTCCCTATTGCGGCGTTGGCTGCGGCGTGATTGCCAAGGTCGAGGACACCAAGGTTGAGGACAATGGTGCCGTCAGCATCATGGGCGACCCGGATCATCCGGCCAATTTCGGCCGGCTCTGTTCCAAGGGCTCGGCGCTGGGTGAAACGCTGGATCTGGATGGAAGGGCACTCACTCCGACCGTCTACGGCGAGCGCCAGACCTGGGATGTGGCGCTCGATCTCGTCGCCGAGAGGTTTTCCCGCAGCATTGCCGAGCATGGGCCGGATTCGGTCGCCTTCTATCTCTCCGGCCAATTGCTGACCGAGGATTATTACGTCGCCAACAAGCTGATGAAGGGTTTTATCGGCTCGGCCAATATCGACACCAATTCGCGTCTCTGCATGGCCTCTTCGGTCGCTGGCCATAAGCGGGCCTTCGGCTCCGATACCGTTCCCGGCACCTACCGTGACCTGGAACTGGCCGATCTCATCGTGCTGGTCGGCTCCAATATGGGCTGGTGCCATCCGGTGCTCTATCAGCGGATTGCTGCGGAAAAGGCCAAGCGCCCCGGCTTGAAAGTGGTGGTGATCGATCCGCGCCGCACCGCGACCTCAGACATTGCCGACCTGCATCTATCCATCCGCCCGGATGGCGATGTGGCGCTGTTCAACGGCTTGCTGGCGCATCTGGTCGAAAACGGTAGCATCGACCAATCCTACATTGCCGCCCATACAAACGGTTTTGCCGAAGCATTTGCCGCCGCTGCCGGTCAATCGCTTGGTGATCTGATGGAAGCGACCGGCCTGCCTGCCATGCAGTTGCGGCAGTTTTTCCAACTGTTTGCCGCGACGGAAAAAACCGTGACCTGCTATAGCCAGGGCGTCAACCAGTCGTCGCTTGGCACCGACAAAGTCAATGCGATCATCAATTGCCATCTGGCGACCGGACGGATCGGCAGACCCGGTATGGGACCGTTTTCGCTGACCGGCCAGCCGAATGCCATGGGAGGACGCGAGGTCGGTGGGCTCGCCAACGTGCTGGCCGCCCATATGGAGCTGGGCAATCCCACGGATCGGGATCGTGTGCAGCGGTTCTGGGCCTCGCCCACCATGGCCGACAGGCCCGGCTTGAAGGCCGTGGACATGTTCCAGGCGGTGGCCGATGGCAGGATCAAGGCGCTGTGGATCATGTCCACCAATCCAGTCGTCTCCATGCCCAATGCCGATGCCGTCAAAGCGGCGATTGCCGCCTGCCCCTTCGTTGTCGTCTCCGACATGCAGGCCGATACCGATACGGCAAAGCTGGCGCATGTGCTGCTGCCAGCGGCTGGCTGGGGCGAAAAATCCGGCACCGTCACCAATTCGGAACGACGGATTTCCCGCCAGCGACCATTCAAACCAGCCCCCGGCGAGGCCAGAGCAGACTGGTGGCAGATGGCTGAGATTGGCCGCCGCATGGGCTTTGGCAAAGCCTTTCGCTATCAGTCGCCCGCCGATATCTTTGCCGAACATGCCGCCCTATCGGGTTTTGAAAACAATGGCACCCGCGATTTCGATATCGGTGCTTACGGCGCGATCACGGATGCAGACTATCAGGCGCTTGCCCCCTTCCAATGGCCCCAGAGACAAGGCGAGCCTGCGGCGGAAAGCCGGTTTTTCGCCAATGGCGGCTTTTATCATGCCGATGGCAAGGCCCGTTTCATTGCCTGCGAACCCGTAATACCAGATAGGGCAAGCCAGGATTTTCCCCTCACCCTCAATACCGGGCGGGTGCGCGATCATTGGCATACGATGACACGGACGGCAAAAAGCGCGAGGCTATCGGCGCATCTGGCCGAACCCTTCGCGGAAATCCACCCGCTGGACGCCGCCAATCTCGGTATTGCCGATGCGGCCCTGGTGGAGATTTCCAGCGAGACCGGCAGCCGGGTGATCGTTCGCGCGCTTTTGACCAACCGCCAAAGCCGTGGTGCCATTTTCGTGCCGATGCACTGGACTGGCGAAACCGCCTCACTGGCCCGCATCGATAGCCTCGTACCTTCCCTGGTAGACCCGGTTTCGGGTCAGCCAGCGCTGAAACATGTGGCCATTGCGGCAAAGCCCTATGCGGCTAAGGCCTATGGTTTTGCCGTGTCAGCTCATAAGCCGCAGGCATTGGATGCATCCTATTGGGCTTTGGCCAAGGCCGAGCATGGCTGGCGGCTGGAGCTGGCGTTTGAGCGTGACTGCGATTGGGAAAGCTGGGCGAGAGCAACGCTTGCCGTACCCGTCACCGCAGAGATGATCGGCTATAGCGACCATGCCAGTGGCGATGTCCGTTTGGCGTTTTTTAACGCAGGCAGGCTTTGCGCCGCGCTGTTCATGGCGAGCCAACCGGTTGCGGTGTCACGCAATTGGGCCAGCGCCCGGCTTGCCGACGACTTCAGCGATCGCCACGCCCGGCTGGCGCTAATTGCCGGACGGCCAGGCGCGGGCCAGGTCGATCCGGGAGCGATTGTCTGCTCGTGTTTCTCGGTTGGGATCAACCAGATCACCAATGCTGTCAGGGGCGGCTGCTGCTCGGTCGAAGCCGTCGGCCAGACCTTGTCCGCTGGAACCAATTGCGGCTCCTGCCGCGCCGAAATCAGGAGGATTATCGATGCTGTTCAAATCCTTGCCGCAGAATAAGTCTCGGCGCCCGGAACGGGTCGCACCGCTTTCCAAACTGCCGGTTTTCTGGGCGCTGGAAGGCAAGCGGGTCATCGTCGCCGGTGGTTCGGAAGGAGCAGCCTGGAAGGCCGAATTGCTAGCGGCCTGTGGCGCTGATGTCGAGGTGTTCTGCGCCAAGGACGAATTGTCCGACACCTTCCGCACCCTCCTTGATGAGCAAGACCGCATGGTCCTTCATCCCCATTGCTGGCATATCGGCATTTTTGAAAACGCCGCTTTGGCGCTTGCCGATTGCGAGACGGAGGACGAGGCTAAGGCATTCTATTGCGCCGCAAAAGCGGCGGGCGTTCCAGTCAATGTCATCGACAAGCCCGCCTATTGCCAATTCCAGTTCGGCTCCATCGTCAACCGCTCGCCGGTCGTGGTGGCGATTTCCACCGATGGCGCAGCACCAATCCTCGGGCAGGCTATCCGGCGGCGGATTGAAACGCTGCTACCGCCAGCGCTCAAACCATGGGCGGAACTGGCACAAGCGATCCGTGGCCGGATCAATGAAAAGCTGGCACCCGGCTCACCGCGCCGCACATTCTGGGAACGGTTCGTGGACCGCGCCTTTGCCGGCAATGCACCGCCGCAGGACAATGAGGAGCATTTGCTGCTGAACGAGGCGGCCAGGCTCGCAAACGCCCCGGCACATGGGCGGGTCACACTGGTCGGCGCGGGACCAGGCGATGCGGAATTATTGACCCTGAAAGCCGTGCGGGCGCTGCAAGCTGCCGATGTCATCCTGTTTGACGATCTGGTCTCCCCTGACGTTCTCGAACTTGCCCGCCGTGAGGCCAAGCGCATGCTGGTTGGCAAGCGTGGCGGGCGGGAAAGCTGCAAGCAGGACGATATCAATGAGATGATGGTGCGGTTTGCCAAGGCTGGAAAACGGGTGGTGCGGCTGAAATCCGGCGATCCGATGATTTTCGGGCGAGCAGGCGAGGAAATCGCCAGGTTGGCGAATGAGGGTATTGCCGTGGATGTCGTACCCGGAATTACCTCGGCCAGCGCCATGGCGGCGGCGCTTGGCATTTCGCTCACCCACCGCGATCACGCTCAATCACTGCGATTGGTGACGGGCCATTCCAGACACGGCGACCTGCCGGAAAGCCTCAACTGGCGCGACATGGCCGATCCATCCGTCACGACGATCTTCTATATGGGCGGCCGGATGGCGGGCCGGATTGCCGAAAATCTCATCGCAGCTGGTATGGCGTCCAACACGCAAGCGGTGGCGATGACCTCAATCAGCCGTGCGCAACAGACGAGCTGGCGTGGAACGGTCGGGGAACTGGCCGATGCGGTCGCCACACTTGGTGTCAGCAACCCAATCCTCATCGGCGTCGGCGCGGCCTTTGCCCAGCCAGGCACAGCTATGCAGTCTGCTTTGCCCGAACAGGCAGTACAGCAATTGGCGGCTTCGTAAAAGAGCGGCTTATTGAGAGAAAACCCTCCAAAAACGAAAAGCCTGCCGCGGGAGGAGGTGCGGCAGGCTTTTCGAAAGAACCGAATGACGACTGGGAGGAGGAGTGTCGTCATTCCGACGGGCCGCTCTGGGAGGAGGAGAAGCTGGCCCGGTATATCGAAGCTCTGCGGGAGGAGGATGCATTGCTTCGATGAAGAGAGTTATACCTGATTTTCGCACATTTTCGAGGCAGTTTTTCGCACGTCAGCCATGCGCTATGCGCGTAGCGAATTGCTCATCCGTCCCTCATCCGAAATTCCCTCTTCAATCACGAGTCGTATCAATGCCCACCCGCGCTGAGAACGGCTTGCGGATCGCGATGCAAGGCAAAGCGGTCCATCATATGGGCGCTGGCAACATTCAGTCCCTTCACATCCACCACAGCCCCCTTGGCGCGGAACTTCAGCACCACTTTGTCGAGGGCGCCAACCGCGGTAATGTCCCAGAAATGCGCCTGGGTTACGTCGATGGTGATGGATTTCACTTCGTCATCAAAGTCGAAGGCGGCGATAAAGGCTTCAGAGGACGCAAAGAAAATCTGCCCGTCCACCCGGTACAGTCTTGAACCATCGGCATGGTCTTCGGCTTTGACATGCACCATGCGCGCCACTTTACCGGCAAAGAACACGCCCGACAGCAGCACGCCGACCAGCACGCCTTTCGACAGATCGTGGGTGGCAACCACTGTCACCACGGTTGCCAGCATGACCAGCGACGAGGATGGAGGGTTGGTGCGCAGGTCGATGATCGACCGCCAGGAAAACGTGCCGATCGACACCATGATCATGATCGCCACCAGGGCGGCCATGGGAACCACCCGCAGGATATCATCCAGCACCAGCAGCAGCACAAGCAGGAAGCTACCGGCCACGAAGGTCGAAAGACGCCCTCGCCCACCCGACGAGATATTGATCACCGATTGGCCAATCATCGCGCAGCCGCCCATGCCTCCAAACAAGCCGGAAGCGATATTGCTTGCTCCCTGGCCGATGCATTCCTGGCTCTTGTTGCTTTGCGTATCCGTCATGTCATCGACGATCTGCGCCGTCAGCAGCGATTCCAGTAAGCCAACGGCAGCGAGCGCGATGGAATACGGGAAAATGATCTGCAACGTCTCGAAGGTCAGCGGCACCTGCGGCCAGCCGAACAATGGCAGGCTGGACGGCAATTCGCCGAGATCGCTGACGCTGCGGACATCCCATCCGAACCACCAGGTCGCAGCCGTCAGCACGGCGATTGCCACCAGCGGCGATGGCACCGCCTTGGTGAGACGCGGGAAGAGATAGATGATGGCAAGCGCCACACCGATCATCACGAAGGTCGATGGTGGGCGGCCAAGCAATTCCGGCAATTGCGCCATGAAGATCAGAATTGCCAGGGCATTGACGAAGCCCGTCATCACCGAACGCGACACGAAGCGCATCAAACGCCCGAGCTTCAGGAAGCCAGCCAGAATTTGCAACAGGCCCATCAGCACGGTTGCGGCAAACAGATATTGAATGCCATGGTCCTTGACCAGCCCACCGATCAACACAGCGGTTGCGGCAGTGGCAGCGGAAATCATGCCGGGGCGCCCACCACAGAAGGCGGATACACAGGCGATGATAACTGAGGCAAACAGCCCGATCTTCGGATCGACCCCGGCAATCACCGAGAAGCCGATGGCTTCGGGAATAAGCGCAAGGGCCACGACAATGCCCGACAGGACATCGCCACGGATATTCGAGAACCAGTCTCGCTGGTATCGTTCAATTTTTTTCATGGAGATTGTTTCGCAACGGGGAAGATTTTTCACAAACGCTCAGAGCTGACCGAATAAACGGATCATCACGTTTCAGAAATGTCGTGCGTTGTCTGGCGGATCGGCGGCCAGAATAGCCACCCGGAATTTCACCGGGTCCGGGGTTAATGGCCTTTCTATAGGCAGAAAGCCGCAGTTTTGCAATCCCATACCCGCCCTGGCCGGGAAGAAGCGGGGATCAGAAGCCCGCGACCTTGCCCCAGGCGGAGTGAGCCAGCCGCTCGGGCCGATAGTCAGCCGGATCGACAATCGGTTCGGAACCGGTGATGATGTCGGCGATCAGATGCCCTGCCCCTGGCCCGATGCCAAAACCATGGCCACTGAATCCGGCGGCCAGAATAAAGCCCGGCAGGGATGGAATCTCGCCGATGGCGGGCACACCATCCGGGGTGCTGTCGATATAGCCAGCCCAACTGGCCGAAATTTTTGCACCAGCCAAAGCAGGCAGCAATTCGCCGGCGCGGCGATAGGTTTCGGCGATCAGTTTGCGATCCGGTATCGGATCGAGAATACGGTTGCGCTCCATGGGGGTGATCTTGTCCAGCGCCCATTTCGCCAGTGTCTCATGGCCATTGCGCAGACCTTCGATCGTACCTGGCTTCAGGCTTCTCCACCGCCGCTGGAACATCGGCAGGAAGGCCTTGCCGTAGCGGATCTGCTGGGGGGTCAGATCGACGCTGGCACGACCGCTGATCGCCATGGTATAGCCGCCATCGCCCCGGCGGGTCACCGACACCCGCGCCGTATGCAGGGCGTCCGGCAAAGCTTCTGCCTCTAATCCGTCAAGAGGACCGACAGACAGAATGGAGGATCGGATAGAGGCCTGAGGAAAGCGAATGTTCAGCTGATTGCAGAAGGACGACGCCCAGGCGCCGCCCGCCATCACCACCGTTGCCGTGCGGATCGTACCCTTTTCCGTCACCACGGCACTGACCCGGCCAGCCTCGGTTTCCAACCCACGGGCCGCGCAATGCTGCATGACGGTTCCGCCGAATTTCATCACGCCACGGGCAATGACGGGTGCAGCCCGCTCAGGGACAGCGATGCCATCGCTGGGCGAAAAGACCCCGCCGAGCCAGGGCTTGTGCGTCGCGCTGCCTTTTTCGGCGGCTTGCTTACCCGAAAGTATATGGGTAGTGACGCCGACCGTTTTGGCAAAGTCACGCCATTTGGCCCAGGTGGCGATTTCCGCCTCGCTATTGCTCAGGTAAAGCAGGCCACAGCGGCGAAACCCGACATCCTCACCAATATCGCTGGCAAAACTGTCCCACAGATCCAGGCTTTTGGTCGCCATCGGCAATTCGCGGGCATCGCGGTTTTGCTGGCGGCACCAGCCCCAATTGCGACTGGACTGTTCCGCCCCGATCAATCCCTTTTCCAACAGCACGACTTTGACGCCGCGCTTTGCCAGGAAATAGGCGGTGCATGTCCCGACGATACCGCCGCCGATCACCACGACATCAGCCGCCTCAGGCAGGGTGGTGTGGGTCTCGATTCGCAACAGGGGTACACGCATGAAAAGCTCCTTGATTGCCGATCAGCATAAGCATTTCCATCAGTGAAAAGCACCGCGATTGCCCCAGATTCAGCATTTCCTTCCGTTTTTAGAAACGCAAACAATCCCTGCGTTGCATAAGGTTTTTCAAAGCCTTCCAGCTTGCTTTCCTGATGATGACGGCTTGCACTTTGGCTTTCGAAGCATAATATGCTGGCAGACAGGCATTAGGGGAAACAGTAGAGTGAAACTCGACAGGATCGACATCAAGATTCTCTATGAATTGCAAAAGAACGGCCGGATAACCAATGTGGAACTGGCCGAACTGGTCAATCTCTCCCCTAGCCCCTGCCTGATGCGCGTAAAGAAACTTCAAGCGGAGGGCTATATCGAAGGCTATTCCGCCCAGATCAATGTCAGCAAGCTCGGCCAGACGCTGACGGTGTTTACCGAAATCACCTTGAAGAACCACAGACAGATCGATTTTGCCCGTTTTCTGGCCGCAGTTGAAAAGGTCGACCAGGTGATCGAATGTCACCTGGTTTCCGGCGGCTATGATTACATGCTGAAATTCGTCACATCGGGGATCGGCGAATATCAGTCGATCATGGAAAGGCTGACCGACATGGATATCGGCATCGACAAATATTTCAGCTTCGTGGTGCTGAAGTCACCGATCGTCAAATCGCATATGCCCTTGACCAGCCTGTTTCCGATGTAAGCTTATTTAGCCGCAAACCACCGCTTCCACCGAAAGCGCCAGACCAAGCAGGGCCTCATCGGACCATGCGGGTCCGGAGACTTGCAGGCCAACAGGCATATTGGCGTCACCCGTTCCGCATGGCAGCGAAACCGCGCACCAGTCGAGAAAATTGCCGAGCATCGTGTTGCGCAATGTCTTGCCGTTGGTTGCCACGAACAGGTCATCGTCAGCCACAAGCGGCGCGGTCAGCGGTGCGACATGCGCGACGGTTGGCGTCAGGATGAATTCATCCGTGCCGATCTGGCCGGTAAATTCCGCGATCAATTGCTCACGCCGGTCGATAAGCTCGACATAGCTGGAAAGGCTGATGTTTTCGCCCAACCGCGCCCGGGTGGCGACGCGGTGGTCCATGCGGGCCGCCTCCGGTCCATGCAGACGGTGGCGATGCAGTACATAGGCCTCCGCCGTCACCAGCGGACCATGCTTGGCGAGAATATCGAGGATCTGCTGCATGATCGAGAAGGCTTGACGACGCACAACAGCACCCGCCTGCTCCAGGCGGCGGATCGCTGCCTCAAAGGCTTGAACCACACCATCCTCCGCACCGTCGAAAAACACTGTTTCCGGGACCACGAAACGGCGTCCGGCCAAGGCGGTGCGGGTCACCTGCGGCTGCGTCAACCCGCGCATGGCGGCATCCACCCAAACCGCATCCTGCACCGTGCGGCAGAGTGGCCCAAGGGAATCGAGGCTTTTGGAGAGCGGAAAGACGCCGCGCATGGAATAGCGGCCACGGGTCGCCTTATAGCCGACAATACCATTGAAGGCGGAGGGAATGCGGACAGATCCGCCCGTATCCGTCCCGATCGACACAGGCACCAGCCCGGAGGCAACGGCAACGCCAGAGCCTGAGGACGATCCGCCGGGAACCCGTGCGTCACCCATGCTGTGCGGATTGCGCGGCGTACCGTAATGCGGGTTGACCCCAAGGCCGGAAAAGGCAAATTCGCTCATATTGACATGACCGATGGAAACCATCCCGGCGTTTGCCAAAGCCTGGACCACATCCGCATCGCGCACCGCCGGTGGCTGATCACCCAACACCACGGAGCCTGCGGTGGTGGTTATTCCCTTGAGATCGAAGAGATCCTTCCAGGCAATCGGTATCCCGTCCAAAGGGCCAAGCGAGCAACCGGCCCGGATGCGCGATGCCGAAGCCTTAGCCTCCTGCATCGCCCGCTCCGGCGTCAGCCGGGTGAAAATCGTCTGATCCGCGTGATCCCGGATGGCTGCCAACGTCTGATGGGCCAGATCCTGCGGATCGAGCGCGCCGGACTGGATCAACACCGCAAGCTGCGCAATGCTTTTGCCTGACATGGTGGGGGTCATCGGTTACTCCTTCAATCAATAGAATATTATGCTGCCATCAGCTGAAGCCAGCGACGCACCAGGTAATTATGTTCGTCCATGGTGGTGTTCCACACCGCGATGCGGTTGGCACGCTGCCAGTAAGACCCACCGCTGCGGCTTTCGCCAGCCTTGATCCGAATGGCGCCATCCGGTCCGGGCAAATCCTGCGCGGCGGGTAAACCGCCATACCAATAATCCCATTCCGCCGTGCTCAGATACGCCTTTGAGCGTTGCGGCGTGGAAATATAATAGCCTTGCCGCGCAACGACCGCGCCTGGCAAGCCTGATATCCACCAGTTAAGATAGTCATAGGCCACGTCCAGCATCCGGCCTTCAAGGCCGCGCGACAGGCAAAGCCCGCCATGCCAGGCCCGGTAACCTTCCACCGGCACCGCCTGCTCGACGGCCATGCCCTGGCCGCTCAGGATGGTAATGCCTGTTGACCACATGCTCTGGATATCGGTACGCCCCCGGACCATCAGGGTCGCGGCATCTTCGGCGGTGCGCCAGAAATCTCTGAAAAATCCGGATTTTTTCTTCTCAGTCAGGATGGCGATCAGCCGGTCGATTTCGGCCACGGTCATATTGCCGATATTGTCGATATTGTCGAACCGCATCAAGCCAGCCGCCTCCGCAGCAAGAGCTGCATCGAAGATACCGATGGCTGGCTCATCCACCAGTGCCACTCGGCCCGCCCAGGCCTCGTCCAACAGGCTTGCCCAGCTGGACACAGATTTGGGGCTATTCACCAGGTCGCTGCGATAGGCAAAACTATCGAAATTATGGGTGGTGGGCAGCATGGAAATATGGCCGGTCGGATTTTCTCCCAGTGACAGATCCGGCTGGACGAAAAGCTTTTTGACCGGAGCATCACCCTTGCCCAGTTGGGCGCTCGGCTCCAGCCGACCGGTCTTGGTGAGATCGGAAATCTCGGTCCAGAGGTCGATCCGCTTTAGTTCTATCGGTTGGACGGCCCGCCAGTACCAGACGATATCCAGGTTATGAAAGCACTGGTCGTAGATGTCGTAACAGTCCGGTGCCTGCGCCGCCTTATGCTGGGTAGTCAGGAAATCGTTATTGTCGAACACGACTTCGATGCCGAGATCCTGCTGCGCTTGGAGACGCAGCGGCTCCAGCAATGAAATCGCCGTGCCGAGTACCCGCAGACGCGGCTTGCCTTCGGTATGAAGGGCGGGCGCAGGAAAGGCAGCCGGTGGGTTATGGGTGTTCATTCGGGTTTGACATTCCTCACTCACTTATAAAGCCACTGTAAAACCAGAGAGCCTCCACCACCATCCATGCTCTCACTTTATCGCAAAAGCCTCGAAAGACCGCCTGATCAGCGCCGTCTCCAATCCATCAACAATGAAGACCAGTCTGGAGCGCCGATCCGCCGATGGCCAGCCGGCCATATGGACCGGCGGATGCACCAGATGCTGGACGCCGTGAATGGCAACGGGCCGGTCTTCGCCCGCGATGTTCAAAATGCCCTTCACCCGGATAACCTTGGCGCCATGGCGGTTGAGCAGCATGGTCAACCAGATACCGAAAGCGGTCCAATCGATCGGCGCGTCAACCGTGACCACGAAGGAGCGGAAGTCACCGCTATGGCCAGCATCTGCGGGCGCTTCGCAGTAAAAACCGCTGGCCGATTGCAGGGTGGAACTATGCAGGCTGGCATCGTCTTCCAGCAGGCTGGCAACTGAAAAATCCGCATCCGCCGCGGTCAGAATGGCCGCATCCGGATTGATCGCCACAAGCCGTCCCTTCAGCCGGGCCGCCAATTCCTGATGTTCGAGGGCTTCAGCCATATCGGTTTTGGTGATGACCAACCGGTCGGCAATTGCCGCCTGGCGGGCCGATTCGCCGTAAGCGTCCAGTTGACCCAAGCCGTTGATGGCATCGACCGTGGTGATGACATTGCCGTGGCGAAAGTGATGGCGCAGAACCGGATCGGCTTTCAGCGTCGATAAGATCGGAAACGGATCGGCAAGCCCGGTGCTTTCGATCATCACCCGGCGAAAGGGTGCAACCTCGCCGCGCTCGCGCCGCTCGTGCAAGGTGCGTACGGCTTCTGCCAGATCGCCGCGAATCGTGCAGCAGACGCAGCCGGATTGCAGAAGCACCGTATCGCTATCAACCGTTTCCACCAGATCGTGATCGAGGCCGATTTCTCCGAATTCATTGATCAGTACCGCCGTATCGGCAAGCGCCGGGTCCGACAGCAAGCGCTTGAGCAGTGTCGTCTTGCCGGAGCCCAGAAAGCCGGTCAGCAGATTGACGGGCGTGAACTGGGGAATAGCACTCCTTGCATCAGCCATTATTGGCCGTTTCCATCCGCGCAATCAGCGCCGGATCAAGCGGATCGCAGGCCCGACCGGACATTTTTTCAGCAACCACCCAGAGATGACCGAGATCCTCGATGATCTCGGTCTTTCCCGTCAGGCTGGACAGAAGATAGGATGAGCCCTGCCAATCCGACAGCGACAGGCCGAACGCCTTCAGCACCCGGTTGGCGGTGCTCACCCGGTTCATCCGTTCCCGGCGGCGGTCCACCCGCTCGCCATTGCGGGTGTAGACACCGGGGCGGGCCACGGCATCGGCCCAATGCTCATTGCCGCCGATCACACCGCAGAGTGAACACATGACGATCTCCTTTCACAGCCAAGGGACGGCATAGCGCCGCCCCTTCCAGTCTTTTCACGTCTTGCCCCGTTACTTTTTGCGCGGAAAGCGCTTGGCGAAATCGTCGGCGATCTCGTTCATGGTCACGAATTTCACCCCGGGATGCTTGCTCATATGGGCAAACAACCGCTCCAACATCATCAGCACCTGCGGGCGCCCGGCAACGTCAGGGTGAATGGTGATCGGGAAAACCGCATAATCCATTTCACGATAGACCCAATCGAACTGATCGCGCCAGATCTGCTCGATATCATGCGGATTGACGAAGCCATGGCTGTTGGGCGATTTCTTGATGAACATCATCGGCGGCAGGTCATCGAGATACCAGGAGGCCGGAATTTCGATCAGGTCGGTCTCGTGACCACGCTTCAAGGGCACCATCCAGTCGGATGGCTTCTTGGAATAGTCGATCTTGGTCCAGCTATCGCCAACCCGCACATAATAAGGCGTGAAATCATTATGCATCAGCGAGTGGTCGTATTTGATGCCCCGCTCCAGCAGCAATTCATTGGTGACATTGGAAAACTCCCACCACGGCGCGACATAGCCTGTCGGACGCTTGCCAGACAGCTTGGTGACCAGCTCGATGCACTTGTCCAGCACCTCGGTTTCCTGCTCGCGGGTCATGGCAATCGGGTTTTCGTGGGTATAGCCATGAATGCCGATTTCATGGCCAGCATCGGCCACCGCCTGCATCTGTTCCGGGAAGGTCTCGATGGAATGGCCGGGAATGAACCATGTGGTCTTGATGCCGAAACGCTCGAACAGTTTCAGCAGGCGCGGCGCACCGACTTCACCGGCAAACAGGCCACGGGAAATATCGTCAGGCGAGTCCTCGCCGCCGTAAGAGCCGAGCCAGCCGGCCACCGCGTCCACATCGATGCCGAAGCTGCAAAAGATTTCCTTTGCCATGGTGTTTTCTCCTTTTGATAAAGACTTTTTAATCAGGTGCTGGATTGTCAATGTGCGGCGATAATGGTGGCATCCGAAGGCTTCCACGACAGGAACACGTCTGAGCCGACAGGAAACTCATCCGGGCGATATTTCTCGACATGGGCCTCGAGAGACAGAGACCGACCATCCGCCAGCACCGCTGAGATATGCGAGACGTGACCAACGACATCGGCGCGTTGAATGCGGGCATGCACCGCGTTGCCACCGTGGGCCATAGCCACCCGGGCAAGCTGTTCGCGGCTTCCCTGATGAACCTGAATGGCCTCGGCGGGAACGACGAGATTGGCGAGGCCACCTTCAGATAACGGGCCATTGACCAGGCCTGCGAGCAATCCTTCCGGGGTCTCGACCCGCAAGTCGCCTGCGCCATCGGCACGGGCATGCCCCTTGAAAATCGCGTTTCGGCCAATGAATTGCGCCACAAACGGCGTGGCGGGCCTTGTATAGAGCTGGTGTGGCGGGCTGACCTGCTCAACGCGGCCCTGGTTCATCACCACCACCCGGTCGGACAGCGCCAGCGCCTCCGATTGCGCGTGGGTAACGAAGATGAAGGTGACGCCCAGTGTCCTTTGCAGAATTTTCAGCTCGTTCTGGATCGCCTTGCGCAAATTGGCATCCAGAGCACCAAGCGGCTCATCCAGAAGCAGAATGTCCGGCTCGATCACCAGTCCACGCGCCAGGGCCACCCGCTGACGCTGGCCGCCGGAAAGCTTTTCCGGCTTGCGTTCGGCAATGTCTTCGAGCCCAAGCGTTGCAATGATCCGCTCCACCTTGCGGTCGCGCTCGGCCTTGGCCATCCCCTTGACTTCAAGACCATACGCGACGTTGCGGCGCACGCTCATATGGGGAAACAGCGCGTAGTTCTGAAAGATCGTCGCGGTCGGACGCATTTGCGGCGGCACGTCGTTCATCCGCACGCCCTTGATCATCATATCGCCGGAGGAAATGCCCTCGAACCCGGCAATCATCCTCAGCGTCGTGGTCTTGCCGCAGCCGGATGGGCCGAGAAAAGCGATGAACTCACCTTTCTTCACCGCCAGGCTGAAGGCGCTGACAGCCGTGGTGCCATTGTCATAGACCTTGCCCACATCGATCAGTTCCAGGTCGTAAATCATCGGCTTTCTCCGGTGCAGTATCAAAAGGGAAGACCGGAGCCAGCCGGTCTTCCCGCGTCTCGTCAGGCATTCAGGAACTCGTCCCACTTCTGCACCAGATGGTCGTATTCATCCGGCCATTGATGCCAATAAGCGACGTTCTTGGCGCGCTCTTCCAGCGAGCCACCATCGCGCAGGTCGCCTTCCTTGATGCCGCGCTCGGCCGCGCCGGTCCAAGGCTTACCCTCGTACCAGAAGGCATATTTTTCCGGTGCCATGACGCTTTTGATATTGGTGGAGGGCGAATAATAACCCTGCTCCGACACCGCGATGCCCGGCTCACCCGACAGCCAGTAATCGGCATAGGCGGTGACGGCTTCCTTGTTGGTGGTGCCTGCAATCATCGACGGACCGATGGCCCAGGCGCGATAGCCTTCCTTCGGTACGGCATATTTGCAAGGCTTGCCCTGCGCCTTCACCGCCATGACGGCCGGTTGCCAGGCATCGCAAACCACCATTTCACCCGAGGCCATCAGATTGACCAGTTCGCCGAAATCGCCCCACAGAGCCCGGAACTGACCTTCCTTCTTCTTCGACACCAGAAATGCCGCCGCCTCGTCGATTTCCTTGGCACTCGGATTACCGGGGTTCTTGACGTTGAGCAGGCCAAGCGTGTTCATCGCCATGATCGCCTGACCGAAGGCAATCAGCGGATCGGTGTTAAGGCCGGACTTGCCCTTCCACTTCTTGTCGAAAATCGCCGCCCAACTATTGGCTTCCTCGGCAGAGACCACATCCGGGTTATAGCCGATGGAATCGTAGTTATAGACGGCGGGCACCATGTTCAGCGTCGTCTGGCCTTCATCGGCCCAGATCTGCCCGACGATCTGCGCTTTGCGGTCCCATTTGTCGGATGGTTTGGTGAAGGTGTCGCGGATATTCGCCCAGTTTTTCAAGCCCGAGGCCGGCAGCGGCTCGACATTGTTGGTCATGACGATGGCAGGCAGGCGCTCGGCGATGATTTCCCAGCAATCATAATCCTTCGAGCCAGACAGGATCTTGGTCTGCGCATCCGGGAAGGTTGCAGCCGTACCTGATGTGCCGCCAACGCCGGAGGCCTTCTTGAAGTCATTAAGAATGCGTTCCTGCACCGTCACCGACAGGCCGATGGTGCGCAATTGCTGGCTGGCAAGGCTGGTCGCCTGGGCATAGGCAGCCCGCGACGACAGAAAGGGCGTGCCTGCCCCCATAGCCAGCGCCATCATGCCGGTGGAGCGTTTGAGAAGCGATCTGCGGTTTAATTCCAGTAATGACATGGCAGTTCTCCAGTTTTTGAGTTCCCGATCCGGCTTTGCCGGTTTTTGTTGTTGTTGATAGTTGCTTTTAGTAACGCCCAACCAGCAGGCCACCATCGACGACCAGCACCTGACCGGTCATGTAGCGGGCGGCATTGGAGGCGAGGAAGGTGATGACATCGGCAATATCCTCGGGTGTTCCGAGCCGTCCCATCGGGATGATTTCGGCAGCTTTTTCGGCCCCTACCGGCCCGAGCGAGTTTTCCTCCGACAGCAATTGCGCGGTGCGGATATAGCCCGGCGCAATGCCATTGACCCGCACCCCCTCACGGGCAAGCTCGACGGCCAGACCGCGCACCAGCCCGACCACCCCAGATTTGGCAGCGGAATAATGGACATGCTCATCCCAGCCATAGGCAATGCCCATGATCGATGACAACGCGACAATCGCCCCGCTTTTGCGGGCGCGCATGCCGGGAGTGGCCGCCCGCACGAGGCGGAAGATACCCTTGAGGTCGATATCAAAAGTCAGGTCCCATTTTTCATCGGTCAACTCTTTAAGCGGCACGCGATGCGCAATGCCGGCATTGGCGACCACCACATCGATCCGGCCAAGCCGCGCCTCGATATCGGCGACCAGCGCATCGGCTGCCGGTGTCGAGCGCACGTCATAATGATGAAATTCCGCCGAGCCACCGCCAGCGCGAATAGCCTGCGCCACCGCCTCGCCTTCGGCGTCCATGATATCGGTAACAACGACATGGTCACCAAGCGCGCCGAAGGCTTTGGCGGCGGCGGCGCCAATGCCGATGCCGGCTCCGGTGATGATGACGATCCGCTGGTTCTGCTTGCTCATGGCTCTCTTCCTTCAAGGTTCAAAGCATCACATCGCCGGAATTCGGCCCCAGAGTCTGACCGACGAACAGGGCAGCATCCGGGGAGGCAAGGAAGGAGACGGCAGCGGCCACTTCCTCTGGCTCGCCAAACCGGCCAAGCGGCAGCTGCGCCTTTTTGGCGGCTCGCCAGTCTTCCGACAGACCCATGACCAGCGGCGTATTGATTGGGCCGGGAGCGACCGCATTGACACGCACGCCACGGGCTGAAACTTCGCGGGCAAGTGCCTTGGTCATGCCGATGATCGCCGCCTTGGCGCCGGAATAATGCACCAGTTCGACGCCACCGATCTGGCCGAGCTGTGAGGCAATATTGACGATAACACCGTCTCCCCGCTCCACCATCGGCGGCAACACAGTGCGGGTCATCAGGAAATTGCCGCGCACATGCACCGCAAACATCCGGTCGAAATCAGCGACCTCTAGGTGTTCAAACAGCGATTGATGGGCAATCCCGGCATTGTTAACCAGCAGTGCGACCGGCCCATGGGCGACAACGGCGGCAGCGCAAATGGCCGCCGCTTGCACCTCATCCGAGACATCGCCAGCATAGGCCGAGGCTTTGCCGCCTGCGGCGATGATCTCATCGGCCACGGCTTTGGCCCGGTCGATGGCAAGATCGTTGACCAGCACGCCATACCCGTCTTTAGCCAGCCGAAGCGCGATGGCGCGACCAATGCCGGAACCAGCTCCGGTGACAATGGCGGACGGGGACTTGGACTTTTCCATCATGCATCCTCCTGAACAGCCATGCGCCGGGCGCGGCGCACCGAAAGCCCCATCAGCACAGCGTAAGTGCCAAGCAGCGCGAAGGAAAACAGCGTGGTCAGCACGCCGAAGGCAAAGACATTCGGGTGTACTTCCACCGAAAACGTCCCGTAGATCGCCAGCGGCAGGGTGAGATCGCGGCCAGAGGCAAACAGCGTGCGGGAAAACTCGTCATAGGACAGCGTGAACGCAAACAGCATGGCCGACAGCACGCCCGGAAAGATCAGCGGAAAGGTGATCTTGCGAAAGGTCCGCATCGGGCTGACGCCAAGCGACCAGGCCGCCTCCTCGACGCTTGGGTCGAAGCGATTGAAAATCGCCAGCATCACCAGAAAGGCGAAGGGGAAGGTATAGACGACATGCAGCACAAAGGCCGTGCCCCACCAGTGGCGGTCGATGCCCAATGTGTTGGCAACCAGCGCCATGCCAAGCCCGACCAGCACGCCCGGCACCATCATGCCCAGCACGATCAGGTAGAAGACCAGGCCGGAGCCTTTGAACCGGCTGCGGAAAGCCTGGGCCGAAATCACCCCCAGCACGGTGGAGACGATCATTGTCATCACCGCCAGCCCCATGGACCGCACCAGGGCGTCGTTGATCGGCAGTGGCGCAATGCGCGAGGGCGGAGTCAGGCCGAACAGGTGCTTGTACCAATAGACCGACCATTCGATGATCGGAAATTGCGGGCCACCTTCCGGTCCCGTCTGAAAGGACAGGATGGCGAGAACCACCAAAGGCCCGTAGAGAAACACCAGAAACAGCGTGGTATAGACGCCAAGCCCCAGTTTGACCGCTCCGGAATTCATCCTACAACTCCTTCCTGAGATCGACGACCCGCAGCAGCGCCGCGACAACCAGCCCCATCAGCAGGGTGAGGATAACGCCCGCCACCGCCGCAAAGGCCCATTTCAGCGACCCGACTTGGGTAACAATGATATTGCCGAGCAGATTGACCTTGCGGCCCGACAGTGCCGCCGAGGTGGCAAATTCGCCGAGCACCATGACCGAGACAAAGATCGCCCCCACCACCACGCCCGGCATCGACATCGGCAGAATGATGGTGCGGAAAATCCGCCAGAAACCGGCCCCGAGATCCTGTGCCGCCTCAATGATTGCCGGCTCGATCCGCCCCAGCATGAAGGCGATGGGGCCGACCATGAACACACAATAGATCTGCGTCATGCCGATGATCACAGACAGTTCGGAAAACAGCAGGACTTCGATGGGATGGCTGACAATACCAAGCTTCATCAGGATCATGTTGATCGCCCCTTCCTTGCCAAGCATTGGCCGCCAGGCGAGGACGCGGATCAGGAAAGAGGTCCAGAACGGAATGACGCAGAGCACCAGAAGCACGGTTTGCAGCGTCTTGTTTTTGACGAACAGCCCGACAAACAGCGCCGCCGGATAGCCAACAGCCAAGGTCGCAACCAATACCAGAAGCCAAATCCTGACCGTGGTCCAGAGCGCACCCAGATAAGTATCGCTGGAAAAAAAGGTGATCCAGCTTTGCAGCGTCAACACCGGCTTGATGGTGAAGGTGGTCTGCGTCCAGAAGGACACATAGACCATCATCAACATCGGCAGCACCAGGAACAACAGCATCCAGACAACGCCCGGCAGGACCAGCCAGAAGGAGATGCGCGACGGCTTGGCGGCAGGTTCCGCGATGGCGGTGATGGTGTCACCAAGGGCTTGATTATGCGTAGACAAGGGCGTGCTCCTTGTTCCAGACCAGCGCGTAGCGGGTCTGCGGTTCGAGGATCGGGCGGGCGTCCTTGCTCAAATGGGTTTCCACTTCGAAGACCGAGCCATCATCCGCCGAGAAGAACGAATAGACCGCCGAACCGGTATATTCCTCGGCCAGAAAGCTCGCTTCGATTGCCACCTCATCAATGCCGCGCTCGGCGATAACAGGACGGATGGAGATGCGGTCATGGCGAATGGCATAGGCGGGGCTAGAAGCCGATTGTCTGAAGCCGCCGAGCGGCAGGCGGCCTGCCGGGGCAACGAAACTGTTGCCGTCAACAGAACCGGAAAACAGATTGTAGCAATTCAGAAAACGCGCCACATCGGCGGAAACCGGACGGTTATAGATCGTGTCCGAGCTGCCGGTCTGGGCAATCCGCCCGCGGTCCAGCACCAGAACCATGTCGCCCATGGCCAGCGCCTCGCTCTCGCTGCCGGTAACATGCAGGAAGGTGACACCGCAGCGCTCGCGGATGTCGCGCAACTCATTGCGCATGCGAGCGCGCAGATTGGCGTCCAGCGCGCCGAGTGGCTCGTCCAGCAGCACCATTTTCGGCTCGGTGACCAGGGTGCGGGCCAGCGCGACACGCTGTTTCTGGCCACCGGAAATCTGGGTAACGGCGCGGGTTTCCAAGCCTTGCAGGCCGACCAGCGCGATGATGTCACGCACCCTGTCAGCCACTTCGCCAGCATTGGTCACCGGCGCGACCTCACGATTGGCAAGGCCGAAGGCGATGTTTTCCCGCACGCTCAGATGTGGAAACAGCGCGAAATTCTGAAAGACGAAGCCGATGCCACGGCGATGCGGTGCCACGTCCTGCATGGACTGTCCGGCAAAGCGGATAGAACCACCTTCGCAACGCTCAAACCCGGCGATCACCCTGAGCAGGGTTGTCTTTCCCGATCCGCTCGGGCCGAGCAGTGAAATGTAATGATCGTCGGGCAGCGAAAGGCTCAAGCCATCAAGGGCGCGCGTGTCCCCATAGGTCTTGACCAGATTGTGTAGCTCGAGCACGGATGTCACGTCGGTTCTCGCCAGTTGCGCCCCAGCCGGACCCGAACACCCTCCCCGAAAACACAGGAAGAGCGCTTGCACCTTTTAGCAAAGGCGCATCACAGGAATCGGCAATCGGGCATTTTTCTATTCGTTCCGCTTGTCCGCGCTTCTGTTGGCACGATACAGTCGAAGCATTGCACGGATGATTTTTGTATTCAATATACTTTTTTATGATTTTTAAATTCAGTTGATTTTTAGGGTAACCCATCAAGTTCCCGCCAACGCCATACATTGCGCATTCCTACAGGCAAGCACAAAGGGACCAATCAAAATCGGCAATTTCTGCCGATTTCCCCGAGGATTTTTAGATTGAATGCCTGCAATCGCCCTCGGAATGCCCACGCTTTGAGCTAATCCGAATACGATCTAAAAATGACTATTGCACACGATATCCAAAAATTAGATGCTGCATGCGGATATTGCTTTTTATGCCTCTAGTCTCGAAAGCGGTTTTCGCCTTACAGAGAAGACAGACCAACGGGAACAGTCTGCGCCATGACGACACAAACCGGCCAACGCCGCTATGAAATTGCCGAGGCGGTGCTGCGTTCCAACATCGCCGAAGGCCTGTTGCCTCAAGGGCTTGTGCTGCTGGAAGGCCATATTGCCGAGATCCTGCAAACGTCCCGTGCGCCGGTACAACGGGCTTTGCAGGCGCTGGAGGCGGACGGGCTGGTGCATCGGTTTCACGGGCGCGGCTATCTCGTCGGACCGACAGGGTTTGGCATCGAGCCGTTGAGGACCGATATCCGCAGCATTGGCCTGACCGTCGCCAAACATGCCGACGACGCCTTGCAGAACCGGTCCTCCTGGGAGCGGATCTACGACACCGTCGAGCGCGATGTGGCCGGATGCGTGGTGTTTGGCCGCTACCGGATTATCGAGACCGAACTCGCCAGCCATTTCAATGTCAGCCGCACGGTGGTGCGCGATGTGCTGGCGCGGTTGAGCGAACGGGGACTGGTGCGCAAGAACCAAAGCTCCCACTGGATCGCCGGTCCGTTGACCGCCCAGACCATCAAGGACCATTTCGGGCTGCGCGCCATGCTGGAGCCACAGGCATTGACGACGGCTGCGCCCAACATCGATAGCGAGGCGCTGCTTTGCCTGCTGGACCGGCTTCGGCAACTGGAGAGGGATCATGCCGGAGACGGGCTGAAAGATGTGATGGAGATGCAGCAATGCTTCATCGAGGTCTGCATTCTGGCCACGCCCAATGAGAAGCTGCGGGAATTGATCCGCAACAATCTTCTGCCGGTGACGGCGGCAACCAGCCTGCTGGCCCGCCTTGGTCTTCCCGGCGACCTGACGACGATTACCGAATTCCGGCTGATCGTCGAGTTGCTGGCCCGTGGGGCGACCACGGCAGCGGCGGCCATGCATGGCACCCATTTGGACGCAGCCCTGAACCGGACCATCGCCCAGATGAAAATCGTCGCGATCATTCCCGACCCCGGCGCCACCGCAGCCTATCTGACCCGTGTTCAGGAATGAGTGTTGTGCAGACCCAGCCATGACCTGCGCTCCTAAACCTTGGCAAGATGGGCGCTGATGTCGCGGATCATCGCCTGCCGCTCACGCCGTGCCGCCAATGCCTGCTCCATATCCACTTTGACGAAACGGGTCGGCGTATGCGGTTGCAATTGGCCGATCAGGTCCATATCGGCTGAGATCACCGTGCCGACCATGAAATAGCCGCCGCCGGAAACGGCGTCGCGGTGTAAGACAATCGGCTCTGTACCACCCGGCACCTGGATCGAGCCGTAGGGATAGCAGCTATCGACAATGTTGGACGGATCGGAACCGGCGCCGAACGGCGGGGTGCGGGGCATAAAATCAAGCTTGCGCCCGCCGCGAAACCGGTAGCCCATCCGGTCAGCTTCAGGCGCTACCTTCCACTCGTCCGCGAAAAAATTGCCCTTCGCCTCTTCCGTCAACCGATCCCAGTAAAGACCGGGCAGCACGCGCAGTTCGGCAGGCGCGCCCGGACGGCGGCGCAGCGCCTGCGGAATGGTCCGGCCTTCGGGCACAGGCTTCGCCTGCCCGACCGGCAATTCATCTCCAGCAGCAATTGCGCGACCCTTGAAACCACCAAGCGCGCCGATGGCATAGGTGGAGCGTGAGCCGAGCGCCAGCGGCACATCGATACCACCGGCAACTGCGATATAGATCCGCGCCCCCGCTTTCAGGAAATCGAAACTCAGCACCTGACCGGCACGCACCTTGAAGGCGGTCCAGCCGGGCTGTTCTTCGCCATCAAGCCGGATCGGCATTTCCGCTCCGGTAACGGCGACCATGGTGTCGACGGCAAATTCCAGTTTCGGTCCGATGAACACCGCTTCCAGCCCCGCCGCCCCTTCATCATTGCCGACGAGCAGGTTGGCGGCCTTCAGCGCCAGCCGATCCATGGCACCGCCGAGGGGAATGCCGAGGTGAAAATAACCGGGACGGCCCAGATCCTGAACCGTGGTTGCAAGCCCTTGATGCAAAACCTTAATGACCATGGAGAAGGCCCTCCAGCCTGGCGTTGTAGCCGCCGATGTCTTTCTGGAATTCCGAGAGATCAAAGCGCACCTCGCGGATCGGCGGTACGAATATGCCCTTGTCCACCTCTTCCACCGCCTGATCGTAACCGTCTCTATCCACCGGCTTGAACTTGACGATATCGCCCGGCTTGAAGAACACCATGAAGTCGCGCAGGTAAGAGGTGGTTTGCGTCGGATCGTAGATCGGCATCGGGGTAATGCCGAACATCTGGTAGCCGCCGGCACCGCGCACCGAATAGATACAGCCGAAACAGCCACCGTGGCCGACCGTCAGCCTCGGCGTATCGGTGCGGGGCCGCAGATATTTCGGCACCTCGATCTGCCGCTGCTGCTCGACCATCTGGTACATGAAAGGCAGGCCGGACACGAAGCCGACCATGGAGACAAACCAGGGTGAACCGGCATGGGCGGCGATGAAGTCTTCGACCCCAGAGTAATTGTTGATCTTCGCGGCATAATCGAGATCGGTGCCCTCAGGCTCCTGATGGCGTTCGCGAAACCGCATCAGAGTCTCATGGGTCCATGGATCGTTGTAGAAGACCGGGATTTCGACGATCCGCGTGGCGATCACCGGATCGCTTTTCGCCGCCGCCACTTCGATGGCCTGGACTTCCTTCAAAATATCATCGGGGTGAATGATGTCAGGATCGAACTTGACCTGGAAGGAGGCATTGGCCGGGCAGATCTCGGTAACGCCCTTGATCCGGGCTTGAGAAATGCCGTTGGTCATCGACAGCGAGGTGAAGAATGCTTCCAGCGACATCGCCTCGCTGCATTCCACGAACAGATGCTCATCACCGCCGAATGTATATCGCATTGCCATCAGACAGTCTCCTTTGAAGCGGGTGCCTTGGAGGGAGCCGGAAAGGCCGTTTCCAGCCACGGCTCCAAAAACCGGGTATGGACATCGGCGCTTCGCACGGAGGGATCAGCCACCAGCTTTTTGTGCAGCGGGATGGTGGTGGCAAGGCCGCCAATCTCGAAGTGCTCCAACGTCGAGCCAAGCTTTTCCAGGCAGGCCTCACGGCTTTCCGCCCAGACGATCAGCTTGCCGAGCAGGGAATCGTAGAACGGCGGCACCTGATAGCCTTCATAGAGCATGGTATCGAAGCGGATACCCTCGCCCTCGGGAATGTGCAGGGTTGAGACCGTGCCCGGACCAGGCAGAAAGCCACGCGCCGGGTCCTCGGCATTGATCCGGCATTCGATAGCATGGCCAGAAAGCACCACATCTTCCTGGCGCAGCGACAAAGGCGCGCCACCGGCAATGCGGATCATTTCCTGCACCAGATCGATGCCGGTAATCATTTCCGTCACCGGATGCTCGACCTGGATGCGGGTGTTGACCTCAATGAAATAAAATTCGCCGCTCTGCTCGTCATAGAGATATTCAACCGTACCCGCGCCGCGATAGTGGACCGAGCGGGCCAGCGCCACGGCGCTGTCGCACAGGGCTTTTCGCACATCCGCAGGCAGACGCACCGATGGGCCTTCTTCCCAGACCTTCTGGCGGCGGCGTTGCAGCGAGCATTCCCGCTCGAAGCAGTGAATGGCATTTTCCCCATCGCCGAGGATCTGCACTTCGACATGGCGGGCGCGGGTAATGACCTTCTCGATGTAAAGACCGCCATCGCCAAACGCAGCCAGCGCTTCGGAGGACGCCTGCGGGAAATGCCGCTCGAAATCCTCCATGGTCTCAGCAATGCGAATGCCCCGGCCACCGCCACCGGCAGCCGCCTTGATCATCACAGGAAACCCGATTGTCTCGACAATCGCCCGCCCTGCGTCCAGATCATCCACCCGGCCATTCGATCCCGGCACCGTCGGCACACCTGCCTGCATCGCCACCTTCCGGGCCTCAACCTTGTCGCCCAACAGACTGATCGCTTCATGGCTTGGACCAATGAAAATCAGCCCGGCATCGGTGACAGCCTTGGCGAAAGCAGCACTTTCGGACAGGAAGCCATAGCCCGGATGCACGGCATCGACACCGGTTTCCAGCGCCGCTTTCAGCACGGCCTCGATATTCAGGTAGGACTTGGCGGCGGATGGCGGGCCGATCTCCACCGCCTGATCGGCCAGTTTGACCGCCAGCATGTCGCGATCGGCGGCGGAATGAACCTGCACGGTGCGAATGCCGAGCGCCTTGGCCGCCTGGATGATCCGAACGGCAATCTCGCCCCTGTTGGCCACCAATAGCGACGAGATGCTCATGCCTGCACCTCAGCGATCACCTGACCGGCCATGATCGGCTCATTGTCTTCCGCCACGAAGATGAGGCCAGTGCCGGCGGCATCCGCATGCACTTCATGAAAGGTCTTCATCACCTCAATCAAGCCAATGACATCGCCTTCAGCCACCGCGTCTCCATCATTTTTGAAGCTCGGGGCATCGGGAGACGGCTTGCGGTAGAATGTGCCAGGCAGGGGCGATCTGATCTCGTGGGTGCTCATGGCTGTCTCCGATTATTTGAGAATGTCTGAAAGGGGCGAAATGCGAATGCCTTCGGCAACCAGGGCGTCGCGCATATGGCGGACGATGTCGAAAGCGCCCAGCGTGTCGGAATGGAAGCAGATGGTCTCGAACGGCACTTCGATATCCTTGCCCGTCACCGCCGTCACCTTGCCTTCCAGGCAGGCGCGCAACACCTTGCGGGCAATGGCGGCGGGATCGGGACGCCCGACATCGCGGGTAAAGACGATAGAGCCGCTTTCGTCATAATCACGGTCGGCGTAGAATTCCCGCGCCACCGGCTGGCCTGCCTCGCGCGCCGCGATTTCGGTCGCAGAACCCGCCATGCACAGCACATAGGCATTGGGGTTGGCGATACGCATATAGTGCACGAAAAGCTGCGCCAATTCGGGGTTAACAGCCATTTCCATATAGAGCGCGCCGTGTGGCTTCACATGTTGCAGGCTTGACCCATGGCGGCGCATGAATTCCTTCAGCGCTCCGACCTGATAGACGATATCGTTGACCAATTCACGCGGCGTGCCATTGATCTTGCGGCGCCCAAACCCCTGGAGATCGTCATAACCGGGATGAGCGCCGATACCGACACCATGCTCCACCGCCAGCCGCACGGTCTCATCCATCAGATTGGGATCGCCAGCGTGAAACCCGGTGGCGATATTGGCGGAACTGATCAGCCCCATCAAAGCCTGATCGGCGGTATCGCCGATCCGCCAGCGGCCAAAGGCCTCGCCCAGATCACAATTGATATCGACAGATTCAAGCGCCACAGGGAACCTCTATGCTTTAATTTTATGCAAAAAACTCAAGTGCCATCATTTTCGTCAGGAAAAGCTAGGCAGAAAATCATCATTTGAAAAATGGTATTTTCAGAAAGTCATTATCTGATTTACTGATAACTGTAGATCGGGAGGTCAGGAGAGAAATTTGAATGTTTTTCGCCCCCTAGACCATAAGATCCAGGTGAATATGCCAAGCACTGCAATCAGAAGATTATTCGTTCTGATTTTCAGATAGCATTATTAAAAATAAAGATGGGAATTCGTTACATGTCGCTCAGTCTTCGTCAGATCCGCTATTTCGTGGCAACCGCCGAATCCGGGCAGGTCTCGCAGGCAGCCATCAACCTCGCCATCTCTCAATCGGCGGTGACCACCGCAATCAAGGAGCTTGAAACCATTGTCGGCGCGCCGCTGTTCGAGCGTACGCCGCATGGCATGGACCTGACCGAGGCCGGGCGTCTGCTGCTATCCCAGGCCTATGACATTCTGCGGAAGGTCGATGACATCACCACGCTCAATCCCGTCACCGGCAAGGTGCAGGGAAAGCTCAGCGTCGCCGCCAGCTATACGGTGATCGGTTATTTTCTGCCGCTGCATATCGAAAGGTTGAAACGGCAATTTCCGGGGGTCGATATTCAGCTATTCGAACTCAACCGGGAAAGCGTCGAGGAGGGTCTGCTCGCCAATCGCTATGACGTCGCCGTGCTGCTGACGTCAAACATTCTCAACCCGGAACTGACCACCGAAACACTGCTGAATTCGCAGCGGCGCCTCTGGCTACCGGCCCGCCATCCGCTTCTGACCCGTCCCTCGGTTGGCCTGAAGGACGTGGCGGAGGAAAACTATATCATGCTGACGGTGGACGAAGCGTCGCATACCACGCTGAGATACTGGAGCCCGACGCCCTACCAGCCGAAGGTGACGCTGCGGACATCCTCGGTCGAAGCCGTGCGCTCACTGGTCGCCAATGGCCAGGGCGTCGCCATTCTCTCCGATATGGTGCATCGGCCATGGTCACTGGAGGGTAGACGGATCGAGACGGTCACGCTGACCGATCCGGTACCATCAATGGATGTCGGCCTTGCCTGGCGGCGCAATGCGGACTTCAGCCCGGCCATGGAGGCGTTCCGCGCCTATTTCCGGCGGGCCTTTCATATTCCGGGGTAGGTTACCCTGCCCCGGAACCATAAGCGAATATCAGGCCAGACCGCCGATATGGAAGGTCTTCATTTCCAGATATTCCTCGATGCCGATCTGGGCGCCTTCGCGGCCAAGGCCGGATTGCTTGACGCCGCCAAACGGTGCCACTTCCGTGGAAATGGCTCCGGTATTCAGACCAATCATCCCCGCTTCCAGCGCCTCGGCCACCCGCCAGGAGCGCTTCAGGCTCTCGGTGTAGAAATAGGCGGCCAGACCGAAGGGCGTGCCATTGGCAATCTCCAGCGCTTCTTCCTCGGTTTCGAACTTGAACAGCGGCGCGACCGGGCCAAAAGTCTCTTCGCTGGCCAGCAGCATATCCGTGGTGGCGCCGGTCAGAACGATGGGGGCGGTGAACTGCTTGCCCTCCGGCAGCGCATGGCTCTCCGTGGCAATTTTCGCGCCCTTGGAAACGGCATCCTCGACATGCTGGCGGATCTTGCCGATTGCCGCCTCGTTGATCATCGGTCCGATCGAAACGCCTTGCTCGGTTCCGGGGCCAACCTTCATGGCATTGACCCGGGCCGTCAGCTTGGCTGCGAAGGCATCGTAGACGCCGGACTGAACCAGGATGCGGTTGGCGCAGACGCAGGTCTGGCCGCCATTGCGGAATTTCGACACGATGGCGCCTTCCACAGCCAGATCGAGATCGGCATCGTCGAACACGATGAATGGCGCATTGCCACCAAGCTCCAGGCTGAGCTTCTTGATCGTATCGGCGGCACCGCGCATCAGCAGCGATCCGACCCGAGTGGAGCCGGTAAAGGAAATCTTGCGCACGACGTCATTGGCCATGATTTCATTGCCGATCTCGGTCGGCATGCCGGTGACGATGTTGACGACACCCGCCGGAATACCGGCACGCTCAGCCAGCACGCCCAGCGCCAGCGCCGAATAGGGCGTGAAATCCGAGGGCTTGATCACCACGGTGCAGCCCGCCGCCAAGGCCGGGGCCACTTTGCGGGTGATCATCGCGTTGGGGAAATTCCAGGGCGTGATGATGCCGCAGACACCAACCGGCTCCTTCAGCACGACAATGCGGCGGTCGGTGGTTGGCGAGGGAATGGTATGGCCGCCGATGCGGCGCGCCTCTTCCGCAAACCATTTGACGAAGGAGGCGCCGTAGCGGATTTCGCCGCGCGCTTCATCCAGCGGCTTGCCCTGTTCCATCGTCAGAATCAGCGCCAGATCCTCGACATGCTCGATCATCAGGCCGTACCAAGCTTCCAGCAGCCCGGCGCGCTCGGCATGAGTCTTTTTCTTCCAGAGCTTGAAGGCCTTTTCGGCAGCCTTGATAGCGGCGCTTGTGTCCTCGGCGCCCATATCCGGCACCGTGCCCATCACCGATTGTGTGGCCGGATCAATGACATCGATCACCTTGGTGGAGGCCGCATCGACCCATTCGCCGCCAATCAGCCCCTGCTGGCGCAGCAAGGTGTTGTCTTTGAGATTATGCATAGGATGTCCTCAATAAAGTGAGACGAAAAGGTCCGTCCTGTCGTTGAAACATAGGTGCGGTCCTGCCGCAGTCACCGTTGGAGTTGGAAAATCTTTAATATCCGCGCTCGCGATCAACAAGGCCAATCATCTGTTCACCGGAGCGATGACGACGGATATTATCGATAACAGCCATGGCCGCCGTTTCTGGCTGAGTGACGCTGGCAATATGAGGCGTGATGATCACATTCGGCTGCCGCCACAGCGGATGGTCCGACGGCAACGGTTCGGGATCGGTGACATCGAGAAAGGCGCTGGTGAGGTGGCCGCTATCGAGCGCCGCCAGCAATGCTGCCTGATCCAGTTGCGCACCACGCCCGGCGTGAACAAGCGATGCTCCGCGCGGCAGGCGGGCAAACAGTTGGGCATTAAGGAAATGCCGGGTCTCGGCTGTCAGGGGCAAAAGACAGACGAGAATATCGGTCTGCTCCAGCAGATCAGGCAGAGCCTCCATTCCGGCATGGCAGGTGACGCCATCGATTTCGCGGGGCGAACGGCTCCAGCCCGACAGCTGAAAGCCGAAAGGCTTCAACCGCTCCAGCGCCGCCTGCCCCAGCATACCCAGGCCCAGCACCGTCACCCGTTGCCCAAGTGACCGGGATACCGGTTGGGGCTGCCATTCACCTTGCTGCTGCTGGCAAATATAGGCTGGCAGCTTGCGGTAAACGGAAAGCACGGCAAGCGTGATATATTCCTGCATCATCCGCACGATGCCATCCTCCACCATCCGCACCAGCTTGACGGTATCGGGCAGCCGGGCGGGATCGAACTGGTCGACACCGGCACCGATGCAAAACAGCACCTCGAGATTGGTGTAGCGCTCGATCTCCTCCGGCATCGCCCAGGTCATCAGGTAGCGGATACGCGCAGGCTCGACCGGCGATGGCACAACATGAAACTCCACCTCGGGCATGTCGCGTTCGAAGGCCTGCGCGAAGATCGCGCCACGCACCGGATCTGAGTTGAAAAGAAAGGCCATGATTATCCTAAAACGGGTCAATTCAATCCGGCGTCATTGACGATGCCGGTGTCACAAAAAAGAGCGCTGGAGGTGAAAGTAACGCGCTTTCATCAGGCTAAGTGTCGCTCTTGGTGGGTTTTTCGATAAAACATGCTGGAAATTGCGGCGCTTTCAGTGGAATCTATTGCCTTGGACAGCTTTAGATAAGCATCGGTCGCATCTGCTGCAAACCGACCCGATGCAAGGAAGACAATGTGACGGTGAAAACGTCGATCCAGGTGGAATCCTTTGAACTGACGTTGACCGACATTCATGATGTCGGCATCGAGCACCTGCATGGGCTTTCCGTCGCCGTCGGCTGGCCGCACCGGACTGAGGATTGGGCTTTTCTTCTGGCAAATGGCCAGGGCGTCGCCGCCATCGACCCGATAGACCGGGTGCTGGGCTCGGCCATGTGGTTTCCCATGGACGAGAATTTCGCCACCATCGGCATGGTGATCACCTCGCCGCGCCTGCAAACCCAGGGAACCGGCCGCTGGCTGATGGATCATATCCTCGGCAGCATTCCCGTCGCACGGCTGGGGCTGAACTCCACCCGGGCAGCAAGACGCCTCTATCGCGGCATCGGCTTTGCCGTCGAAGCCTCGGTCTTTCAATGCCAGGGCGAGGCACGGTTGCCGCCGGAAACCGCAAATCCAGCGGATGGCGCAGAGCTGCGCGACATAAAACCTGAGGATTTACCGGATGTCGCCGCGCTGGATGCAATTGCCTTCGGTGCAAACCGTCAGCGGTGGCTTGGCACCCTTCTGCCCCTGTCCGAAGGCGTGGCACTGCTGCGCGCCGGTAAAATCGTCGCCTTCGCGCTATCCCGACCCTTTGGGCGGGGTCATGTGATCGGACCGGTGGTTGCCGCCAGCGATGAAGATGCCATTGCCGTGACGCGACCTCATGTCGCACGCCATCAGGGACGGTTCCTGCGGCTCGATACGCGGCATGGCTCGGGTGCTTTTGCCGAATTCCTGCTGGAATCCGGGCTTTCCCTGTTTGATACCGTCACCACCATGTCGCTGCGAGCACCCTGGCCGGTCGGGCCAAAAGGGGAACCGAGCGCCGATGACAAGGGCCACTCAGAGCCCCGTGCCATCACTTATGGATTGGCGAGCCAAGCACTGGGTTGACTAAGACACCCTGACAGTCGTAAAGCGGCGCTCCCCTATCGGTTCGCAGGTGATTGACCGCTGCTTCGCGGTCTCTCCCTCTGGCTGATGAAACACTATTTTAACATCCATGTCTTACAGCGCGATGCGTCGGCGACGACACCAGCGTCACGCTGTAACATATTCAATATACTGCATAATTTTCAACCCAATCGCTTGCGGTCGGGCCGATTATGCTGTAGCAGCGCCACCCCGGCATCTCACCGCCGGGCCATTCATGAGTTGCGAGTATTATGCCAAGATTGACCCCTTCCGCTCCGGTATTTCATCGGAAAATCGAAACCTTTTGCGAAGTGCGGCTTGCGCCGGCGCTTGCCAAATCCGATTACCAGAATTTGCGCAGCTATATGCTCGGGCTGATCGTTCGTCAGGCCACCCCGCCTTTGCATGGCGGCCGTCCGAACTGGAAAGAAATCGGCGCCACCTGTCTGCTCAGCGAAGACGGCCTGGTCACCGCGCGCCGCGAAGGCCGCCATGCTTTCGAAGCGATCATGCGCTGGGTCACGCTGGCCCAGAAGGCCAAGGCTGCGCCCGCACCGGCGCCCACGCCCGTAGCCCGTCCCGTGGCAGCCAAGACCATTATTCGTCCGGTCGGCATGCGCACCGTCTCGGCCAACAGCAACCGCCGCCCGGTAGAGCGGATGCCAACTGCGACCACCACAACCCGCGTCGCCTTTGCCCCCAAGAAGGCTGGCGTTCGCGGCTGAAATGTCTACGGACCGGCCCTTTTCGGGCCGGTCGTCTAGCTGATGGTTTCAGCCGTTGCGAAACGCATACCCATAGCCGTTCAGGGCCGGCGCTCCGCCAAGATGGGCGTAGAGCACTTTAGAACCTTCCGGGAAATACCCCTTCTTCACCAGATCGATCATGCCTTGCATGGATTTCCCCTCATAGACGGGATCGGTGATCATTCCTTCCAGACGCCCCACAAGACGAATGGCATCCTTGGTTTCTTCCGAAGGGACGCCGTAAACCGGATAGGCATAATCCTCGACCAGAACAATGTCTTCCTGACGCATGTCACGGCCAAGCTTGACCAGATCCGCTGTGCGCTGGGCAATTTCCAGCACCTGGGTGCGGGTTTGATCCGGGGTGAAGGAGGCATCGATGCCAATAACATGGTCGGCGCGGCCATCCTTGGCAAAGCCAACCGCCATGCCGGCATGGGTTGAACCGGTCACAGTGCAGACGACAATATAATCGAACGCGAATCCCAATGCCGCTTCCTGCGCCCGCACTTCCTCGGCAAAGCCGACATAGCCCAGCCCACCATATTTATGCACGGAGGCACCAGCCGGAATAGCATAAGGCTTGCCGCCCGCCGCCTTCACTTCTTCAATCGCCTCCTCCCAGCTGCGGCGGATGCCGATATCGAATCCGTCATCGACCAGCCGCACATCCGCACCCATGATGCGCGACAGCATAATATTGCCGACCCGGTCGTAAACCGCATCCTCATGCGGCACCCAGGCTTCCTGCACGAGACGGCATTTGAAGCCGATCTTGGCAGCGACAGCTGCCACCATGCGGGTATGGTTGGACTGGACGCCGCCAATCGACACCAGCGTATCGGCACCTGAGGCAACGGCATCCGGGATGATATATTCCAGCTTGCGCAGCTTGTTGCCGCCAAAGGCCAGACCCGAATTGCAATCGTCCCGCTTAGCGTAAAGCTGAACCTTGCCGCCGAGATGATCGGTCAGCCGCTCCAGCTTCTCGATTGGTGTGGGGCCGAAGGTCAGCGGGTAACGTTCAAAAGCGTCGAGCATGGCATCCTCATTGAAAATGGTGGTTGATAATGCCCGGATGCTAGACTTTTGAATGTGAAAGGTGCTTTCTAAGTTGCAATATGAAACGCGCTATATTTCAATTTTCTAGAAATAATAGGTGCATATTCTGCTATTTGATCCCTAAAAATGGAAGCTTCTTTCATGACTGAATCGCTGGATCGCATCGACCTGAAAATGATCCGTCTGTTGCAGAAAAACGGTCGCCTGACCAATGCCGAACTGGCAGAGCAGGTCTCGATCAGCCCGGCCACTTGCCACAGGCGCACCCAGAAACTGTTTGCGCAAGGCTATCTCACCGGTGTGCGGGCCATGGTGGCGCCAGCCAAGGTCAACAGGGCGGCTCTGGTCATGGTCGGCGTGGTGCTGGACCGGTCAACGCCCGAGAGCTTTGCCGATTTTGAAACGGCGGTGGCCAAGCTGAATTTCGTGCTGGATTGCCATCTGGTGGCCGGAGATTTCGATTATTTCCTGAAAATCCGGGTCGGCGACATGGCCGATTTCAACCGCATTCACGGCAGCCAGCTGATCGCCCTGCCCGGCGTGCGGCAAACCCGAACCTTCTTCGTGATGAAGGAAGTGGTCGATAACCGGGCGCTGGAATTCTGATTAGCCAGCATCCGCCGTGGCGCGGGCAAATGCCGCCAACACCGTGCGCTCGGAGCGGACCAGATAGGCATCGAGCGCGGCTGCCGCCTCTTTCGCCTTGTCGACTTCCAGCAGGCCGAGAATTTCGCCATTTAGCTCCACGAAGGGCGCATGTAACAGTTCCGGATCGTCCAGCAGGCCAAAACTCAAGCGTAATTCCGCAGCGATTCGCGTATAAAATTCACTGAGGCGGCTGCTATCGGCGAGATCGACGATGGCAGCGTGAAACTGCATATTGGCGCTGCCGACCCCCAGCCAGTCACGGCTATTGCGGCAGGCCCGCGCCGTCTCCACCGCCAACCGCATCCGTCGGACGGCGGGATGGCCGGAAAATGCCTGTTCCAGCGCCTTGCATTCCACCAGCCGCCGCACCCTGTAGATATCGATGATCGAGGCCATGCTGGGAGTGGCGACGAACACACCGCGATTGGCCTCGTGGCGCAGCAAGCCATCCTTGGTGAGCAGCCGGAAGGCTTCACGCAGCGAATTGCGTGACACGTCGAGCCGGGTACTGAGTGCTGCTTCAGACAGCCGCTGGCCGGGCTTCAACTCCCCGGCGATCAGCTGATCGCGGATCTTTGTCACCAGCCGTTCCGCCAGCGAAAGGCTCTCATCCTCGTCTGCCATAGGTCCCTCTTGCCCAGCCACGAACATGTTCAACGGCTGCCATCTTTCGCCGGGACTATTGCCGATGCCCTCCGGCAGAGCAAGGCAGCGCGGAAAACGGGGCAGACTTGCCCACACCATTGGCATGTTCTGCCAATGGTGTGGGCAAGTCGCTCATCAAATAAACAGAATGATAGAACGATAAAATAAAATTGTTCAACAATATTGACGGAATTGTGAAACGTGGCAGACTGCCTGCATGGATCATCCGCAGAGGGGCGGATGACGATGACCATGGAGCCTCCCAATGGCGCAGAACCACGTCCCAGCGCGCGATCCGCAGAAGATCGCCGTGACAAGCAATTCAGGCCCACAATCCACCAAGACCCGCCGCGCCGCGCTGACAGCCGCGGTTTTCCTGATGGCAACATCGGCGATCGGGCCGGGCTTCATTACCCAGACAGCCACCTTTACCGCGACCATGGGAGCAGCCTTCGCATTCGGCATCCTGACCTCGATCATCATCGACTTCGTCGTCCAGCTGAATATCTGGCGGATCGTCACGCTCACCCGGATGCGCGCTTCTGACATTGCCAATGCCGCCATTCCCGGCTCCGGCTATCTACTTGCCGTTCTGGTCATTATCGGCGGGCTGTTCTTCAATATCGGCAATATCGGCGGCACCGGCCTTGGCCTCAACGCCATGCTGGGCCTTGACCCGAAATGGGGTGGCGCACTCAGCGCCCTGCTCTCCATTGGCATTTTCCTATCGAAGCGCGCAGGGCTGGCAATTGACCGCTTCATCATCGTCGCTGGCTTGCTGATGATCGCCCTGACGCTGTTTGTCGCCTATGTATCCGGCCCGCCACTGTTTGAGGCACTGCGCCAGACGATACTGCCCGACACAATCAATTTTGCCACCATCACCACCATTGTCGGCGGCACGGTTGGCGGTTACATCACCTATTCCGGTGCGCATCGCCTGCTGGACAAGGGCACCGTCGGCATTGAAAATCTCGGTGCCGTCAACCGCGCCGCCCTGACCGGCATCGCCGTGACGGGCGTCATGCGTTATGTGCTGTTTTTGGCTGTGCTTGGCGTCGTCGCCAGCGGCGTGGTCATCGACATTTCCGGCAAAAGCGCCAATCCGGCCGCGCAAGCCTTCCAGAGTGCAGCCGGTAACATCGGTCTTCGCCTGTTCGGCGTCATTTTCTGGGCCGCAGCCATCACCAGCGTCATCGGCGCAGCCTACACATCGGTCTCGTTCCTGACCGCCTTCAAACAGGATATGAGTGAGCGGGCGCGCAATCTCGCCACCGTGGCATTCATCGCCATTTCGCTGTTCTTCTACATCATCATCACCACCCCGCCCGCGCAAATGCTGGTCTTCGTTGGTGGCCTGAACGGATTGATCCTGCCTATCGGCCTGTCGATCTTCATCTATGCCGCCTGGGCGCGCTCCGACCTGATGGGCGGCTATCGCTATCCGCGCTGGCTCTTGGTCCTCGGTGTCCTCACCTGCGCGCTGACATGGTACATGGCTTATAAATCGGTCGGGCCAATCTTCGCCCTGCTCGGGCTGTAAACGCTGAACCTTTAAACAAGGAAGGAACGCACATGGCTGCCATCGATCTCAACAGCGACCTTGGGGAAAGCTACGGCGCATGGAGCATGGGCGACGATAGCGCCATGCTGGCCGTGGTTTCCAGTGCCAATATTGCCTGCGGCTTTCATGCGGGCGACCCGTCCGGCATCTGGAAAACCGTCAAGGCTGCCGCTGAAAACGGCGTATCGATTGGCGCCCATGTTTCCTACCCCGACCGCGTCGGCTTTGGCCGGCGCGACATGGACGTGACCAGTGAAGAGCTGATCGCCGACGTGATCTACCAGATCGGCGCGCTGAAAGGCATGGCGGCTGCCGCTGGCACCTCAGTTACTTATGTCAAGCCGCATGGGGCGCTGTATAACCGGATCGCCAATGATGCCCGTCAGGGCCAGGCGGTGATCGATGCCGTCAAGGCTATCGATTCCTCGTTGGTGCTGATGGGTCTCGCAGGCGCACCCATCCTTGATCTGGCCCGCACGTCGGGCTTGAGCACCGTGGCGGAAGCCTTTGCCGACCGCGCCTATACGCCGCAAGGCCAGCTCGTCTCGCGCCGGGAGCCGGGCGCGGTTCTGCATGATGCGGAAAAGATCGCCAGTCGCATGGTGCAGCTTGCCCGCCAAGGCACGCTGGAAGCCATCGATGGCAGCGTGATCAAGGTGGACGCGCAATCAATCTGTGTGCATGGCGACAGCCCCGGCGCCGTCGCCATTGCCCAGGAAATCCGCAGGCGATTCGAGGCTGAGGGCATTGCCGTCCAACCGTTTCTAACAGCATAGGAAGAGAGGCGATGATTGCCTTGAAGCATCTGGCGCATTGGGATGTCGAACCGGCGCGTGCCGCCCGCACCCGGTATCGCAATGGCGCTGTGGAGCCGACGTCCGGTGTCGCCCCCGGCTTTACCCAGGCCAATATGATCGTCCTGCCACGCGACTGGGCCTTTGATTTCCTGCTCTATGCGCAGCGCAATCCCAAGGCCTGCCCGGTCCTTGACGTCTCCGATCCCGGTTCGCATCTGACGGAGCTCGCCAAGGGCGCGGATCTGCGCACCGATTTGCCGCTCTACCGGATCTGGCGCGATGGCAAGCTGGCCGAGGAAACACCCGATGCCACCGCCGCCTGGGCCGAGCATCCCGATCTCGTCAGCTTCCTGATCGGATGCAGCTTCACCTTCGAGACGCCGATGGTGGAAGCGGGTATCGAGATCCGCCACATGACTGATAAAAGCAATGTGCCGATGTATCTGACCAATCAGCCCTGCCGCCCGGCAGGCCGTTTGCATGGCAATATGGTGGTGTCGATGCGGCCAATCCCAGCCTCGCGGGTTGCCGATGCCGCGACGATTTCCGGTCGGTTCCCGGCGGTGCATGGTGCGCCGGTTCATGTCGGCGCGCCGGAACAGATCGGCATTTTAGATCTGGCCAAGCCGCAATTCGGTGATCCCGTCCGCATTGAGCCGGGTGAAGTGCCGGTGTTCTGGGCCTGTGGCGTCACCCCGCAAGCAGCCGTGATGGCGTCGGGCGTCCCCTTTGCCATCACCCATGCGCCCGGCCATATGTTCATCACCGACATTCCCGATTCCGCCTATCACGCCTGAGGTTCCGATGCGCTTTCTCCCCGTCAGCCTGACGACGATGCTGGTCGAGCTTGCCGATCTCGATGAGACCCTGGCTTTGTTCGCCTCGCTTCAGGCAAGCCCCGTCCCCGGTATCGATGAAATGGTGCCGGCCGCCCGCACCTTGATGATCCGGTTTCGCCCGCAGACGATCCGAGCGGAAGCCCTGGCATCTGAGGTCAGCACCCGCGACCTTTCGGCCAAACTGGCACCCTCAGATCATCTGGTCGAAATACCGGTACACTATGACGGCGAAGATCTGGCCGACGTGGCGGACTTGACCGGGCTTGCCGTGGAAGAGGTTATCCGCCGCCATACGGAAAGCACGTTCACGGTTGCTTTTTGTGGCTTTGCGCCGGGCTTCGGCTATCTCGTCGGTGGCGACCCTGACTTGCATGTGCCGCGCCGCAAAAGCCCGCGCACCCGCATTCCTGCTGGCGCTGTGGCATTGGCAGGCGCCTTCAGCGGGGTCTATCCGCAGGCCAGCCCCGGCGGCTGGCAAATCATCGGCCTCACACCGGTAAAAATGTGGGATCTCAGCCGCGATCCTCCAGCACTGTTTCAGCCCGGCTATCAGGTGCGCTTCACCGATATGGCGAAATCAGTCCATCCGGTTGCCGTTACGGCAAGCGCAGCAGCCCCTGCCAATCCGTCTGATGAGCTTTCCGATGCGAATGGCGCGGGGCATTTCACCGTGCTTGCCGCCCCCATGCCTGCGGTATTTCAGGACCTTGGCCGTCTTGGCCAGACAGGCCAGGGCGTTTCCGCCTCCGGTGCTCTGGACCAGGGGGCCTTGAAGGCTGCCAATCGCGTGGTGGGCAATCCGGCTGGCTTTCCGTGTCTGGAAATCACGCTTGGTGGCTTTTCCTTTGAAAGCGATAGAAGCGCCGTCATCGCGCTGACCGGTGCGCCCTGCCCGGTCCATATTCGGGATGCCTCTGGCCGGGTCATGCAGGCTGAAACCTATCAGCCGATTTCGCTGGAACCCGGCGATACCGTCAGCCTTGGCCAGCCCCCACGGGGCATGCGCAGCTATCTTGCCGTGCGGGGTGGCTTTGCGGTCCAGCCGGTGCTGGGCAGCTATGCCACGGATACGCTGGCCGTGGTCGGCCCTGAACCGGTGACAGCAGGCACGGTTTTAACGCTGAAGGGCGGCAGCGAAGGGCTCACTGCGGTTTCGCTGCATGAATCTCCGCCGGAGAGCCTGCCAAGCGCAGGCGACATCGTCACGCTGGATGTCGTGCTTGGACCGCGCACCGACTGGTTTACCGAAAGGGGTCTGGCGACACTGACGGACCAGCTTTGGCAGGTGACGCCGCAATCCAGCCGCATCGGCATCCGGCTTGCGGGCGACGTGGCGCTGGAACGGATCGACAGCGCTGAACTGCCGAGCGAAGGCACCGCCACCGGCGCCATTCAGGTGCCGCATAGCGGCCAGCCGGTGTTGTTTCTTGCCGACCATCCGCTGACCGGTGGCTATCCTGTTATCGGCACGGTTGCCGAATATCATCTGGATCTTGCGGGACAGATTCCGATCAATGCCAGCATCCGCTTTCGGCCCATTGCCCCTTTTGCAGACATCGCCCCCACCCTTGCCCCCAACCATGTCGATGCCCCAGCCGCGAACGC
This sequence comes from Agrobacterium vitis, assembly GCF_037039395.1. NCBI lineage: Bacteria > Pseudomonadati > Pseudomonadota > Alphaproteobacteria > Hyphomicrobiales > Rhizobiaceae > Gillisella > Gillisella vitis. The sequence goes on along the minus strand of NZ_CP146244.1, from coordinate 1,155,264 downwards.
ATAACGATAAAAGAGGAGACACCGATGAAGAAAGTGCTGATCGCCAACCGGGGCGAAATCGCCGTTCGCATCATCCGCGCCTGTCGCGATTACGGGCTGCAATCCGTCGCAGTCTATGCCGATCCGGATATCGACGCGCTGTTCGTCCAGCTTGCCGATGAGGCCTATGGGCTATCCGGCGCCAAGCCATCAGAGACTTATCTCGATATCGTCAAGCTGATCGACATTGCCAAACGATCCGGCGCGGACGCCGTCCATCCCGGCTACGGCTTTCTGTCGGAGCGCGCCGAATTCGCCCGTGCGGTGATCGATGCTGGTCTGACCTGGATCGGCCCCGATCCGCAGGTTATCGAAGCGCTGGGCGACAAGGTCGAGGCACGGCGGATTGCCACCAGCGTCGGAGCGCCACTGGTGGCAGGCAGCGATGGGCCGGTGGACACCGCCGAGGAGGTGATTGCCTTTGCCGAGCGTCACGGCCTGCCGGTCGCCATCAAGGCTGCCCATGGTGGCGGTGGGCGTGGCTTGAAAGTCGCCTGGAAAATGGAGGAAATCCCAGAGCTTTACGCATCGGCTGTGCGCGAAGCTACAGTCGCTTTTGGCCGGGGCGAATGCTTCCTGGAACGCTTCCTCGACCGGCCTCGCCATATCGAGGCGCAAGTGATTGCCGATAAGCACGGCACCGTGCTGGTGCTCGGCACCCGCGATTGCTCCTTGCAGCGACGAAACCAGAAACTGGTGGAAGAAGCCCCAGCCCCTTTCCTCTCCGATGCTCAACGCCAATCCATCCATGATGCCGCAAAAGCGATCTGCGCGGCAGCGGGCTATAGCGGCGCGGGAACGGTGGAATTCCTGCTGGGCGTTGACGGCACGATTTCCTTCCTCGAGGTGAACACCCGGCTGCAGGTCGAGCATCCGGTGACGGAAGAAACCACTGGCATCGACCTCGTCATCGAACAGTTCCGCATTGCAGAAGGCCTGCCGTTGGCAATCACGGAAACACCGGTTCCACGCGGCCATTCCATTGAGTTTCGCATCAATGCCGAAGATCCGGGTCGCGGCTTTCTGCCAACGCCTGGCACGATCACCCGGTTTGCGTCCCCATCAGGCCCCGGTGTACGGCTCGATAGTGGCGTCGATACCGGCTCAACCATTCCCGGCGTCTACGATTCGCTGATGGCCAAGCTGATCGTTACCGGTGCCACCCGCGAGCAAGCCTTGCAAAGGGCAAGACGCGCCCTGAAGGAATTCCAGATCGAAGGTGTGGCAACCGTGCTGCCCTTCCACCGTGCCGCCATGGAAACCGCCGATTTCATCGGCACCGACGGCTTCAAGGTCCATACCCGTTGGATCGAGACCGATTTCGCCGCCATGCCCGAGGCGGCCATGCGACCGGAGCCAGCCGCCGACACGTCGCTGATCCGCACCCATGTGGAAATCGATGGCAAGCGCCATGCCCTCGGCATTCCGGCCCAGCTTCTCGCGGGCCTTGGCAGTCTGTCAGTCAATGCCGGACCGGCAGCTACAGGCGATGCGGCAAATACGCCGGAAAAAGGCGCGATCACCGCGCCGGTGTCCGGCACGGTTCAATCCTTCAAGGTGACGGACGGAGATCAAGTTCAGGCAGGTGATCTTCTCGCTGTTATGGAGGCGATGAAGATGGAGACGCAGATCATCGCGACATCAGCCGGCACCGTCAGTCTCATTGCCAGCGAAGGCGATTATCTGGCGGCGGGAAGCCTGCTCTTGAAGATTATCGCGTAAAGACGTTTAGTTTTCTCCACCCTTGGAACAACCCAAGGGTGGAAGACGGGCAATGCCGTTTCAAAAAAATCAGGCGAAATCCAACGCGCGGTCGCCGTCTTCATCCTTGATGCGGGTCGGCAGTCCGATATGGTTGAGAATGTTGAGGAAAGGCCGTGGCGGCAGTTCCTCGACATTGGCCATTTTCTTCACGTCCCATTCGCCGGTCGCAACCAGCATGGCCGCCGCCACGGGCGGAACGCCAGCCGTGTAGGAAATACCCTGGGAGCCGACTTCGTTATAGGCTTCCTTATGGTCGGCGACATTGTAGATGAAGACGGTCTTTTCCTTGCCGTCCTTCACCCCCTTCACATAGTCACCAATGCAGGTCTTGCCTTCATAGTCGGGGGCCAGCGATGACGGGTCGGGCAGGCAAGCCTTGACCACTTTCAGCGGCACGACGTCCGAGCCATCGGCCAGCTTGACCGGCTGCTCGGACAGAAGACCAATGCTGTTCAGCACGGTGAATACATTGATATAGTGGTCGCCGAAGCCCATCCAGAAACGCACATCGGCGCCATCCATGTTCTTGGCCAGCGAATGCACTTCGTCATGACCGCAGAGATAGGCGCGGCGCGTGCCAACCACCGGCAGGTCATAGTCCTTGCCGATCTCGAACATCTTGTTGACCTGCCACTCGCCCTTCTGCCAGGAATAGACAACGCCGGTAAACTCGCGGAAATTGATTTCCGGGTCGAAGTTGGTGGCGAAATATTTGCCATGGCTGCCGGCATTGATATCGACGATATCGACATCCGTGACCTTGTCGAGATATTCGTCCTTGGCAAGGCGGGCATAGGCATTAACCACGCCGGGGTCGAAACCCGCGCCGAGAATGGCGGTAATGCCCTTCTCTTCACACTCAGCGGCCCGCTTCCATTCGTAGTTTCCGTACCATGGCGGCGTTTCACAGATCTTGTTCGGCTCTTCGTGGATCGCCGTGTCGATATAGGCGACGCCGGTATCCATGCAGGCGCGCATCACCGACATGTTGAGGAAGGCGGTGCCGACATTGATGACGATCTGCGAGCCGGTCTTTTCGATCAGCGCCTTGGTGGCGTCGATATCCAGCGCATCGAGCGCATGGCCTTCCAGCACGCCCGGCTGCTTCATGGCGTTCTTTTCATGCACGGAGGCGATGATGGCGTCGCATTTGCCCTTGGTGCGCGAGGCGATATGGATATCACCCAGCACGTCGTTGTTCTGGGCGCATTTATGCGCAACGACCTGGGCGACGCCGCCAGCGCCGATAATGAGCACGTTCTTCTTCATGATGCGGACCAACTCCTTTTGTCCAATCGTCAGAAGCCTCAGGAGAGGCTTTGTTCAAAGTCCGCGTAGGAAAACTCGCGGACAGTCCTGATGCTGCCATCCAGTTCACGGATGGCGATGGACGGCATTTTCACGCCGTTAAACCAGTTCTTCTTGACCATCGTATAGCCTGCGGCATCCTGGATGGAAATCCGGTCGCCGACCTTCAAGGCTTCAGGGAAACGAAACTCGCCAAATACATCGCCAGCCAGGCACGATTTACCGCAGATCATATAGCTATGGTCGCCTGCATTCGGCTCCAGCTTGGCGGTTTCGCGGTAGATCAGCAGGTCGAGCATATGAGCCTCAATCGAGCTATCGACGATAGCGAGGTTCTTGCCATTATACAGCGTATCCAGAACCGAGACTTCCAGCGTCGTTGATTTGGTGATCGAGGCCTCGCCCGGCTCCAGATAGACCTGGACGCCATAATGTCCGGAAAACCGCTTCAGCCGCTCGGCAAACTGCGCTAGCGGATAATCCTCGCCGGTAAAGTGAATGCCGCCGCCAAGGCTGACCCATTCGGCACGATGCAAAAGCGAGCCGAATTTTGCCTCGATATCCGAGAGCATGGTGTCGAACAGGGCGAAATCCTTGTTTTCACAATTATTATGGATCATGAAGCCGCTGATGTGGTCCATGACCTTTTCCACCTTGGCCGCATCCCATTCCCCAAGCCGTGAAAACGGACGGGCCGGATCGGCAAGGTCAAAGCTGGAGGAAGCTGACCTGCGGGTTCAGCCTCAAGCCGCGGGTAATGCCGGAGGCCTTGTCGCCATAGCGCTCCAACTGACCGACCGAATTGAAGATGATCTTGTCGGCGTGGGAAATCACCTCGTCGATTTCATTGTCGCCATAGGCAACAGAGTAAGCATGGGTCTCGCCGCCGAATTTTTCACGGCCGAGCCGAATCTCGTAAAGCGAGGACGAGGTGGTGCCATCCATATACTCGCGCATCAGGTCGAAGACCGACCAGGTGGCAAAACATTTCAACGCCAGCAAAGCCTTGGCACCGGAGGTCTCGCGCAGAAGCGCAATCTTCTCCATATTGGAAAGAAGCTTGCTCTTGTCGATGAGATAAAACGGGGTCTGAAGCACGATGGCTACGCCTTTCCATGAATTCGAAGGGGTCGTTTAAGAAATCTGGCCCTTGAAGGCAAGTCGCTCCGGCCTTTTCCCGGAAAAATGCTTCAAGCTGATGACACCACATTATTTTTCCTGCCGAAAAGGGCTCATATCCTCCCGGATGAAGATATTACGAATATCTCAAATGCATCAGTGACTTGAGGTTGTCGCAAATTCGAGCGGATTTTCGCCATGGAGATGCTAAAGACTGGCAAAGGCATTGCGGAGAACGACCATGATGGACAAAGCGGTTCTGACGGATAATCGCGAATATCCTGCCGATCAGGGCAGTCTTCTGGACGCATGGTCCATCGAGGTCACTCCGCGAACAGCGGCGAAAATCGATAGTTTCCAGGCCCTGTTGCCAGCGGGCACCCGAATCTATATCGCTCATGTCGATGGCACGCCTTTCGAGGACATGGTTGCGACCGCCAAGCGCCTTCATGGCCAAGGTTTTCCGGTCATGCCGCATATTCCGGCTCGCAGCCTTGCCGATGCCACGCAACTGGAAGACCTGTTGAAACAATACCGGGATGAAGCCGATGTGCGCCAGGCACTTCTGCTGGCTGGCGGCATAGCAAAGCCACGCGGCACGCTTTCCAGTTCGATGGAGCTGATTGAAACCGGGTTGTTCGACAGGCTCGGCTTTACCCGCCTGCATATTGCCGGCCACCCGGAAGGCAATCGCGATATCGATGCCGATGGCTCCACCACGCAAATCGATGCAGCGCTGCGCTGGAAGCTGGACTTCTCCAGCCGGACGGATGCGCAGATGGCGATTGTCACCCAATTTGCCTTCGACGCCAGGGTCATCATCGACTGGGCCGAGCGAATCGACGCCCTCGGAATTGCATTGCCGATCCATGTCGGCATTGCCGGACCCGCCAAGCTTCAGACACTGATCAAATATGCAATCTCCTGCGGCGTTGGGCCGTCCTTGAAAGTGCTGCAAAAACGCGCGCTCGACCTGCGTAAACTGCTGATGCCTTATGAGCCGACGGATATTGTTGGGCAGTTGCTCGCCTACAAGGTTGAAAATCCGCAGAGCAGAATCAGCAAGCTGCATTTGTTTCCGCTTGGCGGCATCGAGCCTGCGGCGCGCTGGATCGGCCACTATAAGCCCTGACGAGGATTATCAAGCTTTGGTTCTGGAACCAGCAAAAGCGGCAATGACAGCCACGCAAAACACCGAGATGATGAAAATCGCCCCGGACATCGCATAGATCGTCGGCGACGCGCCGCCGTTCATTTTGCCGAACAGCACGACCGGAAGCGTATTCTGCCGCCCTGCCAGATAGAAGGCGCGGGTAAATTCATTCAGCGACAGCAGGAACGAAAAGATGAAGGCGCTGATCAGGCCTGGCCGGATCAGCGGCAGGGTAATGTCGCGAAACTGCCGCCAGCGGCTGGCGCCCAGATCCGCTGCCGCCATCAGAAAGACGGGCCGCACGGCGGAAAAACCGGTGAGGATGACGATAAACGCAAAAGGCATGGCCCAGAGCAGGTGCCCGGCGGTAATTGTCCAGGTCGAGGGCTTGATGCCGCTGCGGTCTGAACACAGTGGAAAGCGCCAGCCCCTGGATGACACCAGGCACGAACATCGGCAGGATCACGGCTAGAAACCATATGTCGCGGGTCCTGCGCAGCTCAAAATAGGCCAGTGCCGCCATAAGCGATAGCAGCGTGGCGCCTATTGCCGTCAGCAGGGCGACGCTGGCCGATTGCCAGAGGGCCGCTACCAGCGCCGTTTCGGCTGGCAGGGCGGCATACCATTTCACCGTCAGGTCAGCCAAACCAGGCAATCCCGGTTGAAGCGACGGATTGAAGGAAACACCCAGCAGATAAAGCGGCGGCGCATAGATCGCCAACAGGCCGAAAATCGTCATGGCCCAGATCAATATCTGGTTTGCCCGGCCCTCTGCTCTCATCATGCCGAGCGATCTCCAAACAGCGCCGCCAGCCCGAACAGCCGGTTTCCAATCAGGACCATGCCGAACACCACAATCAGGACGATGGTGGAAATGGCGAAGGCCAGTGGGTAATTTGCCACCCGCATCACATCGTTGATCATCACGGTGACGATGGAGGCCCCTGCCCCACCCAGCATCTGCACTTCGGTGGAAGACCCGGCGACCATCACGAACACGAACAGGAAGCCAGCAAACAGACCGGATCGGGTGAGCGGCAGGAGAATGGTGACGAGTATGCGCCAGAAACCAGCACCGAGATCCTGCGCGGCGGCAAGGACGGTCGCATCCACCCGACGCATGGCGAGCAGCAAAGGAAAGGTGGCAAATGGCAGATAGGAAGCGACCAGCCCGACAATAACAGCGAAATCGCTGAACAGCAGCCAATCGACCGGCGCGCTGGTCAGGCCGAAATGTTGCAGCCAACCGTTGATCACGCCGGTCCGCCCCAACACCAGCCGCCAGGAAAACGAGCGGATCAGGTAGGAGGTGAAGAACGGAATCGTCATCAAAGCCAGGAGCACCACTGACAGCCTGCGGCCTGACAGGAAATGCACGGCATAGGCAGCGGGATAAGCGAGCACCAGACAGAGCCCCGCCGTCAGAAAGGCCTTGGCAAGCGTGGAGACAATCACTGTCCAGCGTCCAGCCTGGAGAATGGCGGCGTAGCCCGCTAAGCTGAGATCCGGCTTGATCCAGTAGGTCAAGGGGTCCCAGGACCAGAAGCTCCACACCAGCACCACCAGCAACGGCGCCAAGCCAAGCGCCAGCAGCGCCAGCAAAGGCGGTGCCATCAGCAGGACAGGCAGTCGTCCGGTCGATTTCATGCACGCTCCATGGATTATTATGCAGCAAATTTAAAGCATTGCGGCATTTTTTATGAGTTTTACAAAACGCATGGCGCAGTCAAATCATCAGAGGCCTGTCGCCGGGCAAAACACGGCGACAGGCTGACTTTAGTGTTTATGCTCCAAAACCACAGATGCGGTCTTAAGCATTGCGGAGTTTCTGCCACCACTCTTCATAGAGCTGGAAATTGTCCGGACGGGTATTCTGCCAGAAGACCTTGCCGGCGAACTTGGCTTTAACGTGGTCTGCCCGTGCCTGAACCTCTTCCGGCTTGTATTCGTCGGGATGGGCCTTGGCATAGACCACATTGTTGTCAGTCGGCACGAGATAGCCCCGCGCCTTGCCAAGCTCGCAGCCATAGAGACCTCCCAGCAGACCATTGACGAATTGATGCGCGGCATCGCTCACACCGCGTTCGCCAGCGCCCTTGAGCAGAACCGTATTATTGGCCCAGCCTTCATAGCCCTCGACAGGGGCGGCATAATCGACTTTCAGTCCGCGCTTGCGGCCTTCATAGACAATCGGCTCCCAGCCGGTCATCGCATCGACTTCTTCATTGGCAACCAACTGGACGCCCTGTTCCCAGCCATTCCAGAAGGTGCGGAACTGGCCGTCCTTCTTGTGCTTGATCAGGAATTCCATCACCAGACCAAGTTCGGATTCGCTCAGATTACCCGGGTCCTTGATCGGCTTGTTCTCGCCTTCCTTGAGGTAGATCGCAGCGAAGATCGCGCTGTTGATCCAGGCATCCTCCATGGCGACCTTGCCCTTCATCTTCGGGTCGAAGATCACGCCATAGCTATCGACCTTGCCGAGCTTGTCGGAGCGATAGATGATCGAGTCGGCATTGACCACGGTCGGAATGCCGTATTGCTTGCCCTCGTGCTTGAGGTAGGGAATGTCACGCGCCCACTGCCAGATACTGTCGTAATTGGCAATCTTGCTGACATCCCAAGGAATAATCGCGCCCTGACGGGCCAGTTCCTTTTCAGCGCCGCCCTGAAAACCGCCGATGTCGAACAGATCATTGGCATTGCCGGCGGCCAGACGGGCAATGACAGGACCAAGATCGTTGCCATTATCGGTAAATTCCGGCTTCACACCATTCTGGGTGGCAAATTCCGCCCATTTTTCACCGATATCAAGCGTCGCCGTGCCCCAGAAAGCCACAGATTTCGCCTCTGCGGCAAAAGCCGAACGGCCAAGCCCCAGATGACCGGCAGCCAGCGCCAACCCGCCAGCACCGGCAAATTTCAAGAGGTCGCGCCGTTGCATATTGCTCCGGTTGACCGAAAATCCATTTTTCAAACTCGTCGCCATTGTTGTTCCCTTGTTCTCACTGATGAGACCCCATTTTTATGCACGTCTCATGCCACAGGCGGCGGCTTTACACCGCAAGCGGCAATCCCTTGTCGGATGTCAAAAGCGCGGCACCCGGCTTTATCGACAGGCCCACATCCTGCCCGACACTCAAAGACGGCGCATCCGCATCGCAGATCGCCGTCAAGGTCTGCCCGTCACCAAACGCCAGCGTGACATCCCGATGCAACCCACGAAAAGTGGTGGCAACCACACGCAGCACCAATTGAGGGGACGCCCCATCGCCAGCGGCGGTTCCAACCTCAGGCTCAATGACCAACCGGTCGGAGCGGATCACCACCAGGTTGGCGCTAACATTACCATCCGGGACCGTGACCGGCACGGCCTGACCAGCGATGATCGCCACAGTATCCGCGCCAGATCCTTCCAGCCGCTCAGGCCGCAGCAGATTATCCATGCCGATGAACCGGGCGACGAAGGCGTTGGCGGGCGCATGAAAAAACTGGTCGGGCCGGCCAAGCTGTTCGATCCGGCCCTGATGCATGATGGCCATCCGGTCGGACAGGCTGAGGGCTTCGTCCTGATTATGGGTGACGAGAATGAAGGTAGCGCCGGTGCGCTTGTGCAAGCGGCCGAATTCATTGCGCATCTGCTGGCGAAGCCGCTCATCCAGACCGGTCAAAGGCTCGTCCAGCAACAATATACCAGGCTCCATCACCAGCGCACGCGCCAGAGCCACACGCTGCCGCTGGCCGCCGGACAGAAGATTGACATCACGCTCGCCAAATCCGGACAGTTCCACCAGATCCAATGCCTCCCCGACCTTGGCCTCGAGGGCCGCGCCGGAAAGACCGCGCAGCTTCAATCCGTAACCAATATTACGCGCCACCGACATATGCGGAAACAGACCAAGCCCCTGGAACACCGTATTGACCGGGCGGCGATTGGCTGGCACGGCGGCCACATCCTGACCGTCGAACAGGATCCTGCCCGCATTCGGCTGGTCAAATCCGCCAATCAGCTTCAACAGCGAGCTTTTGCCACTGCCGGAAGACCCAAGCAGGGTGAAGAACTCCCCTGCCTTGATTTCCAGCGACAGGTCATCGACCGCCCGAACCGGACCATGACTGCGCGTCACAGCATCTATGCTGATGGATATGGCCATCCTATGCGGCCTGCATGTCCGTTTCGTGAATGACGAGAATGCCAGTTTCGGTCAGGCTGGCTGACTGGCCCTCAAGCACCAGCGTCGTCGCCGTCGCCTCCTCGATCAGCAGCGGGCCAAATACAGGCTGACCGACAGGAAGCCGGGCCCGCTCGTATACGGCACAGGTCTGCCAACCGGTGGATCCACCGAAATAAACCTTCCTTTCGCCGACCCTGGCCGCGTCAATCGTCATGTCTTGCCTTTTCAGTTTTGGCAGGGAAATGACCTGCCCTTTCAAAACGGCTTCGAGATGCAGCGTCGTCAGTTCGATCTCGGCTGCGGGCAGGCGGAAAGCATAGGCGCGTTCATGAACATCATGAAACCTTTGGCTGAAAGTTTCAATGGTGTCGCCCGCCTCGAACCGCGCAAAAACGCCATGTTCCTGACCTTTATAGCGAGCTTCGATCTGGTGGTTGAATGCCACCTGCGCCTCGGCGCCTGCCGAAAAATAGGCGATAGCTTGACGCTCCAGCGATGTGAACCGGGTGGCAGCCTCCTCCAGTGCCCGGTCGGCCAACAGATGAAACCAGGTTTCGCGGAAATCGGCACGGGGTTCGGCTGCCAGCATGCCCCAGGCGGAAAAAATCCCGGGATGCGGCGGCACGACCGTCGCCTTCACACGCAATTCGCGCCCGAGATGGCTGGCCAGCGCCGGACCGGCGCCGCCACTGATCACCAGATTGGCATCGCGTGGATCATGGCCGCGCTGAACCGTCACCAGTTTCAGGGCATTGATCATGCTGGCATGGGCAATGTCCATGATCGCACCCGCAGCATCCTCTATCGACATATTCATCGGCCCGGCCACCGTTGCGATGGCGCTTGCCGCCTTCTCCTTATCCAGATGCAGCGTGCCATCGGCAAAGGTAGCGGGATCGAAAATGCCGAGCGTCAGCAATGCATCTGTTAGCGTCGGTTTTGTGCCGCCGCGCCCGTAACAGGCCGGTCCAGGGGCCGAACCGGCGCTTTCAGGGCCGACGCGCAGGCTACCGCGCGCATCGATCCAGGCAATAGAGCCGCCGCCGGAGCCGATTTCGACGATATCGACGACAGGCACCTGCACGGGATAGCCGGACTGAATGCGGGTGTGTTCCAACCGGTATTCGGTATTCAGCGTCGGACGTCCACCATGGATCAGCGAGCATTTGGCTGTTGTGCCGCCAACATCCAGGGACAGGATTTCGCTCTCGCCAAGCTCCACGCCGATGCGCGCCGCCCCAGCGACCCCGCCAGCCGGACCGGATTCCACCAGCGTCAGCGGCTGTTGCACAGCCTGATCGAAGGAGGAAATGCCACCATTGGATTGCATGGCGTAGTAAGGACAAGTCAGGTTGCGCTTGGCGAGCGCAAATTCCATCATTTCGAAATATTGCTGGATGGCTGGCTGCACATAGGCATTCAGCACGGTTGTATTGGTACGTTCATATTCCCGCCATTGCCGCGAAACCTCATGGCTGGCGCAGATCGAGGCAAATGGCAGGGCATCGGCCAGAATATCGGCGCAGACCTGCTCATGCTCGGGATTGGCGTAGCTGTGCAGAAACAGGATGGCGACCGCATCGACATCCTCAGCAGTGCAGACGCGGATTATTTCGCGCAGATCGTTCAATTCGATCGGCAGGAGCACATTGCCGGACGCATCGACCCGTTCACGCACCTCGAAGCGAAGATGGCGGGGCACGAAAGGCTCGGGACTATGGAAATGCAGATTATAAAGGTCGGGCCGGTTGCCACGGCCGATTTCCAGCACATCGCGGAACCCGGCAGTGGTGATGAGTGCGGTCTTTGCCCCCTTGCGCTCGGTAATCGCGTTGATCACCGTGGTGCCGCCATGGGCAAAGAAGGTGATGTCGCGGACCCGCAAACCATCCTTGCGCTCGCTGACATCGATCGCATCGAGCACGCCGCCAGACTGGTTATCTGACGTCGTCAGGCTTTTCGCGGTGAAAATCTCGCCGCTTCCCTCATCATAGCCGACGAGATCGGTAAAGGTTCCACCTACATCTGTTGCCAATCGGATCATTCTTCAATCCTCCCACGGTAACCATAGAGGCTGGTCGCTGCCTCCGCGCTGACAAAACCATTCTTCAAATCTGTTTCAATCAAAGCCGGATCGCGATCACCGGGATCGCCCCATCCACCACCGCCGCCGGTGACGATGCGCACGACATCGCCCGTCTTCAGCGCAATATCGGCAGAGCGGCCATAGCAGGTGTTTTCGCCCGATGTGGCAAGTACCTGAAGGCTGTTGGCCGTACCATCATGGCCGCCGTCCATGCCCCATGGCAGGGTGCGGGTGCGGCCAAAACTGCAATAGGCGGACGCCTTGTCGCCAAGGATCTCATACTCCCTGATGATCCCGAAACCGCCGCGCATTCGCCCAGCCCCGGAGCCACCCTCGATATTCAGGCCATAGCGCCGCACCAGCAACGGAAACCGCGCCTCGATCACTTCGACGGAATAATTATAGGTATCGCCGTCCGTCAGCGAAATCAGCGCATTGGCCCCATCCCGATTGATGCTGGCGCCCCAGCCGCCATGCTGTGGCTCAATGTGAATGAAGGGCCTGCCACAGCGGTCGTTTCCAGAGATATAGGCGACACAGAGGCTGGAATAGGAACCGGCGGAAAACCGCTCCGGCACCAGCGCCGCCAGTGCTTTCCAGACCAGCTCCGATGCATGGACCGATCCCTCGTAATACCATCCGGTCGGCGAGGGTTTTTCGGCGGTAAATACGGTTCCCGACGGTGCGATCACCTTCAAAGGCCGGAACCAACCTTCGTTGGACGGCGACTGCGGTGCCACAAGCGCCTTCAGGATCGTCCTGACGGCTGATTCCAGCGCTCCACGCGCGCAGTTGATCGGTCCAGCCACGGCTGGCGGGCAACCGGTGAAATCGGCGGTGATTTGATCGCCGGCAATGGTCACCGCCACTTGCACGGCAATCGGATCGGCTGTGACGCCATCGCCATCGATAATGTCGCTGGCCCGGTAAACACCATCTGGAAGTGCGGCAATCGCCTGCCGGCTCTGCCGTTCGCTGACATTGAGGATATGGTCGAAAGCGGCGACCAAGGTTGGAGCGCCGTATTTGGCAGTGAATTCCTTGATCCGCCGGGCAGCAACCCGCACCGTGGCGATCTGTGCCGTCAGATCGCCAAGCGCAATCTCAGGCATCCGAACGTTTTCCGAGATGATATGCAGAATATCAGAGGATAGCATGTCGTTGCGAACGATCTTGACGCCCGGCAACCGCAGACCTTCCTGGTAAACCGAAGTCGCAGCCGGCGAAAGACTACCCGGAACCGATCCGCCGACATCGAGATAATGCGCGACATTGATGGCAAAGGCGAGCAGCACGTCATCGACGAAAATCGGCTTGACGATAGCGAAATCGCAAGCATGGGTTCCCCCGGCATAGGGATCGTTGGTCAGCAGAATATCGCCATCGGCCAAATCCGCCCCGAACCGGTCGATCAGCGATTTGACCTGGCGGCCGAACGTGCCGGTAAACAGCGTGATGCCGTTCATCTGGGCGATCAACTCACCCTTTGCCGTCAAGACACCGCACGCAAAATCCAGCACTTCGTAGATCACCGGGCTCATGCTGGTGCGGGCCATAACGATGCCCATTTCATCGACGGTGGCAATCAACTTGCCCTCGATGATTTCCTGGGTCACCGGATCGAATGGGTGCCTGCCCGCCATCATGCTGCTATTGTCTCCCTATTGAAACTCATGAGGGAGACTTTAGGCTCACAACTCAGGCGCGACCAGCCTGCCAGAAGAGTAGGGTTGCAAGACCCAACCCCACCCGTTCGGGTAGGGTGCGCATTCAGGCCATGCGCGACCCATATTCGCCCGCGCCATGCTAAACACGACAAGCGCCGATATTGCGCATGCATATGCGAATCTGGTGCATTAGATATAAAAGATGCACAAGAGACCCGAGATATTTGAAAGTGAAACAGCAAGAACCGTCTTCAATGACCGTTCTTATAATATCGTTTCAGGATAAAGCCGGAAAAATGAACACGCCAGCAATCGAGCCATTATGGCCGCCGAGCGCACGGGACTTTCCCATGCAAAACACCGGTTGTTTGGTCGAGAGGCTTTTGACGATCACGGTGGAATAGTAAAAAGAGGACACTGTACTGGCTGCCTTTTCGAATATTTCGAGAATAGACATCCTGTCCTTGTAGTCATAGCAGCGCGTGATCGTCAGAAGGCCACATTCCTGGCCGCTCAAGCCATGAAATGTCGCGGTTTTTGCACCAATTTTGACCACGCCATTGTTGAGGTCGCCCGACCATTCCTCGATAAGGCCATAGGGCAAGGTCAAGCGGCCGATCCCGTTATGATCGGCAGGCTCTTCGGCGTCTGCCGTTTGCATCAATCCTGCAATTTTAAACAAGACATTCCCCATCAGACGTATTGTTCGACCGGCACGATCCAAATATCGAGAAAGCCGGACTTTCGGCTCGTCGCGGATACTCGTTCTGCCCTCTCAAATTGACGATGACTGCTTCTGCCTGGACTTCTTTTCGAGGGCGACACCGCAAAATCAGGAGGCGTTTTTGCAGCCAAGAATGGACGGCTACATCAAACTTTTCACGGTTCTCACGCTTGTTCTTTTCTCCTGAAGCTTGCGTTTTTTCCGTGTGGCCATGCCCCACCTTCAAAACATTGCAGCGGTCTTCAGCGTGCCATGCGTCACAAATAATGAATGTGATTCATATACTCAGGAAAAGTGATAAAAAAAAGTTAAATTTAAGCGTTCTTTTGAATGAAATGGATTTTCCATTTCATGGGAAGGCCGAAAAGGAATAATAAATCCAATACCCCTGACAGTATCCTCAGCTGAAGACGCGGGAGAGCTACTCTTGGCTCCAACCGATGAGGCTTTCAAATTGCACCATGATTGCTTGCGTATTCAACGACAGGTGGAGCAATATTTAAAGAAATCTTTTTACGGACATGTGGGCGCAGTGCCCTTTTCAACAGCAAAAGGGCGACTTTAAAAGCCGCCCTTTCAGAGAGTGAGAACTGTATCAAGCGTTCGAGTAATAAGGCTTTCGCGTTATTACATTTTGCCGCCCATGCCGCCCGTTCAGCGCGCTTGACGCGATGAACAAACTTAAAGTGTCAGCGCGCTTGACGCGCTGAACCACCTGAAGAGCATGGGCGAAGCTGTATGGGTTCTTCGGTAATAAGGCTTTCGCCTTCTTACATCATACCACCCATGCCGCCCATGCCACCCATGTCAGGCATGCCGCCGCCAGCCGAATCCTTCTTCGGCAGTTCAGCAATCATGGCTTCCGTGGTGATCAGCAGGGAAGCAACCGAAGCTGCGTTCTGCAGGGCTGTGCGAACAACCTTAACCGGGTCAACGATACCCATAGCAATCATGTCACCAAACTCGCCGGTCTGGGCATTGTAGCCGTAGTTGTCGTTGTCCTTGTCGAGGATCTTGCCAACGATGATCGAAGCTTCGTCACCTGCGTTTGTTGCAATCTGGCGAACCAGAGACTGCAGAGCGCGGCGAACGATGTTGATGCCAGCTTCCTGGTCGTCGTTCACACCCTTAACGGTGATCTTGGTGGAGGAGCGCAGCAGAGCTGTACCGCCGCCAGGAACGATGCCTTCCTGAACAGCAGCGCGTGTTGCGTTCAGAGCGTCGTCGATGCGGTCCTTGCGTTCCTTAACTTCGATTTCCGTCGAGCCGCCAACGCGGATCACGGCAACGCCGCCAGCGAGCTTTGCAAGACGTTCCTGGAGCTTTTCGCGGTCGTAATCGGAAGTGGTTTCTTCGATCTGAGCCTTGATCTGGGCAACGCGGCCTTCGATGTCGGACTTCTGACCAGCGCCATCAACGATGGTGGTGTTTTCCTTGGTGATGGAAACCTTCTTGGCGCGGCCGAGCATGTCGAGCGTGACAGTTTCGAGCTTGATGCCGAGGTCTTCGGAAATCACGGTGCCGCCAGACAGGATCGCGATGTCTTCCAGCATAGCCTTGCGGCGATCGCCGAAGCCAGGAGCCTTGACAGCAGCAATCTTCAGGCCGCCACGCAGCTTGTTAACAACCAGCGTAGCAAGAGCTTCGCCTTCAACGTCTTCAGCGATGATGACGAGTGGCTTGCCGGTCTGCACAACAGCTTCCAGAACAGGCAGCATAGCCTGCAGGTTGGAGAGCTTCTTTTCGTGCAGCAGGATGTAGGCGTCTTCCAGGTCAGCAACCATCTTTTCAGGGTTGGTGACGAAGTAAGGCGACAGGTAACCGCGGTCGAACTGCATGCCTTCAACGACTTCAAGTTCGGTTTCAGCGGTCTTGGCTTCTTCGACGGTGATAACACCTTCGTTGCCAACCTTCTGCATGGCTTCAGCAATGTCCTTACCGACCTGCGTGTCGCCGTTTGCAGAGATCGTACCAACCTGAGCAACTTCTTCAGATGTGGAGATCTTCTTGGCCTTGGCCTGAAGGTCCTTCACAACTTCAGCAACAGCCAGATCGATGCCGCGCTTCAGGTCCATTGGGTTCATGCCGGCAGCAACAGCCTTGTTGCCTTCGCGCACGATAGCCTGGGCCAGAACGGTCGCCGTCGTGGTGCCGTCGCCAGCGATGTCGTTGGTCTTGGAAGCAACTTCCCGAACCATCTGGGCGCCCATGTTTTCGAACTTGTCTTCCAGTTCGATTTCCTTGGCAACCGATACACCGTCCTTGGTGATGCGCGGAGCGCCGAAGGACTTGTCGATGATGACGTTACGACCCTTGGGGCCGAGCGTGACCTTCACAGCGTCAGCGAGGATATCAACGCCGTGCAGCATCTTTTCGCGCGCAGTGCGGCCAAACTTGATTTCTTTAGCAGCCATTTTTCAAACTCCCGGGTGTCTAACCCATTGGTGAATTGTCTAAAAGGAAGAAGGGGTGATCAGGCTAATCAGCCGATTACGCCCATGATGTCGGCTTCCTTCATGATCAGCAGGTCAACGCCATCGAGCTTGACTTCGGTGCCGGACCACTTGCCGAACAGAACGCGGTCGCCAACCTTGACGTCCAGGGCAACGAGCGCACCCTTGTCGTCGCGAACGCCTGGGCCAACAGCGATGATTTCGCCTTCAGCCGGCTTTTCCTTGGCGGTGTCAGGAATGATAATGCCGCCCTTGGTCTTTTCTTCGGACTCAACGCGCTTAACAACAACGCGGTCGTGCAGCGGGCGGAAATTGGTGCTTGCCATTGTCTAATCCCTCGATCAAATGACATTCGCGGGCCGAAACGGCCCCGCATGGATATTGTTAGCACTCTGTCTGTTTGAGTGCTAGCGAGCCTGAGATAAGCACGGCCTCTGACTGAGTCAAGGACGCCGTTCAAAAAATATATGCCTTAAAGGGACGACGGGCGCATGACGGAACTCTCTGACATGGCAAAAGGGCAAGAGCATGTTCCGGTTGTGCCATTGGGGACGATCTGCGCCGCATTCTGGTCGGTCGGCCTGTTGAGCTTTGGCGGTCCCGCCGCGCAGATCGCCCTGATGCATCGCATCGTCGTCGATGAAAAACGCTGGCTTACCGAAGCGCGTTTCCTGCATGCCCTGAACTATTGCATGCTTTTGCCGGGGCCTGAGGCGCAACAACTCGCCACCTATATCGGCTGGCTGAACGGCGGAATTCGTGGCGGGCTGATTGCCGGTTTGCTTTTCGTCTTACCCGGCTTGGCCGTGATGATCGGTCTTTCCGCTGCCTATGCGCTCTACCACGATATTGTCTGGGTTTCGGGTCTGTTTTTCGGGTTGAAGGCTGCGGTACTGGCCATCGTCCTGCAAGCGTTGATCCGCATCGGTGGTCGGGCGCTGAAATCATCCTTTCACCGGCTTGTCGCAACATTCGCCTTTCTGGCGCTGTTTTTTCTGGCACTGCCCTTTCCGGTCGTCGTCCTGCTGGCGGCTCTGGCTGGGCTGATCCGCGCCTATGGGCAGCACATGCCAATACCAGAGCCTGCCGCAGTGAAAGTACCGCTGAACTGGTGGCATATAGCGCTGTCCTTTCTCGGCTGGGCAGGTCTGTGGCTGGCGCCGCTGGCCGTGCTGGCGCTGTTTGATAGCGGCGGGCGGCTTGCCGAAATCTTCCTGTTTTTCGCCCGCATGGCGCTTGTCACCTTCGGCGGGGCCTATGCCGTTCTGGCCTATGTGGCGCAGGTGGCGGTGGAGCATTATCAGTGGCTGCGCCCAGGCGAAATGGTCGACGGCCTGGCGCTGGCCGAGACCACACCGGGACCGCTGGTCCTGGTCCTGTCCTTCGTCGGTTTCCTCGCGGCGTTTCGCGATGCCGATAGCGTTATGCCGTTGATCTCGGGCATTACCGGGGCGTTACTGACGGCCTGGGCGACCTTCGTGCCAAGCTTTGTCTTCATCTTCGCCGGGGCACCGCTGATCGAGCGTTTGCGCGGCAACAGGCTGGCGGATGGGGCGCTTTCGGCCATTACAGCCGCCGTGGTCGGGGTAATCTGCAATCTCGCCGTCTGGTTCGGGCTGCATGTGCTGTTTGCGAAAGTAGATCGAATTCCGTTCAGTGATTTATGGCCGGGCGAGCGCGCTCCAGGCCTTTGGTGGCCGCAACCTGCTTCGCTCGACATCCCGTCACTGCTTCTGTTTGCAGGCTCTGCGCTTCTCTTGATACGGTTTAAGATCGGCATGGTATCCGTGCTGGGTCTGGCGGCTGTGGCTGGATTGCTGTGGAATCTTCAAGCCGCGTGATCGGCGTCGGAACGGAGCCTAAAACCCCGAGTGTTCCGGCAAATCTCTTGCAATTGCGACGTAGCTTTGCCATGTCAGCCCTAGTTCTTTCAGCAGGCAACGGATTCCATGGCAAAACGTATCGATACGCTCAACGAAATCACCCAGGGTTACGATGTCATCCTCTCGGATGTCTGGGGCGTTTTGCATAATGGAATCGATGCTTTTCCGGCGGCAGGAGAGGCCCTGTCGCAAGCCCGGGCCGATGGCGTTTCCGTCGTGCTGATTACCAATGCCTCACGGCCGTCTGACCGTGTCAAGATAATGCTTGATCAAATTGGCGTCCCGGAAACGGCCTATGACGCTATCGTTTCTTCCGGTGATGTGACGAGAAAGCTGATTGAAAAAGCCCCGCGCCGCGCTTTTCTAATCGGTCAGAGCCAGGATCTGTCACTGTTTCAGGGGCTCGATGTTGAATTGGTTCCGGAAGACGAGGCGGAAGCGATAATTTGCACGGGACTATTCAATGACGAAGAGGAGCAGCCGGAAGATTATCGCGGGATGCTTGAAGGCTTGAACCAGCGCGGACTTCCGATGATTGTTGCCAACCCCGACCTGATCGTGGAGCGTGGCCATCGGCTCGTCCCCTGCGCCGGCGCACTGGCAGCGATATACGCTGAAATGGGTGGTGAAACCCGCTATGCTGGCAAGCCGCACAATCCGATTTATGAGGCGGCCCTGGCGAAAGCCCAGGAGATACGGGGCACTGAGATTGACCGCAGCCGCATCATCGCGATCGGCGACGGCATGCCAACCGACGTGAGGGGCGCGCTCAGCTTCGGCCTTGATCTGCTCTATGTGAGCGGCGGTATACATGCGGCGGAATACACCAATGAAGGCAAGACAGACGAGACTATGCTGAACGCTTACCTTGAGCGGGAAGCGGCAACGCCCAAGTGGTGGATGCCCCGGTTGGCCTGACGGGAAATAGCAATGACCGTTTTTCACCGCAATGAGAAGAAGACACCGCTGCCCGACAGCCTGAAGGGCGGGGTTGTTGCCATCGGCAATTTCGACGGCGTGCATCGCGGCCATCAAAGCGTGCTGAACCGGGCGCTGGAGTTGGCACAGCAACGCGGCCTGCCCGCTCTGGTTCTGACTTTTGAGCCGCATCCCCGTGCGGTGTTCAACCCTCAGGACCCGGTGTTTCGCCTGACCCCGGCGCCGCTCAAGGCCCGCCTTCTGGAGGCGATGGGGTTTCAGTCGGTAATCGAATATCCATTCGATCGGGAGTTTTCGCAGCGTTCCGCCGAGGATTTCGTCAAGACCGTGCTGGTGGACTGGCTGGGGGCTGCCCAAGTGGTGACCGGCTTCGATTTTCATTTCGGCAAAGGGCGCGAAGGCGGCCCGGCCTTCCTGATGGGTATGGGCGCGCAATACGGTTTCGGCGTCACACTTCTCGATGCCTTCCGCGATGAAAATGCAGAGGTTGTTTCTTCCACCCGTATTCGTGGTCTGTTGGCCGAGGGTGCGGTTAGCGAAGTGGCTGGCCTGCTTGGCTATCGTTTCACGGTCGAGGCCGAGGTTATCAAGGGCCAGCAGCTTGGCCGCACGCTGGGCTTTCCCACCGCCAACATGGCGCTCTCGCCCAAAACCACCTTGCGCCCCGGCATCTATGCCGTGCGCCTGCGCCGGGCCGATGGTTCGCTGCATGATGGTGTCGCCAGTTTCGGTTATCGCCCGACGGTGACAGAAAATGGTGCGGCGCTGCTTGAGACCTTTGTCTTCGACTTTTCCGGTGATCTCTACGGCGAGGTCTGTAGCGTCTCCTTCTTCGGCCACCTGCGAGACGAGTGGAAATTCGAGGGTCTCGACCCTCTCGTTGCCCAGATCAAGATTGACGCTGATGAGGCAAGAACTCTGCTGGCAGGCGTCACGCCCCTTGGCGAGCTGGATGGAAAAATCGCCTTTTGACGCCATTGTCGGCCCTGCGGCTCAAGGCCTCCGTTTTTTCAGCCTGAATGCTGGGCATTTGCCGGTTGCAGCCTGGCGGTGAATCGGAAATGATCGGAGATACGTTGAGGCGCGCAATGCAGTTGCGCCTCTGCTTTTGCGGGAGAGGTTTCATGCAAAAACGTATTTGGACCGCAGCCTGCTGGCTGCTGGTTATTCCGTATATCGGCCTGTTATGGGTTCCATTTTATAATATTCGCGAGCCTTCATTGTTCGGCTTTCCATTCTTCTACTGGTACCAGTTGATGTGGGTGCCGCTGACATCGCTCCTGATTTACATTGCCTACAGGAGCATGCGTCATGACGACTGAGATCAATCCGACGGCGCTTGCCGTCTTCATCTTCTTCTTCGCGCTGGTCACCGTCATGGGCTTCGTTGCCTCGCGCTGGCGCAGGCCTGAGACTATGGCCCATATCGATGAATGGGGGCTTGGCGGGCGCAAATTCGGCACATGGATCACCTGGTTTCTGGTGGGTGGTGATTTCTATACCGCCTATACGGTCATTGCCGTTCCGGCGCTGGTCTATGCGGTTGGCGCCTATGGTTTCTTCGCGCTACCCTATACGATCATTGTCTATCCCTTCGTGTTTCTGGTCATGCCGATCTTGTGGCGGCGCGCCAAGGAGCATGGCTATGTGACCGCAGGCGATGTCGTGCACGGCCAATACGGCTCTCGCGCTTTGGAACTGGTGGTGGCGCTAACAGGGGTGATTGCCACCATGCCCTATATCGCCCTTCAGTTGGTCGGCATGGCTGCCGTGCTGAAGGCGCTTGGCCTGCATGGCGAAGTGCCGCTGATGGTGTCTTTCATCATTCTGGCGCTCTACACCTATTCCGCAGGCTTGCGCGCTCCGGCGCTGATCGCTTTCGTCAAGGACATCATGATCTATATCGTGGTGATTGTTGCCGTCGCCGCCATCCCGATGAAGCTTGGCGGCTATGCCAATGTGTTTGCCAGCGCCGATGCGGCCTTCCAGGCCAAAGGCTCCGGCGGCCTGTTGCTGGCTGGCAATCAATATGTGGCCTATGCGACGCTGGCCTTTGGTTCGGCGCTGGCGGCTTTCATGTATCCACATACGCTGACAGGCATTTTCGCCTCCAACGGCGCCAATACCATCCGCAAGAATGCGGTGCTGCTGCCCGCCTATACGCTGCTGCTCGGTCTGCTGGCCCTGCTGGGCTATATGGGCCATGCGGCAGGACTGAAACCGGCGACCCCGAATGACATCGTGCCGATGCTGTTCCAGACGCTGTTTTCGGATTGGTTCGCAGGCTTTGCCTTTGCCGCCATCGCCATCGGTGCCCTGGTGCCAGCGGCGGTGATGAGCATTGGTGCCGCCAATCTCTTCACCCGCAATTTCTGGAAGGCCTATATCAACCCGGATGTCTCTCACGCCGGTGAAGCACAGGTGGCAAAAATTACCTCGCTTGTGGTCAAGGTCGGGGCGCTGCTGGTCATCGTCTTTCTGCCGACTCAGTTTGCCCTGGATCTTCAGCTTCTGGGCGGGATCTGGATCTTGCAGACCCTGCCAGCGCTGATCTTTGGCCTGTTTACCAATTGGTTCCGGGTGCCGGGCCTGCTGGCTGGCTGGGTGGTCGGCTTTGTCGGCGGCACATGGCTGGTCTGGCTGAATGGCTTGAAGCCGCTGCATACGCTTAGCATCGATGGAACACCCTTCACCATCTATACCGGCATTCTGGCGCTGCTGGCCAATATTGTCGTGGCGGTGCTGGTCAACCTTATAACGCCTGCCAAGGTACCGGCGCGGGCGTGAGATTGTCCACCAGCGCGGCGGCTTCTACCGACTCGCTGGTGGTGCTTCGTTTAGCGGGGCCATCACCCTCGGGCTTGTCCCGAGGGTCTGCCGTGGCATGATGTTGCGCTGACGTAAGTTGACAATCGTCCGTGGCCAATGTGGTTAGATTACTCGGCACAAGGCCGAGCATGAAGACGAAAGGGAGGCTTCCCCTTAAAAACATCATGAAGATAGCGAGGCTTTGTTGTTTTGCCTTTGCTCTTTCCCTCTTCTCTTTCGGTGGGAAACCGCTTAAACAAACGCCATCATGAGAACAGTCCGGTCGACCATATCCTTCCGCATTATTGGGCGAATTACTGGCCCGGCCTTCCGCGCGCTCTAGGAGCAGCCGGAGGGTCCGGGTTTTCGGCGTGTGTTCTGCCACGCCCCGTCACCGACTTTCTCCACTTTCAGGCGCACTTTTGCCGCCTCCTTCAATGGCTAGATCATGACCGATACCGCTGATAAAAAAGACTATTCCGCAACGCTTGCGCTGCCGCAGACGGATTTTCCAATGCGGGCCGGATTGCCGGACAAAGAACCGAAAATCGTCGAGCGCTGGCAGCAGATGGGGCTTTATAAAAAGCTGCGCGCTTCCGCCGCTGGCCGCGAAAAATTCGTGCTGCACGATGGCCCTCCCTATGCCAACGGCAATATCCATATCGGCCACGCGCTGAACAAGATCCTCAAGGACGTCATCACCCGCTCCTTCCAGATGCGCGGCTATGATGCCAATTATGTCCCTGGCTGGGACTGCCACGGCCTGCCGATCGAATGGAAGATCGAGGAAAAATACCGCGAAAAAGGCAAGGACAAGAACGAGGTTCCGATCAACGAATTCCGTCAGGAATGCCGGGATTTCGCCGCTGGCTGGATCAAGGTCCAGTCCGAAGACTTCAAGCGGTTGGGCATCGAAGGCGATTTCGACAATCCCTACACGACCATGAATTTCCACGCCGAGGCGCGGATCGCCGGAGAACTGCTGAAAATCGCCAAGAGCGGCCAGCTCTATCGCGGCTCCAAGCCAATCATGTGGTCGGTGGTGGAACGCACCGCCTTGGCCGAGGCCGAGGTGGAGTATCACGAGGTTGAAAGTGATACGATCTGGGTGAAGTTTCCGGTGGTGGAATATTCTGGAAATAGTATATGGCGTGATAACACAAAAACGTCACTTGATGCAGGCTTGCAGGTTAGCTTTGAACAGTCGCTGCTCAATGGTGCCTCAGTCGTGATCTGGACGACTACGCCTTGGACCATTCCCGGTAATCGCGCTATTTCCTTCTCTTCGAAGGTTACATATGGCCTCTATAAAGTCACTGAAGCGGTAAATGAGTTTGGCCCGCAGCCCGGAGAGCGTTTAATTTTCGCTGACCGATTGGCTGGTGAATCTGCCGCTAAGGCAAAGTTAGTGCTCGAGCGTATTGACACTATTAATGGTGAAACGCTCGCTCAATTGACGTGCGCCCATCCACTCGCCGCTCTCGGCTACGATTTCAAAGTTCCCCTCATCGACGGTGATCACGTCACCGATGATGCCGGTACAGGCTTCGTCCACACTGCCCCCAGCCACGGTCGTGAAGACTTTGACGCATGGATGTCGGCTGCCCGCTCCTTGGAAGCCCGTGGCATTTCGTCCAAAATCCCCTTCACCGTCGATGACGCTGGCTTCTACACCGAAGACGCACCCGGCTTTGGCCCCTCGGCTGAAGGCGGCGCTGCCCGCGTGATGGACGACAACGGAAAGAAGGGCGATGCCAACGAGCGCGTCATCAAGGCCTTGATTGCTGCCAACAATCTGTTTGCCCGTGGCCGGATCAAGCATGACTATCCGCATAGCTGGCGCTCCAAAAAGCCCGTGATCTTCCGCAACACGCCGCAATGGTTTGTCTATATGGACAAGGAACTGGGTGACGGTACGACGCTGCGTTCGCGTGCTCTTGGTGCCATTGATGACACCCGTTTCGTGCCTGCCGCAGGCCAGAATCGCTTGCGGGCGATGATCGAAGGCCGCCCGGATTGGGTACTGTCGCGCCAGCGCGCATGGGGCGTTCCCATCTGCGTGTTTGCCGATGAGGCAGGCGAAGTTCTGCAAGACGAAACCGTCAATGCCCGCATTCTCGAAGCCTTTGAGGTTGAAGGTGCGGATGCATGGTTTGCTGACGGTGCCAAGGAGCGCTTCCTTGAAGGCGTGCCGAACCAAGAGCGTTGGACGCAGGTGCGCGATATTCTCGATGTGTGGTTCGATTCGGGCTGCACCCACACGTTTACGCTGGAAGATCGCCCGGACCTGAAATGGCCTGCCGATGTCTATCTCGAAGGCTCGGATCAGCATCGCGGCTGGTTCCACTCGTCACTGTTGGAATCCTGCGCCACCCGTGGCCGCGCGCCTTACAACGCTGTCATCACCCATGGTTTCACCATGGCGGAAGATGGTCGCAAGATGTCAAAATCCATCGGCAATACCATTTCGCCTCAGGATGTTATGGCCCAGTCCGGTGCCGATATCCTGCGCCTGTGGGTGATGAACACCGATTATTGGGAAGATCAGCGTCTGGGCAAAACCATCATCCAGACCAATGTGGATGCCTACCGCAAGATCCGCAATACAGTTCGCTGGATGCTCGGCACGCTGGCGCATGACCATGGCGAAGACATTGCCTATGACGCGCTGCCGGAGCTGGAAAAGCTGATGCTGCATCGGCTGGCCGAGCTGGATCAGCTGGTGCGCGACAGCTACGATGCTTTCGAGTTCAAGAAGATCACCCGGGCGCTGACCGATTTTGCCAATGTCGAGCTGTCGGCCTTCTACTTTGATATCCGCAAGGATGCGCTCTATTGCGACGCGCCGTCTTCGCCGCGCCGCCGTGCGTCGCTGTTCGTGATCCGCAAGCTGTTCGATTGCATGGTGCTGTGGCTGGCGCCGATGCTGCCCTTCACGACAGAGGAAGCCTGGCTGTCGCGCAGCCCGGACGCGGTCTCCGTGCATCTGGAACAGTTCCCGCCGATTCCGGCGCAGTGGCTGAACCAGCCGCTCGACGGCAAATGGGCAAAGATCCGCAAGGTGCGCAGCGTCGTCACCGGCGCGCTGGAAGTGGAGCGCAAGGACAAGCGCATCGGCTCCTCGCTTGAAGCGGCTCCCGTCGTGCATATTGCCGATGCCGAACTGCTGGCCGCCCTTGAGGGTCAGGATTTCGCCGAAATCTGCATCACCTCGGCCATTTCGGTGGTCAAGGGCGAAGGTCCGTCCGAGGCCTTCCGGTTGTCGGATGTGGGTGCGGTCTCAGTTGAACCGAAACTGGCGGAGGGCCGTAAATGCGCCCGCTCGTGGCGGATCACCGACGATGTTGGTTCCGACCCCGACTATCCCGATGTTTCGGCACGGGATGCGGCAGCCTTGCGCGAACTGACACTTGGCTGACAGATGAATATTTACCGGATGATTTGCGCTTTTTAGGATCATCCGGTAGAAGCTGCCTGAAATTGGCCGGAATTTTCTATCAGGCGGAAAGATGCCGCTCGATAACTATTCGGGGCGGTGCTGGTATGGTCGATTTGATGTTCTCTTGAGCTTGCTGTATAAAGCGCGCGGGAGGTTCCGATCTGAAGCCATACGCGACAGCGGTGCGGATATCCGTCGGTTCAGCATGAGGCTGGATGGAGCGATATTCGTTGCGACTGACGGAGCTTTGGATCCGGGACATGAAAAAGGCTGGAAGGTATTGATGGTTAAGGCACGGATGGTTCTTGTTGGCATGTTTGCTGCCTGCTCTGCCTTGAGCAGCTGCACCAGCTCCCCAACCTATGGCACCGATAAGACGTCTATGGAACAATTGGTGGACGATGTCGGCTCGGCCGCTTCTATTGGCAGCAAGAAGAAGACGACAAATACAGCGTATAACCCGCGCCCGGACCTCGTCCTGCCGCCCAAGGGTGAAACCGCGCAGCTGGTACAGCCGCAGGAATCCCTGGCCAGCAAGGATAATCCCGATTGGGTCGAAAGCCCTGAGGACACCCGCACACGGCTTGTGGCCGAGGCCGATGCCAACCGTGGCAACCAGAGCTATCGTTCGCCGCTTCTCGAAGGCAACGGCACCAATGGCACGATGACAGAAACCCAGAAATGGCAGGCCTTCCGCGACGCCCGCAAGCTTCAGAAGGGCGCCTATATCGACCAGCGCCGGGTTCTATCCGATCCGCCGGCCTCCTACCGCGAAGTCGATCAGGCCAAGCTGGACGATCTGGGCGAGCCGGAAGCCAAGAAAGAAAAGCGTCGCCAGAAGGAAGCGGAAATGTCCAATTCCAACAAATCCTGGTGGATGCCTTTCCAATAAGCTCTGGTGTCTCCAAGACTTTGTGTTTTCAGCGACATATCAAGCAGGCCCGAAACGGCCTGCTTTTCTTTTGAGGTTTCTGCATGGATTTCTCCATCCGCAAGGCGCGTCCCGATGACGTGCCGGTTATCCTTCGCTTCATCACCGATCTGGCGATTTTCGAAAAAGCCGAGCATGAGGTAAAGGCAACCGTCGAAAGCCTGCACCAATCGTTGTTTGGTGACGGAGCCATTGCGTTTGCCGTAGTCTTGGAAAAGCAGGGGAACCCTGTTGGTCACGCGATCTGGTTTTATAATTACTCGACCTGGCAGGCCCGCAAGGGGCTCTATCTCGAAGATCTCTACATCGACCCAGCCCATCGCGGCGGCGGTGCCGGGCGGGCTATGCTGCGCTATCTGGCAAAGCTTGCCGTGGATACCGGCTGTGGCCGGTTCGAATGGAGCGTGCTGGATTGGAACGAGCCAGCCATCCGGGTCTATGACGCTATTGGCGCAGCGCCACAGACCGAATGGATTCGCTACCGGCTTTCCGGCGACAAGCTTGCGGAGTTTGCCGCCGGATGCTGACCGTGTGATACTACTCTGAAACGCGCACCAGCAATTTGCCGAAATTCTTGCCTTCCAACAGACCGATAAAGGCTTGAGGGGCGTTTTCCAGCCCATCGACAATGTCCTCCTGGTAGCGCAGCGATCCATCGGCGATCCAGCCTGCCGCCTCACGCTGGAATTGCGGAAATTGATCGGCAAATTCGCGTTGGATAAAGCCACGCACGGTCAGGCTTTTGGTCAGTATATCGCGCATGGTCATCGGCAGGCGGTCCGGGCCGGGCGCATCTTCCACGGACTGGTTATACTGAGCGATCAGCCCACAGACCGGCACACGCGCAAAATTATTGAGCAGCGGAAACACCGCGTTCCAAACATCACCACCGACATTTTCGAAATAAACGTCGATACCATCAGGGCAAGCCTGTGCGAGTTCCCGGGCAAAATCAGGCGAACGGTGATCGACAACCGCGTCGAAACCGAGTTCGTTTTTGATAAAAGCGCATTTGTCTGCACCACCGGCAATGCCGACAGCGCGCGCACCTTTGAGACGGGCGATCTGGCCGACGGCAGAGCCGACCGCGCCGCTGGCGGCGGCCACCACCACCGTCTCGCCAGGCTTTGGCTTGCCGATGGTCAGCAATCCCGCATAGGCGGTAAAGCCCGGCATGCCCAGCACGCCGAGCGCAGTGCTGATTGGCGCCACGGACGGATCGATCTTGCGCAATGCCTCACCCTTGGCAATCGCATAGCTTTGCCAGCCGGAATGGGAGAGAACGATATCACCCTCGTGAAAATCGCCATGTCTCGAGCGGATCACGCGGGCGACTGTGCCGCCTTCCATCACGGCGCCAATCTCTACCGGCTTGGCATAGGATTTTGCAGCGCTCATGCGTCCGCGCATATAGGGATCGAGAGACAGATAGAGGATTTGCAGCAGGACCTCGCCGTCTGCGGGCTCGCCGACGGAGCCCGTTTCCAGCCGAAAATTATCGGTGGCGGGAGCGCCGGTTGGACGGGATGCAAGCTGAATTTGAAGGTTCTTTTGAGGTGTCATGATGTCTTTCATTTCAGAGTTCACATTGGCTTGAGGACACGCTCTCGGCGGTCCTGTCGTCTTCCATGACAAAGTGATATAGCGTCCAACATCAGACGAACAATAGAGGCATGGCCAGCATTGGAACGACGAGCGACATGACAGGCGAGGCACACATCCTGTTCGACAGCGAGGCGCAACCGGACCCTTTGCAGCCGAAACCGCGGATGCTGGCCTGGGCGCGCAATTCTGCCGCCTATCGCCTTGGCCGCCGAATGATGAGCGAGCGGGAATTGCGCGATGCCGTCTCCCGCAAGGCACGACAGAAATATGAGGGCATCGAGCCCGAGACGGTGGATGCGCTGGCAGCAGAAGCTGTGCGATTTGGCCGCCAGATGCTGGCGCTGGACGATGATGCCTATGCGCAGATCAAATCGCAATCAGCAGCGCGCAGCGGCAAATCCAGACGTGCTATCGCCCAGGCTTTGGCGCGCAAGGGTATCGAGAAAGAGGTGGTGCAGGCGGCGCTGGAGGATATGGACGATCTGCCCGCCGCCATTCGCTTTGCCCGAAAACGCGGCTATGGCCCCTTTCGCCGCAGCGATGGCGATGAACGGCAGAGAATGAAGGAAATGGCGGGCATGGCACGCAATGGATTTAGCTTCGATCTGGCGCAACGCGTGCTTGCCATGTCGCGCGAAGAAGCCGAAGAGTTTTTGCTGCAACAGCCGTTGTGAGCGAAGCTTTCCGGTGGTTCGGTCGGTATCTCTTTCAATTCAAGAATTATTCAAGGGTTTTTCATGAGCCAGCAGGCCAATAATCAGGTTGAAATATATTCCTCATGCCCCGTGCCTCCGCTTTTTGAGGCCTTCATCTCTCATCGCGCCGTTCGCTTCCGCCATGATGATTTTACGCCGGAAGCGGCCGCCGATCTAGGCGTGCCTTTGCCGGACAGCATGGGAAAAGCGGTCGCCAAGCGCAAGGCTGAATATGTGGGCGGACGGTTCTGCGCCATGGAGGCGATTGCGGCGCAGACGGGCCAGCCTGCGGCGCCCGTTACAGCAGGACCGCGTGGCGAGCCTTTATGGCCGCCAGGGCTGGTCGGCTCGATTACCCATACAAACGGGTTTGCTGCGGCAGCCGTTGCCGATGCGGCCCGCTTTCGCAGCCTTGGCATGGACACAGAACAGGTCATGACAGCGCAGGTCATGGGCAATGTCCGGGAGCGGATCTGCGGACCGGAAGACCGGTTTGGGGCCAGCAGTCTCTTTTTTGCCGGAACTTCATACCACCTTGGTATTCTCCGCCAAGGAGAGCCTGTTCAAATGTCTTTATCCTTTGGTTGGAAAAATGTTCTGGTTCGAAGACGCGCTGATCCGGATCGATCCGGATCGGGATGGTCTGTTTACCGCCGAATTGCTGTCACGCCTCCATGTGGAATTTCCGGCGGGAACAGTGATCGAAGGACGCTTTTGCCTGACGCCGGGTCTGGTTCATACCGGCATCAGCCTTGCGAAAGATGAGGCCGTGTTTTAATTTAGCTTTTGCAATAATACCCTAAAAATTACATGGGTTTTGCTTGGTTAATATATTTTTTTACCGGTTGATATGTTTGTAATCTTTCGATTACATCAGAACAGGCTTGCCAAAGCGGATGCGACATAGCACGTTTTCTTCATGAACTTCACTTTGCGATTTCAGCCCCCGATCAGCACCCAGAGCGCAATCAAGCGCAGGGCAATCCTGTCGCATCTTTCCGCTGGCGGATTGAAACGGGTGACCACCATCATTGCGCCGGCTGGCTATGGCAAGACATCCCTGGCCGCGCAATGGTTCGATACCCTGCGCGCGGAAGGGCGCAGCCTGTCCTGGCTCGCACTGGATCAGGAATATAGCGACCAGACACAGTTCCTGCTGCTGCTGCTGGAAGCCGTCAATGCCCTGCGGCTGGAAGAAGGCACCGGCATCGATTCCAGCATGACCGTCGCCTCGCTTCTGGCCTTGCTATCCACGCGGTTGCGCAAGATCACCGAGCCGGTCATCCTGTTTCTGGATGATTATCACTTCGCCCAGACCGATGCGACCGAGGCAATCGTCGCGCGCCTGTTGGGCGACCAGACGCTGAACCACCTGAAACTGGTGCTGATTTCGCGCACCCCACCGCGCTTTCCGGTATCGGCCCTGCGGTTGAAAGGCGAATTCCGCCAGGTCAATATTGCCGAACTGGGGTTTTCCGACCAGGAAGCCGAGGAGTTTTTTGCCGGACAGACGGCCAGCTTGAGCCGGGAACAAGTGGCAGGGCTCAACAAAAGGACGGAGGGCTGGGCGGTTGCCTTGCAGATGATCCGGCTGCTGATTGCCGAAAATGTCGATGGCGGCGCGTTGTTCACCACCTTCGACGGCGGCAATGCCGAAATGGGCAGCTATTTGTCGGAGCAGGTGTTTGCCAATCTGCCGGAAGATGTGCAGGAACTGCTGTTAAAGACCGCACCTTTCCCCACCGTCAACCGCGATCTGGTCGAGGCCGTCTTCGGCGATGCCCATAGCGCCGATTTGCTTGGCAAGCTGGGAGACCATGCCCTGCCGGTTGCTCTGCTGGCAGGCGGTGGAGGCTGGGTTCGCTATCACCCGGTGTTCAACGCCTTCCTGAAGGAAGAGGCCGCTCGACGTGGATACCAAGTTCAGGATGTTTTGGAGCGGGCGGCGCGCTGGTTCCAATCGACCGGGGATTTCGATGCTGCCGTGCGCCACGCGCTGATGAGTGGCAATGCCAATCTGGCCGCTGAAATTGTCGAGACCAGCGGCGGCTGGCGGCGGGTCTATACGACCAGCCGAGGCGGTGCCAGCGTGTTCAACTCCATCATGGCCAATGTCTCGGCCATTGATCTCACCTGTTTTCCGCTGACCACGCTTGGCCTGTCGGTGGTCAGTGCCAAAGCCGGGCATCTTGATGCCGCCAATCATTATCTCGGCATTGCTGAGCGGGCCGACACGGCTGCTCCAGGCACGTTTACCAGGGATCTCCGGGTGGTCCGTGTCCTGCTGGGGCTGTATTTCGACCGCCCTGCCTGCGCTGAAGACTTGGCAGCACTGGAAAACGATCTGACAGACATTGCCAGCACCGAACTCGTACACCGCGCCATGGTGTTGAATATGCTGTCTTATAATTTCCTTGACCGCAGCGATATGGATCGAGCCCTACATTACGGCCATCTCGCGGTTCAAACCTTCCGTGACGGCGGTGCTGATTTCGGCGCGGTACATCTTTACACTCATATCGGCCAGGCTGCTTTTTTCAGTGGCGATTGCTCCGGGGCTGAGGAATATTATCAACAGCTGATCGATGAAGTGCAGGCCTGCATTGGCAAGGGCACCGATCTCGATGCCTTGGGACAGGTACTGAAGGCCGAACTGCTGGTCATGCGTGGTGACCTGGAGGCAGCCGGGCCTTGCCTGTGCTGGGCCTTACCGCATCTGGAGCGCCACGATGCCTGGTTCGATCTTCTGGCCGCTGGCTTTACCGCCCAACAGATAATCTTCCGCCTCGCAGGCGACATGACCTCGGCCCATGCGCTGGCGGACCGGACACGCTCAGCCGCCAAACGGCGCGGTTTTCATCGATTGATCCGGTTGATCGACGGCGCCCGGGTGTTGCTCCTGTTGGAAAGCGGTGATGTCGAGCAGGCGATCCGCTACGCAAAGGCCCATGGTTTCGGTGTGGAGGAAATCATTTCGGTGCCGGATAATAATCTGGCGATCCATTTGCGTGGATTGACGCCAGCTTTGCTTTGGGCACGCATCCATCTGGTTCGCGGCGATCTTGTACGCGCCAGACAAGCGCTTTCCATGCTGATCAGCCAGCAACCAACGAAAATCCACGATCTTCGCAGCGTGGAACTGGCGCTTCTCGACATGCGTCTGTTGATCGCCGAGGAAAAACGGGAAATCGTTGCAACCCGGCTGGAAGATCTGTTGCTGACCTTTCCGATGGAAGATTTTCGCGCCATGATCTGGATTGAAGGTGACGATTTCCTGCGCGAACTCAGGGCAATTGCCGAGGAAAGCCCTATGTCGGCAGTTCTGCGTCAACGGCTGCAAGCGCTGTTGCCGGAAGGACGAACGGTACAGGAAACAAGCGAAGCCACGCCGCTTCTCGGTCTCTCGTCATCCGCGCTGACAGACAGGGAACTTGCTGTCATGGCGCTTCTCAGCCAAGGTTTCAGCAATAAGGAAATCGGCCGCAAACTGGCCTTGAGCGATAACACGATCAAGTTTCATCTGCGCAATATTTTCTCAAAGCTGAAGGTCAGTACCCGTACCGCCGCAGTCGGCGCCGCTCGCCGCGCTGGTATCGCACTGTAATTGCTATGGCAAAGCAGGTCGATGGCTGAATTCAAGCTTGGGTTTGCAATGTGAAGTTTTGCAATGTGACCGAGCCAATAAGCCCGGCTGCTCCGAGCCAGTCGCCGTGAAATTGACTGTTGTAAGAAGAGCCATTGAACATGACTCTTCTTAACTTGCCTTTGAACAGATCGAGCCTTTGATGGATTTGAGATTTCGCGGCAGCGAGAACCCGGCATCAACCGCCGAAGATCGTCCGCAGCAGGTCGATACCACGGTCATCGAAACTCACTTCGCCTTGCTTATTACCGGGACCGACGACGATAACCTTGCTGCCGATTTCGGCGCGGGCATAGAGATCCTCGACATCCCTATTGTTCATACGGATGCAACCCGAAGACAGGTTCAACCCGATCGACCAGGGCTGATTGGTGCCATGAATGCGGAAAATCGTATCGCGATTACCCTTGTAGAGATACATGGCGCGCGCACCGAGCGGATTATCCGGTCCACCTTCCTGCACGACCGGCAGGACATGACCACGACGCGCTTCCCGCACACGCATTTCTTCCGGCGGACGCCAGCTTGGCCATTCCACCTTGCGACCGATATTGACAACGCCCGACCAACCGAAACCTTCGCGCCCGACACCGACGCCGTAGCGGATCGCCCGGTTATTGCCTTCGACGAGATAGAGGAACTTGTTATTGGTATCGATGATAATAGTACCCGGCACCTCATCGGTTCTGAGCCGCACCAGCCGCCGCTTGAACTTGTCGGGAACTTCCCGCTTCATCATCTGCGGTGTCACAACACTGCTGGCCGTCGAGCTGGCCGGATCGTCCGCTCTTGGTGCTGCCGAGCCCGAAGCTGGCAAGGCCAGTGCTGCCATCATCAATGCGGCCATCGCCACACCCGTTCCCCTCATCCGCATAGGCAATTCCCCTCTCCAAACAGTTCGAACAAAACTATCCAAGCTTAGCAATGTTGCAAGCCGTTCCCGGTCGATTTTGTCAAAAAAGTGACAATAGTGTGGCTTGAAATCAGAAGCCTGCCTCTGTTCACATCACGATGACTTTCGTACCCACGGGTACGCGGCCATAGAGATCCGTTACATCCTGGTTGCGCATGCGGATGCAGCCGGAAGACACGCCATAGCCGATTGTCCATGGCGCATTGGTCCCGTGAATGCGGTAGAGGGTCGAACCAAGATAAAGCGCCCGCGCGCCCAGTGGATTTTCCGGTCCACCCTGCATGCGGGCCGGCAGATAATGGCCCTTGGCAGCTTCACGCGCGATCATTTCCTGCGGCGGAATCCATTCCGGCCACTCTGTCTTGCGGGTCACCTTATGCTCACCCGCCCATTCAAAACCGGGCTTGCCGACGCCAACGCCATAGCGACGTGCCATTCCACCCTCCATCACCAGATAGAGAAAACGATTATTGGTATCGATCACCAGCGTGCCCGGCTTTTCCCTGGTTTGGTAGGCCACCACCTGCGGCAGGAATTGTGCAGGTGTCGGCGACATCTGTCTGGGCGCGGGCATGGCTGACGCTTGTTGAAGCGCAGGCCGCAACGGTGCGGCGGACGCGGCAGGCTGGCGATATTGCTGTGGTACCGGCTTGCTCACCGGGCGATAGTAAACCGGCTGGGCGGCAGAAGGCCTGCCCGGATTAACGGCTGGTGGCTCGGCCCGCACACCCAATTGCAATAGCCATGGCGCTGCAAGGTCCGGGCTGACGACAACCGGTGGCCGGATTTGATAGCGATCCTGCGCCACAGCCTGTCCGGCTATGGCCGGCAAGGTGAGCGCCAGTGTCAAGGCAAGACTGGCTTTCAGGAGAAAACGCGGTGGCAGCATCGGCTAAACCCATTTTTTAAACCATCAGGACCGACCGTCCCTTTGGAAGCAACCTGCCACTGCCGCTTGTGCAAATGGTAAACACGCCTTCATTCAAATTGCCGCCAAGCGGGAAAGCTTTTGTCAGGGTTAGTATTTCGTTTGAAAAGACAGTGAACAAAGAGTAAACAAAAAATCAAACGAGGGAGCGGGAATGGATAGTGCAGGATTGATTGCAGATGATGCGGGTGTGTTGCGCTGCTCGTGGCACGGGGGGCTTGCCGATTACCGCCGCTATCATGACGAGGAATGGGGTCGCCCCGTTACCGATGATCACCGCCTGTTTGAGAAAATTTGCCTGGAAGGCTTTCAATCCGGCCTGTCCTGGCTAACCATCCTGCGTAAGCGGGAGAATTTTCGCGCTGCCTTTGCCGGTTTTGACTTTGCAAAAGTGGCTCAATTCGATGATGCGGACATTGCCCGCTGCCTTGTCGATACCGGCATCGTACGCCATCGAGGCAAGATCGTTTCCACCATCAACAATGCCCGACGTGCCTTGGAATTGCAGGCCGAATTTGGCTCCCTGTCCGCTTATTTCTGGCGCTTCGAGCCGGGTTCCGAAGAGCGCCCGGCAACAATGGATTATGCAACGCTACGCGCCAATCCCACCTCTCCCACCTCAATCCGGTTGTCGAAGGAATTGAAAAAGCGCGGCTGGAGTTTTGTCGGGCCTACCACGGTCTATGCCTTCATGCAGGCGATGGGACTGGTTAACGACCACCTGGAAGGCTGCATCTGCCGGGAGACCGTGGAGCAGTTGAAGGCTACGTTTATTCGCCCCACCTAGCCCTTAGCCTATCGAAGCAACCATCTCCGGCAAGGCGCTGATCTCGGGCAATTCACGGAAACGTGGTGCGTCGAGCGGCTTTTCGACATGCTCGAAAACCCAGGTCAATTCATGGGGCACGAACACACCCCAGGCCCCGACAGCTAACGCTGGCACGATGTCGGATTTCAGCGAATTGCCAACCATCATCGAGCGCTCCGGCTCATCGCCATGCTTTGAAAAAAGCCGCCGATAGGTGGTGGCGTTTTTGTCGGAAACAATTTCCACTGCATCGAAGAAGTCGCCAAGCCCGGATTGCGCCAATTTACGTTCCTGGTCGAACAGGTCGCCCTTGGTAATCATCACCAGGAAATATTGTCCCGCCAAGGCTTCCAGCACGTCACGCACCCCGGGCAGCGTTTCCACCGGATGGCTGAGCAGATCACGGCCAATCGCCAGGATCTCGCCGATCACAGTGCCCGGCGCCCTTCCCTCGGTAATATCCAGCGCCGTCTCGATCATCGACAGGGTAAAACCTTTGATGCCGAAACCGTAATGGGCCAGATTGCGCTTCTCCGCCTCCAGAAGCCGCTCTGAAATCATTGAGGATTCAGCATAATCAGTCAGCAGCGACCGGAAATGCTCTTCCGTCAGCCGGTAGAATTGCTCGTTTTGCCAGAGCGTATCGTCGGCATCGAGGCCAATGGTGGTCAGCGTCCGCGTCATGTTCTCCTCCAAGCAAGGCAACTGCACGGCTGCCTCAAGCGTATCCAATACTTGAGACAGCCGCGGTCGCTTATTTGCCGTGCATATCAAGCCATTGCTGCATCATGGCAATTTCGCCCTGCTGCGCCTTGATGATCTCTTCGGCCAGCTTGCGGATCTTTTCGTCCTTGCCATATTGCAACTCTACCTTGGCCATGTCGATAGCGCCTTGGTGGTGAGCAATCATGCCGCGCACGAAATCCACATCGGCGTTGCCGGTCATCGGCATGGCCATGGCCTTGTGCATTCTGGCATTGGCGGCTGTAAAAGCCTTGCTGGATGGCGCGTTCAACGTGGTAGAGGGCATGGAGTGGTCCATGCCTTTCATGGTGTCGTCGGCATAAGCGGCAGTGGTGGCAAGCAACAGGCTTGCAACAAGAAATATGGTTTTGACCATGACGGTCCCTTTCTGATGATGAAGTCATTCGAAACCCGGCCTTTCCCGGACTCCATAGGCTCTTTCATTCATCAAAAACGGGGTGGCGGCACCAAGGGCAGAGGCGCCTGTGATAGCATCCGGGTCGTCGTCCCCGGCAACAAACAATCCCCCACAACCGGCTTGCCCAAAATAACGGAGAAATCCGCAAGCAGGCTCACGCAGGCGGCACAATGCCCACATCCCATTGCCTGATGCCGATCAGGACAATTCCGGTCGATCTTGTGGACATGCCCAGAAGGACTAGCAGCCTGCATTGGCGATGCGGACTGCATCATATCATGGCCATGGGGCGTTTCGGAAACCGGCATCGTCATCGACGTCGCCATACCAAAAGTGGCCGCCAAGCCGCTAACCGGCATGGCACCATAGGCCAGAGCGGCAATAACCAGCATAAGGCGAAGAACGAGAGCCATGGAGGTAGTGTATGCCAAACGCCTCACGAGGCAAGCGTTTTCGATCAGCCCTTCCGGCCCTTGAGCTGGCCTGCCAGATCCAGCCATTGCTGCGCCCGGCGCGCCCAGGTGAAGTGGGTACGGACATAGTCCGTCCGCTCCTGGCGTCGTGCCGCCGCAGCGGACGGATCTCGCTTCATTGCCGCCAAGGCCTCACTGGCAAATTCGATATAGTTCTGCGCGAGCTGCCGGTAGGATGGCGCCATATCCATGA
Organism: Agrobacterium vitis; assembly: GCF_037039395.1. Lineage (NCBI taxonomy): Bacteria > Pseudomonadati > Pseudomonadota > Alphaproteobacteria > Hyphomicrobiales > Rhizobiaceae > Gillisella > Gillisella vitis. The sequence goes on along the minus strand of NZ_CP146244.1, from coordinate 1,118,356 downwards.
ACTGGCCGAGTCCATTTAGAACTTCCGGTAGCGCACCAAGTCGCGTCGTCAGCACATCCGCCCCGCTGGCCAAGGCTTCGACAGCGGCTATGCAAAATGTTTCCGCGAATGTCGATGGATAAGTCAAAGCAGCTGCATTCCCCATGACATCAGCCAGTTTTTTCTGCGAAACCGAATCGTGGTAGGTCACGCCCGCTAGGCTGCGTGCAACTTCATAGAGATAGGCATTGGGGTCATTCTGACCATCAGCTGTATAAATCTTTATGCCCGAGAAAATTTTAAGCTCTGCCCCTGACACCCGGGTGCGAATGGATGGAAAAGCTAACAGTAGAATGTCCAATCCGCGAAAGGGTGTGCTGGTATAGGTCAGGACTGGCGGAGCGCCGATCTCAAACCATGCCGGTTGCAAGGGACGCTCCAGAAAAGCAGGAGATACTGCATTGCCGATCACCGCGGCCCGCGTTGGTTCAAGGCCAAAGGCCGTGGCATAATCGTTGACCTGCCAATTGCTCACCATGACAAAGGCGTCCCAAACTGCCCGCTCCTCCGCATTCCGCAAGGTCGAAACCGACACCTGATCGGCAGCGTGATGGCAATAAAGCACCATAGGAACATGCTTGGGAACGACCTGACGAAATTTGATGCCCAACGCCACCGATACCACGACGACAATATCGAACTGGCCGAAACCCTCACGCCCAATGGTGCTACTTTCCACCAGCCGAACACCCTTGACCACCCGCTCACGGCTTGGATTGTTCATCAGGGTCACCGTGGCACCAGCCTTGACCAATTCCTCGGAAAGATAGGCAATGGCGGATTGCGTGCCGCCGAGTGGCTTTTGCAGAGGCGTTTCCGGATCGTAATCGATGCCACTCGTATCCAGAAACAGAAAATGCATACACCCCCCAAATGGCTCATGTCAGCAATAGTTCGAATCAACCTGAGGAAGCATATATGACCTTGTGGAGAATCCGGTAGTCCTTGCTCTCTTCACCCAGCGGCGCAACCGGCCAATCCCAGCCCTGCTCTGCTTCAGGCGGCGACATGCCCGCTAGAAGATCGGTTTCCTCACGCAAAACCCCATTTCGGTCGATGACGGAGAAAGAAATATCCGTCAGCAGGCAGGTGCGGGCGGGCACTTGCGTCAACCCGTCGAGATGGGCGCGGATCAGCCGGGCCACGCTATCCCCAGGCATCACCCCAGCCGTCTCCCCGGCCAGCCGCTTTTTGGCGCCCATGCCGATCTGGGAAAGCAGATTGGCCGAGACCACCAGATCGAGCCATGGAACGCGGCGCAGGAAATCCAGCGGCTCCGGCACCTGCCCCTGTTTTAAAGCATCGTAGCCGGAGAGATCACGCTCGATAAAACGGACGTTCTTCAGCCCCTTCATCGCCACCCAGGCCCGGACGCTGGCGACATGCACCAGATCCACCAACACGACCGTATCGAAGGCCCGCGACATCTCGACAACTGGCACATCGCGCAGCAGGCCGGAGCCAAGCACGACAACCGTGCGGCGTGGCATGACCGGCTGTGCCGCATGCAGAACCGCCCGTTTGCAATTGCGCTCATGCTCGGCCCAATCGCTGGCGCAGCGGCGGGCGCGCGACCAGAGATTGATGGAATAGCGGATAAAAGGCCGATGCGTTTTCGACGTCACCCACCATGTTGCCGCGTAATTCAGCGCTTCAAGGATCATTCCCGGCCTATAGCATCGGCATCGGGTTGAAACCAGCCTTCGGCCTTGCCGCTCAAGGCGTCATCCACTAACAGTCTGTTCAAGAATTGCTGCTGGCCTGGCGAAAATGGTGATTTCGAGAACCGGAACGGAGCGTACTTAACGTACGTGAGTACCGGAAGCGCAGAAATTGCCATTTGCAGACGGCTAGCGGCGATTATTGTATAGATTGTAAGACAGCCGCAACACACACTCCCCTAGCATTCGGTGCCGATCATGAGCGAAAAGACCAAAAAGCCCCAGAAACTGAGAGCCCGCCTGCCGCGTGGTTTCGTGGATCGGCAAGCCCATGATATCCGCGCCGTCAACGAGATGACCGCGAAAATCCGCGAGGTCTATGAGCGCTACGGCTTCGATCCCATTGAGACGCCACTGTTCGAATATACCGATGCGCTCGGAAAATTCCTGCCCGATAGCGACCGCCCCAACGAAGGCGTGTTCTCGCTTCAGGACGACGATGAGCAATGGATGAGCCTGCGCTACGACCTGACCGCACCGCTCGCCCGCCATGTCGCGGAAAATTTCAACGAGATCCAACTGCCCTACCGCACCTACCGCGCCGGCTATGTGTTCCGCAATGAAAAGCCGGGTCCGGGCCGTTTCCGCCAGTTCATGCAGTTCGATGCCGACAGCGTTGGCGCACCGGGCGTGCAGGCCGATGCCGAAATGTGCATGATGATGGCGGATACGCTGGAAGCCCTTGGTATCAAGCGCGGCGATTACGTGATCCGGGTGAATAATCGCAAGGTTCTGGATGGCGTGATGGAAGCCATCGGGCTGGGTGGCGATGAGAATGCAGCACGGCGGCTGAATGTGCTGCGGGCGATTGATAAGCTGGATAAGTTTGGGCCGGAGGGGGTGAAGTTGCTGCTTGGAGAAGGCCGCAAGGATGAAAGCGGTGATTTCACAAAGGGCGTTGGTCTGACCGAAGCTCAAATCGACACGCTAGACGTCTATATGGCCTACCAATCCGGCATCATTCAATTACAAGACGTAACCGGAAGACAGCAAGAAGTGGCCGGCGTAATGAAGCCGACATCGCCCTTTGGTGAAACGACAGGTTGGTTCGTTGAAAGCAACAAGGGGGTTATCGACGGATTGCTTTCGCATTTTGGCGATAACGAGCTTGCTAGACAAGGCATCACCGAATTGCAAACTATTGCAGAAATCGTTGAATCTGCTGGTTATGATCGCAAGCGCATCAAAATCGACCCCTCCGTCGTCCGAGGCCTCGAATACTACACAGGCCCCGTCTACGAAGCCGAACTGACCTTCGACGTCACCAACGAAAAAGGCGAAAAGGTCGTGTTCGGTTCAGTCGGCGGCGGTGGGCGTTATGATGGCCTCGTCTCGCGTTTCATGGGCCAGCCTGTTCCGGCCACAGGCTTTTCCATTGGCGTGTCTCGCCTGATGACGGCCTTGAAAAACCTGGGCAAGCTGGGTGCCGACGAGGTGATCGCGCCGGTTTTGATCACTGTCATGGACGGCGATGTCGAGAGCATGGGGCGCTATCAGCGCTTTACCCAGGCGCTTCGCAATGAAGGCATTCGCGCTGAAATGTATCAGGGCAATTGGAAGAAATTCGGCAATCAGTCTGAAATATGCCGACCGTCGCGGCTCCCCCATCGCCATCATCCAGGGCGGCGATGAGCGCGAACAGGGCGTGGTGCAAATCAAGGACCTGATCGAAGGCAAGCGTCTGTCGGGCGAAATCACCGACAATACCGAATGGCGCGAAGCCCGCGTGGCGCAGATTGTCGTGCCGGAAGCCGAGCTTGTTGCCAAGGTGAAAGAGATTTTGGCCGCCCAGGCGGAAGATCGGGCGCGGGCGAAATAAGGGTTTTGGTTTGACGTTGTCGGGTGGGGTACCCCCCTCTGCCCTGCCGGGCATCTCCCCCTCAAGGGGGAGATCGGTATGCCGCACCCGGTCATTTTGCCGTGATGAGGGACAAAGTGGTTCATTCTGATCTCAACCAAAACGCTAATGACGACTGAGGCACCAACCTCATTCGATCTCCCCCCTTGAGGTGGGGTGAGGAGTGGTCAGCAAAGCCGATGAAACGATCCAGTGAATCGTTTCAAATGACGAACGCTGGCAAGCTAGAGGGGGGTAACCCCACGCGCAAAGCGGTCCCGTTCTGGACAATGAAGGGCAACCGACCCCGCCGAATTTCACGGTTATAAATTCCGCAGCGCCATGCCAGACTACCGTGGCAATGACACGGTTACCAACGATGCCGCATTTTGATGTTCCAGTACGCAATCGGCAAAATGCGCGGCAGATGCGCAAGGCTATGACCGATGCCGAGTTGAAATTCTGGAACGCGGTGCGGGCGCATCGGTTGATGGGATTGAGCTTTCGTCGGCAAATGCCAATTCACGGCTATATCGCCGATTTCGCCTGCTCGGAATATAAGTTGATCGTAGAGATCGACGGCGCAACCCATAGCGAGGACCACCAGATTCACAAGGACGTACGACGGGATCAGATGCTGTCGTCGCTTGGCTGGACAACCCTTCGTGTCACCAACGAGGACGTTACACGTCGGCTCGATGAGGTCTGCTCTCATATCATTCGCTTGGTTGAGACACTGCGGTGATATTTGCTTTCAGGTGAGACTTAGGCGAGGTGCCGGGTGGGGTACCCCCCTCTGCCCTGCCGGGCATCTCCCCCTCAAGGGGGGAGATCGAAGGAGGTTGATGGCTCGGCTATCATTAGAGTTTTGCGTTGAGAAAAGAGGAAACTGCTTACCACTCGTTTTAAGAGGAAATAGGCGGCTGCGGCATACCGATCTCCCCCCTTGAGGGGGAGATGGCTGGCAAGCCAGAGGGGGGTACCCCACCCGCAAACGCCCCCTTCCCCCTCCACTCTTTATACGCTAGAACCAGTTCAGGATCGGTTGTAACGCACCGATCCCGGAGCGTAGAAAACTCCGCAGAGAGCGGCCGGTGTCGGTCGTTATAAAGACACCCCTCAGCCATAGGTTTGTGGCTGAGGCGGTGGGCTATGTCTATATGGTCCACTCTCCATCCTTCTATGGTCGGGGAGGCCTTGGCGTATGTCCAGAGCTTCGGCTTAAAGGCCAGGGCGGTCGTCTCTTTGCGGCTTTTCTACCTCCCCGATCGCCAGAGACCGTTCTCTGGCGATCGCTTGGTTTTCAAGCGTGGGAGGCAATGGACGATGGCCGATTACAACCTCTGGGCCGATCTTTTCGATACGTGGCAATCCTCATCCGATTGGATCAAGGCACTGGTCATCGTGACGCCGCCGGTTTTTGCGATCAGCGTCTTGGCGCTGCTGCTGTGCTACAGGCGGGAGAGACCGGGAAACCCACCCCAAGCCGCAATTTACCAACCGCCACAGCACCCGGCAGAATCTGCCGAGATAATCGACATCACCATCCTCGACACGGCAACGAACCTTCAAACCCGGCTAGAGGAAGCCCGCCGCGCTCTGCTGCCACAGATCCGCACCCTGCCCGATAGTGAAGAATTGGGACGCCGCACCATCCGTCAGCAAATCGAACAGATCATTCTCGAAGAATACCACCGCCGGTCCGATCCGGCTGACGCCCTTGAGCGCGTGCGACAATTCCTGAGACAACACCAGCCTCAGCAGAAAGACGGACGCCAAACTGAGGATCGACTGTGAGCAAGGGTGCATCCGAGGTGACGGCCCGCTCAAGCTGAGATAGACTGGAATCGCAACCACGGAGACAGCTTTGCAAGACAGCGCCCCCATTCCGGTCACCCAATGGAACGAGATGAAGAAGCTCGAAGCCTCGTGGTTCGACCGGCTATCAACCGTCTGCCTTACGGTCGGCGTGGCCGCACCGATAGCCGCCAGCAGCCTTTCGCCCAATGGCGATCATAAATTACCGTTACTCGGCTTCGTCTTCTGGATTTTTCTGGCAATCGTGCTACATATATTGGCGAGGTTCTCTATTCTGGAGATGAAACAGTGACAAGTTTTGAGCAGATATACACTGTCATGCCGCTTGGCCTGCTGGTTCTGGCCGGTGGCCTGCTGGCCTATAAAAAATGGCAGCATAGCCAGACCCATCATTGACATAGCAGTCAAAGGGTGGTGTTCGGATTATCCCGAATGCATGCGTAACTGACCGGGATAGTCAATGCCTCTGATCAATATGCCGGATTTCGCCGGTGCACTTCTTGATGATTTTGCCGCGCGTGGCGCAGCAAGGGTCGATACACCGGTTATCCAGCCCGCTGAGCCGTTTCTGGATATGGCGGGCGAGGATTTGCGCCGCCGGATTTTCCTCACGGAAAGCGAGACTGGCGAAAGCCTGTGTCTGCGACCGGAATTCACCATTCCCGTCTGCCTCAGCCATATCGAAAACGCCACTGGCACACCAAAACGCTACGCCTATCTGGGCGAAGTGTTTCGCCAGCGTCGTGAAGGTGGCAATGAATTCTATCAGGCCGGTATCGAAGATCTGGGCGAGCCTGCCACAGCCCGCGCCGATGCCCGCGCCGTTAATGATGCGATTGGCATTCTGCACAAGCTGCTGCCCGGACGGCCCCTGACTGTAATGCTCGGCGATCAGGCGGTGTTTGAGGCGGTGGTAAAGACACTGGGCCTGCCCTCCGGCTGGCAAAGACGGCTGATACAGGCTTTTGGCGACAGCACCCATCTCGATCAATTGTTGAAAACCCTGGCCAGCCCGCAAACGGCGCATGGTCTCGATCCGGCTGTGGAAGCGCTGCTATCGTCGGGCGACGAAGCCGGGCTGATTGCCCATCTCGACCGAACCATGGAAGACACCGGCTACTCCACCAATGCCAGCCGTAGCCCCCGCGAAATTGCCGCACGGCTGAAGGAAAAGCGGGCGCTGGCCGAAACCCGGCTGGATGGCGCCGCCCTGTTGCTGCTGCGGGAATTCCTGTCGCTGGAATTGCCGCTGAGCGAAGCCGCCGCTGCACTGGCGGGCTTTGCCGATGCGGCGGGCCTGTCGCTGGGTGCGGCTCTTGACGGGTTTGAGGCACGGATCGCCGCACTTGCCAACCTTGGTGTCGACCTCTCCCGGATTACGTATCGCGCCGCCTTTGGCCGGCCACTGGATTATTATACCGGTCTGGTGTTTGAAGTGGCGCTTTCCGGCGAAGCCGCCGTTCTGGCCGGTGGCGGTCGGTTCGACCGGCTGTTGACGCTGCTCGGTGCAAAACACACCATTCCCGCCGTCGGCTTTTCACTCTGGCTGGACCGTATTGAACTGGCGAGGGCGCGCTGATGACAATTACCATCGGATTGCCCTCCAAGGGCCGGATGAAGGAAGACGCCTCGGCGATTTTTGCCCGAGCCGGGCTGACCATTACCGCTGTCGGCAATGACCGCTCCTATCGCGGCCGGGTCGAAGGCCAGGATATCGAGATCGCCTATCTCTCCGCCTCGGAAATTTCCCGCGAGATCGGCAATGGCACGGTTGATTTCGGCGTCACTGGCGAGGACCTGATCCGCGAAGAGCTGGCGGATGCCGATAAGCGAGTGGAAATCGCCGCGCGGCTCGGCTTTGGCCACGCCGATGTGGTGGTGGCCGTACCGGATATCTGGCTGGATGTGGACAGCATGGCCGATCTTGGCGATGTGGCGCAGGAATTTCGCGCCCGCCATGGCCGAAGGCTGGCGATAGCCACCAAATACTGGCGCCTGACCCAGCAGTTCTTCTCCCGTCAGCACGGTATCCAGCTCTACCGGATCGTCGAAAGCCTGGGCGCTACCGAAGGCGCACCCGCCGCTGGCCAGGCCGACATTATCGTCGACATCACCTCTACTGGCTCGACGCTGAAAGCCAACCACCTGAAAGTGCTGGGTGATGGTGTCATCCTGCGTTCGCAGGCCTGCCTGGTGCGCGCCCGCAAACCAGAGCATGAAGGCAACACTCAGATTGCCAGAATCATCGACGCAGTCCGCGCCGCCCTGTAATTTTGCCAGGGGCATATGCCCGCGCCATCACACCGACCGGCGGCAAGATTATCTCCGCAAACGTAAAAGCCCACGGGTTAAATGCCCTACGGGCTTTTACGTTTGAATATAAAAAACGATATGAGTATCAACGCCTCAATATCTCCAGGGATTGGTGCAAATAAATCTCCAAATCTGACGATTTTGCTCCATATATTTTTTCTGGTACGTAATTATATTAACTATATCTATCAATATAAAAAATCATTTTTTTGAATTTAAGCGACTATTATTTGCCACCAAAGGGCTTTGGTATGCTTCGTTTGCGACATTCTGCGCATTCGCTCAACGCCTAAGCATCGAGCATCACTTCCTACGAAATCTCATAGAATTGACAGAATTACCAAAGTGTATCTATATTATTATACGAATTTCGATGAGCGATATCATTTTAAACATCGTTTTATTTTCTAGAAATTAAAACCGTAAATGATTGTAGGCGAAATTGAAATTCGTATTCACTTAGTTCTATTAACGCTTGGGGGTAAGCATGAGATTTTCTATGAACGTACTCGCAATACTTCTGACAAGCTGGACATTTGGTGAAGCCGTGACAGCAGCCACAGCCAACGTCTGCAATCCCTTTACCAAGGTTTGTTCCAGCCCGCGTGGCGGTTAGGCTTGTCTTGCTCCCGAATATAGCTGCAAAGCCTATATCGAGCCCGGACGTTTAAAAACAAAAAGCTCGCCGGTTTCTCAACCGGCGAGCTTTTTATCTGAGCCAGACGGCTCTACGGAAATTTTAAGCGGTCAGGCAATCGCCAATTTGCCACCGCGACGGGCGTCGAGCGAGTAGGCACCGGCTCCAACCGTTGCCAGCAGGATATAGGCGCCGGCAAGGGTGAAGTTCTTCATCATCATGATACCGTTCAGTGTGTTGATCCAGCCGAGTGCTGCATCCGGCCAGCCGGGAACGGCAACCGTGCCACTATGGAAAACCGCACCGGTGAAGATGCAAAACAGCGCCAAAGCCCAGCCGACAATCTTCGTCTGAAAGCCAACGAGGACGGAAAGACCGGTGATCAGTTCGAAGGCACCGGCCAGATAGGCCAGAGCCGTCGCAGCAGGCAGTCCGGCGCCGGTGATCATACCCGCCGTGGAAGCCGGATCGGTCAGTTTGCCAAAGCCAGACAGAATGAAGATGAAGGAGAGAAGAATTCTGGCGACCAGAAGGATCGCGTTATTGGTATTTGACATGGAAGGCTCCAGTGTGATGACTGCGGGACGCAAATTGGTTAGAAAACTGTGAAGCCGTTTTCCCATATCTCTACTGTTTCAGATAGGTGGACAATATTTGACGTATCGTTCACAATTTGAGAACAATGAGCTTTCTCGATCAGCAAGGCAAGGATGCGTGTGCGCCTCCGGTCCCTTGGCCTTAATCAGGATATTGTCATGACCGATCTTTCTTCATTCCCGATCACCCAGCGCTGGCCTGCACAGAATTCAGAGGTCATTCAGCTTTATTCGCTGCCGACGCCGAATGGCGTCAAGGTATCGATTGCTCTGGAAGAACTGGAACTGCCCTATGAGGCGCATCTGGTGACTTTCTCCGATAATTCGCAGAAATCGCCGGAATTCGTTTCACTCAATCCGAATGGCCGCATCCCGGCCATCCTCGATCCGCATGGGCCGGACGGCAAACCGGTTGGCGTGTTCGAATCGGGTGCCATTCTGGTCTATCTGGCCGAAAAAACCGGACGGCTTTTGCCAAAGGACGGCCCGGGCCGCTACAGCGTCCTGCAATGGCTGTTCTTCCAGATGGGCGGCGTCGGGCCGATGTTTGGCCAGTTCGGCCATTTCTACAAATATGCCGCCGATAAGGTCGCCAACAATTCCTACCCGATGGAGCGTTATCGCGACGAAACCCGCCGCTTGCTGTCCGTGCTCGAAGCAGAACTTGCTCACCGCCCGTGGCTTGCCGGTGACGAGTACAGCATTGCCGATATCGCCACCTGGCCCTGGGTGCGTTGCATTACCGCTGGTTATGAAGCCGCCGAGGTCATTGGCCTCACCAATTATCCTGCCGTCATGGATTGGGCAGCTCGCGGCGAAGCCCGTCCCGCCAGCCAAAAAGGCCTGAATATTCCTCCGCGCCCGCTGTGAGGCCGATCTTGATCAAGCTGGCCTGATCAGAAACGCTTGCAATTCAACGCGCCATCCCGCTCCACTGCGGCAGCGGGATTGGTGTTGCCTTGGGGGCGCACGGTCACGGCATAGCTGCCAGCAAAACGGTTGATATCCTCTCCCTGCATGCTGGCGTTCAACACTATGTCGACACTCATGATTTGCCCACCATCGCCCGAGGTGGATGAGGTGCGGAGCTGAAAGCTCCGATCATTACGCCTGGATTGCACCATGTCAGCCATGGCGAGCCGAACCGCGCCGGTCACTGTCCTGCCCTCACCCGACACGCCCTGCCCCGGCTTGAACACCATGACGCCGCGAAGGTTTCCCAACGGCCAGCCTGGCTCTTCCTTGAAAGCGGCCTCAATCGACAATTTCAGTTGGCCATCATCCACCGCGCAATAATAGCGATCCATGGCCTCTGCCCCTGGTGTCAGGCAGGCCAAAATCACCACGGCTTCATTCAGGATCAATACAAATCGGTTTATCATCGCCCGGCCTCCAGACAGGACCCAGCAACAGGGTTGCTAAAAAACCGATCCTTGCATACTGCGATTATAAATCCTTTAATTTCTGGGGTTTTTCTCCGCCAAACGCCCAGTTGAGCAACTCGACAGTGTGGACGACAGGGATGTCGGTTCCCGAACCGATCTGGGTCATGCAGCCGATGTTGCCGGCAGCGATGACATCCGGGTTGACGGCCTGGATGTTGCGCAGTTTGCGGGCTTTCAATTGCTGCGAAATCTCCGGTTGGAGAATATTATAGGTTCCGGCCGAGCCGCAGCATAAATGCCCTTCCGCCGGATCGCGGACCGTAAAGCCCGCCGTTTTCAGCAGTAATTTCGGCAGGGCCGTTATCTTCTGGCCATGTTGCAGCGAACAGGCGGAATGATAGGCAACGGTCACGCCCCTATCCGCCTGCTGCGCCAGATCCAGACCGGCGACATACTCGCTCACATCCTTCGCAAGCGCTGAAACCCGGGCAGCCTTGGCGCTATAGACCGGGTCATGGCGCAGCATATGGCCGTAATCCTTGATGGTGGTGCCACAGCCGGATGTGGTGATAACAATGGCATCTAACCCACTTGTCTCACCCGATCCGATCTCGGCCATCCAGGCATCGATATTGCGCCGGGCTGCGGCAAGCGCGTCCGTCTCACGCCCCATGTGATGCACCAGCGCCCCGCAACAGCCCTCCCCCTTGGGAACGACGACTTCGATGCCGAGCCGGGTCAAAAGCGCAACAGTTGCATCATTGATACCAGGATCGAGCACCGACTGGGCACAGCCGGTCAGCAGCGCCACCCGGCCTTTGCGATTGCCCCGCGCCGAATGCAAGCCCGGACGTGAGATGGGCGATGGATAAGGCACATCCTGAGGGGCCAGTCGCAACATCGCGGCCATCGGCTTCAAGGCGGCAACACGCTCCATCAGCGGTGCAAAAGGCCGTCCGAGCCGGGCAAAAGCCAGTGCCACCCGCATACGCCCCGGATAGGGCAGCACCGCCGCCAGCAGCGTGCGGATCAACCGGTCGGCAAGCGGCCTCTTATAGGTATTTTCGATATGGTTGCGCGCATGGTCGACTAGATGCATGTAATCGACACCGGAGGGACAGGTCGTCGTACAGGCCAGGCAGGACAGACATCGGTCGATATGCGTGACGATTTCCTCATCCGCCGCCCGCCCGTTTTCCAGCATATCCTTGATCAGATAGATGCGCCCGCGCGGACTGTCCAACTCATTGCCAAGCGTGACATAGGTGGGACAGGTCGCGGTACAGAAGCCGCAATGCACGCAGCGGCGCAATATGCTCTCGGCTTCTGCGGTTTTTGGGTCGGCAAGTTGGGCCAGCGTGAAATTCGTCTGCATTATCTACCGCTTCCTGCTCGCTGACTGGCCAAACCTGCCCCGATACCCCCCGGACTAAAGACCCCCGACGGGTCAAATTTCTCCCGCAACCGCTTCGACAACAGTGCGACGGCGGCCTCTTCCGGCTCAAAAGCATCAACCGACACCCTTTGTGCTTCACTGGCGCGCATCAATGTCGCGTGGCCTCCGCCCAGGGCTTTGATGCCAGCGCGAACAAGGTCTGCATCGGTATCCGCCTCCATCTGCATCCAGACAAGGCCGCCCTGCCAGTCGTAGAAGGCGTCAATCGCCGCATGCAGGCGCAGACCAGCGACCAGGTGATGGCCTGCGGTCGGCGCGACGGAGACTTTCCAGACCGGCTTGGCCAACATGGCCGTAAAGGGGCGTACATCACGGATTTCACGCCAAAGAACAAGGCTTTGCGGCTCATCCAGCAACGAGGCGGGTCCAAGCCGTTCCATCACTGCCAGCAGTTTTTCCGTTCGCTCGCGAACTGAGGCGGGCAGCCCTTCCAGCCGCAATACCGTGGCTGGCCCATCCGGCAGATTTCCGTCGATCAGGCGTGGCCGAACCAGTTCCGGCAGATGGGCGGCACCCGTCACCTCGACCGGCATGGCAAGCGCGACGGCCATGGCATGGGCGGCGGCCGCATCGTCAAGACCTGAAACCACAACGGTTTGTGTCAGGCGCGGACGCGGCAGAACCTTGAAGGTGACTTCCGTCAAAAACCCAAGCGTGCCGTGCGAACCGGCCAGAAGTTTCGCCAGATCGAGCCCGGTGACATTCTTCATCACCCGCCCGCCTGCTTTGATCGCCTCGCCCTTGCCATTGACAAAACGGACACCCAGCAGGTGATCGCGCGCCGCCCCTGCCACAAAGCGCCGAGGTCCTGAAGCATTGACGCTGAAGGCGCCACCAATTGTCGGTTCCCCTGTCGTCCCCATCAAACCGCGATGATCCGGTGGCTCGAAGGCCAGCGACTGGCCCTTCTCAGTCACCGCCGCCTCGATCTCGGCCATCGGTGTCCCGGCTTTCGCCGTCAGCACCATTTCTGCCGGATTATAGGCAATTATCCCGGAAAGCCCGGTGGATGACAGTATCGCATCCGTCTCCAGGCGATTGCCGAAGCCTGAGCGCGTGCCGCCGCCCTTGATGGCAAGCGTCCTGCCCGTCGCGGCGCTCTCGGCAATGATCGCCCCAGCCTCGTCTTCCGTTTGCGGCACCAGAACCCTGCTCACGCACGGCCCTCCAGCGGAAAGACTTTGCTGGGGTTGAGCAGCCAATCCGGGTCAAACGCGGCACGGACCGCCATTTGCTGGGCAAGATCGTCCTTGGAAAACTGATGGTGCATCAGGTCGCGCTTTTCGATGCCGACGCCATGCTCGCCGGTCAGGCAGCCACCGGCATCGACGCAGAGCTTGAGGATTTCATTGCCCGCTGCCTCGGCCTTGGCCGCATCTTCGGGGTCGTTGATATTGTAGAGGATCAGAGGATGCATATTGCCATCGCCAGCATGAAAGACATTTGCAACCCGCAGGCCGTAACGGTCGATGATTTCGGAGGTCTTTTTCAAAACATAGGCCAATTGACTGAGCGGCACCGTGCCATCCATGCAGATATAATCGGCAATCCGGCCCGTTGCCCCGAAGGCGGATTTGCGTCCTTTCCAGATCAGGGCTGCTTCCGTCGCCGACTGGCTTTCACGGATGGTTTTCACCCCATGGCGGCGGGCGATTTCGCAGATATCGGCCAACATCGCCTCCATCTCAGCGTCCGATCCCTCGACCTCGATAATCAGCAGCGCCTCGACATCCATAGGATAACCGGCATGGGCAAAAGCCTCGCAAATCTCGATGGCGGGCTTGTCCATGAATTCCATTGCCACCGGCACGATGCCTGCTCCGATAATATCGGCAACGCAAGTGCCAGCGGCCTCGGCACTGTCAAATCCGAACAAGACCGGACGCGCGCCTTCCGGCTTGGCCAGCAGCCGCACGGTCGCCTCGGTGACGATACCGAGCTGGCCTTCCGACCCGCAGATCAGGCCAAGCAGATCGTAACCGCTGCTATCGAGTGCCTTGCCGCCCAGTTCAATCACCGTGCCATCGATCAGCACCATCTTCACGCCGAGAAGATTATTGGTGGTCACGCCATATTTCAGACAGTGGGCGCCACCGGAATTCATGCCGATATTGCCGCCAATCGTGCAGGCCAGCTGCGAACTGGGATCGGGCGCGTAGAAAAATCCCTGTGGCCCGACCGCCTCGGAAATTGCCAGATTGGTCACGCCGGCCTGAACAATGGCGGTACGGTTCATGAAATCAATGTCGAGAATTCGGGTCATGGCCGACAAGCCGATCACCACCGCATCCTCCTGGGGGATAGCGCCGCCGGAAAGCGAGGTACCCGCGCCGCGTGGCACGATCGGCAGCTTATGGCGATGACAGTATTGCATCACGGCAGCCACCTGTGCCGTGGTTTCGGGCAGGGCGACACAGAGCGGCTGGCGGCGATAGGCCAGAAACCCATCGGTTTCGAAAGGCACCAGCTCTCGTGGCTTATGGATCAGCCTTTCCCTCGGCAGGATTGCCGACAGCTCGGCGACGATCCGGTCACGCCGATCGAGAATGCCAGCATCGGGCTTTAGAAATTCAATGGTATCGGCCATCCAGTCCTCCCGAAGCGCCGCTCAGATGCAGTACCTTATCTCCGTCAGGCAATTCCTCAAATGAAAACCGTGCGGAGACCGGCATCCTCCCGGTCTGCCATTTGCTGCCACCTCAAGACTTTGTCAGCGAAGCTCTTCGGGCAGCAGCATCCAGAACGAATATTTCTTGGCATGCTTTAGTCTCAGGCTCTGCATGAACCTGACATGATCGTATTGGCCGTTAATGGCCGAAACACGCGGCACCAGATCGGCCAATGCCACGAGATAGGACGCAGCATGGTGATAGGCTTGTGACGCACTGCGCTTGAGAATGTCACTGACCAGCACCCGGTAAAGCACCGTTGCCGCCTCCGGTTGCTCTTCCGAGAGCTTCTCCGCTGCGGTGGAAAGCAGTTCATATTGGCGACCGTCCCAGTCCTGGGCATGGTCAATCACCAGCCGCGCGGCAAGATCGAGCTTTGGCCAGCCGATCAGAAACCACAGGGATTTATAGGCATCCTTGCTGTTCATCACCAGATCCAGCGCCTTGTCCATCTCCTCGAATTCGGCGAAATCGTCCAGCTTGGCAATATAGGTCCGCAGCACGTCTGGCTCGAATGTCTCGCAAAACTCCTGCCAGCGCAAATCCTGGGCATCTCCGCGCCGTTTGAGGCGCTCGAGAATATCGGCCTCCAGCAGTTTACGCTCCTGCACGCCATAGTCCGGGCCAGCCGCTGCCGTCATCCCGCCGATGCGGATGACACGCATGCCCTTTGGCTTTCTGCGCACCCACTCGAGCGCCTGCTCGAACCGCTGGGCGTCAAACAGCAGATGCGCGAGGACAAGACTATCCTGATAGAGTTCCGGCTTCGCCTCTTCCAACCGGATCACCTCATCGAAATCCTGCCGCTTCACGGCGAGATCCTGGAGAAGTTGCAGGATGTGGTGTGGCGAACGATTGTTCTTGAGCGCTCCTTCCAGCAATTGCTTCCAGCTATCGGCGGCGGCTGTGCCAAGCACTGCCATCACTTGTGAAAAGACATCGCCCAGCTCGTGGTGCTTGTCAGCAGCCCGGACCTTTTCCAGGGCCGGAACCAGCATGACCTGACCTGCCTCTGGCAAAGCCGCAATCATCGAAACTGCGGCAGCAATAATCTCTTCCGACAGTTTTTCCAGCTTGGCGCTGCGGTCGTATAAGCGATGCGTCATCCCCAACATCACGGACATCAATCGCACCATGCGCTCGGCTGCGGCAACCGGATCATCGCCAAGCTCGCCGCCAATGGTTCGCATCATACCGCCCAGCTCGGTGGATAGTTCTCGCGCGCGGTTGGCGGTAATGCCGGAGGCCGAGCCTTCGATCTGATCCAGGCGCTTGTCGATCCGGGCAAGCACTTTCGTCGATCCCGCTGCCCCGGCAAGCGCTGCTTGCAAGCGCAGTTTCAAGGCTTTATTGGCGCTGGCCTCATCCAGCAGGATCTCCGCCAGTTTTTCTGCGCCAAGCGAAGCCAGCCCGGCACGATCGAATTTCGCAGCAGCTTTCTTTGCCATCGTCTTCTCTTTCAAAACGCGCGCACCATAAGGAGCCTGAATGAACCGCAAAAGAAGCGACCTTTGGCAAAAACGCAAATAAGGTCATATTTAGGAATTATTTTTGGTGTAATCGAAGAAAACGCCCACATGGCGCAACAAACAAGACGATTAGAACCAAATTTTCGCAGCCATGCGAATATCCACCATTCGCGGCACTAATGCGTAATCACCGAATCGCTTTGGTTTTCGGCAGGCGGGCAAGGCCCAATCGTTCTAATACGCCAGGATGAGGACGCCGCATTGCGATTGACGCATGACAGACAGCTCCTCATGACAATTGCATGAAGGCATTCATGAGTTCTATGATGAACGACTCGGCTTATCTGCCGCGAATTTTTTCCCGTTCAACGAAACAGCTACCAACCTCTGCGGGAATCAATTATATTAAGATAATCAAAAATACGGATTTACGCATTGGCTATTTTACAACGCATCGTGTCGGATTTGGAATTGATGTTTCGGCGCCCGCCGAAGCAGCAATTTGCCGCGCTTTGCTATCGCGAAACCGAAGCGGGTCTTCTGGAAGTGCTGTTGATTACCAGCCGCGACACCGGGCGCTGGGTCATTCCCAAGGGCTGGCCCATGGGCTCGAAAAAATCGCATCTGGTGGCACAGCGTGAGGCTTACGAGGAGGCTGGCGTCAAGGGAAAGATCGCCAAAACCAGTTTCGGCTCTTATCATTATATGAAAGGCATGCCGGACGGGCTGAAAATCCCGTGCGAGGTGAAGGTCTACCTGCTGGAAGTGCGCGAGTTTGTTGACGATTATCCGGAAAAAGGCACCCGCATATTGGAATGGGTGGGCTGCGACGTTGCCGCTAGCCGCGTGCAGGAACCACAATTAAAACGGCTTTTTCATCTTCTTTCCCTGTCACGCCAGCGCAATGCCGCAAAAACGGGCTGATTTGCCGATAAATGACGTCTTACGGTCACAACAAGCCGCTATTGTCTTCCTACCTGGTCCGATAGGCATTTCGCGGTACTGTCGATAGAGAAGACATTTCCTGCGATAGAAAGAGAGAGCTGTTGGCCAGTGCCTGTTATTGGATAGACTGTCAGAAAATTCGGGTTCGACTTTTTATCTGACACATTTTAAATCAATTCCGACCCAGGCAATTATGCGCTAAAGCACCGTGCGGCCACAGTAACCAGAGTGCGCCGCATATCAGTCCTTCCTCTTCGGGCCTCTCCCACGAGTGCGACATCGGTTTTTACCCGTGTGGCCCCTCCAATAATAGAACCAGCACGCCAAGCATGAGCAAGCCTCCAAAACACGCCCGACCAATGCTGGACAAGGATCTCGACCGGCTGACTCTGCTGGAGCGCGCAGCCCAGCACGTGGCGCGAGGCGCTGCTCCCTATGGCATGGCGTTGATCTTCCTGATCTTTGCCGCGGTTTTCGCGCTCGGGTTTGCAGCAGATCGGACGGGCTCCGCCATCATCATTGCCGCAGCCGCACTTGCTGGCTACATGGCGCTGAATATCGGCGCCAATGACGTGACCAACAATGTCGGGGCGGCGGTGGGCGCCCGGGCCATGACGATGACCGGCGCCTTGGTGATGGCGGCATTCTTCGAAATTGCCGGGGCAATGATTGCCGGAAGCGAAGTCACCGATACGATTTCCTCAGGTATCCTGGCGCCATCCCTGGTTGGAAATCCGCAAACCTTTATCTGGATCATGATGGCTGCGCTGCTGGCGGCAGCCCTCTGGATCAATCTCGCCACCTGGGCCAATGCCCCGGTCTCCACGACCCATTCCATTGTCGGCAGCGTCATGGGGGCCGCCGCCTCGGCTATGGGCACCGCTGCCGTCAATTGGCAGACCATCGCCACCATCACGCTCGGTTGGGTGATTTCGCCCGTGCTGGGCGGGGTGATCGCGGCTGCCATCCTGTTTCTGATCTACGACCTGATCGTTTACCGCCCTGACAAGATCGCCCAGGCGCGTCGATGGGTGCCGATTCTGATCGGAATGATGGCGGGTTGCTTCAGTTGCTACCTCAGCCTGAAAACCAGCGGTATGGGCTTCACGATCATCTCGGATCGAGCCGTCCTGTTCGGCCTGGTGATCGGTGCGATTGCCTGGCTTGTAGCCAGGCCCATTGTGCGCCAGCAGGCATTGGGGCTGGAAAACCGCAATCAATCCTTGCGCAAACTGTTTCGGATGCCGCTGATCGGTGCTGCTGCCCTGCTGTCCTTCGCGCATGGCGCCAATGACGTGTCAAACGCCATCGGTCCGCTGGCGGCCATTGTTCATACGGTCATGTCGAATGATCTGCATACGCGCATGACCGCGCCGCTTTGGGTCGTCACCATTGGGGCGCTCGGCATTTCCACCGGACTGCTGCTGTTTGGCCCAAGGCTGATCCGCCTTGTCGGCACCAAGATCACCAAACTCAACCCGATGCGAGCCTATTGCGTCTCGCTGTCGTCCGCCATCACTGTTATCACCGCCTCCAAGCTGGGCCTGCCGGTCAGTTCCACCCATATCGCCATCGGCGCGGTGTTTGGCCTCGGCTTTTTCCGGGAATGGTATAACCGCCATTCAAAACGGCGGCTAGATTATATGCTGATGAAGTCGGCGGAATGGCAGCGTAAAGCCCCCAAACCGTCCAATGCCGATGAAGTGAACCGGCGTCGACTGGTCCGTCGCTCCCACATCCTCACCATCATGGGCGCGTGGTTGGTGACGCTTCCGGTCTCCGCAGGGCTTGCAGCGCTGATTTACAGGGTTATGTTCGCGCTCTTTCGATAATCGTGAGACGGTCATAAGCATGCGGGCAAATTACAAGATGCAGAGACTCTATGTCGAGGCCGGGCTGGAAGCCGCAAACCCAGTGGCGACGACACCGGAACAGTATAACTATCTGGCCAATGTCCTGCGCCTCACCGAAGGTGCTGAAGTGCTGGTCTTCAATGGCCGCGATGGCGAATGGAAGGCAAGCCTTGCCTTTCCCACCCGCAAACGCATCGCACTCATCCCGCAAAGCCAAACCCGCCCGCAGCCCCGCCCGAGCGATCTGACATTTCTGTTTGCGCCGCTGAAAGTCGGGCGGATGGATTATCTCGTTCAGAAGGCGGTGGAAATGGGCGCCGGTGCGCTCCAACCGGTGATGACCCAGCATGTTCAGGGCAGGATTGGCAGCATCGAGCGGTTGCAGGCCAATGTGATCGAGGCAGCCGAACAATGCGGCATTCTAGCCGTTCCAAAGGTTGCACCGCTGGTCAAGCTCAAGGATCTGCTGGAAACCTGGCCTGCCGCCCATCGGATCATTTTCTGTGATGAGGACAGCGCTACCGACAATCCCATGCCAGCATTGGCGGCAATCGAGGAACGGCAACTGGCATTGCTGGTTGGCCCGGAAGGTGGCTTTTCCGATGAGGAACGCAGCCTGTTGCGCAGTCTGGGCTTTGTCACCGCCATTCCACTGGGGCCGCGAATTCTGCGCGCCGACACCGCCGCCGTGGCTGCCCTGGCGGTGGTTCAGGCCAGCATCGGCGATTGGAAATGAACTTGAAACAACCCGGCATATCTCGTTCAATATTGTTGAACGTTCAAATCGCAAAATTCGCTTGCGCAGCCGCCGGGTTCAGCCCTATCAACCCTCGGTAACGCATCGGAGCGAAAAGTGGAAACCGGTTTTCGGTCCCATCCGATGCGAAAATAAAAACCTGTAGCAGAACAAGGTCGGCTTCATGGCTCGCGATACAACCGATGACACGCCCCTGACCTCGATTGAGGACATGGCGGCCTATATGGCTGAGGGGTGCAAGCCGAAGGAAACATTTCGCATCGGCACCGAGCATGAAAAATTCGGGTTCTTCACCGCCGATCTCTCGCCCGTACCCTATTTTGGCGAAGCCAGCATTTCGGCGCTGCTGAAGGGCATGCAGGCCCGGCTTGGCTGGGAGCCGATCATCGACGGCGGAAACATCATTGGCCTGGCCGGTGGCAGTGGCCAGGGCGCGATTTCCATCGAGCCAGGCGGACAGTTTGAGCTTTCAGGCGCGGCCCTGGAGACCCTGCATGAAACGGCGGGCGAAACACTCCAGCATCTCGAAATCCTGCGGGAAGTCGCCGAGCCGATGGGTATCCGCTTTCTGGGCATGGGCGGCAGCCCGCTCTGGTCGCTGGAACAGACGCCGCGCATGCCGAAATCCCGCTATGACATCATGACCCGCTACATGCCGAAGGTCGGCTCGAAGGGGCTGGACATGATGTATCGAAGCTCGACGATCCAGGTCAATCTCGACTTTTCGTCAGAAGCCGACATGCGTACCAAGATGCGGGTTTCCACCAGGCTGCAATCCGTCGCCATGGCACTGTTTGCCGCCTCGCCCTTTACCGAAGGCAAGCCGAATGGCCTGCTCTCCTGGCGCGGCGACATCTGGCGCGATACCGACAATCACCGTTCCGGCCTGCTGCCCTTCGTGTTCAAACCGGATTTCGGTTTTATCGATTATGTCGAATGGGCCCTTGATGTGCCGATGTATTTCGTCATGCGGGATGGCCGCTATCACGACTGTACCCACATCACCTTCCGCCAGTTCATGGCGGGCGGTTTGAAGGGCGAAATCGCCGCCTGGCAGCCGACGATGGGTGACTGGACCAATCATCTGGGAACGCTGTTTCCCGATGTCCGCCTGAAGCGGTTCCTGGAAATGCGGCTGGCCGATGGCGGTCCGCAAAGCCATATCACGGCGCTTTCGGCTTTCTGGGTCGGGCTGCTCTATGACGACACCGCGCTGGCAGCGGCCGACGATCTGACTTCAGGCTGGGACATGGCAACGGTTAGCGCACTTCGCGATGCTGCACCTGCCCTCGGCTTCGATGCCACCGTAGAGGGTCGCCCCGTTTTGGATGTGACGCGCGATTTGCTGGCCTTGTCGAGGGCTGGTCTTGTGGCGCGCGCCCGGCTGAATGCGGATGGCCAAGACGAATCAATCTATCTGCAACCGCTGGATAGTATCGTGGAGCGAGGCCGTTCGCTGGCGCAGGACATGCTGGATCTCTATCATGGCCCATGGGACGGCAAGGTGGAGCCTGTATTTTCCGCCTATCAATATTGATGCGGGCAACGCGCTGGCAAACCCTTGTGCGTGCCTGAAAAAAACGATTTGCAGCCGGATGTTTCCCGCTATAGTGGCCCTTGCATGGTTTTCTCCCTGACTCGATTATTGGGAATCGGTTGGTGGGAACCGGCTGGTGACGACGGCTGATCATGCCGCGAAACAAGCGGAAAAGACGCCGTACCTGTAGTGATCGAGCGCAAAGCGTTCTTGAGCCCCAGGCTGACCATTCGGACGACCGCCAACGCATGATTAATACGAAGAGTCACTGAAAATGACCTTCGTATTCCTTTTAAACATATCTCAAGCTTCTGACGCATTTGAGATATGTTCAATTTTTCAAGTCGAGGATGCGTCAGCATCTTTGAGACTTGGTATAACGTATGAAAAGGCTGCGCGCCGGGGAGCAAATACACATGTTGCCACTGTTCGATATGCTGCTGAGAGCACAGAATGGCGCAGCCATGGATGCCATGGCAAAGCAGTTCGGGCTTGCTCAGGAACAGGTGGCGCAGGCGCTCGCCGCATTGACACCCGCCTTTTCCTCCGGTTTCAAGCGTACCGCTGCCAATCCTTATGATCTGTCCAGCCTGTTTACCGCCTTATCGTCCGGCAATTATGCCCAGTATTTCGAGGATATGGGCAAGGCCTTTACACCCCAGGGCATTGCCGACGGCAATCAGGTTTTGCAACAATTGTTTGGTTCCAAGGACGTGTCGCGCGCTGTCGCCGCCCAGGCGGCCCAGATCACCGGCATCGGCCAGGACATTCTGAAACGCATGCTGCCAGCTATGGCCGATACGATCATGGGCGGATTGTTCAAGCAGAGCCTTGGACAGATGCAGCAGGCCAGCAATCCCTTTGCCAATAACCCGATGGCTGGCCCAATGGCTGGAATGATCCAGGAATGGCTTCAGGCAACGGGATTTTCACCGAAAGCACCACCGACATCGCCCGGTCCCTTCGACAATCCCTTTATTGCCGCCTGGCAGCAAATGATGGGCATAAGTGCGGCCAAGGCAGCACCCAAGACCGAAACGAACCCTTTCCTGGGCAATCCCTTCACCAAGGCCTGGCAGGACATGGTCAGCGGCACGATGGGGCAAGCCCCCAAAGCCGAGGCACCAAAGCCGACCCCGGAAGCCGAAGCCAGAAAATCGATGATGGATATCGTCAACACCATGTTCGACAGCGGTCTGAACGTGCAGAAAAGCTATCAGAAGAGTGTGGAACAGATCTTTGAGACCTATGTGACGGCGCCCGGCAAGGATGTTCGCACTGAATCGGACGAAGGCGCCACTCACTCCAAGCATTGACGGAAGGCCAACACTGGTTGGCGCACGAAAAAAGACCCGGCAACAGTGACCTGTTGCCGGGCAAAAGCAGGGCCGATTGGCTTTTCGCCCTGCGGGGATGGCGGGTGGAAACGGGATCTTTCAGCCGACAGAAAGCGTGCTCACCTGTTTACGGATCCTGGCGCGCGCGAGACCTGCCAGCTTCGCCGACGGATCTTCAAGTGGCCCGGACTTCGACAATTCGGCCTCCAGTTCAGTCTCGGGTCAAACCGACATCATGCAGAAGGTAATCGTCGAGATCCGCAAGCTTAAGAGCCGCACGGCGGTTATTGAGCGTGCGCAGCACAGAATTCACTGTCCAGACAATGGCGCGAAGGGCTGCGATGACCGCGCCCTCTGCGTGAGGAAAAGCCGCTACGGTGATCTGTCTGGTCGTGCGCATGACGATAGTCCTTTCAAATTCGGCACGAGAAGGGGCGACCGCGCTTGGAAAACCAAGCCGGAGGGACGCCGTGAAGGGGTTGAAGGACACCGCGACAACTGAACATCAGCCGGTTACTCGTGGCGTCGATTGACATTTTGCAGTTTAGAACATTGTGCCAGCAATCGGAATCGGCACAATGTTCCAAGCTTTTGTTTGCGCATCGGAGTTTTGCGAAAACCGGTTCTTAGCTTTCGGTCCGATGCTCTAGATTTGCCGAATTTCTATTGATCAGTCCAGTGAATGTTTCTAATGGTAATCATCAATCCAACTGATGGAATGTCCGCCATGTCCGCACCTCTCGATACTGACCAGTTGCAAACCTTCATCGCCATCGTCGACACCGGCAGTTTCACCAAGGCGGCGGGGCGGGTCTTCAAGACCCAATCAGCTGTTTCCATGCAGATGCGCCGTCTGGAAGAGCGGATCGGCAAGCAATTGTTCATCAAGGACGGGCGTGGCAACCGGCTGACCGCGGAAGGCGAAAAACTGCTGAACTATGCACGGCGGATCGTCCGGCTGAACAGCGAGGCAATTGCCGCTTTCGACGACAACCGGTTGGAAGGCACGCTGCGGATCGGCACACCGGATGATTATGCCGACCGTTACATGCCTGAAATTATTGGTCGTTTTGCCAAGACCCATCCCAATGTCGAGCTTTACATCGTCTGCGAGCCCTCCACCGACCTGGCCGAGAAAATGGCCCGGGGCGAGCTGGACATTGCGCTTGTGACCCATAACCCGGCGGCCAGACAATCCGATGTGATGCGCACCGAGCCGCTTTGCTGGGTGGCTTCGGCCAACCACCCCCTGCGCGACGATGCGCCTGTGCCGCTTGCAGTTGGACGGCGCGATTGCAATTGGCGGCAATTGGCCTGTTCGGCGCTCGATGCCGACGGGCGCGACTATCAGATCCTGTTCACCAGCTGGTCATCGACCGTGGTCGCCGCCGCAGTGCTGGCTGGCTTGGCCGTTTCTGTTCTCCCTGAATCGGCGCTGCGAACCGGTATGAAAGTACTGGGCCAGGTGGATGGCTTTCCGCCACTGCCGCCCGTGCAGATCGGCATCATGAAACGCCCCGGTATGTCACCCTCGCTGATGAACGCCATTACCGACCATATCGCCGCCTGTCTCGACAACATCAATCCGACGGCTATTGAAGACGACATGGAAGGGGAACCGAAAACCTATTCCCGTTACTATCCGCGCCTGCGGGCGGGACATATGATTCCAGGCTGGTAAACCAGCCTGGATCGTCCGGCCCTCTTATAAGAGCGGCCTTAAAAACGACCGTTCGTATTGCATCAGAACCTGTCGCAATCACTTTTGCGCTGGTTGAAACAGCATGGCGCATGCGGCTTTTTTCCACTCGTCCAACATCGCCCAGGCGCGCTCATGCTTTTCGGCGATGGCGCGGAAAACCGCTCCGGTCAGGACTGCAACCAGCAGGAAACGATTGTGTTTACCCTGCCCATCCCCACCACTGGCAAACGGCCCCAGCCATCTCATCGCCAACGCGCCAATGTCTTCCTGAGCCTTGTATTGCAGCGCGCCGAGATCCGGATCGGTCGACATCGCGATCCAGAATTCCCGACATAGCGGATTGTCACGATGCAGGCGCGCGCCGCGCTCGATCAGGTCCACCAGACGGGCGCGCGCATCGGCTTCGTCGCGCACATCCGTTAACCGCATGGTAATATCCTCGGCCAGGCTGGTCAGGCGCATGTCCATGATGGCTTTAAGCACAGCCGCTTTCTGCGGAAAGAATTGATAGACGGAGCCCACAGGTACGCCGGCATTCGCGGCAATATCCGTCATGCGCAATTGGGAAACCCCATGCTTGATAATAAGAAACTCCGCCGAATTCAGAATATTTTCCACACGCTGGATACTGCGCTTCTGTTTTGGCTGCTTGCGTGGATTGATTCGCGAGCTTTCATTCGGCATTTTCATCGCCGTCCCCATTCCGTCCTGTCCTAGGATAATTTCCACATCATGTGGACCACAGGTAAGGGCTCTATTGGAAGGGTGTTCAGTTTTGATTAATGCAAAGTAGTAAACCCATATAAAACAGGGGGTCAGAAACCGTGCCAAAACGGCTTCTGACGCCCCTTTTCGAAACAGATGGACACCTCGATTTACCGGTCGCAGTTGGCAAGATGGTGCCGTGGATGTATTTCCGCGATGAACTCGCGCGGATGATCGCCCATTTTTTGTGATGATTGCCGCATCTGCGGCATGCATTTCGGCCTTCCGGCCAGCTGCGCGTTATGCGGTCCGTGGTTTTCCAGTCAGCCAGACATAGCGAAGCATGTTGTAGGTGATATTGGCCATGCCGATCTTCACCCTCGCTCGGCTGATTCCGATGGTGCGCACGAAGAGCTTCATCTTGTCCTTCTGCCGCGCAAAGACATGTTCGATGGCGGAGCGGACCTTCGAACGACGGCCGTTGGCGCGCGACATCGCCTCCGGCATGGGTTTGCCCTTTGGCTTCTTCTGATGGATGTCGGACTTTAGGCCATTGTCCTGCAACCATTCCTCGTTGGTCTTGGAGCGATAGGCCGTATCGGCCCAGACCGTCGACGCGGTATTGTCTTTGGTCACTACGTTTCGAAGCTGGGCTCCGTCATGGGCGCTCGCACTCGTCACCGTCCATCCCCGGATAAAGCCATGGGCTCGGTCGATGCCTGCATGGTTTTTGTAACCAAACATTGGAATGGCAATATCGTGCTGGCCAGTCGTCGTCGACGTCGGCGTCTCCGTTGGCCGTTTCGCCTTGGAATACTTCACTGTCCATCGCGCGTCGCGGTCCTTCTGGGCCAGCCTGGCGGGTTTATCCTTCCAGTCCTCAGGGATTTCGCCGGCCTTGATCGCGTCTTTCTCGTCCTGGCTGTTATGTTGCTTGGGAGCCTGGATGATCGTGGCGTCAACGATCTGCCCGCCTTTGGCCAGATATCCGGAACGTGAGAGATGCTTGTCGAAACGGGCAAACAGATTATCAATGGCACCTGCACGCACCAAACTCTCTCGGAACAGCCAGATCGTCTTGGCATCCGGCACCTTCTGCGAAAGGGAAAGGCCAAGGAAACGCATAAACGACAGCCGGTCCTGGATAACAAACTCCGCTTGGTCGTCGGAGAGATTATAAAGCGCTTGCAGCACCAGGATTTTAAACATCAGAACCGACGGAAATGGTGGACGTCCACCCTTCGATCCGTCGGACCGCTTCAGCGCCTTCGCTAAAGGTTTTTCAAATATCGCCCATGGAATGATGCTGTTGAGCTTCTCCAGCGGATCGCCGACGGCACTCAGCCGTTCGTAACGATCATCCAAATCCCAAAAGCCCGGTTGCCCACGCATCATCCGCTCCCAGAAAATCACACTGGCCGGATTGAATCATGAAACGCGGAAAATGGGGAGGTTTTTAGAGGTGTCCAGATACGTGTAGGGTTGTTCAGCGGCGATGCTGGATCGTATCTGCTTCGAAGCTGGAAACTGCCCAAAGGCAGTATGAATACTTGCTTCAGCGTCTGGATGTACCAGTTTGAAATATGCCAGTTGGCGCCCAATGATCGATCCCGGCACATGAATGCCAGTTCCGGCAATTCCAGTTGCGGTCTCTATTCTCCGAGAAATCCGTCATGGCCTCCTCCTTCGGAAGGCTGCCTTCGCCAAATTGATTTTAAAACAGTGTTTTCTCTTAATGGATGCAGTGTTCCATTGACGACTGATAATTTCCAATCGTATTTATTTCTAAATTCGATTTGGAAATCCTATCATGCTGACCATTCGTCAAATGCGCTACTTCGATGCGCTTGCCACCACACTGCATTTCGGTCGGGCTGCCGATGTCGTCCATGTCAGCCAACCCGCGCTTTCGGCGCAGATCATGGAGATGGAAAAGCATCTCGGTGTGATGCTGATTGAGCGTACGCGCGCCAGCACAATCCTGACCACCAAGGGGCTGGAAATCCTGGCCCATGTGCGCGAGGTCCTGGCGGGAATAGACCGGCTGGAACAGGCGGCGCGCAACAATGGCGGCATGTTGGAAGGCCTGGTGCGGATCGGCATCATACCCACCGTCGCCCCCTATATGGTGCCGCGCATGGTGCCTTATCTGCGGCAAAATCATCCTCTGATCGAGATCGAACTCAAGGAAGCAGTCACCGATCGGCTGCTGTCCGACCTTAATGACGGCAAACTGGATGCGGTCGTCGCGGCGCTGCCGGTGTATGCGGACGCTCTGGTCTGCCGCAGCCTGCTGGTCGATCGGTTTTTCATGGCCGTGGCCCGTAATGACGACGCCGTGCTTCTGTCTCCCCTGGTGGAAGCGGACGTGGACACCGACCGGTTGCTGCTGCTGGAGGAAGGCCATTGCCTGCGCGATCAGGCGCTGGCCGTCTGCAAAACCGCCAGCCGGCGCAGCATGGTCAATTTCGGCGCAACCTCCATGGCGACACTGCTCCAGATGGTTTCCCACGATATGGGCATGACGCTGATTCCCGAAATGGCGATCGAGACCGAAACCAGCCGCAACAAGATCCGCATCATTCCCTTTACCGATCCGCCGCCCTACCGCGAAATCGGCCTGATCTGGCGGCGATCCAGCGCCCGCCAAGCCGATATGGAAGCGCTGGCCGATGGCCTTGCCGCCAGCGCGCGGGAAAAATCGACACCCCCAGAACAGCGGCAGGATGTTTAAAAAGAGGGATGACTGACGTCATCCACAATCCATGCTTTTGCTATTCCCTTCCTGTCATGAACGTGTTACCAGCCCTCGCCAACCTCCAAGCATTACATGCAAAGGAATCCAGAGGAAAATCGCTTTTCTGGAGGACTCTGCCTATTCATATGAAGGATATTGGCATGGCACGGATCGTAATTTCGGCAACCGGCGCAGAAGCGCTTACCTTTGACGATGTTCTCCTCCAGCCCGGACATTCGGAAGTCATGCCGGGCCAGACGAATATCTCC
Source organism: Agrobacterium vitis (assembly GCF_037039395.1). Lineage (NCBI taxonomy): Bacteria > Pseudomonadati > Pseudomonadota > Alphaproteobacteria > Hyphomicrobiales > Rhizobiaceae > Gillisella > Gillisella vitis. The sequence goes on along the minus strand of NZ_CP146244.1, from coordinate 1,090,574 downwards.
ACCCGGATCGCCAAGGATATCGATCTTTCGCTCCCCATCCTGTCTTCCGCCATGGATACGGTCACCGAGAGCCGGCTGGCGATTGCCATGGCCCAGGCTGGTGGCCTTGGGGTTATCCACCGCAATTTGACACCGACTGAACAGGCCGAAGAGGTTCGCCAGGTCAAGAAATTCGAAAGCGGCATGGTGATCAATCCGGTCACCATTCATCCGGAAGCAACGCTGGCCGAAGCACTCGGCCTTATGAAGGCCCACGGCATTTCCGGCATTCCGGTGGTCGAAAACGGTGGCCGTCCCGGTCGCCTGGTCGGCATTCTCACCAACCGCGATGTGCGCTTTGCCTCGGATCATTCCCAGAAGATCCATGAATTGATGACCCGTGACAACCTGATCACCGTCAAGGATGGCGTCGAGCAGCAGGAAGCCAAGCGTCTTCTGCATAGCCACCGGATCGAAAAACTGCTGGTAGTGGACAATGAAGGCCGCTGCGTCGGCCTGATCACCGTCAAGGATATCGAAAAGTCGCAGCTCAACCCTCACGCCGCCAAGGATTTTCAGGGTCGCCTGCGGGTCGCCGCCGCCATTTCCACCGGCGATGACGGACGCGAACGGGCCGAACGGCTGATCGAGGCCGGTGTCGACGTGATCGTCGTCGATACCGCCCACGGCCATTCGCAGCGGGTGCTGGATGCCGTGACCGCCGTGAAGAAAATGTCGAACTCGGTGCGGATCATTGCTGGCAATGTTGCCACCGGCGATGGTACCCGCGCCCTGATCGATGCAGGCGCCGATGGCGTCAAGGTCGGCATCGGGCCCGGCTCGATCTGCACGACCCGTATCGTCGCAGGCGTCGGCGTACCGCAGCTGGCGGCCATCATGGCAGCCGTCGAGGCAGCCCATAAGCTGGATATTCCTGTTATCGCCGATGGCGGCGTCAAGTTCTCCGGCGATCTGGCCAAGGCGATTGCCGCCGGTGCCTCCGCCGTCATGGTCGGCTCGCTGCTGGCTGGCACGGATGAAAGCCCCGGCGAAGTGTTTCTCTACCAGGGCCGTTCCTTCAAGGCCTATCGCGGCATGGGTTCGGTTGGCGCCATGGCGCGTGGCTCGGCGGACCGCTATTTCCAGGCGGAAGTGCGCGATACGCTGAAGCTGGTGCCGGAAGGCATCGAGGGCCAGGTGCCTTATAAGGGTCCGGTCTCTGCCGTGCTGCACCAGCTGGCAGGTGGCCTCAAGGCCGCCATGGGCTATGTCGGCGGCAAGGACATCAAGGATTTCCAGGAAAAGGCGACCTTCGTGCGGATTTCCGGCGCGGGCCTGCGCGAAAGCCATCCGCACGGCGTTACCATTACCCGCGAAAGCCCGAATTATCCTGGCGCTGCATAAAAAACATCGCGGTCACGAATAAGTGTTGATGAAAGCCCGGATTGGCCTCCAGTGAACATTGGATGCCGGTTCGGGTTTTCTATGTTTTAGACTGGACAATCTTGTGGAGGACACTGATGGAAAAGCCAGCCGTTACCCCAGCAATCACCCAGGCGATGATCAACGCCTATGATGAATACACCCATCTCAGCCTGGACCGCCGAGGCTTCATGGAAAAGCTCACGAAGCTTGCCGGTTCGGGCGCTGCTGCCGCAGCCATTATGCCAATGCTGGCGGCCAACAAGGCCAATGCAGCACTGACGCCGGAAAACGATGAGCGGTTGACTGCCTCAATGGTCACCTATCCCGGCGCGAGCGGCGAGATGAAGGGCTATCTCGTCACCCCAAAAGACGCCAAGACCGCCCTGCCCGGCGTGATCGTCATCCACGAAAACCGAGGCCTCAACCCGCATATCCAGGATGTAACACGTCGGTTGGCGCTGGAAGGCTTCGTTACGCTGGCGCCCGATTTTCTATCACCACAGGGCGGCACGCCGGAAGACGAGGACAAGGCCCGCGACATGTTCACCACGCTCGATCTGGGCACTACGGTGAACAATGCCGAGGCCAGCCGTGGCTATCTCGCTGCCGTGAAGGGCGTCAACGGCAAGGTTGGCGCCATCGGATTTTGCTGGGGAGGTGGCATGGTCAATCGGTTGGCTATCGCCTCACCGCAGCTTGGGGCCGGTGTCGCCTATTATGGGGCCCAGCCGCCAGCCGAACAGGTGCCAGCAATCAACGCACCCTTGATGCTGCATTACGCTGGCCTTGACGAGCGCATCAATGCCGGGATCGATACGTATCGCAAGGCGCTTGAGGCCAATGGCAAGCAAGCTGAAATCTTTGTCTATGATGGCGTCAATCATGCCTTCAACAATGACACGTCGGCGGCCCGCTATAACAAGGAGGCCGCAGACCTTGCCTGGTCGCGCAGCGTGGCCTTTCTGAAAAAGAACCTGGCATAAGAACGCCTGCCACAACAAAGCGGGGCGGATTGATATCAATCAAAAGCAATCGCCCCGCCCTGCACTAGGGTCCTCCATAGTCTCAGCATGAGCCGGGACACGATGTTGAGTTTTTAAAACATCAATTTCTATGGAGGAAATCATGGCATCGATGATGAAAGCCGCTGTTGCGCGCGAATTCGGCAAGCCGCTGACCATTGAGGAAATGCCGATCCCCGAACCCGGTCCTGGCCAGATTTTGGTCAAATACGCGGCGACCGGCGTTTGCCATACCGACCTGCATGCCATTAGCGGCGATTGGCCGGTCAAGCCCAACCCGCCTTTCATTCCCGGCCACGAAGGCGTCGGCTTTGTCGCCAAGCTTGGCGCCGGTGTCACCCGGATCAAGGAAGGCGACCGGATCGGCGTTCCCTGGCTGCATACCGCCTGCGGCTGCTGCAATCCCTGCCGCACCGGCTGGGAAACGCTCTGCGGCAGCCAGCAGAATACCGGCTATTCGGTCAACGGCACCTTTGCCCAATACGGCCTTGCCGATCCCGATTATGTTGGCCGCCTGCCTGACAACCTGGAATTCGGCACCGCCGCTCCCATTCTCTGCGCAGGTGTCACCGTCTATAAGGGCCTGAAGGAAACCGAAGTGCGACCCGGCGAATGGGTGGTGATTTCAGGCATTGGCGGGCTTGGCCACATGGCTGTGCAATATGCCAAGGCCATGGGCATGCATGTAGTGGCCGCCGATATTTTCGACGACAAGCTGGAACTGGCCAAGAAGCTGGGCGCCGATGTGGTCGTCAATGGCCGGGCAGCCGACGCTATCGAGCAGGTACAGAAAGCCACCGGTGGCGTTCACGGCGCGCTGGTGACAGCCGTTTCCCCCAAAGCGATGGAACAGGCCTATGGCTTCCTGCGCTCCAAGGGCACGATGGCGCTGGTCGGCCTGCCGCCCGGCTTCATTTCGCTGCCGGTGTTTGAAACCGTGCTGAAGCGCATTACGGTGCGCGGCTCGATTGTCGGCACCCGTCAGGATCTTGAGGAATCGCTGCAATTTGCCGGTGAAGGCAAGGTCGCTGCCCATTTCTCCTGGGACAAGCTGGAAAATATCAATGCGATTTTCGACCGCATGCGGGAGGGTAAGATCGACGGACGGATCGTGCTCGATCTGGCCGCCTGAAAAATAACCAGATCCGTGCGCCTTACCGGCGCACGGATCTCATAGATGATTCAGAGCAAATTATTTTGCCATAAACGATAAGTGAGGCAGCAAGATACTGGAATAGCGCGGAAAAGCGGCTATCTTCACCGCGATGCAATAATCCGATGCAATAATCCATGGTGAATGCCGATGCTGTCGTCCGAGACCAATGCCGCCACCGATCGTATTTTTGTCTTTCAGGGTGGGGGGGCGTTGGGTGCTTACCAGGCTGGCGCTTATGAGGCGCTTCACGCCCATGATGTCGATCCGGATTGGCTGGCCGGCATTTCCATTGGATCGATCAATTCGGCGCTGATTGCAGGCAGTCCCAGGGAAAAGCGGGTGGAGAACTTGCGCGCCTTCTGGGACATGGTGTCTTCGCAGCTGAATTTCTACCTCGGCGATCAAGACACCGCTGCGCGACGCACGACCAACGATCTCTCCGCGCTGACCGGCATGATGTTTGGCATTCCCGGTTTCTTTTCACCGCGCCTGCCCACGCCGCAGCAAGTGTTGCTCAATCCCGATTACCGCGTCAGCGTTTATGACACCGAACCGCTGATAAAGACGCTAAACAATCTGATCGATTTCAAATTGCTGAATGATGGCACCACACGTCTCAGCCTGGGTGCCGTGGATGTACTCTCGGGCAATTTCGCCTATTTCGACAATCGTCACACCAGGCTCGATGCCCGCCATATCGCTGCTTCCGGCGCGCTGCCGCCCGGTTTTCCACCGGTTGAAATCGATGGCCGGTTTTATTGGGATGGCGGTCTGGTGTCCAACACGCCTTTGCAGCATGTGCTGGAAACCAATGAAAGCCAGCGGGACCTCGACATTTTCCAGGTCGATCTGTTCAGCGCCCGCGGCGACATGCCGAAGGACCAGTTCGAGGTGGAAAGCCGCACCAAGGAGATCCGTTTTTCCAGCCGAACCCGGATGAATACCGACGAATTCGCCCGCAAGCAGGTGATCCGCCGGGCCGCAAAACGCCTGCTGGACAAGCTGCCGCCGGAATTTCACGATGACGAGGATGCCAAGCTGCTGCGCTCCGTCGGCCAGGAATATGACGTTACCATCGTCCACCTCATTCACCGGCGCGCCGCCCACGCCACCCACTCGATGGACTATGAATTTTCGCGCGCCTCCATCAACGAACATTGGCAGGCTGGTTACGACGACGCCACCTACACGCTGAAACATCCGAAATGGCGCAACCGCGGCCGCCCAAGGGATGGCATCCAGATCTTCGATTTGAGCCGCGAACGGCGTCGTATCGGCTCGTGACCTATCGGCTCTGCTGGATTATGCTGCGTTCATATCCACGCGTCTTTGAGGATAAAGCGTGACAGCGAAGATCAGCCTGAAAAACGTGGCGCTGGACGCCGGCGTCTCGATCAGCACCGCGTCGCATGCATTGAACGGCACCGCTCCGCTGACGGCGGAGGTGCGCGAGCGGGTGATCGCGTCTGCCCAACGACTGGGCTATCTGGAAAAACGGCGCAACAAGGCGACCATTGCCACGCTGCGCTGCATTGTTCTGGCGGTTGCCGGCGACGCTGCCCCGCAAAGCGATCTCAATCTGGTCAGTTGGACCGTCATGAACGGGCTGCGCGAGGAATGCGAGCGTCGGGCGATCCGCATCGTCCCTTGCGTCACCCCGGGCAATCGTATCGACGCCGCTGAGGTGAAGCGGATTGCCACTGCCGAAAAAGTCGATGGCATCGTCATCATCAATGACGACAGGCCGGAATTTATCCGCGCCCTGGCGCAATTGGCGATACCATCTGTCATCATCAATGGCGAAGATCCGTCGATGCGCATCGATACGGTCACCGCCGGAAACCGGTTCGGCGCGCGCCAGGCCATCGAGCATCTGCTGGCGCTGGGCCACCGTCGCATTCTGCATGTGACATGGCCGGGCCGCACCACCATCCGCCGCCGTTACGACGGGTATCTCGACGCCTTTCTCTCCGCCGGGCTGCAAGCCCCCGTCGACATGGTGGTCGAGGCCGAAAGCTACGAGCCAGCCGAGGGTGAAAAGGTTTTGCGCGAATTGTTGACCCATGACCCATCGCTGAAACAGGCCACCGCGATTTTTTGTGCCGCCGATAATCTGGCGCTCGGCTGTCTCAAAACTCTCGCCAAGGCGGGCATCAAGGTTCCCGAAGACATATCCGTGCTGGGCTGCGACGATATCCTGCCAGGCGAGTTCAGCAATCCACCGCTCTCGACCATTCAACTGCCCAGTGCAAGGCTTGGCGCTGCGGCCCTCAGCCTGATCGAGCAGCGGCTGGTTTCCATCGATCCGCTGCGCCCCGCCCATCGGCTGGAACTGGGATGTCGCCTTATCCTGCGCGGCAGCATCGCACCGCCACGCTGTTAATAACGTTCAGGCGCTTATTTCATGCCCGTCCCGGCAATGCCTGTGGTGATGTATTTTTGCAGGAACAGAAAGACCAGCGTCACCGGCATCAGGCTGAGGAAGGTCATGGCGAGGATGTAATTCCACTGCACCGAAAACTCGCCCTGAAAGGCATTGAGTCCGACTTGAAGGGTGAAATTCTCACGGCTGCTGAGCACGATTAGCGGCCAGAGAAAGTCGTTCCAGCGCCATAGAACCGAGAAAATCGCCAGGACCGCCAAGGCGGGCGCCGTCAACGGCAGGACAATCCGCCAGAAGATCCTGAATTCGCTGGCCGCATCCACCCGCGCCGCTTCGATCAACTCGTCGGGAATGGTCAGCATATATTGCCTGAGCAGGAACACCCCGGTCGGCGAAGCAATGGTCGGGATGATGACGCCCCAGAGATTATCCACCAGCCCGACCCCGACAATGACCAGATAGGCGGGCACCATCACAACGGTCAGCGGGATCATCAAGGTTGAGATAATCAGCACGAACACTGCCTTGTCGCCCCGGAACCGATATTTCGACAGGGCAAAGGCCGCCAAGGCATTGACGATCAAGGTGAGAGCCGTCGCCACCACGGTGACGAAGACCGAGTTTTTGAGGAATGTCAGGAAGGCAAACCGGGTCAAAGGGTCCGTGTAGTTTTCCGTGGCAATCGTCAGGCTCTGGACCGGCGTGATCGTGCGGGTATCGACGCTGACTGGCGCCTGCGGGTTTTCGGGATCGACCATCTGCGCCTTCAGGCCGATGCGCCGCACCATGGCCATCTGCCGGGTCGTGCCATCACTGCTGACCTGCCAGAGGCTAAGCGGCTTGTCATAGCCCTTGACCGTCACTTCCACCGCGTCTCGCGGCAGAAGCGTCGGTGGAAAACGGGTGATTTCGGCAGCTGGTTTCATCGAGGACAGACCCGCCCAGACCACCGGCACCAGCACCGCCAACGTGCCGAGGATCAGCCAGAGCCATGCCAGCACATCGGTCACGCCAATGCGACCTTGGCGGCGGGTGCGGGTCAGGAAGGTTACGGGATTGAGGCTCATATCACTGCTCCATTTTCTTGGAGAGGCCAAGTTGCAGCAGGGTCAGCACCAAAAGCACGCAGCCCATCAGGGTTGCCGCCGCCGAGGCGAGACCAAACAGCCGAAGATCGCTGCCGAACGCCATCTGATAGATATATTGCACGATAAAGCTGTTGGCCGTGCCCGGCCCGCCGCCATTGGTCAGCACCCAGGCCTCGTCGAAAATCTGTACGGACCGGATCATCAGTAGGATCAGCACCACCAGCAGGTTGGGCGCCAAGAGCGGCAGGGTAATGCGAAACAACACCCGGCGCGGGGTTGCCGCATCGATAGCCGCCGCCTCATAGAGATCTTTGGGAATGGCCTGCAAGCCCGCCAGCAGGATCAGCGTGTAGAAGCCCATATGGAACCAGACGGAGACCACGACGACGAAAAACCGTGACCAGCCAACCTCCAGCAGGAAGATCTCTGGCGGTACGCCGAGCATTTGCAGGAAGGCGTTGAGCAAGCCGTTGCGGTCCAGAAACCATTTCCAGATCAAGCCGATCACCACAGGTGACAGCAGCACAGGATAAAAGAACATCGCCCGGAAAAACCCACGCGCCACCATGGCGCGGTTGAGGATAAGCGCCGTGATCAGCGATACCAGCAAGGTCGCCACGACATTGAAGCCGACAAACCACAGCGTGTTCCAGATCGCGGTCCAGAACAGCGATTCCGTGCAGGTTCCCGGCTGCATATAATCGCCGCAGGTCAGCAATTGACGAAAATTGTCGAGCCCGACATAGGGGCGCTCGGAAACGAACAGATTGGTGCCACCGGTAAAGGCATAGCCGATGGAAATGGCAATCGGCAAAAAGGTGAAAATGCCGAACAGCACCAGATTGGGCGCCAGGAAGAAATACGGCATGCGCTTGCGGCCAAACAGCCGCTCCAGCCCGTTCAGCGGCGCTTCCACCACCAGCATGACGCGGTTCAGAGCGCGATCAGCGATATCGGCAAACTGGCTCATGCAGCAAGGCCTCCGCTGACCTGGTGGCGGCGTCGGGTCAGCGTCAGGCCGGAAACCGGATCGAACACATGCACCGTGCCAGCCAAGGGCGCGACCGCCAAACGGCTTGCTTCCGGGGCGACGAAATGGCCGGGCTGATGCAAAATGACCTGTTCTTCCTGCCCTTCCATCCGGCCATAGAGGTAGGTCTCAGTACCAAGGCTCTCGCAATAGCCGACAATGAATGGCAGGCCACCCGTCTCGACCCGCTGAAAATGCGCCGGGCGTATGCCAACCATGACCTCCTGGCCCGGCTTTGCCGCCGTCTCATCAACAGAGGCGGTGAGTTGCTGTGGATAGCCAACATCAATCAGCGCCTCACCACTCTGAAAGCTGACGATCCGGCCTTTCAGCATGTTCATCCGGGGCGAACCGAGGAAGCCCGCCACGAACAGGTTGCAAGGATTGTTAAACAGATCGAGCGGCGTTCCCACCTGCTCGACCCGGCCCCCTTTCAACACCACGATCTTGTCCGCCATGGTCATGGCCTCTACCTGGTCGTGGGTCACGTAGATCATCGTCGTCTTGATGTCGCGGTGCAGTCGGGTAATTTCCGCGCGGGTCTGGACCCGCAGGGCCGCATCGAGATTGGAGAGTGGCTCATCGAACAGGAAGATTTCCGGTTCGCGTACAATCGCCCGGCCAATCGCCACACGCTGGCGCTGACCTCCCGAGAGCTGGCGCGGCTTGCGGTCCAGATAGGGCTCGATAGCCAGCATCCTTGCGGCTTCGGCGATCCGCGCCTCGATTTCGGCCCGCTTGAATTTCAGGTTTTCCAGCCCGAAGGCCAGATTCTTGCGCACGCTCATATGCGGGTACAGCGCATAGGACTGGAACACCATGGCGATCTTGCGTTCGGCGGGCGACAGCTGAGAAACGTCGCGACCATCGATGGCGATGGCGCCTGTCGTCACATCCTCCAATCCGGCGATGATCCGCAGCAGGGTGGATTTTCCGCAGCCCGACGGACCGACGAAGACGACGAATTCGCCGTCCTCAATGGTCAGGTCTATGTCATGCAGCACCTTCACCGCGCCGTAGGACTTGTTGAGATCCTTGAGTGTCAACGCTCCCATATCATCCTCCCAGATGCATTAATTTTGGTGCTGAACGAGATCCAGACGGTTCCAACCATCCGGCAGAGGCTGCGGCCTGTCGATAACGAGATCGTTTACGGTCAGCCCTTCCACCCCGCTGGCAAACACGCCCGGCATTCCGCCCGGATAGTCGATCAGCCCGACAATGCGTCCGTCCGCGCCGCGCGTCCAGGCATTGGCCCGGCCATGAGCTTCCGGCGAAGGTGCGAGATCGGCATTGGTTGGGCGCATATCATAGCGCAACGCGGTGCCAAGCACCCCGGGTTGCTGGGCCAGATGCACTCGCCGCAAGGCCACATCGTGAATACCGGCACCGGCCATGGAGACGAGGTTGACCGTCCCTTCCATCCGCCCGGTAATATCCTCGACAACCAATCCCCGCACCGCACCCGCCGGGCGCTCCGGCACCCGGTCCACCACCGTCACCGTCAGTGCCTCGCCGGAGCCCCAGAACCCGTCCGGCGTCTCCCGGCAATCCAGGGTGATGCGCGAGAACCTGACATCGGAGACCTTGCCGCCATCGCGGGAAAAAATCCCCAGTCCCCGGTTGGATTGCTCAACCCGGCAATCCTCGAACACCACGCGGGAGAAATCACCGAAGCTTTCAGTCCCCAGCTTCAGCGCGCAGCTCTGGCTGGAGACGGTGCAGCGGCGCACCAGCACATCCTCGCAGGTGCCGATGGCCTTGCCATCCGGCCCAACGCTGGTTTTCAGGCAGACACCGTCATCGGCGGTGGCGATCGTGCAATCCTCGATCAGCACGCGGCGGCAGGCGTCCAGCACAATGCCATCGGTATTGGGCAGGCGGCAATTGTTGCGGATCGCCACATTGGCAAGGCTCACATCCTCACAATTGACGAAATGCAGCGTCCACATCGGCGAGTTTTCGACTTGGAGATGGTCGAGCCGCACGCCCCGGCACCCCTCCAGCACCAGAACACGTGGCCGAAACTCCGCCGGAATGAATACGCCGACGCTGACATCGTCACCGGCAATGAATGCGTCTCCGCCAGCATCAATGCAGCCCGGCCCGGTCAGCGCGATGGTGTCCGCGCCGCGCGCCACCAACATGCCCCGATTGGATTTTTCGGCAATGACAGAGACGATATTGTCGCCATAGGCCTGATAATCCGGCACGGGTCGCAATACGGCTCCCTCCCCCAGATGCAACTCGATACCGGAGCGAAGCGTCAGCCCGCCAACCTGATGCGATCCGGCGGCAAGCGAAACCCTGCCGCCGCCAGAGGCAGACACATGGTCCATTGCCGCCTGAATGGTTTGCGTGCGGTCGCCGTGCTGATGATCGATGACAATGTCCAGCACCTGGGTCATACGGTTTTCTCCTGGGTCGCAGCCGTTTGGGCCAGTGCGACATCGGTCAGCAGCAGCAGAGCCAGCGCCTGACCGTAAGGGGTCGGCAGGTTGGGAATACGGCGGTAGAAATCCAGATCATGCCCCATCGGCGTGCCATCCGAGACACCCAGCACCACACCCTCGTCATCGATATGACGCAACACAGCATCCAGCGCCCTGTCGGCATGGAGCTTATCCGCCACCGGTAGAATGCCCGCCTCGATACCGCGCAGGATGCCATAGGCAATCCCAGCGGTGGCCGAGGTTTCCAGCGGCGAGGTCGGATCATCCAGCAGCGTGTGGAACATGCCGTCCTCGCACTGGAAGGCTTTCAGCGAACGCAACTGGCTTTTCAGCACATTGGCCAGAAAGCGGCGGTCCTTTTCCGCGAGATCCGGCACCAGGAAGAACAGTTCCGGGATCGCTACGGTGATCCAGGCATTGCCACGCGCCCAGAAGGCGCGGGCAAAGTTATGACGACCGATAAAGGTCCAGCCGTGATACCAGAGACCGGAGACTGGGTCCGAGAGATAACGGGCGTGGATCATGAACTGATAGACGGCCTCATCGATCCAGTCCTTGCGGCCAAAATGAACACCGGCCTGCGCCAGAAACAACCCAGCCATGAACAGGGTATCATCCCAAAGCTCGCCTTCGTTCAGGCGTTCCTTGACCACATGCTGAAAGCCGCCATCCTCGGTTTTCGGCAGGCTTTTCACCAGCCATTCCGCCCAATCCTCTACCAGCGCATTGAAATCGGGCCGGTCCACATGACCGATCAGGATGGCCAGCGGCAGCATAGGTGCCGTGCTGTTGATCTGGCGTGGCGGCAGGCCGCGACCGATCTGCATGGCATACCAATCAACGAGATCATTGATCGCCTTCCTGTCCCCGCTGGCGATGGCGCGGCGCAGGAAGCCGTAAAGACCGACGCCGACTTCCCAATCCCATTCGTCAAACTGAATGCCGCTTGCGCTGCCTTCCCCGCTCAAGCCCTCCTTGATGCCCTTGAGGCGGCTGAAAGCCACCGCCACCTTGTCGATTGTCTTTTGGAGGGCCGGATGGCCGGTGTCTGGCTGATGCATGGTCTGATCCATCTACTGATATAATGGGGTGGTTTCACCCTGATCCGGTTGAGTGCTGTCATAGGTCAGCACCGGTTGCGGCTGTTCATGTTGGAAGGGCAGCGGACGTGTCCCCAGCCGAAAGTCGCCGTCATACGCCAAAAACAGCGCCTCACGGCCCGGGGGATGAACTCGAAGAGTTCTCGCCAGCGGATCGAAATCGATGCTGGTTGCTCGTGCCTTTTCACAGAAAATCTCGAAAGCCGGCGCGTCCCCGGCGCCGACAATGGCCACCCAACCCGAAATCGGAGCCAACGCCCGCAGTTCGCGGCCCGCTGTCGCGCCTGCGTCCATCGGTTCCAGGCCGTGACTGTTGTAAAGGGCGGCAAACCCTTGTCCCGAGCGGGCGAAGACCCAGTTTTCCTCAGTGATCACCTCGTCCAGACCGTCTATGCCCAGATAGGCGTGGGTGAACGGCAGGCGTCCGCCTTGCGTATCGGCAATCAGCAGGGCGGTATCGCGATATTGCGCGACGCGGGGCAGGATGCCGCTTCCCGCCCAATAGGAAGGACGCTGCGATCCCCACGGATCGTCTTCGCCGGGATGGTTGATCCAGAGCCGCGCCATCGGATGGCCAGCCAGCCTGATATCCAGCACATGCTGCTGATGGCCTTTGCGTCCGGTCTTATGATCAACCACCGTCGAAAGCTGCGAGGCGTGGGTCTTGAACACCACAAGCTTGCCGCTTTCCAGCCCCTGCGCATACCGCGCCTCGATGTTTCGTCCGTGCTTCAGCCTCGCCAGTGGAACCAGATCCTCCGGCGGCTGATACTGGCTGGCGCAGAACATGGGCAGCGAGGCAACGCCGCCATTCAGCCAGCCCTCTCCAAACGCCACCCAGGCGAAAGGAGCGAGTTCCGTCAGCGGCCCGGCCCGCAATTCCTTGTCATAGGCGCGGCCCTGCGATCCGGCAGGCACGCCCGCCAGCGTATGCAGGGCAATCATTCTAAAAATCAGGTCCAGCTGCTGGCGAGCGCGGGTGGCGATGTCAGGTTCCGCCCAATGGTCCAGCGCCAGCAGACCAATGAAATCAATAGGGTAATAGGCAGCAGAATTCCATTCCGCCAATCCATGCGCCTCGACGCTGTCAAACCAGCGATGCAGGCGCTGACGGGCCAGCGCCGCCTGCTGTTCTCCCGTGCGGCCAGACGCGGAAAACACCGCATCCGGCATCAACTGACCGGCCAGGAGCTGGCTGGTATGGAAGCAGAGAACATGGTTCTCGCTCCAGAACCACATCGTGTCATTGCCCGGCTCATCGACCCAATAGCGATAGTTCAGCACCGATTGGCGCACCCGTTCGCGCTGGTCCAGCGTTAGAACATCAGGGTAAGCGCCGAGCAGCCACAACAGCGGCACAAGAATGAAATCCGAGCAATCCTCCCGCCGGTCGATAGAGGCGAGTGTATCGCTCAGGAGTTTCTGCAGCACCGCGTCATCCACCTGCCCACAGGCCGCCATGGCCAGCACTCGCCCGATGCGCGGCGCACCATGGAGGGCCGAGTAGGCAAGCGCCTGCTGTTTGCGCTCCCCCAGGCTATCCCGCGAAATCTCCGGCTGTACGCGGGTGAGGAAAGCAGCATCGATCACCCGGCTCGCCACACTGGCGCCCTCGCCCATGCGCAGCCGCACGCCGTGATAGCCATCAGCAATACCGAGTGTTTCTTGCACAGCAAGGGTTCTATCCCCGGCGCGCAGCACCGCCTGCGCCTTTGCCAGAACGGCACGCTCATGGCCATGGCTGTAGACGGTGATCTCCACCGGAACATCGGTCTGCGGCGCCTCATCGAACAGCAATTCGAGCGGTTGACCGCAAAACACATCGCGAGCGGGGCGCACGCTGCGCATCAGCCGTTCCAGCCGCGCAACCGTCGCCCCATCCAGAACCGCAGGCAAAAGCACGGCAATTGGCTCTGCATCCGTCACTTCCAGTTCGACAAACCAGACCGTGTCGCGTTCTGCCAGGTCTTCGGTGTGAACCAGAATGTCATTATCGCCCTCGGTCAGTTGCAGGGTGACATCCGACATGGATTCGAAATTGCGCCGGAACGGTTCGAAGCGAACCTGTTCCACGCCATTCACCCAGATCCGCACCCCACCGCAGGTCTTCAGCCGCAGCGCCAGGCTTCTCGCCGCCGCGGCCCTGAACGTGCCGCGCAGCCAACGGCGCACATGGGTCGGAACATGCCAGAAATGGGTGAATTCCACCCGACGATTGGCGCCCGGCAGATTGAGGTGATCAGGCTCCCAGTCGCGCTCCGGCGCCAGATCGCGCCCGACCATCGTCGCCCAGAACGCCTTGCGGCACGGCAGATCGCCGACATCGACGAAGCCGTTGATGAAGCGGTAATCGACGCGGTCCTCGGCGGGCGCTGCAATACCTGCAAACACACTGGCGGCAAGCGGCGAGAGCAGCCAGGACGTGATCGTCTCCCCGGTACGGACCTCGTAAACAGGGTCTTTTGCTGCTGACGCGAAATGATCGTTCATGGCTCGCCTCCCTGCGATCATGAAAATATTTTTTACTCGGTCGAATTTCGATAGAAAAATCAGAGATCGCCGAATTTTCACCAACGAAACAGCTTGACGATGCGTTTGTCAAGTCGCAAAAAGAGGGCGGAGGAGCGTGACATTGAGGATTGTCGCGCCAATTATGAAAATATTTTTACGGGAGGGAATCATGTCGAAAATTCTGTCAGGCGTCAGTGCCATCGTCTTGTCTGCACTTGCGCTCAGCCATCCGGCCTTTGCCGAAACCAAGACCATCACCTTTCTGTTCACCGATGACGATCACTCCTATGTCGAGCATATGGCGGCGCTGAGCAAGCAGTTCGAAGCCGCTCATCCTGACGTGAAGGTCAATTTCGTGTCCTCGGGCTATGATGCTGTCGCCAAGCAATTGCCGGTGCAGCTGGCTGTCGGCGAAGGCCCTGATCTGGCCAAGATCACCGATTGGCAATTGGCACCCTTCTTTCTCGACATGCGGCCCTATATGAAGGACCCGGATGGTTACGCGAAACTGCATGGCGAAAGCCTCAACCAGTTGCGCCTGCCCGGCGTCAACGACCCGCAATCGATTAATGGCTATGTCGCCTCGCAGACGCTGAACCTGCCCTTCGTCAACAAGACATTGTTCGAGCAGGCGGAAGAGCCGCTGCCCGGTCCGAAAGCAACGCTGAAGGACATCGTTGAGGCTTCCGCCCGGGTGGCGAAAAAGACCGGCGTACAGATCCCCTTCACCATGGACCGTTCCGGCCACCGGTTTTCCGGCGCCGCCTTTTCCTATGGCTCGTCCTATGTGAAGGACGGCAAGTTCAGCTTTCCCGATGAGGCCGCCAAGACCTATATTGCCGATCTCTACAACTGGACGAAGGATGGCAGCTTTCCCAAGGAAATGTGGGGCGCTGCCGGTGGCTCGCAATACAAGAACATGGGCGACGAATTCGTCAACGGCAATGTCGTGACCTATCTGGCTGGCAACTGGATGGTCAATCCGTTCCAGAAGAAGATCGGTGACGCCTTCGAATGGACCGCAATTAACGCACCCTGCGGCACCGCTGGCTGCTATGCCATGCCGGGCGCCACCGCCATCGCCGGTTTCAAACGCACTAAATACCCGGAAGCCGTGGCCCAGTTCATCGAATTTCTCGGCTCCGAAAAAGTCCAGCGCGAGATTGCCGAAAACTACGTGATCCTGACGGGCGCGGAGATCGACAAGCCACAATACAAGCTGACGGACGACAATGCCAAGGCATCCATGGCCGTCTTCAACGACAACGAAAAGAACGTGCCGCAGGAAGCACGGATCTTTGAAAAGAAAAAAGGCGGCTCGGCGCTTTACCAGCAGATCGTCCAGCGCATGAGCCAGTTGATCGTCGGCGAATTGACGCTGCAACAGACCTATGACGCCCTGGCCGCCGATATCGACAAGATCAACGTGGCAACGGCGACGAAGTGAGCCATTAGGCGTGAGACAGTTTAAAGGCCGTCCAGCAATCGGGACGATCTTCAAACCGCTGACAAAGCCTGCATTTATCCTCGACGTCACGCTCGGCCTTTTGCCGAGCATCTAAACCCGTTGATTTAATCCAACAACCTCAACGTCTTATTCGGCGGCAACAGACCCTCGGGACAAGCCCGAGGGTGACGAAATGCCGAGATCGGGGTTTGTCAACAAACTGAAGGCCGACCAGAAATCTGGGCAGTCTTTTTTCTCAGCGGATACTATGGACCGCTTGCAACCGCCGAAATTTGGCCGCACACCATGTCCAAAACGATGCGCAAATATGGAAGGACAAGGTGCCATGCCCACAGCATTGACAATCGATGACCTGAAACGCCAGGCACGGCGCCGTGTCCCGAAAATGTTCTTCGACTATGCCGATAGCGGGTCGTGGACCGAGAGCACTTACCACGCCAACGAGAGTGATTTTGCCCGTATCAAGCTGCGCCAGCGGGTTCTGGTCGATATGACAGAGCGGTCACTGGAAAGCACGATGATCGGTGAGCCTGTCACCATGCCGGTGGCGCTCGCCCCGACCGGCATGACCGGCATGCAGCATGCCGATGGGGAAATTCTCGCGGCGGAAGCAGCGGAGGCATTTGGGGTGCCTTTCACACTGTCCACCATGAGTATCTGCTCGATTGAGGATGTCGCGCTTCATACCCGCCGACCTTTCTGGTTCCAGCTTTACGTGATGAAGGACCGCGATTTCGTCAACAGCCTGATCGACCGCGCCAAGGCCGCCCATTGCTCGGCGCTGGTGTTGACGCTTGATCTGCAAATCCTCGGACAGCGCCATAGGGACCTGCGCAATGGCCTGTCGGCTCCACCGAGATTCACCCCGAAACATCTCTGGCAGATGGCGACCAGGCCGCAATGGTGCATCGGCATGGCCAATACACGGCGGCGTCACTTCGGCAATATCATTGGCCATGCCAAAAACGTCTCCAGCCTGTCTTCGCTGTCGGCCTGGACGGCGGAACAGTTCGATCCGAAACTGTCGTGGAGCGACGTCGCCTGGATCAAGGAGCGCTGGGGCGGGAAATTGATCCTCAAGGGCATTCTTGATGTAGAGGACGCCCGCGCCGCCGCCGATAGCGGGGCGGATGCGATCATCGTCTCCAACCACGGTGGTCGCCAGCTGGACGGCGCGCCGTCATCGATCTCCATGCTGACCTCGATTGTCGAGGCGGTGGGAGACCGGATCGAAGTGCATATCGATGGCGGCATCCGCTCGGGCCAGGATGTGTTAAAGGCCTTGGCCCTGGGCGCCAAGGGGACCTATATCGGCCGGCCTTTTCTCTACGGGCTTGGCGCGGACGGACGGGCTGGCGTACAACGAGCCCTGGAGATCATCGCCAGGGAGCTCGATATCAGCATGGCACTGTGCGGCAAGCGGTTGATTTCGGAGATAGACGCATCGATCATGATGGGAAATCCTTTCGCTGCGGGCCTTGCTGAACCAATTCTCTCACCCTTTACGGGTAAATCCTGTTCTGCACCTTGAAATCCTGTAGATAATCGGCGACCAAACCGAATAGGTTTTATCGCAAGGCAGGATCATGTCCCCCATCAGCACTCCGGCATCGCCTCCCCGTCAGCTTACCCGGGCAGATTTTCGCACACTCGGGCTTTCAGCCTTGGGCGGGGCCTTGGAATTCTACGATTTCATCATCTTCGTGTTTTTCGCAGGCGTAATCGGCAAGCTGTTTTTCCCCGCAGACATGCCGGACTGGCTGGTGACGATCCAGACCTTCGGGATTTTTGCTGCGGGCTATCTGGTTCGCCCCCTGGGCGGGTTGATCCTGGCCCATTTCGGCGATGTGTTTGGCCGCAAGAAAGTCTTTGCCTTCTCCATCCTGCTGATGGCGCTTTCCACCCTTGGCATGGCCGCCATGCCCACCTATGCCTCCATCGGCATTGCCGCACCCGTGTTGCTGATCGTCATGCGGCTGTTGCAGGGCGTTGCCATCGGTGGCGAGGTGCCGGGTGCCTGGACCTTCGTGTCGGAGCATGTGCCGTTTCGCCGGGTCGGCTTTGCCTGCGGTTTTCTCTGCTCTGGTCTGACGCTCGGCATTCTGCTGGGTTCGTTGATCGCAACCGTCATCAATTCGATGTTCACGCCGGAAGATGTCGCCGCCTATGCCTGGCGCATCCCCTTCTTCCTCGGCGGCTTCTTCGGCCTTGTCGCCGTCTACCTGCGGCGCTGGCTTCAGGAAACCCCTGTTTTTGCCGAGATGCGTCAGGCGCGGACGACGGTGATGGAACTGCCGCTGAAAACCGTGCTGCGCGATTATCCAGCTGCCGTCATCATTTCCATGGCCTTGACCTGGGTGCTCGCCGCCTGCCTCGTCGTCACCACGCTGATGACGGCCACGCTCCTGCAAAAACTCTATGGCTACAGCGCGCAGATCGCCCTGTCCGCCACCAGTTTCGGGACATTGTTCCTGATTTTCAGCACAGCGGCATCCGGCGCGATTGTCGATAAATTCGGCTCCGGGCGGTTTTTAATGGTTGGGAGTGTATTTTTAGCCGCCGCGACCTTTGCCTTCTACACCTATGCAAGCGTTTCGGTTCCGGTCCTGTTTGTGCTCTATGCCGTGATGGGCCTTTCCGTGGGCATCGTCGGGGCCGTGCCATACGTGATGGTGCGCGCCTTCCCCGCACCCGTCCGCTTCACCGGCCTGTCGTTTTCCTACAATGTCTCCTACGCGATTTTCGGCGGATTGACGCCGATTGCGGTGGCCAGCCTGCTACCGATCAACCCGATGGCACATGCCTATTACCTGCTGTTCATCGCCGCCCTCGCCTTTGTGCTCGGCGTCTATCTGACGCTGAAAGGCGATGGGATCGAGGCGAAGGCTGGAATAGAGGAACTTGCCAGCCGCCAGACAACAGCAACGCTTTAATTCGAAAGCAGGGGGCGACCCCCCCCTGGCATTCCCTTCATGTCAGATATCCAGTGTTGTCTGGTGCTCCCAAGCGGTGAACTGCGAACAATAGCTTGTCCACTCGTCTTGTTTGAGCTTCAGATAGGCTTTGGAGAAGTCCATGCCCAAGGCATGCTGCAATTCGGTATCGGCTTCATAGGCGCGAAGCGCATCCAAGAGGTTGAGCGGTAACTTCGGCGCGTCCGTCACCGTATGGCCTTCGCGGTACATATCAATGTCGTAATGCGGGCCGGGGTCGGCATTGGTTTTCAGACCAGACAGACCAGCGGCAATGATGATGGCCTGAAGCAAATAAGGGTTCACCGCACCATCGGGCAGGCGCAGTTCAAACCGACCCGGACCCGGCACGCGGACCATATGGGTGCGGTTATTGCCAGTCCATGTCACCGTGTTGGGAGCCCATGTGGCACCGGAAACCGTGCGTGGCGCATTGATGCGTTTGTAGGAGTTGACGGTTGGGTTGGTCACGGCAGCCAGTGCAGAAGCATGTTTCATAATGCCGCCGAGGAAGGTTTTGCCCTTGGCAGACAGGCCAAACGGCATGGCCTTATCAGCAAAGGCATTGATCTTGCCGTCATTATCCCACACCGAAATATGGGCGTGGCAGCCATTGCCCGTGAGACCCTTGAACGGCTTTGGCATGAAGGTGGCCCGCAGACCATGCTTTTCAGCCACCGATTTGACCATGAATTTGAAGAAGGAATGCTTGTCAGCGGTTTTCAGCGCGTCGTCATATTCCCAGTTCATTTCAAACTGGCCGTTGGCGTCTTCGTGGTCGTTTTGGTAAGGCTTCCAGCCTAGTTCCAGCATGTGGTCGCAGATTTCGGCAATCACATCATAGCGGCGCATCAAGGCTTGTTGGTCGTAGCAGGGCTTTTCAGCGGTGTCGAATTCGTCAGAAATCGTCTTGCCGTCTGCCGAAATCAGGAAAAATTCCGGCTCAACCCCGGTCTTGACCCGAAGCCCCATAGAGGCTGCTTCCTCGACCAGCTTTTTCAGCATCACACGCGGAGCCTGCTCCACCGGCTTGTCGTCCATCACGCAATCGGCTGCGACCCATGCCACGTCTTTTTTCCATGGCAGCTGGATCACGGAAGATGCGTCTGGAACAGCAAACAGATCGGGATGGGCGGGGGTGAGGTCCAGCCATGTGGCGAAGCCTGCAAAGCCTGCGCCGTCCTTTTGCATATCGGCAATGGCTTGGGCTGGCACCAGCTTGGCGCGTTGCGCGCCAAACAGGTCGGTATAGCTGATCATGAAATATTTGATGCCGCGCTCAACGGCGAATTGTGCAAGGTCCTGTGTCACGTCGTTCCCCTGTTTTTATGGATTGAGACACATGTTGAAAGGAAAGGCCGCGCCCTTGGGAGGAATGCGCGGCCAATGAAACTTAAAAACCACCCTTACCCGGATACCAGTTGGTGCCAGCCAGCGGCACTTGTGCCATGGCGGCGGCTTCCATGGTCAGAGCCACCAGATCTTCCGGCTCCAGATTGTGCAGACGGTTATGGCCGCAGGCGCGGGCAATGGTCTGGGCTTCCAGCGTCATCACCTTGAGGTAATTGGCCAGACGGCGACCAGCCAGAACCGGATCAAGCCGCTTCATCAACTCGGGGTCTTGGGTGGTAATACCTGCCGGGTCTTTGCCCTCATGCCAGTCATCATAAGCGCCAGCGGTGGTGCCGAGTTTTTGATATTCCTCTTCCCACTTCGGGTCGTTATCGCCAATGGCCACCAGCGCTGCCGTGCCAATCGCCACAGCATCGGCACCCAGAGCCAGAGCTTTCGCCACATCCGCACCAGAGCGAATGCCGCCAGAGATGACCAGCTGCACTTTGCGATGCATGCCAAGATCTTGCAACGCCTGAACGGCTGGGCGAATACAGGCCAGCGTGGGCATGCCGACGTTTTCGATAAACACATCCTGCGTCGCCGCCGTGCCGCCCTGCATGCCGTCCAGCACCACCACATCGGCTCCGGCTTTTACGGCCAGCGCTGTGTCGTAATAGGGCCTTGCGCCGCCAACCTTGATATAGATCGGCTTTTCCCAATTGGTGATTTCGCGCAGTTCCAGAATTTTGATTTCCAAATCATCCGGCCCCGTCCAATCCGGGTGACGGCAGGCCGAGCGCTGATCGATACCCTTGGGCAGATTGCGCATAGCGGCCACGCGGTCAGAAATCTTCTGGCCAAGCAACATGCCACCGCCGCCGGGCTTGGCGCCTTGGCCAACCACCACTTCAATGGCATCGGCGCGGCGCAAATCCTTCGGGTTCATGCCATAGCGCGAGGGCAGATATTGATAGACCAAGGTTTGGCTGTGGCCGCGCTCTTCGTCGGTCATGCCGCCATCACCTGTGGTGGTGGAGGTTCCGGCAATGGTCGCACCACGGCCAAGGGCTTCCTTGGCATTGCCGGACAACGCGCCAAAGCTCATGCCCGCAATGGTAATGGGGGTTTTGAGGTGGATCGGCTTTTTGGCAAAGCGCGTGCCAAGCACTACCGATGTGTCGCATTTCTCGCGATAACCTTCCAGCGGATAGCGCGAAATCGAGGCTCCAAGAAACAGCAAATCATCAAAATGCGGCACCTTGCGCTTGGTGCCTGCGCCGCGAATATCATAGATACCAGTGGCGGCAGCGCGGCGGATTTCCGCCAGCGTGTAATCATCAAAGGTCGCGGATTTGCGCGGCGGGGTATTGGGATTATGGTAGCTCATTGGTCTTCTACCCCTTGCCTTAGTAGGCGTCTGCGTTGTCAATGTTGAAATTGTAAAGCTTGCGGGCAGAGCCGTAGCGCTTGAATTCTTCCGGCTTCACATCGGTGATTCCGGCTTTAGTCAGAAGCTCTGCGAGCTTTTCCAGATGCTTGGGCTTCATCTGTTTCTCAACGCAATCTGCACCAAGGCTCTTCACCGTGCCGCGCACAAACAGCTTGGCCTCGTAGAGCGAATCCCCTAGCGCTTCGCCTGCATCGCCCAGCACCACCAGATGGCCGGATTGCCCCATAAAGGCTGACATGTGGCCGATATTGCCCTGCACGACAATATCAATCCCCTTCATGGAAATACCGCAACGCGAGGCCGCATTGCCCTTGATCACCAGCAACCCGCCTTGGCCCGTGGCCCCGGCATATTGGCTGGCATCGCCTTCAATAATTACGGTGCCTGACATCATGTTTTCGGCCACGCCGGGACCGGCAGAGCCATGCACGGTGACGGTGCCACCATCATTCATGCCCGCGCAATAATAGCCCACAGACCCCTTCACCTCGACGGTAACGGGACTATCAATACCAACCGCCACCGCATGATGGCCGCGTGGATTGATGATTTCAAAATTGGTGTCATTGGCCCCGGATGTCACAGCATGCAAAGCACTGTTCAGCTCGCGCAGCGGGGTTTGGGAAAGATCAAAGATAGGCATTATACGTCCCTCACGCTGCTTTTTCGTGGTCCCAGAAATAAACGGTGGCTGGCTCTGGCTCCCAGATGCGGGCGGTATCGATGCCCGGCAGGTTGACCAGTGCGCGATACTCAGAGCCAAAAGCCACATATTGGTCCGTCTCGGCCATCACCGCAGGCTTGCAGGCAATGGGATCGCGCACCACGCCAAAGCCGGATTTGGTGCCGACGACGAAGGTGAAAAAGCCATCGAGGTCATCCAGCGCGCCGGTTAGCGCCTGTCCCAGATCCTTGCCCTTGGCCATTTCGGCCGTGAGGTAAGCGGCGGCCACTTCAGAGTCGTTCTGAGTCTCAAAAGTGATGCCTTCACGGATCAGTTCGCGGCGCAAATTGTTGTGGTTGGAGAGCGAGCCATTGTGCACAAGGCACTGATCGGCCCCCGTGGAGAACGGATGCGCGCCCAGCGTGGTCACTGCACTTTCCGTGGCCATGCGGGTGTGGCCAATACCGTGGGAGCCGCCCATGGAACGCACATCAAAGCGGGCCACAACATCTTTCGGAAGGCCGATTTCCTTGAAAATCTCGACACTTTCGCCAGAACCCATGATGCGGACGTTTGGGCGAATTTCGCTCAAAACACCGCGAATATCGCCAAGCTTTGCCGCATCAATATCAATCACCGCATGGGTGCTTTTTACTGTCACCTGCGCTGGAATCCCTGCCTTGGTGAGGTCAGCATCGAGGCCTGCAAAATCCACCGAAGGTTCCGGTGATTGAATGGTGATTTTCGCTTTACCCTTTTCCCCTGCACCGTAAATCGCAATGCCCGCAGAATCGGGGCCGCGATCGGTCATGGTGATCAGCATATCCGAGAGCATGGCTCCCAGCTGAGGTTCAAGGCTCTTGTCTTTCAGGAACAATCCAACAATGCCGCACATGGTCAGCCTCTCCATTTGTCGTTGGACAAGGGCTAACAGGCGCGCTTGGCAAAATCAATCCTTAGGAATAAAAATTTCCTGCAAGGCAATTATTTCTGATGAGGGTAGGAGATGATGGAGAGATAGCGGGCAGGTAGCGTGACCAGTTCTTCGGGGCCATGCGGCGCATCGGCATCAAAAAACAGGCTGTCGCCCGGCTGCATGCGGTAGAGGCTTTCGCCATGGCGATAGACCACCTCTCCCTCCAGCATGTAGAGAAACTCCATGCCCTCATGCTGGAAGGTGGGAAACACATCGGATTCGGTGTTGAGCGTGATGAGATATGGCTCCACCACCACGCCGGAGGTGTTGTTTTCAATATGGCCAAGCAGGCTGTAATGATGGCCCGCACGGGTGCCGCGCCGCTCCAGATGCACGCCTTCACCCGCCTTTACGAAGCTTGCGCTGCGCGGTTCTTCATAGCCTTTAAAGAAGGCCGTCATCGGCACGCCGAGCGCCTTGGAGAGCGATTGCAGCGTCCCGAGCGAGGCGGAAATATTGCCGTTTTCAATCTTGGACAACATGCCGACCGACATGCCGGTGGCCGTTGCCAGATCGGCCACGGTGATGCCGAGTTTTTTGCGAAAAGTGCGTACCTCATGGCCAATGGCCATTTCGAGATTATTGGCGCGTGGCTCGCGCACAGCATGGGGGTCTTGCGCCAATATTGCCTTGGCCGCCTTTGCTGCCTTTGTGTCGGTTTTGGCCATGCCTGCCCCTTACTCCGCGCCTACACTAAATATTCGTGAAATTACGATCTAACCGATTTTGGCTGAATGCCAAACTGCTGTTTGAATGCCCGTGAAAAATGCGAGGCGCTGGAAAAGCCGGTGGCAAAGGCAATTTCAGACAGCGACAGGGGACTTTGCTCCAACAGTTTGCGGGCATGTGAAAGCCGCATATGGCGGTAGGTATCGTGAAAGCTCAATCGCATATGGCTGGCAAACAACCGATCCAGATGCCGGGGTGTGATGCCCACCAGCCGCGCGATTGCCAGCCGATCCAGCGGGTTTTCCAGTGTGGCTTCCATTTTTTCCAAAGCCGTCACCAGCGCCGGATGATGGGTGCCAAAACGCTCCACCGATGAGCCACGTTGCGGGGCACTCGCATCAGTCACGGCGGTATGCAGATACCAATCGCTGACCCGGCGGGCAAATTCCGGCCCCATCCGCTCGCCAATCAAGGCATGCATCATATCTAGCGGGGCCACGCCACCGCCGCAGGTCAGCCTATCGCCATCCAGCACATAACGGGCTTGGCGCGGGGCAAGGTCAGGGAAGGCTTCCCGAAGGGCAGGGGCGTGTTCCCAGTGAATGGTAAAATCCCGCTCCTGTAAAAGACCCGCTTGCGCCAGCACATAGGCTCCGCTGGAAATGCCACCAATGCGAACCCCTTGGCGGGATAGTTTGCGCAAAGTCGCATGAAGGTCGGTGGTACTTATCCAGTCTATCGGATTGCCGCCCGCGACCACAAACAGTGTATGGCAGTTCCCACCTTCCAAGGCCAGATCTTCGCAGGGAATATCAAAACCTGCCGAACAGCGTACAGGCTGGCCCCGCATGGAAAGCGGCCTGATGGCATAAAGCGGCGTTTGCGCCAGCAAATTGGCGGCGCGCAGTGGCTCAGTGGCCGATGAGAAGGACATCAGCGCAAAATTCGGCGTCAGGATAAAGCCGTAAGCTTGGGTGGAGGAGTTTTCGTTCATGTCCTTTTTATATCGCAAAATGTCTTTTTTATGCAATGTCATATGAGCTGGACTGGTTAGTCTTCTCACCAATGTGCGGTGGTCACCAACCATCCCCCGTCCACCAAATCCTGAAACGAGCGGGCATCATGCGCTATTCGGCTTTGTCGATTTTTCTGAACGGTCTTCGCGGCAACAAAAACTGGGCGGCCCATTGGCGACAACCAGAGCCAAAGCCGCACTATGATGTGGTGATTGTTGGCGGTGGTGGCCATGGTCTGGCCACGGCCTATTACCTTTCCAAAACCTTCGGCATCAAAAATATCGCCGTGGTGGAAAAGGGCTATATCGGCTCCGGTAATGTGGGGCGCAACACCACCATCATCCGCTCCAATTATCTGCTGCCGGGTAACAATCCTTTCTACGAGTTTTCCATGAAACTATGGGAAGGGCTGGAGCAGGATTTCAATTTCAACGCCATGGTGTCGCAGCGCGGCGTGGTCAATCTCTATCATTCCGACGCCCAGCGCGATGCCTATACGCGGCGCGGCAATGCCATGCGGCTGCATGGCGTGGATGCTGAATTGCTGGACCGTGATGCCATTAGAGCCATGCTGCCGTTTCTGGATTACGACAACGCACGCTTCCCCATTCAAGGCGGTTTGATGCAGCGGCGCGGCGGCACGGTGCGCCATGATGCGGTGGCGTGGGGTTATGCGCGTGGGGCGGATACCCATGGTGTGGACATTCTTCAAAACTGCGAAGTCACGGGCATTCGTCGGGAAAATGGTAAGGTGGTTGGCGTGGAAACCACACGCGGCTTTATTGGCTGCGGAAAGTTGGCGCTGGCGGCTGCGGGCAATTCATCCCGCGTGGCCGAGATGGCAGGGCTGAAATTGCCGATGGAAAGCCATGTGCTGCAAGCCTTTGTCTCGGAGGGGCTAAAACCCTTTATCGATTGCGTCGTCACCTTTGGCGCTGGCCATTTTTACGTCTCGCAATCGGATAAGGGCGGGCTGGTGTTTGGCGGCGATATTGATGGCTATAATTCCTACGCCCAGCGCGGCAACTTAGCCACCGTTGAGCATGTGGCCGAAGCGGGTAAGGCGATGATTCCGGCGCTGTCGCGCATCCGGGTGCTGCGCAGCTGGGGCGGCGTGATGGATATGAGCATGGATGGCTCGCCGATCATCGACAAGGTGCATCTGGACAATCTCTATCTCAATTCCGGCTGGTGCTATGGCGGTTTCAAGGCCACGCCTGCCTCTGGCTATTGCTTTGCACATCTGATCGCCAAGGGCGAAAGCCATGAAACGGCGCGCGCCTTCCGGCTGGATCGGTTTGAACGCGGTTATATTCTCGATGAAAAGGGCCAGGGTGCCCAGCCGAACCTGCATTAAGGATTCTGATTATGGCGAGCCTCATTCCCTGCCCCCATTGCGGGCCAAGACCCAAAGAAGAATACACCATCAAGGGTGCAGCGTTAGCGCGCCCCGCCGCTGATGCTGGTCCTGATGTCTGGCATGATTACGTCTACCTGCGAGACAATCCACGCGGAGCCTATGAAGAATACTGGCACCACACATCCGGTTGCCGCCGCTGGATTGTTGTGTGCCGAGACACTGCCACGCACGAAATTTCCGCAAGCTTTGATGCATCAACACGCAAAGGGGTGAGCGCATGACATCCTATCGTCTGAAAAGCGGCGGTCTGGTGGATCGCAAAACCGCGCTTCCCTTCACCTTTGACGGCAAAGCCATGAGCGGCTTTGCGGGCGATACGCTGGCGTCTGCGCTGTTGGCCAATGGCCAGCAATTGGTAGGCCGCAGCTTCAAATATCACCGTCCGCGCGGCATTCTGACGGCAGGAGCCGCCGAGCCGAATGCGTTGATGACCATTGGTCGCGGCGGACGCACAGAACCCAACACCCGTGCCACCATGCAGGAGCTTTATGCCGGGCTGGAAGCCAACAGCCAAAATCGCTGGCCAAGCCTTGAGCATGATGTCGGTGCGATCAACAGCCTGCTATCGCCGTTTTTGAGTGCTGGTTTTTACTACAAAACCTTCATGTGGCCTGCCAAGTTTTGGGAAAAGCTCTATGAGCCGATAATCCGCAAGGCAGCCGGTCTCGGCAAGGCAAGCTATGAAGCCGATCCCGATGCCTATGAAAAATGCTGGGCGCATTGTGACCTGCTGGTCATTGGTGCAGGTGCCGCCGGTTTGATGGCGGCTCTGGCTGCTGGCCGTGCGGGTGCGCGGGTTATTCTGCTGGATGAGCAGGCGGAGATTGGCGGCGGGCTGCTGGCCGAAACAGCTTTGATCAATGGTGTTGCTGCCTCTGATTTTGTCACTACCACAAAGGCAGAGCTGGAAAGCCTGCCCAATGTGCAAATTTTTGCCCGCACCACAGCGTTTGGCTGGTATGATGGCAATGTTTTCGGCGCGGTTGAGCGGGTGCAAAAACACATCGCTCTCCCCGCCGCCAACCGCCCGGTGGAACGCCTATGGCGCATTGCGGCGAAGAAAGCCATTTTGGCGACGGGTGCCGAGGAGCGCCCGCTGGTGTTCGGCGGCAATGATATTCCCGGCGTGATGATGGCCGGAGCCATGCGCCGTTACCTCAATCAGTATGGCGTCGCGCCGGGAAAGAAGACCGCCATTTTCACAACCAATGACAGCGGCTATGCGCTCGCGGCGGACCTTGAAGCCGCAGGCGTTAATGTTTCAGCACTGATTGATAGCCGACGTGACGCAACGATTGCTTATCAGGGCAAGGCGCGATTGGTGCGAGGTGGTTTAGTCAGCAATGTGTATGGCGGCAAATCTGTCGAGGGGCTTGATCTGTGGCGCGAAGGCCAGTTGGAGCGGCTTGAGGTGGATAGTCTCGCCATGTCGGGGGGCTTTAGTCCGATCGTTCATCTTGCCTGCCACAGAGGCGGCAAGCCGCGCTGGTCAGATGAGCATTCGGCCTTTCTGGCCCCGGAGAGCTTGAACAATCTGGTTTTGGCGGGTTCGGCGGCCGGTGTCTTTGGGATTGCTGCTTGCATGGCATCTGGTTTTGAGCAGGCAAAACAAGCACTGACGGCTCTGGGTTTCACGATTCAAGCGCTGGATATGCCGAGTGTTGAGGGTGACATTATCCCCACCCCTGCAAAGCCGGTCTGGTCCATACCCGGTATCAAGACCAAAGCCTTCGTGGATTTTCAAAACGACGTACACACCAAGGATCTGGGCCTTGCCGTGCAGGAAGGCTATGGCCATGTGGAGCTTGCCAAGCGCTACACCACCAATGGCATGGCGACGGATCAGGGCAAGCTGTCCAATGTCAATGCCATCGGGCTGCTGGCGGAAGCACGGCGTGTATCTCCCGCCGATGTTGGCACCACGACATTCCGGCCTTTCTACACGCCTGTGTCCTTTGGGGCGCTGGCAGGCACATCGCATGGCAAGCATTTTCAGCCGGTGCGCAAATCACCCTTGCATGATTGGGCGGCGAAGAATGGCGCTACCTTTGTGGAAACCGGGCTATGGTATCGCTCGGCATGGTTCCCTCAGACCAACGAGGCCGGCTGGCGCGAAAGCGTGGACCGCGAGGTCAAAAACCTCCGAACCAATGCCGGGATTTGCGATGTTTCCATGCTTGGCAAAATCGAGATTTGCGGGGCGGATGCGGCAGAGTTTTTGAACCGCGTCTATTGCAACGCCTTTTTGAAATTGCCGGTCGGCAAGGCCCGCTATGGGCTGATGCTGCGCGAAGATGGCTTTATCTATGACGACGGCACCACCAGCCGCTTAGGTGAAAACCGTTATTTCATGACCACCACTACGGCCTATGCGGCGGGGGTGATGAACCATCTGGAATTCTGCGCCCAGGTGCATTGGCCAGAGCTGGATGTGCGGCTGGCCTCTGTTACCGACCAATGGGCGCAAATGGCGGTGGCCGGACCAAAATCCCGCGCCATTTTGCAAAAGCTCGTTGATGAGGACATTTCCAATGAGGCCTTCCCCTATCTTGCCGCCAAGGATGTCTCTCTCTTGGGTGGTCGATTGAAGGGGCGGTTGTTCCGCATTTCCTTCTCCGGCGAACTGGCCTTTGAATTGGCCGTGCCTGCCGATTATGGCGAAAGCATTGCTGATGCGGCGATGCTGGCGGGCAAGGAGCATGGCATTCAGCCTTATGGCATTGAAGCGCTATCGGTGCTGCGCATCGAAAAAGGCCATGTCACCCACAATGAGATCAATGGCACGGTGGTGCCTGCTGATCTTGGCTTTGGCAAAATGGTCAGCGCCACCAAGCCCGATTTCATCGGCAAGCATATGCTGAACCGAGAAGGCTTAACTGCCTCGGATCGCCCACAACTGGTCGGCGTCATGCCTTTGGATGCTAAGACAAGCTTCAAAACAGGCGCGCATATTCTGAACAAGGACGCAGATCCAACGCTTGCTAATGATCAGGGCTATATCACCTCATCCTGCTTCTCACCGCATATCGGCTCCACCATCGGCCTTGCGTTGGTGAAGGGCGGCGCCGCTCGCCATGGTGAAGAAGTACTGGTGTGGAATGGTCTTCGCAACGAGTTTACGCCAGCCAAGCTGGTAAGCCCGGTTTTTGTTGACCCAAACAATGAGAAGCTCCATGCCTGAAACAGCTCTTTCTGAATTTCCGCTTCTTCGCCGGGCATCGCTTGCAGATAAAGGTGTTGCAAAGTTTGGTGCTTTGACTCTGGAGAGCCTGCATGAGGCAACGGTGCTGCATGTGCTTGGCAAGCCGGGCGATACTGCACCCACCCCGCCGGTGGGCTTTGATCTCCGCAGTGCGGGTCCCGGCCAATGGTTTGCAACTGGCTCCGCAGGGGTGGATCAAACTCCCACCTTTGATGCAAGCGTCTTTGTTGTCGATCAAAGTCATGGTCGGGTGCTGATCAGAATCAGCGGCGCACCCGTACGCCACGTTTTGGCCAAAGGTACTGCCCTTGATCTTCACCCCGATTACTTCGCAATCGGTGCGGCAACGACGACACTGATCGGTCACATCGCCGTTAATCTCTGCCGAACAGCAGAGGACCAATTCGAGCTTCTGGTGTTGCGCGGCTTTGCCGAGAGCCTCTGGGACGATCTTGCTGGGATGGCGCAGGAGTTTCAATAATAAGCGTGAAAACTGCTGAAACTGTTAGCACTGTCTCCTCCGTCCTGCTCGGCCTTCTTCCGAGGTGTCAACGCGCCAAACAAGCCCAAGCATGGCAGTATGCGCCTCCTTGCGAAGGAGACGCATTGTCTCGATAATATCAGCAATCAAGCCCTGACAATCAGGCCCAAACCGCCAATTGTTGCGGCTTGAGCACCGGGCCACCCAATAGGAACGCGCCGGATGCCGGAATGGTCCAGTCCTCGGTCCCATAGTTGAAGGCGAAGGTCAGGCGACCACGGCGGCGGATGCGGATATGCTCCGGCAAAACAAGGGTTTCTAGACCAGCCTTTTCTGCCAGCATCGCCAGCGTCGAGGAGAGCAAAGCCGGGCCTGGCCAGCAGGCCAGATAGTGGTGGCCGTTCTGGCTCGTCAGGGCCGGGTCGCCGTTTTCGAATGTGGCGACGACGGTTGCCGTGGTTTCCAGATATTCCCGCCAGCGGATGGCCCGGCCTGAAACGGAGCCTGAAACGCTATCGCCAAGACCGGGCCGCAGCGAGGCAACCTGGGTTTGGCGTGTGCCGGTCAAGGGAGCCAGCGGACCAGGCGGCAGATTTTCTGGAATACGGAATTTCTCGTCGCGTGAACCGGTACGCGGGCCGTAAAGCACAATGGCATCCGT
Source organism: Agrobacterium vitis (assembly GCF_037039395.1). NCBI lineage: Bacteria > Pseudomonadati > Pseudomonadota > Alphaproteobacteria > Hyphomicrobiales > Rhizobiaceae > Gillisella > Gillisella vitis. The sequence continues at coordinate 1,060,113 of NZ_CP146244.1, read as the reverse complement.
CTTCTGAAACGCCGCGAGCGCCATCTCGTTGACCTGCATCAGGCAGGGAACGAGCACCAGTTTATAACCGGACAAGTCGGCGCCGGGACGCACAAAATCCACGTCTAGCCCCAGGCGGCGGGCTGCTTCGTACCAGCGGAACGCCAATTCCTCATAGCGGAAGTCCCGGCCCTGCGGCTGGATCTTTGTCGCCCAATAGCTGGCATAGTCATAGACCAGGGCCACAGGCGCCTGAACACTCTCAGGCAGATCGCCAAGCGCTGCCAGTTCGCCAGCCACGGCATGTGCTTCCAGCCCACCGACCGACCATTCATCAAGCCCCGGCAGATTGAGGCCGGCATGCATCTGCTCCTGCGCAAAAGGTGCCTGGCGCCAGCGGAAATAGCTGACCACTTCTGCCCCATGCGCCAATGCTTCCCAGGTCCACAGCCTGACCATGCCGGGCTTGGGAACCGGGTTCCATGGCGCCCAATTGACCGGACCGGGCTGCTGCTCCATCACCCAGAACCGGCCACGGCCAACACCGCGATAAAGATCATGGTGGAAGGGCGCGATGTCGGGATGTGAGGTCTCCGCCCAGCGATTGCGCTCCTCTTCGGTAAACGGGAATTTTTCGACAAAGCCGATCGGGTAGCTGTCCCAACTGGCGAGATCGAGATTGTCGCCGACCTGGAAATGATCGAAATCATTGATGAAGCCCATGAAATTATGGGTGATCCAGCGGCCCGGCGAATGCTTGCGGATAATATCCACCTGCATTTTATCATAGGCGGCCACCTGATCGGAGGAGAAGCGCCAGAAATCCAGCCGCTGTGCCGGGTTCGGTTCGGTCACGGTGCGGGTCGGTAGCTCGACTTCATCGAAACTGTTGAACTCCATCGACCAGAACACCGAGCCCCAGGCCTCATTGAGCTGGTCAGTGGTCTGATACCGCATCCGCAACCAGCGACGAAAGGCCTTCAGGTCTTCAGGCCCCCAGGACACCGTGGTGTCGTGGCAACCATATTCGTTATCGGTCTGCCAGCCAGCAATGCCCGGATGGGTGCCGTAGCGCTTGGCGATGACTTCAACGATTCGAGCGCTTTCGGTCCACCATATTTCGCTCGAAAAACTGTAATGGCGGCGCGAGCCGAAGCCGCGCACAGTCCCGTCGGCATCATAGGGCGCAATGTCGGGATGCTCGTCCATCAACCATTTCGGCGGTGTGGCGGTCGGGGTGCCGAGCACCACCTTCAGGCCCGCCGCATGCAGAATATCGATAGCCCGGTCCAGCCATTCGACGGTGAACTGGCCCCGCCTCGCCTCCAACCGCGACCAGGCGAATTCGCCGATCCGCACATAGGAAATGCCAAGCTTGCGCATGTTCTGCGCATCGATTTGCCATTGGCTCTCCGGCCAATGTTCAGGATAATAGCAAACACCCAGCATTATCGTGTCAGGTCCCCGTTGATCACAGCTTTGCCCGAGGAATCGAACAGATGGCAGGCAGCGGCTGGAATGCCGATGGACAGGGTTTCTCCCGGCTTGGCCGTCGCCAGCCCGTCCGCCTTGACGGATAATTCCGTGCCATCGGCCAGAGTGACGAAAAACAGTGTTTCGGACCCGAGATATTCGGCGAGCCGCACTGGCCGCGACAAAACGAGATCACCCTTGCCCGTCGCATCGATATGTTCGGGGCGAATGCCGAGCGTCATCTTGCCCGGGCTGATTGCCTTGCCCTGCGCATCGAGCGTGATCGCCGCGCCATCGGCCAGCGTCACCACCACTTTGCCGCCGTCTGCGGGCGCCACCGTTACAGGCAGGACATTCATTTTCGGCGAACCGATAAAGCCTGCGACAAACAGATTGTTTGGCCGGTGATAAAGCTCCAGCGGCGTTCCGACCTGCTCGATCAGGCCAGCCGATAGCACAACGATCTTGTCGGCCATGGTCATGGCTTCCACCTGGTCGTGGGTCACGTAGATCATCGTCGCCTTCAGATCCTGATGCAGCTTGGACAGCTCGGTGCGCATCTGCACCCGAAGGGCGGCATCCAGATTGGACAGCGGCTCATCGAACAGGAAGACTTCCGGTTCACGCACGATGGCGCGGCCAATGGCGACACGCTGGCGCTGGCCACCGGATAATTGGCCCGGCTTACGCTCCATCAAAGCATCCAGTTGCAGCAGCTCGGCTGCCTTTTTGGTTCGCGCCTCGATCATCTGCTTGGGATGGCCGGTCATCTTCAGGCCAAAGCCGATATTGTCGCGCACCGTCATATGCGGGTAAAGCGCATAGGATTGGAAAACCATGGCGACACCGCGTTCAGACGGGCCGATCCGGGTCATATCCTTGCCGCCAATCGTCAACCCACCGGAGGTAATATCTTCCAGCCCGGCGATCATCCGCAGAAGCGTGGACTTGCCGCAACCGGAAGGGCCGACGAACACGCAGAATTCGCCGTCCTTGACGTCGAGATCGACGCCCTTGATGACGCTCAGCGCGCCGAATTGTTTCTTGACGCCCCGCAGGCTTACATCAGCCATGGTGGTCTCCTCTCTCGACAGGTTCCAGTTCCAGCAGGATTGCGCTTTCCGGCCGCAGCATTGGCAGCGGCAAGCCGCCAAGCTTGAGATCTGCAAGGTCAAACGTGACCTGGCCAGCCAACAGGCGCTTCTGCCCTTCGGATATACGAATGAAATTCGGCGCAGCCGGATGCGTAGCCGCAATCTTCCAGCGTCCGCCAATGCGGGTCACGACGTCAGGCAGGGTCAGCGGCTCCGGCTGTTCGCCCACCATTTGCGGCCCTTGGGCAACGAAGACGGCAATGCGCTTGCTGTCCGCCGCACCCCAGACATAGCGCCCATCACGCGGCTCTTTGGAGAAATTGGCGCCTGGCGCATGCAGCAGGGGCCGCAGCCGCTTGTGGATGGCAATCCAGGACTTCAGCTCAGCGCGTTCCTCGCCTTCCAGTTCCAGCGGGTTCAACTCGACACCGAGGTGATAGGCCAGTGCCACCAGCGCCCGGAAGGCGAGCGTATGACGACGCTCCGTCTGGTGGTTTGGCGAGGCTGAAATATGGCTCCCAAGCACTTCCGGTGGCACGAAAACCGAGGCACCACGCTGAATTTCCAGCCGCTCCAGCGCATCGGTGCAGTCCGAAGTCCAAACCCGGTGGGTCCGGGCAAGCGCACCGTAATCGATCCGGCCACCGCCGGAGGCACAGCTTTCGATCTCCACCTGTGGATGGGCAGCCCGCACCCGATCCATCAGCGCGTAGACGGCGCGGGTCTGGATGGAGATTTTCGCCCGCCCGTCGCGTCCACCCGCATGGGTCAGGTCGCGATTCATGTCCCATTTGATATAGGAGACAGCATGATTGGCCAGCACCGCGTCGATCTTTTCAAACAGATAATCGCTCACCTCTGGCCGCGTCAGGTCCAGCACCAGCTGGTTGCGGGATGTCAGCAAAGGGCGGCCCTTGACCTGCAAGACCCAGTCGGGATGCAGGTCATAGAGGGTGGAGACCGGGTTGACCATTTCCGGCTCGAACCAGATGCCGAACTGCATGCCAAGTCCGGTGACATGATCGACCAGTGGCGACAGACCCTCAGGATACTTACGGGCGTCGATGTCCCAATCGCCAAGGCTGGTCGTGTCGTCGTCACGCTTGCCGAACCAGCCGTCATCCAGCACGAAACGCTCGATGCCAAGCTCGGCGGCGGATGTCGCCTGCGCCTTCAGCGATTGCATCTGGTGGTCAAAGTAATTGCCCTCCCAGGTATTCAAGGTCACAGGACGCGGCGACATCGCACCATCAGGCCAATGCATGAGATCATCGCGGACAAAGGCATGGAACGCCGCCCGATCCGCACCGGCATAGGCAACCGGGCTGCGATAGCTCTCGCCCGGCGTAAGGATCGTTTCGCCAGGCTCAAACATTTCGCCGAGATGCACGAGGCGGCGGCCATCGTCCAGCCGGTCGATGACGATCTGGTGGTTACCGCTCCAGCCGAGCGCAACGCCGAAGCTCTGCGCCTCGCCTTCGATTGTCAGCATTGGGAACCGGTCATGGGAGGTGCGGCCCCGGCGGCTTTCCTGCGCCCAAAGGCCCGTTCCCAACGTCTCGCGCCGGGTCTGGAATTCACGGCCCCACATGCCGGTAAAGCTGACCACATCGACCTGCCCGGCTTCTGCCGGAAAGCTCGCCGCCATGCAGCGGTCCAGGATATAATCCTCATTGCCGATATTCTTGATGTCAGTGGAGACACCGATCACGCCAGACGGAAGAGTTTCGAAACGCAGCGTGATCGCCATGCCCGCCACAGCATCCTGAGCGCAGAGCAGCGTGATCCGCCCGGTCTTTTCCACCGTCCAATCGGCAAATTGCAGGATGAAATCACGCCCGGATCGATGCCCGGCAATAGCAGGCCAGCCGAAAAACCCCATGCCACCCAGCGGCAGCAGCACCGCAGAAGGTACGGCCTCATCCATGCCGTTGATGCGGCTGGAGCGCTCGACCTCGGACAAAGCCGAGTCAGCAACAGGTGTCCGTCCAAAGCCGATAATTTCCGGCATGCCGATTTCCGGCAGCAGCAGGCTCAAAACAAGCCCGTTTGCGCCAATCTTTACAATATCATTCATCCCTTGGTTGCTCCAAGTGTCAATCCGGCAATGAAATGCCGCTGCATCAGGAAAAACATGGCGACCGGTGGCAAAGCCGCGACGATCGACCCGGCGGAAACCAGGTTCCAGGCGGCGACCCATTGGCCGTTCAGCGAATAAAGCCCCGCCGTAACAGGCATGGCGGCCTGGCTCTGCACCAGAACCGTGGCCCAGAAATAGTCGTTCCAGACAAAGGTGAAGACCAGTACGGACAGCGCCGCGATGGCGGGCCGCATCAACGGCAGCACGATATAGCGAAAGATCCGCCATTCCGACACGCCCTCGACCCGCGCCGATTCGATCAGCGCAAACGGCAATCCCTTGATGAAATTGCGCATGAACAGCGTGCAGAAGCCGGTCTGGAAGGCGACATGAAACAGCACCAGGCCGGTAACCGTATCATACAGCCCCATTTTCAGCGTCATGTCGCGCACCGGCACCATGAGGATCTGGAAGGGAATGAAATTACCGGCAACGAACAGGCAGAACAGAACGATATTGCCCTTGAACTTATAGGTCGCCAGCGCAAACCCGGTCAGGCAGGACAGCGCAACGGCACCGATCACGGTTGGAATGGTAATCTTGAAGGAATTGAGGATGTACCAGCCAAGCGGCGAATTCTGAAACACCGCAGAATAGTTCTCGACACCGGCGAAGCCGGAGGGAATGCCGAAATAATTACCAGCGGCCAGATCGCCCGCAGGACGCACCGAGGTCAGTGCCACGCCCAGCAAGGGCAGCAACCAGAGAACCAGCGCGACAGGCAGAACAAGATTATAGCCGAACCGGACAATCGGCGAGGCCTTCTGGATCGGGGTCGGAAACATCAGCTATTCCTTTCCTGGCCAATCATCCGCACGACGAACAGCGTGATGAACACCATCATGATCAGGAACAGGACGACGGCGATGGCCGCGCCATAGCCCATGCGGAACCCGTATTCCGACAGCGCTTCCTCATACATGTAATAGGACAGCACCCGGCTGGAGCCGTAGGGACCGCCAGCCGTCATGATCGACACGAGGTCGAAGGAGCGCAACGCGCCAATCACCGTCACCACCATGGCGATAAAGGTGGCGGGCGCCAGCTGCGGCAGGATGATGTTTTTGAGCAGCGACCAGCCCTTGGCACCATCCATGCGGGCGGCTTCCACCTGCTCTGGATTGATGTTGTTGAGACCGGTCAGATAGAGGATCATGCAATAGGCAGTCTGCGGCCAGAGACCAGCGACGATAATGCCATAGGTAACGAAACGCTCGTCGGCCAGGACTGCAAAATCCAGCCCGGTCAGATCCTTGATCAGCACGGAAAACAGCCCGAAATTCGGCGCATAGAACCATGTGAACATCAGGCCGACCACGACCTGACTGATGACGAAGGGAAAGAAAAACAATGACTTATAAAGTCGAATACCGGTGACCGTCTGGTTAAGGAACAGCGCCACCGCCAATCCGCCGGGAATGGCCAGAAGGTAGAGCACCAGCCAGATCAGGTTGTTTTCCAGGGAGACGTAAAAGGCCTCGTCGCCCAGCAATTCCTGATAGTTTCCAAGCCCGATCCAGACTTTTTCGCCGATACCGTCCCAATCGTGAAAGCTGATCCAGACAGACTGGAAAATCGGCAATACGACATAGATGACAAACATCACCAGACCGGGCGCCAGAAACAGCCAGGGGGCAATGCGTTGCTGGTGACGTTTCCAGAATCCGGATGAAACAGGAGCAGCAGTGCTCACGGCAGCACCTCCTTTAATGCAAGGGCTCAAGGATGCCGGAGCATCCCAGCCGTTCTGTGACTGAAAACCGGTCGGATGCCACTAGGGCGACATCCGGCCGTCGGGAGAACCGATTATTTGTAAGCGCGGGCGCGGACCTTATCGAGGCGGGCCAGGATGGCATCGACCTTGTCAGGCTTGACCATGAATTCCTGGAAGCCTTCCATACCGGCCTTGGCCATATCGGCGGGCGCGTCACGGTCATAGAATTGCGCCAGCGCATAAGCACTCGACAGCATGTCGAAACCGGCGCTCAGGAACGGATCGCTGGATTTTTCCGACTTGTTGTTGATCGGCAGCTGACCAAGGGTGGCGTTCATCTTGGTCTGAGTTTCCGGCTTTGCGAGGTAAGCCAGGAACTTGCGCGCATCCGTCTTGTTCTTGGCGCCCGAGGGGATGTGGAAGGATTCGGTCGGCGCATCTTCCGCCCGCGGCAGGCCGGGGGTGATTTCCGGGAATTGCAGGAAGCCGATCTGCTCTTCCTTCAACCCGCCATCCTTCATCGGGGCAACGGCAAAGTTACCCATCAGATACATGGCCGCCTTGCCCTGCACGAATTGCGGCATGGCATCCTGCCAGTCGAGCGCGGCATGATTGGCGATGAAATAGCCGGGCTTGATCAGTTCGGCCCATTTCTCAAACACGGCTTTGACGCGCGGATCGGTGTAAGGCACCTTTCCGGCGGTCAGGTCCATGTGGAATTCATAGCCGTTGACGCGCAGATCGAGATAGTCAAACCAGCCTGCTGTCGGCCACAGCGCCTTGGTGCCGATGGTAAAGGGCGTAATGCCAGCCTTTTTCAGCTTGTCGCAGGCCGCCAGCAGCTCGGCCCAGGTCTTGGGCGGTGTAATGCCTTGAGCGGCAAAGATATCCTTGCGGTAATAAATACCCCATTGATAGGTGGAATAGGGAATGCCCCATTTCTTGCCATCGATTTCCATCGACTTGGTAGCGGATTTCAACTGATTGTTGAGATCGTCCTTGGCCCAGATATCGCTGACATCCTCAAACAGGCCAGCCTTGACGAAGGGCGCCATGCGGTTGCCAGAATACCAGGACACCACATCCGGCGCATCAGCCGTCAGAAAGTTGCGGATCGCGGATTTATAGCCTTCGTGGTCGAAATTATTCCACTTGACGGTCACGTCGGGATTGGCGGCCTGGAAATCCTTCAGCAGCTCTTCCATCGCCTTTTTCGGCGTTGGGTCCGACTGATCGGAATTGAGCACAATCTGGCCCGCGAATGCGGTTGACATCGTCAATGCGTAGCCGAGCGCCAAACCTGTCACGGCTTTAAGGCCCGTCATCGTTTTAAAGCAAATCATCATATTCCTCCCAGGAATCATTGTCTGCGGTATGACAGCGCCTACCCTATAGAAACAGAGAGGGTCGCTGTAACATTTTATATCTCCAGCATAATGTCTTGCCTTAACCAAACGGCCCCAAGACATCCTGCACTCTCTGCAACTTTCAGCTTCTTTGCGTCCGCCTCCTGCAAAAGCGCCTTGACCGTGCGCCAGAAAGCCGCAATCTACCTCCGAAATTCAGGCTTAGAATTCCGGTATCCTAAGATTTTCGGTGCGAAATGGCTCGACGTCCTCCCTTGATCAACAGACTTGGCGCAACACCTGTACACCCCGAACGCGATCCGGCCCACCCCTTGGTTGTATTCGGCGATAACCGCTTCTGCGCCGGGGAATTGATGGAAGTCCAGAAAATGGTTGGGCCGCATATGCACAGCCAGATCGAGCTGAATTTCGTGCTGGAAGGCTCGATGACCTATTGGTTCGATGGCCGGGAGCTGACGATTTCGGAAGGCCGGCTCTGCCTGTTCTGGGGGATGATCCCCCATCAGGTCATCGATCGGCGGGAAGGCACCCGCTTTATCTGTCTTTATGTGCCGATGTCGGTGTTTCTGGGATTGGCCAGCCTGAGCCAGTTTCGTGATTCGGTGTTTCGCGGCGCCGTCATCGAGGCTTTGCATCTGCGGGCCTGGGACCGTGAAATCTTTCTGCGCTGGCGCGACGAATTGCTGGGCGGCGATGAGGGCGATATCGAGATCGTCCGCTCCGAACTGACCGCTCGCCTGATGCGTATCGAGCGGGACGGCTGGCGCGACCTGCGTGAGCAGGGATCGGCGCTGGCAAGCCTTGGCCAACGCGATGCGGGCTGGATGCTGCATGTGGAAAAAATGCTGCGTTTCATCGGCGAGCACGCACCCGACACGATTTCTGCCGAGGATGTCGGGCGCGCCGCCGGTCTGCATCCCAACTATGCCATGAGCCTGTTCAAGCGTGCGGTTGGCACCACCATCAACCAGGCGATCATCCGCCACCGGCTGGACACCGCCCAATCGCTGCTGATTTCCTCCGACATGCCGATTACCGAAGTGGCCTACGAATCCGGTTTCGGCTCGCTCTCAACCTTTTATGAGGCCTTCCAGCGCCGCTTCATGGAAAAGCCGGTCCATTACCGCCGCCGGATGCGGGCGAAAGGCACGGCGGCGCAGGCAATCGCATAAATCGCCTCGCTCCACGATAAATATGATTATTATTATCATGTTTTCTTGACGCCTGAAAATCCGCGTTCTAATCTGCGGTTTGTTGCAGCAAGCAATCGATCAAGCGGGGGAAAAACCCATGGGATCAACGATCCAGATGTCCAGGCCGTTGGTGCGTGGCGTTCTGCCCACCATCGACGATGACTGGTCGCCCGACATGCCGGGCGATGACCGCTTTGCCTTTTGCCGCGGCAAGCTGCTGCTGGACGCGCCTGACGATGCCGAGATTATCCCTTGCACCTCGCTTGCCGACCCGGATGTCTTCGCCGATATCATCGCCCGCTACACTTGCAAATTTCCCGGCGCTGACAAACGTGCAGTGATCTCGATGTGGACGCTCTATTATTTCAGCATCCTGACCATTGCGCCTACGGTCCACCGTCTGGTGCATCGGCGTCAATTGTCACTCGGGCTCACCCAGATGTCGCTGGTCTGCGATCCACAAACAGCCGAACCAAGAGCATTTCTGCTGTCAGGTCCAGGCCGCCCTGCGGACCATGCACCGGCGCTGGCCGATCTCCACGCCATCCTGCGCGACCATGCTGCGCCAGTGATTACCCTGATTGCCGGGCATTGCAGCGTTGCGCCAAAACTGATGTGGAACAATGTCGCCGTCTATCTCAACTGGATCATCAAGGAAATCGGCAATCAGGCCGGCCCTCACCTGATGGAAGAAGCAATTGGGATCATCTCAAGCCAGCATTGGCCGGATGGCAGCCGCAATCCGCTGTTTGGCATGATCAAACTGGCGCGCCACCAATGCGGCATGGATCACTTCCAGCGCAAGGTCTGCTGCCTGCGCTATAACCTGCCGGGCGTTCCCGGATGTGGCGACCTCTGCCCCCTGCCCGATGGCCGTCCCTAGAGTTTGTCCGGGAAAGGCGACTTCAGCCCAGTCCCATCGGCTGGGGATGATTAATCCCCGGCTGCCAAAGGTTTCACAAGCATCAGACACGGATGCTCCTCATGCCAAAGGGTGGGAAACACTTCGGCTCGAATAAATCCATTTCGGTCATAGAAGGCGCGCGTGGCGTCGTATTGCGGTTCCTGTTTGCCGCGCGGCGCCAGGGTTTTCACCGTGACCAGCCGGCAACCAGCCTTGCGGGCAAAATCCTCCGCTGCTGATAGAAGAAGCCTGCCTGCGCCCTGGCGATGATAGGCCTGGCGGGTGCCGATTGCCACGATCTCCACGGCATCGGGCAGATGCGGTTTCAGCATGACAAATCCGGCGACGGTGTTCCCGTCAAGGCAGCCGAACATCGGCAAGGTCTCGGCCGCTGCGGCACACGCCTCAATCACAGCGGGCTCTGTAAACCAGTCGGACAGTTCAGACATGATGTCGTGGCAAATTTCGCCCTTGTCGGCGGTCAATTCGATAATAACAAGCACAATAATCACTCATCTTTTCAATTCTTTTTATCGTAAAAACGTGGTGCGCCATTGCGGTTTCAGGCAGAAAGCGCCGGTATAGGAAAGCAAACACCATTTCAGAAATCCGCAACGGCAAGACCGTAAACCCGGTCGATGTCACCAGGCATCAAGCCGCCGAACGGTTGCAATAGAGCGGGTGTACCTCCTTGTTTAGCGGGGGCGTCGGCAACGCATGGCGTTTAACTTTGCGGTTTGAGGCCCGGCATTCCACCCCATCCGGGCAGATGGCAGCCAGGCATTGGGCATGGGCATCACGCAGCAGCCCGCAGACCAGGGCACAGGAGACACCCGCCTGCCTGGCGATGATATTTTGCGGTACCCCTTCGAAGAAATGGTCCTCGTAGAATTTGCGGGTCCGGGCTGGCATAGCCTCTATGGTGCAGCAGAAGGCCTGATAGGCTTCCACTTCGCGCAAATGCTCTTCAGGGCTGCCGTAATCGGAAGTGTTGTCACCCTCTTCCTCATCGGCAAACAGGCCTCGCTCATAGCGCAGTCGGCGCATATGGTCGGTCGCAAGATTGCGCACCATCCGCATCATATAGGATGCGGGAACTGCAATATCAGGCGGCAACGGCTTTGCGATAAGTTGCAAAAGCACTTCCTGAACGACGTCTTCCGCCAAAGAGGCACAACCGGTAATCCGCCGTGCAGCGCCCAGCAGTTTTGGCTTGACCATCAGGGCAATGTTTATCTGTTCGTCACATATCGATTGCGAAATATTGGCTATCATGTTGGGCTCGCCTTGAAATCCCAGATTGAAACCGTGGAATTCCCCCCTTATTTCTGGGGCACACTAAAAAACATGATTTAATTAGTCAAGATAAAACAGAGAGACTTTTCCATTTCTGTCAATCAATAGCAACCTACTGATTTTCAATATTTTTTGAATATACAACAAGCAAAAACAAAGGAGTGGGATGCCCGAAACAGGCCTTAATATCGATGCACCCGCCTCCCTGCCGTCAGCTATTCCTTACCATGCTGCTCCAAGCATAGGCCCGGCCAATAGCGTCGTGATGAACACGGGAATCATCACGACGCCATAAGGTTTTAGTTTCGCATAGGAGGGTCGGAAAACCGGTCTCCAATTTTCGCAACAACGCTTTATTCGGCAGCCTCTCCCAGACGAGAAGACATTTCGTTCGCCCTGCCCTGGCTTTCCCATTGCACCATAGGTTGTGGCTGCGTGAGGTCGAAATAATCATAGCCAAGCATGGCATTGACGATAACCGCACTTCTCCAGGCCGCCAGACTGAGCTGTGGCTCGGCAATCCCGTGGCTATGGCGCCCGGCATTCAGCACGAAAATCCGGTTTTCCTCCGGCCCGTCCCACATGAGCGAAAAATCACGATTGAGCACAGGTTCACCCAGGCTGTTCTGCTCGATCCGGTCTTCAAACGAGCGCAGGAATTCCGGCAATTCGAAGCGGTAGCCGGTGGCTGCAACAATCATCTCGACCTCAATCGTCTCGATTGAGTCGTCAAAGCCATTGCGCATGGTGAGTTCGATCACTGATCCACTGCGCTTGGCAGCGATCACGTCGCGGTGCGGACGCAACATCATGCCCTCGTCCCTGCCTGCCGTTTCCAGTTGCCGCTCATACAGACGGCGATAGAGTTTCTTCAGGGTCGACGGCGAAACACCGTCACTGGCCAGAAGCTGGCGGCGGGTATGGGTAATGCGCAGGTCCTCGGCCAGACCATGGAAGCAATCCATATAAGCCGGAGTAAATAATTCGTTGGTGAAGGGTGTCGCATCGAGCGGCTCGAAATTCGGCCTGCGGCTGATCCAGTGGATCGACGCAACACTTTTCAAGTCGAGCAGCGCATCGACAATCTCGGCGCCGCTCTGGCCGCCGCCAATCACCGCCACCCTGCGCGCCTTGATATCACCGAGCCGCGCGGTCGCTTCGCTGCTGTGGAAAATCATCGATTTCGGCAGGCCTTCGGCCCAGATCGGCAGGGATGGTTTCTTGCCGATGCCAACGGCCATGTTACGGGCCAGAACACGGGCGCCATCCACATCGATGGACAACAGCCGATCCACCGCATCGACCTGGCGCACCGTCTGCCCAAAGGACAGCGATGGCAGGCCACGGGCCACCCAGCCCAGATAATCGGCAAATTCCTTGCGCGGCACCGCCTCATATTCCGCATTCAAAAACTGATAGAAACGCTTGTGGCGGACCAGATAGGACAGGAAGCTCCAGGGGCTGGTTGGATTGGTCCCTGTCACCAGATCTTTCAGGAAGGAGGTCTGCATATCGGCGCCCGGCAGCATCATGCCCGGATGCCAGGAAAACGCCGGGCGGCTGTCAAAAAATTGCGCCGTGACCGCTGGGATCGAATCCAGCTGCGCCGCAATGCTGAGATTGAACGGACCAATGCCGGCTCCAGCCAGATCGAGCACGTGGGATGTCATGATTGCACTCCAGACTGAGTTTGAAAACGAAAGGGAGGGAAACTAAGAGCGGATTACGACTTGCCTTGAATGGCGAGATCGAGCCGCTGGGCAAAGCGCTGATGAAAACGGGACTTGCCGATGATCGACAGGTGGTTGGTGCCGGTCACCAATTCGCAAGCGGTGGCATTGGGCGAATAGCGACGCCAGTCGATGACGCTGAGACCCCGCGTTACCGAATCTTCCGCTGAGAACGCATGAATACGGAACTGCGAGGTTTTCAGCTGATAATTGCGGAAAATCATCGCGTTATCGAGCAGAACCCAGAAAATATGCTCTTCCGAGCCGATATCCGGCCCATCGACAGGCAGCGGCACGTTATGCTTGACGATATGATGCAGGAATTGCTCGTAAACCTCATCATCCATTGCCGCCATCAGCGTCAGCCAGGCCTCGCGCATCGGCGCGACCTTCAGCCAGCGTTGCACGGCTTCATGGGTGTGCTCACGCACGCCAGGCTCGAAATGCGGCCAGACGCCAATGGCAAATTCATCGCCCATGTCGCAGACATCGACCATGCCGATCATCCGAAGATCGACGTCATTGCCGAGCTGCTGCGCCGCCTCATAGGCCAGAAGCCCGCCCCAGGACCAGCCAAGAAAGGCGCAAGGCCGCCCCTTGGCCTGGCTGCGCACCGCTTCGGCATAGCGGGCAGTAATATCCTCTACCCTGGTGCTGAGCGCTGGCGTTTCGGTCAGCGAATAGCAGACGAAGCCAGTGGCCGGCTGGTTCGGCCCGAGATAATCCACCAGCCGCATATATTCGCGCGTGCTGACCAGAAGACCCGGGAAGCAATAGAGTACCGGACGGTCGCCGTCGCGGCGCAGATAGATCGCCCCAACTTTGTCCTCCTGCCGGTTTTCGTCCATCGCCAGTGCCAGATCCCGCACCGTTGGATAGTTGAACATATCGGCAATGGTCAGCGGCCATTTCGGGTGCTGCATCTTCAGCCGCGAAACGATCCGCACCGCCGCCAGCGACTGGCCGCCGACATCGAAGAAGTTTTCGGTCACGCTGAGCTCAGTGATATCGAGGATCTGTTTCCAGACCTCAAGAATGGCAGCTTCCTTGTCGTTGGCAGGCGCGACGATGTCACGTTGCAGCTTGGGCAGCGGCAGCGCGCTGCGGTCGAGCTTGCTGTTCGGCCCCATCGGCAGGGCATCGAGCACCATGATATGTTGCGGCACCATGTAATCCGGCAGGGCGGTGACCGCAGCACGGCGAAGATCGTTGACGCTCACATCCTCGTCTTCCCGGGGCACCACATAGGCGATCAACGCGCTACGCCCGCTATCCTGATGCAACAGCACCACGGCTTCCGACACGTTCGGATCGGCCCGCAGAACCGCCTCGATTTCGCCCGGCTCGATACGATAGCCGCGCAATTTGATCTGGTGATCGACCCGACCGGCAAATTCCACCGTGCCGTCTTCGCGCCAGCGGCCCAGATCTCCAGACTTGTACATCCGCCCACCATTGGTGGAAAACGGATTATCGATGAAACGCTCCGCCGTCAGCTCCGGCTGGCCGAGATAGCCACGGGCAATGCCGCTACCGCCGATATGAATTTCGCCGATCACCCCAACCGGCACTGGCACCAAATCGCTATCCAGCACATAGATGCGACGGTCACCCACACCCCGGCCAATCGGCGCAACGGTACCCTCGAACCGGGTTCCCGCCGGAATTTTCCACACCATCGGCGTCATGATGGTTTCGGTTGGCCCATAGCCGTTGATCAGCATCTGCGCCTTGAGATTGTCGGTCAGCAGATCGAAGACCGCCTGGGATAGCGCTTCACCGCCAAAGGAATAGAGCCGCAACTGCGGTATTCCGCCCTTTTCCGCCGCATATTCGGCAAGGCCGCGCACATAGCTGGTCGGCAGACTGGCATTGTTGACGCCGTGCCTGCGCATCAGCGCGAAAGCATCTTCCGGCGTCGCCAGCTTATCCGCCGTCAGCACCACGCCGCCACCCGCCATCAGCGGCACCATCCAGCGCTCATGCCCGCCGTCCGAAGTAAAGGGCAGGACCGGATATTCGCAGGAATTCTCATCCATTTCGTAGATGCGCAGCGTCGCCTTGCAATGATGCGCCAGCGGACCATGCTCCACGGCCACCCCCTTCGGGATACCGGTGGAGCCGGAGGTATAGATCACATAAGCAAGCTGGGCCGGAGCAATAGCGATGACCGGCGGCTCGGTGCTTTCCGAGGATAGATCGAGTTTATCGAGATTGAGGATCGGCGTGCCGATATCACGCGGCAGATCGGTGATGTAGCGGCTGCGCGAGATCACCAGCGCCAAGCCCGGCGCGCTCAGGATATGGCGGTTGCGGGCTTCTGGATGATCCGGCTCGACCGGGGTAAAAGCACCACCGGCCTTCAACACCGCCAGAATGGCGATGATTGCGTCGATGGATTTGTTCAGCGCCACGGCAACCCGGTCTTCCGGGCCGATCCCCATCGCGACCAGCCGATGGGCGAGCCGGTTGGCGGCGGCCTCCAGCGCGCCATGGGTAATCGACGTATCGCCCTGCGCCACCGCGAAAGCTTCGGGCCTGCGCTGCGCCTGCGCCGAAATCACCTGATGGATCGGTGTGCCGTCATCGATCTCAGGCTGGTCGGGATAGGGTGCCGACAGCTGCTCCAGTTCTTCAGTCGGCATGAAGGCAATCGTCTTCACGGGCTGCTCCGGTTGATTGCTTAGGGCATCGAATGCCAGACGGAGATCGCGGGCAAACCGGTAAATCATTGCATCACTATGGCTCTGTGGATCATAGCCAAGCCGGATCGCCAATGTCTCCGTACCCAGGCCGGAAACGGTAACCACCAGACCTGCATCGCGACGCGCAGGCGGCTCCACCAGAACGGTGACCGGCTGACCGGACAGAACCTGGGCCCCTAGCTGGAGGGCGGGCCGTACATCCAGCACTGTTGCAACCAGGCTGGCCGCCTCGAATCCATCATCACGCCGCGCCAGGGCATCCGTCAGTGCTTCGAACGACAGGCGGCGGGACAGCGCGGTTGCAACACCCTCGGCCAGCCGCTCGCGCACCGCATTGAGAGCCAAACTGCCGTCGATCTCGCTGGTGACGAGCAACAGATCTTCAGTGCGGGTCGCAACCGGGCAATCGACCTGCCGTGTCACCAGACCGATCCGCTGCGTACCACAACCGCTATAGCGGCGAAGCACAATGGCCAGAGCTGCCAGACTGTCCTGCGTCACATCAGCCACAGATGTAGAGGCAGAGCACGCCACCTCGATAACCTTTTCGCTCCATGCCTGCTGACCAGCACTCGTCATGCCTGCCGCTGGAGCCTGGGTGGGCAGCATCGCCACCGTTTCCTGTGCTGCCAACCGGTCAAACCAGAAATCGGCATCGGCATCGGATGTCCGGGGCATTGCTGCGCCCTGGGTCAGCCCTTGGGCAAGGCAGTGTTGTGCGGCATCGATCACACCCGCCTCTTCGCCCGCTCGATCAGCCCGCCGCTCTAGTCCATTAACGAAATCGACGGCCAATCGGTCGAGTGCCGCCCGGTCGCCGATCAGAGGATGCAATGCCAACAGAACGCCAACCGCCTGCCCCCCTGTCGTAAACAGCGTAAACTGGGCATCGGCATCCTTTTCCAGATCAAGCGGCCTTCCAGAATAGGCGGCGGCAACCTCTTTTGACGCGGCCTCGAGATCCTCACCCTTTGTCAGCTCACGCTCGGCAACAGGCACGGCATTTTGGCTCAGCATTTGATAAACGATCCCGCCCGCCCGCACCTCGAAGCGGCAGGTCAACAAGGGATGACGCCGCACCAAAAATTCAATCGATGCGTGTACTCTATCGATCCCCACAGGCGCAAAACGAAAGCCTATAGTCTGACGCCCATAGACAGCCTCATGCCCCGCCTGCGACAAGAGCCAGATCCGCGATTGCTGCGATGATAAGGGCCATGCATGCCCATCGTGAAAGCCAGCCTTGGCGATTGGAGCGGTTGTTGTCGACCGATCATGAATTGTCATTACTTCCAGAGCCTCGTATTTTTCAGTTTTTGTCTGAATTTTTATTTATAATTTTATATTTTAATAAATTTCCGATATATTTTTAAAGCAAAAGTGGAAAACCGTGTGATTTTTTATTATTCATTTTTTGCCACACCCTGCGTCAAATCTATTGGTTTGATGACGAATGGCAGACTGCAAAATTCAGAAGAAAATTTCCGAAAATTAAATTTTGCGATACATGTGAATTGGCGAAGCGCCCATTCGTCTTGCTGCAAGTGGCCCTAATTTATATCGGACATGATCCATGTCCGTGCGGGTTTGGCCACGACGCAAACGGAGACATAGATATGGACGCCTCTCTCGCAATCGTGCAATCGAACACCGGCACGCCTTGCTCCAGCCTGCGCCTTCCCGCAGATGGCTTCCGCAGTTATTCCTTAGACGGTGCGCAATCTTTGATTGTATTTTCCAGCGGCGATAGCTTGCGTGTCGAACGCGCTGGCTCTGCCCTCGCCAGCGAACGCGTCGTCTGGACCAGTGGACGCATCGTCTGGTCGGACACGCCCCGGCTGATCGTTGAAGCGCTTTTCACGGACCGGGACATGGCTTCGCAAGTCGGCTATAGGTCCGCACTTGGCGCCATGCTTGAGGCAGTTTTGACCTGCCACCCCGAAATCCATACCCTTGCCGTGGATCTGCCGGACAGTGTGGACGGTGCGCCCTTTGCCGCTTCCGGCATGCTCCTGCCCGCAGAGAATGGCTGGATCGCAAAAGCCCAGGGCTTTTTCCAGCAATCAGCACTCTGGCTTGGCCATGTGCCACCTGCATATCCCGATATTCCGGTGATGACCAATGGTGTCTTGCATCCCCTACGACCGCCAAAGCCGGTCGGGCCGGTCTATAGCCGTTTCATCCCCTGGCTGGATACGATGCTCGGCTTTCACGTCGCCTCGCCTGAAGCGGATCTGCCGCATTTCCACCCCTGGATGAACGATCCCCGCGTGGCCGCGATCTGGGAGGACAATGGCACACTTTCCCAACATCGTGACTTTCTCGAAAACCGGCTTGCCGACCCCCGCACCTTGCCGCTGATCGGCACGTTCGGTGGCACGCCGTTTGGCTATTTCGAGCTTTACTGGGCCAAGGAAGACCGGCTCGGGCCGCATTACGATGCCGATAGCCATGACCGCGGCTGGCATGTGGCAATTGGCGAGGATGCATTTCGCGGCAAGCCCTATGTCAGCGCCTGGTTGCCCTCGCTGATGCACTACATGTTCCTCGCGGACCCGCGCACGCGGCGCATCGTCGGCGAACCCATCCACCATCATCACCAGCAGATCCGCAACCTGGATCATTCTGGCTTTGCCAAAATCAAGCATGTGCAGTTTTCCCATAAGAAGGCTTTGCTGGTCATGCTGCTGCGCGAACGTTTCTTTGCCGACCAGTTGCTTTCGCCTGACCTGACCGGCCTGGTCGGTAAGGATGGCCTTGCCGTTCCAGGCTCCCAGATTCCAGGATCGCTGGTCAGGGGCGGCCTGTAATGACATCTTCAACGACGAAAATGGCGGCGGATCTCAACGATCCGCGCATCAAGCGTCTGGTGATGATCGTCGCCCTGCCCGCTGTGGCAGGACTAACGGCCAGCGCCGCCCACCACGCCGTCAACGCCATGTTCATCGGTGCATTGGGGCCTCAGGCGCTGGCAGGCGTCAGCCTCGTGCTGCCGCTGTTTCTGCTGGTTAGCGCTGCAACGGAAGGCTTGGGCATCGGCCTTGCCACGCTTCTGGCGCGCTCACTCGGTCAGGGCGATGTGAAGGCCGCTTCCTCGGTGGCAGTGACCGCCCTGGTTGCCGCCGTGCCGATGGGCATCGTGCTATCCACGCTGATTTACCTCGCCTTGCCCGCTTTCGTGCGAGCGGTGGGCGGTGAAGGCGACCTTCTCGCCTCGGGCCTGATCTATGGACGGCTGATCGCCTTTGGCGTGACGCTCGGCATGTTGCAGGCGATCTGCGATTTTATTGCCATTGCCGAGGGCAATTCCCGTTTCTCGATGACGGTGTTGATCGCCAGCTTCGCCCTCAACATCGCCCTTGATCCGGTGTTTATTTTCCTGCTCGATTTCCGAGAAGCGGGTGCCGCCATTGCCACCATGGTATCGACGGTTGCTGCCCTTCTGGCCTATGCCGTTTATTTCTATCGTCGGCTGGGCAATGTCCGAATTGATCTGAACCTGATCCGCTGGCACCTGCTGAAGCCGATCTCCAGCATCGGCATCCCGGCCTGTGCCACCAGCATCGTCACCGGCATCGGCTTCATGGTTCTGTTGCGCCAGGCCAGCCAAAGCGGCGGTGATCCAGGCGTTGCCGCCATTGCCATTGCCATCCGGCTGATTGCCTTCGGGCAATTGCCGGTCTTCGGCTTCTGCCTCGGCGCGCAAAGTGTCGTCAGCCATGCCGTGGGGCTGGGTGATGACCAGCGGATCAAGGCCGCCATTCGCTTCATGCTGATGGTCACCATTCCCGTTGCTCTCTGCTACTCCACGCTCTTGCTGGTCGCAGCCGGGCCCATTGCCCGGCTGTTCACCGATAGCCCTGAGGTTGCCGAGCAAACCGCCGCCTGTCTTCGTCTGCTGTTTCCGGTTTTTCCGCTGGCCGCCTTCCAATCCGTGCTTCTGGTCATGCTGCAATCACGTGGACGGGCTGGCTTGTCCGCCTTGGTCGGGCTGGCGCCGAACGGTTACATGCTGATCCCGCTGCTTATGCTTTTACCGGCCTGGCTTGGCTTTACCGGCGTTGCAATTGCGCCTGCCGCCGCGGCAGGGCTGACCGCCGCTCTCGGCATTGTCGTCGCCCGCCGCGAATGGGCGACCATACTTCCTTCCAACCTTCCTAAAGGCGACGGCCCACTTTCCGGCCTCTCCACACTCCATCCCGAGACCAGAGGTTTGTCATGAACGAGACCCCACGATTCGACCCCGTCGCGAAAACCATTCCGGTTCCACCACTTCCCGGCTTTACCGGTCACGACCCCTTCGATGCCGCCGTGCCGCCGATCTATCAGACATCGCTGTTTCTGTTCGACAGCTATGCAGAGTTGGAAGATGTTTTTGCCGGGCGCTCCCACAAGCCGATCTATTCGCGCGGCGACAATCCAACCGTTCAGATCCTTGAGCGCCGGATCGCCGAGATGGAAGGCGCGGAGGCTGCGCGGGCCTTTTCCAGCGGCATGGGCGCGATTGCCGCGACCATTCTCGCCTTCGTCAATCCAGGCGACCGGATCGTCACCGTCCGCCATGTCTATAGCGATGCGTTCCGGTTTTTCGAAAAAGTGCTGAAGCGCTTCGGCGTTCTCGTCGATTATATCGATGGCACGGATACCGAAAGCCTGATTGCCGCCCTTCCGGGCGCCAAACTCGCCTATCTCGAAAGTCCGACCTCGATGGTGTTCGAGCTTCAGGATCTGGTCGCGGTTGCTGCGGCGGCGCGGCGCCATGGTGTGTTGACCATTGTCGATAATTCCTGGGCAACACCGCTCTATCAAAAGCCAATTGCCGCTGGCATCGATCTCGTTATTCACGCCGCCTCGAAATATCTGGGCGGCCAGAGCGATACGGTCGCCGGTCTCGTCACCGGATCAAAGGAGCATATCGCCCGGATCAACGGCGAAATCTTTCCCTATACGGGTGCCAAGCTTTCGCCCTTCGAGGCCTGGCTGGTGCTGCGCAATCTTGAAACGCTACCATTCCGCATGCGCCACCACCACGAGGCGGGTCTCGAGGTCGCGCACTGGCTGAAGGCCAGCCAGGCTGTAGGACGGGTCATGCACCCGGTGTTCAGCGATCATCCGGGTAGCAACACATTGACGGGCTTTGGCGGGTTGTTTTCGTTTGAAGTGACCGATGACATTGACGTCGCCGCGTTTGTCGATGCCTTGCAACTGGTGCGGATCGGGGTCAGCTGGGGCGGGCCGGAAAGCCTTGTGGTGCCTGCCAAGGCGGCGCTCAGCATTTCGCCGGAAACCAATGTCTTTGCCCGTTTCGGCGTCAGCGACCGGACCATCCGGCTCAATGTCGGACTGCATGAGGCAAAGGCGATCATCGCAGATCTGCAACAGGCTCTGGCGCAGGCTGCACGGTAAAAGCTGCTTTCGATTGCCGTCTTAACGGCCCTCCTGATTGATTGAAATTGCCACAAGACCGGCGGCGCGCCTGTAGCGCTTCGCCGGTATTTTTGCCATATGTCACGCGAGCGCCATTGCTTGCCTACCTTTACACCATGTCCCACTCCACTGTGCCGCCCGATTTTCGAACCCGGATCGATCCATACACCATGACACGCCTTTCAAACGACACACTCACCACGCTTGCGCAAACCTATGGAACACCGGTCTGGGTCTATGACGCAGACACGATCCGCGCCCGTATCGCGCAATTGTCGTCCTTCGACGTCATTCGCTTTGCCCAAAAGGCTTGCTCCAATACCCATATCCTGCGGCAGATGCGTGAGGCCGGGGTGGTCGTCGATGCGGTGACGCTGGGCGAAATCGAGCGCGCCAGGCGGGCGGGCTATGGCGCAGGCCAGGCCTCCGGCGTCGCCGAGATCGTCTTTACCGCCGATGTCTTCGATCGCAATACGCTGGACCGGGTGGTCACTGACAAAATCGAGGTCAATGCGGGCTCCATCGACATGCTGCACCAACTAGGCGCCCGCTCTCCGGGACATCGCGTCTGGCTGCGCATCAATCCCGGATTCGGCCACGGCCATAGCAACAAGACCAATACCGGTGGCGAAAACAGCAAGCATGGCATCTGGTTCGAGCAATTGCGCGACGCGCTGGCAGCCGTGCGGCGCTATTCGCTGACGCTGGTCGGCCTGCATATGCATATCGGCTCCGGCGTCGATTACCGGCATCTACAACGGGTCTGCGGAGCGATGGTGACGTTCTGCTGCGAACTTGGCGCCGATATCGAGGCGATTTCAGCGGGCGGCGGACTTTCCATCCCCTATAAGGACGGCGAGGAAGAAATCGATACCGTCCATTATTTCGCGCTTTGGGATAGCGCCCGCAAACAGATCGAGGAATATCTGCGCCACAAGATCCGGCTCGAAATCGAGCCGGGCCGGTTCCTGACGGCGGATTCAGGCGTGCTGCTGGCAGAGGTCCGCGCTACCAAAACCATGGGCAGCAATCATTTCGTCCTTGTCGATGCCGGGTTCAGCGATCTGGCCCGCCCGGCGATGTATGGCAGCTATCACGGCATTTCCGTCTTGCCCGCCCCGAATAATGACACACCACGCAGCGACGTACCGGTGCCCACAGTCGTGGCAGGACCGCTTTGCGAATCCGGCGATGTCTTCACGCAGGGCGAATTCGGGACAATCGAAAAACGCAACCTGCCGCAAGCGCAAACGGGCGACTACATGGTGTTTCACGACACCGGTGCCTATGGGGCATCGATGTCATCCAACTATAATAGCAGGCTCTATGCTCCAGAAGTGCTGATCGAGGGGGATAACCACCGGCTGATTCGCAGGCGCCAGACCCTGGACGACCTGTTGGCGCTTGAAACAACGGCATAAGCCAAAAGCCCGATGAGGCTCGGCAAGGCAAACTCTGCCGATGGCAACGGTGAATATGCTCAAGGCGGTCAAACGCCTGAGCATATTTGCAGACCGAATGGGGCAAGGCCGTCGCCAGAATTGGCGACAGGCATTTATGGCTATACCTGGCAGAGCTGCCCGTTTTCAAACCGCATGAAGCATACGGTAATACGTTATATTTGCTGGATGATTTTGCGGCGCAACACGCGAATTTACCCCTAAAAACGCCCAGAGTCAGAGCACGCCTCGTGCCACAACAGACCACAAACGCGAAAGTCGCGCGTTTAAAACTGACCCGATCTGGGGCAGTTACCAATCGCAAACGCACGGTATGGCCGTGACAGGCGTCAATGTTCAGATTTCGTTTCCATTGAAATTGACCCGTTTCAATTTCAAATTGACATTGACCCCTTGCTTGTAAATGCTACACTGCAACATGACGCATAATACAACAGATTTTCAAGCACCACCAATAGTTACATTTATTTTCCAATATTAAAACAGCATTTTCTGAATTTTATATTTGCGGGCAGTCCAGTCCTCCCAATTTCCGGCCCTGAATGCCCGGCCTCAGAAATTTCACGAAGTGACGATTTGGAGTTTTATTTCATGCATGACATCAAACATAAGTCCGTAGATCCTCTCGATCGCTTTATTATGCGCCTCAATGCCGCCGCCTCCGCCGCAGAGATGAAAGCAGTGATGGAATCCAGTATAAAATCACTGGGTTACAAGTATTTTTCCTATCACATCGTTCAAACCCCAGTGCTGAATGCTACGAATGAGACCCGCCATACATTCGGCATCAGCAACTATCCAGAGGAATGGGTGGAGAGATACGCATCGGAGCGGTATGTCTATTGCGATCCCATCATTGGGATTTCTCTCTCGCAAGACCCCATTCCGGTGGAGCGATGCGATCGATAGCGCCAAGCTGACGGAAGAAGAGCGTTGCGTGATCGAAGATGCCGCAAAACGTGGCATTGCCAACGGGCTGACCGTACCTCTCATGTCCCGCCATGGCGAATTGGCAATCATGACTGTTATCCCCGACGAAAAATTCCAGGACAATCTGCCGGAAGCTCATCTCATTCACATTATCTCGCAATTCTTTCATTCCTGTGCGCTGCCGGTGGTCATGGAAGAGCATCTGATCGGCAGCTATCGCCGCCGTCGATCCTTCCTGTCGGCACGGGAAAAGGAAACCGTGATCTGGGTGTCCAAAGGCAAATCCTCCTGGGAAATTGCCAAGATCCTCGGCATTTCCGAAAAATCGGTCGAATTTTACATGGAGTCGGTCAAGCGTAAGCTGGAAGCCGTCAATCGCACCCAGGCCGTCGTCAAGGCAATCATGCTTGGACTGATCCAGACCGACCGTTTTCAATCGGGCGACGGGCGCAAAGCCACAATGGCCATGCCCAGCCGAGCCTGATGTCATCGTTGCTGACTTAAAGTCCTCTTAGGCTTGATAGGAGGAATGGGGCTAAACTATTTTGACGTGTTGCGGTGCCAAGTCGCTAGCATTGGCACATTGCAACTCGAAAGTTGCATGGGGCATTGACTTGCCCAATAGCCGCTTTAGCCCAATCGCCGTTCTAGCCAAATCGCCGTTCTAGAATGTGTCCAATGTCGGGTGCCAATGTCAGGCATCATTATCTGGTGAATGAATAAACCATGCAGATCGTCATATTCACGATTGGCACCGAAGGCGATGTGCGGCCGCTGGTTGCTCTTGGCGTTGGGCTGAAACAGGCCGGTCACAAGGTCAGAATTGCCACCGATCCGCAATGCGCTGATCTCGTCACCAATCACGGCTTGGAATTCGCCCCCTTGCGTGGCGATTTCCTCGACTGGATGCGCAATGACCGGACTGCGATGTCCCAAGGCCTCTCACCGCTTGCGATTGCCAAGGCGGCGCGGCGAAGGCTGAAAACCATGGCCGCCAGTTGGCCCGCTCAAGGCCTTAGGGCAACGGAGGATGCCGATCTGCTGATTGGCAACGGCATGGTCTTCCATCTTGCCGCAGCGCTTGGCGAATATTTGGGCCTGCCTGTCGCGGAAACGCAATTGGTCCCCACCCTGCCCTCGCGGCAACCGCCGCTTCTGCCGCTGCCGGATTGGGCGAGGAGCTTGCCGGGGCCAATCAATATGGCTCTTGGCCATGCCACACAGATGCTGATCTGGCATATTTTGCGCCCCGCCTATAATGAGGTGGTGCGTCCGGCCCTGCGGCTGGCGCCTTACCCCTGGCGTGGCCCCTATACTTATAAGCCCCGTTCGCATCTGCGCCTGTTTGCCTATAGCCCGACGCTGGTCGAGACCGCCCGCCTCGCTTCCCTCCAATGTGCGGGTCACCGGCCCCTGGCAGTTGCAGGAAGGTTCGACCTGGGCCGCACCGGACAATCTGACGAGTTTTCTAAAGGACGGGCCTCCGCCCGTCTATGTCGGCTTCGGCAGCATGGTCGGGCCGGATGGAGGTCGCTTCACCGATATCGTCTTGCAAGCGGTGCGCAAGACGGGCAAACGCATCGTGCTGGCCAGTGGCTGGGGCGGTCTCAATGGCGCGGACAGTGAGGCAAGCGGCAATATCTTCCGGATTGACCGTGCGCCGCATGACTGGCTGTTTCCGAAAATGGCACTGGCGGTTCACCACGGCGGCGCTGGCACAACGACTGCTGCGGCACGTGCCGGTATTGCCTCAGTGGTTGTGCCATTCTTTGGCGATCAGCCATTCTGGGGCAACCGCCTTGAAAAACTCGGCGTTGCTCCGCCAGCGCTGGATCGCGCTGCCTTGACCGCAGATGCGCTGGCCTCGGCAATTATCTGTGCCGACTGCGACGACATGCGCCGTCATGCGGCAGACCTTGGCCAGCGCATGCGGGCAGAAGACGGGATCGCCGTGGCCATTGCTGCAATCGAAAGCCTTGGCGTGAAAAGCAAATGGTCGGCCTGACCTTAGCGTAAGAGCAAGGCTGGAAGATGCTCAATACCAAGTCTCTGACATGCTGACGCATCCTCGACTTAAAAAAATGAAAATATCTCAAATGCATCAGAGGCTTGAGATATTTTCATGGGGAATACGAAGAGCCATTTTCAATGAGTCTTCGTATAGATCCTGTCAGGCTGCACCGTTCCGGTTCAGGGAAATTGCATAGAGACTGGTTGTTGCGGTTATGAACAATCGATGCTTGCCACGCCCGCCGAAGCAGAGATTGGAGACCGTTTCCGGCACCAGGATCTTGCCCATCAGATGCCCGTCCGGGGCGATACAGTGGACGCCATCGGCAGCAGAAGACCAGAGATTGCCGTCGGTATCGAGGCGCATGCCGTCGGCACAGCCCTTGTCGATCACATGAAACACGTTACCGCCGGTCAGCTTCCATCCGTCAGCGACATCGAACACGCGGATATGCTGCGGATCGTTGCTATGCATACGACCGGTATCGGCCACGTAAAGCCGTTTTTCATCCGGGCTGAAGGCCAGTCCGTTCGGGCAGTTGAAATCGGTCAAAACGGCAGAAATCGCCCCGGATGGATCGACGCGGTAGACATTGCAGGGTAGTTCCTGCTCGCTTTTCGTGCCTTCATAATCGGTGGCGATGCCGTAATGCGGATCACTGAACCAGATCGCCCCATCGGAGGCAACCACCACATCATTGGGTGAATTGAGACGCTTGCCCTCAAAGCGGTCGGCAATCACCGTGATCGTGCCGTCATATTCAGTGCGGGTCACACGCCGCGTGCCGTGCTCACAACTGACCAAGCGCCCCTGCCTGTCGCGGGTATGGCCATTGGCAAAATTCGATGGAGCGCGAAAGGTATTGAGACTGCCGTCCGGCATCCAGCGCAGAATACGATTGTTGGGGATGTCGGAAAACAACAGGCAATCGAGATCACCGAACCAGACCGGTCCTTCCACCCAATCGAAACCGGTTGCCAATTGCTTGACCGGGGCATTGCCCATCACAAACCGGCCAAAGGCCGGGTCGGAGATCTCAAAGAACGACATGACGGCGCGCCTCCCAACACTTGATAGTCTCAACTTGGTATTCGGGTTCGAAAATCAAACTGACAGTGACTGATGAGATACCCATTCCTACTCGCCAAGCTGAACCAGTTCGAATATGGTATCGATAACATGACCGGTAGAAACTGCCAAGGGAGAGCATGCCATGAGCTTTACGACACCCTCAAGCGCCTTGACCGACGAAGGCGTCGCCACACTTTTGCGCGCCGCAATTGATGCAGCAACGGCGATGGGTCAGCCGCAATGCATTATCATTGTCGATCACAGCGGCGTAGAACTGGCTTCGTTTCGCATGCGCGGCTCGCGCTGCTATCTTTCCCTAAAAAGCGCGAGGGCAAAGGCACGGACCGCAGCCTCGCTTGCCGCCCCCAGCCATAGTGTTCCCGACCACGCCAAGCTGTTGTTGGCCGCTGCAACCCAAGGCGAAGCGACAGGATTGAGGGGCGGCTTGCCCATAAAAGTCAGTGGCGAGTTGCTCGGCGGCATAGGCATTGGCTCAGGCTCGGGCGAGCAGGATGAAGAGGTGGCGCGTGCGGCTTTGGCTGCTATCGGGGCGGAGCTACCATGACGCGGATCGCCTTTCTCGGCACCGGATTGATGGGAGAGCCGATGGCCCGTCACCTGGCGGCAGATTTCGAGGTCGTGGTCTGGAATCGCTCCGTACAAAAGGCGCAGGCCTTGTCCGACGTGGCCCGCATTGCTGCCAGCCCGGCAGAGGCAGCCAAAGGTGCGGATGTGGTGATTTCCATGCTGCTCGATGGTCCGGCCACCCGCGCCACACTGGAGGACAGTGGTGCAATGGCTGCGGCGGGCGATGGCGCGCTGATTATCGACATGGGATCGGTGGAACCGGCCTGCGACCTCGATCTTGCGGCGATGGCGCGGCAGATGGGCAAGCGTTTCCTGGATGCCCCCGTTTCCGGCGGCGTGGCTGGGGCCAAGGCAAAGTCGCTGTCGATTTTCGTCGGCGGCGCGCCGGAGGATTTCGCGGCAGCCGTACCGGTTCTCGAAAAACTGGGCCGACCGACACTGATGGGGCCGGTCGGCACTGGCCAGACGGCAAAACTTGCCAATCAGTTGATCGTCGCCGTCACCATCGGCGCGGTCGCGGAGGCCTTTCGGCTGGCACAATCGGCGGGATGCGATCCGGCAACGCTGCGCGGCGCCTTGCGGGGCGGCTTTGCCGATAGCCGGATTCTCGACCTGCATGGCGAGCGGATGGTGACCGGCAATTTCACACCGGGTGGACGTTCCGCCGCGCAGTTGAAAGACTTAAATAATGCGCTTTCGGTTGCTGCCGAGCACGATTTGACACTGCCGCTATCGGAAACAGTGCGGGCGGGCTTCACAGACCTGGTGCAGAACAAGGGCGGCGCCGATCTCGACCACTCGGCCTATTATCTCTGGCTGCAACAAATCCAGCCTGTTTAGGAATAACGGGCTCAACCATACTCCCGGTTATCGCCGGGAGTATGGTAACGATTGATTACTCGACGTCGAATTTCACGCCCTGGGCCAAGGGCAGCGAGCGTCCGAAATTCACCGTATTGGTGGCACGGCGCATATAGGCCTTCCAGGCATCCGAGCCGGATTCGCGCCCACCGCCGGTTTCCTTTTCGCCCCCGAACGCGCCGCCGATTTCAGCACCGGATGGGCCGATATTGACATTGGCAATGCCGCAATCGGAGCCGCGATCCGATAGAAAAGCCTCGGCTTCGCGCAGGTCATTGGTGAAGATCGAGGAGGACAGGCCCTGCAGCACATCGTTATTCAGCGCCAATGCGGCATCAAAATCGCTATAGCGGATCACATAGAGGATTGGCGCAAAGGTTTCATCCTTCACAGGCCCGGTCTGGGAAGGCATTTCCACCAAGGCGGGGCGCACGTAATAGGCCGAAGCAGCCTCTTCTTCGCGTACCCGCATGCCGCCATGCACCACGCCGCCAGCAGCTTTTGCCGCGGTCAGCGCCGTTTGCATCGCTTCAAAGGCGCGGCCATCGATCAACGGTCCAACCAGCGTGCCGGTCTCCAACGGATTGCCGATGGTGACAGAGCCATAGGCCTTGATCAGCCGGGGCACCAACGTGTCGTAAACGCTGTCATGCACGAACAGGCGACGCAGCGTCGTGCAGCGCTGGCCAGCCGTGCCCATGGCGGCAAAGGCGACGCCGCGCAGGGTCAGGTCGAGATCGGCAGTTGGGCCGACAATGGCGGCGTTATTGCCACCCAGTTCAAGGATCGAGCGGGCAAAGCGAGCCGCCAGACGCGGACCGACCGCCCGGCCCATGGCTGTCGAACCGGTGGCCGAAACCAGTGGCACTTTCGGATGATCCACCAGCACTTCGCCAATGACGCGCTCACCGATCAGCACGGTCGAAAGCCCGTCCGGCGCGCTGCCGCCAGCCGCCACATAACGGCGGACGGCTTTTTCGAAAATCGCCTGGGTGGCTAGGGCGGTAATAGGCGTCTTTTCCGAGGGCTTCCAGACCGTCGAATTGCCGCAAACCAGCGCCAGCGCCGCATTCCAGCACCAGACGGCAACCGGGAAATTGAAGGCCGAGATAATGCCGGTGACGCCGAGCGGATGCCAGGTTTCCATCATCCTGTGTTCGCCGCGTTCGGTGGCGATGGTCAGGCCGTAAAGCTGACGCGACAGGCCGACCGCGAAATCGCAGATGTCGATCATTTCCTGCACTTCGCCAAGCCCTTCGGAGGTGATCTTGCCAACCTCAATGGACACGAGACGACCGAGATCGTCCTTATGCGCACGCAATTCTTCGCCCAGCAAGCGCACCAATTCGCCGCGCTTGGGGGCTGGCACCAGGCGCCACGCCAGGAAAGCGGCATGTGCATTGTCGATGGCCTTGCTTGCCTCATCGCTGGACACTGTTGCAAGCGTCGCGAGCGTGCTGCCATCGACAGGCGACGTGACCGCCAGCGAACCGCCCGACAAAGTCCCGGCGGAAACACCGAGATTTGCAAGAATGCGCGATACATCGGCAGGCAGGTTGAGTTTCGACATCGATATGATCTTTCCTTGAAACGTCGTTTGTATGTGAATGGTGTTGGGTGGCGGCCGGATCAGAACCGGCTATCCGACAAATGAGCGATTTGCGCGCCCGCCTCGTAGTAGATTTCCTTTACCGTGCGCAACGCAATGGTCTCCGGCTCGGATAGCGGCAAGGGCAGATCCGCCTCGCCGATCTCGCCCAGAACCAATTGCGCCAATGTCCGCCCGAAAGTCGTGCCGGGCGCAATGCCACGGCCATTATAGCCGCTAAAGCCGACAACCCGCTTGGCAAAGCGGTGGAAGCGCGGCACGGCATCGCTTGTCATGCCGATCTTGCCATACCATTCCATCTCGAACTCGACATCGCCCAATTGCGGAAACAGCCGCTTCAGGCTGCGCTTGGCCCAGGCCCGGTGGACTGCCGCCCCGCCATGGCGCAACGCCCCGACACTGCCGAATACCAGCCGACCGGCCTGATCCATGCGGAAGGATGAGAGGATTTCCCTGGTATCCCAACAGCCCTCGCGGTTCGCCAACAAGGAGCGACGCAGATTTTCGCCAAGCGGCACAGTGGCAAAGTTGAAATAGGGAAGATGCATCTGCTCTTCCCGCACACTTTTCCAGGGACCGGTGGAATAGGCATCGGTGGACACGATAATCCAGCGGCAGGACACATGGCCGGACGCGGTCTTGACCACCCAGCTCTCGCCTTCCCGCTCAGTTTCCACCACCGGACTGCCGGTGAAAATCCGCACACCGGCGCGAATGGCCGCAGCAGCAAGCCCCCGCGCATAGGCAAGCGGTTGCAGAGTTCCCGCCCGGGGATCAAACAGCGAACCGGCATAGGCAGTGCTTCCGACGCGAAATGCCGTTTCCTCGGCAGACAGAAGCTCGACCGGCGCACCGCGTGCCACCCATTGCCGGTGACGGTTCTGCAATTCCTCCAGCCCGGTGCTGCCGACGGCCAGATGCAGCGTGCCATTGGTTTCCAACTCACAAGCGATATCGTGTTTTTCGATTGTCTCGCGCACCAAGAGCGGCGCTTCGCCCAATTGCTTCAGCGCCCGCTCTCCATGCACGGGACCAAGCACCTTGGGCACGTCATCCGGCATCACCCACATGCCGCCATTGATCAACCCGACATTGCGACCCGCACCGCCAAAGCCGATCTCGACCGCTTCCAGCAACACGACCGAAACCCCGGCCTCGGCCAGATGCAAGGCGGCAGATAGGCCGGTATAGCCGCCGCCGACCACGACGACATCGGCAATCAGGTGTTCGGTAAGTGCCGATGTGGACGGCGGCGATGGGGCGGTTCGCTCCCATAGCCCGTGCGATCTTGGATTCCCCTGCATGACAGTTCCCTTATATCGCGACCGAACCGGAAGCCGGGCAAAACGGCAGCAATTATTCTGCCAAAACACTAGCAAGTGCTGAACCAGTCCGCCAGTGCGCAATTATCGATGTTTCTGCAAGAGTTCTTTCCCAAATGGAATGACCTCAGGCATAAGACCGCCTATAGAAAACCATCTCGCCCTTCCCGCCAGATCCGATTTATGCCCGGAGCCTCCATGCAAAGTCCTCGCCGTTTCCTGCCCTCCCTGCATCTTCTTTCGGCTTTTGAGGCAGCGGCCCGTACCGGCAGCGTCACGGCGGCAGCGCGGGAATTGAGCCTGACGCAAAGCGCGGTCAGCCGGCAGATCAAGGCGCTGGAAGAGCAGCTTGGCGTCGAGCTGTTTCACCGCGAACGCCAGACGATCCGGCTCACGGCAGGCGGCAATATCTATGCCCGTGAAATCCGCGATGCGCTGCGGATCATCAGCACCGCGTCCCTGACACTGAAGGCCAATCCGTTCGGAGGAACACTCAATCTCGCCATCCTGCCAACCTTCGGCACCCGATGGCTGGCCCCGCGCCTGCCGGGATTTCTCAGCCGTCACCCCGGCATCACCATCAATCTCGTCACCAAGCTTTCCTATTTCGATTTTCGGCTGGAGCCGGTCGATGCCGCCATCCACTTCGGCCTGGCCGATTGGCAGGGCGCGGAAATGTCGCTGCTGCGCTCTGAAACCGTCATTCCAGCCTGTAGCCCTGAGCTGCGCGACACCTACCGGTTTCAGACCCCACTGGATCTGCGCCAGGCCCCTCTTCTCCACCTCACCACCCGCCCCGATGCCTGGGAACGCTGGCTGGCCAGCAATGATGTGCAATCCGACCAGGTGCGGGGCATGTTGTTTGACCAGTTTGCAACAGCCGCTCAAGCCGCGATGGCAGGGCTTGGCGTCGCGCTGCTGCCTGAATTCCTGATCGAAGAAGAAATGGCCTCCGGTCGCCTGGTCAAGGCTATTGATAGGCCGATGCAAAGCACCGAGGCCTATTACCTCGTCTGGCCAAATGAGCGTGGTTCACACCCGCCTTTGCAGGCCTTTCGAGACTGGATATTGGAAGAAACCGCAGACGACAGACGTTAACCTACCGAATAATGAGAAAAACGGCCTTGCAATTTCTGCAACTTCACTTCTATGTTATAACTGTTCTCAGGGCGGGGTGAAATTCCCCACCGGCGGTATCGGGCTTGCCCGGAGCCCGCGAGCGCTTTCAGGGCAACCTGGGAGGTCAGCAGATCCGGTGAGATGCCGGAGCCGACGGTATAGTCCGGATGGAAGAGAGCATGCAGAAAGACCCCAGCGGAGCTCCGTCTCCGCAACGGGTTTATACTGCTGTTCGCCCAAGGGAAAATTTGCCGCCTCCGTGCGGTGTTCCAGCCAACTCCGTTTGGCTGACCCTTGAAAGGCAGAGACATGACTATCGCAGCAAGACTTGAACCAAACCGCATTGCCGTCATCCGCGCCCGCTGGCATGCCGGGATCGTTGATCAATGCGTAAACGCCTTCGTCACCGAATGGCAGGCGCTTGGCGGGACCGCCGCCGAGATCGACATTGTCGATGTTCCCGGCGCATTGGAAATTCCGCTTCACGCCCAGACGCTTGCCAAAACCGGAAAATATCGCGCCATCCTCGGCTGTGCGCTGGTGGTGGATGGCGGCATCTACCGCCATGATTTCGTGGCGGCCACCGTCCTGGACGGCATGATGCGCGTGCAGCTCGATACAGAGGTGCCGGTGCTTTCGGCTGTACTGACGCCGCATAACTTCCAGGAAAGCGAAGCGCATATCGCCTTCTTCCGTGAGCATTTCGTCCTCAAGGGCAAAGAGGCCGCCTCCGCCTGCCACGCCATTCTGGCGGCCCGCGCCGAAGTGCTGATGACGGTGCTGTAAAATATCGCCGCCCAAAACCTGTCACGGCTTTGGGCGGCTCCTGCTATTTTATTAGAGATTGCCAAGCAGGTCATTCACCCGGCTTTGAGCATCCTTCAATGCCGCATCGACATCCTTCTGACCGGTTACGGCAGCGCTCATTTCTTCACCAATAATATCCTGGATCGGGAACTGGCGTTGCACTTGCGACGGCAGCGGCCGGCCAAGCTGGGCGATATCAGACACGGTATCGCGGTGTGGCAGGGCCTTGAAGGCATCCGAGTTCAGCACAGCCTGCACAGATGGCAGGTGGCCGGTGCGCGACCAATCGAAATCATTGTCGACGAAGAATTTCAGGAACCGCGCCACCGCCTTGGTCTGCTCGGGCGTGCGGTCCTTGACGGAAACAGCCCAGGTATGACCATCGGCAAACTGCGCGTGGTCGCCAGAAAACAGCTGCGGATAGGGATAAACGGCATAACCGCCCTTGTTCAGCGCCGTGCCCGGCTTGGCAGCCGAGGCATTATAATCGCCAATCATCCAGGTGCCGTTCAGATGAACACCGCCCGCACCGGCCAGAAAGGCGGTGATCGAGGCGCCGTAATCCATGTCCTTGGTGGTATAGCCCTTGGCAAAGATGGTCTTGTACATCTCCACCACCCGCTTGGCCTCAGGCGTGTCGAGCTTGATATGGGTCGGATCGGCGAAGAAGTCGGAGTTTTGCTGGAAAAGATAAGTATAGAGATTGCGCATATAGAGCGCCGTCTCATTGGCAAGGTTCTGCACGAAATAAGGCTTGCCGGTCTTCTGCTTGAACTGTTCGGCCTGGGCCAGAAGCTCTTCCGGGGATTTCGGCAGGATCGGCGTGCCGTCGGCATTGACGAGACCCGCCTGCTTAAACAGATCCATATTGATATGGTAGAGCATGGTCCAGCTGTCGATCGGCAATCCGTAGAACTTGCCGTCCTTGGTCGCCCCCTGCCGCGCCGCCTCGGTAAAGGTTTCAGGCTTGATGCCTTGTGTGGCCAAAAGCTCATCCAGCGGCATGATCAGGTTTTTGGACTGATAATCCGACAGGGCCGATTCATGGATCGTGACGATGTCAGGCGGATCATTGGAGGCAAATTGTGCGTTGAGCTGGTCGTAGCCCGGCCATTCCACCGTCGCCACCGAGACATGGATATCCGGGTTGTCGGCATTGAACTTGTTGATCAGCGAGGTCATGATTCCACATTCGCCGACCGACTTGCTGACGTCTGTATTGCTGCCATATTCGGCATCGCAGGCGCCAAAGAACCTTTGGACGTTCAGTTCCACCGGCTCCGCCGCAAAGGCGGCATGAGCAGTCATCAATGCCACCACCGGAATGGCGGTGCGCATCAGTTTCATGATCCTCGATTTGACTGGCTTGGCTTTCATGGTCTCTCCTCCCACGTGTTTCTTGTAATGTCCGGACAAAGGCTAGAGCATCGGACCGAAAACAGGAATCGGCGCGATGCTCTCAGTTTTTGTTTTCGCATCGGAATTTTCCGAAAACCGGTTCCCACTTTTCGGTCCGATGCTCTAGCGAACGGCTGCCCCCGACACCGCCGTGACGATATATTTCTGGAAAAACAGATAGATGATAAGGATAGGCGCTCCAGCAAACACCGCCTGCGCCATCAGGAAGCCGAGACCTTCGGACTGGCCGAAATTGGTCTGGGTCGAGGCAAGGCCGACCGTCAGCGTATACATGTCCTTCCTGGAGGCGGAAATCAGCGGCCAGAAATAGTCGTTCCAGGACGCCAGGAACGTGAAAATGCCAAGCGTCGCCTGGGCGGGCAGTGTCAGAGGCAAAAGCACCTTCCAGAAGATCCGAAAGCGACTAGCATTGTCCAGCAGGGCCGCCTCATCCAGATCGTGCGGGATGGCCCGGAAATATTGCGTCATCAGAAAAACGCCGAAAGCGCTGGATAGGCCGGGTAGCACAAGGCCCGGATAGGTATTGTGCAGGCTCAACATGCTGAAAATCTGGTGGCGGGCAACCAGAACCGCCTGTTCCGGCACCGCGAGCCCGAACAGAACGATCACGAACAGCACGTCTCGGCCCGGAAAATTCAGCCGGGCAAAGCCGTAGCCAGCCAGCGACGACAGGATCAGCGTACCGATGGTCAGGCTGATGGAGACGATCAGGCTGTTGAGAATCCAGCGAAACACCGAGGATGTCTGGATTATATTGAGATAGTTGCTGATGATATAGGGCGGATGAAACACCGAATTGGGGTCGGCCATCAGCACACTGTTTTCCTTCAGCGACAATCCGATCACCCAGAGTATCGGCAAAAGCATCACGAGCGATAACAGCACGACCAGCCCAAGAACGATCCGGTCGCCAAGCCTGTTGTGAGAGGAGGAAAAGCCGCTCATGCCGCATCTCCCTTGCGTCTGGTGATCAGATATTGCGCCATGGCGGCCAGCAGGATCAGAATGAAGAGGATTTCGGAGGCTGCGGCCCCGAGACCGAGATCCCAGCGGCGGAAAGTGACCTCATAGATATAGAGAACGATGGGTCTGGTGGCATTGTTCGGCCCGCCCCGCGTCATCAACAGCGCCTGACCAAACAGCTGGAATTGCAAGACAATCTGAATGACGACCACCAGAAGGAAGGTGCGCTTGATGGATGGCAGGGTAATGGCCGTCAGCGTCCGCCAACGGCTGGCATTATCAAGCGCCGCCGCCTCATAGATATCGCCGGGGATCTGCTGCAAGGCCGACAAAAACAGCATCATCGGCAGGCCAAGGCACCACCAGACGGTGGCGATGGCAATCGCGATCATCGCCAGATCCGGATCGGACAGGGCGGCGGGCGCCGTTGCGCCAAACCAACTGAAAATGGTGGCGAGCAAGCCGACTTGCGGAATGAACACGATCCGCCAGACCAGCGTGACGATGGTGACGGACAAGACCGAGGACGCGAAGAACAGGGTTCGCAGAACTGCCGCCGTCCGCGTCTGCCGGTTGAGCGCGAGCGCTAGAAAAAGCCCGAGCACCGCCAGCGTCGGCACCGTCAATGCCACGAAATAGAATGTATTCCAGATCGACTGGATGAAAACGGTATCGCGAAACAGCCGCAGATAATTATCAAAGCCGACAAACCGCCCGCTCGAAAACATATCGGCCTTATGAAAACTCAGCCAAATGCCCCAGAGCAGCGGAAAAACCAGAAGCGTGGTGAAAAATGCCAGGTAAGGCGCCACAAATAATGCATGGCTCCAGCGCGGAGCATGGATGCTCATCGACGCAGGGGCCGAACGGCGGCGCAGGCTCACACCCGGATGGACAGAAGAGCGGTCAGCCATCGGAGAGCGCCTCCGCATGCCGGGCGGTGCCATCCGCATCGAACAGATGGGCTTTTTCACCGTCAAAACCAAGGCCAATGCGATCGCCGATTTTCAGGCGCGTCTGACCCGCCGTTGCGGCCACCACACTCTGCCCGTCCGCCAATCGTGTATAGATCAGCGTTCGATCACCCAGACGCTCCAGCACATCGATAGTGCCATCGACATCGCCATCCTCAGGCGGCGTAACGTGAACCGCCTCGGCGCGAATACCGAGCGTCACAGCCGACGCGGCATTTGCCGGATCGATATGGGTTTCGATGCGCAGGCTCTGGCCGCAGGTGGCGACCATCCCGGATCTGCCGGGAGCAAAACCGGTGACATCGAGAAAATTCATCGCCGGTGCTCCGACGAAGCCCGCCACAAAGCGGGTTGCCGGGCGCTCATAGATCTGCATCGGCGTGCCAATCTGCTCGATGCGGCGGTTGTTCATCACCACGATCCTGTCGGCCAGCGTCATGGCTTCGGTCTGATCGTGGGTGACGAAAATCATCGTCGAGCGCAACCGCTGATGCAATTGCGCCAACTCGATACGGGTCCGGGTGCGCAACGCCGCATCCAGATTGGACAGTGGCTCATCGAATAGAAAGGCTTTGGGCTCCTTTACCACTGCCCGGCCAATCGCCACGCGCTGGCGCTGTCCGCCGGAAAGCTGCCCCGGCTTTCGCTCCAGCAGGTGATCGATTTCCAGCATCCGCGCCGCTTCGGCAATGCGCGCATCGATGACCGACTTGGAGACCTGAATATTCTCAAGCCCGAAGGCCATATTCTGGCGCACGGTCATGTGCGGATAAAGCGCATAGGATTGAAACACCATGGCCACGTCACGTTGACCGGGGGGCAGTCCGTCAATCCGCTCGCCATTGATGCTGATTTCGCCTTCATCAACGCTTTCAAGCCCGGCGATCATCCGCAGCAAAGTCGATTTTCCGCAGCCGGACGGGCCAAGGAAGACCACGAATTCGTGGGCCGGAATGGACAGCGACAAGCCATCCAGCACGGTCATGGCACCGTAGGTCTTGCTGACATTGCTGATTTCGATCTGTGCCGTCATCGCTATCCTCCTCCAAGGCGTCGCAAGGTCAGGAATTATTCCGTTCCGCCAGAGCATTTCCCTCCGCCAAAGCCGCGATAGACTTTGGCTGGAAATGCTTCAAACCTTCACCCGGATCATCTGGTAGGACAGCGCCGGAAACGACGCCGTCAGGCTTGTGCCATCGATAACCAGCCCCTCGCCGGGACGTGGCACCACCTCCGTCATCCGCTCCTGCGTATTGACCGCCTTCAAATCGGCATGGGTCATCACCTGATAATCGGCGATAGACGGCGCCGTGCCAAACCCCTGCAAATCAAATGTGGTTTCGATGGCCGCCTCTGAGCGATTGACGATGAAGAAAGCAATCGAGCCATCCGCCGTGTCATGCACGGCGGCAATGTCGAGACTGTCGACCTCACCAACCGCAGACGCCGTATAGGTCGGGCTTTTTACCCGCAGATCCAGCGCCGTGCCACGGCCATGCACCGAGGCGAACAGGAACGGATAGAAAATCGTCTGTCGCCAGGCCGGACCGCCCGGCGCCGTCATGATTGGCGCGATCACATTGACCAATTGCGCCAGGCAGGCGATGCGCACCACATTGGAGCGGCGGATGAAGGTGTTGATGATCAACCCGACCTGCAACACATCTTCGAAATTATAGATGTCCTCCAGCAATGGCGGCGCAAAGGGCCAGCCGTCATTACCCTGGAGAATTGCCTTGTCCTGCTCGTTGGAATGATACCAGACATTCCACTCATCGAAAGAAATATAGACGTCCTTGGAAGACCGTTTCTTGGCCTTTATGAAATCGATAACCCCAGCCACCGAGACGATATAATCATCGAGCTTCTTGTTCTGGGCCAGATAATTGGGCGTATCGCCCGCCTTGTTGTCGAAATACATATGCAAGGAAATGTAATCGACCTCATTATAGGTATGATCGAGAACGGTTGCTTCCCACTGCGGATAGGTCGGCATTTTGGCATTGGACGAGCCGCAGACCACCAGTTCCAGCGATTTGTCAAAAGCCCGCATGGCCTTGGCGGTTTCATGGGCAAGGCGACCATATTCATCTGCGGATTTGTGGCCGATCTGCCAAGGCCCATCCATCTCATTGCCCAGGCACCAGAGCTTCACATCGAAAGGCTGCGGCCTGCCATTGCTGATACGCAGATCGCTCCAATAGCTGCCGCCGGCATGATTGGCGTATTCCAGGAAATTGCGCGCTTCATCCAGCCCGCGCGATCCGAGATTGACGGCCAGCATCATCTCCGTGCCGACGGAGTCGCACCAATCGGCAAACTCGTGAAGACCAACCTCGTTGCTTTCGGACGTGTGCCAGGCGAGATCGAGGCGAACCGGGCGCTGATCCCTAGGGCCAATGCCGTCTTCCCAATTATAGGCGGAAACGAAATTGCCGCCGGGATAGCGCACGATCGGTACATTCAACTCCCGCACCAGATCGATGACATCGCGGCGCATGCCGTTTTCATCGGCGCTTGGGTGCTCGGGCTCATAAATACCGGTGTAAACCGCCCGGCCCAGATGCTCTATGAAGGAGCCGTAGAGCCGTGGATCAATCTCCGCAATGCTATAATCGGCATGCGCCAGAACGGTCGCCTTCATGTCATCCTCCCTATATATATCCAATATGATGATTTACACCATCTTGTTGGATATAAAATAGCGATTTTAGGAAGGCGTCAAGCTGAAAAACGACCCGATAGACGTGGAAATCAATGCTGCAACACAGCAAATCCTCAATGACAACAATGTGACAAGGGCATGACGGACGGCAGTCGCGCCCGGAACCTATCAATCACCAAAGCTGATATTCATTCGGTCCGGATACGGAGCACGATATCCTGATCGTAATTGCCAAATCCGCGTCCGAAAATGTTGATCCCACCGGGATGCCGCGCATCGTCGCGCACACCGATCCGCACCCGGATAGAGTGGTGTGCCAGCAGATCGATAGCATTGAGATCGATGGCCGAAATCTTGACACCATCAACGAACGTGCCCTCTGACGAAATTCGCCAATTCTTCAGCTTGCCATATTGCGAGCCCTTCAGCTTCCACCAGTCGGGCGTATAAACACCGCGTTTGTCACCGAAATCGCCGGGAGAGGTCCATGTGCCGACATCCGTACCATTGATCGACAAGGTGATGTCGGATGGCCAATCGGCACTGGTTCCGGGTACTTCAGAGCTCAGCTCCATGGCAATCTCGATTTCGCGGATCGCGCTGCCGGATAGCTTGGCATTGTTGGGGAATTGATATTCAACATAGCCTCTGGTGAACCAGATCAGCCCGGCTTTCATCCGTTCCGGATCAAGAAAGGTATTGGGCACATCAAGCAAGCCGATGATGCCTTCGGGCGAACAGAGACCGCAGGGTGCCGTCACCTCATAGCTGGTATAAAGCCCGATCGGCATCGCGACTTCGATGGCATGGGCATCGATCTTGCGCCGCTCGCTCTTGAAGACGACCAGCACCTCTTCGGCGGTCGGATAACAGATTTTCTGGCTGCCCTTGCGGGCCTTCTGGCTCTCCGTGCGGATCAGCCCCGCATCCTCCAGAACCTGAAGATTGGTGGAGACGGTGGATTGTGGCAGTGACAGTTCGGCGGCGATGTCATTGACATTCATCGCGCCTTTTTCATGCAACAGCTTGAGCATTCCGATCCGCAATGGCGAAGCCAGCCCTTTCAGAACTGCCATGCCGTCTTCGGGGTCGATCACAAGGAAATTTCTGCTCATTGGCTGATATTCATCCGAAAACAAGGTGTTTCACGAATGAATATCAGAATTCCTGATGCAATCAACAGATGCCAAAGTCTCAAATGGCTTTCAGCGAGGCACCCTGTTCGCCAATATCCAGAAATAGACCGGTCATCACCCGCATGCCCTCTTCGGCAATCGACAGAAGAGCGTGCTCGTTCGGTCCGTGCTGGCCGCATTCGGCATGGGAATGGGGAATCCAGATGGTCGGCAGGCCGAGAATGTCGGTAAAGGCGTCATTGGGCAGCGAGCCCGCCAGATTGGGCAGGACATGCACCGGCTTGCCGCTGGTGCGGGCTATGGATTGCTCGACAAACCGCACCCAAGGATGATCGGGGGAAAACCGGGTGGCGCGGAAAGCCTCGCCTCGGGCTGGCTCCACGGCCACCATGGGAAACCCATGGGCATCGAGATGTCGTCGTAAAGCGGGCAGAATGCCCTCCATATCCGTTCCCACCACGAAACGCAGACTGGCAGGTGGCACGTGCCGATCCGGCAATGGCATTTTGCGGTGCGTTGATATTGCCCGAGGATATGGCCAGAACCGCCATGGAATTCCAGCCGAAGACCCGCTCGGACGGCGTCAGATCCGCCTGGCCCCAGTTCGCGTCATGCTTGCGAGGCGGCAGGTCCTTGAGAGCTGCGCGAATTTCCGGGGTAAGGCTGGTCGGCAGCCATTCCGGGATCTGGATCTGGCCGCGCCTATCGACAATCGTGGCAATGGCATGGGCCAGAATGATCGCCGGATCGGCCAGCAAGCCGCCGAAATTGCCGGAATGGTGATCACCGTCGCGCAAGGTAACGTTGAGGTTGAAGGCAAAGCCGCCGCGTGAACCCATGAACATGGTCGGCGTATCGGCAGCCAATCGCGGCCCATCGGATGCGATCAGCACATCGGCGGCAAGCGCTTCGCGCTTGGCTTGGAAAAACTCACGCAAACCGTAGGAGCCGGTTTCCTCGGCCATTTCCAGGATGATCTTGACGTTGAAGCCGAGCTTACCCTTCTCTTTCAAAATCAGTTCCAGCGCCTTGATATTGATGAGATGCTGGATCTTGTTATCCGCCGTGCCGCGCCCGTAAAGCTTATCCCCCTCCTGATGCAGCACGAAGGGTTCGAGCCCGTCGCGCCAGCGATGCGCCTCGCCATTACAGACATCGCCATGCCCATAAATCAGCACGGTCGGCAGGCTGGCGTCCTCAATCAGGCTGGCGATCAAAAGCGGTGCGCCATTCTCTCGCGGATTGGCGAAAATCTCCGTGGCAAAGCCCAGGGACGACAGCAGCGGCTGAATATCCTCCACCAGATAGGCTTGCAGATCCTCCGGCTTGCCTTCCGACTGGCTGACCGAGCGGCGCGCGATAAGTCGGGCCAGATCATCCGTCAGCTTGCCGCCAAGCGCATAATCGGACGCATTGCGGATGAGTATCTCTCTGGTCATAAAACCTGCCTTTTGATTATTTTGCGACGCAATGCCAAGACAATAGAGGATGGGAAAGGAGAAGCGCAAACATCAATGCGCCTCAGCCACCCTCCTTGCGCAGATTCCGGGCCAGCGCCCGATGCCGCTCCTGGGATTTCTCGATATGCTCGCGCATGGCGGCGCGCGCACCCTGCGGGTCCTGACCGGAAATGGCGTCGGCAATCCGGCCATGTTCCTCCACCACTTGCGAAAGATAGGTTTCGCTGCGTGAAGATGCGAGGTTGGGCAGGTTGGAGCGTGGAATGGCCTGCGGGCCAAAGCTTTGCATGGCGCTCAGATAATAGCTGTTATTGGTGGCCCGGGCGATGGCCAGATGAAAATCGAAATCCGCCTTGGAGGTCGGCGCTTTTTCGGCGACAAGATCCGCCATCACCTCATTGGCCGCCCGGATCTCATATTCTTGTGCCGAAGAGCGGCGCACGGCGGCCAGCGCAGCGGCTTCCGTCTCGATTGCCACCCTGAATTCCAGCATTTCCAGGGTTCTCGGAATGCTGCGCTGCTCCTCCGTACTGAGGCGCATTTCCTGTCCTGGCAGGTCATCGACGACAAACACGCCCTTGCCCTGGCGGGCATCGACAAGGCCAGCAGCCCGAAGCTCGGCCAAGGCCTCGCGGATCACCGTGCGGCTGACCCCGAAGCGCTCGATCAGCCCCGGTTCGGTCGGCAATTGCGTGCCAAGCGCCAGCCGTCCGCCAACAATATCGGCACGCAAGGCTTCGATGACGCTTTCGGCCAGCCTTGGCTTGCGCTGTGCTTCACTCGGCGATGGGGCTTTGGCCATGGAAATCTCCATAAAGGGACAATTCGGGTTTTGGGCAGATATTGAACGGAATTCGACTGGACAGGTATTTTAAATCATAATATGACTTCGCTGGAAATCATGATATGACTCGGTTGCAGTCATTATAAAGCACGAGGATAGGTGCCCGTTCAAGTCTTTCGCGAAGAAGATCGTGTGGCACGGAGCAGTTGAACGCAGGAGAGGCGGACCATGGAACCGAATGAACTGAAACGTGCACTGGGCGCAGGCTTGCTGTCCTTTCCCGTCACCCCTTTCGATGACAAGGGCGAGTTCAACCCGGATGTCTATGGCGCGCATATCGACTGGCTGTCTGGCTATGACGCGACGGTGCTGTTTGCCGCTGGCGGCACCGGCGAAATGTTCTCGCTGTCGCCGGATGAGATTCCTGGCATCGTTGCCACCGCCAAGGCGGCATCGAATGGCGTGCCTATCGTCGGCGGCTGCGGCGGTGGCACAAGGGTTGCCGTCGAAATTGCCAAGGGCATCGAAAAAGCCGGCGGCGATGGCATTCTTCTGCTGCCACAATATCTGATCGATGCGCCGCAGGCAGGCCTCTATGCCCATGTCAAGGCCGTCTGCGATGCGGTTGGCTTTGGTGTCACCGTCTACAACCGCGACAATTGCGTGCTTCAAACTGAAACCATCCAGCGCCTGGCCGACGATTGCCCCAATCTGATCGGCTTCAAGGATGGCACAGGGGAACTCGGCCTGGTGCGCCGCATAACCGCGACGCTGGGCGACCGCCTCACCTATATCGGCGGCATGCCAACGGCGGAATTGTTTGCCGAGGCCTATCTGGGCGCCGGTTTCTCCACCTATTCGTCAGCCGTCTTCAATTTTGTGCCGCAACTGGCCTGCGATTTTTATAAGGGACTGCGCGCTGGCGACCGGGCGACCTGCGAAAGCATCCTCAATCGGTTCTTCTTCCCCTTCATGGACTTGCGCAGCCGCCAGAAGGGCTATGCGGTCGCGGCCATCAAGGCTGGCGTTCGCCTTCAGGGCTTTGCCGCCGGTTCGGTGCGCCCGCCCCTGACGGATTTGACCTCACAAGAAGTGGATATTCTGGCCGGGCTGATCGAGCCCTGGAAGCAGTGAGAAACAACGGACGAAAAGAATAGACCCGGGAGCGTCTGTTCTTTTCGGCTGGCGAATGCAGCAAAGCGACTTCTGCCCATCATAAAATCTATCTTTTCGGGAGGAAAAACACGATGAAGACCAGAAAACTGCTTGCCACAGTGGCGCTTGCCGCATTGGTGGGCATGCCGGTCATGGCGATTGCCCAGGACTACCATCAGGCGCCGCAGCTTGATGCGCTGGTCAAGGACGGCAAATTGCCACCGGTCGAAAAACGCCTGCCGGAAAATCCGCGCGTCGAGGACATGGTGGACCGGGTCGGCGTCTATGGCGGCTACCAGACCGGCGGATTGGTGGGCGGCAATGACCGCAACGCGCTGGCCAAGCTAACCGGCTACGAACCGCTGATGGCCTGGGACCGGGAATGGTCAGGCAAAATCATTCCCAATGTCGCGACCTCCTACAAAGCCAGCGATGATGCCACGACCTTCACCTTCGAATTGCGCAAGGGCATGAAATGGTCGAACGGCATGGATTTCACCGCTGAAGACATCGCCTTCATGGTCAATGACGTGCTTCCCGACGACAAGCTGTTTCCGGCTAAACCCGCCTGGATGCTGGTGGGTGGCAAACTGCCGGTAGCGACCGTCAACAGCCCGACCAGCGTCACCATCAAATTCTCCGGCCCGAACGGCCTGTTCCTCATGAATGTCGCGGGCGTGTTCGGCACGCAATTGACGCTGATGTCGAAGCAATATTGCGGCCAGTTCATGCCGAAGTTCAATCCAGATGCCGAAAAGCTGGCGAAGGATGCCGGCGACGCCAGCTGGATCGAACATCTGACCAACAAATGCGGATTGGAAATCGAGCAGGTCCAGCGCTGGCGCAATCCTGACATGCC
Organism: Agrobacterium vitis; assembly: GCF_037039395.1. Lineage (NCBI taxonomy): Bacteria > Pseudomonadati > Pseudomonadota > Alphaproteobacteria > Hyphomicrobiales > Rhizobiaceae > Gillisella > Gillisella vitis. The sequence continues at coordinate 1,015,898 of NZ_CP146244.1, read as the reverse complement.
CGTGCTCGGCCCCTGGAAGATCAAGGACCCCTATGTGTCCGGTGCCACCCAGGTGACGTTTGAGCGCAATCCCTATTACTGGAAGGTCGACCCTGCGGGCAATCAGCTGCCTTATCTCGATGGCGCCCGCTACAGCGTCAATTCGGATGTGCAGACCGTGCTTCTGGCGGCGATTGCCGGCAAGATCAACTATCAGGAACGCCATATCGGCGTGAACCAGAACCGTCCGGTGTTGAACGAAGGCGCGGACAAGGGTGGTTACGAGTTGATCGACCGGATTACCGGTCAGGGCGCGGATACCTCCTTTGCCTTCAACATGACCCACAAGGACCCGGAGATGCGCAAGATCTTCGGCAACAAGGATTTCCGGGTGGCGATGAGCATCGCCATTGACCGCAAATCGGTCATCGATGCGATCTATCTGGGCCTGACGCAGCCCAAACAGGTAGCGCCAAACGAAAACACGCTCTACGCCAATGACCGGCTGGCGCATCAATATCTCGATTACGACCCTGACAAGGCCAACAAGCTGCTCGACAGTATTGGCCTCGACAAGAAGGATGCCGATGGCTTCCGGCTTCGTCCTGACGGCAAGCGCCTGACCTTTACCGTCATCACGCCTGCGGCGCTGTCCAACTGGGGCGATGTTGCCGAACTGGTTATTCGCTACTGGCAGGCCGTTGGCGTCGATGCGCGCTTCCAGTCGATGGACCGCACGCGGTTCTACGAGGTCAAGAACAACAACGACCATGACGTGGCACTGTGGACCGGCGAAGGATATGGCGTCGATGCCCTGCTTGATCCGCGCCTCTATATGCCGGTCTCGATTGAATCCAACTATGCCGTCGCCTGGGGCAAGGCTTATCTGAAGATGCAAGGCGGAGAAGAGCCACCGGAGCCGGTCAAGAAACAGTGGGATCTCTATAACCAGATCAAGTCCACCACCGACCAGACCAAGCAGACGGCGCTGTTCCAGCAGATTCTCGATATTGCCGCCGACCAGTTCTACACGATTGCAATTTCGACACCGCCGGCGGGCTTCGCCGTCAAGGCCAAGAACCTGCACAACGTAATGAACAATGCGCCGACCTCCTGGGTCTATCCAAGCCCGGCGCCCAGCAATACCGAGCAATGGTTCATCCAGAACTAAGAGAGCTCCTCCCGACTTCGGGGCGCCGTCCGCGTGGCGCTTGCCCAACCTTGCGTCCCTCGTCCGGCGCCCCGAAGACCCCGCTTTTGGTCACCCCTTATCCTCCCTGCCCACGTCCATGGACAGGAATTTAAGACCCCGGAAAGGATCGTCGATGTTACGGTTCATCACATTGCGCGTGCTGGGTATGATCCCCGCGATGTTTGCCATTTCGCTTCTGACCTTCGTGGTGATCCAGTTGCCGCCTGGCGATTTCGTCTCGACGCTGGCCGCGCAGGCGGCTGAGACCGGCGACACCATGTCTCCTGCCCAGTTGGAGACCCTGCGCCAGCGCTATGGCATCGGCGAGCCGGTCGTGCTGCAATATGTCCACTGGATCGGCGGCGTGATGCATGGCGATTTCGGCTATTCCTTCGAGTGGAACCAGCCTGTCAGCCAATTGGTGATGCAGCGGATGGGGATGACGGCGCTGGTCGCTTTCATCACCCTGATGTTCGTCTGGCTGACGGCCCTGCCCATCGGCATCTATTCCGCCGTGCGCAAATATTCTCCGGGCGACTACCTCTTCACCCTGCTGGGCTTTATCGGCATGGCGATCCCGAATTTTCTGCTGGCCATCCTCTTGATGTATGTGGCGACCATTCACTTCGGCCAGAGTGTCGGCGGGCTGTTCTCGCCGGAATTCGCCAATGCTCCCTGGTCGTTGGCCCGGATCGGGGATTTTCTCAAGCATGTCTGGATTCCGGTGATCATCCTGGGCGCCAGCGGCACGGCTGCGCTGATCCGCGTCATGCGCGCCAATCTGCTTGACGAATTGCGCAAGCCCTATGTGGAAGCGGCCCTTGCCAAGGGATTGCCGGAACGGCGGGCGATCCTGCGGTATCCGGTGCGCGTTGCCATCAATCCGTTCATTTCCACCGTCGGCTGGGTATTGCCGACCCTGATTTCCGGCGAGTTGATCGTGTCCACCGTGATGAACCTGCCCACCGCCGGACCTCTTCTTTTGCAGGCGCTGAAATCCCAGGACATGTACCTGGCTGGTGCCTTCCTGCTGATGACCGGTGGCCTGGTCCTGGTCGGCACGCTGCTGTCCGACATCCTGCTTGCCATCGTCGATCCAAGGATTCGTCTGACATGACCGTGACATCTTCTCCCCTGCCCCACGCCGCACCGGGGACTGGCGCCCCGAACGAACCCCTGCTCGACAACCAGACGACCGGCGACCGCATGGTGGTCTCCTCGCAATGGGCGTTGATGTGGTTCAAGTTCCGCCGCCACAAGCTGGCGATGATAGGCCTGATCGCCACGGCGGCAATCTATTTCCTGGCGATTTTTGCAGAATTCCTGTCGCCAACCCTGCCGACGACCTTCAAGCCGCAATATACATTCGCACCACCACAGCCGATCAGCCTGTTTCACGATGACAAATTCCTGCCGCATGTGAAGGGCTATAAGAATGTCGTCGATCCGAAATCCTTCACCCGGGTTTTCCAGGTGGATGACAATGCGATCATCCCCATCGAGTTTTTTGCCCGCGGCGAAAGCTATGACATGTGGGGCCTGTTCACCACCAATCTGCACTTCATCGGCCCGCTCGATCACACCAAGCCTTTCTATATTCTGGGTGCCGACCGGCTTGGCCGTGATCTCCTGTCGCGCGTCATTTATGGCACGCGGATTTCCATGTCGATCGGCCTGATCGGTGTGTTTCTCAGCCTGGTGATCGGTCTGATCCTAGGCGGCATATCCGGCTATTTCGGCGGCATCATCGATAGTGTCATCCAGCGCACCATCGAGTTTATCCGCTCTATCCCGACCATTCCGCTGTGGCTAGGCCTTGCCGCCGCCATGCCGAAGGATTGGTCGTCGCTCAAGGTCTATTTCGTTATCCTGGTCATTCTCTCGCTGATCGGCTGGACCGAAATGGCCCGTGTGGTGCGTGGCCGCTTCCTGTCCTTGCGCACCGAGGATTTCGTTACCGCCGCAAGGCTGGATGGTGCCAGTGAAATGCGAGTGATCGGACGTCATATGATGCCCTCCTTCACCAGCCACATTATCGCCGCCGTCACACTGGCAATCCCGACAATGATCCTTGCCGAGACATCGCTGAGCTTCCTCGGCCTTGGCCTGCAACCGCCCATCGTCAGCTGGGGCGTGCTGCTTCAGGATGCCCAGAACCTGCGGGCGCTGACCCAGGCCCCCTGGCTGCTCGCGCCCGGCGTGGCTGTGGTGATCGCGGTGCTCAGCCTGAACTTCCTTGGCGACGGCCTGCGCGATGCAGCCGATCCCTATGCGTGAGGTAACTCCATGACATCGAACGTAAAGCCCCTCTTGCAGGTCAAGAACCTCAGCGTCGAATTTCCCGTGCATCGCCAGGTGATCCAGGCTGTCCGCAATGTTTCCTTCGATGTCTATGAAGGTGAAACCCTTTGCGTGTTGGGCGAAAGCGGCTCGGGCAAAAGCGTCACAGCCCGCGCCATCCTGAAGCTGCTGGCCGATCCCGGTCGGCTGACATCCGGTGAGATCCTGCTTGCGGGCGAAAACGGCAAGGCCGACCGCGACATCGCCAAGCTCAAATCTTCCAGCCCGGACATGCAATCGATCCGGGGTGGCCAGATCGCGATGATCTTCCAGGAGCCGATGACGTCGCTGTCACCGGTGCATCGGATTGGCGAGCAGATCATCGAAGCGATCCTGCTGCATGAAAAAATGGACAAGGCGCAGGCGCGCGCCCGTGCCATCGATCTGTTGCGCCAGGTGCGGATTCCCGATCCGGAAACGGCCATCGACCGCTATCCTTTCGAATATTCCGGCGGCATGCGCCAACGCGCCATGATCGCCATGGCTCTGTCCTGCAATCCGCGCCTGTTGATTGCCGATGAGCCGACAACGGCGCTCGACGTTACCACCCAGGCCGAAATTCTCGACCTGATCGTCTCGCTTCAGCGCGAGCGCGGCATGGCCGTGCTGTTCATTACCCACGACATCGGCGTGGTGGCTGAGATCGCTGACCGGGTGATGGTGATGTATCGGGGAGAAAAGGTCGAGGAAGGCCTGGCCGAACAGGTTCTGCGCCGTCCCGCCGCCGCCTATACCGCAGCGCTTCTGGGTGCCGTGCTGAAGCTGGAAACACCTTTGCCGCGCCGCACGCTTCCCGCCGCCGCCAAGCCACTGATGGAGGTTTCCGATCTCGAACTGCAATTCGGCTCGCGCCGCCGCTGGGGGGTGAAGCAGACATTCGGCGTCAAGGCCATCGACGGGGTCAGCCTGACGCTGGCGCCCGGCGAAACGCTTGGAATCGTCGGGGAAAGCGGATCGGGCAAGACCACGCTTGGCCGCACCATGCTGCAAATCTACAAGCCCACGGCTGGCCATGTGCATTATGCCGATGCCAAGGGTCAAGATGTTGACATCGCCAAAGCATCGCGCAACACCATGCGTCATCTCTATACGGAAATGCGCATGGTGTTTCAGGACCCACATTCTTCGCTCAATCCACGCATGACGGTGTTTGAAACCATCGCCGAGCCGATGCGGATGATGGGCCTGACCACCACCCAGATGCGTGAGCGGGTGGAATATCTGCTCGACCGCGTTGGCTTGCCAACCAATGCCATCAACCGCTATCCGCATGCCTTTTCCGGTGGCCAGCGTCAGCGCATTTCCATCGCCCGCGCCATCGCGCCCAATCCACGGCTGATCATCGCCGATGAGCCGACCTCGGCGCTGGATGTATCGCTGCGCCATCAGGTGCTTGATTTGCTGGCGGAATTGCGCGCCGAGCTTGGCATCAGCTTCATCTTCATCAGCCATGACATTACCGTGGTGCGATATTTCTGCGATCGGGTGGCGGTGATGCAAAAGGGCAAGATCGTCGAAATGGGCGATGCCGATGACATCTGCCTGCGGCCACAGCATCCCTATACCCAAAAGCTGATCGCCTCGGTGCCGCAGCCCGACATGTCGAGACGACGCAAGCCTTTAATCATGCCGCAGGCGCTGGAGTTGCAATGAAGGAATTTACGGCTGAACCGCTCGAAATTCCCGCCGTTACCGTCGCGGAAAGCCCGCAATGGCATGAGGATGCGCTTTGGTATTGCGATATCGAGGCCGGCGGCCTGCTGCGCTTTAATCCGCAAGATGCGAGCCTGAAACGCTGGACACTGGACGGCGCGCTCGCCTCCATCGCGCCAACGGATAGCGGCTTCATTGCCGGAACTTCGCTTGGGTTCGAATATCTGTCACTGGATGGCGACCGGCTGAAGCGGGACTTGCTGCATGCCCCTTTCACGGCCTCACCCGGCACACACATGCCCGGAACTCGTATGAATGATGGCATTGCCGATCCGTCAGGCCGTTTCTGGTGCGGCAGTATCGAGCCGAATAGTCCGCAGCTTGGCAGGCTGTTTTGCCTCGACAAAGGCCAGATCCGGGTGGTGCGCGACGGCTTTCGTACTCTGAACGGCCTTGCTTTCTCATCTGACGGCAGGCGACTCTATGTCTCCGACAGCCATCCGAGTGTCGCCAAAGTCTGGACGATGACGCTCGACGCCGATGGCATGCCCATGGAAAAACCGCAGCTTTTCGCCAATCTTTCCGAGTTTGGGGGACGCCCGGACGGTGCAACGGTGGATGAGGATGACGGCTACTGGATCGCCGCCTCCGACAGTGGCCGGGTCTTGCGGCTCGATCCCAAAGGCCGTCCCGATATGGTCATCCATGTGCCGACCACCAATCCCACCAACATCACCTTTGGCGGTCCAGATTTCAGGACGGCTTTCATCACCAGCCTGAAACCGGGCGGTAAGGGCAATGAGTTCGCAGGCCGGATCTTTGCCGTCGATCTGCCGGTGGCCGGGCGCAAACCGGACCGCTATATCGCTTGAGGCCTGAGACATGCTCTAGGCAAGGAGTATTTTATGACCCGTCTTCTGATCACCGGCGCCGCCGGCAATATCGGCACCACGCTTGCGCCCCGCCTTGCTGCACTTGGCTATGAGCTGGTGTTGAGCGACCTGCATGACGATGCGGCCCGGGGCATCAAAGGTGCCGATCTCGGCAATTTCGATGCGATCTGCGGTGTCATGCAAGGTGTTGATGGCGTCATCCATCTCGGCGGCATGGCCAATGAGGCATCGTTCGAAACCGTGCTCAATGCCAATATTCGCGGCACCTATCACATATTCGAAGCCGCAAGGCGCCTTGGCGTCCCGCGCGTGGTGCTGGCCAGTTCCTACCATGTCGTCGGCTTGCACCCGTTCGGCGCGCCAATCGATGAGACCGCGCCAATGCTGCCCGACAGTTTCTACGGCCTGTCCAAGGCCTATGGTGAGCTGCTGGCCCGCACCTATCACGACAAATGCGGCATTCAATCGGTCTCAGTGCGCATCGGCTCCTGCTTCGACACCGTTCGCAGCCCCCGCATGCTCACCACTTGGATCAGTGCCGATGATCTGACCCGTCTGGTCGACCGCGCCTTCAAGGTCGAAACGCTCGGCTGTCTGATGGTTTACGGCGTCTCCGATAACGATCGCGGCTGCATGGTGAGCAGCGATGCCGACAAACTCGGCTGGAAAGCACAGGACCGCTCACAGGACGCGCCAATGGACCAGGGCCGCGAAAGCGAGATCATTGGTCCACTGCTGGGCGGACCATTCGCCGAGGCCCCCCTGCCGCAAAATTAAACCACCACACCACGTCGCCTGACTTTTTTGGTGAAATCCGTTCTCATTAACGGCATAATGTCGTAGATAGACCATGATGAGGCCTCTTGGCTTCGTCGTGATTGTCCTCACTATCCTCTCCACCTAAGGGCGATGGATATGGAGATCATGTCTGCGGGGATCGTAAATGAAGACGATTTGGGCCAGCAACGGGCTGTTCGTATGAATCTCACGGCATTGCTGGTTGATCTCTGTCGCCAGGAATTGAAACGTGCCGTGTCGCCCGACGACAATCTGCTGGAAGACGGTCTGACCATCAACAGGGCCTTGCGCATCATTGACCGTTTCTGGCGGGAGACCTCGATAGAGCTGGATGTCAACAGTTTCTATCTCTGGCCAAGCCCGCAGGCGCTTGCCCGTGCCATCGAAAATGGCTCCTATTTGAGCCTGCCAAAAATCATCGAAATCAGGAAGGGTTGCGCAGACAAGACATTGATCGTCTTTGCTGGAGGCTTGAGCTGTTTTCTGGAAATACAGGACTTCATTCAGCGCTTGCACTTTCCGGGCCGAATTCTCGGCATGTCCCTGACGCCCTTCGATAATAGCAGTCGTGACCCGGCTGTGGTCGAGGATGAAATTCGCACCTGTCTCACCGCCCTGAAAGATGCTGGCATTCCCGGTCCCTATTGCTTGATGGGCTATTCCTTCGGCGGGGTTTTGGCGCTTGAACTGGCGAGAGCCATAAAAAATACTGGCGAGGAGGTTGCCTTTCTGGGCCTGATCGACACACCCCAAAGTGAGTATAACTGGCCTCTATCCATCTGGTTGCGATTCATGCTGAAACGCTTGACGCGGCGGCTGAAGACCGCAAAGCCCCGGCTTGACCCGACCGCCATACCGCCACCCCGGCAAACCGGAAATGAAGGAGGTCTCTCCATCAGAAATCAGTGGAGAGAAATGACCGCCCGCGCCGCTGGCATCGCCACCTATTTCCGCCCGTTTCTGTTTCGCTTCCACGATCCCCGCGACCCCGACTATCCGACAATGGCGCCGCAATGGATCGGCAATTACCCTCCCGGCTATGATCGAATGGCTCGTCAGCTTCTGAGAATGAAGGGACTCTACCGACCAAAACTTTATACTGGGCCTTTGACATTCTATCGGGCACTTGGCGGATCACCGATCGATTGCGATCCGAAGAGCATATGGGAGGCCTTTCTGCCGGGAGCGGAGTGGATCGACATGCGCGGCAATCACCAGAGCATTGTGATTGGCCGCAACGCCGAAACACTCGCCCGCGACCTGGATCAGCGGCTGAACGAATGCCTCAGATGTCCGTCAGATCCGCTCACCAAGTAAGCTTGACCGTACACCGGCCAGCGACCTATAGTTCATCGCACGCTCCCCGTAATGCATTATATATACACCACAATTTCTCCTTGAAACAAAAGAGGTCCAGGACGGAAATTGTGTAATAATCCAGCGGCGTCGAGAGGAAGACGAGCGATTCACCCGTCAAAATCCCCATCGCGTCGGCTGCAGAACGGCTGCCCAAATCAGGAGGAAAACCCAATGTCGTCGTCTCTTGCTCATAAAAAAGTGCTGATAACAGCCGCTGGCCAGGGCATAGGCAGGGCCAGCGCGCTGGCCTTTGCCCGCGCTGGCGCCACGGTCGTCGCCACTGACATCAATGAGCAGGCGCTGGCCAGCCTGGAAGCGGAGGCCGGCATCACTACACGCCGGTTGAACGTGTTGAAGGACGACGAGGTCAAGGCGGTGATTGCCGAAACCGGCTCCTTCGACGTGCTGTTCAACTGCGCCGGTTTCGTCCATGCCGGCTCGGTCCTCGATATGAAGGACGAGGAACTGGACTTTGCCTTCGACCTCAATGTGCATGCGATGGTGCGCACCATCCGCGCCGTGCTGCCTGCGATGATCGAAAAAGGCGATGGCGCGATCATCAACATGTCTTCGGTCGCCTCCAGCGTGAAAGGTGTCGCCAACCGCTGCGCCTATTCCATCACCAAGGCCGCCGTGATCGGCCTGACCAAATCCGTCTCCGCCGAATATGTCGCCCAGGGCATCCGCTGCAATGCGATTTGCCCCGGCACGGTGGAAAGCCCTTCGCTTCAGGACAGGCTGAAGGCGCAAGGCGATTATGAAGCGGCCCGCGCCGCCTTCATCGCCCGCCAGCCCATCGGACGGATCGGCACCCCGGAAGAGATCGCCGATCTTGCCGTCTATCTGGCCGGCGCCACTTATACGACTGGACAGGCCTATGCCATCGATGGCGGCTGGTCGATTTAGAGTTTGCCTTAAATTTCAGCCTAAGTGCCTAGAAATATGAAAGGAAATACCCGATGAAACTGATGCGCGTTGGCCCGATTGGCCAGGAAAAGCCAGCCCTTCTCGATAGCAATGGCAAGATCCGCGATCTCTCCGCCCATGTAACCGATATCGGCGGTGCGGCGATTTCGCCGGAAGGACTGTCGCAACTGGCAGCGCTTAATCCCGCGACGCTGCCGGAACTTGCGCCCAGCCGGATCGGCGCCTGCGTCTCCGGCACTGGCAAGTTCATCTGCATTGGCCTCAACTATTCCGACCATGCCGCAGAAACCGGGGCAACCGTCCCGCCCGAACCGGTCATCTTCATGAAGGCGACCTCAGCGATTTGCGGTCCCAATGACGAGGTATTGATCCCGCGCGGCTCGGAAAAAACCGATTGGGAAGTCGAACTTGGCGTCGTCATCGGCAAGACGGCAAAATATGTGTCCGAGGCAGAGGCCATGGACTATGTCGCTGGTTACTGCGTTTCCCATGACGTCTCAGAGCGCGCCTTCCAGACCGAACGAGCCGGTCAATGGACCAAGGGCAAATCCTGCGACACATTCGGCCCGATCGGTCCTTGGCTGGTCACCAAGGACGAGATCGCCGATCCGCAGAACCTGAAAATGTGGCTGACCGTCAATGGTGAGACCATGCAGGACGGCTCCTCCAAGACCATGGTCTACGGCGTCGCCTTTCTCGTGTCCTATCTCAGCCAATTCATGAGCCTGCATCCCGGCGATGTGATTTCCACCGGCACGCCACCGGGCGTCGGCCTGGGCATGAAACCACCACGCTTCCTGAAAGCTGGCGATGTGGTTGAACTGGGCATTGAAGGTCTCGGCACCCAGAAACAGGCATTCATCGCCGATATCTAAGGTTTTGTGGTTCAGTTAGCATCACGACAGGCAAGCATCAGGCTTGCCGTCATTAGCATATCAGCCCCGGCAATACATGCCGGGGCCTGAGATATCAGGGATCGCTGTGGCTTACTGCATACTTACGTAAACCGGAATCGGTTGAAGGAATTATGCAGGATCTTTACTTCCGTTCAGCCTGCGCTTCCGGTTGGATGTCCACTGTCGCCGTCAGGCCCGAGATCAGCCTTGTACCATCAGGGACATTTTCGAGATGAATGCGCACCGGCACGCGCTGCGCCAGCCGGACCCAGTTGAATGTCGGGGTGATATTGACCAGAAGGCCGGAGCTTGAATCGCGCTCGCGATCCTGGATGCCGGTCGCCATGCTTTCTACCCGGCCAGTCAGCACGGTTTTCTGTCCCATGATCCGCACCGACGCCCGGTCGCCTTCATGAATGCGCTGCAATTTGCTTTCCTCGAAATAGGCCTCGACCCGCAAGGTATCGGTGTTGACGACAGCCACCGTGGCCGTGCCCCTATTGACGAAATCGCCGACCTGAAGAGAGAAATTGCTCACCGTGCCGTTCACCGTGGATTTGACTTCAGTGCGATCCAGATCCAGCTTGGCAACGTCGCGGCTGGCAAGGGCTTTGTTATAGGAAGCCTGGGCCTGCTCCTGAGCAGACACCGCCTTGTCGCGCGCCTGGGCCGAAGCGGAATCGCCAAGCCGCTCTTCACGTTGGCTTTCGCGGACAGCCTCATCCAGCGAGGATTTCGCCTGATCGAGATCGGCCTGGGCCTGCTCCAGCGCCAGTTCGAACCGTTTCGCATCGACCCGGAACAGAACATCACCCTTACGGACTGTTTGGTTGTCCTTCGCCAGCACGTCGCTGACGGGGCCGGTGACATCAGGGGCAATCTGGGCGACATCGGCCCGAACCCGCCCGTCGCGCGTCCATGGCTCTTCCATATAATAGACCCAAAGGTGATAGCCGGCAAAAAGCGCGGCAACAACGACAACCAGGGTGACAGTGACCCTACCAAGAGACTTCAACATCGTCATGAGACAAACCAGCGTGTTAGAAAGGAAAGACCTGCCGTCAGCAGGACAAAGAGCGCAACATCGAAAAGGCCACGATGCCAGATGAGCCCATAGGCACCCATCCAGGCCAGCAGCTTGCGGATCACCATGCTGATCAGCAAGGCGATCAGCATCACCACGAAAAGGCGCGGGATATAGACGCCATAAATATCGAATTCAGTCGGCATTGACGTTACTCTGCTGCGAAAGAAAGTTGGCGGGGCTCGGACGGTGTGGACAGGCCTGGCGGTGGCGATTGACCAAACAGCACGCGCCTGAGGCCAACCAGCGCGTCGGTGACCCGACGCCCGCCATCACCCTCGTTGCGCATGACCGTCTCGAGCGCCCGGTCGATAGTGTCCTGCAATTGTGGCTGCGCCGGCCCTGAACCACCCCGCTTCAGCCGACGCCGGTAGTGGTCTGCAATGCCAGCCAGCACATCCGAGATGAGCCTGCCGCTTTCACGCCCAAGCGATGGCCGCTGCTGTTGTAGCGTCACGACATTGAAGCCAAGCCGGACATCGGCAAAGCCATCGACATCACCGAGATCGCGCACATTCAACGCCGCCAACCGGGGGACAAGCTGCCCAAGCCGGTCGAGACTGCGGCTGGAAAGGCGGTCGACATCTCCCGATCGCGATCCGGAAGCCGTATCGGCAAGATCCCGCCATCCCGACTTCATCAACCGCCGGGCCGCCAGTTCAGCCCCGAAAGGCTGGGCGACGGTGACCCAGAGTTGGGCAAAACCGATGCCGAGCAGGGTTGCCAGTCCGCCATTGGCAAAGCTGGTCAGATCGGCGGAATACTGATCCTGAATGGCGATCAGCGTGGCGCTGTTGACCGCCAGCAGCATGAAAAACATGCCCATTTGCGGGTTGCTCATCTTCAAGCCGATGAACAGGAACATCGGTGCCAGCGACAGCACCAGCATTTCAAAAGAGGTCACAGCCGGGAGAATGGCAAAGAGATAGACGAAAGCCACGACAATCGACAGCGCCGTCCAGATCAGCATTTTGCGGATCATCGGCGCTGGCCGGTCCTGGGCGGCAAAAAACGAACAGGACACCGCGACCATGGAAACGAAACTCGCGCCCTGGCTCCAGCCGCTGGCAATCCAGAATGCGCAGGCCAACAGAATGCCCACCACCACGACGGCCACTTTCATGGCCAGCAGTGCATGGTCGAAATGCCGGGAGCCTGTCAGGATACGTCTGGTGTGCAGGAGCGGCAAAGTCTCCGCCGCATGGCCGCCGCTGGCGATGTGATCACGCAGCGTCAGGCAATCCTGCCAGAGTTCGACGACATCCTTCAGCCGGGTCAGCAGGCTCGACAGAACGAGATCGTCCCAGCCATGCGGCTTATCCTGCTTCTGCAGGGCATCGATCCGAGCCAGCAGGCTGGCGCCAGCCTTTTCCGTCTCGACGCCACCACCCAGTTTGAACCAATCGGCGATATCATTGAGAAGGGCGATGAGGGTGTCATCCAGACCGGATTGCTGTTTGACAGCATGCAACCGGTCTGCCAGCGACGAAAACACCGGCAGCAGCATCAAAAGCCGACCGCGAAGCTCCCGCGCCTGACCAACCACATCCTTGGTTCCCGGATCGTAACTCAGCTGACTGATCATCAGGTCAAGACTGGACACGTCAGAGGCCAATTGCTGGCGTTTCAGCGGGGTGGACGGTATTGCACCTTCGCCGCGCAAGATATCTTCTGCCCAGGCACCAGCATCGGCCAGCCAGACATTAATCCGATCACTGAACAGTCGCCCGATACTGGAGGGAAACACCACCTGATTAACGAGCGTGGCGCAGAGAATGCCGAGCGTGATTTCCTCCGACCGCGCCAACGCCATATCGAAGACGCCACCGGGGTCACTGACACTGGGTAGAGCGATCAGCGGCAGCGTGTAACCGGCCAGCATGAAAACATAGGCACGCGCCGAACGGTCCAGCATCGACAAAAACAACAGTGTTCCGGTCCAGAGCGCCACGACCAGGGATAAAAGCTCCGGCGCATTGACGAAGACCGGCACAAACAAAACCGCAGCACTTGCACCCAGCAATGTGCCAAGCACACGGTACAGCGCCTTGGATTTGGTGGCGCCCGCAAAGGGATTGGAAACGATATAGACTGCCGAAACAGCCCAATAGGGCCGCGAGAGATCAAACATCAGAGCAAGATAAAGGGCCAGCACGGCAGCCGCGAAAGCCTTGCCGGAAAACACCCAATCTCTCCAGGTTGGTGCGACCATTGCCCCTAGTCCTTCTTGTCCCGGCTCGCCCGCAGATCGACGCAGCGTTGCTGAAACTCCATTAAAACGCGCAGGGTCGTTTCAAGATCCGCCTGGGAAATCCCCTCAAAGGCCCCTGCCCGTTCGTCGTCCAGCACAGCCTCTATCCGCGCCGCCATGCGCGTGCCTTGCGGCGTCAGCCACAGGCCCTTGGCTCGTCTGTCGGTGGGATCGTCCTTGCGTATGACCATTCCCGAGGCTTCAAGCTGATCGAGCAGCCGCACCAGCGAAGGCCCTTCGATGCCGACATGTTCGGCAAGAGTGATCTGGCGAATACCGCCCCCTAACCGGCCGATCCACACCAGAGGCGAAGCACAGGCCTCGGAAATTCCATGCTCGGCAAGAGCCACATCGATCGTCCGGCGCCACAGGCGCGCGGCGGAAAAAAGCTGACTGGTCAAACGTCTGCGCGTGTCGAGATCATTGTTCATGATCTCTAGGTAGCACAGATATAATTAGTATTCAAACTATTTTGATAAAAATAATATCTGTACCCAATATGCTTTCCAAAAACTCCGAGCCGTCAGGCGAGCCTTATTGGTTTCGCAATCGTCCCTGCATGAGGTCAATGACGGCTCTTGCGGCTTCTAGGACGTTTGTTCCTGGGCCAAAGACGGCTGAGACGCCGTGGTCGAGGAGGAATTGATAATCCTGCCTTGGGATGACGCCGCCCACCACGACGATGATGTTTTCTGCACCTTTGGCCTTGAGTGCGTCCACCAATTGTGGCGCAAGCGTTTTATGGCCGGCGGCCAGCGACGACATGCCGACGACCTGCACCTTGTGGCCGATGGCCAGATCGGCGGCCTCTTGCGGGGTCTGGAACAATGGACCGGCGATGACGTCAAAGCCGATATCGCCAAACGCCGAGGAAATGACTTTGGCACCCCGGTCATGGCCATCCTGACCAAGCTTGGCCACCATGATCTTCGGCTTGCCCCCCAGTACCGTGGCAAAGTCCGACAACTGGCCGACAAGCGTCTGGTATTCGGGATCGTCGTGATAGCGGTCGCCGTAGACCTTGGACACCACTTTAGGCACGGCGGTGTGATCGCCAAACACCGACCGCATGGCATCGGATATTTCCCCCACGGTGGCGCGGGCGCGGGCGGCATCGACGGCGGCGGCCAAAAGATTGCCCTCTCCGGTTTTGGCACCGGTTTTGGCAATGCGGGTCAGTTCCAACAGGCTCGCCTCCACCGCTTTTGCATCCCGACGCCGCTTGGTGTCTTCAAGGCGCTTGATCTGGCCAAGGCGAACAGTGGCATTGTCGATATCGAGAATGTCGATCTCGTCTTCGGTTTCCAGCCGGTATTTATTGACGCCAACGATCACCTCCTCGCGGCGGTCCACAGCCGCCTGGCGACGGGTGGCGGCTTCCTCGATCAGGCGTTTGGGCAGGCCGTCAGCCACTGCCTTGGTCATGCCACCCAGGCTTTCCACCTCTTCGATCAGCGCCCAGGCCGCGTCCGCCAGTTCCTTGGTCAGGCTTTCGACATAGTAAGAACCAGCCAGGGGATCGACCACCTTGGTCACGCCGGTTTCATGCTGCAAAATCAGCTGGGTATTGCGGGCAATGCGCGCGGAGAACTCGGTGGGAAGCGCAATGGCTTCATCGAAGGAATTGGTATGCAGCGATTGCGTGCCACCCAGCACCGCCGACATCGCCTCAAACGCCGTACGGACAATGTTGTTATACGGGTCCTGCTCGGCCAGCGACACACCTGATGTCTGACAATGGGTGCGCAACATCAGCGAGCCCGGGTTTTTGGGGTTGAACTCCTGCATGATCCGGGTCCACAGCAGCCGGGCGGCCCGCAGTTTTGCCGCTTCCATAAAAAAATTCATGCCAATGGCAAAGAAGAACGACAGGCGGCCTGCGAATGCATCGACATCCAGGCCCTTGGCCAGCGCTGCCCGCACATATTCACGGCCATCGGCAAGGGTGAAGGCCAATTCCTGCACCAGCGTCGCGCCCGCCTCCTGCATATGATAGCCGGAGATCGAGATGGAGTTGAACTTCGGCATCTCCCGGGCGGTATAGTCGATAATATCAGCGACAATCCGCATCGAAGGTTCCGGCGGATAGATATAGGTGTTGCGGACCATGAACTCCTTCAGAATATCGTTCTGAATGGTGCCCGACAATTTATCCCGCGAAACGCCTTGTTCTTCACCCGCTACAATGAAGCTCGCCAGGATCGGAATGACCGCGCCATTCATCGTCATCGACACCGACATCTGATCGAGCGGAATGCCGTCAAACAGGATTTTCATATCCTCGACACTGTCGATCGCCACGCCCGCCTTGCCGACATCGCCTTCGACACGCGGATGGTCGCTGTCATAACCGCGATGGGTGGCGAGATCGAAGGCGACGGATAGTCCCTTCTGTCCAGCCGCCAGATTGCGCTTGTAAAAAGCATTGGAGGCTTCCGCCGTGGAAAACCCGGCATATTGGCGGATCGTCCAGGGCCGCCCGGCATACATCGTCGCGCGAGGCCCACGGGTGAAGGGCGCAAAGCCAGGCAAGCTATCGAGATGATCCATGCCGGCAAGATCGTCTGCCGTATAAAGCGGCTTGACCGCAATGCCTTCCGGCGTTTGCCAGGTCAGGCTATCCGGACTGGCTTTCAGCTCTTTTTCGGCCAAGGCCCGCCAATCTGCAACCGTCTTCTTCGACATCGATTAATCCCTCCACCCTTGCAGACGAAAGACGGCATAAAAGCGCCTGTCCGTTCAGCTTGATTTTAATGCGACTGAGTAGTATTTTTGACAGCTAACTCCTGAGGAGCCTGTCCCCATGTCCGTGAAAGCCTCGGTTTCCATCTCCGACCAGCAAGACAAGTTTGCCCGCAAGCTTGTGGAAGATGGGCGGTATTCAAGCCTGAGCGCCGTGGTGCAGCGAGGTCTTGAGCTGCTGCGGGAAGAAACAGAGATGAAGGAAGCCGAAGTTCAGGCATTGCGCGCGCTGATTGATGAGCGCAGCAAAGGTCCGTTCCTGAACGCCGAGGAAAGCAGCCGGACAATCCAGCAGATGATCGCTGCGAAAAAGTCTTTCTATGGCCTTTGATTTGGTGCGGTCTACCGCCAGCAATCGAGATCTTGACCTGATCTTTGATCACCTTGTCGAAGCCTATTTGTCTTTCGGAGATGCGATACAGGAAGCGTTTGATCGCGCCTCGGCGCGCCTCCAAGCGATCGACGATGATTTGAAGGCGCTGGACCATGCGCCCTTTCAGGGAACACTGTTGCCAAGCATCGGGCCGGACTTGCGCCATGTGACTAAAAATCGTGCCATCATTTATTTCAAAGTCGATGAGGTTAAAAACCAAGTCCAGATCCTGGCCATCTTTTTCGGCGGACAGGACCATCAGAGGCATATGCTGGCGCGACTGGGTGAGCGGCAGGGCGATGATGTCTGATCTTTGGCCAAAAGCACATTTGCCCATCACTCGAATTCCATGATCAGTTCGTCCACGGCGAGGCTTTGGCCCGCTTTCGCAACCAGTTTTTTGACCACGCCGCGTCGCTCAGCCTTGAGGATGTTTTCCATCTTCATCGCCTCCACGGTCGCCAGCGCCTGACCGGCCTCCACGGCGTCGCCTTCGGCAACCGCAATGCCGGTCACCACGCCCGGCATCGGGCAGAGCAGCATTTTTGACGTGTCGGGCGGTAATTTCCGGGGCATAAGCCGGGCAAGCTCGGCGACGCGCGGAGTGCGAACATGCGCCACGACATCCATGCCGCGCCAGCGCAGGCGGATGGCGGGCCCCTTGAGATCAATTTTAAGCCCGATGTTTTGGCCATCGACGGTAAAGATTGCCAGCGTCTGCCCAGGCTGCCACACACCATCGACCGCGACCACACCGCCATCGGCAAATGTCAGACTGCCGGGATCAGCCGAAAGCGTCAGCGGATAACGCCGGTCAGCCAGTTCCACGACCCAGTCACGGCCGATGCTGCGGGCGTGATTGCCCATGGTGCCGGAGACCTGCGCGGCACGGGCCTCGCGTCGCTGGTGGATATGGGCTGCAATGGCGGCAAGCGTCCGACCCGATGCCTCATCCGGCTCGACCCCGGAAAAGCCCTCTGGAAACTCCTCGGCGATGAAGGCCGTGGTGATCTTGCCGGAGCGAAAGCGCGGATGCTGCATGACCGCCGACAGAAACGGCAGATTATGGCCAATGCCCTCGACTTCGAACCGGTCCAGCGCCGCACTCATCGCGTCGATGGCCGTGATCCGGTCAGGCCCCCATGTACAGAGCTTGGCAACCATCGGGTCGTAATACATCGAGATTTCCCCGCCCTCGAACACCCCGGTATCGTTGCGGACCACCGTGCCATCGGCTTGCTGGCCTTCGCTGGGCGGGCGGTAGCGTGACAGCCTGCCGATCGACGGCAGGAAATTGCGATAGGGGTCTTCGGCATAGAGCCGGCTTTCGACCGCCCAGCCCGTCAGCGTCACATCCCCTTGCGCAAAAGCCAGCGTTTCGCCCGACGCCACCCGGATCATATGCTCGACCAGATCAAGCCCGGTGATCAGTTCCGTCACCGGATGCTCCACCTGCAAGCGCGTGTTCATTTCCAGGAAATAGAAATTGCGATTGCCATCGACGATAAATTCCACCGTGCCAGCGGAATAATATCCAACCGCCTTGGCCAGCGCCACGGCCTGTTCGCCCATCGCCTTGCGGGTCTCCGCATCCAGAAACGGCGATGGCGCTTCCTCGATCACCTTCTGGTTTCGCCGCTGGATCGAGCATTCGCGCTCGCCGAGATAGAGCACATTGCCATGCGAGTCGCCCAGCACCTGGATTTCGATATGGCGCGGTTGGTCAACGAATTTCTCGATAAAGATCCGGTCATCGCCAAACGAGTTCATCGCCTCGTTCTTGGAGGATTGGAACCCCTCGCGCGCCTCGGCATCGTTCCAGGCGATGCGCATGCCCTTGCCACCGCCACCGGCAGATGCCTTGATCATCACGGGATAGCCGATCTGAGCGGCGATTTTGACCGCTTCCTCGGCATCGGCAATCAGCCCCATATGGCCGGGCACGGTGGACACGTCAGCCTCTGCCGCCAGTTTTTTAGAGGTGATCTTATCGCCCATCGCCTGAATGGCGCCGACCGGCGGGCCGATGAAGGCAACGCCCGCCTTGTCCAGCGCCTCGGCAAAGGCGGCATTTTCCGACAAGAACCCATAACCCGGATGCACCGCATCCGCGCCGGTCTGCCTGATCGCCTCGAGGATCTTGTCGATAACAATATAGGACTGGTTGGACGGCGACGGGCCGATATGCACCGCCTCATCCGCCAGCTTGACATGCAGCGCATTGGCATCGGCATCGGAATACACAGCGACAGTGGCAATGCCCATCCGCTTGGCGGTCTTGATCACCCGGCAGGCGATTTCGCCACGGTTGGCGATCAGGATTTTGGAAATTGCCATGGTTACACCCCTGCCGTGTCGTCAAAGGCCTGCGGAAAATTCTTCCGGGCAAGCTTTTCGTTGAGTTTCAGTTTGGCCGTATAGGAGGCCGGGTCAAAACCCCGCTCCGCGGCCAGAAGCTCCCGGCCAAACAGACGGCACAGCCGCTCGCCATCCAGATTGCCGCGCTCGAAAGGCTCTGCGCCAAAATACTCCCAAAGCGCCCGCACAAAACCGATATCCGCCAAGGCCACGGTCTGGTCCATGGTGCGGTGACGCGGCGTGGAGGTGAGCTTTGTCACGTTGGAATTGGCGCGCCGCAGCGTGAACTGCCATTGCGTGCCAAGAAGGCCCGCCGGAAAGCCGCGATGCTTCGGCATCTCAGACACTTTGACCATCATGCAACATCCGGTTGAAACAGGAGAGGAACCATCGCATCACACCTCAAACACATCGTCGAAGGATTCCGGAAAGCTGTGGCGCGCCACGCGCTCATCGATGCGCAGCAGCGCTTCATAGGACAGCGGATCGAAATCCTTTTCCACCGCCACCACTTCGCGGCCAAACAGCAGGTTGAGCCGGGCCGCATCCAGATTGCCGCGCTCAAAAGGCTCCGCGCCGAAGTGATGCCAGAGCGCGTGCAGGAAAGCCGCATCGATGCGGTGTTCCTTGGTGCCGGGATAGGCCTTGCGCGGCATGGCCTTGATGGGGGTGACGCCCCGGGGATTGGCCCGGCGAATGGTGAACTGTACACCTGTTCCGGGCATGCCGGAGGGAAATCCACGGTGCTTGGTCATATCAGGGGCTTTGGACATCCATGCCGCCCTTTCTTGTCTGCCGGAACAGGTCCGATCTTGTTGTTGAAGTGAACCCGCTATCAAAGTGGGCCAGTTTTTAAAGCGGAATGGTGTCGTGTTTCTTCCAATGGGTCGTCATCTGCTTGCCCCGCAGCGAGGCAAAGGCCCGGGCGATGCGTTTGCGTGACGAATGCGGCATGATCACCTCATCGATAAAGCCGCGCTCGGCCGCCACGAACGGATTGGCGAAGCGCTCCTCATATTCCCTGGTGCGCGCCGCGATCTTCTCGGGGTCGCCCAGTTCGGAACGATAAAGAATTTCCGTCGCACCCTTGGCACCCATGACAGCGATTTCCGCCGTCGGCCAGGCATAGTTCACGTCAGCGCCAATATGCTTGGAGGCCATAACGTCATAGGCGCCGCCATAGGCCTTGCGGGTGATCAGCGTCACCATCGGCACGGTCGCCTCAGAATAGGCAAACAGCAGTTTTGCGCCGTGCTTGATGACCCCGCCATATTCCTGCGCCACGCCAGGCAGAAAGCCCGGCACATCCACCAGCGTCAGGATCGGAATGGAAAAGGCATCGCAAAACCGCACGAAACGGGCCGCCTTGCGCGAGCTATCAATATCCAGGCAGCCGGCCAGCACCATCGGCTGGTTGGCGACAACGCCAACCGTCTGGCCTTCCAGCCGGATGAAGCCGGTGATGATGTTCCTGGCAAAAGCTTCTTGTAACTCGAAGAAATCGCCTTCGTCGGCCAGCGCATGGATCAGTTCCTTCATGTCGTAAGGCTTGGCGGAACTGTCGGGGATCAGCGTATCCAGCCGCATTTCAAGCCGGGCCGGATCGTCATAAAACGGCCTGCTCGGCGGCTTTTCTCGGTTGTTCAGCGGCAGAAAGTCAAACAGCAGCCGTACCTGTTCCAGCGCCTCGACATCGTTCTCAAAAGCACCGTCAGCCACCGAGGATTTCTTCGTGTGGGTGCCTGCCCCGCCCAGCTCTTCCGCCGTGACGATTTCGTTGGTCACCGTCTTCACCACGTCAGGGCCGGTGACGAACATGTAGGACGTGTCACGCACCATGAAGATGAAGTCGGTCATGGCAGGCGAATACACCGCCCCGCCCGCGCAGGGCCCCATAATCACCGAGATCTGCGGAATGACCCCCGACACCTCGGCATTGCGGCGAAACACCTCCGCATAACCGGCAAGCGACGCCACGCCTTCCTGGATCCGCGCCCCGCCCGAATCGTTGATGCCGATCACCGGCGCCCCAACCCGGACCGCCATATCCATGATCTTGCAAATCTTCTGCGCATGGGTTTCCGACAGCGAACCGCCAAGCACGGTAAAATCCTGGGCAAACACATAGACCTGCCGCCCATTGATCGTGCCCCAACCGGTGACGACCCCATCACCCGCCACTTTCTGCCCGTCCATCCCAAAATCCGTGCAGCGGTGGGTGACATACATGTCATATTCTTCAAACGACCCCTCATCCAGCAATATCTCGATCCGTTCGCGCGCCGTCAGCTTCCCCTTGGCGTGCTGCGCGTCAATCCGCTTTTCCCCACCGCCAAGACGGGCCTCGGCGCGGCGGTTTTCCAGCTGATCCAATATTGTCGGCATGTGATCCTCATCCTCTTTCGCGCAGACCTTAAAGCATAAAAGCTTAAACCGGAATCGGCTTTAGGTATCATATCGAAAAGACATTTTATGGGGCGGGACCGTGATGCCCAACGAGAAAAGCCGCAATGGCAACCGAGTGCAATTGCGGCTTTAAAGTGTAAAAATGGCCGGAATATCACGTAAATTGACCGGATCGGAAACTGCGATGCAATCTCCGATCCGGTCTTTTCAGACGATGCGCCTAGGCGCCCGACTTAATGGTCGCTATGCGGCGCATGATGTTCGGGTGGCTTACCCAAGCCAAGCCAGGACTTCAGTTTTTCACGCACGGTCTGGAAGGTGATGTAGAGCATCGGAATGACGAACAGACCGAGTGTACTGGCCGTCAACATGCCGATGAAGACAGGCGTACTGACATTCTGCCGTGCCATCATCGAGGCGCCATTTGCCCAAACCAGCGGCACGAGGCCAAGGATGAAGGCAATCGACGTCATCATCACGGCGCGGAAGCGCAGCTTTGCCCCCAGCACCGCCGCTTCGGCAATCGGCATGCCCTGTTCGCGGTGTTCCTTGGCGAACTCGACGATCAGGATGCCGTTTTTGGCGGCAAGGGCGATCAGCACCACGAGACCGATCTGTGCGTAGAGATCCATCGTCATATGCATCAGCACCATGCCGGCAAAGGCCCCGAATACACCCACGATGACGGAAAGCAGAACCGGTACGGGAATGGTCCAGCTTTCGTAAAGCGCCACCAGGAACAGGTAGGCAAACAGCAGGGCCAGTGCCAGGATGATACCGGTCTGGCCAGAGGCCTGCTGTTCCTGATAGGCCGTTCCCGTCCATTCCAGCGCAAAGCCGGATGGCAGGGTATTGGCGACCACCTGCTTGAAAGCCTCCATGGCGTCCCCGGAAGACGTGCCGGGAGCAGCTGAGCCATTGATCGTCACGGCGCGATAGTTATTATAGCGGGTGATGACAGGCGGGCCGACGATTGTCTTCACCTCGGCAATCGACTGGAGAGGCACCATGTCGCTATTGGAGTTGCGGACATAGATGTTCCAAAGCGCCGATGTATCGCGGCGATTGGCGGCATCGCCCTGGACCTTGACCTGCCAGGTACGTCCGAACTCGTTGAAGTCGTTGACATAGGAGCCACCGAGCGTTGCCTGCAGGGCGTTGAAGATATCGCTGATGCTGATACCGAGCGCCTGTGCTTTTTCACGATCGATATCGAGATAGATCGACGGCGCATTGGCACCATAGGTGGTGAAGACACGTGCCAGTTTCGGGTTCTGATTGGCAGCACCGACCACTCCATAGGCCACATTGGCCATGGTGGCCGGATCGGCACCCTCAAGCGATTCGATCATCGCTTCAAAACCGCCACTGGTGGAAAGACCCAGAACGGGCGGAAGGTTGAAGGGCAGAACAGTCGCGGCCTTGACCTGCTGGACCATGCCGAACGTCCGGCCAATAACCACTTGTACCTTGTCCAAGGCCGCCGGGCGATCCGCGAAGGGTTTCAGCTTCACGATCATGAAGGCGGAATTGCTGGCCGAATAGCTGTCGAGGAAGGAATAACCGATAACCGAAGAGACATTTTCGATTTGCGGAATAGCCTTCAGCAGATCTTCCACCTGCGCAACGGCACCGCTTGTCCGCGCCACCGAAGCGCCATCGGGCAATTGCACCGCGATGAAGAACGTGCCCTGGTCTTCTTCCGGAAGGAAGCCACTGGGGGTAATCTTCGACAGCCCATAGATGCCTGCACCGCCGACCCCGATGATCAACAGGGACAGGACCGCCATGCGGACCATTTTCTGAACCGCCCAGGCATAGCCGTCGCGGGTATTGTCGATACGCCGGCTGATCCAGCCCATGATGCCGCGTTTTTCGCCAGTGTGGCGCAGGAAGACGGCGCAGAGAGCAGGTGACAGCGTCAGCGCGTTAATGGCCGAGATCAGCATGGCAACGCTGATGGTGACCGAGAACTGCCGGAACAATTCGCCTGATATGCCGGAGATGAAGCCGATGGGAACGAAAACCGAGAGCAGGACAAGGGTGATCGCAACAATCGGACCGGTGATCTGGCCCATGGCCTTCTTGGTGGCGGCAACCGGTGTCAGCTCCGGCTCCTCCTCCATCACGCGCTCGACATTTTCCACGACGACAATCGCGTCGTCGACGACGATGCCGATGGCAAGGACAAGGGCGAGAAGCGAGACCGTATTGGCGGAATAGCCAAGCGCCAGCAGCACCGCGAATGTGGCGATAACGCTGACCGGCACCGCGATGATCGGAATGACCGTTGCCCGGACGTTGCCGAGAAACAGGAAGACAACCACAGCCACCAGCACGAAAGCTTCGATCAGCGTATGAATGACGGATTCAATCGTGTCTTCAACGAAGGTGGTCGAGTCGTACATGACATTGGCGCGCATGCCTTCCGGCATCCGGCTGTTCAATTGTGCGATCTTGGCGCTGACGGCCGCAGCCGTGTTCAGCGCGTTGGCACCGGGAGACATATAAATGCCCATGGCAACGCCCGGATCGCCTTCGCGGCGAGAGACCGTGTCATCGTTCTGTGCGCCCAGTTCGACGCGGGCAACATCCTTCACTTTCAGGACAGAGCCGTCCTTATTGGCGCGCAGCACGATATTGCCGAATTCCTCCGGCGTTTCGAGACGGCCCTGGGTCTGGACGTTGTATTGAAATGCCTGGTCATCCGGCACCGGACGTGCACCGATACGGCCAACAGGTGCCTGGACGTTCTGTGCTGAAATCGCGCTTGTCACATCCGAAGGCACCAGGCCAAGGCTGGACAGGCGGTCAACGTCGAACCAGATCCTCATCGAATACTTCATGTTGCTGAAGAGCGATGCAGAACCGACACCTGGAATACGCGAGATCTCGTCCAGGACGTTGATCGTTGCATAGTTGGTCATGAACAGCGGATCGAACTTGCCCTTCTCGCTCTGCACCATGATGAATTGCAGAATGGACGAGGATTTCTTGCTGACCGAGACACCAAGATTTTGAACGTCGCTGGGCAGCGAGGACAGAGCCGTCTGCACGCGGTTGTTGACGTTAACGGTGTTAATGTCGGCATCGCTGCCCAGTGCGAAACTGACGGTCAGCGAGTAGCTGCCATCATTACCGCTGGTGCTTTTCATGTAGAGAGCTTTGTCGACCCCAATCACCTTGGATTCGAGCGGTTGCGCAACGGTCTGCTCCAGCACTTCGGCGGAAGCGCCGGGATAGGTGGCCGTCACCTGGACCTGTGGCGGCACGATATCGGGAAGTTGTGAGACCGGTATTCTGGTCAGTGCCAGGCCACCGGCAATCGTCAGCACGATGGCAATGACGATTGCCATGCGTGGACGATCAATGAAAATATTGGAAAACATCGCTTAGCCCTGCTTTGGTGCGGCGGGTGGAGCCTGGTCGGCCGGCTGTGCATTGACCGGTGTATTTGGCCGAACACGCTGGATTCCGTCTGTAATCACCTTGTCGCCTTCCTTGAGGCCATTGGTGACAACAGCCATTTCCGGCGTGGATTGCCCAAGCGTCACACGGCGCACCTGCGCAATGCTCTTGTCATCAACCACATAGACGTAGGAGCCCTGCTGATCGACCATGACCGAGGCACGCGGAATGGTGAGGTAATCGGTCGGCTCGACGGTTTCGAGGATCACGCGGACGAATTCGTCATTCACCAGTTCCCGATGTCCCGTCGGCAGCAGCGGATTGGGGATCGTGCCGCGCAGGGTGATGGAATCGGTATTTTCGGAAACGCTGATGTCGTAGAAATCGAGCGTGCCTTCCTGGGCGTATAGTCTGCCATCGGGCAAGCGGATCTTGAGCTTCACGCTCTTTTCCAGACCGCCATCCTTGTCGAACCGCTGTCTCAATTCGATGAGACGGCGCACCGATATCGGGAATTTCACATACATCGGGTCCTGACTGACCACTGTGGCCAAGGTTCCCGACGAAGAGGATACGACATTGCCGACCGTGACCGAAGCAAGGCCGATACGACCATCGATAGGCGCGATGATATCGGTATAGCCGAGATTGATCTGCGAGGTGCGCACATCGGCTTCCGATTCCGCGACCTTGGCAATCGAAGTCCGCTGCGTGGCACGTGCGTCGTCCAGATTGCTCTGGCTGCCGCTGCCGCCTGCTCGAAGCTGTTCGTTACGAGCAAGGGATATATTCGAATTTTCAAGGGTGGCCTGGTTTTCGGCCAGAGTGGCCTTCTTGGAATCCAGATCGGCCTCATAGGACTGCCGCTCGATGCGGAACAGGACCTGGCCCTTCTTGACCTCAGAGCCTTCCTTGAAAAGCTGTTCTTCCAGGAAGCCGGTCACACGGGCGACGAGATTGACGGAATCCTTCGCCTCGACCCGGCCATTGACCTCGGTCGTGTCATTGATCGGCTTCAGTTTGGCAATCGTTACGCCGACGGCCGGCGGTCCAGCATTTGGCATCTGCGCAAATGATGGGGTGGAAAAGGAAAGGGCTGCAATAGCGCAACCCGCAACAAGAAATCGCTTTGTTTTTTGCATGGCTAGGAACACTCCAACGGTAGCCTCTCCGATATATATACATACATACCGTTTGTAAACAGGATTGATCGCAGTGAGTAAATATGTGATGAATCAGAGAACGACGTATCGTGCCCAACAATTTCGCCCAGGAGGACCCATTGCGGAGAACCAAGGAAGAAGCAGCGGAAACCCACATGCAGCTCCTGAAAGCTGCCGAGCAACTTTTCCTCACCAAAGGCTTTGACGAGACATCATTGGACGAGATTGCCCAGGCGGTGGGCGTGACGCGCGGCGCTGTCCATTGGCATTTCAAGAACAAGCGCGGCATTCTCGAAGCCCTGCGCAACCAGGCGTTCAAGCCTTTCGAGCAATTGGCGGCGCGGCTTCCGGCAGACAGTTCCGTCGATGTGTTTGCCGCCCTTGAACAGATATTGTTCGACATGCTGGCGCATCTTCAGGCCGACGAGCGGCGCCGCGGTGTGATCCGGGTCAGCCTGCATCTGGATCTTACGATAAAGGAAACCGACTCGGATGGCATTCTGAGCACGCTCAAGGGCAAGCTACTGCCCCTTTTCCAGGTTGCCGCCGACAGGGGCCAACTGACCGCACCCTGGAGCCCCGCCTCCGCCGCCATGACCCTGAGCGCGACCGTATCCGGCCTGATCGGCGAATGGGCCTTTGGCCGGGATAATTTCCAACTCGTGCCGTATGCGCAGCAATTCGTCCGGATCGCGCTGGTGGGTTTCGGCATGCAAAGCCGGGACTGTTCTAAAATTCATAGAGAGCCTGGCCATAGAGAGACAGGGAAGGCCTGATCCTCCAGCCTCAATGGCATCGGTATAATCCGCTCCCCTCGGCGTCCGGAACCGAAGATTCCACCAAATAACCCCTGCTTTCAGCAGGAAAAATACCGCTTGGCTTGTAGATTCCAGATCCGACGCACTCGGCTTTTTAAAGGCATTGAGCTTTGCGTCTTAGCAGCAGCATTGCACCGCATTGCGAGACCGGATCGATGGAGCGACCCTTGGATATTCTCGAACGCCTCGTGGCCTTCCCTTCCGTTGTCGGCACCGCCAATGGCGAGATTGTCAGCTTCATCAGTGACTATCTGCAAAACCACGGCGCGGCGGTCTGCGTGCTTCCCGGACCTGAGGGCGACCGCAGCAATCTGTTTGCCACCATCGGCCCTCGGCATGTGCCCGGCTATATTCTGTCTGGCCATATGGATGTTGTGCCAGCAGGCGAAAGCGGCTGGGTGAGCGATCCATTTCAGTTGAGGCGCGACGGTGACAGGCTTTTTGGCCTTGGCACCAGCGACATGAAGGGGTTTCTGGCTTGCGCTTTGGCCTGCGTTCCAACTCTTGCCGCCATGCCGCTGGCCCGTCCCATTCACCTCGCTTTTTCCTATGATGAGGAAGCCGGGTGCCGGGGCGTGCCGCATCTGCTGACGCAACTGCCGAGCCTTTGTGAAAGCCCGCTTGGTGCCATCATAGGCGAGCCCAGCGGCATGCGTGCCATCCGCGCCCATAAGGGCAAGGCTGCCGCCCGCGTCACTATTACCGGGCGCTCCGGCCATTCATCGCGGCCCGATCTGGGGCTGAATGCCATTCATGCCATGAGTGAGGTTCTGCTTGCTGCCCGCGATGCCGCAGAAACTTTGACAAATGGCCCGTTTGAAGCAGTGTTTGAGCCGCCCTATTCCTCGCTACAAGTGGGAACCGTGCGTGGTGGACAAGCCGTCAATATCATTCCTGATACCTGTGAGGCAGAGTTTGAAGCCCGCGCCATCTCCGGCATTGATCCAACAACGCTTTTACAGCCTGTTCGTCTGGCGGCGGAAGCACTCACGGACAAAGGCTTTGGCGTGGAATGGGCTGAGATGAGTGCCTATCCAGCACTTTCACTCCCCCAAAACGCACAACTTGCCGCGCTGCTGCACCGACTGACAGGCACCGAGCCTTTGGCTGCGGTGAGCTACGGCACCGAAGCCGGGCTTTTCCAGCAAGCGGGTGTCGATGCCATCATCTGCGGCCCCGGCGACATCAGCCGCGCCCACAAGCCCAACGAATATATCCTGATGGATGAACTGGCCACTTGCCAGACCATGATCACCGCTCTCGCAGACCACTGCTGCCAACTGTGAACCGAGGACTAATCCATGTCTCTTTTGAAAACCATCGATACCAACCCAACCTTTACGCCGAAGGAATCCAAGGCCCTGCCGGAACGGTTGATCTCTGGTGATCCGGCCTTCAAGACCTGGCCGCAGGATGTCTGCCGTGGCGAAATGATCCACACCGGCGTGTGGGAAGCCACCCCCGGCGAGACCAAATCCATCAAGGGCGAGAGCTTCGAATACTGCCACATCCTGTCGGGCGTAGTCGAAATCACCCCTGAAGGCGGCGAGCCGGTGATTTACAAGGCGGGCGATCATTTCATCATGAAGCCTGGCTTTGTTGGGGTGTGGAAGACCATTGAAACGGTGAAGAAAATCTACGTCACCATCATGGCATAAGCCAAGCTTGCCCAAGGAAACACCATGACCCTCAGCTTCGATCCAGACACCATCGCCCTGCCTATCGGCCATTTCATTGGCGAAACGTTGGTGGTTGCCAATGGCGCACTCGAAATGTACCGCCCGTCAGATGGCAAGGCCTATGCCGGGTGTCCGATTGCCAATGAGGACATGGTGGATCGGGCCGTCCAAACCGCAAAACAAGCACTGAAAACCAGCAAATGGGGCAGCGTGCGTCCGCGTGAACGCACCGTTGTGCTCCAACGCTGGGCGGACCTTATTGAGCGCGAGGCCGAAACATTGGCAAAGCTGGAGGCTCTGTCCTCCACCCGCCCTGTTGGTCATCTGATTGCCGGTGACATTGCCGTCACCGCCGAGCAGATCCGCTTTTTTGCCGAAATGGCAGATAAGGAAGGCGATGCGCTGGTGCCGACGGATGGTGAAAATCTCGGCATGATCATAAGCGAGCCTTATGGCGTGGTAGGAGCCATCACGCCATGGAATTTCCCGGTTTCAATGGCAGGCTGGAAGCTTGGGCCAGCGCTTGCTGCGGGCAATGCCGTAGTGCTGAAACCCTCGGAAATGACACCGTTTTCCAGCATTTATCTAGCGCAATTGGCAGTTCAAGCCGGGATTCCGGCGGGGCTGATCAATATCGTACTGGGCGATGGCGCTGTGACCGGCAATGCCATCACTGGCCACCCGGATACTGCCAAGGTCAGCTTTACCGGCTCTACCGGAGCGGGTCAGGCCATCATGGGCAATATTGCCCGCACCGGGGTGAAACCCATGACACTGGAACTGGGCGGCAAAAGCCCGCAGCTGGTGTTTGCCGATGCCGATCTGGACAAGGCCGCCGCTGCCATTGCCCAAAGCATTCTCTCCAACGCAGGCCAAGCCTGTGTCGCCGGTTCACGCCTGATTGTCGAGCGTAGCGTGATGGAACCGCTTGCGCAGACGATCATCGCCAAAATGAAAGCCGTGAAAGTTGGCCCGACCTGGGATGAGGCCAGCCATTATTCGCCGATCATTTCCGAACGCCAGCGCGGCCGGATCGACAGCATCGTCAAGGCCAGCATCGCGGCAGGTGCGGCCTGCCTGACCGGCGGCGATGTCATGAAGGGTGCCGGCTATTTCTACACCCCGACCCTGCTTGCCCATGTCGATGAGACCTCACCCGCCGTAACGCAGGAGATTTTCGGCCCCGTCCTGACCATGCAGGCTTTCGATACCGAGGAAGAGGCTCTCGCACTGGCCGATCACCCCACCTATGGCCTTTGCGCAGGTCTCTTCACCCGTGATCTGTCGCGGGCCTTGCGGCTGACCAGAGCACTTCAGGCCGGCACGGTCTGGGTGAACCGCTATGGCCGCTCACGTGACCACATCCTGCCGACCGGCGGCTACAAACAATCGGGCATCGGCAAGGATCTCGGCCGGGAAGCGTACCATGCCAACCGTAAAAGCAAGAGTGTGTTGATCGGTCTTTAGACCTGCCACCTAGAATTTCGTCAGGGAAAATTGGACGCTCGTTTTCCAGAAAAGACAAACGAAAACAAGAAAATCGAGAATCTGTCCGGTTCAATCTGAACCTCACAGGCTCTCATTTGAGGCGTCAACGGTCTTTTCGGCGGGCGCGTCCGCTTCGCTGGTTTCGGCTTTCTTCTTCTCTGCTTTATCCTGATCGTGATGCCATTTTATGGCGAAGAACATGGCCGTGCCCAACACGATAATCTTTGCCGGAAAGAAGACGATAGGGAACCAGTCCACCCAGTCGCTCGTCATTGGCCATTTCCTTTCAGAGATTCATCAATGCGGTCTCCCATAGAATAATACAGCCACACATGACATGTGCGTTTTGTCGCAAGCGCGACGCCAGACGACGGCTTGGGAGAGCATGGCGAGCAGACGCGCAAGGCTTTCATGCATCCGCAAATCCAATGATCCTGCACGATTGCAGGCTGCCCTTCTCACTGAAATCTATCGAGAATTTTATAATACATCCCGACCAACGGCAGAAACCATGGCTTGCCAAAATGTCCCGGCACGGCGGGCCAATCCAGACCTTTCAGCGGATTGGCGTCAGGCTTGCCCATGATGGTATCGGCCATGATCATGCCGAGGTGGGTGGAAAGTTGGGCACCGTGGCCGGAATAGCCCATGGCATACCACACACCGTCCTGATAGCCTGCGCGGGGGTAGCGGTCCTTCGTCATATCCACCAGACCGCCCCAGCAATAATCGATCTCGACCTTGGCAAGCTGTGGGAAAATCGCGGCAAGGGACTGGCGCAGGATTTCGCCGCTTTTGGCGTCCGATTGCTGATCCGATGTGGCGGAGAAACGGGCGCGACCGCCGAAGATCAAGCGATTGTCGGGTGACAGTCGCCAATAATTGCCGATGTTCATGGTGTTCACGCAGGTGCGGTTGCCCGGCATCACGGCAGCCACTTCTGTTTCTGATAACGGACGTGTGGCAATCAGAAAACTGCCAACCGGAATGATACGGCGACGGAAAAAGTTGAAATTAGGCGTGGTATAGGCCCCGGTGGCCACCAGCACATCCTTGGCCGTCACATGGCCGCGCGCAGTGGTCAGGCGGTGACGGTCGCCGTGCTTTTCAACAGAGGTGACTAAGGCCTGCTCAGCAACCACTGCGCCGTGGCGGTGGGCGGCGTTCGCAAGACCCACCACATAGCGGCCCATATGCATCATCGCGCTCTTTTTGGACAGCATGGCACCAAAAAAAGGTGAGCCGATCTCACTTTTCAAATCCGATCCCGACAACAGGGCCGTGTCAGGATCGACCTCTTCATGCAGGGCTTCGAAATTGCGGGCAAGCCCTTCGAAATGCTGGGGCTTGGAGGCCAGTTTCAGCTTTCCCGCGCGGCGGAAATTGCAATCGATTCCTTCCTCGGCAATCAGCGCCTCGATGGTGTCGATGGAACTGTCGAGCGCCTGGTAAAGCGCAATCGCCCGCTCTTTGCCAAGCTCAGCCTTGGCCCCCAGATAGCTGTGGGCCAAGCCATTGTTGAGGTGCCCGCCATTGCGCCCAGAAGCGCCCCAGCCGATGCGCTGCCCCTCCAGCACGATCACCTTTGCCCCGGCGCGCGCCAGTTGGCGGGCGGCAGCGAGGCCTGTAAAGCCGCCGCCAATCACGGCGACATCAAAATCGCCTTCAATTGCGCCGGTGATGCCACCGGGAAATTGCGGGGCGGTGTCGTGCCAATAGGAGAGATATTTCATCGCTTAAAGACCAAACACACCGGGCAGACCGGAAATGTCTGCGATTTCCTGATAGCCATAATAGGGATTGGCTGGCTCATGACCACGGTTGACCCAGACCTTGTTCTTGATGCCCAGATCATGGGCGGTCATCAGATCATAGCGGAAGGAAGAGGACACATGGGTAATGTCATCAGGGCCGCAGCCGAGCATGTCGAACATATATTCAAAGCCCTTCATGCGCGGCTTGTAGGACTGCGCCTGCTCTGCCGTATAGACCGCATGGAAGGGCGCACCAAGCTTTTCGACATTCGACATGATCTGCGAATTCATGGCGTTGGAGAGAATAACCAACGGAATTTCCTTGGCCACTTTGGCAAGGCCAGCAGGCACATCCGCGTGTGGCCCCCAGGTGGGTACACGCTCATACACGATCTTGGCGTTCTCCTCGCGGAAGGTTACGCCGTTTCTCTTGCAGGTGCGCTCAATGGCGTTGTGCACCACGTCGGCATAGGGCTTCCAGTCGCCCAGAACTTCATCCAGACGATAGGCCGAGAAGTTTTTGACAAACTCGTCCATATGGGCGGCATCCAGCTGGGCGCTGTAAATATCGCGGGCTGCTTCCGCCATCTGGAAATTGATGAGCGTGCCGTAGCAATCGAAGGTGATGTATTTCGGGCGGAAGGGAGCCATGGGTTTCTCGATCCTTGCAAAGCATATCGTTCGGGTTTTCCCATCATAGGCAGAGCCAAGCCCAGCCATTCACCGCAATTGCCACATATCAAAGCACAATGTTGCGTATGCAGTGGAGGATTTGGCAGAGAGTTTTGCAAAAGCCCGATAGCCCCTGCCCTCAAACCCGGCAGACATGCACGCTCACGGCATAAGATGCGGTGGTGATCGGTCGGAACGGCCAAACATACCAAGGACGCGCCATCGTCAGGATGATCTTCTTTGCGCCCGGGTTTATCACTGAGAAGCAGAAAACAGATTTCAGGACAGCGCGGCATGCAGGCAAGCCAGATCGACATTATTTCCTTTGGTCCGGAACACATCGACGGTGCATTTTTGCTGTCCCAGCAGGCTGAGTGGCCGCACCGCCGGGAAGATTGGGCCTTTGTGCTGTCCTTGAGCAAGGGCTTTGTGGCGCTCGAAGGGGATCGCGTGGTGGGAACCGCCTTGGCGACGCTGTATGGAGACACCTGCGCCACCATCAACATGGTCATTGTCGATGCCTCCATGCGCGGTCGCGGACTTGGCCGTAAACTGATGGATATGGCCTTACAGGCTGCGGAAGGCCGCGAATGCCGTCTGGTGGCAACACAAGATGGCCTGCCGCTGTATGAAAAGCTTGGCTTTGTTGCCTCCGGTGAGATTATCCAGCATCAGGGCCTCGCCCAAGCTGGGGCGGTTGTCAATTCTCCTGTCTCTTGGGCTGATCAAGACGTGGTGCAGGAATTGGCGGCCCTTGATGCGGCAGCCTTTGGCGCAGATCGGCGAAACCTCCTTTGCACACTCGCGGAAACGGGCAAATTCGCTGTTCTTCAAAATGCTGGTCGCATCTCCGGCTATATCGCCCTGCGCCCCTTTGGTCGCGGCGAAGTGGCGGGGCCTGTGGTGGCCACCAATGAGGACGATGCAAAAGCGCTGTTGTCCTTTGTGTTTGCGGCAAGAGCAGGATCATTTCTGCGCGTCGATACGACCGTCGCAACCGGCCTTGCACCGTGGCTGACAGACCACGGCCTGCTTCACGTTGGTGGCGGCGTGACCATGCGACGCAATGCGGCACAGACAGGTCCGTATGAATCCGCTTCTGTAAAAACCCATGCACTCGCCAGCCAAGCGCTGGGCTGAATTTGGAGATCAAACAATGTTGAGCAATTCCCTGATTGAACTGGACCGCGCCCATCTGGTGCATCCGGTTGCCTCCTATCGCGGCCATGAAAAAGCTGGCGTGCGCGTGTTGAAATCCGCAAAGGGTGCCACCGTGACTGACGCCAACGGCCATCAATTGCTGGATGGTTTTGCCGGTCTGTGGTGCGTCAATGCTGGCTATGGTCAGGAAAGCATTATTGAAGCCGCCACCAAGCAATTGCGTGAACTGCCTTACGCCACCGGCTATTTCAGCCTCGGCTCAGAACCCGCCATCCGGCTGGCAGCCGAACTGGCAGACCGCGCACCGGGCGATCTCAACCACGTTTATTTCACCCTTGGCGGCTCGGATGCCATCGATAGTACCATCCGCTTCATCCGCTATTATTACCATTGCAAAGGCACACCGCAGAAGGACCAGTTTATCTCGGTGGAACAGGGCTATCATGGCTCGTCCACGGTCGGCGCTGGCCTGACCGCCCTGCCACTGTTCCACGCCGGATTCGGCCTGCCATTCGATTGGCAGCATAAAATTCCGTCGCACTATGCCTATCGCAACCCGGTGGGCAATGATCCGGCAGCCATTATTGCTTCCTCCGTTGCCGCCTTGCGGGCAAAGGTTGAGGAACTGGGTTCTGAGCGTGTGGCCGCGTTTTATGTGGAGCCGATTCAAGGTTCCGGCGGCGTAATTGTTCCGCCCGATGGCTGGCTGAAAGCCATGCGCGATGTCTGCTCTGAGTTGGATATTCTGTTTGTGGCCGATGAAGTCATCACCGGCTTTGGCCGCACCGGTCCGTTGTTTGCCTGTGCCGACGACGGCGTGGTGCCGGATCTGATGACCACCGCCAAAGGCCTCACCTCTGGCTATGTGCCGATGGGCGCGGTGTTCCTGTCTGATAAAATCTACAACACCATTGCCGATGGTGCTGGATCGGCCGCCATTGGTCATGGCTATACCTATTCGGCCCATCCGGTCAGTGCCGCTGTTGGTCTGGCTGTTTTGAAGCTTTACGAAGACGGCTTGCTGGAAAACGGTCGCAAAATGGGTGCGCGCCTGATTGCCGGCTTGGAAAGCCTGAAGGACCATCCGCTGGTGGGCGATGTGCGTGGTCGCGGCATGCTGGCCGCCATTGAAATGGTGGTGGACAAGGATAAGAAAACGCCGCTGCCCGCCGCTGCCG
This sequence comes from Agrobacterium vitis, assembly GCF_037039395.1. Lineage (NCBI taxonomy): Bacteria > Pseudomonadati > Pseudomonadota > Alphaproteobacteria > Hyphomicrobiales > Rhizobiaceae > Gillisella > Gillisella vitis. The sequence continues at coordinate 981,326 of NZ_CP146244.1, read as the reverse complement.
CACCTGCCACAAGAGTGTTTGAGCGCGCCTGGGACAATGGCCTTGTCATCCGCGCCTTTGCCAATGGCATTCTGGGCTATGCGCCGCCGCTGTGCTGCACGGAAAGCGAAATCGACGCCATTGTTGAGCGGACCAGAAAGACGCTGGATCAGACCCTGGCCGACCCGGACGTTCGCGCCGCCATGGCATGAGACAGGAGCGGGTCGGGCGAAATACTGCCGAACGATCAGATTCAGAATTTTCTGCCGTCTAAAGATCGGCATTCGGGAAGAAACAGCCCATATCTCCTGCAATACTTCGAATGCGCCCCAGTAGAAGATGCCAGGGCGCATTCAAGATAAAAACAAAAGCTAAGCGAGGAACCAAGGGATCGTGAGTGACAGGAACGGCATTTGCCGGGCCTGATGCATGAAGATGTGCAAGCCAGAGGATGCAATGATGGCAAAAGCCTTCACGGATTTGAAATATCTCACCTTTGACGTGGTCGGCACGCTGATTGACTTTGAGCGCGGCATTACCGATTGCCTCACTGAGATTGCCGCAGATGTTGGCGTGACCGTGGATGGCGAACAGGCCCTGTCGCTCTACCGTGCCGCCCGCTATGACGATGCGGCCCTGCTTTTTCCCGATGATCTCGCCCGGGTCTATTTGAAAATCGCTCCCGAACTGGGCCTGCCGGTAGAGACGGCCCTCGGTGAGCGCCTGCGCGGCTCCGTCACCGATTGGAAGCCCTTTGCTGATAGCGTCGCAGCGCTGGCACAGTTGAAAACCCGCTACCGGCTGATCGCCATGACCAATGCGCAGCGCTGGGCCTTTACATATTTCGATGAGGCTTTGGGCCAGCCCTTTCATGCAGCCTTCACCACCGACGACACCAGCACCGAAAAGCCCGATCCAGCGTTTTTCGAAACGGTTTTCGCGTTCGTGGAATCGGAAGGCAGCAGCCGGGCGGATATTCTGCATGTGGCGCAAAGCCAGTATCACGACATCGGCATTTCACGGCAGCTTGGCTTGACCAATTGCTGGATCGAGCGGCGCCATGCCCAAAAAGGCTATGGCGGCACGATCGAGCCTGAAGCCTTTGTGAAACCCGATTTTCACTTCACCTCCATGGCCGCTCTTGCCGACGCTGTCGAGCAGAACCGCGCGGCCTGAAGGAAATACGTAATGACGTGCCACTCACGTTTGTCAGGGAAAAGGGGAACCCGGTTTTCCCTGACATACGAAAACAAAAAAGCACGCAACACAGTCAACAACAATAAGGGGAATGTCATGACAGACAAGCAGACAACAAACTGGACCGGCGCTGATGATGCCATGGTGGAAAATGCCATTCGCCGTGGCGCCACCCGCCGCGAACTGATGCAGATGATGCTGGCAGGTGGCGTTGCCCTCACCGCCGCCGGCTCCATCATGGGTCGCGCCTCAAGCGCGCTCGCCGCAACGCCGGTCAAGGGCGGATCGTTGAAAGCCGCCGGCTATTCTGCATCCAATGCCGATACGCTGGACCCGGCCAAGGCCTCGCTCTCCACCGACTATGTGCGTTGCTGCGCGCTCTATAACCGCCTGACCATTCTCGATAAAACCGGTGCTCCGCAGATGGAGCTGGCAGAATCGGTTGAAAGCAAGGACGCTCAGGTCTGGACGATCAAGCTGAAAAGCGGCGTGACCTTCCATGACGGCAAGACGCTGACCGCAGACGACGTGGTCTATTCGCTGAAGCGCCATCTCGATCCCGCCACCGGCTCCAAGGTTGCCAAGATCGCCGCTCAGATGACTGGCATCAAGGCCGTCGACAAGCAGACCGTGGAAATCTCCCTGGCACATGCCAATGCCGACATGCCGTCCATTCTCGCCATCCATCAGTTCATGATCGTTGCCGATGGCACCACGGATTTCTCCAAGGGCAATGGCACCGGCGCCTTCGTTCTCGAAAAATTCGAGCCCGGCGTCCGCTCGATCATGAAGCGCAATGGCAATTACTGGAAAGCTGGCGGCCCGAATGTCGACAGTTTCGAATTCTTCGCCATCAGCGAAGATAATGCCCGCGTCAACGCGCTGCTGTCGGGTGATATCCAGCTGGCCGCCTCCATCAATCCGCGCTCCATGCGTCTGGTCGATACCGAGGACGGTTTCGTGCTGTCGAAGACGACGTCGGGCAATTACACCAATCTCAACATGCGCATGGATATGGCGCCGGGCAACAAGAAAGACTTCATCGATGGCATGAAGCTAATCGTTAACCGGGAGCAGATCATCAAGTCGGCAATGCGCGGCCTTGGTGAAATCGGCAATGACCAGCCGCTATCGTCTGCCAGCTTCTATCACAATGCCGACCTGAAGCCGAAGGCCTTCGATCCCGACAAGGCGAAATTCCACTTCCAGAAGGCGGGCGTGCTTGGCCAGTCCATCCCGGTCATCGCATCGGAAGCCGCAAGCTCTTCCATCGACATGGCGATGATCATCCAGGCATCGGCGGCGGAAATCGGCATGAAGCTCGATGTCCAGCGCGTTCCCTCCGATGGGTATTGGGACAAATACTGGCTGAAGGCGCCGATCCATTTTGGCAATATCAACCCACGCCCTACACCCGACATCCTGTTCTCGCTTCTCTATTCCTCCGATGCTCCGTGGAACGAAAGCCAGTATAAGTCGCCGAAATTCGACAAGATGCTGCTCGAAGCCCGTGGCCTTCTCGATCAGGCCAAGCGCAAGGAAATCTACGGTGAAATGCAGGTGATGATCTCAGAGGAAGCAGGCACGGTCATTCCCGCCTATCTTTCCAACGTCGATGCCATCACCGCCAAGCTGAAAGGGCTTGAACCCAGCCCGCTGGGTGGCATGATGGGCTATGCCTTCGCCGAATATGTCTGGCTGGAAGCCTGATACCAATTCGGCAGACCCTCTACGAGCGGGCCTTGGCAAATGGCTTTGGATCGATGCGTGCTTCATCCGGCGCATCGCGGCAAAACCGTTTGCCAGCCTGGCGGCATATTATGACGGTCAGCCGCATTCCGATCACCCGAGTGCCCGAGTACCCGAGTGATTGCCGAAGGTTAATAGCCTAACCAAGCTGGAGCATGTGCGTGAACGCCCGAGCCTTTTCCCTTGTTGTCAACAGGCTGGTGATCGCCCTGATCACCTTGATCATCGTGTCGCTCGCCGTTTTCATGGCGACTGCACTGTTGCCAGGCGATACGGCAACCATGCTGCTTGGTCAGGCCGCGACGCCTGAAGCTGTCGAAGGCCTGCGCCAGGCCATGCATCTCAACGATCCCGCAATCCTGCGGTTCCTGCGTTGGGCAACGGGCTTGCTGCAAGGCGATCTCGGCACCTCCTATGCCAATAACATGCCGATTGCCGAGCTGATTTCCGGCCGTCTGGTCAATTCCATGAAGCTTGCAGGCATCACCGCCCTCCTGGCTGTTCCCATTGCGCTGACGCTGGGTATTACATCGGCGATGCTGCGCGGCTCCCTTTATGATCGCTGCGTCACGGTGGTAACCATTGGGGTGATTTCCGTGCCGGAATTCATGATTGCCACCTCCGCCGTTCTGCTGTTTGCGGTCTATCTGAAATGGCTGCCGGCGCTGTCCTTTGCCAATGAGGTCCACAGTTTTGCTGGCCTGGTGCGGGTCTATGCCATGCCCGTCATCACGCTGACCTTCGGCGTTTCTGCCCAGATGATCCGCATGACCCGGGCAGCGGTGATCGAAACTCTCGATACGCCCTATGTGGAAATGGCATTGCTGAAAGGCGCCTCACGCCGCCGCATCGTGCTGCGCCATGCGCTGCCCAATGCGCTGGGGCCCATCGTCAATGCCATGGCGCTATCGCTGTCCTATCTGATCGGCGGGGTCATCATCGTCGAGACGATCTTCAACTATCCCGGCATTGCCAAGCTCATGGTCGATGCCGTCGCCACCCGTGACCTGCCACTGATCCAGAGCTGCGCGATGATCTTCTGCGTCGGCTATCTCGTGCTGATCACCATTGCCGATATCGTTTCCATTCTCTCCAATCCGAGGCTGCGATGACTATGACGCCACTAAACGGGACGCCATCGAACGCGACGCCATCAACAGCACCAATCGCTCGCAGACGCCGGTCATTCGGCTATCGCATCAACGCCGTTGGCATTGCCGGTCTGACAGTTATTGCCGCCTGGGCGCTGGTGGCGATATTCGCACCGCTGCTCATTCCGCATCCGGTCGGTGAGATCGTCGATTTCGACTATTTCGGACCGATGAGCAACACGCTTTGGCTGGGCTCCGACTATCTCGGTCGGGACATGCTGTCGCGCATCATCATGGGTGCGCGCTACACGGTCGGCATTTCGCTTGCCGCCGTCACCATCGCCTGTTTTTCCGGCGTCGTGCTCGGCATGATCGCCGCCGTCGCCGGTGGCTGGATCGATACCGTGCTCAGCCGTTTTCTCGATGCGATGAACTCCATTCCCAGCAAGCTTTTCGGCCTCGTCGTGGTCGCCGCCGTCGGGTCGTCGATCCCGGTTCTGGTCATGACCCTGTCGGTGATCTACACGCCCGGCGCCTATCGCTTTGCCCGCGCCCTTGCCGTCAATATCAATGCCATGGATTTCATCAGCGTCGCACACATCCGGGGCGAGAATATTTTCTACATCATCCGCTCTGAAATCCTGCCGAATATTACCGGACCGGTGCTGGCGGATTTTGGTCTGCGCTTCGTCTTCATCGTGTTGCTGCTCTCAGGGCTTTCCTTCCTGGGCCTTGGCGTCCAGCCGCCCAATGCCGACTGGGGCGCGCTGGTGCGTGAGAATATCGGCGGCCTGCCCTTTGCGGCACCGGCGGTGATTTTCCCGTCGCTGGCCATTGCCAGCCTGACGATCAGCGTCAACATGCTGATCGATAATCTTCCCCGCAAGATCCGCGACAGGAGTGCATGATGGCAAACCTCGTGGAAATCCGCGACCTCAAGGTCCAGGCCACCACCGATTCCGGCCGCAAGGTCGAGATTATCAAGGGCATCAGCCTGGATATACCGGAGGGCGAAATCGTTGCCTTGATCGGCGAAAGTGGCTCTGGGAAAACCACCATCGCCCTGACGTTGATGGGCCATACCCGCCCCGGATGCCGTATAACCGGCGGCACGATCAATGTCGCGGGCAAGGACATGGCCGCGCTTTCCGAGCGTGATCGCGCCCGTATTCGCGGCACCGATGTCGCTTATGTGCCGCAATCGGCGGCGGCGGCCTTCAATCCGGCCATCCAGATCATGGATCAGGTGATCGAGGTCACCCGCATTCACGACCAAATGTCGAAGGAAGAAGCCCGCACCCGCGCCGTGGCGCTGTTTCGGGCGCTGTCGCTGCCCAATCCGGAAACCATCGGCTCACGCTATCCGCATCAGGTCTCCGGCGGCCAATTACAGCGCCTTTCGGCGGCCATGGCCCTGATCGGTGGTCCGAAACTGGTGATTTTCGATGAGCCGACCACCGCCCTTGATGTGACGACGCAGATCGAAGTGCTGCGGGCCTTCAAGTCGGTGATGCGCAAGGACGGTATTTCCGGGGTCTATGTCTCCCATGATCTGGCCGTCGTTGCCCAGATTGCCGATCGTATTATCGTGCTCAAGGGCGGAGAAGTGCAGGAAAGCGGCACGACTGCCGACCTGCTGGCGCATGCCCAACATCCCTATACCCGCGAACTTCTGTCTGCCTTTGAACCCAAACCCCGCACAACACCGCTTGCCGAAGACAAGAGTCTCAAGCCCTTGCTGGAAATCGAAAACCTGATTGCTGGCTATGGCGATCTGCAACCGGATGGCCTGCCTCTCGTTCAGGCGGTGCAGTCCGTCAACCTGACAGTGCGCAATGGCCGCAACCTCGGCATTATCGGCGAATCCGGCTGCGGCAAATCCACTCTGGCGCGCAGCATTGCCGGCCTCCTGCCGTCTGCAGCGGGCCATATCATTTTCAATGGCCGTGAACTGGGCCGTCATGCCCGCGACCGCACCCGCGACCAGCTGCGCGAAATGCAAATCGTCTTCCAATCCGCCGACACGGCGCTGAACCCGGCGAAATCCATCGAGGAAATCATCGGTCGCCCGCTGACCTTTTACCATGGCATGAAGGGCAAGGCCCGCGATGCCCGCATCAACCAATTGCTCGACATGGTGCATCTCCCGCAATCACTGCGCCAGCGCCGCCCCTCGGAACTATCAGGCGGCCAGAAACAGCGGGTCAATTTCGCCCGCGCACTGGCAGCGGAACCGAAGCTGATCCTGTGCGACGAAATCACCTCTGCGCTCGACACCGTAGTGGCTGCCGCCGTAATCGAACTTTTGAAGGAATTGCAGCGTGAACTCGGCCTGTCCTATATTTTCATCAGCCACGATTTGTCGGTGGTGGAAGCGATCTGCGACGAAATCGTGGTGATGTATGCGGGCAAGAAGGTCGAGCAGATCTCACCGCAACAGCTTGCTGCCCCGCAGCATCCCTATTCCAAACTGCTGTTTTCTTCGGTGCCGAAACTCGACCCGACCTGGCTCGATACGCTGCAACAGGACCCAGAACTGGTCAGGACCTACCGCATCAATCCATGAGGCCTGGATTTCCGGTTCAGTCCCTGCTGCCCGTGTGCTGGGTCAATGTGCTGCTGGCATCGCCGACAATTTCGACATGGCGATAGGCCGCTTCGGCGGCGGCAGTCTTTTCACCGCGCAGGATGGCATTGACGATGGCCTCATGCTCCTGGAAGGACAGGGACAAGCGACCCGTCAAGCGAAACTGGGCGCGGCGAAAGGGCGCCAGCCGCGACCGGGTTTGCGTTACCAGTTCCAGAATATGCTGGTTATGGGCGCCCTGATAGATCCGGTTGTGAAATTCGATATTATAGGCGGAATAATCCTCCGTCTGCCCGGCCTGCACGATGCGGATCGATGAGCGATGCATCCGCTCCAGCGCCCGGCGCTCCTCCAGCGTCATACGCTCTGCCGCAAGCCTGGCGCAAACGGCCTCAAGCTCCGCCATGGCTTCGAACATCGAGGTCAGGAACTGGCCGGTGACGTTGGTGACAACAGCGCTCTTGTTCGGCTTGCGCTCCACCAGCCCCATGGCGCACAATTGCCGCAGCGCCTCGCGCACCGGCGTGCGTGACACCTCGAACCGGGTGGCAAGCGATCCTTCATCCAGTTTATCATCCGGCTTCAAGTCACCGACGATAATCAGGTCGGCAATGGCGCGCACCAATTGTTCGACCGTATTGCCGGCACGAACAAGTTCGCGCACCCTCGGCTGGTTCATTGCGATTTCCCAGTTTTATTATTGTCTGTATGCAGTTTTAAAAAGCCATTTGTCTTGCCAGACTATCGCACAGTCGCGCTGATATCAAAGCAGGAATTTTCCGATCAGCACAACTTTCATGCGATTCAACGAAATTTTCTCCAGTAGATTTAGCTGAATTAATGAGCTCGCTTAAAAATTATTCATCTGAATTTTAAAAGTGCATACAGATGAGACGGAAAGAACGAGCCCTGCGCAAAATCCTCCTCGCGTCATGGCTTTTCTGTTTGGCATGGTGATTGCATACACTTTCTCAAATCATCCGCACCGGACAAGAGCCGGAACAAACAGGGGAACCTATCGATGACCAGATCGCCTTCCTTTACCCGCCGCCATTTCCTGCAAACCTCCGCTTTGGGTGCCGCTACCGCCATCGCTGCTCCCGGCATGCTGCGTTCCGCGCAGGCTGCGGACCTTACCGTCGGCTTTATCTATGTCGGCCCCAAGGATGATTATGGCTATAACCAGGCCCATGCCGAGGGCGCTGCCGTGGTTAAGGCCTTGTCCGGCGTAACTGTCGTCGAGGAAGAAAACGTGCCTGAGACCGTCGATGTCCAGAAGACCATGGAATCGATGATTAATCTGGATGGCGCAAGCCTGCTGTTTCCGACCTCTTTCGGCTATTTCGACCCCCATATGCTGGCAGTCGCGCAGAAATATCCTGACGTGCAGTTTCGCCATTGCGGCGGCCTCTGGCAGAAGGGCAAGAACCCCGACAATACCGGCAGCTATTTCGGCTACATCTTCCAGGGCCAATATTTGAACGGCATTGCCGCCGCCTATGCGACCAAGTCGAAGAAGATCGGCTTCGTCGCCGCCAAGCCCATTCCGCAGGTGGTGCAGAATATCAATGCCTTCCTGCTCGGCGCCCGCTCCGTCGATCCCTCCATCACCTGCCAGGTGATTTTCACCGGTGAATGGTCGCTGGCCGTCAAGGAGGCAGAAGCCACCAATGCGCTGGTCGATCAGGGCGTTGATGTCATCACATGCCATGTCGATAGCCCGAAGGTCGTGGTGCAGACCGCCGCTGGCCGTGGCGCTTTCGTCTGCGGCTATCATGCCAACCAGAGCCCGCTGGCCCCTGAAAAATATCTGACCGGCGCCGAATGGGCTTGGGGCAATGTCTATACCGATTTCGTCAAGAAGGCGCAGGCTGGTGAAAAGCTCGGCAATTTCGTGCGCGGCGGGTTGAAGGACGGGTTCGTCAAGATGAGCCCGCTTGGCCCCGGCGTCTCCGCTGAGGCCCGCACCAAGTTTGAAGCCACGCTTGCCGCCATGAAGGCAGGCGGCTTCTCCGTCTTCAAGGGCGGCCAGAAGGACAACAAGGGCAATGTCGTTATACCCTCGGGCAAGGACTATGCCGAAGATGCCATCGAGCTGGAAAGCATGAACTACCTGGTCGAAGGCGTCATGGGTTCGATGGGCTGAACCAATGGAGGCGCGGGCCATGACCACGACAGCTGAAAGCCGGACACATCTGCCGCATGGCTCGCGGCCCAAGTCTGCGGGACATCATGCGCTACGTCCGTTCGTGGAATGGCTGGCCCGCCGCGCCGAGCCGGTGGCAATCACGCTGCTGGCCGTGCTGATCGGGCTTGGCCTGTTCAGCCTGTTCATCACCGCCATCGGCAAATCGCCGCTGCAACTGTTCCAGCTGATGTTTGCGGGCGGCTTCGGCTCGTGGTTTTCGCTGCAAAATGCCCTTAGCCGGGCAGCCCCGCTGCTGTTAACCGCGCTCTGCGTGGCACTTCCCGCCCGGCTCGGCCTGACAATCATTGGCGCGGAGGGCGCGCTGGTGCTGGGCGGCCTGGCGGCAGCGGCCATCGCCGTTCCGCTGGCTCCGGCCTTCAATCCCCCTGCCCTCTGGCTGGTCATGGGTCTGTGCGCCATGCTGGCTGGTGGCGTGTGGATCGGCTTTGCCGGAGCGCTGAACCACTATCGCGGCGTCAATGAAACCATCTCCTCGCTGCTGCTGGCCTATATCGCCATCGCGCTGATGAACCACCTGATCGAAGGACCGCTGCGCGATCCGGCCAGCCTCAACAAGCCCTCGACCCTGCCCCTTCCCGCCGCCGACATGATTGGCAAGATCCCCGGCATGGATGTGCATTGGGGCCTGGCGGTCGGCATGATCGCCTGCATTCTCTCCTATATCGTTATCGAATGGACCAGCATCGGTTTTGCCGCACGGATCGCGGGCGGCAATATGCGCGCCGCACAGATCCAGGGCCTGCCGGTTGGGCGTTTGATCGTCGGCTTTACCGCGCTAGCCGGTGGTTTTGCAGGCCTTGCCGGGATGATCGAAGTGGCCGCCGTGCAGGGCAGCGCCAATGGCGCGCTGGTGGCGGGCTATGGCTATACCGGCATTCTCGTCGCCTTCCTTGCCCGGCAAAATCCGCTGGCGATCATTCCCGTTGCGATTTTTCTTGGCGGCATCACCGCCTCCGGCGGCTTGATCCAGCGCCGCATGGGCCTGCCGGATGCCACCGTGCTGGTGCTTCAAGGCACGCTGTTCGTGGTCATCCTGTTTTGCGAAACGCTGTATGGCCGGTTTCGCATCTTCAATCCGGACCTCTGGAAGCAACCGGTCACAGAAAAAGGAGAGACGTGATGGACGATAGCGCGCTTGGCCTCTGGGGCGTGCCGCTGGCGATATTGGCTGGTGCCATCCGCGTCTCCACCCCCTTCATCTTCGTCAGCCTTGGCGAAACTCTTACGGAGCGGTCGGGCCGCATCAATCTCGGCCTTGAAGGCACATTGGTATTCGGCGCCATGGCGGCCTATGCCGTGGCTGTCATGACCGGTTCGCCCTGGGCTGGCGTGGCCGCGGCCATGGTGGCTGGATCACTGTTTGGCCTGCTGCATGGCTTTATCTGCAAGTTTCCGAAGGTCAACGACATCGCCATCGGTATCGCCATGATGCAGTTCGGGCTGGGTCTCGCCTTCTTCTTCGGCAAGCCCTTCATCCAACCGGTCGCGCCGAAACTGCCGGTGATTTCGCTTGGCTTCTGGTCGCATCTGCCGCAAATCCAGGCGGCTTTGACCATCAACATCCTGTTCGTCATCGGCCTTGTACTGGCGCTGGTGCTCTGGTGGGCGCTGAAGAATACCCGGATCGGCCTGATCCTGCGGGTCGTCGGCGACAGTTCGGATGCGGCGCGTGCCATGGGCATCAACCCGGACACCGTGCGCCTGCTGGCAACCATGGCAGGCGGGGCGCTGGCGGCAGTGGGCGGCGCCTATCTGTCGCTGTTCTATCCCGGTTCGTGGAACGAGCGGATTTCGTCCGGCCAAGGCCTGATGGCCGTGGCGCTGGTGATTTTCGCGCGCTGGAACCCGCTTGGCTGCGTGCTGGCCTCTCTACTGTTCGGCGGGGCCGGTGCGCTCGGCCCGGCTTTGCAATCGGTCGGCGTTAGCGAGGGCTATTATCTGTTTTACGCCGCACCCTATGTGCTGACCCTGATCATTCTCATCATCACATCGTCACCGACACGGGCGCTGTCCGGCGCACCGGCGGCGCTGTCGCTGACCAAATAGCCACAGGAGGTTCCCATGAACGGATTGGGCGGATTGAACAAATCGGAACACGGCGTCGGTATCGGCCTCGTGCAATTGCAGCTCCCCGTCACCGTCACGCCGCAAGATCTGGCCCGCCAGACCCAGGTGATCGTCGATCTTGTGGCCAAAGCCCGGCGCAACCAGCCGGGCATGGATCTCGTGGTATTTCCCGAATATGCCCTGCACGGCCTGTCGATGGATATTAACCCCGAGATCATGTGCCGGATGGACGGCCCGGAAGTGGCCGCCTTCAAGGCCGCCTGCAAACAGAACCGCATCTGGGGCTGTTTCTCGATCATGGAATATAATCCCGGTGGGATGCCCTATAATTCCGGCATTATCATTGACGACACCGGCGCGCTGAAACTCTATTACCGCAAAATGCATCCCTGGGTGCCGGTCGAGCCATGGGAGCCGGGCAACCTCGGCATTCCCGTCATCGACGGGCCGAAGGGCGCCAAGCTGGCGCTGATCATCTGTCATGATGGCATGTTCCCGGAAATGGCCCGCGAATGCGCCTATAAGGGCGCGGAAATCATGATCCGCACGGCGGGCTATACCGCACCGATCCGCGAATCCTGGCGCTTCACCAACCAGTCCAACGCCTTCTGCAATCTGATGGTCACAGCCAATGTCTGCATGTGCGGTTCGGACGGCACATTCGACAGCATGGGCGAAGGGATGATCTGCAATTTCGATGGCTCGATCATCGCCCACGGCACATCAGGCCGCGTCAACGAGATCATCACCGCCGAAGTGCGCCCCGATCTGGTGCGAGAGGCGCGGCTGGGCTGGGGCGTGGAAAACAACATCTACCAGCTCGGTCATCGCGGCTATGTCGCGGTCGCCGGTGGCGCGCAGGATGTGCCCTACACTTACATGCACGATCTGATGGCTGGCAAGTATCGCCTGCCCTGGGAGGATCAAGTCAAGATCACCGACGGTACGGTCTGCGGCTTCGACAAGCCGACCCGCCTTTATGGCGCCCCGGCCAAATCCGCCGCCGAATAGGAGATTTTCATGGATACGCTAACCGATACCAAGATCCATACCCTCGCTGCCGATCCCTATCCCTGGCCCTATAATGGCGATTGGCGGCCTGATAACACCGCGCTCATCATCATCGACATGCAGACCGATTTCTGCGGCCCCGGCGGCTATGTCGATCACATGGGCTATGATCTGTCGCTGGTGCGCGCACCAATTGAGCCGATCAAAGCGGTTCTGGCTGCCATGCGCGCCAAAGCCTACCACATCATCCACACCCGCGAAGGCCATCGCCCTGACCTCGCCGACCTGCCCGCCAACAAGCGCTGGCGCTCGCAGCGGATCAAGTCCGGCATCGGTGATCCCGGCCCCTGCGGTCGCATTCTGGTGCGTGGCGAACCAGGCTGGAACATTATCGAAGAGCTGGCCCCACTGGATGGCGAAACCATTATCGACAAGCCCGGCAAAGGCTCGTTCTGCGCCACCGATCTGGAACTGATCCTCAACCAGAAGCGCATCCAGAATATCATCCTGACCGGCATCACCACCGATGTCTGTGTGCATACCACGATGCGCGAGGCCAATGACCGGGGCTTTGAATGCCTGTTGCTGGAAGATTGCTGCGGCGCGACTGATTACGGCAATCACCTCGCCGCCATCAAGATGGTGAAAATGCAGGGCGGCGTGTTCGGCGCGGTGTCCAATTCGAAAGACCTGATCGAGGCCCTGCCGTGACCCCATGCTTTCGCGCCTCGGTTTACCGCGTTGCCGCCTCAGCCCCGGATGACATATCCGGCGTCGAAGCGATGATTGCCGGCGGCCTCGATCCGCACAGCATCGTCGCGGTGCTGGGCAAGACCGAGGGCAATGGCTGTGTCAACGATTTCACCCGTGGTTTTGCCACCGCCACATTCGAACAGCTGTTTGCCCGCCTCGGTGTGACAGGTGTTTCCATCGTCATGTCCGGCGGCACGGAAGGGGCGCTGTCGCCCCATTGGACGATTTTTGCGCGTGAACGGGTGGAGGCAGCGCCGAACCGCTCGCTCGCCATCGGCGTTGCCCGTACCGCCTCGCTCCTGCCCGAACATCTGGGCCGCAAGGAACAGGTGGATCTGGTCGCCCAGGGCGTGCGCACTGCCATGGCTGATGCCGGGATAGACAATCCGGCGGATGTGCATTTCGTGCAGATCAAATGCCCGCTACTGACATCGGCGCGGGTGGCACAGGCCCAGGCGCGTGGAAAACGCACGGTTATTACTGAGACGCTGAAATCCATGGGCTATTCACGCGGCGCCTCGGCGCTGGGCGTCGCCGTGGCACTGGGCGAGCTTGACATGGACGATATCAAGGACACCGACATCTGCCGCACGCTTGACCTCTATTCCGCCCGCGCCTCCACCTCGGCGGGCGTGGAGCTGACCGATCACGAAATCATCGTTCTCGGCATGAGCGATCATTGGAGCGGACCATTTGCCATGACCCATACCGTGATGTTCGACGCCATGGATGCGCCGAGCGTGCGGGCCGCCTGGTCCGACATGCCGCTTGGAAAACTGAGCGCCGTGCTGGCCAAGGCCGAACCCGATCCAAGAGGCATCGTGCGGGGCAAGCGCCACACCATGCTTGAGGATAGCGACATTTCCGGCACCCGCCATGCCCGCGCCTTTGTCGGCGGCGTGCTGGCTGGCGTGTTCGGGGAAACGGACCTGTATGTGTCTGGTGGAGCCGAACATCAGGGACCGCCCGGCGGCGGGCCGGTGGCAATTATTGTCGAGCGGGAGGATGTGATATGAAGCCCAGCGGAAGTGCCATCAGCATCGAGACCGCCGCCATGACCATGCGGTTCGGCAGCTTCACCGCCCTCGATGCGGTCTCCATCAAGGTGCAGGCCGGATCTTTCCATGCCCTGCTGGGCGAAAACGGCGCGGGCAAATCAACCTTGGTCAAATGCATCATGGGCTTTTACCGCCAAACCTCGGGTCAATTGCTGGTCGAGGACCGGGAGGTGGAGATCGCCTCGCCCCGCGATGCGGCATCCCTGGGACTTGGCATGGTCTACCAGCATTTCACTCTGGTGCCGTCACTGACCGGCGCGGAAAACCTGGTCATCAGCCGCAATGCCGTGCCTGCGATGATCAACTGGCGGCGAGAGCGTCAGGCGCTCAACGATTTCATGGCGACCATGCCCTTCCAGATCCCGCTGGAGCGTCCGGTGCGGGAATTGTCGGCGGGTGAAAAGCAGAAGCTGGAAATCATCAAACAGCTCTATCTTGGACGCCGGTTCCTGATCCTCGACGAGCCGACATCGGTGCTGACACCTGCCGAGGCAGACGACATGCTGGGTCTGGTGCGGGGCATGACCGAGCGCGGAGCACTGACCGTGCTGATGATTTCCCACAAATTCCATGAGGTGCAAAAGTTCGCCGATGCGGTTTCGGTGCTGCGGCGTGGCAAGTTGGTCGGCTCGGGCCGCACAGCAGACCTGACGACGCAGGACATGGCGGCAATGATGATCGGCGATGTCAAACTGGCCGAACTCGACAGCCGCTTGCCGGTTGCGGACGCCAGCCCCTCCATCCTGTCGATCCGGGGGATGAAAACCCGCGACCGCAGCGGCTTGAAGAGTATCGAGGTGGATGATCTCAACGTCAGAGCTGGCGAAATCGTCGGGATTGCCGGTATTTCCGGCAATGGCCAGAAGGAGCTGGCCGAAGTGCTGGCCGGGCAACGACCTGCCGAGGCGGGCGACATCACGGTCAAGGACCGGCCCTATACGGCCACCCGACAGGAAACGCGGGCCGCCAATGTCCGTTTCATCCCGGAAGAACCGCTGCTGAATGCCTGCGCGCCGAGAATGTCAGTAGCTGAAAACCTGAGTTTTCGTGATTTCGATGTGGATGCCAGGGGAAAGACCCGGTTCTGGCTGAATGCCAAGGCCATGCGCGAGACAGCCGGGCGATTGATTGCCGATTTCAAGGTCAAGACCGCCTCGCCCGCCTCGCCGATTGCCTCGCTGTCGGGCGGCAATGTGCAGCGCGCCGTGCTGGCGCGGGAACTGACCGGCGATGTCGATCTGCGTGTTGTCTCCAATCCATGCTTTGGTCTGGATTTTTCCGCCGTCGCCGAAATCCGCGCCCGGATCATGAAGGCGCGCAACAATGGCAGCGCCGTGCTGCTGTTTTCCGAGGATCTGGACGAGTTGATGGAAATGTCCGACCGCATTGTCGTGATGTCGGATGGCAGGCTGGTTTACGAGACCCCGGCGCGCGGTGCCGACATTGCCGTGATCGGCGCCCATATGGCAGGACATGCATGATGGTGGATATCGAGGCCCAACCCTTCGCCTTCCCGTTGAAGCTGGACCAGGCGGCGCTTGTCATCATCGACATGCAGCGTGATTTCACCGAGCCGGGCGGCTTTGGCGAAACACTTGGCAATGATGTCAGCCTCGTCAGCGCCATCGTGCCGGATGTCAAACGCCTACTGGAGGCGGCTCGCACCCACGGTCTTACCGTGATCCACACGATGGAATGCCACAGGCCCGATCTCTCCGACCTGCCGGATGCCAAGCGCAATCGCGGCAATCCCACTTTGCGGATCGGTGATCCCGGGCCGATGGGCCGCATCCTGATTTCAGGGGAATACGGCACCGGCATTCTGCCGGAACTTGCGCCTGTCGACGGCGAGTTGGTGATCGAAAAGCCCGGCAAGGGTGCGTTCTACGCCACCTATCTCGGCGAAGAGCTCTCAAAGCGCGGCATTACCCAATTGATCTTTGCCGGCGTCACCACCGAAGTCTGTGTGCAGACCACGATGCGCGAGGCCAATGACCGGGGCTATGACTGCCTGCTGATCGAAGAAGCCACCGCCAGCTATTTCCCGGCCTTCAAGCAAGCGGCCCTGGAGATGATCCGCGCTCAGGGCGGAATTGTCGGCTGGACCGCCCATCTCGACCCCTTTCTGGAGGCGCTTGCCCATGGCTGAAACGACCCGTGACAATATGCTGGCCGGTGGCTGGAAAAGCCTGACCTATGAGCCCTTCCGCAAGGGCGTGACCATTCACTGGATACGACGTTTTGAGGGCGACCAGCCTGGCGTTGCCCTTCTGGCCTATCAGGCCGGAGCCTCGGTTCCCCGCCACCGCCACGAAGGGCTGGAAACCATTCTGGTGCTGGAAGGCAGTCAGTCGGACGAGACCGGCACCTATGGCACCGGCTCCTATATCGTCAATGCGGCAGGCACCGAACATTCCGTGTGGAGCATTGATGGCTGCACCGTCCTGATCCAATGGGATCGCCCCGTAACACTATTGGAAAACTGATCCATGGCATTTTCTCAAGCTTTTGATATTGCATCGCTTCACGCCGCCTATGCCTCTGGCTGGACGCCACAGGCAATGATCGAAGAGGTATTTTCTCGCATCGCCGCCATCGACGATCCCGGTATTTTCCTCAGACTCGCCGACAAGGCGGAGCTGCTGGATCAGGCGCAAGCGCTCGGAGCATTTTCACCGGAGACAAAGCCGCTCTGGGGCATTCCTTTTGCCGTCAAGGACAATATCGATGTCGCGGGCTTGCCGACCACCGCCGCCTGCCCGGACTATGCCTATACGCCCGAAACCGATGCGACTGTGGTGCGCCTGTTGAAAGAAGCGGGTGCCCTGGTGATCGGCAAGACCAATCTCGACCAATTCGCCACCGGCCTGGTCGGCGTACGCACGCCCCATGCCATTCCCCGCAATGCGATCGATCCTACGCTGGTCCCCGGCGGCTCCAGTTCAGGCTCGGCGGTGGCAACGGCGCAGGGCATTGTCAGCTTCGCGCTCGGCACCGACACGGCAGGCTCTGGTCGCATTCCTGCCGGGCTGAACAATATTGTCGGCTTGAAGCCCTCGGTCGGCGCGCTGTCTGCCACTGGTGTCATTCCCGCCTGCCGCACCCTCGATTGCGTATCGATCTTTGCGCTGACGGTGGAAGATGCCCATAAGATCTTCGCCGTCGCCGCTAAACCCGACGCAACAGATGCTTATTCCCGCCCTATGCCGACAGGTCATGCCCTGGCGTCCGCTCCAGTCCTGCGCATTGGCGTTCCCGCGAAGGCCGACCGTGAATTCTTCGGCGACGGCCTTATGGAAGCCGCTTTCGATAAGGCGCTGGCGGAATTGTCGGCCATGGGCCACACGCTCGTGGACCTGCCGTTTTCCGGCTTCTTTGAGGTTGCAAACCTGCTCTATGAAGGCGCCTGGGTGGCCGAGCGCTATGCGGCGGTCAAGGAATTTTTCGACGCGAAGCCCGAAAGCTTCCATCCGGTCACACACAAGATCTACAGCGCAGCGAAAACCCTGACTGCCGCCGATGCCTTTTCCGGCATGTACCGCCTGCAAGCGCTGAAGCAGCAATTGGCCCCGGTAATCGCCTCCGTCGATGTGATCTGCGTGCCGACAGCACCCACCCATTACACGCTGGCCGATCTGCAAGATGAGCCGATCAAGGCCAATTCACGCCTCGGCACCTATACCAATTTCGTCAACCTTCTGGACATGTGCGGCATTGCCGTGCCGACCGGCAAGCGCGGCGATGGCCTGCCCTCCAGCGTCACGCTGCTCGCACCCTTCGGTGCCGATGGCCTGACCGCAGCGCTGGGTTCTGCCTTGCACAACCGCCTTGGCACCACCGTCGGCGCCACCGGCTGGCCGCTTCCACCGGCATCTGAAAAACCGGTCGAAAAGGCCGAGAGCCTGATCCCTGTCATCGTTGTCGGCGCGCATCTGTCCGGCATGCCACTCAATCACCAACTGACCAGCCTTAACGCCAGGTTCCTGCGGGCTGGCACAACATCGACCAACTATAAACTGTTTGCCCTGCCCAACCAGACACCGCCCAAGCCCGGCCTGGTTCGGGTCGAGCAAGGTGCCGCGATTGCCGTGGAAATCTGGCAACTGACACCCGCAGGCTTCGGCCAGTTCGTCAACATGATCCCTTCGCCGATGTGTATCGGCACGGTCTTCCTCGACGACGGCTCGAGCGCCAAGGGTTTTCTCGTCGAGCCTTCAGCCCTGGAAGGTGCTGAAGACATTACGCATTTGGGTGGCTGGCGGGCGTATATCGCCAGCTTGCAATAAAGCATTTCAATGTTTTCGCTCAGAGCACCCGGCAGAGCCAGAGATTGCCTTCACCCAAGAGGAGGTCCCAAAAATCTGCGGCTCTATCCCTCTTCTCCCCAGCGGGGAGAAGGTCGCGGCAGCGGGATAAGGGGGCGGCGAAGCCGAGATATCGAAACTGTCGCGCACTTTCTGGACCCATCAAGGCTGCGGCCAAGTGCTGATCCGTCCGGTCCAGCTTTCAAACAGTTTCGACAGTTTCAGCACGGTCAGATCAGCAAATCGCGGACCAACAATCTGCAAACCTATTGGCATGCCGCTGTTTGAAAAGCCGCAATTGATCGATGCCGCTGGCTGTTCCGACATGTTCCACGGCACCGTGAAGGCAATGTGCTCGAAAGGCTTTTGCGGATCATTGGTCGGCGAGGCCCACTCTGCCGGGTAGGAAACGACAGGATTGACCGGCGACAGAACCGCATCGACGCGGGTAAACAGCGCGCCGCAGGTTTTGCGCATCTCGATGGTCTGGCCAAAACCCTTGACCGCATCGACACCGCTGACGCTGGCCCCACCCTCGGCCCATTCATAGATATAGGGCAGGATCATCTGGCGTTTTTCCGTGCTGAGGGCGGCAATATCGCCCCAGAACTTTGCCCGCCAGAACACATCCAGCCCATCCAGCATGGCGCGGTTCATCACCGGGCCAACTTCGAAAACCTCGGCCCCTGCCGCCTCGAAGCGCCTGGCGGCAGCGATAATTGCCTCGCGCACCTCCTCCTCGGCAGCAAGACCGCAGCCAGCATCCAGCATGACACCGATTTTCATGCCGCTGATATCGATATCCTCGTCCAGCCAGCTGATTTTCTCTGGAGGAAGACTGGTCCCGTCACGCCAGTCAGGGCGCGCCAAGGTCATCATCGAATAGGCGGCATCATCCACACAGCGGGTCATCGGCCCGGCGCAACGCCCGACATAATAGGGATCGACCGGGATGCGACCATGGCTGGGCTTGAAGCCGAACAGCCCGGTCCATCCGGCGGGCAAGCGCACCGATCCGCCAATATCCGTACCGATATGCAGCGGGCCGAACCCGGCAGCCCCCGCCGCCGCCGCACCGGCGCTGGAGCCGCCGGGGTTTTGGCTGAGATCCCAGGGATTGCGGCTGAGAGGATGGAAACTCGACAGGCCCGAAGACAGCATGCCGTAATCCGGGCAGGTGGTCTTGGCAAAGATCACCGCGCCGTCCTCACGCATCCGTGCCGCAATCGGCGCGTCTGCCGCAGCAGGCACGAGATCAACGGCGGCAGTGCCAAGCGGCACCGGTTGGCCTTTCGTGGCAATCAGCTCCTTCAGCGAGACGGGAATGCCGTCGAGCGGGCCGAGTGGTGCCTCGCGCTGCCAGCGATCCGTGGAGGCACGGGCCTGGGCGCGGGCGCTTTCGGGATCGTAGAGGTAAAGCGCCTGAACCGAGGGCTCGAAAGCATCGATCCGGGCCTCGACGGCGTTCCAATAGTCTTCCGGAGACAGGGTCTTGGCGCTGAAACCGGCAATCAGCTCCCGGATGGTCAAATCAACAAGATCGGTCATTCCTGGCTTTCTATATCTTTGATCTTTATCGGATGAAGGTATCGGTCCCGGCCATCACCTCGGCACGGTGGCAGGCCGCCTGGCGTCCGGGCATGATTTCCCGCAGCACTGGCTGCTCAATGGTGCAGCGTGTCTGCGCCAGCGGACAGCGAGCGCGGAACGCACAGCCAATATCCGGATCGCCGCTGATATCAGGCAGAGGGGCGGGCTTTTGCGGCCTGCCGAAACGGTGAACGCTCGGCTCGGCATCGGCCAGAATTTTCGTATAGGGATGCAGTGGCTGCTCGAAAACCGCATGGGCCGGTCCCTGCTCCACCAGCCTGCCGCGATACATCACCCCGACCCGGTCAGCGATACAATCCACCACCGCCAGATTATGGGTGATAAACAGAAAGCTGACCCCGCGTGTGCGGCGCAGATCCATCAACAGGTTGAGGACCTGCCCCTGGACCGAGAGATCGAGCGCCGAGACCGCCTCATCGGCCACGACAAGTTTCGGTTCGGTGATCAGGGCACGGGCAATGGCGATCCGCTGGCGCTGGCCGCCGGAAAACTCGTGCGGATAGCGCTGCGCATGGCTGGCCTGCAAGCCGACGCTTTCCAGCATGGCGGCGACTTTGTCGCGGATCGCGGCCTTACCCGGCCTTGGCGTCAGCACATGCAAGGGTTCAGCGATAATCCGCCCGATGGTCTGGCGCGGATCGAGCGAGCCGAACGGGTCCTGAAACACCATCTGGAAGGCCTGCCGCTTGCGCTTCAATGCCTTGGACGACAGCGAAAACAGATCGTCACCGTCGAACAGGACATGGCCCGAGGTTGGACGGTCGAGCGCCATCACCAGCCGGGCAAGGGTGGATTTGCCACACCCGCTTTCGCCGACAATGCCATAGATCTCGCCGCGCCCAACCGTCAGCGATACCTCGTCCAGCGCCCGGCTGGTATGCGGCTTCCCGAACAGCGGACGGCTGATATAGTCGCGGGCAAGCATGCGAATATCGAGAAGACTGTTGTCGGTCATTGGCTGACCTCCCCTTGCTCAGCGCGCAGACAGCGCACGCCGCGATCCTCGCCATGCCTCGACCAGCCCGGCGCGGTGAGACGACACTCCGTCACCACATCAGGACAACGGTCGGAAAAGCAGCAGCCTTGCGGCAGTTGCGCAAACCCTGGAACCGTACCGGGAATGGTGGCAAGCCTGCCTTCCTCGCCGTCCTTTCCAGGCACCCGCTTGGGCACGGCAGACAGCAGGCCGCGCGTATAAGGATTGAGCGGGGTGGTCAGAACATCGTGGGTTGGACCTTCCTCCATCCGCCTTCCGGCATAGAGAACCAGAGTGCGGTCGCACATGCGGGCGATGACGCCGAGATCGTGGCTGACGAGGATCAGCGCCATCCGATATTCGCGCACGAGATCATCGAGAATATCCAGCACTTCGGCCTGTACCGTCACATCGAGCGCCGTGGTCGGCTCGTCGGCGATCATCAATGCCGGTTTCAAGGCCAGCGCGATGGCGATGCCAACGCGCTGGCGCTGGCCGCCCGACATTTCATGCGGGTAAGTCACTGCCCGGCGCTTGGCATGGGGAATGCGGACCTGATCGAGAAGCTCCACCGCCTCGCGGCGCGCCTGACGCCAACTGAGACCGCGATGCCAGACCAGGCCTTCGGCGATCTGGTCGCCGATGGTCATCGCCGGGTTGAGCGCTGTCAACGGTTCCTGGAAGATCATGCCGATCCGGTTGCCACGGATCTTGCACAGCCGGTCTTCGCTGGCGCTCAACAGGTCCTCTCCGTCAAGCAGGATCTGGCCGGTCGGGCGGGCGACGCGGGGCAGAAGTCCGATAATTGCCAGCGATGCCAGTGATTTTCCAGAGCCGCTTTCACCGACAATGCCAAGCGTTTCGCCAGCCCGCAGGTCGAAACTCAGGTCATCGATGATGGGCATGCAACGACCATCGGGAAGATCTACTGCAATGGACAGGTCTCGAACCGAGAGCAACGGTTGTTCGCTCATGAACGCCCCTTTTCACGCGGGTCGAGAAGATCGCGCAGCCCATCGCCCAGCATATTAAAGCCAAGCACAGTAAGCGCGATGGCAAGGCCCGGCAGGATGGCAAGCCAGGGCGCGGCAGCAAGATAGGTCTGGGAATCGGCCAGCATCCGCCCCCAGGTCGGTGCCGGTGGCGGCATGCCGAGACCAAGAAAGCTCAAGCCCGCCTCGGTCAGAATGGCCAGGCCGAGCTGGATGGCGACCTGTACGATGATCTGGCTGGCAATATTGGGCAAGACATGTTCGATGGTGATCAGCACCTGACCCTTGCCTGCAGCACGCGCCGCCAGCACATAATCCCGTGACCAGACCTGAAGAGCAGCACTGGCGGTGACGCGGGCAAAAACTGGCACCATGAACACGGCGATAGCGATAATGGCGGTAAACCGCCCCGTGCCAAGCAGAGCGCCGAGCATCATGGCCGACAGGATCGGAGGAATAGCGAAGATCACATCGTTGATCCGCATGGTCAGCGCCTCGACCATGCCGCGCCGCGCCGCAACCGTGACGCCGAACAGCGTGCCGATGCCTGCGCCAAGCACCACCGCCGCCAGGGCGGTCGATAGAGAGTTCCAGGCGCCAACCATCAGCATGGAGGTCAGGTCGCGGCCAAGCTGGTCGGTTCCCAGCAGGCCATGCACCAGCGGCGGTTTCAGCTTGTAGACGATCTGCATCCGGGTCGGCGGCAGCGGTGTCCAGACCAGCGACAGAAGGGCAATCGCCACCAGCAGGATGATAATCAGCCCGCCGATCAGCAAAGTCGGACGGAGAAAGAGACGAGCGAGCCGCCTGGTAGACGGTTTTGAAATTGTCACGGTCGTGGTCATTTGCCCCTCCCCCGCAATCTTGGGTCCAGCACGAGATAAGAGAGATCGACAAGGAAATTCATGATGATGACCAGGCCAGCAAAGAACAGGACGACATCCTGCATGACGATGATGTCGCGCTGGTTCAGCGCCTGATAGGCAAGCCGCCCCAGCCCCGGCAAGTTGAAGACATTTTCAATCAGGATGGCCCCGGCAATCAGGAAGGTGAATTGCAGGCCGAGAATGGTCATGACAGGCACCAGCGCATTCGGCACCGCATGACGCCACAAAGCCGCCCGCCGTGTCAGGCCCTTGGCGCGGGCGGTGCGGACGAAATCCTCGTTCATCACGTCAAGCACCGCCGAGCGGGTGACGCGGGTCAATACGCCTGCCTGTGGCAGCGCCAATGCGATGGCCGGCAGCGTCAACGACAGCAGTGCCGAACCGAACCCTGCTTGCCACCCGGCGAAGCCACCAGCCGGCATCCAGCCGAGTTTTACTGAAAAGCCGAGGACCAGCAACAGTCCGACCCAGAAGCCCGGAACGGCGATAAACAGTTGCGACAGAAAGCCAGCCGCATAATCGAAACTGCTATTGCGGCGGGAGGCCGAAGCGACACCCATCGGGATGGCGATTGCCATGGACAGAAGGATCGCCATCACCGCCAAAGGCAGCGTGACGGTGAGGCGCTCGCCGATCAAGCCAGCCACCGGCACGCCATAGGTATAGGACTGCCCCAGATCCCCCGTCACGGCACCTGCCAGCCAGTGCAGATAGCGGATCGCCAGCGGTTGATCGAGGCCAAGCTCATGGCGCAGCGCCGCCAGCGTATCGGGGCTTGCCGAGGTGCCGAGCATGACAGCGGCGGGATCGCCGGGCAGCACATCCATCAAAACAAAGATCAGGATGGACACGGCAGCCAGGGTCAAGACAAGGCCACCCAGCCGCCTGAGAATAAGGGCAAGCATTTCTGGTTTTCCTTCCGCACGGATTTTTAGGGACCGGCTCCGTGCAAGGACGAAGCAGTCAATCCCACGTGCACTTGTATCAGGCCAATGCGCCTTCACCTCGGGACGGCGATGACCGTTTCAGGCCATCGCCGATCAGGATCAATCCTCCCAATGCACATCCGTCAAAACATTGGCGGGGATCGGTTCATTTTCCCACAAGCCCTTGATCTTCTTGTTCCAGACACCAAGCTTCGGCATGACGAACAGGTAGAGTGCTGGCACATCCTCGGCAAGAATCTGCTGCGCCTGACCGTAAAGCGTGGCCTGGGCCGCCGGATCGGATGTGGCCTGGATCTTCTTGATCGTCTCGTTGAAGACCGGGTTCTTATAGTTGAAATAATAGGGGTCGCGGGCATAGATATCGATATCCATTGGCTCGGCATGGGCAACGATGGTCATATCGTAATCCGTACCCTTGAACACATCCGACACCCATTTTCCGGGAAACTCGGTGGGCTCTATGGTCATCGTCACGCCGATTTCGGCCAGCATGGCCTGCATGATTTCGGCGCTGCGCGGCGCATAGGTCATTTGCGGGGTCTTGATGGTGAAGCTGAACCCGTTCGGATAGCCCGCTTCTTCCAGAAGCGCCTTGGCCTTTTCCGGGTTATACGGCAGGACTTTGGTGGTATCGACATAACCCGGATCGTTCGGGGTATAATGGCTGCCGATCACAGTGCCGTAGCCGGACCAGGCGCCTTCCACCAGCGTCGAGCGGTCGATGGCCATCATCAGCGCCTGGCGCACGCGCTTGTCGTTAAACGGCTTGCGGCTATTGTTCATGCCAGCCACGACCTTCAGCTCGGTATTGCCGACAACAGTCGCAAGCTTGGCGTCGTCCTTGAAGCTGTCCATCAGTTCCGGCGCGCTAAACTCTGGAAAGGCATCGACACCGCCGGATTTCAGCGCTGCCGCCTGGGCCTGGGCATCGGGAATGAAGCGGAACACCACCTTGTCGAGGCCAAGCTTTACCTGCTTGTTCCAGTAATCAGGGTTGGCAGCAAGCTCCACCCGGTCGCCCTTGGCCCAGCTGACGAATTTGAACGGGCCGGTGCCAATGGGATTGGTCTTGTCATCAGCAGCGGTTTTCGGGGCAACCATCACGGAGGCGGGCCAGCCCAGCCAGTAGAGCAGCGAGCCCGCCGGTTCCTTCAGTTTCAAGACCAGCGTTGTCTTGTCGGGCGTCTCGATGCTGTCGATGGCGCTGAAAAACCGCTTTTGGCCATTGGTCGAGTCCGGGCCACGCGCCCGGTCGAGCGTGAATTTCGCCACGGAGGAATCGAATGCCTCGCCATCGTGGAAGGTCACGCCCTCCTGGAGCTTGAATGTATAGGTGAGACCGTCGGGGGAGATCGCCCAGCTTTTCGCCAGTTGCGGCACGATCTTGCCGTCACGGTCGATGGCAACCAGCCCTTCGAAAATATTCTGCCAGGTCACCTGGCCGATTGCCACAGGGGCTGCCACCGTCGGATCAAGCCCGGTCGGCTCGATATTCATGCCAAGTGTCAGCGTCCTCTGAGCCGCCGTCGCCAGGCCGGGGCCGACAAGCGACACCGTCGTCACCGCAATCGTCATCACCGCGATGCGACGCCAAGTGCCCGGCTTGAAAAAGCGTGCATGAACCATCGTCAAATTCCCCTTCGTGAACGCTCGTTTTCCGTGTTTACCACGGGTGGCGTCATTGTCGAAAATACTGTCATCTCGCAAGCAACCACACAATGCGGTTTTTTGTGTTCTGCGTGGAGCGCAAAACGCTACACGCATGTCTTCATTTCCCCATCTGTTCGCGCATGAACCGCTCAACCGCATCCACCAGCTTTGACGCCGCAAACGACAATTGCCGGTCCCCGGCGACGCACAGATCGATGGGTGTGCGGATGCCAGCCCCACCGGCAATCGGGATAACCACCAGTTCGCCGGACCGGCGCTCGCGCGCCACCGTCTGGGCTGGCAGCAGCGTCAGGGCTGCACTACGCAATACCAGTTCCCGCTGCATTTCCAGCGATCCCGTCACGAAGACCGGATCAAGCTCCAGACCGGCCCTGGAAAACCAGGCATCGAAGGCGCGGCGCGCACCAAAGGACCCATCCGGCACCGCCAGCGGAAACCGGGCAAGCTCGGTGACGGTCATTTCCGCCAGGCGCGCTGCCGGATGATGGCTGGCGGCGATGACATCATAAACGATCTGCGCCCGTGCCCGCACCCTTATGCCCGGATCAGGCTCTGAAAACAGGGTAACGGCCATGTCCGCCTTGGCGCTCGACAAGGCCTCCATCGCCTGACCGGCGCTGGAAATGGTCACCGAAAACCGGATATTGGGATAGATCAGGCTGAAATCGGCCAGTGCCGGTGCCAGCAGATTGGCCACCGTCGCACCGTTTGCGTGGATAGTGACATGACCGCGCTTCAAGCCCTGGAGATCGTCGATCAACTGATGAACATGGTTCAGCTCGCGCAATGTCTTGCCCGCTCTTGCCGCCAGCAACTCGCCCGCCGCCGTCAACTGGATGCCCCGGCTCGACCGCTCGATCAGCACCGTGCCGAAATAATGCTCCAACTGATCGATCTGTCGGGCAAAGGCGGTGGGCTGCACGTTCAAACGCTCGGCAGCCGCCCGCATCGACCGGGTCCGCACCAGTTCATCGAAATAGATCAGCGCTTTTATGTGCATGCCCGTTCATCCCCGCCCCGGCAGAATTGCCAGATTTTTCCACGCCTTCCAAGTCCTGCCTGGGGTGATGATTTTCCCATTTCGGCTCTATCGCTCCGTTAAGCGTACTCGTTGCAGAAGGCATAAGCGCGCAACCATTAAAGCCTATTAAATGGGCGAAAATTCCTGTTGACTATATTTTAACCTGGGCATAGCCTGCAAGTGACCTTCCAACAACCCTCCAGGGATTTTGGAGAGAACTGGCGACAGGACAAAGTTTATCGTCCTTGCCGCCGAACACATGGCTTTGATGCCGCAGGCAAACACGCCCCGCTACTCGTCTTCACGGACGGGCCGGGGCTTTTTTTATGCGCGATTTCGACCGCAAGGAAAGATCGATCGCAAGGCAAGAGTGACTGCATGACGAGGATGACCGTTCCGATTTCGATCCTGTTCTCGACCACCGGGCCTTATGCGGCACTCGGTCGGGAAGCCGTGGATGGAGCGATGGCGGCCATTGCGCAGATCAATACCGATACGGCATATGCTCTTCAAATCGAGGCGAAACTGGCCGATCCCGGTGGCAATGCCGAGCGCTATGGATTGATGGCGGAAGCGGCTACCCGCGACGATGGCTGCAAGCATATCATAGGCGCCATCACGTCCTGGAGCCGCAAGGAAATCCTGCCGGTGGTCGAACGCTCCGGTACCCTGCTCTGGTATGCCTTTCCTTATGAAGGCTATGAAGCAAGCGACAGCGCGCTTTATCTCGGCGCCTGTCCCAACCAGCATCTTCTGCCGCTGTTTGCGCATATCCTGCCACGGTTCGGGCGACGGCCTTTCATTGTCGGGTCCAATTATATCTGGGGATGGGAAGTCAGCCGGATCGCCCGGGAACTGACCGAGGCCAGCGGCGGCCAGGTCGTCGCGGACCGGTATATGCCGCTTGGCTCTACCCAGGTCAATCACCTGATTGCCGAAATCCGCCAGAAGCGGCCCGATTTCATCCTGAGCAATCTCGTCGGCCAGTCGGCTGCCGCCTTTCTGGCCGCCTATGACGCCCTGCGGCGCGAAGATCCCGCTTTCGGCCCGGAACACTGTCCTGTCACCGCCTGCAATCTCTGCGAAACGGATCTCGCCGTTCTGGAGCCATCCGCCCGGATTGGCCATATCACCACATCTGTCTATTTCCAGGGACTGGAGAGCGAAGAAAACCAGGACTTCAAGGCAGGAATCGCACGGCGTTACGGGCAGGACCGCCGCCTGACCACACCTTTCGTGTCGGCCTATACCGCTGTGATGGTTCTGGCGCAGGCCATTGCCGATGTGGGCAGCGACATGCCGGAGGCCGTGCGCCATGCCGCCACGAACCGGCTGTTTCACACCCCGCTTGGGCCATTGAAAATCGACCCCCGCACCCAGCACGCCGCGCTTCGTCCGCATATCGCGCTTTCGGACCACGATGGTTCCTTCACGCTGTTTCAGAGTGCGGCGGCGCCCATTGAGGCTGATCCTTATCTGGTGCGCAGCCAACCAAAGCGAATGGAAGACACTCCACCCACGCCTAAACCCCAGACCTCACCATCGCTGAAGGTGATCAAATGAAGCGGTCCGATCGCCCCCTGCTTGCCAATTGGCATGCGATCATCCTGCATCGCCCGCATCCTTCCGTCGACGCGCTGCAACGCCAGCTCGAACTCTTGCATATCCGGGTGACGATTGCCTGGCCGCAACTGGACGAGAGCCATGCCGGTGCTGACATCGTGCTTTTCGATGCCGATATGGGTCATGACGGTCAATTTCCCTGGCCAGCGGGCTTTGCGCCAATGCCGATGATTGCGCTGATCGGCTCGGAAACCCCGGGGCGAACCGAATGGGCGCTGTCGCAAGGCTCCAATGCCCATCTCCTAAAACCAGTCGGTTCCACCGGTGCCTATAGCGCCCTGTTGATCGCTGCCCATGCCTATCAGGCAGCCCGCAGCCAGGCCGATGACATCCGTAACCTGGAAAACCGCGTCCGGCAGCGACCGGTCGTGGTGCATGCCGTGCTGGAACTGCTGCGGCAGGGCGCCTGCACCGAGGCCGAGGCCTGGCGCAGATTGCGCATGGTGGCGATGGACTGGGGCATGACAATCGAGGATGCCGCCGAGGCCATCTGCCGCAACGACCGGCATATCGGCGAGTTTCCAATCCCGAAATCCAACTGAAACAGAATTGCAGTCCATAAGGAGTTTTTGCGTGTCGACTATTGAAGGTTTCGCCCCCTACGGCAGGTATCAGACCTGGTATCGGATCACCGGTGATCTCACCTCCGGCAAGCCGCCGTTGATCGTGGCCCATGGCGGTCCCGGCTGCACCCACGATTATGTCGACAGTTTCAAGGACATTGCCGCAACGGGCCGCGCCGTCATTCATTACGACCAGGTCGGCAATGGCAAATCCACCCATCTGCCCGATAAGGGCGGCGACTTCTGGACGGTGGCGTTCTTCAAGGCGGAACTGCACAACCTGATCGACCATCTCGGCATTCGCGGCGCCTATTGCCTGCTCGGCCAATCCTGGGGTGGCATGCTCGGCGCTGAATTTGCCGTGGACCAGCCCGAAGGGCTGAAAGCCCTGGTGATCGCCAATTCGCCCGCCTCGCTGCGCACCTGGGTCTCAGAAGCAAACCGGCTGCGTGAAGCGCTGCCCGCTGATGTGCAGGCGACCTTGCTGGCCCACGAACAAGCGGAAACCACCGACAGCGAAGAGTATATGAAGGCGACCGATGTCTTCAACCAGCGCCATGTCTGCCGCGTCGTGCCGATGCCGCCTGAAGTGCAGCGCACTTTCGACGCGATTGCCGCCGATCCGACCGTTTATCACACGATGAACGGCCCCAATGAATTCCACGTTATCGGCACTATGAAGGACTGGACAATCGAGGGCAGGCTCTCGACCATCAACGTCCCGACCCTGCTGGTTTCCGGCCGGTTCGATGAGGCGACCGAAGCCTGCGTGCAGCCCTTCGCCGATGAGATCCCAGATGTTCGCTGGCGGATTTTCGAACAGTCCAGCCACATGCCGCATGTGGAAGAGCGCGATGCCTGCATGGCGGAAGTCAGCACCTTCCTTGACCAGAAAGCTCCCTGATAACGGCCCCGACAAGAGCCGCCACAATCAACCGACCCAATAAGAACCAGAGGGAATGAACTTCATGACCAGATCGATCAAAGCCTTGTCCTGTAAGGCAGGCACATTTCTCGCAACCTGCCTTCTCGCCCAGACAGCACTTTCCGGTATCTCCTATGCAGAGGACCGGGCCGCGCTGATGGCCCAGCATCGCGGCGGCACCATGACGCTCGCCGCCGTTTCCGCAGCCGGTACCATCGACCCTGCCATCAACTATACCGGTCAATATTGGCAGGTCTTGCAGATGACCAATGACGGTTTGGTCAAGTTCAAGCAGGCCGCCGGTACCGAGGGCTTCAAGATCGTTCCTGATGTGGCAGAGGCCATTCCCGAGCCGCAGGACGATGGCAAGACCTATGTGTTCAAGATCCGCAAGGGCATCATGTTCTCGACCGGACAGGAATTGAAGCCGTCGGATGTGGCCGCCTCTTTCCAGCGTATCTTCAAGGTCAATGGTCCAACCACCGGCAGCTTTTACAACGGCATCGTCGGGGCCGACAAATGCATTGCCGATGCAGCAAACTGCACGCTTGAAGGCGGCGTGATTGCCGATGACGCGGCGGGCACCGTGACCATTCACCTGACCCAGGCGGATTCGGAATTCTTCGACAAGATGGCCGTGCCGCATGCCAGCATCCTGCCCGCAGACACGCCCGCCAAGGACGCTGGCACCACGCCGCTTCCCGCCACCGGCCCCTATATGATTGCCAGCTACAACCCCAATGAAAAAATGGTGTTGAAGCGCAATCCGCATTTCAAGGAATGGAGCGTCGATGCGCAGCCGGATGGCTACGCGGATGA
Organism: Agrobacterium vitis; assembly: GCF_037039395.1. Taxonomy (NCBI): domain Bacteria; kingdom Pseudomonadati; phylum Pseudomonadota; class Alphaproteobacteria; order Hyphomicrobiales; family Rhizobiaceae; genus Gillisella; species Gillisella vitis. The sequence goes on along the minus strand of NZ_CP146244.1, from coordinate 951,286 downwards.
AATCGTCTACCAGTTCGGCATGACCGAAGAGGCGACAATTAACGCCATCCAGAACGGCCAGGTCGACTGGATGTTCGACACGCCGCCCGCCGACCGCCTGCCGGAACTGGGCTCGAAATATGCCAAGCAGATGCATATCGATCCGCTGGCTGCCTTCTGGTACCTGCCGATGAATACCAATCTGGCGCCGTTCAACGATATCAAGGTGCGCCAGGCGGTAAACTATGCACTGGACCGCGACGCGCTGGTTGGCCTATTCGGCGGCGAGGCGCTGGCCTCCCCGACCTGCCAGATCCTGCCGCCTGACTTCCCCGGCTATGCTCCCAACTGCCTTTACACCAAGAACCCCGGCGAAAGCTGGAGCGAGCCTGATATGGACAAGGCCAAGGCGCTGATCAAGGAAAGCGGCACCGCCGGTCAGAAGGTAACGATCATTGCCGAGGATAATGCCGTTGGTCGCGGCATCGGCACCTATGTGCAGAGCCTGTTGAACGAGCTGGGTTATGACGCCTCGCTGAAGGCGATCTCGCCGAATATCGAGTTCACCTATATCCAGAACACCAATAACAATGTCCAGATCAGCGTCACCTCCTGGTACATGGATTATCCGGCAGCCTCGGACTTCATCAACGTGCTATTGTCTTGCGACAGCATCCATCCGGGCAGCGATTCCTCCATCAATATCGCCGGTTACTGCAACAAGGAACTGGACAAGCAGATGCAGGATACGATGGCACTGTCCATCAAGGACCCCAAAGCGGCCGACGCCAATTGGGCAAAAATCGACAAAGCCTTCATGGAACAGGCTCCGCTTGCTCCATTGTTCACGCCAAAAAGCGTCAACTTCACTTCGGCACGGCTCGGCAATTATCTGTTCAACAAGCAGAACCGCTGGGTGATCTCGCAATCCTGGGTGAAGTGAGCCGGTACATCAGGGGCGAGGCGTGAAAAGCCCCTCCCCACCCTCCCCACAAGGGGGAGGGTTGGGGAGGGGTTTCTTCCCAACGCCCCTCTCCATCCCCCCTCCATGACCGAGCTTGAAGAGAAGCGCAGATGAACGATGTGTCGGAAGGCATGGCCAACCATGCCCAATCCAATCGAGAGCCTGACCCGCAGGCCCCCAGAAAAGCGGGTGGCGCCAGCCCGTGGCACCGTGCCTGGCGTTTGCTTCGCAGGGATAAATCGGCCATTGCGGCGGCTTTCGTGCTGCTGCTCATCATCGCCTCCAGCCTCGCCGCCCCGCTCTATGCCTCGATGGTATCGGGCACCGACCCCTTCCGCTCCAATCTCAGCGGCCGGGTGACGATCGACGGTCAGCGGGTGAAGGTCATGCAGGCGTCGACCGAAGGCCTTGGCCTTGGCGTTACCCCGATAGGACCGACCCTCAAAGGCCCATACTTCCTTGGCGCCGACAGCCAGGGCCGCGATGTTGCTGCCCGCCTGCTCTATGGCGGACGCAATTCGCTGCTGATATCCGCATCATCAACCTTGATCTGTCTGGTGCTGGCCGCAATCGTCGGGATTTCGGCTGGCTTCTTTGGCGGTGTCACCGATATGGTGCTCTCGCGCATTCTCGACATTCTCTGGGCATTCCCGGTCTATCTTCTGGCCATTTCGCTGTCCATCGTGCTGATTTCGCAGGGCATTACCATCGGTCCCATCGAGATCAATTCCAGCAGCCTGCTGCTGCCGATCGGCATTATCGGCATTATCTACGTGCCTTACGTGGCGCGTCCGGTGCGCGGTCGGGTGCTTTCGCTCAAAAACAGCGAATTCGTGCTGGCCGCCATCGGCCTTGGCATTCCCAAATGGCGTATCCTGATCAAGGACATCTTGCCGAATGTCTCGACCACGCTGATCGTGTTCATTCCGCTGATGATGGCGCTGAACATCATCACCGAATCCTCGCTGTCCTTCCTCTCCATCGGCGTACAGGCCCCGGATGCCAGTTGGGGCACGATCATCCAGGATGGCCAGGGCCTGCTTTACACCCGCCCGCTGGTGGCCCTGGCGCCGGGCATTGCCATCGTGCTCTGCGTGCTGGCGCTCAACGTGCTGGGTGACAGCGTGCGCGATGCGCTCGACCCGCGCACCAAAGTGATTTGAGGAGCCGCCCGATGATTTATGCCCTCATTCAACGTTTCGTCCAGATGATCTTCGTGCTGTTCGGCATTTCGGCGCTGGTGTTCCTGATCTTTTTCGCCACGCCCGGCGCCGATCCTGCCGCCCGGATTGCCGGACGCAATGCCTCGCCGGAAACCGTGCAGGCGATCCGCAAGGAATTCGGCTTCGACCGGCCGCTGCCGGTGCAATATGGCATCATGATGAAACGGCTGTTCATCACCCAGGATCTCGCCTCCTTCGTCAATCGCGGCATGAAAGTCGTGCCGGAAGTCACCGCCGCTGCCCCCGTTACCCTGTCGCTGGTGTTCGGAGCTGCCGTACTCTGGGTGATCGGCGGTATCGCAGTCGGGGTCATTGCCGCCATGGCGCGTGATACCGCGCTGGACCGCGGGCTGATGGTGCTGGCGCTGATCGGCGTCTCCATGCCGGTCTACTGGCTGGGCGAGGTGATGAACCTCATTTCCCAGAACCGTTTCCACGACACGATCTTCTTTTCCTGGGTTCCGTCGCTTGGCTACAAGCCGTTTTTCACCGACCCCGCCGGCTGGTTCAAGACGCTGATTATCCCATGGTGTACATTGGCAGCACTTTATATCGGCATCTATGGAAGGGTGCTGCGGGCAACGCTGGTCGAATCCTATCAGGAGGATTTCATCCGCACCGCCCGCGCCAAGGGTCTCAGCCCATCGCGCGTCATGCTGCACCATGCGCTGCGCACCTCGCTCATTCCATTCGTCACCATGTTCGGGCTGGATTTCGGCGCGCTGGTCGGCGGCTCGGCGCTGCTGACGGAAGTGGTGTTCGGGTTGAACGGCGTCGGACGCCTGACCTATCAGGCCCTGCTCAATCTCGACCTGCCGATGATCCTCGGCACTGTCATCTACGCCTCCTTCTTCGTCGTCATCGCCAATGCCCTGGTTGACGTCGTCTATGTGCTGATCGATCCGCGCGTGCGGGGAAGCTGAAAATGAACCAGAACGACACCATTAAAGACCGGCCCCTGCTGCTGGATGTCAACGGCCTCAGCGTCTCCTTCGCCACCGATCGCGGCTATGTGCGGGCGGTGCGCGATGTGTCCTTCGGCGTGCGCGAAGGCGAAATCCTGTCTGTCGTCGGCGAATCCGGCTCCGGCAAATCCGTGACGCTGTTGTCGCTGCTCGGCCTGCATGACCGCAAAACCACGCGGGTGGACGGCATCGTCACCTTTCGCGGCCAGCGCATACTGGAGATGTCGGCAAGCCAGATGCGGCGCATTCGCGGCAAGCAGATCGGCCTGATTTCCCAGGACCCGATGACGGCGCTGAACCCGGTGAAATCAGTGGGCTGGCAGATCGCCGAACAGATCCGCGCCCATGAGCCGATCTCGGCACGGGCGGCTCGGCTGCGGGCCATCGAGCTTTTGGGCGAAGTGGGTCTGTCCAATCCGGGCGAGGCCGTGGACCGCTATCCGCATCAACTGTCCGGCGGTATGCGCCAGCGCGTCGTCATCGCCATGGCGCTGTCCTGTAGCCCGGCGCTGCTGGTGGCCGACGAGCCAACGACAGCGCTGGATGTGACTGTCCAGGCGCAGGTGCTCGACTTGTTGATCCGATTGCGCAAGGATTTCGGCTCGGCGATCATTCTCATTACCCATGACATGGGCGTGGTCGCTGAAGTCGCCGACCGGGTGGCGGTGATGTATGCGGGCCGCATCGTTGAACGCGGCACGACCGACCAAATCTTCTCGACACCTATGCATCCCTATAGCTGGGGCCTGATGGCCTCGATCCCGCCTTTGACCGGGCCACGCCTGAAGCGGCTGAAATCCATTCCCGGCATGCCGCCCACTCCAGACAGCCTGACGGAGGGCTGTGGATTTGCACCGCGATGTATGTTTGCACGGGAGGGCTGCGCAGCACATCCGCCGTTGCGGCGCATGGGAGAGCAATCGGCGCTCTGCGTGCTGGACGGGCCGGAACGTGAGGCCCTTCGCCAAGACATCCTGCCGCTGGAGACCCTGGCATGAGCGAGACATCCCACCCCACGCCCCTGCTCTCGACACAGGATCTCACCAAGAGTTTCACTGTCGGCAAGACCATGCGGCCCGGCTCCGGCAAACTGCTGCGCGCCGTCGAAGGCATCAGCCTCGACGTTTATCCGACCGAAACGCTGGGGCTTGTAGGCGAATCCGGCTCCGGAAAATCGACGCTCGGACGCTGTCTGACACGCCTCTATGATGTCAGCGGCGGATCGCTGACCTTCGACGGGCAGGACATTACCAGGGTGGACGGCAAGGCACTGAAATTGGTGCGGCGCAAGATGCAGATGATCTTCCAGGACCCCTCCGCCTCGCTCAATCCGCGCCGCAAGGTGCGCGATGTGCTGGGCGAAGTGCTGAAGGTTCACAAGATCCGCGCGGGTGGCGCTATCGAGGACCGGCTGGCCGAGCTGATGGATCTCGTCGGGCTCCGGCGCGAATATCTGGATCGTTATCCGCATGAGTTTTCCGGCGGCCAGCGCCAGCGGATCGGCATCGCCCGGGCCTTGGCGGTCGAGCCGAAGATGATTGTCGCCGACGAGCCGGTCTCGGCGCTTGATGTGTCGGTGCAGGCGCAGATCGTCAACCTGTTCAGCGAGTTGCGCGAAAAACTCGACCTCACCTATGTGTTCATTGCCCATGATCTGGCCGTGGTGCGGCAGGTCTCAACACGGGTGGCGGTGATGTATCTCGGCTCCATTGTCGAGATCGGTGAAACGGATGCGCTCTATGCCAACCCCAGCCACCCCTACACACAGGCGCTGCTGTCGGCCATTCCGCAGCCGCATAAGCGCGACAAGCGCGAACGCATCCTGCTGTCGGGCGAAATTCCCAGCCCTCTCAATCCGCCGAGCGGCTGCAAGTTTTCCACCCGCTGTCCTTATGCAAAGGATATCTGCCGCGACCTGCGGCCACCGCTGACGCCTGTCTCGGCAGAGCGCAAGGTCGCCTGTCATTTTCCGCTGGATTGAAGAAAAGGGAGCCCGCCATGTGCATCGCCTGCACCCACACCATCCACCGCGCCCAGCATCACTTCGGCTGGGACAAGGATTTCAAACCGGCACTGGTTGCAAAACCCGGCGAAACAATCCTGTTTGAATGCATGGATGCCTCCGGCGGCCAGCTCGGCGCCAATGCAACGCCTGCGAGCCTTGCGACCTTGGATTTTGCCGGGATCAACCCGGTTTCCGGCCCGGTTTATATCGAGGGCGCCATGCCTGGCGATGTGGTCAAGGTCTCCATCCGCAAGTTTCATCCCTCCGGTCTCGGCTGGACCGCCAATATTCCGGGCTTCGGCCTGCTCGCCGATCAGTTCAAGGACCCGGCCCTGCATGTCTGGCACTACGATGCCAATTCCATGACCCCTGCCCTTTACGGCCCTGGCGGCAAGGTGCCGCTGAAACCCTTCGCCGGAACCATCGGGCTTGCGCCAGCCGACCCCGGTCCGCACTCAGTCGTGCCACCGCGCAGGGTTGGCGGCAACCTCGATATCCGCGATCTCTCAGCGGGCGTGACGCTTTATCTGCCGGTCGAGGTCGAGGGCGGATTGTTTTCGGTCGGTGACACCCATGCTGCGCAAGGCGATGGGGAAGTGTGCGGCACCGCCATCGAAAGCCGGATGGATGTGGAACTGACACTGGAACTGGTGAAGGGCATGGCGCTGCAAAGCCCGCGCTTCACCGTGACAGAACCCGTCACCCGGCATCTGGACGGCGCGGGCTATGAGGTGACAACCGGCATCGGCCCTGACCTGATGACCGGCGCCCGCGAGGCGGTGATGCGGATGGTCGATCTTCTGTCCGCCGAACACGGCATGGCCCCGGTCGATGCCTATATGCTTTGCTCGGTCTGCGGCGATCTCAGGATCAGCGAAGTGGTCGATATGCCGAACTGGGTGGTGAGCTTTTATTTCCCCCGGATCGTTTTTGCCTGATGGCATGATGAAGGCCGCAACGTAGCCTTCATCAATGTCTTCGCGTATCAACTATTGGTCAGCAGCTTGCCGCCCTGTTCCATGCTTTCACGGCTTCCCGCATATTCGAAGGGGAAGACTGAGAAGGCCCGGTTGGACTGATAGAGATCACCGATCACCTCGATCAGGCCCGACACGTCTTCCGGCTCCGGCAGGAATTCGGTCGGGTACATCCAGTGCATGATCCGCTTCAGGCAATAGCCAAGCCAGCCCGATCCGTCCGGTAGGGAAGCAGGCATGCCACCGGCATTGGCCACGGCAAATTGGATGCAGCAGGCGGCAGCATTCAGGCTGCAATAACGGTCCGTCAATGCATAGAAATTGGCGCTGTTGGAAAACCCGCGACCAAGTCTCGCCTGGGCGTCGCGCCGGGCCTGATCCAGTTTGACGACCTCATCCAACACGCTCAATGCCAGCGCATATTCGCTCTCCGACACCAGCGGCTTCAACTCGCGCAATGCATCGGGAAGGCCTGCCAGACTGATATCATCGCCATTGCCGGACAGGCCAAGCTTGCTCCAGCGCGGCGGCCCAATCGGACGGCGGATATCGTAGATATCGTCCAGCAGCGCCCGGCGCGCTGCATCGAACGGCTGTTCACGAGCGGCCAGCGCCTTGCCAAGCGCCAGCTCCATCTGGCTGCCGACGACGCGCATGTTCACATAGCTATTGCCATCGACAAAACCGGTCATGCCGATATCACGCAGCAATTTCTGAAAGACCCCGTGGCCGAAACCATCACGCATGTAGAAGCGGGCGCCGATCACGGTTGCCAGGCTTTGCAGCGATTGCTCCAGCCGCTTCGGCACCAGATATTTGGAAATCGAGGAATAGAGGAAAAGCTGGCGGGGCAGGCAATGCACCAGCCGGGTGGCGGAAGCGACCATGATTTCCGAAATCATCAGATCGGCATAGGCATCGGCGATCTGGCGACGGCTGACCGGCAATTCGATCACTTTCTGGTTGCCATAGAGGCTTCGATTGGCAGCAAAGCCATAGGCCAGCCGCAAGCCGGTATCGACAGCGCCGAGGCACATGGCGGCCACGCCAAGTCGCAGGGATTGCTGGCTTTTCAGCGACACTTCCAGCCCTGCGCCTTCGCGGCCCAGCACCTGTCCAACCGGTACCTTGGCATCTTCGTAGCGCACCCCACCCAGCGGCAGGCCGCGCACGCCGTAAAGACGCTCATTGGGCAGAACCCGGTAGTTCTTGCGTTCAAGATGGCTGCGGTCAACGATCAGCATGGTGTGGGAAACCGGCGAAATTGCCTCGTCGGTGCGGGCGTGAACGATCATCGCACCGGCCCGGTCGGCAAAACCAATCGGCCATTTCTCGCCATTGACGCGGTAGAACTCACCATCCTTGATTGCCGTGGTCTCGTTGGTCAGAAGGTCGCTGCCATGGCGGCCTTCGCTCAACCCCCAGGAAATCGAGCCACCGGAGGCCACGAAGCGTCCATATTCCCGGATCTGCTCTTCCGTACCGCAGGTGACAATCGCCAGATAGCCGATGAAGGGCAGGATGGCGATGGTTGCCAGCGTCATATCGCGGCGGGCAATGGCCCGGTACATTTGCAGGGATTCCGGATAGGAAAACATCATGCCGCCAGCACCTTCCGGCACCAGCCATTGGCTGATGCTTTCGCCCACCAGCGCATCATAGGGCCGGGCGGGAAACCGCTCCGCTTCGTCATCGGCCATGATCTGCGCGAAAGAGGCCGGTGCTGCCGTATCCCACGGATCGCCCATGGCCAGATCCAGCTGCCGTAATGTCGCCAGGACCTCGGCAGACCCTTTTTTCTTTACCTCGGGAAATAGCATCTGAAACTCCTGATCAAAATGTCTTGCATGGCCCTGTGGAAGCCACCTGAAAAAACTAGAAAAATCATCGACCGCTGCTAAACCGCAGCGTGCCGTCTTTCATCGTCGTAAACCTCTTCACCGGCCCCCATAGCGTCAGCGAGACTATGCCAGGCCGCCTGGTAGAACTGATCTTCTCCGCTGAAGGCATAGCGATCACCGGCCAACAGGCGTTGCAACATGAAGGGTAGAAGCGCATCCCCGCCCTCAGCCAGTGCCGACAGCGCGCAACAGGACACGGCATAGAGCCGTGCAAATTGCGCCCCGGCATTGACGGCTTCCGGCCTTTCGCCCTGGCGCAGGGCCAGCAGTTCAGCCATGCCCTCTTCCAGGCTGGCAAAGCGTGCTTCTGCCTCATGGAGCGCGTCCACCACCGCACGATCTTGCTCGGATGCCGCCTTGGCAAAGCGATCAGCAAGGCCGGGCAACAGATCCGTCAACGGCTCGCCAGCCCTGTTCAGCATCGGCACCTTGGCAAGCACCATGGCTGGGCAAGGCGAAGACGGTGACAATTCCGCCTGCAATTGCGAAAACAGCGCATCGGCAAGACCAGGTTCCAGTTTGGCGCGGCGCTTGGCCAGACTGGGCAATTGATTGGCCAGCATGCCGAGGTTAACCTGCGGATTGATATCCATATATTGCGCCACTTCACCGTCGCGCCGCAATTTCTGAAGGATCGCCGAGACTGGCTCCTCCGCCAGGACGGACCGGGCACCCAATGCTGCCATCAGGCTGGTGAAAATCCGGCTGCTGAATTCCTGGGCGATCTGCTTGGCAACCGCCGCCGCCACGGGAAAATGCTGAGGGCGGAAAGACGCGAAGCGGGCCGCAGCCTTGGCAACGCTGTCCATGATCCGGTAATCGGCATAGGCACCGGCCAGCAGGAAATGCTGGTGCGGATGGCCGCCATTGGCCTGTTTGGCTATCTCCCCATAGGTGAGCCTCAAGGCGCTCTCGCAGGGGCCGAGCATGGCACCGATCGACAGAAGCTTGATGACGGATTCGGCGCGAAACACCAGTTCGATGCCTTCGCCTTCGCCACCCACCCGGTTAGCTGCATTGACGCAGGCCACGTCGATATCGACATCGGCGACATCGATGCCTCGCATGCCGGACAGTTCTGCGCGCGGATGTGGCAGAGTGGATTCCCATTGCGGTTGCCGGTCGATCAGAAACAGCGAGAAGGCCGCCGGTCCGCCTGCACCCGTCTTGGCCATGACCATCAAGGCTCGCGCCTTTTCGGCCTGACCAACCAGCCATTTGCGGCCATTGATCACATACCAGTCACCCTGACGTTCCGCCTTCGTCTGGTTGTTGATCAGATCGCTGCGAATTCCGGGTTCGTTGACGGCAAGGGCAACGCTGTGGCCCGCAAGCAGCCAGTCCGACAGGGTCTTGCGCTGCGCCTCGGTGCCAGCCAGATCGAGCACCGTGATTGCTCCGATGGAATACATCAGCCGGGGCATGAGCGATGGATTACGACCCGCCAGAAGGCGCGCCATTTCAAGCACCGCTTCCAGATCCACCAATTCCCCGCCCGTATTCCAATGGGCGGGAATAATCTGCCGGATAAAACCGGATTCGATCAGAGCCTTGGCCTGGAGGTCGAGACTATCGCCGTCAAGATCGGCTTTCACGGCAGTGGCGAAGGAAAAGGGGTGTTCGTCTTCAAGCGGATCGCCCAACAGCACCCGCAACCGGTTAAGATAGGAGGCAGATGTTGTCATAGCGGCGCAATCTCATAGGACATCGGATGGGGGAAACGGACACCCGCCATGGCCAGCCAATGCAGCCGCGTCTCAAAGGCCGCGCCCTGCAACAGATGGGTGGCGACATCCACCACGCGGCGTCCCTCCGGCTGTTCCAGATAGGTGCCCGCCGTCCATTCATTGAAGTCACCAATCGCCGGGCCGCTCCAGATCTGATAGTCGATCTGACGTCCCTCTTCCCCGGCATTGGCCCAATGAGATGCCTTGCCGAGATAGGCGCGAAACACCAGTGCCATCTTGCGTTTCGGATCGGCTTCCGCCTCCGTGACCTGTTTGGGGTCGCGGCCGACAAAATAATCCGCCGTCATCCGCCAGACATCGGCAAGGCTTTGCTTGAACAGCTTCTGCTCCAGCTCCTGCACCACCGGTTCCGGCAGGGCATCCAGACTGTCATAGCGGCGATAGAGATCGTAGAGCATCTTGGCGCGGCTGGCGAACAGCGTGCCACGCTTCAAGACCTGCAACTCCACGCCCAGCTCGAACATGTCGGCGGCGGGCGCCATGGTGGTATCGGCAAAGCCGCATTTGGCCAGAAGGGCGCGCACCGAAGGCGATGAGCCGGATTCCTGACATGCCTGATTGACCGAACCGGTCACCACATAGGCGGCACCCGTCGCAAAGGCGGCGGCAATTGCCTTGGGCGAGCCAAGCCCGCCGCCGACACCGATGCGGATCGGCTTGGCATACCCGTTTTTCTCGGCCACTTTCTGCGCCTGCCGCAGCAGGATCGGCAGCAGCACGACCAGCGGTCTGCGGTCGGTATGCCCACCGGAATCGGCTTCAGCCGTAATGTCGTCGGCAATCGGCACCTGGGCAGCCAATGCGGCCTGTTCCTCGCTGAGCGCACCTTGGGCCAGCAGCTTTTTCAAGATGTTTTCCGGCGCTGGCTCCATGAAGACCGAGGCCACTTCCGAGCGAGAAACCTTGGCGATCAGCCGATGGCGGATATCGATGCCGCCATCCTCCCGGCGGCGCAGGCCAAGCGCCCGGTAACGCACCAGTGCAGGCGTCAACCCCATGAAAGCGGAGGCTTCGACAATGGTGACACCATAGCGCAGCAGAATATCGATCAGGCCGTTTTCCATGGCCGGTTCGCTGGGGCTATGGATGAGATTGACTGAAAACGGCGCACCCTGGAGCGCCGAGGTAATCTTGGCCAGTGCCTGATCGACCTGCTCCAGCCGAACACCGCCTGCGCCATAGCTTGCCAGAAAGCCCTGGTGTGCCAGCGCAATAACCAGATCCGGCGAGGCGATGCCATTGGCCATCGCGCCTGCCATATAGGGGAAGCGCAGATTGTAGCGCGCCAGGAAATCCGGGTCCCCCAGCGCACCCGGCGTCAGGGCGGGATAGCGGCAGACCACTTTGAAACCGGCTTCCAACGGCTCCAGTTCCGAGGTCACCCCAAGCCGGGTGCCATCGCTGACCACCGAGCCGGGCTGGTCCAGGTTCTGCAATTGCCGACGGATTGACGGGGTATCCCAGACAATATCGGGCGTTGCGGAGGCGTCTTCAAATCGTGCATTGATTGTCATGATATCCTCCTTGGATTAAGCCGGTTTAATGGAAATGCTCATCGACAGCGCTTCATAGATACGCAGCCGGTCATTGAACAAATCGGTATCGGCAATCACCACCAGACCCCCGCCTTCCCGGCGGATTTCCTTGATATGCACTTCCAGGCCCATGCGCTTGTCGGTGCGCAGCAATTGGCCGCGATAGCGCCAGTTGACCGGCACGCCGACCGCGATGCCGAAGCGCGGATTGGCAATCCCCGCATCCAGACCGGTGCGGATGGCAAAGAGCTGCATGGCTTGCAGGATCGCCTCCAATCCCAGCGAGCCGGGCATGACCGGATCGCGGTGGAAATGGTTGGTGAAATACCATTCGCCCGCATCAATCGTCCGCTCGCCCTTGACATAGCCGAGGCCGAACTTTCCGCCCTCGCGTACCAGGCTGGCCTGATGCAGCAGCCGGAACCGATGGCCGGGCGGCAGACGCCAATGGGGCTTGTCCGCTGTGCCGGCGAACAGATGGGCGGAGGCCGGGCTCAAAAGGTCGATGTCCTCGGCTTTTGCGCTGTTTTCCTCCAGCCAGAATTTGCTGAGCTTGCCCTGGTCAAGGCCAAGCTGGTTTTCCAGCGCCCGCTTGGTGAAGTAGCCGAAAGAAGACTGGCCCTGGTAGAAAGGCTGGCCATCGACCTTCAGGTTGAAGTCGAAGTTTTGCAGGATCGAATCCGTCACCATGGCATTGCTGAGCAGTTTCTGGCTGTGGCGGATCGTCGTGCCGCGCACATCCGGGTCGGACAGATAGACCGCCGTACCATCCAGATTGCGGATCGAATATTCCTTGTCGGGGTATTTCAGGGTTGGCCCCAGCGCATAACCATTGAGAATGGCGGCCTGAAGCGCCGATTCCAGCACCACGAAATTCGGGATATGCGGATGGCTGTTTTCCTGGAAATACCAGCTGTCGGCAGCCGCATCATATTCAGTATCCATCACGGCACCGGGCACCAATTTGCCACGCGTGCCTGTTGTTTCCAGGCAGCGGTCAACAAACTGGAAGCAACCGTTGGGAATATGCGGTGCCCGCAATTCCTCGCCGTAAATGCTGAATTCCGGGCCAAGACCGATGCGCAATTCGCCCTTGGCGGCGTGGTGCATGCTCATTTCATTGAGCACGACCTTTTCACCGCTCTTGGTTTTGCGTCCGCTGAACCAGGTCGGATCGCCAAAGCGCGGCTCGACCGAGACCCCAGGCTTTTCCACCACCTGCAAGCCCAGATTGGAGACCCGCACCAGCGGCTTGCCATGCTCATCATAGATCAGCACATCGGCAATCACATAGGGGCGCGGCAGCAGAGCGCTTTCCTGAATGAACAGCTTGTAATGGACCTTTTTCACGTCAGGGGTGATCTGGCCACGGACCGTGATCTGCATTTCACGGTGGGTGACCGGCTCGAACACCCCATCGGCAAAGCATTGATGCATGCCATTGGCGATCAGATAGACCTTGAGCAGTTGCGTTGCGCCTTCTGCAATCAGCGACCCCGGCAGAACCGGATCATCGACGAAATGCGAGGTATAATACCAGCCATCGGCATCAAAGCTCTTTTCGGCCTCCATGACATAGTGTTCGCCCTGCCAGGAGCCGATATCGGTGACGCGGTCGATCATCAGCAGCATTTCGGGCGGCAGGCGAATGGAGCTGCCGCTTTCCGGATGCTGCGAACCGGGGCCGAAAATCTCGCCGATCCGGCCCTCGGACAGTGCCACCAGATCGGATTTTTCCAGCGTGTCACGCACCCGTGGCAGAAGGGGTTTGACCAGGGTGAGCGGGGCTGCGGGCGGCTGTTTGATGACAACGCCACCACCGGCATTCAGCTCGTCCTCGGTGAAGAAACCGGCGCAACCGCTGTGCAATTGCAGAGCCAGTTCGCCATCGACATAGCCGTCATAGCGGAAGAAGAACAGCAGGCCATCGCCCTGCCAGACGAACCGGTCGATGGTGATGTCAAAGCGCAGCGTGCTGCCTACCTGCGGCAGGCGACCGTAAAAGCTCAACCGCCCATCCAGAAGCCGGTATTTGCGGACACCCTTGTTCTTGAAATCAATGCCCAGCAACGCGACCAGCAGCAAATCGGACTGGCCAGATTCCACGGCAATGCCCGGCGGCATCTGACCGTCAATCAGATACCAGGCGTCGGCTGGAACATCATATTCTGTTGTCAGCGAGCAAGGCTTGTATTCCCCGAACTTGGCATCAACCTTGGTGACGCGCGACACGAAGAAATAGGGCGGCGCCGGCAGACGAACCCGGACCGGATAATCATCGATGGGCGCAAATTGCGCGCCCAAGGCATCGGCGACCTTGCCGCTGGCAAAGGTCAATAGATCCTGTTCATCCAGAAACCAGCCCTTTTCCTGTTTTTCACGGGCGCTGGCGGGCAGCACGGGGGCTGCGGCAACGGGTGCTGGCGCTGGTATGCGCACGGGCGCAGGCGCAACGGTCGCTGGCTGGTGCCTATCGATCTCCAATACGGCAGACCCGGCATCGATGGTTGTCGGTTGGGGCAGACTGCGCTGAGCTGGCCGTACACCATTTGCCCCATTTCCGGCATGCTCGCGCCAGATCTGCACGAGGTCGGACTGGGTTTGCAGGAACGTTTGATGGCCGAGGCGCTGGCGCTGCAAAAAGGCTTCGACAGCCTGGGCGATGCGCTGAGACTTATCCTGGCTGATGGTCATATTCTTGGCCATGACTGGTTGATCCGCTTCGACATGTTTCGGGGAAAGAGAGGCAAGACCGGGACTTGGTCTTGCTGGCTGATAGTCCGGCTGGATTTCGTCCTGGGTGTCGTCATCCAACAATTCGTGGACCAGGCTATTGCCTTCGAGGATGAAGGCTGCCGTCGGTCCCCAAGCAACAGACTTTGCTACAGTGCTGGGCTTAAATGGCTGCGCCACAGCGGGTTTGGTTTCAAGCGGCCTGATCGTATCGCTGGCCGTCGCCCTCAGAGCGGCACCGCCCGGTTGCAGGCTGATAACCGTTTTGGAGCGTTCGGCCTTCACCCCAGGCACAAGGCTGGAGAGATCGACCCTGACACCGTGAGAAACCAGCCGAGCAAGAGCTGCAAGCAGGCTGCGCCCATCGTCAGCGCCACGCTGGTTGAGGTTAACAGACAGATAATCCCTACCTGCAAGGCATGAATTCACCCAGCGGCTGCATGTGGCGGAAGGACCGCATTCGATGAAGATCCGGTAGCCATCGTCATAGGCCTTATCGACCAGCCGCACGAAATCCACCTCGGAACACATCACATCGGTAATGGTGCGTGACAGGCCTTCACGGCTGAAATCCGTCATCCGCCCATAGGTCGAGGTGGTATAAAGATGCAGATTGTCCGGTGGCGCTGTGGTCGGATGATCGTGCAGGGCTGAAATCTGATGCGCGACCCTTTGCAGCAACGGCACATGCAGGACATGCGAGACCGGGCTGCGATAGGCGGAATAGCCATCCAATTGCTTGACCACTGCTGTTACCGCTGCGGGCAGACCGGCAATCACCACTTCCTTGGGGCCATTCACATGGGTGATGAACACATCGGCACGGGGGGCAATCGCATCGCGCACCGTCTCCACGGGGGCGAGCAGCACATAACTCGACCAGACCTGATTGTCGCGGATATCAGGCCCAATATCGAATGTGTCACGCACCGCCTGACGGGGACCGCCAATCGAGGTTTCAAACAGTGGCAGGTCGTTGCGCAAGCCATGCTGGTCTATTGGCCAAATGCCATTGGCAAACAACATGCTGACTTCGCCCATGGAATAGCCAAGCGCACCATGGGCCTGCACACCGAACTGGTCCCGCAGCAAGGCGGTATACATCAGGGCAAAACCGACACCGGTTTTCATCATCGCCGCGATATCCTGTTGCATCCCGGCTTCGGTCTGCATCAGTCGCACGGTCGCATCCTGCCCGGGCTTGTGGCGCGGATAGAGCTGGTCATGGCAGAGCGTTGCCGCCGGATCATCGACGAATTGCTCGAAAGCGCGCAGGCTGTCCGGGTAACGGCGCAATAGCGTCCGTCCCAGATGCGGATAGCTGTTGAAGCCGCCGGGATACATGAAGGCGATCTTGCCATCTGCGCCCTGGGGCCGGTCGGTAAAATAGCTACCAGCCGGTGTCTGGAACTCGACGCCCTGGCCTTCACCCAGGAATTTCTGCGCCTGACGCGCTTCGGTCAGTAATTGCGCCGTATCTCGACCGGACAGGACCAACACCCGTTCACTGGGCCTTTCACGAAGATTGGCCAAGGCTTCGGTTTGCAATGCCTGCCATGGCGTTCCCTGTTCAAGTGCCGCGATGACCGTAGCCAGAACACCCACCAGGACTTCTCGGCTCTCGGCTGCGACCGGCAGGAAGGGTGGATAATCAGCTTCCGGCTGGCGCAGGGTTTCCACCACCGCCTCGCTGAGACGGAAGGCGGCGTAGCTGCCGAACGGTCCAGCAGCGCCCACGCCCGCCACAAGCGGACGGCTTCTTTCCTGGCGTGTCCACGGTACGCTTTCAGCCAGAAGCCCGAGCCCGGCCTGTTCGACAGCCTCAGCCAGAGGCTGGTTTGCCGCCGCATTCAGCCAGGCCGATGGCGTGGCAGGAAGATAGCGGCCCGACAGGCATAGCGCCGCCCGGATCAAAGCCGCCATCGGTTGAGCAACCTTGCAATGGCCGCTCAAATGTTCAACGCCGGAGACGATGGCACCGGGCGCATGGGCGGCAACCGCCGCCAGTTCTCCACCATTGCCGCCGACCTGTCCGGCCATGTCCATCAGATCAAGGCTGTATCCATCGGCAATGGTCGCCAGGGCAACCGCAACGGCACTGTCCTCACCATTACCCACATGACGGATGGAGATGTGATCAAGAACCGCATAGGGTGCAGCGCCTGCACCCAAACCGGCAGGAGCCAGCAGGATCGCGCCTGCGCCATCACCCAAAGATTTAGAAGCTTGGGATTTAGCAGCCGGAGAGCTGACCTGTTCCAGCGCATAGGCTTCCAGCCCGGCATTGAGATCGACCGCGACAATCAGCGCCGCCTCCGCCTTGTCATCGGCAATCATCAACCCGGCCTGTTCCATGGCATAGGCAACGCCGAGCATACCGGCAGAAAGCGTGAAGACCGGTCCGGTGAAATTCCATTGCGAGGCAATACGGCTGGCGCAGATATTGCCGATATAACTGGTGATTTCCGTGGAGCGCAGCGGCCCCAAAACAGCGCGTTTGCAGGCCTCGATCAGGCCTTGGCGCTCTTCCTCACTAAGGTGAAGACCTTGCCGGGCCAGCGCCTGATCGATCCAATCCGGCACCAGCGTGCGGCCCCGGCGCAGATGGGCGCTGAGATCCAGTTCCAGCACCACAAGTACCGCCACCGGGCGAGCGGAGCGCTTTTCGCCGATACGACCGTATCCAGCGTCGGACAGTGCCTCATTGGCCACTTTCAGCACCAGTCCCTGCTGGGCGTTGAAGGCTTCCGTTTCCGCAGGCGGGATACGATTGCGTAGAAAATCGATATCATAGGCATTGATCGCAGCCTGAGGCGATGCATCGGCAGTCATCGCCGCGCCGCGCCAGCGGCGGCTGGACGGTTCCGCCCAGACAGGTTCGCCGCCGGAAGACGCCGCTTCAAAGGCCTGGAGGCTGGCGGCATTGCCGTAATGAGCGGCCATGCCCCGGATTTCCAGCGGCGGTGGTTGGAGGGTTTTTGCCGCGCCGTTATCCTCCTTCGCCCGCTCGGCTAACAGCGTCCGGTCATCGGAGACGATCATATGCGCATTGGTGCCGCCAAAGCCGAAGGCGGAAATGGCCGCGTGACGCTTGCCGGCCGGTGTCGGCCAGCTCTGGTTTTCGACAACCAGCCGCTGCTCCATGCCCGGCGCGTCCATGCTTTTTTGCAATTTTCCAATGCCGGGCGTAGCCGGAATAGTGCCTTCCTGCATGGCCAGGATAACCTTGGCCAGACTGCTCATGCCTGCCACTGTCAGAAGATGGCCGACATTGGCCTTGACCGAACCGATCAGTGGGAAATGCTGCTTATCCGCGCCAAAAAAGCGTTGCAGCGATGTCAGTTCGGTGCGGTCGCCAAGCGGCGTGCCCGTGGCATGGCATTCGACGTAATCGATCTCTTCAGGCTGCACGCCGGTCCGGGCATAGGCGCGCTGATAGGCCAGCCGCTGGCCATCGGCGTTGGGGACAAGCATATGCTGGCCGGTGCCGTCATTGGAGAGGCCGACACTTTCGATGACAGCGAGGATGATGTCATTGTCGCGCAGCGCATCTTCCAGCCGCCGCAACACGACGACGCTGGCGCCCTGGCCCGTGACGATGCCATCCGACGTGCTATCGAAGGGCTGGCTGACGCCATTATCCGGGAAAGCGCCGAGATCGCCGAAGGAGACATGGATCAGCCAGGGATCCGGCAGGCAAACACCGCCCGCCAGCATGGCATCCGCATGTCCGCTTCGCAGATAACTGGATGCAAGTTCGATGGCGTAGAGGGAGGAAGAGCAGGCGGCGTCGAGGCTGAAGCTCGGGCCGCCGAGGCTCAAGCCTCGTGTTACGGCATAGATGCCATCGGCGCTGAGCACACCATGTTCGGCGGGCGGCGCCGTCAAGGGCTGGTCGGAAAGCGTTCCCGGAGCAATTCCTAGCCCCTCTTCCAGCCCTGCGGCAATTTCCCGCTCCCAGACCGGCACAACGGCATTGTTGGAGGCAAAGGTCGGGAAGGTATAATTACCGAGCACCATGCCAACCCGGCCCAGATCCACGCGCTCACCAAGCCTGCTGGTCTGCAAGGCCTCTTCGGCGACGCGCCGGGCCAATTTCCAAGGCAGATCGAGGCCGTTGCCAGCGTCTTCTGCAAGCTCCTTGGTCACCTCGTCCAGATCGACGAAGCCGCCACGGAGCCAGCGGACTTGATCGACATCCTCCTGACTATCCCTGAGATAGAAAGGGTCGATCCGGAAGTCCTTGACCCCGCCCGTCGAGCGGGAGTCGTTTTTTGCAAGGAGGTTGCGCCAGTAACTGTCCAGGTCGTTGGCGCCTGGAAAGCAGAGCGACAGGGCGGTGATCGCGATGCGGCTCATTTGACGGCCTCGACGGATTTTGTGCCTTGCGAGCCAGACGGTGCCTCGTCCCGCTTGACCGTGGTGGCGACCAATTGCATCTGCAGGCGACCATCGAGGTCATAGCCGGTCAGTTCCCAATCCAGTTCCTGGGCGCGGCTGGCCTTGAGGCGGGCGGCAATCAGCCAATCGGAGCCCGGCTCAGGCCGGCTCGTCAGCGTCGCCGATCCAAGCCGCATCGGCAGGCTCGGGCTATCGGCTTCCAGCCGCGTTGCGGCCAGCGCTGCTTGCAGCACCGCATCGACGGAGACGGCATCGAGCAATGTGCTGTCTGCAAATCCGTTCAGTGCCGCACTATGGATGGCCGCGGGCTGGGCGATGCGGAACAGATAGCTCGCAGTTTCCAGCTTCCTGTAGGTCTTGAGCATTTGCAGGCTCTCGCCATGGAACAGCGTGCCGTCCGTATAGAAGCCATTGGCAGGCGTCGAGGGTTCCAGCGAAGGCAGAGCTTTGCCCGGCTGTGGCGGCATGAAGGCGGCCTTGCGCAGCAGAATATTATCCGCCTTATAACGTGGACGTCCGGAGCCGTCGGCCAACATCACATCCAGCCGGATGGTTTCTGCTGTCTCGGCGCGGAGAGCGCTGAGCGACAGTTCGAAATCACCGCGCCAATCCTTGTTGATGACAAGGCCATTCAACACGTTGAACTGATCAAAGCCCGAGAATGTCCAGCCTGGAAGCAGGCTTTCCAATCCATCCGCCACCAGGCCAAGCACGAAGGCTGCGGGTACGACGGGACGTCCCTTGATCTGATGATCGGCCAGGAGCAAGGACTTCGTCCAGTCGTGACCGCTCAGGGCAAGCCGCCTCGGTGCCTGCGGCAATTCGGCAAAGGGGACGAAGCGGGCATTGATCGGCGTCAACCCACCCACCAGCACTGCGCCGGTTGCTGGCAGAGGCATGGCGGTTTCCCGGGCAAAGAACTGGCCACCGATATCGCGTGGGATGATCGGAACGCCGCGTTTCATGAAGATCTCGCGGATTTCGGGTGTCACCATGCCGCCAAGCCACGGGCCCCAATTGATCGCCCGGACATCCGCGCCCTTCACCGACTGGCTGGCGGCGAAACGGTTGAGCATTTCATTGGCCATGGCGTAATCGGCCTGACCCGGATTGCCAAACAGACCGGCTACCGAGGAAAACAGCAGGACGCGGTGGAAGGGCTTGCCCGTCAGCGCCTTGATCAGACCGGCCAGACCGAAAATTTTCGGCGTGAAGACACGGTCCATTTCACTGATTTTCTTCTGGGCAATGGCCGCATCGGCAAGCGCACCAGCCCCATGTACAAGGCTGATTTTCGCGGCCTTCTGAATTTCGGGGTGATCGCCGAGGCTGGAAATCGCCGGGGAGGAAATATCGAGCGACAGATAGCTGGCATGGCTGCCAAGCTTTTCCAGGGCTGCCAGCAATTGGCGGATTTCACGGCCCGCCAGAACGCCACGCACGGTCTGATCGATCAGCTTCGGTGTCACCGGCGCTTTTCCTTCGCGCAGTGCGGCAAGGGCTGCACCCTTCAATTGCGCGTCGGTTTCGAGACCCGTGGCCCAAGCCGGTTCGGCTTCAAGCGCGGAGCGACCGAGCAGGAGGAAGCGACGAGGAGCGGCAGAAGCCAGGGCCAGCACGCAATCGGCCGTCACGCCCCGCGCACCACCGGTGACGATGAACAACTCATCAGGATCGGCAACGGTCACGGCATCGCTGGAGGAAATCGCCTCAATGGAAGGCTTCCAGCGCCCCTGCCCGTCAAGACCGATTTCGGTAATGCTGTGGCGAGCATCGAACACTTCCTGCACCAGCAGATCGGCAGCGGCAGCATCTTCGATCTGCGGCGCAATATCGACGGCGCGGGCAAAGATATGCGGTGCTTCGGCGGCATAGGTCTTGACCAGGCCGGACAAGGCACCAGCCGCGACCGTTGCAAGGCTGCCATCCCGGTAGCCGAGGGCTCCATCCATCCGCGACAGCGTCATGAACACCGTGCGACCCTGGGCAGCCCGCGCCGTGAGCGGCGTGATCGACAGCTTGGCAAGCAGCAGGGCTCGTTTCAGCCAGAGGACCGAGGCATCACTTTCAGCGCCGGGAAGCGCGTTGTCGATTGTCTTGGGGTGAACATAGATCACCCCATCCCAAGGACCCTGAGCTTCGAATTGCTGTTTCAGCTCGGCCTCGTCCTTGCCAGCCGCCAATTGCGGACCAGCCTTCGAGGAAACCTTGCCTTCGAACCGCAGCCAGACAGCCTCGATACCCTTGCTTTTCAAACCCTTCTGAAGGGCAAGGATCAGGGCGTCATCGGTACCGGTCAGTAGAAATTTTGCCCCCTTCTGAAAAGCCTGTTGCGTCACCAGATCGAGCGGAGCTGGCAAAAGGGTGACGACACCGCGCCCGATCAGATCGTCACCATCCTTAAAAGAAGCGAGAGCTGCCTCTTTCTGCTGGGGTTCCCCAGCGTTTGAAGCCTCACCTTCGGCCAGGGTCAGGATTTGGGCCAGGGTGCGCAATTCACCCATACGATCCGGGGAAAGCTCCGCCATTTGCGGCAGGCGCTCCTTCAAGGCGCCGAGGATTTCCACCCGCTTGATCGAGTCGATGCCGAGATCAGCCTCGAGGTCCATATCGAGATCGATGACATCGGTTGGATAACCGGTTTTTTCACTGACGACGGCAAGCAGTGCTTCGCGGACAGCGCCCACGGGCAACCCGGCAGGTTCAGGAACAAGTGCCTGTGTCGGAGCGAGCGCCGGGACGACGACAGATGCCGGGACCGGTGCAGCCACAGAAGCAGCAGGCACATCCGTGACGGCACCCTCGGTGGCCAGCGCCAGAATTTGGGCCAGCGTGCGCAATTCACCCATACGGTCAGGCGAAAGTTCTGCCATTTGCGGCAGGCGTTCTTTCAGAGAGCCAAGGATTTCCACACGCTTGATCGAGTCGATACCGAGATCGGCCTCGAGGTCCATGTCCAGGTCAATCACATCCGAAGGATAACCGGTCTTTTCGCTGACAACCGACAGCAGGGCTTCCCGCACAGCTCCGGCCGCAACAGCAGGAGAGGTCGCCGCCGATACGGGAGTAGCGATAGAGACGGCGGCGGGCTGTGCGACCGGAGCAGGAGCGGCGGAACCAGCCAGTTCCAGGATTTGGGCCAGCGTGCGCAGCTCACCCATGCGATCAGGAGAAAGTTCGGCCATTTGCGGCAGACGCTCTTTCAGCGAGCCAAGGATTTCGACGCGCTTGATCGAGTCGATACCGAGATCGGCTTCGAGATCCATCTCGAGATCAATGACATCGGCGGGATAACCGGTCTTTTCACTGACAACCGCCAGCAAGGTTTCCCGGATGGCTCCGGCCGCGACAGCCGGGGCGAATGCCGCTGGTGTCGGGGCGACGATGGACGCAGCAGCGTGCTGCGCGGCCGGAGTGGCAGAGGCTTGAAGCGCCGGGGACGCAGAGCCTGCCAGTTCGAGAATTTGGGCCAGTGTGCGCAGCTCACCCATACGATCAGGGGAGAGCTCCGCCATCTGCGGCAGCCGCTCTTTCAGGGAGCCGAGGATTTCCACACGCTTGATCGAGTCGATGCCGAGATCGGCTTCGAGATCCATGTCGAGGTCAATGACTTCTGCGGGATAGCCGGTCTTTTCGCTGACGACCGCCAATAAGGTATCGCGGACAACCGCTGCTGGCGCAGCGGGTGCGGCAGCAGGAGCCGCGGCCTGCGCAACAACAGGCTTTGCAGCTACGGGCGCGGGCGGGGCTGCGGAAACCGGTTTGGCGGCTGGGGGCTGAACCGGAGCGGCGACAGGCTCCAATGCCGGGGCGGCGACCGCAGGTTTAGCGGCGGCAACAGGTGCGGCATGGGCGACAGCGGTTTCGATCATCCGCTTGACCGGTTCATGCCTTGCAGGCTCATGCTCGACCGTCCTGACCCGCGCGGCTGGCAGTTCGCCCTGACCAAGAAACAGGCCCGGCAGGCTGCGCATGAATTCACGGTGGGTAAGGTTGGTTTCCTCGTGGATCTCGCAGAGCATATCGACATGGGCAGCGCTCAACTCCCCGGCATTATGCACCAGGGCTTGCAAGGCGCTTTGCTCGAATTTGAGATATTCGCGATGCAGCTCGCCGTTGGACCGCGCCAATTCAGCGACGAGATCGCCGCCACCGAAAGCCACGGCTGGCTCGGACGAGGATTCATTCTTCAGGAAGGACATGGGTTTCTCCGCAAATGAAGATCTGGAGGCAGGCGCCGTCAGGGCAACGGCTTGCTTTTGTGCCAAAGGCTCGGCTGGCTTTTCCACGGATGCCGCTTTGATTGATGGCGGCTGGGATGGTGGTGGAGCGCCGAACGCGACATTTGCCGCCACTGGCTTTGGTGGTTCAGACCGGACCGGCGCTGGGCTCGCAGCCAGCGGCTTTGCAGCGACAGGCTGCGGCGGCGTGGGAACCGGCTTGGGCGCCACCACGACCGGATTGGCCAGCGCCTTGGCAAAGGCCTCCTTGCGGGACGGTGACACGTAGTTCATGCCATTGAGGTTGATCTCGCCCTTCTTGGCCGGAGCCTCTGCAAGGCCTGCGGTCCCGACCGGGTTTTCAAGCGCAATACCCGCGACCGCCAGATCCACCACCGCTTCGATAAGACCTGCATCCGCCTTGTCGGGCTGACCATGGTCAAGCGCAATTGCCAGATGGGGCCGGTCACCGAGAATATCGGCGGTCATTTTCGACAGCGTCGAGCGCGGGCCGAACTCGATGAACACCCTGATGCCATCGGCGTACATTTGTTCAATGATCTTGATGAACTCGACCGGTTCGCGCAATTGCCCCTTGAGCTGGGCCGCAACATCCGCAGCCGAAGCGGCATAGGGCTTGCCGTTGCGATTGGCATAAACCGGGATCTGCGGCACGGCAAAACTGGTCTGGTCGATCCGCTTGGCAAATGCGGTAACAGCGCCTTCGACCTGCGGCGTATGAAACGCCCCGGCAACATTCAACCGGACAAAGCCGATGGAGGCGGCCTTGAGATCGGCCTCGAATTTTTCGATGGCCTCGACTGCTCCGCCAACCACGGTCTGCTTCGGCGTATTCAGATTGCAGAAATGAACGCTGCCCTTGGTGGCGGCAATCAGGCTTTCCAATTGTTCACGACCGGCTTTGACAGCCGTCATCGTGCCAGCGCCGTCGCCGGTCACATCAGCCATGGCATCGCCACGCGCCTTGGCCAGGCTTGAGAAATCAGCATCACTCAAGGCCCCGGAGGCCCAGAGCGCTGTCAATTCGCCGAAGCTGTGGCCTGCCACCGCTTCCAGCTTGAGGCCGAGATTTTGCAGCCAGCGATAATGACCTGCCGACAATGCGCCGATTGCCGTCTGGGCATATTGCGTGCGACGCAATGCCTGTTCCTGTGCCTTGCGATCCGCATCGTCAAAGGCCGGGATCGGGAACATCACCTGGCTGAGCGGCTGAGCACCATCCTTGGCAAACAAAGTGTCGGCAGCACCGACGAAATCGCCGAGCGCTGGAATGGCGACCGCCGCCATGCGGCCCATATTGGGGTGCTGCGACCCCTGCCCGGCAAACAGGCCGCCCAGCTTGGCATTTGCAAATGCGCCGGGGCGGAAGGTGATACCCTTTGGATGGCGCCATTCGGATGTGGCCGGACGGCTGTCGAGCAATTGGATCGCTTCACTCAACAAAGCGCGGCGGCTGGTCTCGTCTGCGGCCACCAGGCCAAGGCGCGGATGGTTTTCCGGGATCGAAACATCGAAAGGCCAGGCACCCTCGCCTGTGGCGGTGAGAAGCTCTTCACAACGCTTGCGCAGAGCAGCGACCGTGGGGGCTGCAACGACGATGGGGCGCGGCAAGACGCTGCGGAGCTTCGGTGCCTTCGCTGTCTGCGGGGCTTCCTCAAGGACCAGATGGAAGTTCGTACCGCCGAAGCCGAAGGCGCTGACACCAACCCGACGCTTGGCGGTCTTGGGATCGCGGAACCACGGACGCGCCGTGGAATTCAGATAGAGCGATGTCTCTTCCAGACCCAGCTTCGGGTCCGGCCTGTTAACATTGATGGTCGGGGGCAGAACGCCGTGCTGCAAGGCAAGAGCTGCCTTGATGGCGGAAGCGGCACCTGCGGCTGCCTTGGTATGACCGATCTGCGATTTGACCGAGCCGAGCGCGATCGGCGAAGAAGACCCGTCATTGTCCCAGCTCTTCAGGAAGGTCTTGAGACCATCCACTTCGGTTGCATCGCCCACCGCCGTGCCGGTGCCATGGGCCTCCCACAGGTCAACATCATGGGGAGAGATGCCCGCCTGCTGATAGGCGCGTTGCAATGCCTTGACCTGTCCGGCGGCGCGCGGTGCGTAAATGCTCTTGAACTTGCCATCGCTGGCCGAACCGAGACCCTTGATGACAGCATAGACCTGGTCGCCATCGCGTTCGGCATCTTCCAGCCGCTTCAGCAGCATCATGCCGATGCCTTCGCCAATCAACGTGCCGTCGGAATTCTCATCAAACGGCGAAATCACCCCCTTCTTGCTGAAGGCGGGCGTCTTGGAAAAGCACATATACATCAGGATGGTGTTTTCGGCGTCGCAGCCGCCAGTCAGCATCATGTCGGCGCGACCGCTGTGCAGCTCATCGATGGCCATGCGCATAGCCGCCAGCGAGCTGGCGCAGGCCGCATCCACCGTGCAATTGATGCCGCCAAGGTCGAAGCGGTTGGCGATGCGCCCCGCCACGACATTGCCCAACATGCCAGGGAAGGAGTTTTCTTCCCAAGGCGCATAGGCAAGCTTCAACGTCTCGACGATATCGTCAACCTGAGCCTTGGGAAGGCCCCGGCTCTCCAGAACCTTCTGCCACAGCGGATATTGCAGGCGCGAGGTCAGCGGTGTCACCAGCGAATTGGCGCCGGTAATGCCGAGCACGACGCCGGTCTTTTCCCGGTTCAGCTTGGCATGGTCATAACCCGCATCCAAAAAGGTCTGCTTGGCGACGCTGAGGCTGAGGATTTGTAGAATATCGGTGACATCGAGCTGAGACGGCGGCAGACCGAACTCGACAGGATTGAAGGCCGTTTCAGGAATGAAACCGCCGCGGCGCGCATAGGTCTTGTCAGGCGTTGAAGGATTTGGATCGTAATAATCGGAGATCTTCCAATGGGTCTCCGGCACATCCTTCAGGCAATCCTTGCCTTTGACAATATTGGTCCAGTATTCATCAGCGTTTTTAGCTTCCGGAAATAAAGCTCCTACGCCAACAATAGCGATAGGAGAAAAGACATCGTATACGCGCTGCGAGAACCCGTCCATTATTCGGCCCCTTCCAAAAGGTTTACGTCAATATATTTCAAATCAAACGGTGCGATATATTTTCAATATGTGTTGAAATGTGATCCAGGGCCTGTTGCTCCAGCAACATTTCGTAATGGCCCAGCGGCAGGTTCGAGACCGAGAGATTGGGCGCCAATTGCCCCCATCCCATGTCTTCATGCAGATGAAATATTTCGTATAATGGGTAATCCGACCGCACCAGATGCACGGGAAAACCGTAGGATTGCGGCTTATGGGCAAGAATGATCGCGATATTGCGGTTCATCCCCCGCGAAAATTCCCGGTAGACTTTGGAAAATCCGACAAAGCTGGTGGTTTCGGGCAGGCCGCCATTGGCGATCAATTGAAGACGCATCAGCTCGATCAGATCGTCTTCCGCCAGGCGATGGGCATCGCTGCCTGCCACTTCCCAGACGACCCGTTTCAGCGCCCGCATATAGTCCGTGAACCAGCGGACCCTGACCACTTGTGAACGGCTGAGGGTTATCAACCGCTCTGTCTGCGTCCCATCCATCACGCCATTGAACAAGCGTGGCGCGATGCTGTCGAGCAGGACTGCGCCGCAAGCACCGTCCGTACGCCGGCTTGCCATCTCGCAAGCCAGCACGCCTCCGAAAGACCAACCCAGCAGACAGAGCCGCTCGGTGTTCCAAACCTCTCCCAAATCGGCGATTGCCTCATCGGCGATCTCCCCGAGAATGCCTTCGGGAAGATCGGTCTTGCCCAGCGCCGAGGCGTAGCGCTTGTTGAGAGAGAGCTCGACCAGGTGCCAGGAATAACCGGTCATCCGCTCTGCAAGCTGTATGTAACTGCGGATGGGCATTCCGCCGGGATGGACGCAAACCACTGTCATCCCGGCATTGTCACGATGGGCAAGTTCACTTGCAGACTTCGGCATATCCATTCGCCATACCTCGCTGGCCATACCTCGCTGGATTGTGGCTTCTGGGCTTCAGAGTTCGCCTTTTTCGAAGAGATCCTTCGCCTCGACGAGGTAATGGGCCAGTTTCTCGATTGTCGGGTGGTACCACATGGCCGTCGGCGGCAATTCGAAGCCGAGCCACTGTTCCATTTCCCCTGCGAGCACCAATGTCTCGGTGGAATCCAGGCCGAAATCGGTGAAGATCTTGTTCACATCGATTTCCGATGCAGGCACAGAGAGCTTGTAGGCGAATTTTTCGACCAGCCAGGTCTTGGCTTCTGCGTAGCTGAACTTGGTTTGAACGTCAGACATTATTCGTCACCCTTTGTTGCGTTGAAATGCATTTTTAAAAATCGGCCACGTCACCGCGTGACCATGAAAAACAAGGCACAGATCGCGAAAAGATTGGCGAGGGTTCCCCAGAAATACCAACGCCTGGCCAAGGCGCGGAACGGCTTGGCAATCGCATCGAAATCCGATGCCTGGTTGAGAAGCCTTCGCTGGCGGATCTGGTTGGGGATCAGCCCCAACATCCAGGACAGGCCCGACAGGAGAAAACAGCCCACCCCATACAGCAACCACGGCGTGTCGAGGAAACTCATACCGTAGCTGCGAGCCATGTATCCGCCAGTCGCAGACAAGAGTACAGCGCCGCCAAATGTAAATACATAATCGGTCAAAAAAACCAATTTTATCGCATATCTCAGTATAGCAAGATCACTGCTTCGATCTGCAATCATTTTCCATACGGCTGTTACAACAATATTACCGAGGAACATTGTTGCGGCAAAAACATGAGTGAACAGGAGCACTTCCGACATGGCTCATCCTGCAATACCATTGCCAGACGCAAGTCAGCGTCCGGCACCCGAAATGATTGCGACATCCGGCTACATGCCAGCTTTCAACTGTCGCAACGTGACTATTGTTTTGCCGCCCCTGGCGGACGACCCTAACGGCATAGTTTTCCATTCCCGAAAACAGGCTGAGGGCGTTCAATGCCGTTAGAGCATCATTTTAAAGGACCAAAATATCTCATTATATCAATATCTTAAGATATAAAAATGACATACTGTCTACCACTTGACGATACATGACCTCTCGCAAGACGCACCCCCTCAGGTCTGCGTCTCATGGTGAAAATCCTGTCTCGGCGAAAAAGGCGAAGTCCTGCAGACTATGCGCCTCGATGGATTACGCCGTCGCTCCTGTTGGAGCTGAGGCATGGCGCTTCACAATGCGCGCCGCCCGTGTGCCGGAATAGACGCCACTTTCGTGGAAGCCGACGAAATCCGGACCGAGATCTCTGACAGAGAAGTATGAACCTGCAAAATAAATCGGACCATCGTCATTGATTGACGGCAGGCGCTCCTGCATTTTGCTGCTTTCAATGGTAATGATCGGATGCTCGTAATCGAACGTCTTGATCACCTTGGCAGGATCGATCGGCAGCGGACTATCCAACGATACGAAATAGTCCCGCTCCGCCTTAAACCCTTGAATCGAATTCATATGATAGATGAGATAGGGCTGCCGTCTGCCATTCACCGTCAGACAACCGTAGTTCCAACTTTTCCACCTGTCCGGCGGCACAGGTATCACGGATGAATCGGTATGGAGAACTGTGCGGCAACGATTGTAACGAAACGTCTCAAGAATTTCGCGCTGTTTGGCGCTTGGATTGTCGAGTAATTTCAAAGCCTGATCGGCATGAGTGGCGACAATGGCATAGTCGAATTTTTCCCAGCTTCCGCCGGTTTCAACCTCTACACCACCTGCAACAGCACGCACGGACGTTACCACCGCATTCAACCTTGGTGGACGCTTGAGGCCACCAATCAGGATATCAAGATAGCCCTTGGCGCCACCCTTGACAGCCAGCCACTTCACACCCTTGCCCCCAAGGCCGTCCTTGCCATGATTGAGGAACATACCGATGACCATGACCGCGGGAGAATTCAATGTAACTTCAACAGGCACAGACCAGTACGAGCAGGAAATCTGGATCATGTAACCATTGATAAAGTCGTCAGTATACCCATAGGTACGGAGATATTCTTCCAATGGAATTTGACACTTGCCTTCCATGATATGGCGAGGCGCCTCTCTCAGCAAGCGATCCGCCTGCTCCCAGACGGAAATGAATTCCGGCCCATAATTCGCCCGAACATAAGCCTCATCCTTCTCAAATTCCTCCGTGCCGTAATAGGTACCAGCATCGACATCGAAGAAATTGAAACCACCGAAATGCTCGGTCAGCGGCACATTCAGCTCAGCAAAAAACTTGGTAAGCTTCGGATAATTGGGCGGATTAAATACCATAAAGCCCGTATCTACGCCGACATCACCCAATGGATCGGAAACGACCACTGTACTTGCATGCCCACCAGGCCGGTCGTCCTGCTCGAAAACATGAACGTCAAAGTCTTTATCAAGCGAATAAGCTGCACTCAGTCCGGAAATGCCGGAACCAATGATAGCGACAGATGCCACACTTACCTCCAATAAGAATTAAATAATTTGCTTATTTTAAATATTCGAATGGAACGAGCGATTCTCAAAATTTAATAAACCAGTTTATATTCTACGTTACTAATTTTTTTCGATTTGTGTTCTGAAATTAATCTTTGTTATTGAGTGAAAGGATAGCAATATTTAACCGACTGTCAACGATCAATGCAATCAGAGGTAATAGTTTTTTCGCAGTAGCGTCCGCAATTGTTAGCAAACGCAAAACACGCATGTATATCAAAGGTTTCAGCCCTAAGGCGTCACTCGCTTTTCCGATGCAGCCGCAACGGCCCGCCTGAACATCCTGCAAAAGATGCGACGAACGGCTCTGCGACGAAGCCCCCCCTCACCCAGCTCTTGACATTCATCAAAGCGGAACACGCCTCACTCCTTCGAAAGGGCCTCCAGATCATTTGAATTTTTAGCCATCCGTATTTGGGAAATTACGTCTGCCGTCAAAATAATTACCCCCTGGCGCGGCAAAAATTCACGTGTTCGCCGCGATGCGAAACCATATCAAACACATAATATATCTAGATCGGTATCATAGTATGAAAGGACTGGTTGCCGTCTATTGCACCATTCGCGCGCCACCATCTTTATCAATAGTGCGCTCTAATAGCTTCTATAATGCCGACAAATCGCCACAAACCAACGCACCAAAAAGCCTCAAAATATCTCGACACTCCATAAAATTCATATTATGTCATGATAAACAGCACTGGCATGAGGAGGAGCGTCATGTATTTAGGAACGCAGGTTGGCGCGCGAGACGACGACGATTATCGGGTGTTTGCGCAATTGGGCCTGAAGCATATCTGCGCCGATCCACCGGGCGATCCACGCAGCTGGACACTTTCCGATATCGAGCGCCATCGCGACAAGGTGGAAAGCTTTGGTCTGATTCTGGACATGCTGCAATTGCCCTTGCCCTCCAGCCCAATCGAAAGAGCGTCCTATCCGGACATCCTGTTGGCCGGCCCAGACCGTGACCGCCAGATTGATGCGGTCTGCAAGATGATTGAGAATCTGGCCGCAGCCGGAATTCCGGCGGCAAAATACAATCTCAACCTGATCGGCATTCCCCGCACGCCGATGGAAAAAGGCCGCGGCGGCTCAATGAATGAAAGCTTCCGCTGGGACAAGGCCGATCAGGCCGCAGCACCGGGTCTGGCTGGCGTTCTTTCCGAGGATGAAAATTGGGAGCGGATCGATTATTTCCTGGAACGGGTTGTGCCGGTTGCCGAAAGCAACAAGGTGCGCCTGGCTTGCCATCCGCACGATCCCTACACACCGCCTGGCTATAAAGGCGTAACCCGGGTCCTTGGCACGGTGGAGGGCCTGAAAAAATTCGTGCAGATGCGCGAAAGCCCCTATCACGGCCTAAATTTCTGCCAGGGATCAATCGGTGAAATGCTGGATAATCCGCGCGAGGAGATCGACGATATCATTCGCTGGTTCGGAACGCGCGGCAAGATCTTCAACGTCCACTTCCGCAATATCAGCGGTGGCAAACTCTCCTTCATGGAAACCTTTCCCGATGAAGGCGATATGGACATGGTTCGGTCGGTCAAGATCTATCACGAAGTCGGCTACCAATACATGCTGATGCCGGATCATGTTCCCACCATCAGCGGCCGGGACCCAACCGGCGTCGCTTTCGCCTTCTGCTACGGCTATATCGCCGCGCTGCTTGAAAGCTTGAATTCGGCAAGAACGTAAGCGAACGCAAACACTCTATATCAACACTTAGCCGTTCAACACTCCGCCAGCCGCCAGAACGGCGTCTGGCGTATCGACATCGACAAGGGCAGCCGGGCCGATATCGACATTGATCACCGGCAGCGCGCTTTCAGCGATAATCGCCTTGGCGCCCTTGTCGCCCGTCAACGACAGCAATGCCGGGCGAAGCGATCCCGGTAGAATAACCGGGTTGCCCGGCATCTCACCTGACACGGCACGGATGATGGCCCGGCCATCCGCCCGCTCGAATGCTGAGATCAGCGCATCCAGATGGGATGCCATCAGTCCGGGCATATCGCCGAGCACGACCATGACGCCATCCTTGTCAGCCACATCTGGAGCGTTTAGCCCCGTGATCAGCGAGGACGCCATGCCCTCGGCAAACCCGGCATTGAAGCGGATTGTGACGGGCAGGTCTGCAAGGCAGGCCTCCACCTCCACCCGTCGATAACCGGTGACGACGGCAACGGATGCCGCCCGGCTCTCAAGGCTGATCGCCACGACGCGGCGGATGAGCGAGACGCCATCAAAGAGCGCCAGAAGCTTATGTGCATTACCGCCCATCCGGCGCGCCTGTCCGGCGGCGAGAACGACAATGGCGGTGCTGACTGCTTTCGGTTCCGACATCGGCGCACTCTTTCCTTTGTCTCCACAACGACTGATGATTGGAAGCTGCCCCCTGTTTGCAAGAGTTATCTTCGCAAGAAGCCTTGCTGGGACACAAGGACAATACAAGGCGGCGGCAGACACTCTAACCCAGTGTTCGAAAAGACACAAAACAGTCATCCAGCTTTCATGTCACTGTCACGCTCCAGCGGTAACGGTGCCCTAAAATTTCAGGGGTTTTATACCTCACCCCGTTTCGGAGACCGATGATGAACAGACGCGACTTTCTGCTAGCTTCCTGTGCAAGCGCAGGCCTGGCCGCCATGCCAAATTTTGTCTTTGCTGCGGGCAAGGAAATCAATGTCTATAGCGGCTCCGATGCCAATATTATCGACTTCTGGAACAACATCGTCCGCCCGAGCTTCGAGAAGGCCAATAGCGACCTGACGATCAAAGTGATCGATGCCGGCGATAATAACGGTCTGCGGGCGATTGGCGACCGCGCCCTCGCCGCCTTGAAATCCAACAGCGATCCGCAGGCCGACCTGTTTGAAGCCTTCAATCCACGCCTGCCAACCGGCTCCATCGATGCCGGTCTCTGGGTCGCATTTTCCGAGAAGAATGTCCCCAATTTCGGCCGCGTCAACCCGATGGCCATCGACCTGTCGCAGTCGCTTCCCTATCGTGGCTCGCAGGTTCTTCTGGCCTATGACAGCACCAAGCTCGATCCGAAGGACGCGCCGAAGACCTGGGAACAGCTGACTGCCTGGATCAAGGCCAATCCCGGCCAGTTTATCTACAACCGCCCCGACAAGGGCGGTTCGGGCGGAAATTTTGTTCGCCGCGCTATTCACGAAGCCAATGGCCGTGACCCGAACAAATTCACTGTTGGCAATTATACAGCGGAAGCGGCGGAAAAGGCCTTGCCGCCGAGCTGGAAGATCCTCAACGATCTTGCTCCATCGCTCTATGAAAAGGGGGCCTATACCTCCGGCAATTCGCAATCGATCCAGCTGCTTGCCCAAGGCGTCGTCACCATGGTGCCGATCTGGTCCGATCAGGCGCTCCAGTCGATTGCCCAGGGCGTATTACCCGACACGACACGGCTGGTGCAGCTGACGGATCTGGCGCTTTGCGGTGATTTTGCCCGCCTGACCGTATTTTCCAACGGCGCCAACAAGGATGCCGCCCTGAAGCTCGCCAATGTCCTGCTGTCTGAAGAAATCCAGTCGGCAATCATCACCGAGCTCGGTGGCTTTCCGGGTGTGTCCTGGGAGTATATTTCCAAGGACCTGCGCGAGAAATATGCCGATGTCATTCCCGCGTCGATCCCAACATTCCCCAACGGCGATTGGGAAATGGCGGTCAATGACGGCTGGTTCCGCAATGTCGCGCCAGGCCTGGCGCGGGGTTGATGAGCGCGCCCAGTTCGCTGCCGCTCGCTGAAGGGCGGAAGGCAAAAGCCGGACGCGGGCTGACTGGCCTGCTTCTGGTCGCTCTTCCTATCCTGCTCTTGGGCTGGCTGATCATTTATCCGATCATCTCGGCCGTGATCGGCACAATTGTCGTGGCAGAACCAGAGGGCGGGTGGCACGTTTCTACCGCGTCCTACCGGTTCTTCTTCAGTGACACCTACAGCCTGCGCAATCTCGGTATCACCCTCTGGACCACTGCGGTCTGTGGCGTGGTGCTGCTGTTGATCGGCGTGCCGATTGCGCTCTATCTGCGCTTTTCCTCCGGCAGGCTGGCCGCTTATGTACAAGCACTGGCGATCTTTCCGATGTTCGTGCCATCGATCATTCTTTCCTATGCGCTGATCCGCACCATAGGCCCGAATGGCACAGTGGATATCCTGCTCCACGCCATAGGCCTGCCGAAACTGCCAACGCCCTATCTGACGCCCTGGGGTCCGGTGATCGGTCTGGTCTGGGACAATCTGCCTTTGACCGTGCTGATGCTGACGGCGGGTCTCAGCGCCATTTCAAACAATGCGGTCGAGGCGGCGCGCGATGCCGGTGCAAGGCCCGTGCAGGTGTTTATCCATATCATCCTGCCGCGCATGGCCAATTCCTTCCTGGTCGCCACTTCCTTTGCCATTCTCGGAATATTTTCGGCCTTTACCCTGCCCTATCTGCTCGGCCCGGCCTCGCCGGAAATGATGGGGCCTTTTATGCAGCGGACGTTTGCCGATCTGAACGATCCGCTGAACGCCACAACGCAGGCGGTGATCAGCTTTGGCTTTTGCCTGTTCTTCGGCGCGTTCTATGTCTATTCGATTGCCAGAAATCAGGAGCGAACACGATGAGGCCCCTACGATGAGAGTAGGCAGCATCGACTGGACAGGCCTTGCTTTCGCAGGCCTCCTCACGCTGTTTATCGCCCTGCCGCTGCTGGTGGTCGGCACCTGGGCCTTTACCGAGGTCTGGCGCTACCCATCGGTCATCCCGCAGCAGTTCGGTTTGCGTTTCTGGTTCCTGACGCTTGGCCGCGCCGATGTCTGGGAAGCGCTGTTCCTCAGCCTGCGCCTCACCGCCACGGTGACGCTGCTGTCGGCGGTGATCTGCCTTCCGGCGGCCTATGCCTTTGCCCGCATGAAATTTCCGGGCCGCAATCTGCTGTTCCTGTCTTTTCTCGCCTCGCATGCCTTCCCCAAATTCGGTCTGCTGGTGGCCATTGCGGCGATTTTCCTGAAGCTGCATCTGATCAGCACCTTCTGGGGCGTGGCGCTGATCCAATTGGTCGGCACGCTGATGCTGATGATCTGGATACCGGTTGCCGCCTTCCAGAATGTCGATCGTCGGATGGAAGAAGCGGCCCGTGACGCGGGCGCCCGGCCCTTGCGCGTTTTCTGGTCGATCACTCTGCCGCAGGCAGCGCCGACGATCTTTGCCGCCCTGCTGCTAACCTTCGTCAGCACGTTTTACGAAACCGAAGGCGCCTGGCTGATCGGCGCGCCGCAGGTCCGTACCATGCCTGTCCTGATGGTGTCCTTCATCAACAATCAGATGGTGGTGCAATATGGCGCGGTGCTCTCGGTCATGCTGTGGGTTCCCTCCTTCCTCGCGCTGATCTTTGCCCGCCGAGCCATCGGCACAGGCGCATTCGCCAAGGGCTTTGGCGCCTGAACAGATCCATCATCGCCTGTAACCGGAATAGAAACGAACACCCATGGCCCAACTGACCCTTGACCGCGTTTCAAAGCAATTTCCCGGCTCGACCGCCGTCGATGCGTTCTCGTTGCATGTGGAGGATGGTGAGCTGGTCTGCCTGCTCGGTCCTTCCGGTTCGGGCAAATCGACGCTGCTGCGGATGATTGGCGGTTTCGAAGCGCCAACCAGCGGCGTAATTCGGATCGACGGCCAGGATGTCACCCATCTGCCACCGGAACGGCGCCCGACCGGCATGGTCTTTCAAAGCCATGCACTCTGGACCCATATGAATGTGTTCAAGAACATCGCCTTCGGCCTGAAACTGCGCGGCATGGCGAGGAGCGAAATCGCTGATCGGGTCGAGGCAGCGCTCGCCATGGTCGGGTTGAAGGATTACGGCCAGCGCCAGACCTATCAACTCTCGGGCGGCCAGCAGCAGAGAGTGGCACTTGCCCGCTCGCTGGTGCTGGAGCCGAAAATCCTGCTGCTCGATGAACCCTTTGCAAGCCTCGACCAGCATTTGCGTGAACGGCTGCGTGAGGAAGTGCGCGATATCCAGCAACGGCTTGGCATTACCACCCTGTTCGTCACCCATGGCCAGGACGAAGCGCTGGCATTGGCCGACCGTATTGTCGTGATGCGGACTGGGCGTGCCGAGCAGATTGCTCCGCCGGACCGGGTCTACCGCGAACCGGAAACCGAATTTGTCGCAGGCTTTATCGGCCAGATGAATTTCATTCCTGGCATGATGCGCCGGGGCGCATTCACCCATATCGATCTTTCCCTGACGGTCGATTCCGATACCAATCCAGAGGATGGCGACGCCGTGCTGGCCGTTCGGCCGGAAGCCCTGCATCTGTCGCCCACCGACCGGGCTGATGCAGCCTTCGTTTGCCGAGCCATCGATTTTGGCAGCCATCTCATGGTCGATCTTCAACTCGGTGATGGCACGCGGGTAAAGGCCATGACCGAACCGGGAACCGGCTGGCAAAAAGGCGACCGCGCCGAATTGCAGGTCAGGGCTTTCCGGGTTTTTCGCCACAATAGGGTGATCTGTGTGTCCCAGACCGCCGATAGATTAAGGAGTCTGGCCAATGTCTGACGGTTTGTTTATCGAGCGCGACGGTTTCAGGACCATGCTGAAATGGCATCGCGGCCATAAGCAGGCGGGCGATATTTCCTTCACGCCGGACCGGATCACCGAGGGCATGGCGCTTGGCGCCAGCGTCGAAATAGATCTCGTCTGTCATGCCGGTGGCGGCCTGGCCGTGCTGCATGACGAGGTTTTGGACAAAGCCACCACCGGCCAAGGCCCGGTGCGCGCCGCCTCAGTAGAGCAGCTGCGCAGCCTGTTGCTGCGCGATCATGACGGACAACCAAGTAATCACAGGGTCATGCTGATCGAGGATCTCGGGCGCATTCTGGCCAGCACGTCCCATCGGGCGGGTGCCGTATTGCAACTGGACCTGAAGGAAAAGGCAGACGATTTGACGGAGCAGGACATCGCCGCTTTCGTTGCCGCCATCGGGCCGGTGCGCGACCGGGTAATCCTGTCGGCAGGCGATGCAAAGGCCGTTGTCCGTCTGGCAGAGGCCCTGCCCGGCCTGCCGCTCGGCTACGACCCCTGCCATGGCGGCGCCATTGAACGGGCAATGGAAAGTGGTGACTTCATTGCCTTCATCGATGCTGCTGTTGCCGCCATTCCCGACGCCGAGATGATCTATCTCGACCACGAGGCCGTGCTGTTTGCCGAGGATCGCGGTTTTAACATGGTCGCCGCCTTCCATGCTGCTGGAAAACGGATCGATGCCTATACGATCAACCATGCAGACGAGGCATCGCTACCGCGCATCCTGCGGCTGCTGGCGCTGAAATGCGACCAGATCACCACGGACGACCCGGTCGGACTTCAAGCGCTGATCGCCCTCTACGACAATCAACGGTCCATGGCGGGCTGAAACCCCGCGAGCAGCCAAGGATGCAAAGCGGGCGTGGCGGCGAGAATGCCGCCTCCGGCGTCAACCGGCAGTCCGCCAAAGCCTGTGACCAGGCCCCCGGCCTCAGTCAGGATCAGGGCAGCGGCGCCATAGTCGTGAACCTGCAAGCCATCCTCGAAAAACCCGTCCAGCCGCCCACAGGCGACATAGGCAACCGATAGCGCCGCCGAACCAAGACGGCGCACGCCAGCGGTATGATCCATCAACCGGCGTAGTGCGCGGTGATAAAGTTCCTCTTCGACGCTTTTCACTTGTCCGGGGACAGGCAGGCCCGCTCCGACCAGCACATTCTGGACATCGGCCACCTCGGCACATTGTAGTTTTTCGCCGTTCAGAGTAGCGCCCTTGCCAATTTCAGCGCTGAACAGCTCATCGAGCATACTGTCATAGACCACACCGCAGGTGATTTTGCCCTGTTCGGCAATGGCGATGGTCATGCCGAAATGCGGCAGGCCCCAGGCAAAATTGGTGGTGCCGTCAATCGGATCGATATGGATAACCGGTGCGCCGGGGCCGCCTGGACGGTTGCCTGTCTCTTCTTCGCCCTGGATGGCATGGTCCGGAAAGGCCTCGGTGACGCCGGCAACGATAAGGCGTTCGACGGCGACATCGATTTCCGTCTGGTAATCGCGCGGACCTTTGGACACCATCTGATCGGCATGACGGCGACGCAGCGACTGACGCGCCAGCGCCCCGGCTTCAAGGGCAATGCTGGCAAGGGTCAACAGGCGTGGAGAACTGTCAGGCGCGATACGGTCGCGGGCGCTAAGATCGGTCATGGCACATTCCGGGATGTTTGGGACAAGAGCCTCGATTCAGAACAGAACGAGGTCGAATGAATGCCGAAACTTCGCGGAAATGGGCAAAAAAGCAAGTAAAGGATATATGACAGCCCGACTATCCGATATGCCGGGTGCTGAGACGATCGCTTTCGATATCAGTTCAGCAATTGTTGCTCGCGGCTGCGGGCTGCGGACAGTTCGGATGTCGTGTGATTGAGACGGTCAGCCAGAACCCGGGTGATTTCCGAGGAAATTTCGGGAAAATCGCTCATCAGTTTCAGGAAATTTTCCTTGCTGATTTTCAAGACTTCTAGCCGGGACGCCGCCCGCACGGTTGCCGTTCGCGACACATCGCAGAGAATGGCGATTTCCCCGACGATAGAATTGCTTTGAACTTCCGCGACCTTAATTTCTCCGGCATCCGAATTGACCAGGACATCGGCTGTCCCTGAGAGCACGACATAGGCTGCGTCACCGACATCGCCCTGGCGAAACAGGTTTTGCCCTTCGCGACAGGTCATCCGGTCGGAAGCAAAAGCCAGTAGCTTCAGCTTGGCTGGAGCAATCTGGGAAAACAGCGGCACGCGCCGCAACATTTCAACTTCGTCCTTCAGTAGCATTTGCGTCTTACCCCCTATCGCGCCTGATCACGATATTACGAGAGAAACTGTTTGAACATCCCGTCTTTGGCGGAAAGCTCTTCGAAACTCCCGGTTTCGACAAGATTTCCTTTGTCGAAGACGAGTATCCTGTCAAAAAGACCACTTATATCTGCATTTGGCAAAACCCAGATGATCGAAGGCCGGTGACCGTCGCAATGCAGGTTCTGCATGATATGACTGACGATCTTATCCTGCGCCCGCTGATCGAGCGCCGACAAGGGCCTGTTGAAGATGAAATAATCCGACCGCTTTACCAGCGCCCGCGCCAGATTGAGCTTCTGGCGCTGCACAGCGGTCAACCGCCGCCCCTGCGAACCGACGTCGAAATCCAGCCCGATCGACAACACGCTTTCGGCAAGGCCGAGGTCTCTAAAAATGTCGCGGATGATCGCCCGGATCCGGTCAGACGCATCGGCTTCGCGCACAGCCAGCCGCCCAAACAGGACATTGTCCATCAACGATGCCGACAGGGTGAACCGCTCTGCGTCATGGCGCTCGATCTTGTCAGCCAGATCGTCAGGAATTTCGGCATGGAACTGCTGGCGCGCATCGACGATCTTGTCCATCAACTCCTGCGTCAACAGACCGAAACGATGGCGGGGTTCGATATAGGCGAAGCTGAGGCGAATAATGCTGCTGCGCTCGCTGGCCGAGGCCTGCGTTGCGGACGTGCCCTGGAGCTTTTGCAGCAAGGCCTCGTAGTCGGGAAGATCCTCCGCGCTCATGAAGGTCAATTGCTGGAAAAACGGATGGTCGGGCGGAAGGTCTCGAAACAGTTCGACCGCATTCGCCGCAATTTCCAGCCCCATTGCGTAGAACGCGTCGCCAATGCCGGTGTCACGCATCACCTTGCGGAAATAGGGATGGGCCGCCAGCCGTTGCCCATTGATCATCAAGGGTTTCATCTTGCCGAAGAGCAGGTTTTCACCCACCGTCGCCTGGCTGTTATAGGCATCGGCCTCGAAGGGTACGACAATGTCGTCCAGATCCTCGTCGTGCAAACGCAGGCGCAGCGCATGGCGGATCTCGACGATCCGCTCGGTCAACTCCTGATGGGCAAGCGTATCCACTTGCGAACGCAGGGCGAGATCGAAAATATCCTCCGAAATTGTCACCGCATCCAGGACCGGACGGATCACCTTCAACAGACCATCCGGCCCTTCGGCTCCGGCTGATCGATAATCCACCCAATCGCTGTTGAGATCGAGAAGCGGATTGCCGGATTTCTGCGCCTCCAGAAGGTCGCGTTTGTTTCTACGCGCCGCCAGTCCGTCATAGGTGACATCCGTCAACGGCGCATGTTTCAGCCCGTAGAGGAGATTGTCCCGCAAAGTGCCGTGGAAGAAATAGGCATCCGAGGACACAAAGGAAAGCCGCCGACCGGTGACCGATTCCGGCATGCTGAGAATATCCTGGCCACCAATGCTGATATGGCCGGATTCCGGCCACAGGATACGCCCGAGAGCTTCCGCCAGCGCCTCGCCGCCGCCGCCGTTCTGACCGACAATCGCAACCGTCTCATTGGGGGCAATATCCAGCGAAACGCTGTTGAGCAGGCGCGCGCCGCTATCGTCGCACAGCACCAGGTTCGTGGCCACCAATGCCTCGGAAATTGGGCCGACCGGGGTGGCCGCAACCGCGTGAACCCGCGCATCGACCAAGCGGTCGACATCGAATTGCTCGACCACCTGGGCATATTTGACCTGTACGTCCTGGCGGGCCTGATCCCAGTCTATCAATTCCTTCAGTGGACCCGGCAAGTCTTTGTAGGCGCTAATAACGGCGATCAGCTGGCCGATATCGAGCCGCCCCTCCAGCGCCATATAGCCGCCGATGGCATAGAACAGGAACGGGGTCAGCTGGGCCAGGAAGTTATTGATGAATTTCACCATGAACTTCCACTGGTAGAGATCGTAGCGAATCGAAAAAATCAGGCCGAGACGGGCGGCAATGTCGGCGCGCTCGAAATTGGATGTGTCATGGGCATGGACCGTATGAATGCCATCGACAATTTCGCCAACCCGGCCGGATAATTCGCGCGCCGTCAATTGGCGCTGGCGACCCAGCTCCAGAAGCCGTCTGCGCATGCGTGGAATGATAATGGCCTGAACGCAGACCATGCCGGCGGCGATCATTCCCAGCCAGACATTCTGAAGGATGATGAAGATCAGCGCTGTCAGCGCCTGCCCGCCCAAAAGCGCGGGCTGGACGAAGGCATCGCCGGTAAAACCGCCCAGCGGCTCGACCTCATCCTTGATCATTGTGGCGATCTCAGCGGATTTCACCCGTTTGAAATGCACGGGCGGAAACCGCAGAACCCGATCGATCAACTCGAAGCGAATCCGGCGCAGCATGCGCTCACCAAGCCGCCCCTTATAGGTGTTGATGTAGAATTTGAACAAACCGTTCAGCACGACAAGACACAGGAAGACGAGGCTGAGCGCCATCAGCATTTGCAGGCGGTTAAGCTCGAAACCGCTGAAGATTTCCAGATGTCCGACCCATGGCAGGTCGAAGGCAACATGCATGAACGGCTTTGTCGCCCCGGCCTCTTCAAAGCCCTGGCCCTGAATAGGGCCATTGACGATCTGCTTGGGCAGATCGAAGGACAGGAAATAGGGGATCATCGATAGACCGACGATACACAATATCCACACCTGTTGCAGATAGGTATTCGACCAGATGTAGCGCCCCAGGCTTTTTTCCATCGTCACCCGTGAAATATCGTCACCTGCACAATGCGGCGCCCCTCGTCTCACGCCCCATGCTGCACGACAGCGCCATCAATCATATATGGTGGAGTTTACTTCACTGTAAAGCGATCACGCGCAGATGGTGCTCCAGCAGCCTCTCATGCCCGCCTCCAGCCTGATCTATTGCAAAAACCGGCCCATCATCGCCTGGGACTTTTTCTGTCCATCCAGTTGGACGGCATCGCGGTGCAGGAGAATCAAGCGCTCGGCTTCCGAAAGGCCGATGCGCTGCAAATCGGCTTCAGCTTCATCCCTTCGCAGCTCAGCCAATAATGGGCCGGGCTGCAAAATCGTCACCCGCTGGCGAACCCCCCGCAGCTTTTCCTCACCAAGCGTTATCCAGTCACCGGCGCAGTAACCAGCAAAGGCATGGCTGGCCACAACGTCGCTGGCATATTTCTTGGTGAGCAGCTGGAGCCTTACCACTTCATTGACCGCCGAACCGAAGGCTGAAAACGTCAACCGGTCGCGCAGCCCGACATTGCCGAACATCACATTGCCGACATGCAGGCCGAGGCCGTAGCCGATAAGGGCGACACCCTTTTTCCGGCGCTCCTCGTTCAGGTCCGCCAGCCGCGCCTGGGCCAGACGCACAGCCGAAAGTGCCGCCTGGCAAGCCTGCCGGGACGGGTCCTTGTGGCGGTCGCAAGGATAGACGGCCAGAAACCCATCGCCCAGAAAACTCAGGATCTGCCCGCCATTGCGGTTGAACGGTGCAGCGATTGCGTCGAAAAAATCATTCAACGTATCGATATAGGCCTGCCGTCCCTCTTTTTCGGCCAGCATGGTCGATTGACGCATATCGCCGACCACCAGCGCCGCCCGAATGGTTTCGCCGTCACCGCGGCGGATCTGGCCATTCAACACCCGCTTGCCGGCGTCACCCCCCAGATAGGTGGTGAGCATATTGTTGGAAAGCTTGCTGAGAACAGCCATTTTGGCGGCAACCGCCAGATGGTTTTGAATGCGCAGCAGCGCGGCAATCATCTCCTCGCTAAAGCCATCCTTGGCATCCGTGGACCAGGAGCCCAACATGCCCTGCACGGACTGATCCCCGAAGGGCTGCATGAAGGCAAGGTAATCGGTGACATTCTCCTTGCGCAAATCCTCGAAAATCTCGAATTCAACCGGGCCTTCGGCAGGAATGCGCCGGCGCAAATAATCGAGATCCCGGCTCAGCAATTGATAATAGGGGCTCTGCAAAAACATATCCGTATTGTCGGCATCGTGACGATAGCCTTCAATCATCAGTCCGCTTTGTGGCCGCCAGGTAAAGCCAACGGCTTCGTAAAGCGGATGCAGCATGGCAAAAGACAAATGCACCCGAACGATCGGCAGACCGGCGGCGGCGATCCGGTCGCAAAAGCCCCGAACGATGTCCTCAAGAGTGCTGCCGGAAAGGGCAGCCTGTGTCAGCCAATCAGCGACTTTTTCCATGAAGATCGCCGAGACCGGTGCGGATGCAGTCGCCATGAAAGGTCCCATC
Source organism: Agrobacterium vitis (assembly GCF_037039395.1). NCBI lineage: Bacteria > Pseudomonadati > Pseudomonadota > Alphaproteobacteria > Hyphomicrobiales > Rhizobiaceae > Gillisella > Gillisella vitis. Next base: position 908,922 of record NZ_CP146244.1, on the reverse strand, counting down.
AAAAAGACGTGTCGTTGAAAAACAGGCCATGGCCAGCTTCATGATAGGAAATAGGGATCCATGCCACTCCAGGCAATGGCAGCCAACGTCACCGATGCTTTATATATAGCATGTTTCAACAAACTGGAATCGGAACGAGGCTGCCGTTTGTTTTCACATCGGATTTTCCGTCGCCGCAGGTTATATTTTGCCAACCGCGGAAAGGTTGAGCGCAGTGCGTGTCGCCTCATTCAGGATGAAGACTTTTAACGGCTCTGCACGACCGCGAATGGAAATCTCCCGTCCGGCGCTTTCCGGCACCGCCAGCCCTGCCCGAGTGGCAACCGGTTCGGAAATCACCAGTTGCGTTTCAAATTCCTTGGCCACCGTTTCCAGCCGGCTGGCGACATTGACGGTATCGCCAATGGCTGTGAGATTACGAACGCTGCCGTAACCCAGCGTTCCCACCACGGCCGGACCGGTATGAATACCAATGGCGATCCTGAGCGGCACCGTCAGTTCGTTGGCCAATTGCCGGTTCAACTCCTCCAGACCGGCAATGATACCGTTTGCCGCCTTCAAGGCCTGGCGACAGGCGACCTCGGTCGATCCTGTGACGCCGAAAAGCGCCATGGCGCCATCGCCGATAAATTTATCCAGCCGTCCTCCTGCCTCTTCCACGGCATGACCGACCACGGCGAAATAGCGGTTCAGCAAAAAGACGATGTCGAAAGGCAGCCGGCTTTCCGTCAGCATCGTGAAATGCCGCAGGTCACAAAACAGCACGGCGATATCGCGTTCGCGACCGGGGATTACTTCATGACTGCTATCGACTGTGGCGCTTTGCGGCATCGCCACCATAAGCGGCATGACTGTGAGGTTCGCCTTGGGACGAAGCTGGCAGGCAAGCCGAACACCAGGGCCAGCCTTGATCCTGTTCAACGTACCCTGCTCCAGCGTTTCGGCAGGCGGCAGCAGTTGCTCTCCATCGATAACCTGGACACGGCAGGTCGAACATTGGCCCTTGCCGCCGCACACGGCATAATGCGGTTGTCCTGCCAGTCGGCTGGCCTCGAGCAGGGTGAAGCCACGCGGCACCCTGACCGTCTCGCCGTTCGGATAGCGGACAGTGATCAGATGCGCCCGCTCGGTCAGCCTGCGGGCAAAGCGTAAGGCGAGGACCAAGCCGATAGACAGGAAAAACAATCCGTAAAGTGTCAGACGGATCATCCGGATCCATCCCGCTTCGCTGGACGTCAAGGCGGCCGGTTCGTAATAGCCGCCCGGATAACCGCTCAACCAGAAAGTTGGGCTGGCAATCGTGCGGCCCATTTCGACAAAGCCGAGCAGAGACAGGATCGGCAACAGAATGGCCACCGTCAGGAAGCCCGTTTTTAACCGTTCATACCATGGCCGGAAGCGCAGCCAAAAATGGACTCCAATACATCCATGCAGCCATAAAATAACAATGGCCAGCGACTGGCGCCATCCATCGACAGGCGACGTGCTCCACATGGAATGGACGACGGACTGATAATTGTCACGCAGATGAAAGAGCGAGGAGGCAATCCTGGTCGCAACGATATGATCGATGATCAGCAGCGGCACCACCAGGCCAAGCACGATCTGCAACGCTTCGGATTTGGGCATGGTAAAGCTGCGGCGGATATAGACGGCGCGTAAGACCAGCCCCATGTGGATGAGCAAGGAACCGTAAAGCAACACCGTGCCGGGGGGCGTACGCCAAACAGCCAGAAACCACAAACGGGCACGATCGGCGAAATCCACCGAAATCAACCCGGAGGCATGATTGGCCATATGCATGGCGAGGAACAGGAAAATCACCAGCCCCGAACCGAGCCGGGCCTTGCGTATCCGGCGTTCCGACCAGAGGCTTTTTTTGACGTCCACGGCCATAGGTTTCAGTTCTTCAAAGCCACTTTCCGAAGATCCAGCAATGGCAGTTTTGGCCGGACCTGTAAATCACCGCTAGATTTCCCGATTGATTTTATCGATTGTATGACCAACACGGAAATCAAGTTTCCGAATTTTTGCCTTCGCCGTCAGATCCTGTGCTGACAGATATCAAGTGGGTCAGATATCGAGAACCATCCCGTCACGCGCCATAAGCGTCGCTGGAAACGCCTCCTGCGCCAACCGTTCCAGCAGCGCCATTTCGCTGTCGGTGCGCCACGGGGCGTGATGGAACAACAACAATCGGCCCACATTTGCCTGCTCGGCCAATTTAACGCCCTGTTCCCAGCTTGAATGGCCAAACCCTCGATAACGCTGCATTTCCGCTTCGGTAAAGGCGGCGTCGTAGACCGCAATATCGGCATTGGCCATCAGCGCCAGCGCTGTCGGATCGAGTTCACCGGGTTGATGTTCTATGTCAAACACCAGTGCCAGCACCTTACCGGCCCATTCCACCCGGTAGCCGATGCATCCGCCCGGATGATTAAGCGCAAATGTGCCGATGGAAATACCAGGACGAGGAGTCAGAATATCCCCGGCCCGAAAATCATAAAACTGCAGAGAGGCCTTGCAGATATCCATCTTCACGGGAAAATATGGCGGACTGACAAATTGATGGATCATCTGATCGGTCGTCATGCTACCGGCCAGGTGGCCAGACCAGATATTGACGGTGATCTCGGGATTGTAGATCGGCTTGAAAAAAGGCAAGCCGATAATGTGATCGTAGTGACAGTGGGAAAAGAACAGGTCGACATTGCTGGTCCTGTCTCCCATCATATCCAGACCGGCCTGACGAATGCCGGAACCGGCATCGAAAATCAGCCTGTGTTCGCCACAGCGCACCTCGATGCAGGGCGTGTTCCCACCATAAACATCGAATTCCGCGCCACAGACCGGGATACTGCCGCGAACACCCCAGAATTTCACCTGAAACACGCTACTGTTCACTTTATCCAAAGAGTTTCGGTCGCGGGATTAAGACGATTGGGTTTGGACCGGTTGCCAAGACATCATTCCTGAAATTGCCAGGGATGCAAAGGAAAATGTCAGGCGCCTGTCCCAGCATGGTCTCTTTCCGAACATTACCTTTACCAATATAGGGAATTGCGACAGTTACCACGACTGGTCCAAGGTAACTTCCTTGTGCTCATTCTCCTGATGAAGATGGGTGAGAAAGCTCGCCGGTTCTGGCCTGCCGATCAGGTATCCCTGCACCTGATCGCAACCCAGTCTTTTCACGCACTCAAACTGTTCTTCCGTTTCCACACCTTCAGCGGTTGTGGTCATGCCAAGGCTGGCGCCAATCCCTGTCACCAGCTCTGCGATTGCCAGGGCATCGGCCCTTGTCGTCACATCGCGGATGAAAGAGCGGTCGATCTTCAACTTGTCAAACGGAAAGCCTCGCAAGCTGCCGAGCGAGGAATAACCCGTCCCGAAATCATCCATGGCAATCTGAATCCCGATAGCCTTCAGCTCCCTCAAGGTTGTCAGGGTCAGCTCGTTTTTGTCAAGCAAGACGGATTCGGTGATCTCAAGTTCTAGACGGCCCGCAGAAAGGCCGCTGATTTCCAAGGCATCCAAAACCTTTTGGACGAGCGTCTTGCTGCGAAACTGCACCGATGACAGATTGACCGCAATTTTGAGATGGCCCCGCCAGCTTGCCGCTTCCATACAGGCGGTACGCAGAACCCAATCCCCAAGCCCATCGATGACCCCGATTTTTTCGGCGACAGGAATGAAGTCGACTGGCGACACCGAACCGCGGCTTGGATGTGTCCAGCGCAGCAATGCTTCATAACCGCAAATTTCACGTGTCGCGGTGGTCGCCAATGGTTGGTAGTAGACTTCCATTTCCCCGTTTTGCAACGCCGTTTGCAAATCCGCCTCGAACGACTTTCTGTCCTTCAACCGTGTCTGCATCTGGTTTTCAAACACACAGGCATGGCTCGGTCCCAAAGCCTTGGCTTCATAGAGAGCAAGGTCAGCACGCTTGAAGAGTTCGTCGGTATCCGGCTCGTCATTGAAGATCGCCACGCCGACACAGGTGCCGATCTTGATTTCCTGGTCTCCGACAGGGTACACGAGACCAAGTTCATTCATCAGACGCCTAGCAAAATCCATGGCCTGGTTCTCGGTCAGACCGGTGGACAGGATCGCGAATTCGTCTCCTCCCAACCGACAGACAAGATCGCCATGGTCCTTGATGTCGACCAGCCGGCTCGCGACCATCCGCAACAAGGCATCCCCGATGTCATGACCAAGCGTATCGTTGACATCCTTGAATCCATCGAGATCCAGCAGCAGGATGATGGCCACCGGTCCGCCTGCTTTGGCCGATACCAGTCTTGCTTCCAGATCCTGGCGAAAAAGGATGCGGTTGGGCAGTCCGGTCAGGGAATCATGGTGAGCGACATATTCGAGGCGATTGTTTTGCGATTTCAGCTCCCAGGACGCCGCGCGTAGATCGTCGGTCAATCGTTGCATACGCCGATGAGCTTTATCCAGAAGACTGTTGTGACGCAAAAGCAAGCCGACAAGCACAATACCGCACAGGATGAGCCCTCCAGCAAGGGCGGTATAGATGAGATGAAGATGCCGCAACTCGGCCTGGGCGGCCCCAATCTTGCTGACATCGGCTTCGAGAGCGGTCGATGCCAGCCTCGTCATCGGACCGTCCAGAAGCTCCATTTTCTGCAACAGCGCTTTGATGGCTTCGAGGTCCAGTGTCCCGAACCCCCTGTTGAGAGTTTCAAGCACGTCGCTGAGCTTAGCGATCAGATCCACACGCTGCGGATCGGCATCAATGAAGCTCTTTAAATTGCCTTGCTCGAATAATTCCAGTCGGCTCAGCATGATATCCAGACGGAGACGCAAATCATCCCGGTCAAATTCACCCATGTCGAATGCGGATGTCGCAAGCCGGTGCTCAAGCCTCATATATTCGGAGAGGGTTTGACTGACCGCCCAGGAATCATTGTAACGGGCAAATTTCTCAAGCGTCGTTTGACGTTCGGCTATGACATAGGCGATGTACCCTGTTGCCATGACGAAACAACATATGATCGTCCCAAGAATACGCCTCACGCCGTGCCTCTATTCCACAATGAGCTTTGAAACTTGCCATGCCGAGCGCATGTAATATACCTGACTTTGAAGCTGTTGGTCGCTGTCATAGGGATAGACAATGAAAAGCGGCCCTTTATCCCTGACTGGCATATAATTCTCGTCTCGCTTGAAAGCGAGCAAAACATTGAACCGATTGAAATCATCAAGCGGAATTGTTGTCACATAATCGTTCAGAGCAACGGCCGTCACCTTCGTTCCCTTTGCTCCCACGAAATCCATCAGCTTTTTAAGCGGAACGCCTTCAAAAGCCGTACGCCCTTCATACCACGGATTGGTGGTTTTAATCACTGTAGAACCAATGGCTTCCAACATACCAAGATCGAAAGTAGCGCCGTCTGCCGTATTGCGGTTTTCAATATTGCCGGAAATCACCAGGACAGGCTTGCCTTTCGGTTCAGCGAATGTCCCCGCCATAGCCATCGAAATGGGAGCGACCGACAGCACGATATAGGCCCAAAGACGGACGAATCTCATTATAATTCTCCTGACGGTCAATCGATAACGCAAGGACGCCAACGCCACTTTGAATTCGAAGAGCGTTTTGCCACAGTCGTGACCGTCCGGCATGTCGGTTCGGTAACTTTTCGCTTATTTCATACAAGAGTTTACAAGTGCAATAAAGCATCCGAGGGTGTCTAACGATGACAGACCGCAACGCAGCGTATTGCAGAGTGAAGCGCGTCTTTACGAGAATAATCAGTTTCCCGTTATCAAAGTCAAAACCGGCGAGACTCGATACCAATTCCCCGATAATTACTTGGATCGAATGTTATATGAGAATTTTCGCAAGTACCAGAGGGATCGTTGATTTTCCAACTCTACCGGTTGGCGGTGGCAATTTTTCAGAGCCGTCGACAGCCGGTTTGCTTTGCTTTCCGCAGGGTGCGAAGCACCCGAAGCAATGTCCCGATGTGACAAGCGTGATGACCTGGGCGCAGAACGACCGATGAACCCAGGCGTTAAAATGCCAGGCGATCCGCTGAAACGGCCTGACCGCCTCTGAATTCCTTGAACCGGTTATATTTTAAAGAAGCAGGTAGAAAACCAAAAGCACGACAGTCTTCTTTTCGGCGCTTGATAAAACACCCAAAAAAAGACTGTCGTGCTGTATTCCCAGGATTGCTTCAGAGGCCCGGTAATTGGCGATTTCCCCTGAAAAACTTCAGGCTATAGAAACGTCGAAGATGGTTGAACCATCTTCGACGTCTGCCAACTACCAGAGCTTTTTGATAAAGCTCAGTTGCAAATAATCACCCTTGAATGAATTCCTGTTGTAGACATCCGTCAGGTATTTGATGGTCACAGTCGCACGTTGTGATGGAAAATCAACCGCTACGATAGGACCGAGGCGTATGGATTTATGCCGGCGTCCATCCAAGGCTAGATTGGCCGGAGACCCGTCATCATCCTGAACCTGCCATTTGACATTGCCAGCGAGACCGAACTGGTAGCGATTATACCGTTCCGTAACGGCGAAATCGGCAGAAAGATAATCCCCGTCGCGATAGGTGTAACCGCCCGTCGAGTCATCGCGGTCGAAATTGTGATTGTAGAAGATACGGGTCGAAAACTCCGTCCCTTCCAAGAGAATTGGATGGGTTCGATAGGTCATGGCGACGTTTGGAGACAGAACCCAGTTGTTGAAGCCTGGATTGCCAACCTTGTTATTGTCGAACATGCCCATTGGTATGGTGACGCCAACACCAAGACCCAGGGTAAAGCCAGTCGGCATCGGTGGAATGAAATCAGCAGCGGGCCTGGGTTGGCCAGGAGCAGCAGGAGGCGGGCCGTCATACCAGCTCTTCGACCAGAAGAAGATATCGGAATAGGCGTCGAACCAACCGGTATTTTTGGAGGACAGATTGGCTGGGGTTGTTTTTGTAATGGTCAGATCGTGCTCTCCGTAAACGAAGACCAGAGATGACGCCATTCGCCCACCAAGGAACTCCCCGTCATAGACGTAAAGCCCACCCAACTGCCCCTGAAAAAGCCTTTCGCTTGTATCGGGAAACATCGAATTTCCGCTATTGTCACGCAGAGAGTTCCGCCAATTGCCCCAAACGCCACCGACCGCATAGAAGCCAGCCTCAGGCGGCAATTCGGCAGCCCTTATATCCGTTGAGGCGCCCGGAGTGACCGTCTGATAAAACTCGGCAGCAGAAGCCTGCCCACCTTGAGAAGCCAACAGGCAAGAGCCCGTCAGCAGAACTGCAAAATTTAACCGTCTATTTCCCATAAGCTTGTCCCACTTTCCCAGCCAAAATATTAAGGCCACCCCAAATCCGGCACCGTCGAATCACCCTGAGATTCGCTTCATAGTAAATCCCAGACCACCCTAACCCTCTCTTCTTGCTCCAGGCTTGCAAAGAAGCGACACAACTCCTTAAGGTAGAAATCGGTTTAAGGAGTTGTGCCTAGAGAAGGGTGCTAAAGCGACCCTAAGTGCGACACAGAGGATGCACCAAACCTGCACCTGTTCGCTTCGTTTCAGTGAAGCCCAACCAATTCACGCTTGACGGTGACAGGCTCTTTCAACGCCATGCCGAATATCGACCAGATGGCGAAGACGCCTGCACCCAGCAGCGTAAAAACTGCAAAACTCGCCATCGCTCCGATCATTCCGCCAGAGGCCGCAGCAACAGCACCAACCACGAGGGGGCAAATGAACTGGCCGATGAAAAACATCGACGTCCAGATACCGGAGGCCCTTCCTCGATAAGCATCCGGCAGCCGCGCCATTGTGAAGGCCAAAACCAGAGGCAGCGAAATGCCGCAGCCAATATTGTTGATGAACATGCCAGCGATTCCGCCCATCAATGACGTCTGGGTATAGAGAAGGATGAAACCGACACCCTGCAACACCATGGCCGCCGACAACAGCACACCAATGGAACGCCGTGCCTGAGACCGGAACAACAGGGTTCCGGCAACGACGCCGAAAGAGCCGGCAGCGCTGGCAAGACCAAGCACGCTTGGTTCGACAATGCCCCGCTCGGCAAGGACCAAAGAGACATGAACCGGCATCACGTAGAAGAGCATGCCGCAGATCATCGTCAGCACGAGGCAAACGATAAACCGCGTATTGAAAAGCACGCCTTCAGCCTCTGGCGTGGCCGCGGGCACGTCAGCAGGGCGGTTGGATGCGGCCTCGCGTGACGGCTCGAACAACACCATCAGGATAAGCGGAATGAACAGCGCCGTAGCACCATAGACAAGGAAAGGTACGCGCCAGCCGTAACCTCCCAGAAAACCTGCCAGCACGAAACAAACGGTTGCGACGAAAGAGGCCGATCCGAATTGCAGAGACAGCCAGTGGGCCCGACGTTCGCCTGCAAAATAATCGCAGATCAGGGCCGTCCCTGCCGTCATTACACCCGCTTCGGCAATACCAACCACAACTCTCGATGCGATAATTGTATAAAGGCTATCCAGCCAGGCCGGCATGACGCCGGCAATGGCGTAAAACAGCATGGAATAAAACAACAATGTCTTGCGACCGATTCTGTCAGCGAGTATCCCGGCAAGCGGGGCAAGCAATGCCACGAAAAGTGCCGGCGTGACGAGCGCGATCGGAGCAAGCAGCGACGCATTTGCCACCGAGGAAAAATGCTGAATGATCTGCGGCAAGACCGGCGCGAACAATGTCGATCCGATCGGCGCCAACCAGGCCATTGCGATGAGTAATACTCCCTGAGGTATACCGGCGGCTCTTTGCATTTCTCTCCTCCTCCATAAATAACCAGATCTTGAAGACCAGTCCGTACTCCGCACACAGAAACTCGATGCGGGGCAGCCTGCCCTACAATCTGCATTGTTTCGAAATGAGGTTACGCGAATTCAAGCGATCTATTTCAGCTCACGCAATTGCCTCCCAAGCTGATTGGTCGATCAGACCGGATCCACCTCTCTTGCAAAAGCGACAGCGACGAACGTATTGCCAATCACGCCAAAGACGCCGCAACATTCGCAAGCTGTTACACACTCTCTCCTGAAACCGAGCTCTCCTGAAACCGAGGCCGGCTCCATGAGTTATGAATGTGGGCATCAGGCTGAATGCGATGCTGAACGGTGCTGCGACGTGATTTCCTTCCCCTCCCAACGCAATTGCGTCGGGACCTCCTCATTTCTTTGCATATTGAGGAATATCAAATCGCTAGTCAACAAAAATTATTATATTTTGATAATATCGAAAGAAATTCTAATTATGTGTGCATTATTTCGAATATAAGGGGCAATCACTACCGGTATAAATCTCTCAAAACCATCGGGAATTTAGCTTGTCAGCAAGGATTGAAGACGCTGGCAATAGAAGCATCGCCAGTCGCCGTTCAGTGGAATCATCGAAATCGCTGGCACGGACGATCAGGCTGAAGCTGGCATTGATTGCCCCTTGCGCGCAGGTGACGGGTACGGAAATGCCGACGAGACCCGAATCCACTTCACCACGCGTCACGGTAAAGCCGCGCTTACGGATGGCGGCCAATTCAGACGCAATATCGTCAAATGCCCGGTCTACGCCCTCGGCGCCTTTAATGATCTTGCTCAGCTTTGCCCGGGGCAATTGCGCCAGAATGGTTTTCGACGTAGCCCCCCGCAACAATGGCATGGGCCTGCCTCGCTCATAGCTGGTGGCGATATCAGTGGCGGGGCTGCGATCATCGGCAACGCAAATTACCTGGTCGCGATACAGCCGTGCGATAACCGCGACACAAGGAAACTGAACGGCCGAGACAACGTCACGCAACAAAGGCACGCCCTCGCGAATAAGCGGGTCGGAGAGACGAAGACGTCGATCAAATTCGATAAAAACCGCACCGAGGCGATAATGACCTTCCCGGGAAGGATCGAGAAACCCTTGTCCCACCAGCTCGCGTACCGTGCGGTAGACGGTGCTTCCAGGGACATCCAGCCGCTCTGCGATATCCTGTATGGTCCACTCAGACGTCTTCTCGTCGAATAGCCTCAAAATATCGACAAAGCGTTCCAGTCCGGCCATGCTTTTCCTCAGAAAGCTGAAAGAATCCTACTATCAGGCAGTTTCTGACTCGCATTTCAGGCCTGGCAAGTCAATCGCCAGCTCGAAATGCCCTCTGATTTCCTGCAAAACCGTAGCGCTGGCCTCAGCCACCGGCACTCGAGCTTTGCTGTTAAATTGGTTTTGCCGGTAATATTGAGCCCTCCTCGCAAGTCGGCGCGCGATGGAAAATAGCGGATCGGTCACGCTATGCTGAAACGCTCTGACAATGCTTTTCGGGCTCGATTGACCCGGCTTTTTACAGTTCCCACCTCGCAACCGCAGGCAAGTGCTGTTTCATCGTAGCTTGCGCCGCTCGCCACCATCAGCAGGGACTGCCGCGATGCTTCCGGCAAATGCTGCATTGCCAGACCGAGATCGGCGTATAGAACCACCCATTCCTGGGGTGGCTCCATCACCATGCGCAGGTTAAACTCGTCATCCATTCCGACATGCTCACGCTTGCGTCTGTTATAGGCCGTATAGAAAGCGTTGCGCATGATTGTGAACAGCCAGGATTTCAACGCCGTACCGGCTCGAAACTGCGAGGAGGAGTTCAGGGCTCTGAGAATGGTCTCCTGAACCAGATCCTCGACCTCGCCATTGGGGCCGACAAGCCGCTTGGCGAAACGTTGCAAGGCGGGTAGATGCGCCTCAATTTCCGTGTGAACAGCCGTTGTAAATGCCATTGCGCCGCCGGTGCCAGCGCTGTCCTCGAAAGTTGCCATGAAACAGATCTCCTTCTGCGGGCATCAACGAGCACAGGGCCAGGTTGTTTCTGTACGATACCGCACGAAAGAACTGTGACGTTTGCCGTCAGGATTCTGGCCATGAAAACAAAAAAGGCCGCACATTGGCGGCCTTTCAAGGGGAAGAAACCTTTCGCAACAGCGAAAGGCTCGTCCAGAAATCACGCTGCCTTGCGGGCGCTCTTCTTGTTGGCGCTGCTTTCGCCAAGCGCCGTCAATTTTTCGTCCGTGGCGATTTCTTCCTTCAGGGTCGCATCGAACAAGGCGGCGGCCTCCTTCATGCCGAGCTCCAGTGCCCAGGCCTTCAAAGTGCCATAACGGGCAATTTCGTAATGCTCGACGGCCTGCGCCGACGAAATCAAGCCGGCGTCAAGAGCGGGAGAACCCTTGAAATCCTCCATGATTTCTTCGCCTTCGGCGATGATGCCCTGAATTGCCTCACAGGTCTTGCCCCGGGCATTCTTGCCCAGAAGTTCAAAAACCTGTTCCAGCCGCTCGATCTGGCCCTGGGTTTCTTCACGATGATGAAGAAATGCGTTACGGCCCTCTTCCGATTGCGCCGCACGTGCCATTTTTGGCAGGGCTTTCAAGATTTGCTTTTCAGCAAAGTAGATGTCCTTAAGCGTATCCAGGAACAGGTCGTTCAATGTTTTCTCAGCCATTTTTTCCTCCGGGGAATGGTGCAATTCCTTGGCGTCTTTCCTGTGGCTTTCGTCTGGAACTGCGTGAAAAATCGGGAAGCTTTTGAAGGCTCCCATGTAAGCCACCCTTCCCAAACCAAGGTTGCAATCTAAAAGTTCCCCGAAATATCCGGCAGAAAACCCGGCGGGTGAAATGGCGCTGCAAATAGTCGCTCAACGCAATGGCACCGAAATACTCAAGACCATCTTCTTTGACAGGACTTGTTTGACCGGATTTGGGAACTCGAGCGGGTTTTCTAAGTTCAATGGAAAACCAGGCACGCCACAGCATGCGCCCACACCAAGGCCGCACTTCAAAGACGAGTGCGCCAAACGCCTTGGTAAATGTCGCAGGCTCGGGCGAATTACGGGAAGGAACCGGATGGACAGGATTGCCGCAGCGTATCGTGAAAAAACGCATACCGATGAGATGAAGGCAGCGGCTATCACCGGGTCGGGACAGATCAACATCATATCCTATGCCCTGCCGCAACCCGGATGGAGCCAGGTCAGGATAAAGCTGGAGGGCTTTGGTATCAGCACTTGCGACCCACTCTCTCGCGATAGACGAGAGCGTATGCTGACCTCTGTCGAACCGATAGGCCTGGATGGCGAAGGATGGGGCGTCATCGACGCGATTGGCCCTAATGTCAGAAGCCTGTCGGTCGGAGATCGGGTGGCGTCACTTGTCCAGTCCGCTTATGCCAGCCACCATCTGGCCGATGCGGATAGTGTCATCACCCTTCCCCCATTGCTGGATGGCATGCCGTTTCCGGGCAAATCCCTGAGCCGAGCGATGAACATCTTTCGCCGTAGCGACATCAAGGCGGGACAAAGGGTGGCCATTATCGGCATAGACTTTGTCGGGGCCCTTCTCGTCCAGCTCGCCTCGAGGGCCAAGGCGCAGGTGATTGCCGTCTTGCCCCGTCCTGCATCCGTGGCGTTTGCCAGGCGTATGGGAGCGGCAGAGGCGTTTACCATAGGCGAGCATGGGACCGCAGACGATCGTGTGCGGATCATCGAAACCGTCCAAGAACTTACGGGCGGATATCTTTGCGACCGAGTAATCGACACGACCGGCGAGAGCGGGCTGAGTGATCTGGCGGCTCAATTGACCAACACGCAAGGCCGCCTGATCATGGTTGGCTGCCAACAGGCCGACCCCCGCGAAGACGTTATGCAGCCATGGAAAGAGCGCGGAGCCAGAGTAATCCAGACGGATGAACGCAATCCAGGAATGGGCGCAGGAATGGCCCCAGGAATTGGCCGAGGAATCAGCTCAGAAATCTGCGTCGATGGCATGCTTGAAGCGGTGGCGGCAATCATGGATGGGCGGCTCGATCCCACATCCCTTTATACCCATCGCTACCGACTGGAGGAGCTGGGTCAGGCGTTGATCGACGCCCGCGACCAGCCGGATGGATTTATGAAAGCACTGGTGATCTATTGATGAATGACAGAATTTTGAAAAATGGCCGCGCGGCTGAGGATCGCGCCGTTTCAGTGTCGCCGGTCCTTACTCCGAAGAACCATGGCGACCGACTTGGTACGGAGACAGACATGCCTATGCGTAATCGTCTTCTGGGCGTGCTGGCGCCGGATGATCTCGCCGCCATCGCGCCCGCTCTCGAGCCTGTCGATTTACCGCAAGGGCTGGTCTTGTCGCAGCCCCACGACATCGACCACTACTGTTACTTCCCTGTTTCGGGCGTCGGCTCGACGGTAATCGTTTCTCCCGCTGGCAACCAGAGCGAGGTCGGATTGTTTGGCCGCGAAGGCATGTCGCCCGCCTCTGCCCTGCTGGACAGTGATCGCAATCCCTGCCGGGTGATCATGCAGGTCGCAGGCACTGGGATGCGTCTGAAAACAAGTCGATTGGTTGACCTGATGGATAGCAGGCCGCCCATGCGCCGCCTGCTGCTTCGATGGGCCTATGTTGTCAATATGCAAATGGCTTTCACTGCCCAGTCAAACGCCATTCACTCTATCGATAAACGGTTGGCACGCTGGATCCTGATGTGCCACGACCGGCTGGACAAGGATGAATTATCGCTGACCCACGAATTTCTATCGATCATGCTGGCCGTGCGGCGCTCGAGCGTCACCGCCTCCCTGCATGTGTTGGAAGGCGAAAGATTGATTTATGCGGAGCGCAAGGCAATCCGCATTCGCGACAGAGCAGGTCTCGAAGCCTTTGCCGCCGATGCCTATGGCCCCGTGGAACAGGAGTATCAACGCCTATTAGGGCCAATGAGATATCCGCCGCTTGAGGTTTGACGCAGAGCCTATCGGCGACAAGACCGCGAAACGCCGATAGGCTTTAGCTGGAGACCAGATTAGCGAGCGACTGACGCAGGCGAGATCCGCGCAAAGGGTCCGGAAGCGCTGCAAACCAGACCATCCTCGGCAAACTGGATATCCGGCGTCGCCGCAAACAGCGATGCAAGGGCGGAGGTAACATAGCGCGTCCCATAGCCTTGCCGAGCCGGTGTACGGACAGGCGGCCCATTGCTCTCCCGCCAATGGAAATGGAAGGTCGGCTTCTCAGCGCTATCAACGGCCCAGCGAAGTGAAACACGTCCTTCCGGGACCGACAGGGCGCCATATTTGATCGCATTGGTGATCAATTCATGCAGGCAAAGCGCCAGCGTCGTTCCGGCTTCGCGGCTGACAAGCAGATCGCTGCCATCGACGGCAATCCGCTCGGTGCCATAGGGCGACACGATCAGATCGACCACAGCCGACAGCGACACATCCTCGCCCCCTGCCTCGAAAACTGCGGTATGGACATTGGACAGCGCCAGCAGCCGTCCATTGAAATCCGTCGCAAGATCGTCAAGGCTTTCGGCACCGCGCCGTGTCATGCGAAAGATCGATGTCACCGTTGCCAGGATATTCTTGACGCGGTGATTGAGCTCCGCCCGCAATTCCCGCTCCCGCTCGATGGAATCGCGCACCTGCCGCTGGCGCAAGCGCACCAGCAGGTTGGACTGGATACCGCTGACCAGTTCCAGCGGCGCCACTGGCCGTGTGTAGAACAAAAGCCGCGCGCCCGGCCAGGCGGAAAGCAATTGGTTGCGGATGCGTATCAGCGGCGCGCCCCGCTCCAGCAGAACGATGATCGGCACTTCAGACCAGTTCGGTTGCCGGTCGAGATGCTCGGCAGTCAGGGCGACAATCTGCGGCGTAAGAGCCTCATGCGAAACAATCACAATCCCCGGTGAAGCGTCCAGCAATTGGGCGAAGCCCTTGGCCTCCGTTACCGCCCGCACCTCGATCAGATGTTCGCGCAAAAGCGCGCCGACATAATCGGCATCCTTGCGAAAGGGGGCGCAGACGAGCACCCAATCTAGTTCCTCTTGGGCCAATTTCTCTTGGGCCAGCTCCTTCTGGGCCAGTTCCTGTTGGGCCAGCTTCTCCTGGGGCAATGGCATTGTCATTTCGGATCAGGAAGCGGGTTATAGGAAACGACGCTGACGCTACCGCTTTCGATCAGCAATTCCCGGACATCCAGATCATGCGGACCATGGCGCTTCTTGACCACGGTGATGCTGCGCCGCAACCGGCCCTCATGTTCCATAATTCTCAAGAGAAGCACCGTATCGCCGAGGAAACTGACATCGACATCAATGCCGACATTCTGGCCCAAAAGCCCGTGCTGCGCGACGATCAGCATGGTCAGGACACCGGATCTCGCTAGATATTTCAACAAGGCCTGGATATCGCGAACGGCCTTTTCCCGATGTGGCAGGCAATTCAGATAGCCCGTCAGGCTGTCGATGACCACGACGCGCACCTTGTTCTGCACGACGGCATCCTGAACGATCTGGCCGAACTCGCCGGGTGAGACTTCGTTCGGGTTAAAATCGCGCAGGATCAGTTTGCCGTCCTTGTGGAACTGCCGCAATTGCATTCCGAGGCCTTCAGACCGGCGGAAAAACGTTTCCAACCGCTCCTCGAACAGAAAGAGAGCGACGCTTTCACCCCGCTCGAGCGCTGCCGTTGCATAGAGCGACGACATAGTGGATTTGCCCGTACCGGCCTGACCGATGACCAGGGTGGTCGTTCCCGCTTCCTGGCCGCCGCCGAACATGTCGTCCAACTCGCTCACACCGGATTTGATCAATTGCGGCTTGGTCGCTTCTGTCGCCGTGCTGGGCATGATGCGTGGAAACACGACAACGCCTGCGCCTTCGCGGATCGCCATGTCATGATAACCGTCAGCAATCGGCACGCCGCGCATTTTCGACACTTCGATCCGGCGCCGGACACCGCCATATTCTTCCAGCGACTTGTCGAACCGGATGACGCCATGGGCAAGACCTTCGACCTCCTCGCCACTGCGGTCGAGACCGGGCGACTGAGTGTCGAGAAGCAGCGCCACGACTTTTCGCTTCGACAGGAAGGACTTGAAGCCGATCAATTCCCGGCGGAAACGCGGGGAATCGCCGGTGATCAACCGAATTTCCAGAAGCGAATCATAAACCAGACGCTGCGGCTTATGCTCATCGATAGCAGCCTCTATCGCCTTGCGGGTTTCATCCAGCCGCAGGTCGGCGGTCATGAAAATGCTCTGCTCGTCGGCCTCGTCGATACTGCCTGTCGTCGATAGTTCCTCGACATGAATACCATCCAGCGTCCAGCCGTGGGAAACGGCAATAGAGCGCAATTCGGCAGCACTTTGGGACAGCGTCACATAAAGACAGCTCTCGCCCGCTTCCACACCGGCCCGCAGGAACTGTATGGCGGCGGTGGTTTTACCCGATCCGGGAGCGCCTTGAAGCATGAACAGGTTCGGTAAGGGCAATCCGCCGCGAAGAATTTCGTCCAATCCTGCGATGCCGGTACTGGCAACCGCAGCTTTTTTGCGTGGTGGCATATCTGTTTTCCATGACCATGCAGGCAAATGCATCGTTCAAAAGAGGGGGAAATATCTTGATGCGCATAATTCCTTTAACCCGGAACGATTGCGGGAATTCTACGGCAGATTTTTTAGCTTTAAGTCAATGTCCACCCTGATCCAAACCCGCCTCAATGAGCGATGCGGGAACTTTATATTTGTCTTGTGCAAAATTTCAATAAAATCCGCAAAATCGGCCAATGAGGAGAACCAGACCGAGGCGACAGCCTTCCCCGCTTGGGCGATCATTCAGGACGAACCACTTCTCAGGCGACAGCAAGCCGCAGTTCAAGCCTGCAAACCGGCGAGTGTCTGCGGCTTACCCAGAGCATCGGATTGCGTTGTCTCTGACCTCGACGGCACCGAACCTGACTGGACCACGGCGAAGGAAAGATGGAAGCGAAGACCATCGGGCCGGAAATCGCTGCTGATCTTGGGAGACAGGCTGCGAGGGAAAGCACTGCGGATCAGCCGCGACCCAAATCCTTCGACACCGGCCCCTTTGTGACCAGAGGTTTTGAGATCAGACCCTTGAAGAGTGGGATCAACAACCGGCGGCCCGTCTTCTTCCCGCCATTCCAGCTCGATCCGATCCTGATCTTGTCGCCATTCCACCCTGACACGGCCATCGGGGTCGCGAAGAGACCCGTATTTCACGGCATTTGTGGCAAGTTCATGCGCGATCAGCGATAGCGCGACAGCAGCCTCCGGCGGCAAGGTGCAGGGTGAACCCTGGAGAACAATCCGCCTGTCGCCCTCGCTATCGAAAGGCTGAAGCGCCCGCTCGAGCA
This sequence comes from Agrobacterium vitis, assembly GCF_037039395.1. Classification (NCBI taxonomy): domain Bacteria; kingdom Pseudomonadati; phylum Pseudomonadota; class Alphaproteobacteria; order Hyphomicrobiales; family Rhizobiaceae; genus Gillisella; species Gillisella vitis. The sequence continues at coordinate 891,706 of NZ_CP146244.1, read as the reverse complement.
CATCGCGCAAGCCGGCACTTTTCCAGTCTTCCGACAAAAGGATATCGTAGGCTCCTGCAAGGGCTGCGACGCGCCGGGCAAAAACGCCATTTTCCTGCGAGCGATCCTTGAATGTCTGCCTTGCGATTGCCTGGATCATCGCCATCGTGTTCTTGACACGGTGCGCCAGCTCTCTGGCCACAAGTTTGCGGTTTTCTTCGGCGCGCGCCGCCTCGCATCGGCGTGCTTCCAGTTCGTCCAGAAGGCTATCGACCGTGGCGCCAACCTGTCCCAATTCGCTGGAGCGCCCCGTCATCCCGGTTCTGGCCGCGAGATCCCCTTGGCGCCATCGCTGAAGAACGGCAACGATGTGATTGATGGGGCCGAGGATGAAGCGATTTCCGATTAAAAACGCTGCCAGGAGAGCCAGACCAGCACCCACGGCAATCATCGCCAATCCCAAAAGAGAAGCCCGGTCAATCGGCGCGAATGCCTGTTCCGCCGAAAACCCGGCACTGACATAAAATGGATTGTCGGCGGAAACGGGAACATAACCCATGATCCGGCGCAACCCATCCTGACCTATAAGCTCCGTCGTGCCTGGTTGCTGGGCTTGAACCAGCGTTTGATAGGGTGGTCTTATCTGAGTGCCAACGAATTTTTCAGGCCCTGGATTGCGGGCAAGCACAATACCGTTACGGTCGGCAATGGTAATCCATCCGCCCGGCGGAAGGCCCCGCTGAACGATACGCTGTTCCAGCCACTCAAGATGCACCGCCGTCGCCAGCACGCCAACCGTCTCGGAGCCTTGCTTGATGGCCAGCGCCATTGGCACGATTGGTGCGTTCGAGATCCGGCTGACCGTGTAATCGCCAATCGATAAAGCATCGGAACGAAGGGCTTGTCTGACATAGTCGCGATCGCTGAAGTCGCTGCCGACCTCCCAGCCCATATTGTCACAAACCAGTTTACCGTTGCGATCAAGAACCACGATATTGCGGACCTGCGTCACCCTGGTGACAACCGATTTCAGAACGTCGGTGCAGGCCTGTTTATCCTGTCCGGCAACGGCGGGAATAACCGCAGTGGCAATCAGCAGCGCCTTGACACCTTCCACGACGCTTTTCACCTCGGATGCGGCCTGTCGGGCGGTTTCGAATACCTGACGATGAACTTCGGCGTAGCGTTCCGAACGCGCGCTCACTTCGTTGTAAACCAGCATTCCCAATGCCGGTGACAACGCCGTCAAGACCACAGCGACCAGTCTCTTTTTCACGCCAGCCCTCCCCACCCGCAAGAGATCAAGACGCTTTCCGGCCCCTGCTTATCACCTGGGCCCATCTGCAGAGAGGCCTCGCGACACTGCACAACCGGCGTCCCTCCAACACACGTCCGTCCCCCAGGACATACAGAACCCGCCACCTCGATCTATCTATCCCTGCTGCATGGCTTTCTTCTCTAGTCTTTCAGCTCAAGGAATCATGGCGCAGTTTATCGGGTATTCCTGCTGCGACAATAGAGTTTGTCGGGGAAAAGTGGAACCAGGTTTCCCCGAAAAGACAAACGAAAACAAGAAAAGCTACTGCATAATTCCTTAAATCGGAATCGATTTAAGGTGAAAATTATGCAGCAGATATAAAGCGCTACAGCGAACCTTATGCGCCATATATGGCGCACGGCGCTATAGAACCTGTCTGGTTCAATCTGAACCTGACAGGTTCTGGTGGGTCAATGGATTTCCGTCACGCCGCCAGAAGAGAGCGATCTTCCGCCATTACTACTACCGCAAAACGACAATCGGTCAGGCTCATTCTGAACCTGACCGACGAAAGAGACAGTTGTTTTCGTTTCTTTTCAGGGAAACCGGACTTCAGTTCACCCCACTAGAGAATGGGCTTACCACCGGTGACTGCAATAGTGGCCCCGGACACATAGCTCGACAGCGGGTCGGCCAGCATCACATAGGCCGTTGCAAGCTCAGCCGGCTGGCCCGGTCGTTTCATCGGCACTTGTTCACCAAAGCTCGAGACCCGTTCAGGCGGCATGGTGGAAGGGATGAGTGGCGTCCAAATCGGGCCGGGCGCGACCGTATTGGCGCGGATGCCTTTTTCCGCCAGAAGCTGGGCGAGGCCAGCCGTGAAATTCTGGATGGCCCCCTTGGTCGTTGCATAGGCCAGCAATGTGGGGCTCGGCGTATCGGCGTTGATAGAGGCGGTATTGATAATCGCCGCACCGGGCTTCATGTGCTTGACGGCTGCTTTGGTCAGATAGAACATCGCATGGATATTGACCCTGAACGTCAATTCCCATTCCTCATCGCTGATATCCTCGATCTGCTCAAAGGTCTTTTGGTGGGCGGCGTTGTTGACGAGAATATCGATGCCACCAAGCTCGGCAACCGCCTTGTCTATGATGAGGCGGCAATGGTCTGCCTTTTGCAAGTCGCCCGCCACCAGCACGGCCTTGCGGCCCGCCTCTTCCACAAGACGCTTGGTTTCCTCGGCATCCTCGTGTTCGCTGAGATAGGAGATCAGCACATCGGCGCCCTCGCGGGCATAAGCCAGGGCTACAGCCCGCCCGATGCCGCTATCCGCGCCTGTTATCACCGCCTTCTTGCCAGCAAGCCGCCCCGAACCCTTATAGGTCGTTTCGCCATGATCCGGCACGGGATCCATGTCGCGGGTCAGTCCCGGAATAGACTGTTGTTGCTTGGAAAAGGGTGGCGTCGGTTTATCGATCATCGGATCACCTCTCATTTATAAAGATCATTGCTGGATAATCGAGTGCGCGGATCAAAACCGCGCTCTCAAAAGTTCACAGCTTAAAAACAAAGCGAAAGCGCCACCGTTCCGAATTTTAATATTTCGTGACCTGAATAGACGAGATGGGTATTGGCCGTGACGGATAGCCGGCGCCAAATTTCCAAAGGCAACCACTGCCGCTTACTCATGCATTTGACGCATGGGTGGCGTGAGACCTTGTCTCTGTTAGGAAGGTGAGAGAACGCCTATATTCCAAACATCGAAACGACGCCGGAACCAAGGTTGCTGACGTCAGACAGGCCTCAGAAAGGGCATTATCATGAACGTAGCACGCTCCCTGAACAACTGGCGCAAGTATCGTCAGACCGTTTCCGAACTTGGCCGCATGACCAGCCGCGAGCTGCAGGATCTCGGCATTGAACGCAGCGACATCCGTCGCGTTGCCCGGGCTTCCGTTGCCGGTTGATCGATCTCGACATTGCTGCTTGAACGACGCCCGCCGATGACGCGGGCGTTTCTGCGTTTAGGGTAATGACATACGCAGATCCGCCCAATCTGGATCTCACGTCATCGCAAAATACCCATGCATTTTGCGCATATCTGCACTGCAACAAAATGACTATGAATTGGGCATTTGTCGCGTATTATCTATCTCAACGAAGCGATGCATCCTCCTCCCGCAAAGCTTCGTCTCTCGGACGACCCACTCCTCCTCCCTAGGGGCGTCCGATGGAACGGTGGCACTCCTCCTCCCAGCCGCTGTTCATTTTTTTCAAGAAGCCTGCCGCACCTCCTCCCGCGGCAGGCTTTTTGGTTTTTGCACTTCAATTCTACATTTTTCGCTCGATTGACTGAAAGTGCCAATGATCTCTATCAATTGGCATCTACATCGCTGTGCGCCTGTATGGCGCACAGCGATGTAGCGATTTATATCTGCTACATAATTTTCTCTTTAAACCGATCCCGGTTTAAAGAATTATGCATTCGCGTCGTCTCAGCCCTCTGATGATCTTACCCGTTGACCGCCATCCACAACAGATGGCGCGCTCCGCCGCGTTTACCGTTGGCGCGCACCTGGACTTCTTCGGTCACGAACCCCGCCTCCCGCAACCTGCGAGTAAAGGCGGCATCCGGGGCAGAAGACCAGACAGCCAGCACGCCTTTAGGCCGCAAGGCAGCTTTTGCGGCACGCAGTCCAGCGGCATTGTAGAGACTGTCATTGGAGGCGCGGGTCAATCCGTCCGGACCATTGTCGACATCGAGCAGAATGGCATCATAGGCCGCGTGTTTTGAGCGGATCAGCGCGCCAACATCGCCGATATGAATATCGACACGCGGATCATCAAGACTGCCCTTATGAACCTCCGCCATCGGCCCACGCGCCCAGGCGACCACAGCCGGAACCAATTCGGCAACGGTAACACGGGCATCAGCTTGCAACACGCCAAGGGCGGCACGCAGGGTAAACCCCATGCCAAGCCCGCCGATCAGTAGGCTAGGCTTCTCACAGGCCCCGATCTTCTCACAGGCAAGCGTTGCCAGCGCCTCTTCCGAACCGCTCAACCGGCTGTTCATCAGCTCGTTGGCGCCAAGCATGATCGAAAATTCCTGCCCCCGCTGCTTCAGGCGCAGATCGCCGCCGCCATCGGGAATGGCTGCACTGTCAAGCTGTATCCAGGGAAGCATAGGGCGTCTCTTTATCCTTTAAAAGCCGCCCAATAGCATAGCCACGCCCGCCAACCAAGACGCAAAGCCTTTGCACTGCTGCCCTGCCTATCGGTTCGCGCCGCCGTTTACCCGGTTTCCGGCATCGTCGAACAGATAGCAGCGTTTCGAGTCGATATGGATCGTCACTTTCTCACCCTTGCGGATCGCCTGCTGGTCTTCCATCACCATGGCAATCGACTGACCGTCCTGCACGGACAGATAAAGAATGGTCTGCCCACCCAGATGCTCGACCAGATCGACATGCGCCTCACCAAGAGTAATCTCAGCCGGACGTAAGCTGAGATGTTCGGGCCGGACCCCGACGCTGACCTTTTGCCCGACCTGAGCGCCGGGGCTTGTCCGTGCCAGATCGACCGGCTTGCCATTCAGCTCAACAGCGGTTCTGTCTCCGGCTTCCACCAGGCGGGTGTCGATGAAGTTCATTCGCGGCGAACCGATGAAACCCGCGACAAATTTGTTTTTCGGATTGTTATAGAGATCAAGCGGCGCACCGACCTGTTCGATATAGCCGCCTTTCAGCACCACGATTGTATCGGCCATGGTCATGGCCTCAACCTGGTCATGGGTCACATAGATCATGGTATTGCCCAGGCTCTGGTGGAGCTTGGCAATCTCGACGCGCATCTGCACTCGCAATTCGGCATCGAGGTTGGACAAGGGCTCATCGAACAGGAAGATATTCGGCTCGCGGACGATTGCGCGCCCGATGGCAACGCGCTGTCGCTGGCCGCCGGACAAAGCCTTGGGCTTGCGCCCCAGCAACGGCTGGATCTGCAGGATATCGGCGGCCCGCTGGACGCGTGGCTCGATATCCTTCTTTTTCATGCCTGCCGTTTCCAGACCGAAGGCCAGGTTTTTGTAAACCGTCATATGCGGATAAAGCGCATAGGACTGGAAAACCATGGCAATGCCGCGCTTGGCCGCTGGCACTTCGTTCATCCGTTGCCCATCCAGCAGCAGCGTGCCACCGGAAATCGGCTCAAGCCCGGCGATCATCCGCAACAGTGTGGATTTTCCGCAGCCAGACGGGCCAACAAACACCACGAATTCTCCCGGCGTGATCTCAAGATCCACGCCATGGATCACCTCAAGCGCGCCATATCGTTTGAAGACCTTTTGCAGGGTGACGCTTGTCGCCATCAGTTCTGCCTCCAGCTGTCGTAATAGGCATTGTCGCTGCCAACAGGGAAATGCACCTCCTGTTTATGTCTAGCGCTCCAGTAACACGCTGTCAGGAATTCCAGCGAACGGCGGGCATCTTCCGTGGTGACCGGCGTCGGCGTGTCATTGACCAAGCAGTCATGGAAAGCCTGCATCTGGCCGGAAAACAACTGGGCCATTGGCACCCAACCCTCAAGCAGGGCATCGATCTTCTCCCCGACATCAGGATTGGCAGGAATGATCCGCCAGGGATCACCGCCGGGATGGTAAGGCGCATGGCTGCTCTCGAAGGTCACATGTTCAAAGCACAGCTTGAGCCGTGAGGTCTCCTCCGCCGCACCCAGCGTGGCCGACACAGTTGCCAAAGCGCCGCTTTTCATTTCCAGGCTGAGGCTGACGCAATCCTCCACTTCGATTGGATTGACGCGGGTGGCGACGCGGGCATAGAGCGAGGCGACCGGACCCAGAAGATAGCTCAACATGTCGTTGATATGGATGGCATGGGTCATCAGCACGCCACCAAGCTCTGTCGCCCATTTGCCCCGCCACGGCACCGCGTAATAGTCCGACAACCGTGTCCAGTGGGTTTCAGAGGTGGCGATATAGGCTTTACCGGCCAGACCCGCCTCGATGATCCGGCGCGCCTTGTGGACGCCGTCGCCGTAACGGTACTGGAAAATCGGCATCAACCGGCCTTTGGCGGTCTTCTCATGGATCATCAACCGGTCGATTTCCGCAAGCGAGCCGACAAGCGGCTTTTCGCAGATCACATGCTTGCCCGCATCCAACGCCTTAAAGATCAGGTCGTAATGGGTGGACGGCGGCGTGCAGATATCGACAATGTCGATGGACGGATCGTTGAGCACGGCGTCGAAATCGTCGGTCCGGCCAGCAACGGAAAATTCCTCGCCAAATTGGGCGAGACGGGCAGGATCGAGATCGCAGATCGTCGCGACCCGGAACAGATCCGCGTTCGGCATATAGCCCTCGCGGATATGACGGGCGCCGATGCCAAGGCCAATGACGGCAACGTTGAAGATCTTAGACATTGCCAGCGCCCTTCTGCTTTGCCGCATCCGCGAAAGCCTGGGCTTTCAGCGCCAGTTCCATGGCCTTGAAGCAATGCTCCTGCCCCATGGCGGTTTCAGTGCGATCCCGGATATCGGCCAGCAATTGCCGACCATAGGGCCGCTCGGTTTTGCTGCAATCGATATAGCGCGTGCCGGTTTTGTCGGTCAGGAACAGATGGTCGGCACCGGGGCGGCCCTCGATATCGAGGTATTTCCGAAGCTCAATCGTGCCTTCCGTGCCAACGATGAACAACCGCCCGTCACCCCAGGTCGGCAGGCCATCGGGGGTGAACCAATCCACCCGGATATAGCCGGTGGCCTTGCCGGTGGTCAGGTGAATATCGCCATAATCCTCAAGACCAGGCGTGTCGGGATTGGCCCGGTTGGCGGTGCTGGCCGACAGGATTTGCGCGTCCTTGGCACCAGTGAAAAACAGGAATTGTTCGCATTGATGCGAGGCGATGTCGATCAGCACGCCGCCATAGTGCGCCCGGTCAAAAAACCAGCCGGGCCGATGTGGTTTGCGCAGCCGATGCGGACCAAGCCCGGTCGTGTGAATGACCTCGCCAATCATCCCGGCCTTGACCAGATTGCCCGCTTCCACTGTGCAGGCTGTCTCGAAATGCTCGGAATAGAGGATCGAAACGATCCGTTTCGTTTCCGCCTGGACCTTTCGCACCGCTTCCAATTGCTCGAATGTGGTCATGCCCGGCTTGTCCAGCATCACATCCTTGCCATGACGCATGGCGGCGATGGCAATTTCGGCGCGGTTGGCGGGAATGGCTGCCGACAGGATCAAGGCAATCGATGGGTCTTCAAGGATCTGTCTGCGGTCGGCCACCCGCCGCGCCTGTGGGTAGCGTGCAGCAAAGGCCTGGGCCAATTCGTCTTCTTCTGCAAAAAACGACGAAAACTCCGCTCCGGCCTCCAGCATGAAAGCGATCTGGCCGAAAATATGATCGTGATTGATGCCGATAACGGCAAAACGCAAGGCACTCATGCGATAGGCTCCTATAAGGACAAATATTTCAACGCTTCAGTCCGGCGGTGGCGATGCCGTCGATCAGCAGGCGTTGGCAAAACAGGAAGATCAGGAAAATCGGCACCAGCGACAGGCTGGACATGGCAAACAGCCCGCTCCAGTCGGAACTGCCAGTCGAGTCCACGAAGGACCGCAACCCAAGCTGTACCGTGTAGGTATTGATGTCGCTCAGGTAGATCAGCGGACCAAAGAAATCGTCCCAGCTCCAGATGAAGGAGAAGATCGCCGCCGTTGCCAGCACCGGCAGGGAGAGCGGCATCATGATCCGCCAATAGATCCGCCAGGGGCTGCACCCGTCCATCATCGCCGCCTCGTCCAACTCGCGCGGAATGCCACGGAAGAACTGCACCATCAGGAAGATGAAAAACGCATCCACCGCCAGAAATTTCGGCACGACGAGCGGCAGAATGGTCTTCACCCATCCCAGTTCGAGAAACAGGATATATTGAGGGATGAGCGTGACGTGATAGGGCAGCATTAGCGTCCCCAGCATCAGCGCGAACCAGACATTGCGGCCCCGAAACTCCAACCGGGCAAAGGCATAGGCAGCCAGCGAGCAGGAAAACAGATTGCCCACCACTGTCAGCACGGCAATGACCAGCGAGTTCCAGAAATAGGTGCCGAAACTGACCTGGGTGCTGAACCAGCCTCGCATATAGGCGCTGAAATCCACTTTCGAAGGGATCAGTGAGGCCTGACCGAAGATCTCGCTCTGGTCCTTGATCGAGCCTGAGAGCATCCACAGCAGCGGATAGAGCATGACCAGCGAGGCTGCCGCCAGAACGATATGCAGAATAAGGGACACCGGCCAGCGCCGTTTTTCCTGCGCATGGATGTCCGGGGAGGAAGCAAGTGCTGCATCAGTCATCGTAATGCACCCAATAGCGCGAGGACAGGAAGGAAAAGGCCGTGAACAGCGCGATGATGATCACCAGGATCCAGGCAAGCGCTGCCGCATACCCCATCCGGAAATAGCCAAAGGCTTCCTGGTAGAGATAGAGCGTGTAAAACAGCGTGGAATCGATCGGGCCGCCCGTACCAGAGGAGATTACATAGGCGGGCGTAAAGGCCTTGAAGGCATCGATGGTCTGGACCACGGCGTTGAAGAAGATCACCGGCGTCAGCAAAGGCAGGGTGATCTTGAAGAACATCCGCACTTTGGAAGCCCCATCCAGGCTGGCCGCCTCATACATGTCGACCGGAATCTGCCGAAGACCGGCCAGGAAGATGATCATCGGCGAGCCGAATTGCCAGACAGCCAGGATGACCAGCGTATAGAGGGAGTAATCGGGATTGGAGATCCAGCTTGGCCCTTCGATGCCGAAGGTATTCCAAAGCAGCACGTTGATCGCCCCGTCACCATCGAACAATTGCCGCCAGACCACAGCAATCGCAACGCTGGAGCCCAGAAGCGATGGCAGGTAGAAGACCGCCCGGTAGAGCGGCAGGCCACGAATACCCTTGTTGAGCAGCAGGGCAACCAGCAGGGCGAAGGTCAGTTTCAGCGGCACCGACAGCACCACATAAACCAGCGTCACCCGCATGGAGGACATGAATTTTTCGTCCGCCGTGGCGATGCGGATGTAATTGTCCAGGCCGACGACATTTGGCGATTGCAGCAGATTATAATCGGTCAGCGACAGCCAGAAGGAAAACAGGGCCGGGCCGAGCGTGAGTACGAAAAAGCCGATGAACCAGGGCAGGAGAAACAGATAGCCCGGCGCATTGCGCGCCAGACTGGCCCTGAACGGCGACGGTGTCGAGATATGCTGCATCATTGGCGCGGCACCAGAGGTGCCGGCCATTCCATCGCGAGTGGTGTTCACGGTTTCAACCCCGTTTCAGATTGGCAGCCGCCTGATCGACGAATTTCGCAGCGCCGTCTTCCGGCGAAAGTCGCCCAAAGCCGACTTCTTCGCCGATCTTTTTTATCAGCATCTGGTTTTCACCCGCGCCATTTGGTGGCGGCGGCGGAAGCGGACCGACATGCGGCGTCAGCCGGGCGATATAATCGACGATTTCCTTGGCCTGATCGTTCAACGTCGGCTCAAGAGCATCGCGCATAGCCGGTGAGGCAGGAATGCCTCGCTCGATCCCGAGCGCCAGCGCCGCATCCTTGTCCTCGACCAGGAAATTGACGAAATCGACAGCAGCGTCCTTATTGGCGGAGGCGGCGGAAACCGAAATCAGCATTGACGGCTTCAGATAATGCCCAGGCTTGCCACCCTTGGTTTCGGGATAGCTCATCAGCGTCAACGGGTCCTTGTTGACGGCCTGGAAGGCGATGAACTGATTTGAATTGACGAAGCCAACAGCCGCCTTGTTCAATGTCACCATATTGTTTTCGACATTGAGCTGGTCGAGCGCCTGGATATCGGCTGGCACACAGGCTTTTATCTTACGCATCCAGGCCCAGAATTTGAACCATTCCGTGATATCGCCCTGGTCGAAACCGATGGCGCCATCCGCCGTATAAAGGGCCTTGCCGCGCTGACGTAGCCAGCATTCCAGATTGCTTTCGCCGACGCTGCCGTCCTGTGTTCCATAAAAGCCCCGGCGCTTCTTGGCGGCGGAAACCTTGGCGCAGGCCTCGCCGAATTCCTCCCAGGTCATGCCTTCATGAAGCGCGTCGACGCCGGTTTCCTGCCAGGCCGCCTTATTGACGAGTGCAGTGACGGAATTAACGCCGAGATTGACGCCATAGAGCTTGCCACCAACCTTGCCGGCATCGATATTGGCAGCGCCGAAATCGTCGATTTTCAGCGTTTTTCCCATATAGGGCGTCAGATCAAGCAGCGTACCGCGCCGCGCATATTCGAAAATATAGCGATAATCCATCTGGATCAGATCGGGCGCATTGCCGCCTGCCGTCTGGGTGGCCAGACGTGTCCAGTAATTGTCCCAGCCGAAAGATTCGCCATCGATAGCTGTGCCGCTGTTCTTGGCCTTATAGGCCTCGATGACCTTAAAAGTCCGGTCGTTGCGCTCCTTGGAGCCCCACCACAAAAACCGCAGGTTGGTGGCCGCCCTTGCACCAATGGCACCCATACAAATCAGCGGCATTGTCAGCCCCATGCCAGCAAGCAGGGTGCGTCTGCTGAATTTTGTCATCATTCTGGTCTCCTCCCCAGTATCCAGATGAATTCGCGTCCAGATCAATTCAAATCGCTTGCGCTAAAGCCCGAACGTCCCTCCCGAGGTCATCCGATAATCCGCAAGGAAATGAAAAAATTTTCATAACCTCAACTTATATACGTTCCCTAAGCTGCCGATTTCTCCCGCGAGATCGGCCTTTCTTCTCCAAATTGTCGATGTTTCCATCGCCTGTCAAGCCGTGAAAATTTCATGCAGACAAACAATCTCAGCATGACAACGACAAATGATATGCTAGCATAGCAGTTAAGTCAGGTCGAAGGAAATGATTTTGCATCATCACCAAAAGAGCGGAGACGGACAGGGGCGCGCCAGCCCTTGGAGGGTATTTTGCGCGCCGGAACGCTCGGCACTTTCGTGCAGAAAACCGGCCCTGGCACCATGTCCGACACCATGATTGAATCTGGAACAACCACATAGCCCATGGAGGAGGTTTGCGGGCGCCCTGTCCGCCGGAAACGGCGTGATAGCGCCTGCAGGACACCAAGGCTGTAGCCAAGGAGGATGGCATGCAAGTCATACGCAAGAGACGCTTTGCCCTGGTCGGCGCCGGCCACCGGGGAACGACCATGTGGGGGCGTGATATTGTCGAGCGCTGGGGCGATCAGGTCGAGCTGGTGGCAATCTGCGACCTGAACGGACTGCGCGCCGAACAGTCGCAAGCCCATATCGGCTCCTCAGTGCCGATCTACCTGGATTTCGACCAGATGCTGGCCGTTGAAAAGCCGGATCTGGTGATTGTCTGCACCCGTGACAGCACCCATGACGAGTTGATCGTCAAGGCAATGGAAGCTGGCGCTGACGTGATCAGCGAAAAGCCGATGACCACGACCGCCGCCAAGATCAAGCGCATCCTGCAAGCCGAAAAACGCACCGGACGGCGGCTGGATGTCTCCTTCAACTACCGTTTCGCGCCGACTGCGGCACGCATCAAGGAATTGCTGAATTCGGGCGTCATCGGCGACGTCACCTCTGTCGATTTCCATTGGTATCTCGACACCAGCCACGGCGCCGACTATTTCCGCCGCTGGCATGCCTATACCGAGAATTCCGGCAGCCTGTTCGTCCACAAAGCCACCCACCATTTCGATCTCCTGAACTGGTATCTCGATTCGGACCCGGATCTGGTCTCCGCCTTTGCCGACCTGAAGCATTACGGGCGCAATGGGCCGTTTCGCGGCGAGCGCTGTCGCACCTGTCCCCATGCGCAGCAATGCGATCATTATTTCGATATGCGCAAGGAACCCTTGCTGGAAGCGCTTTACGAAGCGCCCTCCAAGCAAGATGGCTATGTGCGTGATGCCTGCGTCTACCGGGAGGATATCGACATTCCCGACACCATGGTCACCAATATCCGCTACAAGAACGGTGTCCATGTCTCCTATTCCCTCAACACCTATATGCCCATCGAGGGCCACCATATTGCCTTCAATGGCCACAAGGGGCGTATCGAGCTTCGCCAGTATGAAAAACAGCCCTGGACCGAGCCGCCAGCCGATGAAATCGTGCTGATGCGCAATTTCGGCGAGGTCGAGCGCATCTGGGTACCGCATTCCTCCGGCGGCCATTACGGTGGCGACGACCGGCTGCGCAATATGCTGCTGAAGCCCGGCATGAATGACGAATTGCGCCAGCGCGCCGGGGCAAGAGCCGGGGCCATGTCGGTTCTGTGCGGGATCGCCGCCCTGGAAAGCAGCCGTAGCGGCAAGCCCGTCACTGTTGCCGATGTCTGGGGTGAGGATGAAGGGATCGGCCTTCTGGAGCAACTGGCTTAAAATCGATAGGATAAAGGCACCGCACGCCTCAGGCCAGCAGAACAACATCGGATACAAACGCCGCCATGAAAACCATACGAAAGCTCGATAGCCTGCTCGCCCAACTGGCCGACCTTATCTTCCAGCCCCTCGGCGTGTCGGTGCCGCTGCGGTTTCGGGCGGCGCATTATGACGAGCGTGCCAGCGTGCTCAGCGAAAGCCGCGAGCATTGGGCCATGGTGACACCGGACCATATCTGGGGCGAGCCGGATGGCTATTACTGGTTCGGCGGCAAGGCCACCCTGCCCCAAGGCGTAGACGGGCAGCGGATCGTCGGGCGCATCGAGGCGGCGTTTGGCAATGTCATGGGCCGCAGCGATCCGCAATGCCTGGTGCGGATTGATGGAACGATCACCCAGGGCGGCGATGCCAACCACCGCGAATTCCTGCTGTCATCGTCTGGCCAGGCCGGCCAGAGTTTCGATATCCTGATCGAAGCGGGGACAATCGAGGATCGGCGGCAACTCGGCTTTGCCGTCAGCCTGCATCGCCATGATCTGGAGGTGGAAGACGCCTATTACGACATGCGCGTGCCACTGGACGTGGCCCGCCTGCTGGCAGAAGACGACCCGCGTCGTCATTTCATTTTGCGCACGCTCGATGACGCCATCAACGCCGTGGATTTTCGAAAGGGCAATGAGAGCAGGTTCAAGGCCTCGCTTGCCGAGGCACGGGCCATCACGGCGGCCATCTACAATGCTGTCGATTTCGAGGAAAAGCCGGTCGTGGTGGCAACCGGGCATACCCATATCGATGTCGCCTGGCTCTGGCGGGTGCGCGAAACCCGGCAGAAGATGGCACGATCCATGGCGACCGCGCTTGCTCTGATGGAGGAATTTCCCGATTACCGCTTCATGTATAACCAATGCGTGTTGCTGGAGTATCTGGCTGACGACTATCCGCAACTGTTCAAGCGCATCCGCAACCATGTGACGACCGGGCGGTTTGAAATTGAAGGGGCGCTCTGGCTGGAGCCTGACGTAAACATTGCCGGTGGCGAGGCGCTGGTGCGCCATATCCTTTATGGCGTCGCCTATCATCGCAAAACCTTCGGCGTCGAGCCGCGCATGGTCTGGTTGCCCGACACGTTCGGCTATTCGGCTGCACTACCGCAATTGATGCGCAAATCCGGCCTCGACAGTTTCGTCACCCATAAACTGTCCTGGAACGACACCAACCGAATGCCTGATGACAAGCTGTTCTGGCAGGGCATCGATGGCAGCCAGGTGGTCGCCTATTTCCTGACGACGCAGCCCTATGATTCCAAGCTGATCAACACCACCTATTGCCCCAATCTGAAGCCGACCCATGTGATGGGAACCTGGAAGCGCCACGGCCAACAACGGCTGGGCAAGGAACTGTTCCTGGTCTATGGCCATGGCGATGGCGGCGGCGGCCCAACCCGGGAAATGCTCCATAATATTCGCCGGATGGAGCGCGGCATACCCGGCTGCCCGAAGGTGGAACACGGGCAGATCCGGCCTTTCTTCGAGCGGCTGATTGCCGAGATGCAGGCCCATCCGGAGCAATACCCCGTCTGGGTTGGCGAGCTTTACCTGGAATTCCATCGTGGCACGCTGACCTCCGTCGCCAAGAACAAACGCTTTAACCGCAAAGCCGAAATCGCGCTTAGGGAATTGGAGACGCTGGCGGTGATGGCTGAGCGGCAGGCAGGCCATGCCTATCCTACCCAGCAATTGCGCGACCTGTGGGACATCGTCATGCTCAACCAGTTCCACGACATCCTGCCGGGATCATCGATCGGCGCAGTCTATGAAGACAGTGACCGCGATTACGCCAGGTTATTTGCCGAGGCCGAAACCCTGCGCGCTGAACTCCTGGCACTGTTGCCAACCAATGGCGGCGATGCTGTGCTGAATGTGACCGGTCGCCGTCGCGCCGGTCTGGCCCTGGCCCACCAACCTCATGCCTCGGGACAGACCCTGGTTCTGGCGGATGGATCGAAAGCCCACGCCGTCCGGCTGGAAAACGTGCCGCCGCTGTCCTTGTCCGCCGCCCTGCCCTGCGGCCCGACACCGCCCGGTACTGTTGAGGTAGAACCATTTCGGCTTGCCAACCGCTTTCTGGATGTGGTGTTCGACCCCAAAGGTCGCATCCTGTCATTGCATGACAAGGTGAGAGACCGCCATGTCTTCAAGCCCGGCCACAAGGCCAATCGCTTCCAGGCCTTCCGCGACATGCCGGCGGAATATGATGCCTGGGATATCGATAGAGATTTTGAGGATCAGAGTTTCGAGATCGATGATCTCGTGAGCGCCGAGATTGTCGAAACCGGACCTTTGCGCGCCGCAATTCAGTTCGAATGGCGCTATGAGACCTCGCGTATTATTCAGGTCGTTTCGCTGGAAGCCGACAGCAGGAAGCTGGAATTCGATACAGTCATCGACTGGCATGAGCACAATACGCTGGTCAAAACCGGCTTCCCGATGGCGCTCAATACCGCATCAATTGATGCGGAAATCCAGTTCGGCCATGTCCGTCGCGCCACGCATCGCAACACATCGTGGGACCGCGCCCGTTTCGAATGCTCCATGCAGCGCTGGATCGACGTGAGCGAACCGGATTTCGGTATCGCCTTCCTCAACGATTGCAAATATGGCTATGACGCAAAGGGCAGCGACATTCGCCTGACCCTGCTGCGCTCACCGACCTATCCCTGGCCGGACGCCGACCAGGGCGAGCATCGCCTGCGCTACGCCTTGCTGCTGCATAATGGCGACAAGGCCGTGGTGCATGATGCCGCCGAGGATTTCAACATGCCCTTGCAGATCATCGCTTCCGGACAGGCTAATGTCGGAAAGACCAACGCCGGATCAACGGAGCAGTTACCTTCTCTGCTGTCGATAGAGACGGCAGGAATTACGCTGGAGGCGGTAAAGCAGGCCGAAGCGGGCGATGGCTATATTCTTCGGCTGTGGGAAACCACCGGAAGCCAGCGTCACGCGCGGATTAAACTCGACAGCAAGATCACCCATGCCGCTCTTGTCGATCTGCTCGAGGAAAATCCGGTGGCGGTAGACATCAACGAAAAAGGGCTGGATCTTACCTTCCAGCCCTTCGAAATTCTGACGCTGAAGCTCTACAGATAGGGGGCGGCTTCAAACTCTAAAACAAACCCTCACCGCTGGCTGGGGTAACGGGCTTCGTACCAGGACTTGAACAGCGCATACTGATTTTCCAGATGGGCGCGCTGCGAGGAACTCAAAGCGTCGGTCTCGTTGAAATGCAGCGTATATTCGGTCTCGCCATTCAGGACCATAACATATTTATAGTGCAGCACCAGGTCCGGGCCTTCGTCATAGGTCGAAAGCACCATCAGCGCCTCTTCTAACTCCTTGGCTTCGCGGCGGGCCCGCGGGTCGCCCGTGGCCGCCTCTTTGCAGAGAGCCAACAGGTGCAGAACCTCTCTTGGCAAAGCATTGCCGATCCCGGTGATCGCGCCAGCCGCGCCGCAATTGACGAAGCCGTGATAGACGCCGGTATCGACGCCGACCATCAGGATCAGTCCGTCATCGCCGGAGGTGATGTTTTCAGCCGCATAGGTCATGTCACCCTTGCCACCGAATTCCTTGAACCCGATCAGGTTGGAAAAGCGGGCGCGCAGCTGGAAAAACAGGTCGGCGCGTGTCGCAAAGCCATAATAGGGGCTGTTATAGATCACCGAGGGCAAATCCTTGCCCGCCTCCAGAACAGCGGAAAAATGGTCGCGCTGGGCGGCAATCGAAGACCCGCGCGACAGGACGCGAGGGATCACCATCAGGCCGCTTGCCCCGACTTTCGCCGCATGGGCGGCGTGGCTGACGGCTGAGCGGGTGTTGATCGCACCGGTTCCAACCACGGTCGGCACACCGGCCTCAACCAGCCGGCGCACGCCTTCCTGGCGCTGTTCATCGCTCAGCAGCGGCCAATCACCCATCGATCCGCAATAGACCACGCCCGACATGCCCAGACCGACAAGCTCTTTGCCCTTGCGAACCAGCCCGTCGAAATCGGGGGTTCGGTCCGCCTTGCAAGGCGTCATCAAAGCGGGAATGCATCCCTTGAAAACCAGTTGGGTCATCGAATTCTCCCAGATTAACCGCAGGCAAAGGGCGCGGTCCAGAGCCAATGGAAGCGAACTACCATCTTCATGACGTCCTGTCGACAAATAAAATACAATGCGCCAGCCCGCAAAACTCCTTCTCGTCTTGAGATCGACTGCGGAATCAAAGCTTGAGATTTACGGAGTGGCGTCCATCGGCGGTGATATAGGAGCGGATCTGCCGCACGATCTGGTCAGCATGGGCGGTGGCCAGGGCATCGGAGCGCTCGGCATCGCGCTCGATGATCGCTTGGATCATGTCTTCATGCTCGGTAACATATTGCCTTGGCAGCACATCGTTGAAGGATGAATAATAGAGCCGGAGAATCCGGCGGCCCTCATCCAGCAACCGCGTGAACAGGTCCTCGTAATAGCGGTTTTTACCCGCCCGTGCGATGGCAACGTGGAAATCCCGATTGCTGGCGATCATTGCTAGCACATCGCGCCTTTCGACCGCCTGCGCAAAAACCTCCTGAAACCGGCGGATCTGCTCGATATGATCAGGCGTGTGGTTGAGCGCGGCAAGCCGTGTCGTCACCCGGTACATCAAGGTCAGCGCATCGAAAAATTCCGAGAGGCCCATAAAGTCGATGGAAGAGACGATGGTGGCGCGGTTGGTCAGCGTGGTGATCAGCCCTTCGGCGGCAAGCCGCACCAAGGCTTCGCGGATCGGCGTGCGTGACAGGGAAAAGCGATCGGACAATTGCTGCTCATCGACAGGACTGCCGGGCGCCAGCGTCAGCTCGATGATCTCGTTGCGCAAGGTCTCATAGACCGTCGAGACCCCATAGCCACGCCTATGGGTTGGTTTTTCCGTGCCGACCGTTTTATCGTCCAAAAGCCTGTTCCCGATTGCTGCTGATTCACTCAATCTATCATTTTCGCCGAAAAAATCCCGAATTGCATTTGTCCCACTTGATTTGATGATCTGGCATCCAACTTTCTGGAAGGATGGAACGTTTCATCGTCTCGAAATTGCCAAGCTTGGCACTAAGATGCGTCAATATATTCGGTGCCTTATCGTCGATGATTTGGGCATTGGACGCGGTGTCACAGGGGGAAACGGCACCAAGGGAAGCCGGCGACGGACAAATGGGGGCTTGCAGCCATCAGGCTGCGGATTTTTCACGGATGGAAATTTCAACCGATAGGAGAAGCGCGTGACGATCAAGACGGTTGTCTGGGGTGAGAACATTCATGAGCACCTCAATGAAGTGGTGGGAAATCTTTATCCGGAAGGCATGCATACAGCCATCGCCAAGGCTTTGAACCGCGACAGCGACATCGATGCCACGACCGCAACCTTGCAGGAGCCCGAGCATGGCCTTAGCGCCGAGCGCCTTGAGCAGACCGACGTGCTGATCTGGTGGGGCCACAAGGATCACGGCAGCGTCCGCGACGAGATCGTCGAGCGGGTTGTCGCCCGCGTCCATGAAGGCATGGGCCTGATCGTCCTGCATTCCGGCCATTTCGCCAAGCCGTTCAAACGGCTGATGGGCACGCCCTGCGCGTTGAAATGGCGTGAGGCCGGCGAGCGCGAGCGGGTCTGGACCGTCAATCCCGGCCACCCGATCGCGGCTGGCATACCCGAACAGTTCGTGCTGGAAAACGAGGAAATGTACGGCGAGTTCTTTTCCGTGCCGGAGCCGCTGGAAACCGTGTTCATCTCCTGGTTTTCCGGCGGAGAGATTTTTAGGTCCGGCCTGACCTGGCGGCGCGGCGCCGGCAATATTTTCTACTTCCGTCCCGGCCACGAAACCTACCCGACCTATCATAACGAAACGATACAACAGGTGATCTGCAACGCTGTGAAATGGGCGTATAATCCACGCCCGGCGCTGAAATCCATTCATGATGCCCCGAATGTGCCGGTCGATCAGGCGCTCGAGCCGATCCAGGAACGGGGTCCGAAATTGCATAAGGCCGGGGAGGCCGGATATCGATGAACAAACCCGTCCGTATTCTCATTCTCGGCACCGGTGGCATGGCGAACCGTCATGCCATCGAGTTTGCCACCAATAGCGACGCGCAACTGGTCGGCGCCGTCGATGTCGATATCGCCAAGGTGCGTGGTTTTGCGCTGCGCCATGATATTGCCAATACATTTACCTCGCTGGACGACGCCCTTGCCTGGGGTGAGTTCGATGCCGTCGCCAATGTCACGCCAGACCGGGTGCATTACCCGACGACACTGCAATTGATCGCGGCGGGCAAGCATGTGTTCTGCGAAAAGCCGCTGGCGGAAAGCTTTGAAAAAGCCGACGAGATGGCCCGCAAAGCCAGTGCCGCCGGGCTGGTCAACATGGTCAACCTGACCTATCGCAATGTCGCACCGGTGCAAAAGGCCCGGCAGATCGTCCTGGCTGGCGAAATCGGCAAGGTCCGCCACATCGAGGCCTCCTATCTGCAAAGCTGGCTGGTGTCCAAAGCCTGGGGCGACTGGGCGACCGAGGACCAGTGGCTCTGGCGGCTGTCCACCAAGCATGGCTCGAACGGCGTGCTGGGCGATGTCGGCATTCATATTCTCGATTTTGCCGGCTACGGCGCGGCAACCGATGTCGAGCATATTTTTGCCCGGTTGAAGACATTCGAGAAAGCGCCGGGCAACCGGATTGGCGACTATGATCTCGATGCCAATGACAGTTTCACCATGACGGCGGAATTCAGCAATGGTGCCATTGGCGTCGTGCATGCCTCGCGCTGGGCGACCGGCCACCTCAACGAATTGCGCCTGCGCATGCATGGTGACAAGGGTGCCTTGGAGGTGACACACACGCCGACCGGCAATACATTACGGGCCTGCATGGGTGACGATGTGGAAAAAGGCATCTGGACGGAACTGGATGCCGGCACTGTTGCCACCAATTACCAACGCTTCGTTGCCGCGGTCCAGGAGGGCAAGACCCGGGAGCCCGACTTCCGCCACGCCGCGGACCTGCAAAAAGTGCTGGATCTGGCCATAGTGACCGAGTTGGAGCGGCGCGAGCATTCCGTTCGCCATTTCGATGCGGCACCGTCGCTGGCTGCGGTATCATCAGGTTGACCACACGGATTGCCTGGCTTTTGAGGCGACGTCATACCTGTCATCACGTCCAGCCTGCCGAGTAAGGCTGGACGGAATTAAAATTGGCTCTTATACGAAAAGATCATTGAATGATCTTTCGTATTCCGTTTGCGAATATCTGAAGGCAAGGATCTGGTCCCCATCTTCAATGCCTTCGTGTTACAGAGTGCCATGATAACGAGAGATGCCCGTAAATAAATGAATTTCTGCGTTTACCAAGATACTGGAGCGGAGATACAGGGCTATATTGTCCCTGACGGCTTTTCCACGAAACCCAGCATTCGCGTCCGGCTGAACGACGAGGACAGGGAAACCGAAGTCTTGCCGTGGGTTTACGTTGATGGTGCTCGTGCTCAAGGCGCTCACGAGACCGGAAATGTTGGCTTCGTGCTGAACGAAGATAATATTCCGGGCATCAGCACCGCATCGAAGCTGGAAATTTACGATCCTGAAACGAAGCTCATCATCTACCGGCGAGCCCAGCCAGAGTATATTCCCAAAAAAGTCTTGCGGATCGAAACCGCCTATTTGCCTCATAGAGAGCTGGATCTGGGGGTAAAACCCTATTTCCAGTTTTTCGAATGTGGCGTTGAGCGTTTCGGTTTTGAAACGGTTCGCCAGATGCTTGAGATCATTCACCAGCCTTCAGTGTATGTTTCGGGCCGGATTCTGCTGAAAGCCTATCTGGTTTACATCGGCTACAATATCGACACGACGATGATTGCCTTGCGTGATCCCTTCTATGAGTTGGCGACGCGAATAATCGTGTTCAGCCGATCCAACAAGCACGAGTTTTCCTTCGTTTCACCGCGCGATAAATTGCTGTTCAAGCCTGTCATGAACCTGTTCGAAGGCTTGGCTTTTCAGGATGAAGAGGCGGTTATCACTGCCATCCGCCACGCGCCGAAAGAAACCCTGAACCTGCTGGCCTCTCCCTTTACCCATCAGCTGGTTGCGGCAAACCCGACCGACGTCCCCTCTCTTGATGACGTAACCAAGGCCCTCGACGCTCTATCGCAGTTTACTGTTTTCGATCCCGGACAGGACGACACCAGTTATCCAAAGCTGATTGCGGCAACCCTGGGCGTGCCGGAAAATGTGGTGCAGATGAAACCACCCGTGGAGACCATCCATCAACTGGCCGATGTGCTGAGAAAAATCAGCCGCGTTCAGCATCTTCTGGAAGTCGATCTTCTGCTTTACCACTTCATCCAGAGAGCGTGTAACGATGCAACAGCCGCTTGAGCCGCTGAAACCCGGTGATCGCTCCCATAAAATCTTCGCCGTTGCCCCGATGATCGACTGGACGGACACGTTTTGCCGGCGGTTTCATCGTTTGCTGACCCGCCATGCGCTGCTCTATACGGAAATGATCGTCGCCGATGCCATTCTGCATGGGAAGCGGGAGCGCCTGCTGGCTTTTGACGCCAGCGAACACCCGTTGGCACTGCAACTTGGCGGCTCCGATCCGCATAAGCTGGCGGAAGCCGTGCGGATTGCCAATGACTGGGGCTATGACGAAATCAACCTGAATGTCGGCTGTCCATCGGACAGGGTCCAGGCCGGAACCTTCGGTGCCTGCCTGATGCGCGAACCGCAAACCGTCGAAGCCTGTATCCAGGCAATGAAAGCGGCTTCCAACGTTCCCGTCACCGTCAAATGCCGGATCGGCGTCGATGACCAGGAACCGGGTGACGTTCTGCCGGATTTCATCAAACGGATGATCGGCGCTGGTGCGGATGCCCTGTGGATTCATGCACGCAAGGCCTGGCTACAGGGCCTCAGCCCCAAGGAAAACCGTGATATTCCGCCACTGGATTATCCGCTGGTTCACCTGATGAAACAGGAAAACCCCGATCTGTTTCTTGGAATTAATGGCGGTATTACCGATCTGGATCAGGCCAGCGCGCATTTGCAGGTCATGGATGGCGTAATGGTCGGCCGTGCTGCCTATAACAATGCCACGATGCTGACCGAAGTCGACGCGCGCATTTATGGCGCACCCGTCAAGGCTCAAAACATGGACCTCGTTCGCGATGCGATGATGGACTATGCCGCCCGCCACATCGCCGAAGGCGGACGTCTGGTGCATCTGACCCGCCATATGGTCGGGCTGTTTCAGGGCTATGCCGGGGCGCGGCGCTTTCGCCAGATCCTTTCGGCTGACGCACCCAAACCGGGGGCTGGCCCTGATGTCATCGCGGCGGCCTTTGCTGCGGTGGATATCGATGCTGGGCCTGTGCGGGCCGCCTGAAGTCTTGCTTCAGATTTTTTGCGCACTCCTCATCGAAGGGATGAAAACCAGACGCAATAAACGCAAAACGGCGCTCCTTGCGGAACGCCGTTCAAAATCATCCGCCGTGAAGGACGGAGGCGAAACAATCACGCAGCGCGGATGTTTACAGCCTTCGGGCCCTTGCCCATGCGGTCAGCTTCGGTGTCGAAGGTAACTTCCTGGCCATCACGAAGCGTCTGGATGCCAGCAGCCTGGAGAGCGGAAATGTGAACGAAAACGTCCTTCGCGCCGCCTTCTGGAGTGATGAAGCCGAAGCCCTTGTCCTGATTGAAGAATTTTACGGTGCCCTTGATGGCCATGGGAGAAGTCCTTATCCCTTGAGTTTTTAGTTTCGCCACGCCCGGCGGCGGCCGGACAAAGCATGCATCGTCCCTTCGCGAAGAGACAGGTCGGTAAGTCGCGATAACGGGGAAAAGACGTCTACCAGCGGAGGTTAAGCCCCCAAAGCCGAGCAATCCAGAAGATTAAGCGCGGAGATACAATCAGTCCAGTCTCCGGGATCATAAATACCCGAACGGGGAATTATCTACAGGAAAGCGGCCAAAGCGGCAAGCATTTATGCGTTTTTTCTGCTGAAATACCCTCGGGAATAGCGGTTTCCATCGCGGCCATCATTGGGTTCAATAACCAACCCCTGAATATCTAGGGGCATTAAATCACGGTCAGATCCAGGTTCATTCCACCACGTTTCCAAAGGCAGTCGGTCTGGATGTTTGAGTCTGGCTTTCGAGAAAACCGGCGACCAGTTTTCACCTGCCCACCTCTACCTTCCTTCCTTTGTCTTGGGTCTTTCCTCTCGGACGGCGTTGACGATCCGATTGAAAAGAGTGACCCCGGTGAGTTCCTCGCAGGCAACCGAGAGTTTCGGTTGCCAGTTGGGATAGCTGCTGCTGGTTCCCGGAATATTGGTTGGGTTTTCCTCGTCGGTAAGGTCGGCAAGCCGGACAGAGACCAGCATGGAGGCGGTTTTCGCCATAAACCGATGGGCGGCCACGACGCGCTCATGCAGATCCGGCTGTTCGACACCGTGATCTTGCAACACGATCCCGGCTGACTTACAGGCCCGTAGCAGGTCGGCTCGTTCCTGTATGCGGGCGGCCTGCTCCTGATGACTTGCCGCTTCCGGCACCAGACCATGTGCCGCGCGCGCTTCGATATCGGCGCCGCGCCACCAACCCGCCAACGTCTGGTGGTCGTGGGTGGAGACGCAGGCAAGCGCCATGGCCGGATATTTCTCCGGCGCGATAAAGCCGCGCTTGTCTCTTTCATAAGACAGGATGCGATAGGACAGGAGATTGGCATCCGCCATCTGCTGGCGTAGTCCCGATGGTACCAGACCGAGATCCTCGCCGATGACCAGGCATCGATTGCGCATGGAGGCTTCGGCAATTACGCCCTGGATCTCTCGGGCGGGATAATCGACATAGGCCCCCTCCTCCGGTCCCATATCGGCTGGCACCAGGAACAATCGCTGAATGGCAGCAGCATGATCGATACGCACTGCACCCGCATAGCGCATCGCCACATCGATCATCTGACGATAGGGTGATCGGCGAGAAAAGGCGATCAAGGCCGGCTGCAAGGCCGCCAGCCGCCAATCCTGGCCATTCACCGCCCAGGGATCGGGCGGGCTGCCAATACTGGCGCCGCGCAGATAGATATCCGGTTCGCTCCAGGTCGCCGAACCATCCAACGCTTCGCCGACCGCAAGGTCGAGGTAAAGACCGATCCTCAAGCCTGCTTTGTGCGCTTGCGCAGCAACCGTCTCAAGCTGTCGGTGCGCGACCCATTGAAGCCAGACATGAAACGCGATCTCTTCGGCATTCTGGCTACGGAAGGCCCGAACGGAGGGATGATCGATATCCTGATACTCCGCAGGCCAGGCCATCCAGCCCGCCCCATGCCCACCTTCGCTCATGAACCGGGATAAAGCCTCAAAGAGAGCATGATTTTGCAGACCATCACCGCTTTCATCGCAGAACCGTCTGAAATCGGCTCTGTCCTGATCGTCATTTCGCTCCAACCGTCTCGAGCCGTCCCAGATCCGCCGCAGGACCTCAAGCTTCACACCGGCGACCGCTTTGTAATCGACGAGATTGGATTGCCGCAAAGCGTCGAGCGTCTCTCTATCGCTCATGCCTGGATCATAGCCCGGCACCAGATCGACGGCGATATAAAGGGGGTTGAGAAAGCGTCGATTGGATGGCTCATAGGGACTGCACCGGGCGGGGTCCGCCAGAAAAGGCGCGTGCAGCGGGTTAAGCCCGATAAAATCGGCTCCCTGATCGGCGGCAAGCATCACCATGCTCTGCAAATCGGCAAAGTCGCCAATCCCCCAATTGCGCACTGATCGCAGTTCATAAAGTTGCAGGCTGAATCCCCAGACACGGTCTCGGGCAAGGCAATCGGGCAGATAGCTGCGGCCAGGCTCACCCGCTTCGACGTTGAGCGCCGCCAACAGCCGACGTTTTGTGACGTCTGAAATCGGAACTTCCGCCTGTTCTATTCCCGGTCTGGCGAGGTTGATCCCATGTTTCTTGGCAAGTCTGTTGATCATTGACGTCATGATTGGGTCCATCCTGAGCGATCGATGCCGTCTGCGGTAGAGGCCGTGCCGCAGACGGCATCGCGATTTGTGTAGCCTCACCACCAACCCATCCTCAGGGTAACGGTTCCATCCGCTGGCAACGATTGTCCGCGCCGGGGCAGCAAAGCTTTTCAACCAAGGCCTGCAAGAGCTGTCTCCCTTTGCATGCGTCTGCGCTCTCACCGGCATATGTTTTATTGAATGGAACCACCTGCCGCGTGAGGTGTTTGGCCTTGGTAAACAAATTATGCGGGTGGACGATGACGCAATCACATGCTGCCGAACAACAAGACATCATCAGGGAAACGGTCTCGTCCAGCGCGCCAAAGATCTATTATATCCATCCGCTGCTGCTAAAAGGCATGGCGGACTGGAACACCATGTTTGAGCATGTGCGTGGACTGGGCTTCGATACAGTCCTCAGTGCGCCGCCATTTGCGCGTGCAGCGGGTGCGAGCCTGTTCATATCCAAATCCTTCGACGCCCTTGATCCCGCTCTGGATCTCCCCGGCAGCAGCGATGATCGCCTGCGGGAGTTGACCGAGGCTGCCCGGGCGCATGGCCTCGACCTGATGCTGGATCTGGTGATTGACCGGGTTGCGACGGATACGCCGCCTGGACAGATTGCCGATCCAAGGATTTCGCCCTTTCATTCCGGCAGCCGTCCTGTCGATTTCACCAATAACGATGAAGCAACCCATCTGCTGGGTGAATGGCGTGCGCGCATTGCGCGGTTTACCGCTGCTGGCGTCGCGGGTTTCCGCTGTATCGGCATCGATGCCGCGCCTTCGTCCTTCTGGCGCGACCTGATCGCAGCCGGTCAATCGGCGCGGTTCTTCGCCTGGACGCCGGGGACGAGTTTTGAGGCGCGGCGCGCCTTGCAAGGCGCAGGTTTTGACGGCTGTTTCTCATCCTTTGCCTGGTGGAATCTGGACGAGCCATGGTTTGCCGAGGAATACGCCCTGCAACGCGCCCTCGGCATTCAGATCGCCTTTCCCGAAGCCCCTTTTGCCCGGCGGATCGCCCATGGCACGGAAAGCCGTGAGATCATCGAGCGAAAGGCCATCCGCGCCTTGCACCTTGCCGCCGCCTTCGGCCCTTTGATGGTGCCGATGGGGTTCGAATTCGGGGTAAGCACGCCGCTCGATCCGATGCATGGCGATGGCCAGGGTATCAGGGGCCTGAAAGATCAAGGCAGTTTCGATCTGTCCGCCAGCATTCGCGCCCTCAATGATCAAGCCGGACAAAGGCAGGTTTTCCTTGGAAAACCCTTGCGGATCGTTGCCAAAGCGGGCTCGCCTGCTTGCGCTCTGGTGCAATCCGACCGGGAAGACCTGCGGTCGTCGCAGCACATTCGGATCGTCGCGTTCAATCGCGATCTGCGCACATCAGCGACCCTACCGCTCCATGCACTTCACGAACTCGCCTCCGGCTTCCTGCCATTGGCGCTCGATGAGGGCCAAGCGCCGTCCGCGATTCTCGAGACGGGAAAGATCGGCCCGGGCGGGCTTTGCCTGCTCACCGGTGCGCGGGCGGACGCCATCGTGTTCGAGCCTGAAACGACGGCAAGCGATGCCGCCGCCGCACCCCGTCTGGCAATTGAAAATATCCAGCCTTCCGTGGATGAAGGACGTTTCCCCATCAAGCGCATTGTCGGCGACCGGATCACGGTTGAGGCGGATATTTTTGGCGATGGTCATGACCCGCTTTCTGCCGCTGTCCTCTGGCGTCCCTGCGACAGGGATGACTGGAGCGAAATTCGTATGGAACTGGTCGAAAACGACCGGTGGCGCGGCGAATTTTCGTTGTCACGGCTCGGACGGCATGAATTTGTCGTCGAGGCCTGGCGCAATCCATTTGCGATTTTTCATTACGAGCTTTCCAAGAAGCATGAGGCAAGGCTGGATCTGAAACTGGAATTGCAGGAGGGCATCGCCCTTGTGCGACAGGCTTTGGCAAGAGCCGATGGCCAACTGGCTTTAGAACTCCAACAGTTGATCGCTCGCCTGGAACAGACCCCGGAACAGCAACGCGCCGATCTGTTGCTGCAAGCCGACACGTTCGCCCTGATGGATCGCGCCGATGCCAGGCCTTTCCGCTTACGCTCGCAGCCACTCCCTGTCGATGCGGAGCGGCTGGAGGCGGGTTTTGCCAGCTGGTACCAGCTTTTCCCCCGCTCACAAAGCGGCGACCAGGACCGTCACGGCACATTTGCCGATGTCGTCAAGCGCTTGCCCGCCATTCGCGCCATGGGTTTCGATGTGGTCTATTTCCCGCCGATCCATCCTATTGGCACCACCAACCGCAAGGGCCGCAACAATAGCCTGAAAGCTGGGCCGAACGATCCCGGCAGCCCCTATGCCATCGGCTCCCCCGATGGCGGCCATGACGCAATTCATCCACAGCTCGGCACATTCGAGGATTTCAGAGCCCTGATCGCGGCGGCCCGTGATGAGGGGCTGGAAATCGCGCTTGATCTCGCCATCCAGGCCTCACCCGATCACCCATGGCTGACGCAGCATCCCGGCTGGTTCGACTGGCGTCCTGATGGCACGATCCGTTATGCGGAAAATCCACCGAAGAAATACGAGGATATCGTCAACGTCGATTTCTACGCCAAAGACGCTATTCCAGAGCTTTGGCAGGCCTTGCGCGACATTGTCGATATGTGGGTCGGTGAAGGCGTCAAACTGTTTCGTGTCGACAATCCGCACACCAAGCCGTTTCCGTTCTGGGAGTGGCTGATCGGCGATATCCGCGCCCGCCACCCGGACGTGGTCTTCCTGTCGGAAGCCTTTACCAAGCCGAAGGTGATGTACAGGCTGGCCAAGATCGGCTTTTCGCAATCCTATACCTATTTTACCTGGCGCAATCTGCGCTGGGAGCTTGAGCAATATATGCTCGAACTGACGACCCAGCCGCCGAAGGAATTCTTCAGGCCGCATTTCTTCGTCAACACCCATGACATCAACCCGGATTTTCTGCAAAACGCGCCGCGCTCGGCCTATCTGATCCGGGCGGGCCTGGCTGCAACGCTTTCCGGGCTTTGGGGCGTCTATAACGGTTTTGAACTGTGCGAAGGCCGCCCGGATGCCAAGCGCAAGGAATATGCCGACAGCGAAAAATACGAGATCACCGCCTGGGACTGGGACCGGCCCGGCAATATCATTGCCGAGATTACCATGCTGAACCGCATTCGCACCGAAAATGCGGCGCTTCATTCCCATCTCGGCCTGACGCTGCTGCCCTCTTCCAACGACCAGGTGATGTTTTTCGAAAAGGCCAGTCCGGGCCGCGAAAACGTTCTGCTCGTGGCAGTCAGCCTCGACCCGCACAACGACCAGACAAGCACAGTCGAGCTGCCTTTGTGGCGCTGGGGCCTGCCCGATAGCGGCAGTCTCGCGCTCGAGGATCTGGTGACAATGAGAAAATTCACGTGGACAGGCAAATGGCAGACGGTCGGTTTCAACCCGCATGTCCTGCCGTTCAGCATTTACCGCGTCAGGTGAGGAGATTTCCGATGGAACAGCAGCAACAGCAGGCCGAGACTGACCCGCTTTGGTATAAGGATGCAATTATCTATCAATTGCACATCAAGTCCTTTTACGATGGCAATGGCGATGGGATCGGCGACTTCAAGGGCTTGACGGAAAAGCTCGACCACATTGCCTCGCTTGGCATTACCGCCATCTGGATTTTGCCGTTCTTTCCCTCGCCACGGCGCGATGACGGCTATGACATCGCCGATTACGGCAATGTCAGCCCGGACTACGGCACGATGGACGATTTCCGCGCCTTCGTGGATGCCGCCCATGCTCGTGACATGCGCGTGATCATCGAATTGGTGATCAATCACACATCCGACCAGCATCCCTGGTTTGAGCGAGCCCGCAATGCGCCCGCCGGTTCGCCGGAACGGGATTTCTATGTCTGGTCGGAGACCGACCAGAAGTTTCCGGAAACCCGGATCATCTTTCTCGATACGGAAAAATCCAACTGGACCTGGGACCCGGTGGCAGGCGCCTATTACTGGCATCGCTTCTATTCCCACCAGCCGGATCTCAACTTCGACAATCCGGCTGTGCTGGACGAGTTGATCACGGTCATGCGGTTCTGGCTCGATACCGGCATCGATGCCTTCCGGCTCGACGCCATTCCCTATCTGGTTGAGCGTGAAGGCACCAATAACGAGAACCTGCCGGAAACCCATGCCATCCTGAAGAAGATCCGGGCGGCAATGGACGAAGGCCATCCGGGCAAGATGCTGTTGGCCGAGGCCAATCAATGGCCGGAAGACACCCAGGAATATTTCGGCGAGGGCGACGAATGTCATATGGCCTTCCACTTCCCGCTGATGCCACGCATGTATATGGCGATTGCCAAGGAGGATCGTTTCCCGATCACCGACATCATGCGCCAGACACCAGAGATTCCCGATAATTGCCAATGGGCGATTTTCCTGCGCAATCACGATGAACTGACGCTGGAAATGGTCACCGACGCCGAGCGGGACTATCTGTGGAACACCTATGCCGCTGACCGTCGGGCGCGGATCAATCTCGGCATTCGCCGCCGGTTGGCGCCCCTGATGGAGCGTGACCGCCGCCGCATCGAGCTGATGAATGCGCTGCTTCTTTCCATGCGCGGCACGCCGGTGATCTATTACGGCGACGAGATCGGCATGGGCGATAATATCTATCTCGGCGACCGCGACGGGGTGCGCACACCGATGCAGTGGTCGCCGGATCGCAATGGCGGCTTTTCCCGTGCCGATCCGGCTCGTCTGGTGCTGCCGCCGCTGATGGACCCTCTCTATGGCTATGAAGCGGTCAATGTCGAGGCACAGTCGGCTGACGCCCATTCCCTGCTGAACTGGAGCCGTCACATGTTGGCGCTTCGGCGCAAATTTACGGCGTTCGGACGCGGCACATTGCGGTTCCTGTCGCCGGCCAACCGCAAGATCATCGCCTATTTGCGCGAATATGAAGGCGAAGTGCTGCTGTGTGTCGCCAATCTGTCGCGCCTGCCGCAGGCGGTCGAACTGGATCTGGCCGAATTCGAAAAGCGTATTCCCATTGAGCTGACCGGCATGTCGGCCTTTCCCCCCATCGGCCAGTTGACCTACCTCCTGACCCTGCCGCCCTATGGTTTCTTCTGGTTCAAGCTCTCGGGCGAGACCGATGCGGATGGACCGGCCTGGCGTACCGAGCCACCGGAGCAATTGCCCGATTTCGTCACCATCGTCATGCGGCGCGAGCTTGCCCAATTGCTGGACGAGCCAAATATCCAAGACACGATTTCGCGGGAAATCCTGCCTTCCTATCTTGCCAAGCGCCGCTGGTTTGCCTCCAAGGGCGAAAGGGTGAAACGCGCCTCGCTGATCTCAACCATTCCAATGCCCTTCGGCAATGACCTGCTGCTGGGTGAGCTGGAAACCGAGCTGGAAGATCGCATTGAGCGATATTTCCTGCCGTTTGCCATCGCCTGGGACGATGAGACACCCCATGCGCTCGCCCAGCAACTAGCCTTTGCGCGAGTTCGCAAAGGACGCCGGGTCGGTTTTCTGACGGATGGCTTTGCCATGCAAAGCATGGCGCGTGGCGTCATCAAGGCTTTGTGCGAACGCTCCAGCATTTCCAGCAAGAGCGGCTCCATTGATTTCATCGGCACCGAGCAGCTCGACGGCATGGACCTGTCCGAGGACATGCAGGTCAAATGGCTCTCGGCTGAACAATCCAACAGCTCGTTGATCATTGGCGATCTGGCGATGATCAAGCTCATTCGTCATATCCATCAGGGCATCCACCCGGAAGTGGAAATGACCCGTCACCTGACACGGCTTGGCTATGCCAACACCGCCCCGCTGCTGGGAGAGGTCGTCAGGGTTTCACCTGAAGATGAGCGCTCGACATTGATCATCATCCAGGGTGCCATCCGCAATCAGGGCGATGCCTGGACCTGGATGCTCGACACGCTCAGGCAGATGCTCGAACAAAGCATGGTTGCCGGTCAGGATGACGATGCCGAGCAGGAGCGGTTCAACCCGCTGTTCAATCAGGCCGCCGTGATCGGCAAACGGCTTGGCGAGTTGCATGTGGCACTGGCCAAGCCGACAGACGACCCGGCTTTTACGCCGGTCGCAATGACCGACGAGGATGTGTCCGTTTGGTCGCGCTCAGTGATGGCCCGCGTGGCCGATTGCCTGGACAGAGTGTCTGCCATTGGTCATGGCACCGACAGTGATGGTCTCGAAACTGAGACCGTCCGGGTCAGTACCATGCTGGCGGACCGCCGGGAGCAGATCTTGAGCGCGGTCGGTACGCTGGCCAGCGTTGCCAAGGACACGCTGATGATCCGCAACCATGGTGATTTCCATCTCGGCCAGATCCTTATTGCCGAAGACGATGTCTATATTATCGACTTCGAAGGCGAACCGGCCCGCCCGCTCGCCGAACGGCGGGCAAAGACCAATCCGCTACGCGACGTGGCCGGACTGGTCCGGTCGCTGAGCTATCTTGCTGCTTCCGCCGATACGGGCCGCGAGATCGTCATTCAGGGCGACATAGAAGCAAGAGCCGCGTTGATCGAGGCGTTTCGCAAGAAGGCCGAGGCGCATTTCCTCGACAGCTATTTCGCTGCAGTCGACGGAGAACCATCACTGGCCATGGACCCCGAACAACGCCGCAGGATTCTCGACTTGTTCCTGCTGGAAAAGGCCGCCTATGAAATCGGCTATGAAGCCAGCAACCGGCCAGGCTGGATCGCCATTCCACTCGCTGGTTTTGCCGACATTGCTGAACGGCTGACGGAGAATTCCCTATGACGATTGCCACGAGCGACTTGCTATCCGGCATCGATGCCCAGGCAGTTCAAGCCCTGATCGACGGCAGGCACGGCGATCCCTTTTCCATTCTTGGACCGCATCGGACCGATGGGGAAACAGTGGTCCGGGCGATTTTTCCGGGTGCGCTCGGCGTGGAAATGCTCGACAGAAACAGCAACGCCCCTGTGGGCCGGCTGAACTTGGTGCATCCGGGCGGCCTGTTTGCGGGAGAGCTTCGCTCTTCCTCGCGCTATCGGTTTCGGATTGAATGGCCTGATACGGTGCAGATTGCCGAAGACCCCTACGCCTTCGGCATGTTGCTGGGCGATATGGACCTGCATCTGATCGCCGAGGCCACTCATTACGATCTCGCCCGTACGTTGGGGGCCAATCCCCGAGAGATGGATGGGGTGGCAGGGGTAGGCTTTGCCGTCTGGGCACCGACAGCACAGCGAGTCTCGGTGGTGGGTGATTTTAACTCCTGGGACGGGCGACGCAACCCGATGCGCCTGCGCCAAGCCGGAGGCATCTGGGAATTGTTCGTTCCGGGCCTCAGTCCTGGCGAGCGCTACAAATATGAATTGATCGACGCGCAAGGCAATGTCTTGCCGCAAAAGGCCGATCCCGTCGCCAAGGCCAGCGAAGCGGCGCCGGGGACGGCCTCCATCGTCGCATCAAACACGCCTTTTGCCTGGACGGACCAGGCCTGGATGACACGGCAGAACGCCGATGCCGCCGCGCGCGAGCCGATCTCGATCTATGAAGTGCATCTCGGCTCGTGGCTGCGGATCGCTGAAGATGGCAATCGCTGGCTCGACTGGGTGGAGCTGAGCCAGAGGCTGGTGCCCTACGTCAAATCCATGAATTTCACCCATA
Organism: Agrobacterium vitis; assembly: GCF_037039395.1. Lineage (NCBI taxonomy): Bacteria > Pseudomonadati > Pseudomonadota > Alphaproteobacteria > Hyphomicrobiales > Rhizobiaceae > Gillisella > Gillisella vitis. The sequence continues at coordinate 859,249 of NZ_CP146244.1, read as the reverse complement.
TCGAACTCCTGCCGATTACCGAACATCCGTTCGGCGGTTCCTGGGGTTATCAGCCGCTCGGCCTGTTTTCCCCCACCGGGCGCTATGGCACGCCGGAGGATTTGGCCTATTTCATCGACCGCTGCCATGCCAGCGGTGTCGGCGTGCTTCTCGATTGGGTGCCTGCCCATTTTCCGACCGATGTCTGGGGCCTGGCACGTTTCGACGGCAGCGCGCTTTATGAGCATGAAGATCCCCGCGAGGGCTTTCATCGGGACTGGAACACGCTGATCTACAATCTCGGTCGCAAGGAGGTGAAGGGCTTTCTGATTGCCAGCGCCTTCGAGTGGCTGGAGCATTTCCATATCGACGGACTGCGGGTCGATGCCGTCGCCTCGATGCTCTACCGAGACTATAGCCGCAATGACGGCGAATGGATTCCCAACCAATTCGGCGGACGGGAAAATCTCGAATCCGTCGAATTCTTCAAGCATTTGAACAGCGTCGTTCACAGCCGCTGCCCGCATGCGCTGATGATTGCCGAGGAATCGACCGCCTGGCCGGGCGTGACCAAATCACCGGAAGACGGCGGTCTCGGCTTCGATTTCAAATGGAACATGGGCTGGATGCATGACAGCCTGTCCTACATTGAAGAAGATCCGGTCTATCGCAAATACCATCACGGCACGATGACCTTCAGCATGATCTATCAATATTCCGAGCGGTTCGTGCTGCCACTTTCCCATGATGAGGTCGTGCATGGCAAAGGGTCGCTACTGGGTAAAATGCCCGGCGACCATTGGCAGAAGCTGGCTAATCTGCGGGCCTACTATGGTTTCATGTGGGCGCATCCCGGCAAGAAACTGATGTTCATGGGCTGCGAGATCGGCCAGGACATTGAGTGGAACCACGATCAATCCATCTCCTGGGATTTGCAGGACCGACCGGATCACGCCGGTGTCCAGACTTTGGTCGCCAGGCTGAACGGGCTGTATCAGCAGGAAAAGGCCCTGCAATTCAGCGATCTCGACCCCGCCGGATTTGAATGGGCGATTGCCGACGATGCCGAAAACTCCGTTATCGCCATGCTGCGCTATGACGAAAACCGGGAGACCTGCATTCTGGCGATTTCGAATTTCACCCCGATCTTGCGCCATGACTACCGCGTTGGCGTGCCAAGGCAGGGTCGCTGGACGGAAATCCTCAACAGCGATGCCAGTGAATTTGGAGGATCGGGGCAAGGCAAGGGTGACGTTTCAGCCGAGCAGATCCCGGCGCATGGCAGGGAATTTTCGATAAACCTCGCCCTGCCACCGCTGGCGACACTCTATCTGAAGTGGGTAGCCTAAAGCATCGGACCGAACGTTAAGAACAGGTTTTCGGATAAATCTGATGCGCAAACATAACTGAGAGCATCGGACCGATGCTCTACAGCGCCGTGCGCCATATATGGCGCACAAAGGTTCGCTGTAGCGCTTTATATCTGCTGCATAATTTTCTCTTTAAACCGATTCCGGTTTGAAGAGAAAATTATGCAGTAGTGATATCAATGCCGGTCGTGGCGGCATTGGTCGTGATCGGCCAGAACCTCGATCACCCGGCACTCGGCAATCGTCCCATGCGAACATCCCATGATCATTCGCTCAAGCTCGGTTTTCAACGCCTTTAGCCGGTCGATCCGCTCCTCGACATCGGCAAGCCGCTGCCGCGCAATCGAATCGGCGGGTGAGCAGGACTGACCGGGCTTATCCTGAAGATCGAGCAGCGTGCGAATGGCATCGACCTCGAAGCCAAGCTCACGCGCATGGCGGATAAAGGTTAGCCTCTGCAAATGGGCAGCGCTGTAAAGCCTGCGGTTTCCATCGGTGCGCGGCGGCTGCGGCAGAAGGCCGACCTGTTCGTAATAGCGGATAGTGGGAACCTTGACGCCACTGATCCGCGCCGCCTCGCCAATTGCGATTGCCATCGATTTTGCCCTTGCTCCTCTAGTCACTAGAGAATGTAGGATTGGTTCGACACAATGACAAGGACGAACCGATGGCGACCGAACAAACCACCCGCTTCCGCGTCGAGGGCATGGATTGCGCCTCCTGCGCGGCAAAGATCGACACGGCTGCACGCCGGGTGGCCGGTATTACCGATGTCCGGGTGTCGGTGACAGCACAGACCATGGCCGTCGTCCACAATGGCGACGCCGATCTGATAACGCTGGCCGATAAGGTGACCGGTCTTGGCTACAAGACCACCCGCCTCGCCGCCTCCGTTCCACAACAGGATGATCAGCACGACCACGCACATGGCTCTCCCTGCACCGGCCATCATGGTGGCGCGGCGCATAACCATGATGGACATGACCATGCCTCTCATGGCGACGGCCTGCACAGCCATCTGCATGATGACGGACCTGCAACAGGCCCTTGGTGGCGCACACAAAAGGCCCGGCTGGTCGCAACGAGCGGCATCGCTCTCGTTCTTGCCATGGTCATCGGCCATGTCGTGCCGTCCCTCTCCTTCTGGGCATTTCTGGTCGCTATCTCCATCGGTATCGTGCCGATCGCTCGCCGTGCCGTGATGGCGGCGCTGGCCGGAACGCCGTTTTCCATTGAAATGCTGATGACCATCGCCTCTATCGGCGCCATCGTCATCGGCGCGACCGAGGAAGCGGCCACGGTGGTTTTCCTGTTTCTGGTCGGTGAATTGCTCGAGGGTTTTGCGGCCGGACGGGCCCGCGCCAGTATTCAAGGCCTGACCAAGCTGGTTCCCGATACGGCGCGGATCGAGCGGAATGGCCGCGTTGAAGACGTGGCAGCCGCCAGCCTGACCCTCGGCACCATCGTCATCGTGCGGCCCGGCGACCGGGTTCCTGCCGATGGAGAAATTATCGATGGCACCAGCGCGATCAATGAAGCCCCTGTCACCGGAGAGAGCCTTCCTAAAACCAAAGGCGCAGGGGAAGGTGTTTTTGCCGGAACGGTGAATGGCGAAGGAACACTCCGGGTCAAGGTAACGGCCACCGCAGCCGACAACACCATTGCCCGCGTTGTCCAGCTGGTTGAGGAAGCCCAGGAAAGCAAGGCGCCAACCGAGCGCTTCATCGACCGGTTTTCGCGCTATTACACACCCGCTGTAACGCTGTTGGCCGCGCTGGTGGCAATCCTGCCGCCGCTGTTCTGGGATGGGGACTGGAGCCTGTGGCTCTATAAAGGTCTGGCAATCCTGCTGATCGGCTGCCCTTGCGCGCTGGTCATCTCGACACCCGCCGCCATTGCCGCCGGTCTCTCCGCCGGTGCGCGTCGCGGCCTGCTGATGAAGGGCGGCGCGGTTCTCGAAAATGTCGGGCGGATCACCGCCATCGCGCTCGACAAGACGGGAACGCTGACGGAAGGCAAGCCAAAAGTGACTGATATCATTGCGTTTGGCGGCTCAGTCGAAAAGACCGTGCTGGCCGATGCAGCGGCCCTTGAAATGGGGTCCAACCATCCGCTGGCCCGGGCGATTATCGAGGCCGCCACCGACCGCGCCATCGCTGTACCACCGCCAATCGAGACCGGAGCCATTGCTGGCAAGGGCGTGCGCGGCACAGTGGGCGGCATCAGCCTCTTCCTCGGATCGGCCAGTGCCGCCGCCGAACTGGCCCCTATTTCCGCCGAGATCGGCGCCAGTATCGAAATGCTGAGTACAGAAGGCAAATCCGTCTCCCTGCTGGTCAAGAACGGGTCAGTCACGGGGCTGATTGCGCTCCGCGACCAACCGCGCCCCGATGCCCGCCAAGGGTTGGACGCGCTGAAGGCTGCCGGTATTCGCTCCATCATGCTGACCGGCGACAATGCCGCCACAGCGCGGGCCATCGCCACGCTGCTTGATATCGAGCCGCGCGCCGATCTGCTGCCACAAGACAAACAGGCCATCGTGCGCGACATGCAGGCGAAGGGCGAGCGGGTCGCCAAGGTTGGAGATGGTATCAACGATGCCCCGGCTCTGGCCGCCGCCGATATCGGCATTGCCATGGGCGGCGGAACGGATGTGGCACTGGAAACCGCCGATGCGGCCATTCTGCATGGGAGGGTGATGGATATCGCCGACATGGTCATGCTGTCGCGGCAGGTGATGGGCAATATCCGTCAGAATATCACCATTGCCATCGGGCTGAAAGCCGTCTTCCTGGTAACGACAATCATTGGCGTTACCGGTCTCTGGCCCGCGATCCTGGCCGATACCGGCGCCACCGTTCTCGTCACCGCCAACGCCATGCGCCTGCTGCGCTGGCCCGGCAGCGCGAAGACCGCCTGACTCAAAACACCACCGATCCGCTAGATCAATGCCCCGACATGTTATTGAGGTGTCGGAGCATTGATGTGATTAGCTAGTGATATCGGGCAGATCACTTCTTCTTCGTGCGCCAGCTTTCGGCATAGGTCTCGCGGGCCTGGCGTGCGTAAGGCGTCGGAGAGATCCGCACGCGGATTTTCGCCTGCTTGTGTGGGCGCTCGGTGGAGGTCTTGCCGCTGCCGCCGTCCGGTTCACCCCAGATCAATGTCAGCACGTCGCCTTCCTTGACATCGGCATCGACAATGCCGAGCGACAGGATGCAGCGCTCATTGTAGGAATAGCCGCCAAACATCGATAGGCCCACCGTCTTGCCCTCGTCGTTGACGATCATGTCGGCGCTGGTCGATGCGTAGTTCAGGACGGGGAAATCGATCCACTTGTAGCTGTCTTCGCCTGGACGGAAGGCAGAGGCAATCACCTCGACAACATCCTCGGCATTCCATTCGAAGGTGACTTTCTTGCGGTTGGTCTGGCCCTTGATCTTTTCAAGCGCCGCCTTGCCGATGAAATCATCCTTCTTCCAGCCAATGTAGAAATCATAGCCAAGCTCGAACGGATTGACGTAATAATCCTCGATATTGCTGGAGACGAAGCTGCCGCCAATCGGACCATTGGCCTCATAGCTGTCGGCGCCCAGCCATTGGCGATATTCGGCGAGCATGCCGTCACCGGTATAGATGCCGGGAAGCGGCGAGGGAATCCAGCCGCTTTCCAGAGTGTTGGTGGAGTAGGCGCGACTGCCGCAGCGCACCAGATCGACATTGGCATCCTTTGCCGCGTCGAGAATACAGGACAGGATGTAATTCTTGTCCTCGTAAGGGCCCCAGATTTCCAGACCCGGCGCGCCGGACATGCCATGGCGAAGCGCCTGCACCTTCTTGGAACCGACATTGATCCAGTCGACATGGAAAAACTTGATCTCCTGGACCGGCCCGCCATTGATCTTCTCGAAAATCCTCGGGGCTTCCGGTCCCTGGATCTGGTAGCGATAATGGGTGCGCAACACGCGCTCGCCTTCCGGGCGGGACGGAGAACGCGGGTCGTGCTTGAGACGGACATTCCATTTGCCATAGGCGGCGCAGAACATCAGCCAATTGGAGGTCGGGGCGCGGCCCACCAGGATGAACTTGTCCTGCCGTTCGCGGAAGATGATGTGATCGCCGATCACATGGCCGTTCGGCGTGACCGGAACGAAGTGTTTGGCGCGGTTGAGATCGAAATTCGCAAAGGAATTGATGCCGTGATGGCTGAGAAATTTCTCCGCATCCGGTCCCTCGACGATCAACTCGTCCATGTGGTGGGATTGATCAAACAGCACGGCGGAATTGCGCCAAGCCACTTGTTCGGAGCGCCAATTGCTGAATTCAGGTGTCACAACCGGGTATACATACATCCCGACCGGCGAATTGCGCAGCCGTCCGACAATGTCGGGATTAGCCTGCAAAATATCGTGGAGACTGCTCGCTGCCATCGTTTCCTCCCAAGGCATACTTCAGTGTGTATACATTGATGCCAGCCCCTGAGCAGAATGCAAGCCCGTTTCTGAAGCTTTTTTGTGGCCATGAACAAGGCCGCAGAAATCATGGAGGAAATTCAACGATGGATCAGCGCCATGCCGGGAATCTTGTTGATCAGCTCCGGGTCCTCTTTGAAAATATAGTCGAGGTTTCGCCGCGCCGTTCTGGCATGTTCACGGGCCATGGCTTCGGCGCGGGCCCCTTCGCGCGCAGCAATTGCCTCCACTAGGGCGCGATGCTGCTCCTGCGCTGAGCGCAGGGACCGGCGAAATGCAGCAATATCCAACCTGTTGGGCAGGAAGGCGGAGGGCGAGGCAAAAGGCAAAGCACTTGCCCGCTCCACCTCACGGCGCATCACTTCGCTTCCACAAAGGGCTGCCAGCTGGCGGTGGAATATCTCATTGAGATCGGCATAGGCGTCGAACTCCACATCATCGACATAGGGTCCAAAGCATTGATCCAGCTTAAATATTGTCTCCCATATCTCAGCAAGCGCCTCCGGGTCTGCCCCTCGTTCTGCGGCCAGCCTTGCCGCTGTTCCCTCGAGAACACCTCGCAATTCAATCGCATCAATGACATCGTCATAGCCAAACCGGCGCACTGTGAACCCGCCATTCGGCAAGCGGTCGAGCAGACCTTCTTCGGCTAGCCGTGACAAAGCTTCGCGCACCGGCGTGCGGGAAATGTCGAGTTCCTCCGCCAGCGACACCTCGAACAGCCGCGTCCCGCCAGCGAGATGTCCACTGATGATTTTCTCGCGCAATTCAATCACGGCGCGGCGGCCATGGGTGGCGGCATCCCCCTGCTTTGCCGAGGCCTTAATGTCCTTCTGCATGCCGATAAAGTCCCTCCACAACCGCATCACCTGCCCTGTTCCAGCATTACCCAGCGGCAAGCAGCAGACGCAGTTTTCCTAATATAATGTATACACGACCAAGCCGCAATCATCCTGTCAGGATCACTCAGCGCAGAACAGGCCTAAACAGCCGGACGGTGTTCCACATTGGCGCCTGACGTGCGTGCGCGCCAGCGCGCCGACAGGCGGGCAAAGATCAGGTAGATGATTGGCGTCGTATAAAGGGTCAGGGCCTGCGACACGATGAGGCCGCCGATGATCGTCACCCCGAGTGGACGGTGGAGATCGGCACCGGGACCGGTCGCCAATACCAGCGGCAGCGCGCCCATGAAGGCGGCGAGCGTTGTCATCATGATCGGCCGGAACCGCCGAAGGCAGGCTTCGTGAATGGCATCCTGGGGCGACATGCCATGCTGGCGTTCGGCTTCGAGCGCGAAATCCACCAGCATGATCCCGTTTTTCTTGACGATACCGATCAACAGAATAATGCCGATAAAGGCGACGATGGTCAGTTCCGTGCCGCTGATCCACAATGCCAACAACGCGCCCAGCCCTGCCGAAGGCAGCGTGGAAATGATCGTCAGGGGATGAATGAGGCTCTCATAGAGAATGCCGAGCACGATATAGACGGCCACCAGAGCCGCGAGAATGAGCAACGGCTGGCCGCCTGAGGAACTCGATGCATTGGCGGCATCTCCGGCAAATTCGGCATGCAGCGTATCGGGCAGATGCATGCCGGCCACGGCAGCCTTGACCGCATCATTGGCCTCGGACAGCGTGGTATCCGGCCCGATATTATAGGAAATCGTTACTGCCGGAAATTGTCCCTGATGATTGACCCCGATCGGTGCCAATGTCCGCTCGATCCTGGCAAAGGCGCTGAGCGGCACCTGCGTACCGCTATTTCCAGGCACATAGATCTTCAGAACATGTTCCGGGTCCTTGGCGAAATCCAGATAGGTTTCAAGGATGACGCGGTATTGGTTGCGGTCTCCATAGACGATCGTGACCTGACGCTGGGCAAAGGCATTGTTGAGCGCCGCATCAACCGCCGTCATCTTGACGCCGAGACGCGACGCGGCGGTCCGGTCAACGACGACATTGGCCTGGAGACCGCTCGGCTGGCGGTCACTGGTGACATCGGTCAGCAAAGGCTCCTGCCGCAACCGGGCGAGAATGCGCGGCGCCCAGGCGACCAATTCGTCATAATCGGCATCCCAAAGCGTGAACTGAAATTCCGAATCCGATGTCCGCGCCCCGACCCGGATATCGCTTGGCGAAAAGAACGATGTATCGAGGCCAGGAATGACGGCAACCGCACGGCGCAGGCGGTCAATCACCACATCGGTCGTATCCCTTTCGCCAGGCCCTTTCAGTGCAATCAACATCTGGCCGCGATTGGCTGTTCCGAGAAACCCGCCGCCAACGGAGGCGCCAATGCTCTGCACCGCGGGATCGCGCTCGACGATGGCCAAGGCGCGCTTTTGCAGTGCCAGCATGGCCGGATAGGATATGTCGCTGGCCGCCTGGCTATTGCCCATCACAAAGCCGGTATCGTCGCGCGGCATGAAACCTTTCGGCACCTTGGCGTAGAGAAAACCGGTCAGCACGATACAGGCGATGGTGATGACCACCGCAAGGACACGGTGATGCAGAACGCCCTTCAGCGTGCGGTCATAAAAGGCAACAGTCCGCTCCAGGCTGTGCTCAATAGCTCGGTCGAAACGACCCTGCGGGGCGTCGAGATCCCGCGCCTTGATCCGGTGGCCACAGATCATCGGCGTCAGGGTCAAGGAGACCACGGTGGAAACGGCGATGGTGAAGGCAAGTGTCAGGGAGAAGGTCAGGAAGAACTTGCCGACAATGCCGCCCATGAAAAACAAGGGAATGAATGCGGCCATTAGAGAAATGCTGATGGCGATCACCGTGAAGCCGATCTGTCGGGCGCCCGCGTGGGCCGCCTCAAGTGGCTTCATACCCTTCTCGATATTGGCGTAAATCGTCTCGATCATCACAATCGCGTCGTCCACCACGAAACCGCTGGCCACCGCCAGCGCCATCAGCGACAGATTGTCGATCGACAATCCCGTCAGCCACATGGCGGCAAACGCGCCAGCAAACGATAGCGGCACCGTCAAACCGGCGGCCAGCGTCGGCACCAGCCGGCGCAGGAAGACGAAGACCACGGCCATGACCAGCGCCACCGTCGCCAGCAGGGTAAACTGCATATCCTCGACGCTGGCATGAATGGTCTTGGTGCGGTCGTTGAGAATATCGACTTCGATACCGGCGGGAATGAGCTGCTTGACTTCAGGAATGAGCGCCTTCACCGCATCGACCGTGGACATCACATTGGCATCCGCCGCCTTGGTAATATTGAGAAGAACGGCGGGTTTGCCATTGAACCAGGCATCGGAACGGCGGTTGCGCACGCCCGGTTCCACGGTGGCGATATCGGCCAGCCGGACGGCGATGCCGTTGGAGGCATGAAGGACAAGCTGGCCGTAATCTTCAGGCGTAATCAATTGCGCATTGACCGACAGCGCATAAAAAGCCTGGCTTCCATCGATAGCACCAATCGGCGCAAGCGCATTGCCGTTGACGATGGCGGTGCGCACGTCATCCGCCGAAAGCCCGATCGCCGCCAGCCGGTCGGGGTTGAGCCGGACGCGAACGGCGGGCTGGTCGGCACCGCTGACCGAAACGTCGCCAACCCCTTCAACTTGCGAAATCCGCTGCACGACAACACTGTCGGCGGCATCGTATATGGCACTGGCCGGAATGGTATCGGAGGTCAAAGCCAGTGTCAGGATTGGCGATGCGGCAGGATTGGCCTTGCGCATGGTCGGAAGCGACGGCAGGTCACTCGGCAGATCGCCAACGGCGGCATTGATTGCCGCCTGCACATCCTGGGCGGCACTATCGACATTGCGGGAAAGCTCGAATTGAAGAAAGATATTGGTCGTGCCAAGCCCGCTGGTCGAAGTCATTTCGGTGACACCGGCAATCGCGCCGAGATGGCGCTCCAGCGGTGCGGCAACGCTGGACGCCATGCTTTCCGGATCGGCGCCGGGGCGGCTGGCTGTTACCCGGATGGTGGGAAGATCGACGGCAGGCAGGCTTGCGACCGGCAGGAACCGGTAGGCGACCAGCCCAAGCATCATCAGGCCGATTGCCAGCAGGGTGGTGCCAACCGGACGATTGATGAAGAGGCTTGAAATGCTCATGCCGGACCTCCGATATTGGACGCGGCTCGCTTTCCCTGCATCTTGGCGCGCAATCCATCCAGCGCCAGATAGATGACCGGCGTGGTATAGAGCGTCAGCAACTGGCTGAGCAGCAGGCCGCCGATGATCGAGATGCCGAGCGGGATGCGCAGTTCCGCGCCGGTTCCCTGGGCAAGCGCCAGCGGCAGCGCCCCGAACAGGGCAGCCAGCGTGGTCATCATGATTGGCCGAAAGCGCATGACGGCCGCCTTGATGATGGCATCGCGGGCGCAGAGCCCTTCATTGCGCTCCGCGTCCAGCGCGAAATCGATCATCATGATTGCGTTCTTCTTGACGATCCCCATCAGAAGAACGATGCCGATCAAGGCGATAATCGACAGATCCTGACCAAACAGCATCAGCGCCACCAGCGCCCCGACACCCGCCGAAGGCAGCGTGGACAGAATGGTGATCGGGTGGATGGTGCTTTCATACAGCAGACCCAGCACAATATAGATGGTGATGATCGCGGCCAGGATCAGCCAGGGCTCCCCCGCCAGCGAGCGGTCGAATTCCTCGGTATCGCCGCTATAGTGCCGCTGGATGGAGGCGGGCATGCCAATCTCGCGCTCCGCGCTCTTGATCGCGGTAATCGCCTCACTCAGCGATGCGTTTCTGGCGAGATCGAAGCTCACGGTAACGGCGGGGAATTGATCATCGCGGCTGATCACCAGCGGCGCCGTGGTAAACTTGACCGATGCAACAGCATTCAGCGGCACGATGGCGCCGCTCGTGCCTTTGACATAGAGCTGTTCCAGGGATTTCGGGTCGCCCTGAAACCGCTGCGCGGCCTCCAGAATGACCCGGTACTGGTTCGCCTGCCCGTAGATGGTGCTGATCTGGCGCTGGCCGAAGGCATCATAGAGCGTATCGTTGATCACCTGCATGGAGACGCCAAGGCGGGCTGCGGTCTCCCGGTTGACGGTAATCGCCAACCGCCCGCCGCCCATTTCCACCTCGGATGTCACATCGATCAGCAACGGGTTCTGCTGTAGCCGCCGGGCCAGCCGGTCGGCCCAGTCGGCGACGGTCGCGGTATTATTGCCCGTCAGTGTATATTGATAGGGCGCTCGGCTGGCCCGCGTGCTGATCGAAATATCACGAATGCTCTGGAATGTCGGATGGATGCCGGGAATATCGGCAACGGACGCCCGCAGCCGGTCGATCAAATCCGTCGCCGAGATATCCCGCTGGTCGAGCGGCTTCAGCACGATACTGTAGCTTGCCGTGTTCAGTGTCAGGTTGGAGGCGCTGGTGCCAATCACCGCAATGACGCTTTCCACCGCCGGATCGGCACGCAGCCGGTTGCCGACAAGCGCCTGGGTCTGCTTCATCGCGTCGAACGAGCTGGTTGGCTCCGTTTCCACGACGGCGGAAATCAACCCGGTATCCTGCACCGGCAGGAAGCCCTTGGGGATGGTGACGTAAAGCAGGCCGGTTATCACAAGCGTGACACCCGTTAGTACCAGCATCAGCCAACCGCGATTGACCGCCCAGACGACGCTGCGGCGGTAGCCTTCGTTCATCCAATCCATGCCCCGGTCCACCATGCCGAGCACGCCGGAATTGCGCTCCTTGGGGGCTCGCAGAATGCGCGCGCACATCATCGGCGTCAGCGTCAGTGAAATCACCGCCGACACCACGACGGCGATGGTGAGCGTCAGGGCAAATTCGCGGAACATCCGCCCGACAATGCCAGTCATGAACAGCAGCGGGATAAAGACCGCGATCAGCGACGCCGTCAGCGAAATGATGGTGAAGCCGATTTCGCCCGCCCCCTTCAGGGCGGCCTGCATCGGATGTTCGCCTTCCTCGATATGACGGGCGATATTTTCGATCATCACGATGGCATCGTCCACCACGAATCCGGTCCCGATGGTCAGCGCCATCAGCGACAGGTTATCGAGGCTGAAGCCGGCAAAATACATGATGCCGAAAGTGGCGATCAGCGACAGCGGCAGGGCGACGGCGGCGATGATCGTCGCGGTCAGCGTGCGCAGAAACAGAAACACCACGAGAATGACCAGGCCGACGCTGAGCGCCAGCGTCCATTGCACATCGTGAATGGAGGCGCGGATGGTGTCTGTCCTGTCGTTGACGATGTCGAGTGAGACCCCGGCGGGAAGCGCCTGTTTCAGGCGCGGCAGCTGCTTTCGGACATCCTCGACAGTCTGAATGACATTGGCGCCGGGCTGGCGCATGATATCGACAATGACCGCCGGATGCCCCTGATACCAAGCGCCGACGCGGCTGTTTTCCAGCCCTTCGACCACATCGGCGACATCGCGCAACCGCACAGGCGCGCTGTTGCTATAGGTGACGATGGTGTCGCGGTAGATTTCCGGGTCCTGGATCTGGTCATTGGCCGAGAGCGTGAAGGATTGGGAAGTGCCATCCACCGCCCCCTTGGCACCGGAAACATTGGCATTGGTAATCGCGGTGCGCAGATCCTCGAGCGACATTCCATAGGAGGCCAGCCGGGTCAGATCGGCCTGGATGCGGATGGCGGGCCGCACGCCGCCCTGGACGCGCACATCGCCGACGCCGGAAACCTCACTCAGCCGCTGCGCCATGATCGTATCGGCAAAATCGCTCAGATCACGAATGGGATAGGTATCGGAATGCAGCGCAAGCGTGATGGTCGGCGTATCCGCCGGGTTCACTTTCGCATAGGTCGGCGGATAAGGCAGGGTTTTCGGCAGGCTGCCGCTGGCCGAATTGATCGCCGCCTGCACGTCCTGCGCAGCACCATCGATATCACGGTCCAGGTTAAATTGCAGCGTCACCTGGCTGATGCCGAAGGCGCTGGAAGAGGTCATCGAGGCCAGCGCCGGGATCTGCCCAAGCGGACGCTCTAGCGGCGCAGTTACCAGGGCTGCCATGGTCTCGGGGTCGGCACCCGGCAATTGCGTGGTGACGCGGATCGTCGGAAAATCCACCTGCGGCAGCGGGGCTACGGGCAGCGAGGTATATCCCAGCAATCCCCCCAGCAGGATGGCGATCCCCAGCAGCGAGGTGGCGACGGGCCGCGCGATAAAGGGCGTCGAAATACTCATTTCGCTGCGTCAGCCGGTGGGGTTGCGGCTGCACCGGTGTCTTTTTGCTCTCCGGCGGCGGGTACCGGTTTGTCGTCCGGCCCAGCCGGAGGTTTTTCAGCGCCCTCTTTCCGCGAGGCCGGGTCATGGGCGTTTGGCCGAGCCTGGCCATTATTGCGGTTGCCGCCATGGCGTTGACGCGGCTTGTTATCATCCAGCGGCACGGCCATGTTGGCAGGATCGGCCTCCTGCGGCGTCGAAACACGTACCAGGGCGCCATCCTGGAGCCGGGCGAACCCTGTCGTCACGACAGTCTCGCCAGCGCTGACCCCTTTGGCGATCACTGCCGTCTGGTCGTCCTGCATCTCGACCGTCACCGCCTGGATCTTCACTGTCTGGTCCGGCTGGACAATATAGGCGTAAGTCCCCGCAGGACCGCGCTGGATGGCCGAGGACGGAACCGTCAGCACATCTTTCTTGGTCTCGACGAGAAGCCGGGCATTGACGAAGGCGCCGGGCCATAGCCGCAGATCTTCGTTGGGAAATTCAGCCCGCAGGCGGACGGTGCCGGTGGTGGTATCGACCTGGTTGTCGACCACGGTCAGCGTGCCGCTGGCAACGACCGTCTTGCCATCATCGCCCAGGGCATTGACCGAAAGAGCACCATTGGCATTGGCGGCATTGACCCGGGCCAGATCCTGCTGCGGAATGGAAAACAGGATGGTGATCGGCTTGATCTGCGACAGGGTGACGATGCCGGTCGTATCACCGGTCGAGACGATATTGCCGACATCGACATTGCGAATGCCCGTGCGCCCGTCCATCGGCGCCTTGATCACGGTGTAATCCAGCTGGGCCTGGGCCGCCTCGATGGCTGCCTGGTCGGACTGGACCTGCGCCTTGTATTGCGCCACCAGCGCCACCTGGTTGTCGAGTTGCTGCTGGGTGGTGGCGGAATTGCCGATCAGGCGCTGTAAACGCTCCATTTCCAGAATGGCATAGGTCAGTTGGGCCGAGTCCTGGGCCTTCTTGCCAATCGCTTCATCCAGCTGCGCCTTGTAAAGCGCGTCGTCCAACGTGGCGATCAGGTCGCCTTTCTTCAGGTCCTGGCCTTCCTGAAAGCCGATATTCGTGATCCGCCCGCTGACCTGCGGCTGGATAACAACAGTGTTCAACGGTTTGACGCTGCCGACGCCGGTCACATAGACGGGCACGTCGGCCTGGATGACCGGAGCCGCCACGACGGGAATGGCCATATCCCGGCCCCGCTGCCGGTCGCCTTGCGGTTTGCCCAACCAGCCTGCGGTGAGCGCGGCGACCTGCGGCTGGCGGGCGGCATAAGCCAGGCCGGCACCCACAACCACAAGGCCGACCAGGACGATCTTCGTCATTCTCTTCATAGGCATCGCTCACGCATTGTTCATGGCCCGTCAGGGGTGATCCATCAGGGATAGCCCATCCGGAAGCAATCCTGCCTTCCCCACAGAAGAACAGGCCCGGCTTCATAGCACTCGCTAATCAAACTGTCCTACAGGATAAAGACAAGCCAATCACATCTTTGAAAAGACCGGGTTATCGAGAACCGCATTCCAAATGTTGCGAAGGCGGCAACGGGGTGAAAACGCCAAAGCCCGGAAGAAACTTCCGGGCTTTGAACCTGCTGCAAATTTCGGGCGATCAGGCGGCAATCCCCCAATCGCTGCAATCGCTTTGCCCAAACATCCGCTCGAGATTGAGAAAACAGATCATGCTGGCGTCCTGTACAATGATGCCATCGGAAAAATCCGTCCCCGTGCTGGTGGCCTGTGGCACGGGTTGCAGGCTTTCCGCCGGAACCGTGAGGATATCGGACACCGCATCGACGAGCAGACCGACAACCGTGCTATCGACTTCCGCAACGATGATGGCGCTGCGCTCATTGGTCACCATGCCCTGCATTCCCAATTTAACCGCGAGATCGACGATGGGAATGACCGTGCCGCGTAGATTGATCACCCCGATGACCTCCGCAGGGGCATGCGGCAAGGATGTGGCGGGCGCCCAGCCGCGAATTTCGCGGATGGACGTGGTCTTGACGCAGAATTCCTGTCCATGCAGCCTGAAGGCGAGGATTTCCAGCGCATCCGCCTGGCCGGTCGAGGCCATCAGCATCAAAATTCCTCCCAGTTATCGGCCTTGGCCGCTGTCTGGAGACCCATGGCGCGGGCAACCTGCCCCACCATCCGCCGTGCCGGAGACGCAACCGGGCGGTGCTGTTCATGCGCAGCAGCCGGCTTTTTCGATGTCCAGCCAGCGGCCGAAGCGCCATTGGCAGGCATGGTCTGGGAGCCATCGAGGTGGAACTGCGAAATCAACTGACGCAACCGGCCCGCTTCCGATGCCAGCGAAGAGCTGGCTGCCGTCGATTGTTCGACCATGGCGGCATTCTGCTGGGTCACCTGGTCCATCTGGTTGACGGCGGTGTTGACTTCGGCAAGACCGACCGATTGTTCGCGTGACGACAGGGCAATGGCGTCGAGCTGGCTGTTGATGGTGACAACATGGGCCTCGATGGCCTTCAAGGCATCGCCGGTCGCTCGCACCAGTGTCACACCATTGGAGACTTCACCGGCGGAATTACGGATCAATTCCTTGATTTCTTTGGCGGCACCGGCAGAGCGCTGCGCCAATTCACGCACTTCCTGGGCGACGACCGCAAAGCCTTTGCCCGCTTCGCCGGCACGCGCTGCTTCCACGCCAGCATTCAAAGCGAGAAGGTTGGTCTGGAAAGCAATTTCGTCGATGACACCAATGATATTGGAGATCTGGTTTGACGATTGCTCGATCCGCTGCATGGCGTCTACTGCATTGGAGACGACAATGCCGGATTCGCGGGCCGACTGGTTGGCCTCAATCGCTACATGGCGGGCTTCTTCGGCGCGCTTGGACGAGTTGGCGACATTGGTGGTGATCTGGTCGAGGGCGGCGGCGGTTTCCTCCAGCGATGCGGCCTGCTGTTCGGTGCGCTTCGACAGATCTTCGGCAGCCTGGCTGATTTCCCGCGAACCGCTGTCGATAGAGTTGGTTGCATTGGCGACAGCGCCCAGCGTATCGGACAATTGCGCAACGGCGGCATTGAAGTCATTGCGAAGCGCTTCGAACTCGGTGGCGAACGGCTGGCTCAAACGGAAACCGAGATCGCCATTTGACAGACGCTTCAGGCCATCGGCGAGACCAGATGTCGCTTCTGCCATTTCTTCCGCACGCTTGCGGTCCATTTCTGCAACACGAGCCCGTTCCGCCTCGCTGGAATTGCGCACGCTTTCCGCTTCCCGTTCCAGTTCGCGGGCACGCAGGCCGTTATCCTTGAACACTTGCACGGCCTTGGCCATTCCGCCGATTTCGTCACGGCGCTCAATGCCCGCAACCTCTACCGAAAGATCACCGCCGGCCAAGGTTTCCATGGTTTCCGCCACCTTGCGGATCGGCATGACGAGCCAGGAGCGGATTGCAAAGAAACCGATAGTCAGGACGATCAGCAAACCAACGATGATCCCGCCAACCGTGACCATCACAGCCTGGCTGGAACCTTCCGAGAGAGCGTTGCTCTTCTTGTCGGTGGAGTCGTTGAAATCATTGACCAACTGGATGAACTTCGGCGTCATTGCCTTGAAGGCAGGCTGACATTCCTGAACGAAAGCATTTTGCGCCGCCGTTATTTTATCGTCTGAACCGCTGTCTTTGCCGAGTGCGATCGTATTCGTGCAAACGGTGTCAAGAATGCGCACGCCCTCAGCCTTGATATTCGCCAGGTCGGGGTGTCGCGGCGCCGCAGCAATGGCGATATCCATGAATTTTACGAAGGATGCGCGCGATGTTTGAATTTCCTGCTCCGCGCTCGCGTTGTCCTTATCGGAGCGGGCAATCGTCAATTCCGCAATAGCCGTGCGGGCTCCTTGCAGGTTTCTGTTGGCGCGTGACACGGCTGTTGCAGCGGCAGAATCCTGCGACAAAAGATCCGTATAGGACTGGTCGATACCCAGTATACGTATTCCAGCATACCCAGCGACGCCGAGGGAAAATACCCCGAACAGCGCCATTATAGTTAAGAATTTACCAATGATTGGCAGGTTTTTCATCGCAGAAATCCAGTTTTGTTTCGTTTCTGGCGCGATAATTCGCCATGCCCGATCTGGTTCCTGCGCAGTTGCATCTATACTTAATAATTTATGTATAAAATTGGGACATCGCCGTTATCGAAATAGTGTACTCGATTATTTTCACTCGTCGATCGGGAAATACATGGATTGCGAAATTTTCAAACTCAGAAAAAACTGCCAACAACACGTATTTCCGATATGATTTTTCGGAATCAGGACGGAGAAAATACAAAAAAAGCCAATCTCAGAAATATAAGGCAAACAATCAAGCCAGCCTTGATGCAATGGAACTGCGCTCAATAAGCTCCGTCGTCAGGACGACATGCCGAGCCGGGTGGTTGGCGCCTTTTATTCTTTCCATCAAATGCGCTGCTACGGTTTTTCCCATATGATAGACCGGCTGGCGGATAACGGTGATCGGTGGAGAGGTTACAGCCGTCCAGTCGGCATCATGAAAGGCGATCAGCGAAAGATCCTGCGGGATCGACAGGCCAAGATGCCGGGCAACCTTGAACACCTCAAGGGCAATAAGACTGTCCGAGGCGATGATGGCACTTGGCCGGTGCGCCGATTGCAGCAGGTCCAGCGCCAGCGCCTCACATTTTTCCCGGCCATTCGCTCCGAGACGCACGGCCTCAAACGGCGACGGCAGTCCTGCGGCAGTACAAACGGTGATAAAACCTTCAACACGGTGCCGGACCGACGCGGTATGAAGATCATCAAGGCCTTTCATTCGGTGATCCACGGTATCGCAGGCGGTGATATAGGCGATATCACGATGGCCATTGCGAATGAGGATTTCCGTTGCCTGTTGAGCCGCCTCGCGGTCATCCGTCGTCACCGTGTCGACATCCAGGGCCGGAAGGGCGCGGTCGAGCAGCACAAGGGGACACCCCGATTGCCGGATCTCCTGCAGGTGCTCGAAATCCAGCGTGCTTGCGGCCGAGATAATCAGCCCATCGACCCGCTTTGCCAGCAACGCCCTGACCGCAGCTTTTTCAGCCGCAACATCTTCGCCGGAATTGGTGAGGATGACAGTATAGCCTGCCATGCGGGCGACATCGGCAATGCCGCGCACGGCTGAACTGAAAAATGGATTTTCAATATCCCCCACCACAACACCAATGGTGCCGGAGCGGCCTGTCGTCATGCTGCGGGCCAGTTCATTGGGCCTATAGTCCAATGTGGACGCAGCCTCCAGAACCAGCGTCCGCACCTTATCGCTGACGGTGCCATAGCCGCCCAGCACGCGGGCGGCCGTGGCCTTGGAAACGCCTGCGGCTCTGGCCACATCGGCAACGGTGGCGGATGATTTCCTGATCGGCGGCTGTTCCATGATATTAGCTCTATAAGGGATATTGACGGACGGTCAATGCGAATATAACAATTGTCAAACCGAAAGAGACCGGTCTCTTTAACGTAGAGACCGGTCTCATCTTCAATAACAAAAAAACGGCATGCGACAAGCATTTGCCGAATGAATGGTTGCCGCCAGTCATTCGGATGGGCAACCGTGCGCGTCATCACAAGGACCGCACGGAGAAGAAAAACAATCACCAGAGCGGAGAACAACGACAATGAGCATAACCAGAGCAATTTCACAGAAGGCGCGCGGCGCAGTCATCGCGGCGGCCCTTGCTTGTGCCGGATTGATGGCGCAGCAGGCCGTTGCCGCCGACAATCCTTATGGGTTGATTGACCCCAAGGTCATCAGTGTCGGCACCATGGGCGATTCCAAACCCTATACATTCATCACCTCCGATGGCCAATTTACCGGCTTTGACATCGAACTCTTTCTCAATGTGGCCGAACGCATGGGCTTCAAGAAAGATCAGGTTGTCTTTACCGGTCAGGAATTTTCTGCCCTGATGCCGTCCGTGGCCAATGGCCGGTTTGATGTGGCCGTCGCGGCCATTGGCACCACTGAGGCACGCAAGAAAACCGTTGATTTCTCCGATGGCTATCTGGCCGGTTATCTCTCGGTGCTGACACCGGATGCGAAAATCACCGATGCCGCCGGCTTGAAGGGCAAGCGCCTGGGCGTGGTGCAGGGCACGTTGCAGGAAATCTATGCGACCAAGAACTTCAAAGACACCGATCTCGTCAAATTCCCTGACAACAATTCCGCCGTCTCGGCCCTGAACAATGGCACGGTCGATGCGCATTTCCTCGATTATGAAGCCGCCAAAGACTACACGGATCGTTTCAAGGCGCTGAAAATTGCCGTCAACATTCCAAGCTTCGATGCGCCTGCCGGTTTCGTGATCCGCAAGGGCAATGATGGCCTGCGCGAGGCTTTCAACAAGAGCCTGCACGCCGCCATGCAGGACGGCACCTGGAAGAAGCTCTACGAAAAATGGTTCCCTGGCTCGCCGATGCCTGCCGAATATCTTCCCAAGCCCTGAATGCGGCTTCACCCGGTTGGCCATGAGCGCCAACCGGGTGGCTTTCGGGCAAATGATCATAATTGGGAAGGACTTTTGAATGGAATGGCTTGAAACACTGCGTCGCAGTTTTCTCGACTGGGACGCCATGGCCGAGGTCTTGCCTGCCATGATTACGGTCGGCTTGAAGAATACGCTTATCCTCGCATTCGCCTCCACCGTGATTGGCGTGGTGATCGGCATGATCCTCGCCATCATGGGTATCTCGCGCTCGCCCTGGCTGCGCATTCCGGCACGGCTTTATACCGACATCTTTCGCGGCCTGCCTGCGATTGTGACGATTTTGCTGATCGGTCAGGGCTTTGCCCGCATCGCCCGTGAAATCTGGGGACCATCGCCCTACCCGCTTGGTATTCTGGCGCTCAGCCTGATTGCCGGCGCCTATATTGGCGAAATCTTTCGCTCTGGCATTCAAAGTGTCGATCGCGGCCAGTTGGAAGCCTGCCGGGCGCTGAGCATGAGCTATGGCCAGGGCATGCGGCTGATCATTGTGCCGCAGGGCGTGCGCCGGGTGTTGCCAGCGCTGGTCAATCAGTTCATCGGCAATGTGAAGGATTCCAGCCTCGTCTATTTTCTCGGCCTTTTGGCGTCTGAGCGGGAGATTTTCCGCGTTGGGCAGGATCAGGCAGTGGTTACCGGAAATCTCTCGCCGCTGTTGCTGGCGGGCATGTTCTACCTCGTCATTACCGTACCACTGACCCATCTGGTCAACACCATCGATACACGGCTGCGGCTTGGTAAAAAGCCCGCGAGCGAAACCGTGAGCGGTCTTGCCGAGGTGAGCGAGCTGGCAAAGGCTGTTGACAATGCCAATGCACCTGCAAAGGAGATCACCTTTACCGGCGGCAGTCTGGATGTGCGTGGGCTGACCATGGCCTATGGTACGCTGGATGTGTTGAAGGGCGTTGACCTCACCGTCAAACCCGGCACCGTGACCTGCATCATTGGCCCGTCCGGCTCTGGCAAATCGACGCTGCTGCGCTGCCTCAACCGGTTGGTGGAGCCAAAGGGCGGCGATGTCCTGCTGGATGGAAGCAGCATTCTGGCGATGAAGCCCGAAAAACTGCGCCGCAAGGTCGGCATGGTGTTTCAGCATTTCAACCTGTTTCCCGACCACTCGGCGCTCGACAATGTGATGCTGTCGCTGACCAAGATCAAAGGCATGTCGCGGCAAGAAGCCGAACGGATCGCGCTGGCAAGATTGCGCGATGTCGGGCTGGAAAGCCGCAAACATCATCGTCCCGGTGGTTTGTCTGGCGGCCAACAGCAGCGCGTGGCTATTGCCCGGGCGCTGGCGATGGAGCCGGAAGTCATCCTGTTTGATGAAGTCACCTCGGCACTCGACCCCGAACTGGTCAAGGGCGTGCTGAACCTGATGGCCGATCTGGGCGAACGGGGCATGACCATGGTCGTCGTGACCCACGAAATGGGCTTTGCCCGCCGCGTCGCCGATCAGGTGATCTTCATGGACGAGGGCAAGGTAGTGGAAGCCGGTTCACCCGAAGCGATTTTTGACCATCCCCAAAGTGCGCGCTTGAAGCACTTTTTGGCGGAGGTTTTGTAAGTGATAAATAGAAGGCAGAAACAGCTATGAAAAAGCTCAGATGGGGTGTGCTGGGAGCCGCCAATATCGCCATCAAAGCCGTTATCCCGGCCATTCAAGCGGGAGAAACAGGTGTTGTTGCGGCGATTGCTTCGCGCTCTCTAGCGAAAGCGCAGAGCGTGGCGGCGGACCTTGGCATTGCCAAGGCCTATGGCAGCTATGAGGAATTGCTTGATGATCCCGATATTGATGCCATCTATAACCCGCTGCCAAACCACCTGCATATGCCGATGACGCTGGAGGCTATCCGGCACGGCAAGCCGGTGCTGTGCGAAAAGCCGATTGCGCTGACGGCGGAGGAAGCAGAGCAGATTGCGGATGCCTCCCGCACATCCGGCGTGCTGGTTGCCGAGGCCTTCATGGTGCGCCATCATCCGCAATGGCTGAAGGTGCGCGATCTGGTGAAAGCCGGGCGGATTGGCGAAGTGCGCGCCATCCAGACCATCTTCTCCTATTACCTCGATGACCCCGCCAATGTCCGAAACCAGAAAGATATTGGCGGCGGCGGGCTTTACGATGTTGGCTGTTATGCCATCAACACCGCCCGCTTTGTATTTGATGGTGAGCCGGAGCGGGTCATTGGCCTGTTTGATCAGGATGAAACATTCCAGACGGACAGAATGATGAGTGGCCTGGCGGAATTTTCCGCCAACCGCCACCTCACATTTACCTGCGCGACCCAGCTGTCCCTTTGCCAGAAGGTGACTGTGCTGGGTGCCAAAGGCCGCATCGAAATTGCCATTCCCTTCAACGCCCCAACGGATGCGCCAACCACCATCACCATCGATGATGGCCGCGACCTGACGGGCGGCGGGCGCGAGGTAATCGAGATCAGCGCCGCCAATCAATATGGCCTGCAATGCGACGCTTTTGCCCGTGCCGTGCTGGCGGGTGAGCCTTTGTTATCAGGACCGGGCGATGCGGTGGCCAATATGAAGGTCATCGATGCGTTTTTCCGCTCAAAGACAAGCAACGGTTGGGAACAGCCCTGAACCAATTCACATCATCATGATTGAAGACTGAGAGAAAACCATGTCGAAAAACAAGATATCAAGCGCTGTCATTATCGGCGGCGGCATTTTTGGAACATCCACGGCGGTGCAGCTTGTCCGCAAGGGTGTCAATGTCACCCTGATCAATGACGGACCTGTTGCCAATGGAGCGTCCGGGCGGTCCTTGTCCTGGCTCAACTCATCGCGGATGCGCTCTGATGCTTATCATCGCCTGCGCATGGCGGGCATCGATCGTTACCGCACCCTCGCCGAGCGCTTTCCGGGGGTCGATTGGCTGTCTTTCAAGGGCGGACTGACCTGGGATGCCGATGACGCCAGCAATGAAATCAATGCCGCCTATGACCATGAGGTCAAGCTAGCCTATGATGCCCTTCATCTGGCCGCAGACGAGGTCAAGGCTGTCACGCCAGGCGTCGATGCGGGCGCTGTGACACCGCAGGGAGCTATTTTCAACGCCGCCGAGGGCTGGGTGGATTTGCCTGCCCTGATCAAAATTCTCATCGAGGAATTTAGGGAGCGCGGCGGCACGCTGGTGACCGATGCCGGGGCAGCCAGCGTGATGATTGAAAACGGTCGCGCCGTTGGGGCCCGTACAGCCAATGGCACGGTTTTCCCTGCCGATGCAGTCCTGGTCGCAACCGGACCCTCCGTTCCCAAAATGGCCGCTGATGCAGGTCAGAAAATTGACGACGGTACGCCCATCTCGCTGTTGGTCACCACCAAGCCGGTCGATCTGGCGCTGAAAGCCGTGCTTAACACACCCCGCATCGCGATCCGCCCCGGCCCAGACAACAGCTTTGCATTGGATTCGGCATGGTCCGAGGAAGAAGTCGGCACTTTGGCGGATGGCAGCTATCAGGTGAAGCAGGAAACCCTGGATGGCCTGTTGGCGGAAGCCTCCAAAGTGCTGGAAGGCAATCCGAAGCTGGAACTGGCCAGCTATGGCGTCGGCCGCAAACCCATTCCCGGCGACGGTGAACCTGTTCTGGGCGAACTCAAAGCCATCCCCGGCTATTTCGTTGCCTTCAGCCATAGCGGCGCAACGCTGGGCCTGATTGTCGGCGAACTTCTCGCCCATGAAATCGCCAGTGGTGAACGCCACCCTATGCTGGCCACGTTCCGGCCTGAGCGCTTCGCCTGACCCGAACGTCACGCCGCCGGTACAAACCGGCGGCGGATGTCTTCGGCTGATTGTTTCGCAGTCTGTTCAAGAATTGCTGCTGGCCTGGCGAAAATGGTGATTTCGAGAACCGGAACGGAGCGTACTTAATGTACGTGAGTACCGGAAGCGCAGAAATTGCCATTTGCAGACGGCCAGCGGCGATTATTGGATAGACTGTCAGCGCTTCACGTATTTGCGCCAGGGATGCGCTTCCTTGAAGCCAAGCATCTCGCGGGCCTTTCGGTTGGAGATCGGCGCTTCATTCTCTTCCATCTCCCGTAGCACCGGAGTGTCGGGGCAGTATTTGGCAAGAAATTCACGGGTCGGCAGATCGGCGGTAATCGTGTCGTTGACGGCATTGAACACCTGGAAGCCAAGGCCGTCCTGTTCGACGCACAAATGGACGATTTCGCCGAGATCGCGAGCGTCGATATAGCTCCAGGCATTGCGCTTGCGCGACATGGGGTTGTCGAGATAGCCAGGGAAATTGGCGTAATCATGCGGCTCGATCACATTGCCAATCCGCAGCGCATAGATATCGGCATTGTAGCGCATGGCAAAAGCCCGCGCGGTCTTTTCATTGACCACCTTGGACAGGCCGTAGCTGTCCATCGGGTCGCTGTCATAGTCTTCTTCAAGCGGAAAGCTATGGAAATCCTTGTCGCCTTCGGCAAAACAGACGCCATAGGTCGTTTCGCTCGACGCAATAATCACCTTGCGCACGCCAAGCTTCATGGCCGCCTCGATGACATTATAAGTGCCGACGACATTGGCCGAAAAGGTCCGGTTGTCAGGTTCGATCATCACCCGGGGAATGGCGGCGAAATGCACGACGGCATCAGGCGCGGAAGGCGGGGCGCCGTGATCGTATCCGTCAAAACCAAAATGCGTCGTCAGCGCGTTGAAGACCTGGCCGCTATCGGTGATATCGGTGATCAGCGTATTGACGCCAGGGCAGTCGAGCGGCTTCAGATCAAGGTTGAGGATCGAATATCCCTTGGCTTGCAGATACGGAACGGCATGGCGTCCAGCCTTGCCGGTGCCGCCCGTAAAGACGATACGTTTGTTCATAATCTCTCTCCCTTATTTTCGGACGCGGATGTGTCCCACACAGATGTGTCAGGACAACGATCTCCCGGCGTGTTCGGCGCACATGTTTATGCGCTCGTCGCCGGTGCGGCAATGCAGGCCAGACGAACCGTGGAGACCAGTTGCTCGGCCCCATAGGGCTTGGTGAGCACACGCGCGTCCACTTCGTCGCGCACACAAGACGCATCGCCCGTGGCAAAGACAATGCCTGCCGCTGGCCGGATCTGCCTGGTTCTTGCGGCAAGATCCCGCCCCGACATGCCCGGAAGGTTGACATCCGTCACCAGCACGTCGATGGCCAGGGTTTCGAGCGCCGCCATTGCCTGTTCTGCGCTGCCGACATCGATCACCACGAAACCGGCATCCTGAAGAATTTCCGCCGTATCCATCCGGATCAGCGCGTCATCCTCAACCAGAAGAACCGTCAGCGGCGTGGTTATGTCAGGTTCGGCCACAGCCGGTTTCGGATCGGCGATCCTGCCTGTGAGGCGTTGACGCTGATTGGCTAGAACATGGCGGAATTTTCGCGCCAGCGCCTCTTTGGTATAGGGCTTGGACAATAGTTCGACACCCGCATCCAGCTTGCCGCCATGCACGATGGAATTCTCGGTATAGCCCGATGTGAACAGCACAGCGATATTGGGCAGGCGCTCGCGCGCCTTGCGGGCCAGTTCCGGGCTTTTCAGGGTACCCGGCATGATGACATCGGTAAACAGAATGTCGATGGGGATGCCGCTTTCGATCACGTTCAAAGCGCTGGCGGCGTCCACTGCCTTCAACACCCGGTAGCCGAGATCGGCCAGAAGCGCCACGACCGTTTCTCGAACGGCCTCGTCGTCCTCCACCACCAGCACGGTCTCGCTGCCGCCGGTAATCGGCCCGGTATCGACGGCGATTTCCACGTCTTCAGCCTGCATGGCGCGCGGCAGATAGAGCCGGATCGTCGTCCCCTGGCCGGGTTCCGAATAAATCTTCACATGGCCGCCCGACTGTTTGACAAAGCCATAGACCATGGACAGGCCAAGGCCGGAGCCCTTGCCTTCTGCCTTGGTGGAGAAAAACGGCTCGAACACCTTTTCGATGATCTCAGGCGCGATACCGCACCCGGTATCGCTGACCGCCAGCATGACATATTGACCGGCGGAGACCTCGTCATGGGTCATGGCGTAAGCGTCGTCCAGATGCACATTGGCAAGCTCGATGGTCAGCATGCCGACCCCATCCATGGCGTCGCGGGCATTGATGGCCAGATTGAGAAGGGCGTTTTCGATTTGTGCCGGATCGATGAACGTATTCCACAACTCCCCTGGAAATACCGTTTCCAGCTTGATTGCCTCACCGACGGCGCGCCGCAGCATGTCATCCATCGCCTGGATGAAGCGGCTGATATTGACGACCTTCGGCTCCAGCGCCTGACGCCGGCCAAAGGCCAGCAACTGGCTGGCAAGCTTTGAGCCGCGCGACACGCCAGCCATCGCATTGGCAACCCGGGTTTCGGCGCGCTCATTGCCCGCCACATCTTTCGACAACAGCTGAAGATTGCCGGAAATTACCTGCAACAGGTTGTTGAAATCATGGGCGACACCGCCGGTCAGCTTGCCGACCGTTTCCATTTTCTGCGCTTGTGCCAGCTTGGCCTCGGCCTGACGCCGTTCGCCTATTTCCGCAACGACGCGGGCTTCCAGCGTCTCATTCAGGTAGCGCAACTGCTCTTCGGCCAGTTCGCGGTAGCGCACCTGCCGCGCCAGGGTCTCGGCCTGCTGACGCAAGGTCGCTTCAGCGGCCCGCTGGTGGGTGATATCGGTATGAACGCCAACCCATTCGATAATTTCGCCCGCATTGTCCAGGAGCGGCAGCGCCCGGATGGCAAACTGGCGCCAGACGCCATCGGCCCGCCGGACACGGTGCTCATGGATAAACATGGCTTTGCTGTCGACTGCTGCCCGCCAGGCACCAATGGTGGCGGTAACATCGTCCGGATGGATGGCATCGGACCAGCCGTATCCCTGATATTCCGCCATGGACTGGCCGGTCAGCGCCGACCAGCCGGCCTGCTCCCCCTCCATTCGGCCATCGCGGCCATTGGTCCACAACACCCCATGAACAGCGTCCATGGCGGTGCGAAACCGGCGATTGCTGATGATCAGGGCCGCTTCGCGCCGCGCATGGTCCTGCATGTCGATGCACAGGATATGCACCCCGGGGATCGAGCCATCCGCCTCGACATGCGGGATATAGCGGATTTCCAGCCGATGTTCCGCGCCGTTGCGCAGGATGGTGGCTTGCGAGGTGAAGCTTTCTCCCGCCAGGCCACGCTCGATAGAGGATCGGCGGTTGGTATAGGACAAATCGCCAAGCAATTCGCGCACATGACGCCCGACCACGCGCTCGGGTGGAATGCCGAACCATTCTTGGTAGGTTGCATTGACGAAACGATAGATGTGATCCCTATCGACATAGGAAATCAGCATGGGCACGGCATCGGTGACCCGCCTCAGTTCCGCCTCCCGCTCGGCCAGCCGCCGCTCCATCGAAAGACGGGCACTGTTGTCGATAATCGTGCACATCACGCCGCCGACCTTGGCGTCAGCATCGTAAACCGGCGTGTAGAAAAGATCGAGAAACAGCTTTTCTGGTCCGTTAGGACGGTTCAGCACAATCGGCTGATCGCGATGCACCACCGTTTCGCCCCTGAACCCGGCTTCCAGAATACCACGGTTCCAGTCCCAGACTTCCGGGAAGGCGGTGGCGACAGGCATGCCGAGTGCTGTCGGGTGGCGATCTGCGGCAATCGCACTATAGGTATCGTTATAAATCATGATGTGGTCTTTTCCCCACATCAACACGGTCGCAACCGGGGAATTGACCACATTGGCGACCGTGGCCCGCAATTCTCCCGACCACGAACCCACCGGCCCAAGGCTGGAATCGCGCCAATCCCGCCCCCGGATCAGATCACCGCAATCACCGCCGCCTTTTGGCCATTCCACGTCTTGGCTACCCATCTCTTGCCTGCTCATACCTTGCTTGCCCATGGCAGGACCACGTTGCCCCATGGCAGGACCCCGTTGCGCAGCGTCTCAAGGGCCGCGCATACCATGTCGTTTGCGACGGCATAATCGCCAGACGCAAGGCTTGCATGGATAAAACCCTCGAGTTCGGGGGTGAGCGAAACGTTACGCAATTGACGACTGATCATGAGATTTCGTGACATGCTAAACTACCTCTGTCAATCAATGTCGTCCCCTCTGCTCAGGCTTTCTTCCACTGTCGTAAAGGAGGAGGAAATTTCGCTGTCAGCCATGGGATTTTATCGCAAAACCCGCTCCGGCTTCAGGAATTTTTGCGTTGGAATACTCCAGCATTTATTTGCTCTTCCCCCGGGTCCGACATCGCCTTATGTAATCGTCAGACAGCGTTGAGTGACCGGCACTCGCAGAGTGCCCGGCACTGGTTGATAGAAAGCAAGCAAGATGATCGTTCCAGCCCGTTGCGGTATCGCATTTTGACCGCCCCCTTGCTTGCAACGCTCGGCTGGTCGGAGTTTTTTGCAGATCAGATCGGCCCGGATGAAGCAGCACTGACGCCCTGGCGTATTGCCTCCGTTCACCGCGCCCGCGTCGAGGCGATCCATGCTGGCGGACACGGTGATCTCGGACTGCCTCATCACAGCAATACCGCCGATTTTGCGGTCGGAGACTGGGTGCTTGCCAATCCGGCAACCGGCGAATTTGTCCGCAGGCTGGAGCGCAAGACCGTCTTGCAGCGGCGCACAGAAGGCCGCAGCGGCCAGCAGCTTGCCGCCGCCAATGTCGATACGCTGTTTATCGTCACGTCCTGCAATGCCGATTTCAATCCGGCCCGGCTGGAGCGCTATCTTGTCATGGCCAATCAGTCCGGCGCCAATCCGGTGCTGGTTCTGACCAAGGCCGATACGGTTGACGACGCTCAAAAGTTCTTCGATGAGGCCGCCAGCCTGCAACGCGACCTGCCTGTGGTCACGGTCAATGCCCGAGCCCCGGATGCCGCAGCAGCGCTTGCGCCCTGGTGCGGCATCGGCCAGACGGTCGCCCTTGTCGGCTCGTCGGGGGTTGGAAAATCGACCCTGGTCAACACATTAGCCGGTCTCGAAACAGGGTCCGGTTTGGAAACGGGCCAGCCCCAGAAAACCGGCGGCATCCGCGAGCACGACGCCAAGGGACGACATACCACGACGGCGCGATCCCTGCATTCCATCAACGGCGGCGGCTGGGTCATCGACACGCCGGGAATTCGCACGCTCTATGTCAGCGACGTGACGGATGGGCTCGATACCTTGTTCAGCGAAATTACCGATCTTGCGCCACAGTGCCGGTTTCGCGACTGCACCCACGCCCATGAACCCGGCTGCGCCGTGCAGGCGGCCATTGCCAAGGGCGAATTGGCACCCGAACGCCTGGAGCGCTGGCGTATCCTGCTGACGGAAAGCCACAAGAGAACGCCGGTGACAACCGGACCACGTGGCAATAAAATCCCGCGCAAAGGAAAATAAGCCATTTCCGCGTGTCCGCGCCATGCGGAGATGCTCTATTCACCCGCTCAGACGCATCTAATACCAACGATCATTTTCAATGCCCCTTCGTATGAGCATTGAAATTCGCGCCATTCATCGCCATATAAAAACCATCCGGGCAAAATATCGACCATGACCGCCACACTGCCGGTCTCTCGGTCCACAGGCCCACATTCTCCATCTTCAGAATGTCACAAATTTCAACCCACACTCTGGCGCTGCGCCGGAGCAAGCAAGATCGGACCCATCATGGCTGACAAGAAAACCAACGATACAAGCGCTCAACAGCCTTACGAGCCTATTTCCTTTGCCAAGAAGCATCGGATATCGGTCGAGGATGCCCGCACCATCATTGAAAAGCACGGCGCCGACCGCAAGAATGCCGACAAGGAAGGCCGTCGCGTCAGCGTCTGATTCCAATCACGAGTCACCAAGACGCTGGAATTATGACATTGACATTTGGCCTGGCGACCTCAAACCCGCGACGCAGATTTGAGGTCGATGCCATCACCCGTGCTGGGTTTCCGGCGCCATCACCAGGCTCGGCGGGGCCTGCACGTTAGCCTCGCCACGCAACCGCTTGCCAATGTAATCAAGGGCGTTCTGCAAGCCATTCATGGTATAGGGCTTTTCAATAGCGCCCACGGCACCGACGAAATCTGGTGGTATCCGCCGAAGATTGCCCGTGACGAAAACATAGGGAATGCCGCGCTCCGTCAGATGCCGCCCAACTTCGATCCCGGTTGGCCCATCCAGCAGATGAACGTCGACAAAGGCGAAGTCCGGCTTTTTCCGGTCAATGATTTCAATGGCTTCGTCACGGCTCATCGCCTGTCCCACGACAGTGTGGCCAGCTGCCTCCACTTCCGCTTCAAGTTCGAGCGCAAGCAGGGCCTCGTCTTCGACGATCATGATTTCCAATTTTATGCTCCAGATCAGCTATCAACCATCAGGGTGACCCGCACGATGGTCTGGCGGCCCTCAATCTTCCGTTCAATTTTGGCGTCGACCTGCCGGATACAGGTTTCCAGCATCAGGCGACCGAAGTCGTCATCCTCGCTATTGACCGGCACAGGGTCGGTGGTATCGCGCACTTCGATAACGAAATGGCCGTTCGGCTGGTTGACGGTCAGGTGGATCTCGCCGCCGCCATCGCTCAGGCCGCGACGCACCGCATCGCCGATCAGCTCATTGACGATCAGCGCCAGCGGCGACGCTTTCACGGCGGGAACAAAAACGGGAGACAAATCCATGGTAATACGGATGTCGTCCCGCTTCAGCGCGTTGACAATGTCAATCACCAGCTCGCGGGCAAAATCCGCCACATCGAAACGCCCGACATCGCTGGAGGTAAACAGCTTTCGCTGCACGGTGCTCAGCGCTTCGACGCGGTTAAGCACAGAGCGCAAGGTATGGCGCACCGTATCGTCCCTGGTCATCCGCGCCTGCAACTTGACGATGGAGGCAATCGTCAGGAGATTGTTCTTGACGCGATGATCGACCTCATGGACGAGCGTGGTTTTGGCTTCCAGAGCATCGATAAGATCCTGCGTGCGCTGGGCGACCGCTGCTTCCGCCTGCGATTTTGCCGAGGCCAGTTGCACTTCCTTGCTTTTGACATCGGTAAAATCGAGTTGCGAGGCAAAGAAATAGATCACTTCGCCCCCGCTATCGCGCACCGGGCTGATGAACAATGCGTTCCAGAAGGTCGTGCCGTCCTTACGGTAGTTCAGAATATTGACCGATACGTCCCGCTCGGCCTCGATCGCCTTGCGGATCTGCGACACAGCTTTCGGGTCACTGTCAGGGCCTTGCAGGAAGCGGCAATTTTTGCCGACAAGATCATCGGCCCCATAGCCCGTCAGCTCGCAAAAAGCATTGTTGGCAAAAATGATCGGATTATCGTCCTGCCTGGGATCGGTAATGATCATCGGCATCCGGGTCGCCTTGAAGGCGGCGGCAAATGGATCTTCCGATGCATGCTCTGCCAGAAGTCTGCGCCCGGCGGCCTCGGCACCGCGTCTAGCTGAGCTGTCCGTCATAAAACTTCCTGTTATTGTTAGAGACTGTCAGGTTGGAATTAAACCTGACAGTCTCTAACTTCTTTTGTATTCGTTTGTCTTTTCGGGAAAACCGGGTTCCACTTTCCCCTTACAAACTCCAGGAACGCGAAACGACAAGAAATCCCATATGTTCCACCGGTTGAAAATAAAATTTCCGTCATAATGACGTGCAAAGCATCACAATAGGACCTGCGTTTCCAATCTTGCAAATGCTGGAAAATATGCCCAGATAAAGCCCCGACAAATAATGAATCGCCAGGACAACGGGCAACCGTCATGGAAAGTTTACCCTCTCCGCATATTCACGTCCTGCTTTCCCCGCGGATGGCGCCATCTGGATGGCCCTTGCATGGCCCTCTCGGATGGCACGGACAAAAATTTCGCGGCAATCAATATGTCGAGGATGTGAACGCATCTTCGACTTAAAGAATGCAACCCTCACGGCAAATCCCGCCTGGTCCAGAATTTGAGCCGGCACGACAGAACAAGATCCATGCGCCAATCATTAAACGACGATCAAGCTGAGCAGCGGGAGAGACGGCGCCTTGAGGCGCTCAGGGCCTATGACGTGCTTGACACGCCGCGCGAGAAGGATTTTGACGATATTGCCGCCCTCGCCTCGCGGATCTGCGCGACGCCAATCGCCGTCGTCAACCTGATCGATGACAGCAGGCAATTCTTCAAGGCGGAAGTTGGCCTTGGCGTGCGCGAGACACCCTTCGACAGCTCTTTCTGCGCCAAGGCTATCCTGGAAGGCGACTTCCTGATGATACCGGATGCAAGTCAGGATAGCCGGTTCAATCGCAATCCGCTGGTCATGGGCGAACCCCATCTGCGGTTTTATGCGGGAGCCGTCCTGAAAACCGCTGATAATTTACCCATAGGCACCGTCTGCGTGCTGGGCTTCAAACCCATGCAGCTGGATGAGCTTCAGCAGGACACGTTGAAGGTTCTGGCCCGACAGGTGATGGTGCAGCTGGAATTACGCAAGGCGCTGAAGGAAAAGGCCCGCGAGGCGGAAGTGCAACGCCGCTTGAGCGAGCGCAGGCTGGCCCGCGTCACGGCCATGGAACAACAGGACGAGCGCTCGCGAAGCGCTCAAGCCGCCGGACGGGTCGGCACGTTCGAATTGGACATCGCCACCAATACAATGACGGTTTCCAGCGAGTTCTGCCGGGTCTTCGGCATTCCCGTGCAGACGTCCTATCCCGCTTCGGAGATTGAAGATCTGGTGCATGAGGACGATCGTGGCCTGCGTTCGAACCCGGTCACCCGGCGAGAAGGTTCGGCCAGTCCTGACGTCGATTATCGGATCATCCGCGCCGACGATGAAGAGTTGCGCTGGATTTCGCGGCGGGCACGCTTCGTTCACAACGAAGCAGGCGAAATCACCCGCATGGTCGGCGTGGTCTTCGACACCACCGATGCCAAGCTGAAAGAAGCGAAAAAGGCTGCATTGTTAAAGCTGGGGGACGAACTTCGCGCCGCCAGCACGGTGGAAGAGATCACCCAAAGCGCCGCCGCCATCCTGTCGGACGGTCTCGGCGTTGCCCGCGCGGGCTACGCCGTGGTGGACAGGACGGACAATAGCTTTGCCGTCGCCTTCGACTGGACATCCCATGGCACGGTCTCGCTGGCGGGGCGCCATTCTCTGGAACGGTTTTCAGAAACGATTGAACATCTGTGCAAGGGAGAGACGTTGTCGATCCCCAACGTCGCCTCAAGCAAACGGCTGATGACAGAAAAGGACGCCTATGCCTCTATCGGGGTTTCCTCACTGATCAAGGTACCGATCCTCAAAGGCGGAAGCCTGGTCGGCATTCTCTTTGCCCATGACGACAAACCCAGGACATGGAGCCAGGACGAACTGGACTTTACACGCGGCATTGCCGACCGAACCTACGCAGCCCTTGCCAAGGTTCAGGCCGAGGAAGAGCAGGAACTTCTCAACCACGAACTGAGCCACCGGCTGAAAAATACCCTGGCCATGGTACAGGCCATTGCCGGGCAGACATTGAAGGACGTTACGGAAAAGGAAGCCGTCAACGCTTTCCTGGCCCGTCTGCATGCCCTGGGCGCCGCCCATGACGTTCTTCTGAGGCAAAACTGGTCGGCGGCGAAAATGCGCGATGTGATCGAAAAGGTGCTGGCATTGCATGCCGATGGCGACCGAATTTACGTGGATGGTCCCGATCTGGCGCTTGGTCCGAAGGCCGGTCTGTCGCTATCTCTGCTGCTGCACGAACTGGCGACCAATGCCCTCAAATACGGCGCGCTTTCCAATAATAGCGGTCGTGTCTCGATCAAATGGTGGATCGCCGACAACGACGCTATTCCGACCCTGTCGATGACATGGACGGAAAGCGGCGGGCCGTCCGTGAGCGAACCGACTCGCAAGGGCTTCGGCTCCCGCCTGATCCGCATGGGACTGGCTGGAACAGGCAACGCCCATAAGGACTATCGGCCCTCCGGCCTGACGGCAACCTTCCATGCTCCGCTCACCACAATCCAGGAAACCGGAGACTAAATTTATCAGGTTCAGATTGAACCTACGGTATTGGACATAAGCGTTTTCAGGCATGGCTTACCCAATCCTGATATCAGCCATGCGGTTCGCCGGGATCGTTGGCGCGGATATCGGCCAAGGCCTTGAGAGCGGATGTATTGCCGATATCCGATAGCGTTTCAAAAATCTGGCGCGCCTCACCGACATAACCGAGCTTCTGATAGGCATAGCCCCGCAGCAAAAGCAGATCCTGCGGTTCCGCCATCAGACGGGCACGCTGGTCGAGTGCGATCAGCGCCTCACGGGCCCGGCCAAGCTGGAACGCGCCCACGGCCCGGTCGGCCAGGATCGCCAATTGCAGCTCACGCGCCCGCTCCTTGCCAAGCGGCACGGACGCGGCGGCAGCGGCGGCTTTATCGGTCAATTTCAACCGCAGCAGCGCCAGGCTTTTGCCATAGGCGGCATCCTGGCGAAGCGGCAGGTCGCCGCCGCTGAATGCCCTGTCGAAAGCCTCGACCGCCTCCATCGGACGCTTGAGATCCATCAGGCACCAGCCGCGCATCAAAGCCTCCGGCGGCGACAATTGCCCGGCAGGAAGGGTCGAAGAGCAGCCAGACCGTCTGGTGCCTGCTGCCCCGGTATCTTGCTGCAAGGCAACCATGGTGGTCGACCTTGAGCGTGTCTGGCTGACAGCCCCGGACGTGGAACTTCCCGTCTCGCCAACAGCAGGGCGATCGGCAGACCGCACAGCTTGTCTTTCCGCAAGCCGGTCTCTGGATGGCCTGATTTCGCCAACTGCGGCGATCCGGTCGGACTGGCCGGCCCATTTGGCCTTGATCTGCGCCACGCCGGTCTTGTCGCCCAGAGTGTCGAGGGACAGGGCCAGCCCGTAGGCCGCGGGTTCGTAGGTAGCATCCCAGGACAAAACCAGCCGAAACCAGTCTGCCGCCGTCGACATTTGTTGCAGCGCTCTCGCATACCAGCCGAACTGCTCGGCTGCCGCCGAATTGCGGGCTGCAATGACCACCGGCGCCATACGGGACAGCACGCCATTATCGATAACCTTTGGCGGGTCCTGCGACAGCAATGCGGCAACCGCCGAAAGATAAACAGCCCGCGCCTGCTGATCGGTGCCGTAAAAGCGGAACATGGTCTTTTCCGCCTCGCCCGGCGTGCCAAGCGCCACCTGCGTCAGGGCCAACCCCTGGGCTGCCGAAGCATTTGGCTCTTTTGCGTAGGAACGGTCAAACCACTCCTTGGCGGTGGCCATGTCGTTGCGGCGGTAATGATACCAGCCGAGCAGCAGGGCATCGCTGGCCTTGCCTTCGCGTTCGGCAGCCTTTTCCAATCGCTCCAGCTCAGCGCCCGGCACGGCAATCCCGGCATCCTGCCCGGCACGCGCCACGATCTGACGGGCGATATCGTCACGAATGCCATCGAATTCCGGTTGTCCGTCAGCACTGGGTTGTTCGAGCTTCAGGAGGTCTTCGAGCAGAGCGGGCTGCAACAGAGTGCTTGCCTTCTGCATGGATGCCAGCCGCAATTGTGGGGTCCGGCAGGTTTTCAGCACATAGGCATAGACATCGCGGGCGCGTTCCGGCTTGCTCGTCCTGGCGAAAGCCTCGGCAACACGCCACAAAACATCGACCTCCGTACAGGTCAGCAGTTCCGGCGCTCCAGAGGCCAGGGAAATAACACTGTCATAACGCTTGTCATCGGATGCCTTGACCAGGCTTTGGCGGGCCTCGGCGAGCCTCAGGCTTCCCAGCAATTCCTCCGGTGGCATCCAACCGGGTTCACTCTGCTGGCGCCCGGCAATGGCTTTGCGCACCTCGTCATAGCGGCCGTCGGCATAGTTCTGCCAGAGAGACTGGACGAAACTATCGACCCCGGTTGTGATGGACATGGGATTTTCCGGCGGCTGCCAGCCGGGATAAAGCATGCGCAGGCGAGAAATCTCAGCCTGCAAGCGAACGGTATCACCACGGGCAGCAAAATAACGCAGCGCACTTTCGTCAACCGAGGGGCGGTTGGCATCGACCGATGGACGGCTGGTTTCTCCAGACCCTCCACCCTCGGCTGGCCTTGCCGGCGCGGCAGACGGTTCCCCGGCAACAGGGGAAAGCGGCGAACTGGCGCGGGTGGGCGCTGACTGGTCGGGCGCGGGCGCTTCTGTCAGCAATTGCACGGGCATGGTCCGCGGCGCGGGCAGGCGCTCGGACTTTCCAGCCTGCACCGGCTCGCCAGCCTCCTCGCCCTCGCGGACATCCTGGCCAGAGGCCTGCGAATTTTTCGAAACAGTCGCAAGATCCTCATGGCCCGGAAGAATCCCCACGGCACCCACGGCTCCGGCCGCAATCGCTATAAGCGCTATGAGTGATGTACGCATGAGAACTCCGTCCGCATTATCGGCCGAAATGCAAAGCCAATAAGTTTTGACTTTTAACCGTTAGAGTAAATAAATGGTTTATTTTAATGCGATCGGGAGGGAAGTCCCGCACTTTGAAAGGTTTTAAATTTCGTCAGTGCAATTTCTGGCGTAAGACGAGTCCATGATTCTAGACCGACCGATTCTAGCGGGACTGGTGCGGAGCACCCTCTGCTCGTCCGCTCTTGTTCTTATGGCCTTTTTGTCTGCCTGTGCCGGCAATCCGGTGCGGCTGAACGACGAAACGCGGGCGCTCTCCGCCGACCAGGCCATGCTTTTACCGCCGCCGGGCGATTTCTCCATCGTCGGCGTCACGCAAAAGCGCTTCAGCAATGCGGTGCAGCAGGAAATTGCCCTGTCGACCAATTCGACGGTTCCGGGACAAAATGTCGTGCAAGTGCGGTTTTACGGAACGGAAAATCCCAATCGCTACGGCGACAACGCCCTCTCCTCGGCCTCATTGACCGACGCCCGGATCAATTCGGAAATGCGCGGCACCCTGCCGGGCCTCGCCATGACCCGTGCGCCTTACGTGGTGCAGAATGATTTCGGGCCTTTCGGCTATGCGGTGGGCCGCTCCAGCGGCAATGATCTCTGCCTTTATGCCTGGCAGCAATTGCGCGCCCGGCAGGGCCACCGTGGTCCCTTCGTCGATGGCGGAACCATTCAGATCCGCATGCGCCTTTGTGACAGGCAGGCAAGCGAACAACAGCTTCTATCGCTGATGTATGGCTTTACCCTTGCTGGCACCGTCGACAGCCCTGGCTGGAACCCTTACGGCGGCCCTCCCCCGCTCGACGCCCGCCTGGGCGCTAGCAGCGCTCCTATCTATCCTCCGGCCACGCCCATTCTGCCGGTCCCGGCGGCCTCAGCTGTCACTCCGGCTCAACTTTCGACCGATCGCCGCACGCCGCGTCCGGCCCAGACAAATGCGGCGACATCACAGTCCGCCGCTCCTGGTTCGGTGACATCCAATCCCCGGCCATTGCCGGCGGGTACACAAGGCACGATCGTTCCGTCACCCGGCCAGATCGGTGGCGCTCATCCAGCGGTGCCTTCGCCACCCAGATCGGGCGCGACAAGCCCGTTGCCGTCCACGCAGGCCATAAGACCCGGTTCTACCGTACCATCGCCCGCCTGCATTGGCGCAACTTCGGCCCAATCTGGAGCGACCCAAGCTGGACAATGCCCATGAACTGGATTGCGCCCATGAACCGGATAGCGTCCATGAGCTTGGTAGCCCAAAGCGAAAAATCCGCTGCATCGCTTTGGCCGCAACGCCTCCCCTTTGACCGGGATTTCAAGGATTAGACAATGGTGTTTTTAGTCCGCTTCCTGCTCTGGCTGATCTGCGCGGCGGCGATGCTGGCCCTGACATTTCTGCCCATCGACACCCGAACGCAGCTGGTGACGACATTCATCATTCTCATCATCGTTTCGGTGATGAGAATGATGCGGATCGAAGGACGCGGCCGCATTGTTTTTCTGTCGCTCTCGACAGCCATTGTGCTTCGTTATGTCTATTGGCGCACCAGCAGTACCTTGCCGCCGGTCAACCAGCTTGAAAATTTCATCCCCGGCCTGCTTGTCTATCTGGCAGAGATGTACAGCGTCCTGATGCTGTTTCTCAGCCTGTTCGTGGTGTCCATGCCGCTACCGCCGCGCAAGCCTTTTCGCACGCTTGCCGCTGAAGAACTGCCAATCGTCGATATCTTCGTGCCAAGCTATAACGAAGACGAAGCCTTGCTGGCCAATACGCTGGCTGCGGCCCGCAATCTCGATTATCCGACTGAAAAATTCACCGTTTGGCTGCTGGATGACGGTTCGACGGAGCAGAAGCGTCAATCCACCGACCTGCTGGCAGCAAAATTCGCCGAGCAGCGTTATCATGCGCTCCAGGCGCTCTGTAGCCAGCTTGGCGTGCGCTATCTGACACGCGAGCGCAACGAGCATGCAAAGGCTGGCAATCTCAACAATGGCCTCGACCATTCCAGCGGAGAACTGATCGCCGTTTTCGACGCCGACCACGCTCCGGCCCGCAGCTTTCTGAAGGAAACCGTCGGCTATTTCGGGGATGACCCGCGTCTTTTCCTGGTCCAGACGCCGCATTTCTTCATCAACCCGGACCCGGTCGAGCGGAACCTCAATACGTTCAACAAGATGCCGAGCGAGAACGAAATGTTCTACGGCATTATCCAGCGCGGCCTCGACAAATGGAACGCGGCATTTTTCTGCGGATCAGCCGCCGTGCTGCGCCGCGAAGCGCTGCTTGAAACCAAAGGCTTCAGCGGACTTTCGATCACAGAGGATTGCGAAACCGCGCTTGAACTGCATTCGCGCGGCTGGAACAGTGTTTTCGTCGACATGCCACTGATCGCCGGGCTGCAACCGGCCACCTTTGCCAGCTTTATCGGCCAGCGCAGCCGCTGGGCTCAGGGCATGATGCAGATCATGCGGTTCCGTTTTCCGCCACTCAAGCGCGGCCTGACCCTGCCGCAGCGGCTCTGCTACATGTCATCAACGATGTTCTGGCTGTTTCCCTTTCCCCGGGCAATCTTCCTGATGGCGCCGCTGTTCTATCTGTTTTTCGATCTACAGATTTTCATGGGCTCGGGTGGTGAGTTCATGGCCTATACGCTGTCCTATATGCTCGTGAACCTGATGGTTCAGAACTACCTCTATGGTTCCTTCCGCTGGCCATGGATTTCAGAGCTTTACGAATATGTGCAATCGATCCATCTGCTGCCAGCGATCCTCTCTGTAATGTGGGACCCACGGCGACCGACCTTCAAGGTCACCGCCAAGGATGAAAGCGTGACGGAAAGCCGTCTGTCGGAAATCAGCCGGCCGTTTTTCCTGATCTTCTTCATCCTGCTGATCGCCTTTGCGGTAACGGTCTACAGGCTTTACAGCGATCCCTATCGGTTTGACGTGACATTGGTGGTCGGTGGCTGGAACCTGGTCAATCTGATCATGGCCGGATGCGCCCTGGGCGTGGTCTCGGAGCGGGGAGAGCGGCAGTCGTCGCGTCGTGTGCAGGTCAGCCGGCGCTGCGAGTTTTCCGTGGGTGGAAAAACCTATCCGGCAATGATCGACGATGTCTCGGTCAATGGTGCCAGCCTGCAAATTTTCACCCGCGACCGCGAAATCTTCAAACGGGACATTTTGGGCGCGGTGACCTTTCAACCGCATGGCACGACGGAATGTGCCGAACTGCCGGTCAATATCCGTCATTTCCAGTTCAATGGCGATATCGTCTCGATTGGCTGCCGCTATCTACCGGAAACCGTGCGCCACCATGAATTCATCGCCGATCTGATCTTTGCCAATGCCCAACAGTGGAGCCTGTTTCAACAGTCGCGGCGCCACAACCCTGGCCTTTTGGGTGGAGCCTGGATGTTCCTGCGCCTGTCCCTGACGCAGACACTGCGTGGCTTGCATTATCTGCTTCTGCTGTTGTTTTCGAAGACCAAAACCGATGCAAAGCAGGAGGGCAAACAGTGAAAACAGCTTTTGCCCTGATTTTGATGCTACTGACCGGCGCTGGGGCAGCCCTTGCCCAGATGACACCTTTCGACATGAGCCCGGAACGCAATGAAATGCCCGGCACGCTCGCACCCAGCTTGCCCGCGACCAGGCCGCCCGTCCCCGCCATCAATACGCCGATCCCTGGCATTCCCCTGTCCAATCGCCCGGTACAACAGCAAAGAGAGAGCCTGTCACGCCGTTACCTGCTGACGGCACCGGTTCTCAAACTGCAAGGCGAACTGGCCCGGCAAGCGATGTCGATTTATCTGACACCGGAACAAGCCTCTGCCGAGGCAAAGCTGGTGCTAAGCTATAGCAACGCGCTGGTGGTTGCGCCGGAAGCCTCCAACCTTCTTATCACTATCAATGACACACCGGTTCTAAACCTGCCGATCAGAGGTGGCCAGTCTACCCAGCAAAACACGATTTCCGTGCCGCCAGGCGTTCTTGTTCCGGGCTTCAACCGGATCGGTTTTGCCGCAGAGCAAAGGCACCGCACCGATTGCACCATCCAATCCACCTATGAATTGTGGACGCAGCTCGATGCGGCAAAAACCTATCTGACATTTGCGGACCCTGACGCCAACGGCATGAAACGTCTCGACGATGTGCGCGCACTTGGTGTCGACGAAAAAGGCCGCAGTCATTTCACCATTGTTTCACCGGATTTCGAACAGCCATCCGCCACTCCCGCTTTGCTCCAACTGGCCCAAGGCCTGTCATTGTTGAGCGGTGTGGCCAATGGCTCCTTCAGCTTCACGAAAACCATGCCAGCACGACCTGCCCCCGGCGAGCTTGTGGTCGTGGCGGCCACCACATCGCAAATGGCGGGCCTGATCGGCATCAACAATGCCGTAAACGCTGATACCAGAAAGCTGAACGGCACGATGGCTGGCTTCATGGCGCTTCCTGGCCGGCCAGGCGTGTCGGTCCTCGCCTTCAGCGGCCCGGATTGGCGCGACATCAAGGCGATTGCCGATAACTTTGTCCAGTTCGCGCAAGACGGCGAGCGGCGGATGTTGAAGACCTCGGCCTGGCGCGGTGTCGATACACCTATTCTGGACAAGGCCGGGGCGCTGTCCTTTGCCGCGCTCGGTCTTCCCGACCAGGAATTTTCAGGTCGCCGCTTTTCCACAGATTTCACGGTGGGCATGCCAGCCGATTTCTACGCCAACCATTATGGGACCGCGACCATATTGCTGGACGCCGCCTATTCGAGCAAGGTCTTGCCGGGTAGCCAGATCGTGGTGACGGTGAACGGTCATCTGGCGACCACCGTTCCGATCACAGCCAAGGGAGGTGCGGTTCTCCGCCACTATCCGATCCGCGTTACCCTGCGCCATTTTCATCCGGGCGTGAATGTCATCGGGCTGGAAGCCGTGATGATGACCCAGGAAGACAGCGTCTGCGCACCGGGTGAGACAGCGGACAAAACGGCGCGGTTTGCCTTGTTCGGCTCCTCGCAATTCGTCATGCCGCCGATCGCGCATCTGACCCAGGCCCCCGATCTCGCCGCAACGGCGGCTCTCGGCTTTCCCTTTGCGGCGGCAAAGACCCCGACAATGGTTGTTTTGGGCCGGAATGACGATGTGACGCTGGCCGCCGCCGCAACCGTGCTTGGCAAATTTGCCGCATCGGCCCGCCACACCCTTGCTCTCGAAATGGCGTCATCGCCCCCGCGGTTTTCCGGTCGCAATGCGATTTTCATCGGGGCGGCACCGGACCTTCCACCCCAGGCTCTTGCCAATGTACAGCTGAAAGCCAGGGGTGCCGGAGATGGCGATCTTAGCACTGACGTCAAGCTCAAATCCTGGCGCGACAAAATCGATGCGGGAACGGTGATGGAATTTTTTTCCAACGTCGACACCTGGATGAAAGAAACCTTCGATCTCAATCTGGCGACCGTCAGTCTTTGGCCGAGCGCCGAGGCCGCCTATACATTGCCCCAGGCATCCAGTGCATTTCTGTCTCAATCCGTCGATGCCGACGGTGCTATCCTGACGACATTCAGCGCTCCTGATCGCACATTGTTACAAACCGGCGCCGTTGATATCGCCGATCTTCGCAATTGGACCGCGATTTCGGGCCGCGTCAGCGTTTACGACGCCAGGAAACAGGAGATCGTCGTCAATGAGCCGACCAGTGTCAGCCTGTTGTCGATGCAGCCCTTGAGCATCAGCAATATGCGATTGGTCGCGGCAAACTGGCTCTCCGGCAATTTCGTGATCTATGCGGGCGGGCTCGTCCTGTGCGCGATCCTGCTGGGACTTGCCACCAATGCATTGATGGCGCTGCTGGGGCGCGGCCATGGCCCAGACAAGAGTTAAGCTTTTCCGCAATTGGTTGTAAAAACCCTTCTCCGCATCGTTTTATTCAACCATCAGAACTGTCACTTCAAATTCACCTTATCTTCAGGAAGCATGGGAGAAACGGTGAGGATGTCGCAATGTCCTTGACCGGCGCTGTCTGACAGTTCAATAAAATGACCGGGCTGTAACTTGCCGCTGCTGTTCGACAGAGGCATTTCTGGACGGATGGTTTTGTCTCGCATCACAAATCCTATAATTGCTGGCTGTCTGTCATGTCTGCTGTTTTCTGCCTATAGCAGCCATGCCGCAGACACGACTGCCGACACGGATAGCCGCTGGACAATCACACTCGGAGGTGCTGTCGAACTGGCGCCCAGCTATCCCGGTTCCAAGCAATATACGTTCGGGGTCATTCCCTCCTTCGATATCCGGCGGTTCGGAGAGCCTGAGGAAAATTCAGCGCCTGACGATAATCTGGATTACACGGTGCTCAGCGGGCATGGATTTGAAGTGGGGCCGGTCGTTGGCTTTCGCGACAGCCGCTCCTCCAAATCGACCAATCTCGACGGGCTGAAAAACGTCGAATTCGATATCGATGCCGGTGTCTTCGTCCAATACTGGATCAAGCCGGATGTCTGGCGCGTCCGCTCGGAAGTCCGCCAGGCGCTGTCAAATGGCAGTGGATTGGTGGTCGATATCGGTTCGGACTGGTTTCAGCCGCTTTCCGAAAAATGGCTGCTCTCCGCCGGGCCGAGAGCCACCTTTGGCGACACATCCTATATGAACAAATATTTCGGCGTCTCCGCTGCCGAGGCCAGCCGCAATGGCCGCATCAATGCTTTCGATGCCAGCGCCGGGATAAAATCCGTGGGCTTCACCGTCTCGGCCACCTATACGATTTCGCCTGACATGTCGGTGCAGCTCTATAATCGCTTCGAGCGGCTGGTTGGCGATGCCGCCGATTCTCCTGTTTCCTCCGAGTCTCGGGACGAAAAACCAGAACATCGTTGGAATTGCCTTCAATAAATCCTTCGATATTTCATTCTGAAAACGGCATCAGATTCCAGACTTTGACGCCGTCGCAATGCACCAGGCGCCAGCCAGAATTGTCGCGGTTCCGACCAGGGTCAAAAGCGTGACCGGTTCGTCAAAGATGAACCAGGCCATCGTCATGATCAGCACATAACTGACAGCGGACAATGGAAATGCCTTGCTGAGCGGCAAATCGGCCAGCACCGACATCCAGACGATAAAACAGACGATTTCCGCGATGACAGCGGCAAGAAACCAGTGCGACAGGAAGACATGTTCGAAGAAAGCCGATCCATGCGCGGTATCGGCCTGATCTGCGCCTAATTTCAAAAACATCTGCTGGGCAGTGTTCAGTACCGGCACGGCCAGCCATGACAGGCGAAGCAGTTTCATGCCTCGCCCTCACTCAGTTGAACGCCGCTCGCTTCATCTGCGGCGAAATAGTGCGCGACCAGGCGCAACAGACGTTGAACGACCGGGTTACGGTGGCGAAAATACATTTCATTCGGCGTCAGCCTGCTGCCCAGCCGCACCTTGTTGCTATAATAGGCCTGGCCGCTCTGATAGCGCGTCAATCCGTTCTTCAGGCAATAGCCGATATTCTCAAACCAGCTGAGATAATAGAGATTGTAGGGACGACCTGCCTTTTCATCCATGCAGAAAAACTTGTCGATCAGGGTGTGATCGTTATGCACCATCA
This sequence comes from Agrobacterium vitis, assembly GCF_037039395.1. Classification (NCBI taxonomy): domain Bacteria; kingdom Pseudomonadati; phylum Pseudomonadota; class Alphaproteobacteria; order Hyphomicrobiales; family Rhizobiaceae; genus Gillisella; species Gillisella vitis. The sequence goes on along the minus strand of NZ_CP146244.1, from coordinate 815,699 downwards.
GGTTGGCTGCCAGCAATTCGTCGCCAACAAAATACAGGGTGCAGAAAGACCGACCGGGCATATTGTTCAGGATGCCTTCGAAATAGGCCGGCGTCAGCTCTTCAAACTGCCATTCGCTGCGGGTCCGCGTTTCGTTATAAAGCTGCATGATGCGTGGCAGATGGTCACCGAATTGCGTGTGGTATTCGATCCTGACCTGTTCTCGCGCCCGCAATTTGCGGCGCATGTCCTTGCGTGTCGATGATGACAGTCGGGCAAAATAACTGTCCATATCGTTGAAGTCGATGGCAAGCCAGGCGGTCGGCATGCCGCCCAGCGGCGCATAGCCATGGTCCTTGATAACGCGGTCGATCCCGGCCTCCACCGGCTGCGGAATATCCTTCAACGCACCCAGCACGCATTTTCGTGTCCTGGCGTAATCCTCAAAACTGCTCAGCATGGCCTGAAACAGCATTTCATGACGTTCCGGCCTGACCGATGGGTGAAAACCAAGATTGCCGGTCTCCGTGCAAGGCGAGCCGAGACAGGCGAGCGGCAAAGTCAGGAATCTCGGAAAGATACCGCGCAGCCTGCCGATCGCGTCACGGACACGGCCCGCTTCAAGCGTGGTCTCCAAGGCATAGCGGGTGATGAAGGCCGGCATCGCCGCAACAAGATAACCGCCTTCGTAGACCGTGGCGTAACACCATTCGAAGCCAGCGATGCCAGCGCGTTCCACGGTCAGCAAATAATCATAGGCTTCCGGCTCGCCCGGAAAACACTGGTCCCAATCATCGCGGTCGATATCGGCAATGGAGGTTGCAATGCGAGCATCCAAGCGGCGCACCACATCAAGCGTCACATGGTTTGACCTGACATCCTCTGGAACCGTAGATTCCATTGCCCTATTTGCGGACATGTTATGCGCGGTCCGGTACATAATGAGCCTCGAAAAAATCCGCAGTCAGATCGGCGACATGCCGATGCTGGCGGTCCATATGGATCATGTGATAGCTGTCCCGCAGCCAATGTAGTTCACGCGGCCCGCCGAGATGGGATGAGATATATTGGGCATGGCTTGGGCTGCTGACATCGTCCTCAAGCGAATGAACGATCAGCGTCGGCGTCTGCATCGAAGGCAGCCGGGCTTTCAGCACCCGCCCGAGCTTGTCCATTTCCACCAATCCCTTGCCGGGGAAGCTCTCCAGCACGCCGTCGCCATTCATGGCGGCAATCTTGTTGCGCAGCCGGTCGTCCTTGATGCCGAGCGAGCGGGTTTCGTGAAACCTCAACCGATCCAGGAACGGAATCTTCGCCAGCCAGCGAATATTGCGGGCCATGAAATTGTAATGGCGGGGAATGTCCCAGCCATCATAATGGAAGCAGGGCGAGTAGATGGCCGCCGCACGAAGGGTCAAAGGCTGGCGGTCCGCCGCCATCAGCGCCAGCTTTCCACCAGCGCAAATGCCAGCGGCAAAGGCCGCATCGACCCGTGAGGCCAGAACCTGTCCGGCCTCCTCGACGCTCTCAAGCCAATCCTGCCAGCGCGTCTTGCGCAAGGCCGCTTCGTCCGTTCCGTGGCCTGCCAGAAGCGGAGCATAGACCGAATATCCGCGCCGGTGCAATTGCCGGGCCACCAATCGCATTTCTGCCGGCGCTCCGGTCAGACCATGGACAAGAAGGATGCCGCTGCCATTGCTTCCTTCCTGAAAAAAGGACAGCGCATCGGTGCTCATCGTGTCCCCTCCCCTGACAAGGTCTCTTTGGCCAGGTTTTCCTTGGCCATGAAGCCGAGCGCGTGGCAGGTGCTGATCACGTGAGTACCGGCCTTTTCCTGCTCTTCCCTGATACGGTCATGCAGCAGCGGCAATTGCGTCCAATGGGTTTTAGGCCGGTAATGGTGTTCAGCGTGATAGCCATTGCCGAACCACAGCCAGTTATAGAAGCTCTTGTAGCTGCTGACGCCCCAGGCAATCGGCTCGTCCGGATCGCCATGCAGGTGCTCGTAGTAACCATTGAGAGATGACAGGCAATTGCCGAGATAATAGAACGGCACGAGAAACAGTGTCGCCTTCCAGTCATAGGCCAGGGCCGCCAGCGCGACGAGAATGAAGGCGATCAGTTCGATCCGGCCCCACTTGGCTTCGAACGGCCGCTTTGCAGCGATGGCCCGATGGATTTCACCCAGATCGTCCCGGAAGAAGCTCAAAAACGTATAGGAAAACACATTTTCCGGCTCGCCGTTCTTGCCATGCTTATAGATTGACAGCAGATCGACGGTCTTGCCGCTTTCATCCGGCCGGTCGCTATTGCCGGAATGATGGCGCATATGGACCCAGTGATAATAGGTCTGGGAAAAGCCGATGGTGATCGATTCCAGCAGGCTGAAGGCATAGTTCATCCAGCGCGGCTTGAAATAGGGCGTGTGAATGAAGTTATGGGAAATGCTGTTGATGTTCCAGGAAATCGACAGCGCATAAATGCAGGCCAGCACGAAGGAGAGCCACAGCGGCCGGCTCTCGAACCCGGCGATCAAATAGATATTGAAGGCCAGATGCAGCGCTGCGGCTGCGACAGACACGCTATCCCATTTCGAATAGGCAAAGAGTTTCATAGTCCTGTTGCTCCGACACAGACCACACCGGCAGTCACAAGCGCGACCCCGACGGCATGGCGAAGGTTGATGGATTCCTTGAAGATCACCGCACCGGCAATCGTGATGGTGGCATAGCTCATCGCCATGATTGGAAAGGCGATGGACAGCGAAACGCTGGCCAGTACCCGGCTCCAGGCCAGGAGCTCGATGAGCCAGAAGCAGATCCCGGCCCAGACGACGGGCCGCAGGACCATCTGCCTGGCATCGCCCGTGGCCGCCCCTTTTTTGAAGCAGATCTCCCGGCCTGTCTCCGTCAGGATGCAGAACAGGATCAGCGCCAGCATCGACAGGTCGAGCCCCTGCTTCATCGCATCTGCTCCCCGAAGACATCCAACAGCGCGAGGTTTGCGGCGCTGTTGATAGTGCAGATCTGCGGCCCGGAGCATGTATGGCGGGGTTGATCGATCAGGATCTCGCCCTTTTTCAACATCCGGGTCCAGAGAGTGCCGCTATAGTCGGGACGGGAATAATCCCCCGTCACATCGGCGCCGATAATCCGATAGCGCTCACCGATGGCGCTGATGATCGACAGGACATAGGGCATCTGCATGCGGCCCTGGTCCCAATTGGTCACCGCATCACCCTGAACCAGGACATCCTTGTCCAAGGTGATGTAGACGCATTCCGTCTCGATCCCCGCCAGCAGCCGATCGATGAAATTCATCTCGCCGATCTCGGCGATGGTTTGCCAATAGAGATCGCGGTCATGCTGCCGGTAGGATTGCCCGGCACCGTAACTGGCCTTCACCCGGCTTGGCGGATGCATATAGGGATAAAGCTCAAGCCGCCCACTGGCGAGCAGGTCGAGATTTGCACCTTTGCGCTCGGGCGTCTCCAGATCATTGCTACAGACGCCGATGGTGATAACTTTATCGACCTGCGGATTGGCAAGGGTGCGGTTGACCCAGGAGCCGCAATGCATACCGCCATCGAAATGCACCCAGTCGGGATGATTGTCGATGTGAATGACGGTCACCCGCTCGCTGCGGTTTTCCAACGCCTGATCGATCAGCAGCGATGTGACATGGTGGAAATCGCCCGACCCCATGAAGCAGAGGCGCGGTTCGGCAGAGCCCTGCCGTCCCGCCTGCGTTAGCTTGCGCCAGAGCGTATCGAGCGCCGCTTGCCGACCCCAGAGACGCACCGCCCTGCCGCTTTGCTGTTCGTTGAGTTCATGCGCGCCTGCCATCTTGCAGGAGCGCATGAATTCGGGCTGCAACTCCAGCGCGTCATCGAGGTGAAGAAGCAGGAGTTGCACGGCTCTACCTCCGTGCAGCGCGGGTCAGCAGCTGATCGAGCAGGGTGAGCGCCAGATCGATTTCGCTGTTGCTGATCATCAGGTTGGGAGCCAGCGTGATGACGTTCTTATGGTAGCCGCCGACATCGAGCACCAGACCATAGGTCTTGCCATCGACAACCAGATCGCCCTTCATGCCTTCGTCGGACATCCAGTCGAGCGTTGCCTTGTCGGGGGTAAACCCGTCTTCCTTGCAGATTTCCATCCGCAGGGCGAGGCCGAGACCATCGACATCACCGACGATAGCATGACGCTTTTCGAGAACCTTCAATCCATCGAGGAAGCGGGCGCCTTTTTCCATGACGCTGGCGCCAAAATCACCCTCGCCGACCATTTTCATGGTTTCCAGTGCAACGGCGGTGCCCATCGGATTGCTAGCGAAGGTCGAATGGGTCGAGCCGGGCGGGAAGATCGTCGGGTTGATCATTTCCTCACGCGCCCAGATGCCGGACAGCGGATTGAGACCATTGGTAATGGCCTTGCCGAACACCAGAACATCAGGCGACACACCGAAATGCTCAATGGACCACAGCTTGCCAGTGCGGTAAACGCCCATCTGGATCTCATCGACGACCATCAGGATGCCGTGGTCATCAAGCACCTTCTTCAAACCGGTGAAGAAATTCATCGGCGGAATGACATAGCCGCCGGTGCCCTGGATCGGCTCTACATAGAAAGCGGCATATTCGGATTTACCGGCCTTGGGGTCCCAGACGCCGTTATATTCGCTTTCGAACAACCGGGCGAATTTATCGACGCAGATCTGCCCGTATTCTTCCTTGGACATGCCTTTCGGTCCACGGAAGTGATAGGGAAATTCGATGAACTGGGCGCGATCGCCAAAATGGCCATACCGGCGGCGATAGCGATAGCTTGAGGTGATCGCGCTCGCGCCGAGCGTGCGGCCATGATAGCCGCCCTCAAAGGCGAACATCAGGCTTTTGCCGCCGGTGAAATTGCGCACCAGTTTCAGGGAATCCTCGACAGCCTGGGAGCCGCCGACATTGAAATGGACGCGGCCCTTATGGCCGAATTTCTGTTCCGCATCGCGGGCAATCAGCGCGGCCAGTTCGACTTTTTCCCGGTGCAGATATTGGGAGGCCACCTGCGGAAGCTGGTCGAGCTGACGATGTGCCGCATTGTTCAGCCGTTCGTTGCGATAGCCGAAATTGACGGCGGAATACCACATTTGCAGGTCGAGAAACGGCGTCTGGCTGGCGTCGTAGACGAAGGAGCCTTCGCAGCCTTCGAAGAATTTCGGCTTATCCGTATAGTGGACGGTATCACCGTGAGAACAATAGAGGTTCTCAAGCTGTCTCAGCTCGTCTTCCGAAGGCGAGGCGACAGGTGGTTCGGCAATCTTGAGCGTTGCACGCATAGTCTTGTTTTCCCTAAGCTATTTTTGATGCAGGAACAGTCGTCACAGCAGCACCGGCCCCAATCGCCAGGGACTTGGTCTTCAAGGTCTTGAGTGCGGCTGTGATATCGGTGAAATCGCGGTAGGCGATGAAGGGTATCCGGTTTTCCTGGCAATGAACGGCCAGTTTGGATTTGGCGAAGATCAGTTTGGCAGCATGGCTGGAGACGCAGAAATCCGAGCGGCCATCGCCGATATAGATGTGATCCGCATCGCCAGCCCGGATGACGTTGCATTTGCAGACACCCGATCCGGTGACGCAACCGGTGCTGGCAAAGGGATGATCGAGGTCGAAGACCGTCGGGTTGCCGCAGGATGGTTCCAGCATCCGGTTGGCGATCACCTCGATATCGGTGATGCCGTAGTGACTGAGAACGCGGCGAATGAAATAGTCGACGCCATCGCTGACGATGGTCAGACGGATATGGTTCTGGAGGCAGTAGCTGCGGAATTCGGGAAAGCCGGCGTCGATTTCGACCTCGCCGAGAAACCGGTCGATCTCATGCCGATAGGCCTGAAGCAGACGGATCTGAGCCCGCATGCATTCAGCGGAATTGATCTCTCCCGCGTCCCATTGCGCCTCCAGATCCGTCCACTCGGGCAGAGCAAAGCGCTCCAGCACCAGGTCGGTCACATCCTGTTTCGATATCGTACCGTCAAAATCGCAGAAAGCTTGCATGGGGGTTCCTTCAATCTGTGAAGCAACCCTAGAACCGCGAACTGAAAGCTGGATTAGACGAAAATGAAGTGAAACTTAAATGGTGATTTTTTTACCGTCCGGCCTTGCCGTGCCGTCCTCGCATTAAAAATTTTGTTTTATAATCATTTATTTACAGCCTATGACTGTGATCTGCCGGTCAGGCGGACGTGAGCGTATCGGCCGGCACAAGCAGGTCCATGCGCAAGCCATAGCCCCAGTCAGGCACACCCAATTCGATATCGACCGACAGGCGGGTCGCAATTGCCGCGGCAATGGCAAGACCAAGCCCGGTGCCCTCGCGCTCGGTTGTCGGAACCCGGTAAAATTGCTGGAAAACCTTATCGCGATGCTGAACGGGAATGCCCGGTCCGCTGTCATTGACTGAAACGCACCAGCTGGCTCCCTTGGCGATGATCATAACCTGCATTGTACCGGCATCCGGCGAATATTTGATGGCGTTATCGACGACGTTATCGATCATCATCCGCAACAAGGCGCTGTCGGTGGCAACCAATGCCTCTTCGTCGCCGGAAAGCTCGACCTGTAAACGTCTGTCGTTGAAGATTGGCCCGAAATCCGCCAGCGCCTTGGCAACCAGATCGAACAGATTGGTCTCCTGCAGGTTCAGAGGCTGGTGGCTGACACGGGCCAGATTGAGCATCTGCTCGATGAGATGCATCGCCCGCTCATTGCTAGCGGTCAAATCCTTCATCAACGCCTGTCGCTCGTCTTCTGAATCGGACCGTTCGATCAATTGCAGCAGTAATTTTATGCCAGCCTGCGGCGTGCGCAACTGATGGGCGGCGAGATCTGCAAAGCGGCGCTCGAGCGTCAGGGATATGCGCAGCTTTTCCATGAACTGATTGAGCGAGCCAACCAGTGGAATGAGGTCGTGCGGCAAACCATCGGTGGAAATTGCCGAGAGATCGTCCGGTGTGCGCGACCTGATCTGCCGGACAAGCCCCCTGATATGGCTAAGGCCGTTGTGAATGACGAACCAGACCAGAATGGCGATGGCCGGCACCAGGATCATCAATGGAAAGGACAGGTTGAGAATGATATTGGCGACCAGCCCGTCGCGCAGCGCCATTTTCTCGGCCACTTCGATAATGACTTCGGAATTGGGGATCGGCAGAGAATAGACCCGCCAGGCTTCGTTGTTGATGTTGAAATCGGAAAAGCCGCGTTTGAATTCCGGCACCGATTCCGGAAAGGAATTGCTGCTGACCATGACCAGACGGCCATTCTTCCAGGCCCGGAAGGCATGGGCATCGGCGTAGTCGTCCGCGTCCTCATTCAGGGACAGTTGGTCGTCCATGTTGAAATCCAGATCGGGGATCTGGACGATCGGCTTGTCCGAATTCTTGGCGAGCGGATGGTCGAGCAGGACCCAAAGCGTATTGGCGTCGTTGATCAACTCCGCATCATAGATATTTTCGATCTCGCGATCGGCGCTTCGATACGCAAAGGCGCCGACAAGCGCAATTGTTATGATCAGCGTCGGCAGAATTCTCAGGAACAGTCTTTGACTGAGTGTCACGTGTCACCGCTCGACCATATAGCCGACGCCTCTAATGGATTTGATGAAATCGGCGCCCAATTTTTTGCGCAGACTGTAGATCGTCACTTCTATCGTATTGCTCTCCACCATGGCCGAAATATCGTAGAGAGCGTATTCGATATCGCTTTTGGTGACATAACGCCCGGCGCGCTCCATCAGCAGCTTGAGCAAGTGAAACTCCTTGCCGGCCACATGCAGGGGCGTGCCGTTCTGGCGAGCAATCATCGCGGAAGGGTCAAGCTCGACATTGCCGCAACGGATCAACGTTTCGGTGCGCCCTTCATACCGGCGGGCAAGCGCACGCACACGCGCCAGAAGCTCGTCCAGATCGAACGGCTTGACCAGGTAATCGTCGGCCCCTTCATCCAGCCCCTCTACCCGCGAGCGGACACTGTCAAGCGCCGTCAACAACAGGACCGGAACCTTGTTGCCGCTGGCGCGCAAGGTTCGAACCACCTCGAAACCACTGGCTTTCGGCAGGTTCACATCCAGAATAACAACGGCATAGTCATTATCCTGAATGGCAAGCAGCCCGGATTCGCCATCACGCATCAGGTCCACGCCATAGGCGTGTTTCTCAAAGGCCTTCTTCAGGGAAGAACCCAGAATCACATCGTCTTCGACAACCAGAATCCGCAATGCCGATACTCTCACATATGCTTTGCCTGGCACCGAAACGTCCAAACGCCAGCGCCACGCCAGTCGCGCATTCTACTGCACAGTTTGCGCCGCAAATCGAGTCACATTTGCGCAAGGACCTGGGTCAGTGTCGATAAAACAAGAAATGACCCGCCGTCCTTACCAGCGCCAGGTCATCCTGTTTCGGAGCAATTTCAGCGAACGCCCGCCAGATCCAGTTCCGCTGCGCGATGACAGCGCACGGCATTGTCGCTGCCAGCTAACGCTTCCAGCTGCGGCTCCACCTGACGGCAGATATCGGTGGCATAAGGACAGCGGGGATGAAAGACGCAGCCCGACGGCGGCTTGGCGGCATTGGGGATTTCGCCCTTGAGGATGATCCGCTTCTTGGCGGCGTTGGCGCGGGGATCTGGCTGCGGCACAGACGACAGCAGGGCCTCGGTATAGGGATGGCGCGGCTTGTCGAACAGACTTGCCGTATCGGCAATTTCCACCAGCCTGCCCAGATACATCACCCCGACGCGGTTGGCGATATGCTCGACCATCGACAGATCATGGGTGATGAACAGATAGGTCAGGCCGAACTGTTCCTGCAAGTCCTGCATCAGGTTGACGACCTGGGCCGCGACCGAAACATCCAGCGCCGAAACCGCTTCGTCGGCGGCGATGAAGCTGGGGTTGACGGCAAGCGCCCGGGCGATGCCGATGCGCTGGCGCTGGCCGCCGGAAAAGGCATGTGGATAACGGCTCATGAATTCGGGGCGAAGGCCAACGAGCTTCAGCAGGTCCGCCACCCGGTCCTCGATTTCGGACCTCGCTACCTTCTTGTTGATCAGCGGCTCGCCGATAATCTCCAGCAGCCGCAGGCGCGGATTGAGCGACGAATACGGGTCCTGAAAGATCATCTGGACTTCATCGCGTAATTCGCGCATCTCGGCATTGCCCGCCTTGGCAATGTCGATCAGCGAACCATTGCGGCGTCGGAATGTCACCCGTCCTTCGGTGACCGGAAAAGCCCGCAGCAGCAGCCGGGCGACGGTGGATTTTCCCGAACCGCTTTCACCGACCAGCCCCAGGGTCTCCCCTTTGCGCAATTGAAAACTGACATTCTCCACCGCACGCACGGCGCCGGTCTGGCGTCCGAGAAAGCCGGAATGGATGGGGAAATGTTTCTTCAGATCGGCGACATCCATCAGGAGCTCAGGCGCCATGGATAGGTCCGTCATTGGGCGGCACTCCCTGTTTCCATCGCTTCCGCGACAACATGACAACGGGCAATGCGCTCGTCGTCAATCCGGGTGACGGGTGGGTAAATCCGCCGACAGTCACCGTCTCTGGCAAGCTCGCATCTGGGGTGAAACACGCAACCGTCAGGCAGGTTGAAGGGATCGGGGATCATGCCAGGAATGGTGTTCAGCCGGTGCTGTTTTGCCGCCCCAAGCCTTGGGATGGAATTGAGCAATGCCCGTGTATAGGGGTGTTTCGGATCGTAGAAAATATCCTCGGTCCGGCCGGTCTCCACGACATTGCCGAGATACATCACCGAAACCCGGTCGGCGATATCGGCGACCACCCCAAAATTATGGGTGATGAAGATGATCGACATGCCAAGCTCGGCCCTCAACTCCTTCAGCAAATCAAGGATCTGCGCCTCGGTGGTCACGTCCAGCGCCGTCGTCGGCTCGTCGGCAATCAACACCTGCGGTCGGCAGGCGAGCGCGATGGCGATCATGGCGCGTTGACGCATGCCACCCGATAGCTGGTGCGGATAGCTGCGCATCATCTCATCGATACGCGGCAGCCGGACCATGTCGAGCACTTCTCGCGCCCGTTTGTCAGCATCCGCCTTGCTGCCCTGGCTGTGCACCAGGATCGGCGTCATCACCTGATGGCCAATGGTGTGTACCGGCGATAGAGCCGTCATCGGCTCCTGAAAGATCATGCCGATCCGGCCACCGCGCAGGGCGCGCATGTCGCGGCCATTGCGATCCAGCTTGGCGATGTCGGTGGTCTTGCCGGGAACGCCATTGAACAGGATCTGGCCATCGGAAATCTTGCCAACCTTGGGCAGCAATTGCATGATTGCCCGCACCGTAATCGATTTTCCGGAGCCGCTTTCCCCGACGATGCCAAGCACTTCGCCCGGCATGAGTTTCAGGCTGACGCCATCGACTGCCCTGACCACGCCTTCTCGAACTTGAAAGTGAACCTTGAGATTATCGATCTCGATGACAGGCTTTACGCTCTCTTCGGGCATGACGTCACTCATTTGCTATAGGGATCGGCTGCATCGCGCAGGCCATCGCCGAGAAAATTGAAGGCAAGGACGACGATGACGATGGCCGCCCCCGGTGCCAGCAGCCAGGGCGCCTGCGAGATTGTCCGCAGGTTTTGCGCCTCTTGCAGCAGCACGCCCCAACTCACCACCGGCGGACGCAGGCCAAGCCCGAGAAAGCTCAACGCCGTCTCCCCAAGGATCATATCCGGCACCGACAAGGTCAGCGCGGCGATGATATAGCTGGTCATCGAAGGCAGCATGTGCCGGGTGATAATCCGAGATTCCGACGTGCCGCAAAACCGGGCGGCCAGCACGAAATCCTCGTTCTTCACCGACAGGAAACGGCCCCGAACGGTGCGGGCCACATAGGTCCAGCCAATCAGCGACAACAGCAACGTCACGAGGAAATAGACAAACAGCGGGTCCCAGGTGATCGGCAGGGCGGCGGCAAGCCCCATCCACAGCGGGATGGTGGGAATGCAGCGCAGGAATTCCATGCCCCGCTGGACGATATTGTCGGTGATCCCGCCGAAATAACCGGAAATCGACCCCAATGTCAGGCCGAGAACGAAACTGACGGCAACGCCGATCAACCCGACCGATAGCGAGATACGCCCGCCATAGATCAACCGCGACAGCACATCGCGTCCCAGCGTATCGGTGCCGAGCAGGTTGATCTTGTCCTGCCCGGCAGCACCGAACAGACGCAGGTTCCCCTCGATAAGGCCCCAGAATCGATAGGTCTGTCCCTGAACGAAAAACCGGATCGGCACGATCTTCGACGTATCCGGCTTGTACATCGGCCTCAAGGTTACGGGATCGCGGGTGCGGGTCGTCGCATAGACGAAGGGACCGTGGAAATTTCCCTCCTCGTCAAACAGATGCAGTGCCTGGGGCGGCAGCAATGTCGTACGGGCATTGCCCTGGAATGCATCATAGGGCGCGGTGAATTCGGCAAGTCCGGTGACCAGATAGGCCAGGATGAGGATCATCCCCGAAACCATCGCCACCTTGTGGCGCTTGAACCGCCACCACATCAATTGCCGGGGGCTGGCCTGATAGAGCTTTTCCGCCCGCCCCGCCTCGGGCCGGGCCTCATCCATGTCGTTGAGCGTTACATCGGTCATGGTCTGCTCCTATCGGTAGCGGATGCGCGGATCGGAGACCGCCAGCAGGATATCGGACACGATGGTGCCGAGGATGGTGAAGACGCCGAGAATGAGGATGAAGCTACCCGACAGATACATGTCCTGGCTTTGCAGCGCACGCAGCAGCAGCGGTCCGGTGGTCGGCAGGTTCAAGACCACGGATGTGATAACATCGCCGGAAATCAGCGCCGGTAGCGCCCAGCCAATGGTGGAAATAAACGGGTTGAGCGCCACCCGCACCGGATAACGCCAGATGACGCTCCATTCCGTCAGGCCTTGCGCCATCGCGGTTTCGACATAGGGCTTGTTCAGCTCGTCCAGCATATTGGCGCGCACGATGCGGATCAGGCCAGCCGCACCGCTGGTTGAGAGCACCAGCAACGGGATCCACAAATGGCCGAGCAGGTCGGCGACCTTGGCGATGCTCCAGGGCGCATCCTGCATCTGTGGCGACAACAACCCGCCGACATTCATGCCCATCCAGGAATAGGCCAGCCACATCAGGATCAGGGCCGAGAGGAACTCCGGGAACCCACGACCGAGAAACCCGAAAACGGTAAAGAAATAGTCGAGAAACGAATATTGGCGCGCTGCTGCATAGACACCAATCGGGATGGCAATCACCCAGGTAAGCAACAGCGATGAAAAGGAGATTGCCAGCGTCAACGCCAACCGGCCCCAGATCAGGTTGGAGACCGGCTGGTTGTAGGTCAAGGAGGTGCCGAAGTCGCCGTGCAGAACGATATTGCCGATCCACTGCGAATATTGCTCATACATCGGACGGTCCAGGCCAAGCTGATGGCGCAACCGTTCCTCGGTACCCTCAGGCGGGGTGTCGCCATTCGCCCGCATTTCCGCGACAAGGGCCGTGGCGTAATCGCCTGGAGGCAGCTGGATGACCGTGAAGGCAGCGATGGAAACCAGAAACAGCATGGGAATGGCCCAGGCAAACCGGTTAAAGATATAGGATGTCATCACTTTCTCCCGACCATTCCGACGAAGCGTCATTGAAAATGACCCTTCGAGTTTCTTCTGCAGACATCTCAAATCGCTGATGGATTTGAGATGTCTGCACCGCCCTGCATTCAAGGATGCATAAGCATCGTCACGCCCTGATATTGCATTGTTCGGTCGCGTCTTCGCCCATCCGGAAATTTGCGGCGGCCTGCAAAGATGCAAGGCCGCCGTGACCGATCATTTCTTGAAGAACAGCTGCGCCGGAATGGCATTGCCTTCATTGCGCAGGGCTTCTTCGTTGGTCATCACATCGGGGAAATTGCCGATCTTGTTGTTGACAACGAAGGGCGTGACAGATTCGCCGACAAGACCGATCATCCAGACATTGTCCTTCATGACATTGATCATGTCCTTCATATGCCGGTTGGCTTCATCCACGGTCTTGGAGCTTGACGCGGCGGTCCAGGCGTCAAACAGCTTGCGGATCGGGTGATCCTTCGGCGGCTCCGTGCCGCTCTTGCCAGCGGAATTATACCATTCGAAATAGGCGTTGGCGTAGGATTCCCGGCCAAGCAGCAGGGTCGGATCGGCCTGAGGCATCAGCAAACGGTCGGCATAGGCGGTGATGATATCGAAATTGCCGGATTTGATATGCTGAAGGCTGGCGGTTTCATCAACCGAACGGATCAGCCCTTCAATGCCGATCTGCTGCCAGCCCTGACGGATCACCTCCACCATCTCAGGCGGAATATTCTCGTCAATCGTCTCGATCACCAGGCTGAGGCGCTTGCCATCCGGCCCGGTGCGGAACCCGTCGGCACCCTTTTTCAGGCCGATCTCGTCCAACAGCATATTGGCGCGATCAATATCGAGACCGGTCCACTTGGTCTCAAATTCGGGGTCGTAATAGGGTGATCCCTTGGCCGGTGCGGCGGCTCTTGGTATGGCCAGCCCGGAAAACACGGTCTCATTAATGGCTTCGCGGTCGATGGAAATGCTCAACGCTTCGCGAAAGCGAATATCGTCGAACAGCTTGCGCTTCACCTCATTGGTATCGTTGATATTGGGGATGATCGCCAGGTTTTCGCCGCTCTTCCAAGGATGAACGGTGTAATTGCCTGCCTGCTCGTTTTCCTTCAGCAGCGGATAATCGCGCGCCTCGACGAAACGCGACTGGAAGTCGATCTGTCCCTGAACGATCATCAGGTTGACCGCCTGATGGTCCTGGAAAAGTTTTGCCTCGATCCGGTCGATATAGGGAAGCTGGTTGCCAGCCTTGTCGGTTGCCCAGTAATAGGGATTACGCTCGAAAACGATGGTGCTGGCCGGTGGCGGCGTCACGACCTTCCAGGCGGTGACGACAGGCAGATCCGGGTTCAACCACCAGGCCTGGATCACGCCCTTCAGATCCCAGAGCGCCCGCCAGTTGGGAACGCCCTTGGCCTTGACGATGGCGTCCAGCTCTTCCGGTGTGCTGTATTTCGGCAGGAATTTCTTCAGGTAATGGGCTGGCTGGATAAAGCTCGGCTTGTCGAGACCCGGCCATCCCGTCGATTGAACCGCCAGAACATAGGGAAACAGCGCGTAAGGCTGGGCGAAGCTGACTTTGAACGTATGCGCATCGACAATGTCGAGCTTCATCGGCTTGCCGCCTGAAAACAGGAAGCCGGGAGGGCTGGGATTGAGATCGGCATTGAGGAACAGATCCTCATACCAGAATTTCACATCTTCCGTCGTAACCGGCACTCCATCGGACCATTTCATGCCATCGAGCAGCGTGAAGGTAAATTCGGTTGAATCGGCATTGGCCGACCAGCTTTCGACAAAACGCTGCACAAGATCGACCTTGCCGTCGGACGATTGCTGTAACTTCAAGGCGCGCTCTTCGATCAGCTTGGTGGAGCCCATGCGGTCACCGATGCCGCTATAGGCACGCCGGAGCGTGCCGCCATAGGTGCCGATCTCGTTATAAACAGGAATGATGGCGGGCTTCTTGGGAAGGCGCTGTTCGACCGGCGGGAGCTTGCCCGCATCGACCTGGCTCTTCAGCATCGGCGCCTCGCCGAACGCATAGGCATTGGTCAGCGACAGCATGACGCCAAACCCACCGCCAACCCATTTCAAAACGCTTTTCTGCATCGAATTTTCCTCCTGATGGCCACCGGTGAACTCAAGCTTTGGTTCACGCAATTGCGCGGGCCGGTTTCACCTTGCTGTTCCCTTGCAGGCGAGACGGCGGATGATGGGAAATACAGCGCCGTGCGGCCACCACATCCACAAAATCGCTGTAGCAACTTATTGTCCCTGCATGATCTGCTGCCCGGCCTCCCCAAAAACCGATGCAATCATGCAGCATGTCATCGTCTTGTCTGGCCACCTCCACCAGACAAAACCGGATCGAGAATGCCCTGAAACTTCTTAATTGGTTCGTTGACATGACGAACGAAATAGGATTTGTCGGTGAGTGTCAAGCGAATTCGTGGAGGGGGATAAAAGCCCACCAGACAGGACGATTACAGGGGTTGGGCCTAAGGTTTGCCGCTCCTTGACCGGCAATTCCGCAATGTCCTGCCTCTCGGCGAGATTGACTTGACAGGGCAAATACCAGTCCATAATAGTTCGTCAACACACCGAACAAAACAGGAAATGCAATTGTGCCCAGCTCGGCGAAGCATTTGCTAACAACCGCAAGCCCTCGGGGAGATGCGCCGGGACGTGCGCGGATCTCTGGTCGTGGCCCCGGCAGTGGCTGGGTGATTGGCATCGACCTTGGTGGCACAAAAATCCTAGCCGGCATTGCCCGCAGCCAGGAGCAGATTGTTGCCACACGTGAAGAGGCCACGCTGCACGGTGAGGATGCACCCGTTCTCGCGCAAATGGCAAGGTTGATTACCGCCCTCCTTTCGGATGTGGGCGCCTTGGCGCACGAGCTGGACAATGTGGTGATCGGCGTTCCGAGCGCCGTCGATCCTCAAACCGGCCTTTCGTCTCTTTCTCCCAACCTGGCTCTGCCGGTTGACCGGCCCCTCGCGGACCTGATGTCGCGCTTCGTCTCTTGCCCGGTGACGGTGGAAAATGATGTCAATCTCGCCGCCTATGGCGAAGCATGGGTTGGCGCCGGTCAAGGGCTTGGCTCACTGGTGTTCGTTTCGTTCGGAACCGGCGTTGGCATGGGTATCGTGCTGGACGGAGAACCATGGCGCGGGGCGGCTGGACGAGCTGGCGAAATTGCCTACCTGCCTGTCGGCGCGGCGCCGCATGATACCGCACCCTTTTCGGAAAACGGACTTTACGAAGATGGTGTCGGCACGAACGGCATCCGGCAAAGGTTTACAACAGACGGCGAGACTGTTGCCGATCTGTTTTCGCTGGCCAGATCAGGCAGTGAACAGGCCCGGCTTGCCATCGATAGCGTCGCAAAACAGGCATCGATCGGTATCGCCGCCATACATGCGCTGCTGGACCCGGCAGTCACGGTAATTGGCGGCGGCATCGGCTCACAGCCAGAATTCTTCACCCTTCTGCAGACCCATCTGGAACCCTTGCTGCCTTTTGAAAGCCCACTGAAACAAAGCAGGCTTGGGGTGCAGGCGGGGATGATTGGTGCCGTGGCACTGGCCTTGAAAAATCGCGTCCCGCATCCGGAAAAATCCGATACGAAAAACCTATAGCCTGACAGGGGAGAGACATGGAAAAAGCCAAGGCAACTGCGCGGCCGGACGGATTGGTGGAAAGCGACTTGCCCTTGCAATTGGCGTTCATGGCGCCCCGCCTGCAAGGTGATTTCCTGCCGGAAGGACGGCTTGAACTGTCGCTCTGGGGCTGCGGCCGGATCGCAAACATCGCCCTTCACCCTTGGAGCGGCCCGTTCGTCTTTGCCCCGAACCAGATGACCGGCAAAGACCATGGCCTCTATGTCGCCCAATCCGCCCCGGTCCTGGTGCTGACTGGCAGCCAATTGAAATCCACACGCCCGGCCCGTCGCTGCGCCTGGTGGGGCACCCTGACCAAGCCGGAAAAAGTGACGCGCAGCGGCGCAAGGCGGATCATCCGTACACCATGGGGCGTGGCCATTGTCGAAGACAAAGGCGACGGCGTGATTGTCATTGCCGCAGGTGCCAGCGACGCGGAAGCCGAACGGGGCATGGCCCTGCCCGTCGAGACGATCATCGCAGAGAGCAAGGCTCATGTGACGCGCTGCGATCTGCTGCCCCAAGCGCCACCGCTGATGCGCAGCATGGCAATTCAAAGCGCGCATGCCTCGCTATCCAGCATTCGCCGCGCCGAAGACGGTTCCTTTCTGGGGCTTGCCGCAGGCCAGGCCTATAGCGCCCCGACCCGCACCTATTACCGTGACGGCTACTGGACCTTGCAGGCCCTGCTGCATCTGGAGCCGGAGGCAGTGCGTGGTCAGATCGACCTGCTGGCGACCGGTATCCAGCCCGATGGCGAAAGCCCGAGCGGCGTCATTCTGACCGGTCCGAAACAGGGCGAGGAGTGGGAGAAATTCCGCACCACCTCAGATGACTACAAGATGGAGCATCTGCGGCGCACCGATTGGTGGAGCGATCATTTCGGCAGTCCGCTGTTCTTCATCCTGACGATTGGCGATTATATCCGCACCACCGGCGACAAAACCGTCCTTAGCCGCCACTGGAAAACCATCGAAGCGATTTTCCGCCGCTATCAAGGCTTCGACACAGCCGGAAACGGCTTGCCCATCAAGCCCCGGCACGACCGTGACTGGGCCGACAACGTTTATCGCCATGGCTATGTCGCCTATGATCTCGGACTCTGGATCGGCGCGCTGGATGCAATCGCAGAATTCGGCGTCGATCAGGACGAGGCTCTGACCAAAGAGGCAAAGCAGACGGCTATCACCGCCCGCGCATCGCTGGATGAAGCGCTTCTCACCCCCCATGGCTGGTATGCCGATTACGGCCTGAAAAGCGATTTCGTCGAGGATCACCTGACACTCGACAGCCTGACACTCCTGCGGTTCGATGCCGTGTCGGATGACCGCGCCAAGACCGTTCTTGGCCATGTCGCGGCCCTGCTGGAAACCCGCAACAATGCCCGCCAGCCCTATGGCGACTGGGGCGTGATGTGCGCCTGGCCGCCTTTCAAGCGACCTGCCGATACCCGTGCCAAGTCCGCCTTTGCCTATCGCTATCACAATGGCTCCGACTGGCCTTATCTTTCCGGCCTCTATGCCGAGCAGCGGTTGAAATACAGAATGGACGGCTGGGATTATCCAATGCTGCGCTGGTGGCAGACAAGTCTTGAAAATGGCTGGATCGGCTCAGTCGAATATTTCTCACCGCCCTTCGGGCGCGGTTCGCTGCTCCAGGGCTGGACCGGAATGCACGCCGCAGCCATCCTGCAATACAGACAGCAGGTTGAAACAGCGATTGCCGCTGACCAGATTGCCTGAGACGAGGAGCCGTTCTTACGGCTCCTCGGGCTTATAGGGCTACGACTATCGCCTTCATTCAAGGCAGTTCCGAAACGCAGGATATATATCGTTACGGTAATATGCCTGCATCTATACGTTGACATCAAGTCGCATACTAACATATCACTATCTTCGGGAGCCCTTTCCGAGGGTGGAAATCTGGGAGGATATGTTGGTGACGATCAATAGAAGAACATTCATGGGCACGGCCGCTGGTGTGGCCGGGCTCGGCCTGTTACCGCGTCTTGGCATGGCTGCCCCCAAACAACCGGCTAGTCCTGTCACCATCACCGTCGCTGACGTGGCCGGCAATCTGGCGCTGACCCAGGGCATGTTCGAGAAATATGCCGCGGCAAAGCCGCAATGGGTGTCGCGTTTTGCCTTCACAAAGGCACCCGCCCCGGAACTGCCGTCAAAACTCAAGGCGCAGCAGGCCGCGGGCAAGGTCGATATCGATCTGGTTCTGACCGGCACCGATGCGCTGGCCGCTGGTCTTTCTCAAGGGCTTTGGGTGGATTTGTCAGCCCATAAGGCAGACCTGCCCGATCTGGAGAAAATCCTGCTGCCGCAGGCCTTCAAGATGCAGGCGCTGGCCCAGAACCAGGGCGTCGTCGTCACCTATTATCCATCCGGGCCGTTGATCGAATATATGCCTGACAGGGTCAAGCAGGTGCCGGGCACTGCCGAGGAACTGCTGGCCTGGACCAAGGCCAATCCAAAGCGCTTCATGTATGCGCGCCCTGCCAATTCCGGTCCGGGCCGGACATTCCTGATGGGTCTTCCTTACCTGCTTGGTGATAAGGACCCCAAAGATCCCGTCAATGGCTGGGCTAAGACCTGGGATTACCTGAAGGCAATCGGCGAAAACGTCGAATATTACGGCACCGGCACCACGCAGGTGATGAAAGAGCTTGGCGAAGGTACCCGCGACATTGTCGTCACCACCACCGGCTGGGATATCAACCCGCGCGTGCTCGGCATCGTGCCGGAAGAGGCCAAGGTGGCAACTCTCAAGGGCTTCCATTGGGTCACCGATGCCCATTACGCCGTCATTCCGAAGGGGGTTTCGGAAGAAAAGCTCGCGGTTCTGCTGGATGTGATCAACTTCATTCTTCAGCCGCAGCAACAGGCGATTGCCTTTGACGACGGCTATTTCTATCCCGGCCCGGCGGTCAAGGACGTGACGATTTCCATGGCGCCCCAGAAGAGCCAGGACGCCATCGCCGAATTTGGCCGCAAGGAATATGACGGCTGGATCGCCAATAACCCGCTGGAAGTGCCGCTCGACCCATCGAAGATCGTCGATGCCTTCCGCATCTGGGACGAAAAGATCGGCGCCGCCAAGGGCTGAGCCTTTGCCCCGCAGAGCCTTGGCGCGGCGGGGCCTATACGCGGTCTTCCCAGTATTTTCCCCTCGGATCTCCGGGTCCGGGATAGCTTGCCTATGATTTTTCCGCAGACAGGAGAATAACGTGGTCGCGCCAGCCCCCTTATCGACGCAGGCTACCCAGCCCAAACAAGGGGCGAAGCTTGAGCTTATCGGCCTTCGCCGTGCTTTCGGCGCCTATAAAGCGCTCGACGGTATTGATCTCGCCATCGAGCCGGGCGAGTTCATCGCACTGCTCGGCCCTTCCGGCTGCGGAAAATCCACGGCGCTGAATTGTATCGCCGGGCTTTTGCCGCTGACGGGTGGCGAGATCCGGGTCGGCGGCCAGCGCATCGATCAGTTGGAGCCGGAAAAGCGCGGCTTCGGCATGGTCTTCCAAAGCTATGCCCTGTTTCCCCACATGACCGTACGGCGCAATGTCGGCTTCGGCCTCTCCATGCAGGGTATCAAAGGCACTGAAGTCAACCGTCGCATCGAAGCGGCGCTTGAGCTGGTACGGCTCGGTTCGCAGGCGGATAAATTGCCGGGACAACTCTCCGGCGGCCAGCAGCAGCGTGTCGCCATTGCCCGCGCCATCGTCATCCGCCCGCCGGTCGTGTTGATGGATGAGCCGCTTTCCAACCTGGATGCCAAGCTGCGACTGGAAATGCGCGCCGATATCCGCGCCATTCACGACCAGATCGGCTCGACAACCATCTATGTCACCCATGATCAGGACGAAGCGCTGTCGATGGCAGATCGGATCGTGGTGATGAGCCAGGGCCATATCCGCCAGATCGGCACGCCGGAAGATCTTTACATGCGCCCGAACCATGTCGACGTCGCCGATTTCATGGGGTTTCGCACCCGGATTGCCGGGCGTATCACAGCGGTTTCCGGCGACGAGGCCCAGATTGATGCAGCAGGCGCAACCATTACCGGCGCGCTGCGCCAACCCCTTCGCGTCGGCGATGCGGCTGTGCTCAGCGTCAGGCCGGAGGATATGATCGCCGTCCAGGATGGCAGCGGCATTCCGGTGACGGTCAAATCCATGGAATATCGCGGTAGAGCCTATTTTGGTGCCGCAGCAGCCAGCGACGGCGCAGAGGTTCATTTTCGCTCGGATATATTGCTACCACGCGGCACCGCCACCAGCGTTCGTCCGGCAGAAGGCCGCGCGCTGATCTTCAAAGGTGATGCATGAGCCAGTCTTCCCTTCGTGTCTCGCTTGCAGCCAGGGGAATAGACGGCACGACGCTGCTGGTATTGCCGGGCCTGCTGGTCATCCTCGCGCTGTTCATCTATCCGTTCATGTATGGCGTCGTTGACTCACTGACACCAGCAGAGGGCGCCTGGTACACCAATTACGTCACCTTCTTCACCGATCCGTTTCAATACAAGACCATTTCCGCCACGCTTTGGCTGGCGCTGCCGGTCACCGTGGTCAATCTGGCGCTTGCCTTGCCGATTGCCTTCCGGGTGCGGCTGATGACCCGCCAGCGTTTTCTGACCACCATTCTCGTGCTGCCGGTCACGCTCGGCACCGTGTTCATTGCGGACGGTCTTTTGACCTTTCTCGGGCCCCAGGGCTGGTTCAACCGCAGCCTGATCCTGATCGGCATTCTCGATACGCCGGTCAAGCTCACCAACAATTACTGGGGCGTGTTTGCGTCGCTGCTGATTTCGGGCTTTCCTTTCGCCTTCCTGCTGACGCTGTCCTACGTCACCGGCATCGATCCTGCCATTGAACAGGCAGCGGCGACATTGGGGGCCAATGCCCGCAAGCGCTTCATGAACGTGTTTCTGCCGCTGCTGGTGCCGGGCCTTGCCGTCACCTTCTGCCTGTCCTTCGTGCAGGCGTTTGCGGTCTTTCCCTCGGCTGTGTTGCTCGGTGCACCCGCCGGGCCGACGCGAGTGATCTCGATTGCTGCCTATCAGGCCGCCTTCGAGCAATATAATCACTCGCTGGGCTCGGCCATCGCCATCATCATGGGCGTTATCGAGCTGGCAATCGTCGCGGCCATCCTGGCCTTGCGCTCCCTCTTCTATCGCGGCCCCGTCGCCGGAACGAAAGGCTAGATCATGATCCGCGATCAGGGCATCGGCTCAAAACTCTGGCGTATGGCAGTCTGGGCGCTCGCCGGGTTGTTCATCCTCAATCTCGTGGCGGTGATTGCCTCCGTCGTGGTCAATTCCTTTGCCCGGCGCTGGCTGGGTACATGGCTGCCGACCGGCTGGACCACCCGCTGGTATTCCGACGCCTGGAGCGAGTTTCAGCTGTCCAGCGTCGTCGCCGTCACCTTCCAGATCACCTTCACCGTGGTGATTATTTCAGGCCTGCTCGGGGTGGTCACCGCCTATGCGCTGGCCCGGCGGGATTTTCCCGGCAAAAAGCTTGTCATCCTCACCTTCCTGCTGCCGCTTCTGGTACCGCCGCTCACCTATGGCATTCCGCTGGCCACGGTTCTCTATCAGGTCGGCCTTGGCGGCACTTTCTGGGGCGTCGTGCTGATCAATCTCGTGCCGTCGCTGCCCTTCGTCATCCTTGTCATGATCCCCTTCATCGAGCAGATCGATCCGCGCATCGAGGCTGCGGCCAAGGTCTTCGGCGCTGGCACCTGGAGCCTGTTCACCCGCATCCTGCTACCGCTGCTGCTGCCGGGCATGTTAGCGGCCCTGCTGCTGGTGCTGGTGCGCACTATCGCCATGTTCGAGCTGACCTTCCTGATTGCCGGGCCGACGACGCAAACGCTGGTCGTGTCGCTCTACTATGCGGTCTTCGCGTCCGGGGTTCGCGCATCGCAATCCATCGATGCCATGGCCGTGGTCTATATGGTCACCACCCTGTTCTGGCTGGTCATCGCCCTGCAATTCGTCAGCCCCACCCAGATTGTCGCCAGGGCAAAACAGCAACCGGCGGCATGAACCGATAAACAGCACCGCGCTCTAAGGAAAGCGCGGTGCTGTCGATTATACCAAGTCTCGAAGATGCTGACGCATCCTCGACTTGAAGGGGTTTTGAATATCTCAAATGCATTAGAGACTTGAGATATTCAAAAGTGGAATACAAAGAGTGATTTTCAATGACTCTTTGTATTAGCCTGTCACCGATCAGACGAAAAATCTTCACGCAAGCGTCATGGAAGCGTAGTCGAGCCATCATAAATGCCCGTTAGAACCCCCTCAATTTCCGGGGGTAAAGCGGAATTGTTTTCCTGAAAACGAGGCATTTGCGATGAAAATCTACGCTTTGAAAACCTTGTTGGCTGGCCTTTTGGCCGCCACGACGCTGGGGGCAGCACCGGCTATGGCCGAAAAGGTCAAGTTCGAGTTCTGGCATGGCCTGAGCGGCGACCTTGGCGAGCGCGTCCAGGACGCCTGCCGCAAGTTCAACGACAGCCAGGCCAATTTCGAAATCGTCTGCACCTCGCAGAACGATTACGACACCACCCTGCAAAATACCATTGCCGCCTACCGCGCCAAGAAGCAGCCAGCCATTGCCCAGATCTACGATGCCGGCACGCTGGATCTGATGCTGTCCAAGGCCTTTATTCCAGCCAAGAAGCTGATGGCCGACAATGGCTACAAGATCGACTGGAACAACTATTTCGGCGGCATCGCAAACTACTACGCCACGGCTGGCGGCGAATTGCAGTCCTTCCCGTTCAACTCCTCGACCGCGATGTTCTATTATAATGTCAGCGCGTTTGAGAAGGCTGGCATTACCTTCAAGCCGGATACCTGGGAACATGTCGAGGAAGCAGCCCGCAAGCTGAAGGCCGCTGGCTATGAGTGCCCGCTGGGCTTCAATTTCGATCCATGGCCAATGCTGGAACAGTTTTCCGCCATCCACAACCAGCCAATCGC
This sequence comes from Agrobacterium vitis, assembly GCF_037039395.1. Taxonomy (NCBI): domain Bacteria; kingdom Pseudomonadati; phylum Pseudomonadota; class Alphaproteobacteria; order Hyphomicrobiales; family Rhizobiaceae; genus Gillisella; species Gillisella vitis. Next base: position 792,379 of record NZ_CP146244.1, on the reverse strand, counting down.
CACAAAAGCCAATGGCTATCAGGGTCTTGATGCCGAACTGGTGTTCAACAAGACCAAATTCGTGGATCATGTAAAATTCTTCAAGAAGATGCAGGATGAGAAGCTGTTCGTGGTGAAGACCAAGCAGCTCGGCATGGATGTCGTTCCGGCCTTCACCTCGCAGACTTGCCAGATGATCCAGTCGTCGATTGCTGACCACGGCACCGTCGGCAAGACACTGCCGGCTGACGTCAAATGGGATGTCGCCATGCTGCCCGTCTGGAAGGGTACGGAGCGCCAGAATTCTCTGGTCGGCGGTGCTTCGCTCTGGGTTCTCGCCGGTCGTCCGGAAGCGGAATACAAGGGGGCAGCTGCCTTCCTTAACTTCCTCGCCCAGCCGGACATGGTACAATGGTGGTCGACGGTGACTGGCTATATTCCCGTCACCAAGACCGGCTTCGACGCCATGAAAGCCAATGGTTTCTACGATAAGGCGCCTTACAAGGGCCGTGAACTGGCCATTGCCAGCCTGACCTATACGCCGACATCCGATACCAGCCGTGGTATCCGCCTGGGCAGCTTCACCCAGATCCGCAAGGAAGTCACGACCTCGTTTGAGGCGATCTTCATGCAGAATGCCGATGTGCAGACCCAGCTGGACCAGACGGTCGAACGCGGCAATGCCATCCTGCGCCGCTTTGAAAAGACCTATGCCGGTCAGAAGCTGAACTAAGCCTCGGCGGTCATTACTCCCGGAAGCCTGCCGGATCGGCGGGCTTCCTCCTTCATTCCAGCATATTGGTCACGACATGGAACAACGCGCCGTTTTCAAGAACTGGTGGCTGCCTATCCTGTTTGCGCTGCCGCAGATCATCCTGATCATCCTGTTCTTCTACTGGCCAGTGGCTGCGGTGGTGAACTGGGCCTTCACCCTTGAACCACCGTTTGGCGGTGCTGCGGAATTCGTCGGCTTTGCCAATTTCAAGGAAGCACTGACCGATCCATTCTACTGGAATTCAGTCACTGTCAGCTTGATCTTCGCCACAGTCGGTCCGTTCTTTGCCATCTTTATCGGGCTCGTGCTGGCGCTTGCCGTTGACCGGCAATTGCCCGGCACCGGTTTCTTCCGGTTCTTCTACATCCTGCCCTTCGCCATTGCCGGACCGGCGGCGGGTATTGCCTTCCGCTTCATTCTGGCGCCCGATCGCGGGCTGGCGGCCATGGTCAATTCCTTCTCTCCAGATCTCTGGAACCCGGCCAAATACGGCAGCCACGCCCTGGCGCTTGTTATCATCGTCTTCATCTGGAAATGGTCGGGCTATACGTTCATCTTCCTGCTGGCTGGTTTGCAATCAGTGCCACGCGCCCTCAGTGAGGCCGCTGCCATGGACGGCGCCGGTCCCTTGCGCCGCGCCTTCGATGTGCAGGTGCCGCTGCTTGCCCCAACTCTGTTTTTTCTGCTCGTCACCATGATGACGGAAGGCTTCGTCGGCGCCGACACATTCGGCATCGTCCATTCCATGACAAACGGCGGGCCGAACCATGGCACCGAAGTCATGGTCTACAGGATCGTCGATGAGGCGTTCAAGGGTCTCAACTACTCCGGCGCATCGGCCCAGAGCATCATTCTGATCGGGCTGATCATGATCTGCACCTTCATCCAGTTCCGCTTCATCGAGAAGCGCGTGCATTACAAGTGAGGCCGGAATGATCCAGCGCACACCGATTGCCAATGCCTTCACCTATCTCATCATGGTCCTGGGCCTCCTGCTGCTGATCGGACCATTCATCGTGGTGATCGCTGGCGCCAGCCAGACGATGCCGCAGGTCAATGCCGTTCCTTTCAGCTTCCTGCCGCAAGGCGAGTTCCTGACCAATGCCAGCCAGGCATGGACGCGGGCCGATCTCGGCACGGCGATGACCAACAGCCTGATCATGGCGGCCCTGGTGACGCTCGGAAAAGTAGCGCTATCGGCCATGACCGCCTTTGCCATCGTGTTTTTCCGCACGCCGCTGAAACATGTGTTTTTCTGGGGCGTGTTCATCACCCTGATGCTGCCGCTCGAAGTCCGGGTCGTGCCGACCTATGCGGTGGCAGCCGACCTGTTCCAGCCGGTCAAATCCATCCTGTCGGCGCTGTTCGGTATCGACATCAAGATCGAATGGAACCTGCTCAACACCTATGCAGGCCTGACCCTGCCGCTGGTCGCCACGGCAACCGGCACCTTTCTCTACCGGCAATTTTTCATGACCCTGCCCAATGAATTGGCCGAGGCGGCACGGATGGACGGGTCCGGGCCGATCCGCTTCTTCTTTGAAATGCTGCTGCCGCTCTCGCGCACCAACATGCTGGCGCTGACCACCATCATGTTCGTCTATGGCTGGAACCAATATCTCTGGCCGCTGCTGATGGTGACTGACCCGAACTACAAGACGGTGATGATGTCGCTGCGCTCACTGCTGCCGTCCGACAACGGCATCCCGGACTGGAATGTCACGCTCGCCGGCTCCCTGATGATCATGGCCCCGCCGCTGGTCGTGGTTGCCGTGCTGCAACGCTGGTTCGTGCGCGGTCTGGTTTCCACGGAAAAGTGACGCTGAAAAGCGCCTGCAAGAACAACAAGGTTCAAAGACAATGGCTGATATCGACATCCGCGCGGTGCGCAAAAGCTACGGCAAGACGCCAACCCTGCATGGCATCGACTTGCTGTTTGCCTCAGGTGAATTCGTGGTCATCCTCGGTCCCTCCGGCTGCGGGAAGTCCACGCTGCTGCGAATGATCGCTGGACTGGAAGACATTACCTCGGGCGAAATCGCCATCGATGGCCGTGTCGTCAACACATTGGAGCCACGCGAACGTGGTTGCGCCATGGTGTTTCAGAATTACGCGCTTTACCCGCATATGTCGGTGGCCGGCAATATCGGCTATGCGCTGAAGGTGGCGGGCGTTGCCAAGGCCGAGCGGAAACGGCGCATTCTCGAGACCGCAAAAATCGTCGGCTTGCAGGATTATCTCGATCGTCGGCCTGCCGCCCTTTCCGGTGGCCAGCGCCAGCGCGTCGCCATGGCCCGCGCCATTATCCGTGAGCCAAAGGTCTTTCTGTTCGACGAACCATTATCCAATCTCGATGCCAAGCTGCGCGTGACCATGCGCGCCGAAATCCGCAAACTGCACCAGCGCCTGTCCGCCACCTCGGTGTTCGTGACCCATGACCAGGTGGAAGCGATGACGCTTGCCGACCGGCTGGTGGTGATGAACCGTGGCCATGTGGAGCAGGTCGGCAGACCGCTCGACATCTATCATCGCCCGGCCACCACGTTCGTCGCCTCGTTTATCGGCTCCCCGGCCATGAACCTGTTCGACGCCCGCGTCGAGGTGGAAACCTCCACCATTCGCATCAGTGGTGCATCGGTCGAAATCGATCCGGTCGTCGCCCATACTTTGCGCGGCCGCGATGTAATCGTCGGTATCCGCCCGGAACAATGCCGGCTTGCCAGCCACGGCCAGGGCGTCCCGGCACTGATCGAATTCGTCGAAGAACTGGGCGTTGGCCGCGTCGTCCATTGCGAATTGGCTGGCCAGCCCTTTGCTATTGCCGTTCCCGAAGAAGCGCAGGTGGCGGCAGGCGATACGATCGGGCTGTTGCTGCCTCAGCAGCAATTGCACTTCTTCGACAGCGAGAGCCAGAAGCGGATCGATTTTTCTCCCATGACGGGCGCGGCAAACAGCCCTTCCCCCCATAACCAGACCTCAGCGACACAGACCATTGGAGTTCTTTCATGACCGACATCATTTCCGCCATCGGCTTTTGCAATCGCACCGGCAAAGGCGATCTGACGACACTGGACGCCTCACTGCGTGAAATCGCCGATTCCGGCGCAACTGCCTGCGAAATCGGTATTTATGGCGAAGAAATCATCTCCGGTGGCCGTATTATCGAAGATCGCACCCAGCGCGTCGCTGATATTGTCAGCCAATACAGCTTCAAGAAACTGTCCCTGCACGGCCAGATCAGTTCCAATTTCATGGACCGCGAGCATCTGCGCCTGCAAAAAAACGTGGTTCGCGCCATGCTGGAATTGTGCGACCGCCTTGGTGCCGGTATCCTCGTTCACCATTCGGGTGCAGCCCAGATGGCAGACGGCGTTGACGGCGCGGATCTCGACAAGATGGAGCGCGAGGCCCTGTTGGAAATGGCCGATATCGCCAAGTCCTATGGCGTGCGCATCGCGCTTGAAAACATCTTCACCACTGAGACCGGCCAATATCGCCAGACACCGAGCCAGGTGGCCGAAACGGTCAAGGCCATCGGCCATGACCATGTCGTGGCGCTGATCGATTTCTCCCATGCCTATATCGAATCGACCTTCAAGGGCCTGGATTTCCGTGAACAATTGCGCGCCATGGCACCGGTAACCGGCCATCTCCACGTTCATGACAGCTTTGGCCTGCCCTATACGATGAAGGAATTCTTCCATAATGCGGAAGCAACCGCGCTCGGCATCGGCGATTTGCATCTGCCGCTCGGCTGGGGCGACATCGCCTGGGACGAGATCTTTGCGGAACTCACCTTCCTGCCGGACACCATGCTGATCATGGAAATCGGCGCCGAACGCTTCCTCGACCAGCAGCCCCGCTGCCTGGACCGCGCCCGCGAACTGGCAAAGCTGGTAAACCTGCGCTGATTTTGGTCATTGCTAATAATAGCGCCGTGCATCTTGAGTGCGCGGCGCTATCCGCTCAGTCCGGCCCCGCGAGCCGATCCCAGATCCGCACCAGATCGGCGACGGATTTTGCATTGAGCTTGCGCATCAACTGGGCGCGGCGAACCTTGACGGTGATTTCGCTGACACCGAGATCCCCGGCAATCTGTTTGTTGAGACGCCCCTGGACAACGAACTCCATGACCTCCCGCTCGCCCGGCGTCAGCGTCTGCCATAACTCCCGCAGGCCAGAGGACAGATGATCCTGCCGTCGCTGCGCGCGGTCGTTTTCGATGCCTTGCTGAATAGCGTCCAGCAGATCCTGATCCCGAAACGGTTTGGTCAGGAACTCGATGGCGCCGTTTTTCATCGCCTTGACCGACATGGCGATATCGCCGTGACCGGTAATGAAGATCACCGGCAGCCTTATGCCCAGTTTCGCCATTTGCTGTTGGAATTCAAGACCGCTCTGGCCGGGCATCCGCACATCGAGCACCAGGCAACCCGGCGCGTCGGCAACCGGCGCGGCCAAAAACTCCTGGATCGATCCGTGCGAGCGCACCGCCAGGCCGACAGAGGCGAGCAGATCCTCCAATGCTGCGCGCACCGAGGCGTCATCGTCGATCACATAGACAATCGGCTCACTATTCTCCTGCATGAACTGGGATATCATCACGTTGCGTTCTCCTCGCCGACCGGCAAGCTGAATTGAACGACCGTTCCCATGCGATGTGCAGACGTTACGGAAATACGTCCACCATGCGCCTCGATGATCGATCGGCTGATGGCAAGGCCGATGCCCATGCCGCTTTCCTTGGTGGTCCAGAACGCTTCGAACAGATGATCCAGCGTCGATTGCTTCATGCCGGGACCTGAATCGGCAACGGCAAGCACGATCCTGTCATCCCCATCGAGAAAGGTCGAAACCAAAAGCTCGCGTTTGAAACTGGGAACAGCCGCCATGGCTTCGATCGCATTGAGCAGGAGATTGCCGATTACCTGCTGGATCTGGATACGATCGGCCAGCACCGGCGGCAGGTCTTCCGCAAGGGCCATCTCCAGAGCAATGCTGTTGCGTTCAAGTTCGTGTTCGGCAAGGCCGATGGCCTCGGTCGTCGCCGCATTGAGGTCGAAACTCTCACATTGCGGCGGTTCGCTCCTCGCCAGTCTGCGCACCCGCACGATCACATCGCTGGCGCGTTTCACCTCGCCGACAATCCGCTCCGCTGCCTGGCGGGCGCGATCCAGATTGGGCGGTGTGTGATCGAGCCAGCGGCGGCACGCATCGGCGCTGGTAGCGACGGCAGCCAACGGCTGATTGACCTCATGGGCAATAGAGGCCGTCAGCTCCCCCAGCCGCGTCAGCCGCGCCATGCGGGAAAATTGCGCCTGTGCATCGTAAATAGCGGCCTGGGCGGCAACGATTTTCAAGGCGAGATAGGTCGTCACCCCAATGGCGCAGGTGCTGATGCCACAATTCAGCAACCCGGATTCGAACGATCCGCGCCGGGTCAGGAACAGGCTGAGCACCGTTAGGCCAATACAGATCATGGCGAGTGCGACGACCCCGCGCATCGACAGGAAGCCGATGGCGATCAGAATGACCGCGATATAAAACACCGCAAAAGCGATCTCGAAATTGGTGATCGTATCGGCTGCGAAGATACAGACCAGCAGAAACAGGATGAACACGGCTCTCAGCTTCGGCCGGTTCTGGTGCTGCGAAAACAGAATGTGTTTCATCCTTCGGTGGCCATAGCTGTCTGTTTTGCAAAAGGCTGACGCCCTGGTGCAAGGTATCAAGGGCCGGATCGGCTCAATCCAAATTACGCAGGAAAGCGTCGCAGCGACAGTCCCGCCGGGGCGAATATACAAAAGTATATTCCCCCTATGCCTAAGCCATGCCTGCCTTTCCTCATGCGAGGTGGCACGAGGTCGCGCACCATTCTATAGGATTATCAGGCGCTTCGGAGATCTGCGGATCAAACCGTCCAGCCAGATCGTCATGCCATCCGCTCTCTCTGCCCTGCCTAAAATTGCCCGACCCTAAAATTGCAGTGCCATCCGTCCTGATGTCGCTTTGCGAAATATAGGCCCGTCCCATGATCCATCCAAAATTCGCTCCCCTTGCCATCCGCCGCTCTCATCTCCCGAACCATTGGGACCTGATGGCTCTCTTGTTGATTATCGGCGTCATCGTGCTGTTTGCCTATGGCGAGCGGGTGACGACAGTTCCGCTGTCAGTGCTCGATGCCGCTCCGATGTCGCTCGATCCCACCAATCTGCCGATCTATGCGCTGCGCACCATTCTGCGCATGCTGGCAGCCATCCTGTTTTCACTGGTGTTCACGCTGATCTATGCTTCGGTTGCCGCCAAGAGCCGGCGCGCCGAAATGGTGATGATCCCGGTCCTCGACATCCTGCAATCGGTGCCGATTCTTGGCTTCCTGACCTTTACCGTCACCTTCTTCCTCAACCTGTTTCCCGGACGGGTGATCGGCGCGGAACTGGCCTCGGTGTTTGCGATCTTCACCAGCCAGGCCTGGAACATGACCTTCAGCATGTATCAGTCGATGCGCAGCCAGCCCAAGGACCTGGAAGAAGCCACCCGCAGCTTCCAGCTGAGCGGCTGGCAGCGCTTCTGGCGGCTTGACGTGCCTTTCGCCATGCCCGGCCTGGTCTGGAACACCATGATGTCGATGTCCGGCGGCTGGTTCTTCGTCGTCGCCTCTGAAGCCATTACCGTCGGCAACACCACGATCACCCTGCCGGGGATCGGTTCCTACGTGGCGTTGGCTATCAAGCAACAGGATATCCTCGCGGTGTTCTATGCTGTCATCGCCATGTTGGCCATTATCCTGCTCTATGACCAGCTGATGTTCCGTCCGCTGGTGGCCTGGGCTGACAAGTTCCGTTTCGAAACCACGGCCTCGGGGGTTGCTCCCAGCTCCTGGATGCTCGACCTGTTTCGCAAGGCCCGCGTCACCCGCCTGCTGGTCGCTCCGCTGAACTGGCTGGCCCGTCAGGTCTGGACCTTGCGCCTGCCCAAGCTGCCAAGCCTCGGTTCCAAGGCTGTAAGCCCAGCCGCGTCACGGGCCATCGACTGGATCTGGATCGCCATCATTGCGGGTCTGGCCGCATGGGCCGCCTATATCAGCTTCGATTATCTGCGTACCAGCATCGGCTGGTCGGAAATACCGACCGTTATCCTCTACGGCTCCATTACCCTGCTGCGTGTCATCGTGCTGATGGCCATCGCAACCGTGGTCTGGGTGCCGGTCGGGGTGTGGATTGGCCTGCGTCCGAAGCTCTCGGAAAAAGTTCAGCCGCTTGCCCAGTTCCTGGCGGCCTTTCCCGCCAATATCGCCTTTCCGGTCTTCGTGGTGGTGATCGTGCATTTCGGGCTCAATGCCGATATCTGGCTGAGCCCGCTGATGATCCTCGGCACCCAATGGTACATCCTCTTCAACGTGATCGCCGGTGCCAGCGCCTTTCCAAGCGATCTCAAGGAGGCCGCCCGCAGTTTCCACATCACCGGCTGGCGCTGGTGGTTCAAGGTCATCCTGCCCGGCATCTTCCCGTACTACATCACCGGCGCCATTACGGCTTCGGGCGGCTCCTGGAATGCCAGCATCGTCGCGGAAGTGGCAAGCTGGGGCGATACTCAGCTGACCACGCCGGGCCTTGGCTCCTACATCGCCAATGCGACGACGGCAGGCGATTTCCCACGGGTCGTGCTCGGCATCATCGTCATGTGTACCTTCGTGACGCTGTTCAACCGCCTGGTCTGGCGCCCGCTCTATGCCTATGGCGAAAGCCGCCTGCGCCTGGGCTGATCCAAACCGCATCAAACGGGGTGCCTTGGCACCCCAAACACCACAGACATGATGTCATCCGACAAAAGGATTGTTCCCATGCTTGATCTCATCGCCAAGTCCCCGCTGATCGATATCGCCCAGGTCTCTCGCTCCTTTCCCAAGGCCAGCGGCAATGATGTTGTCGTGCTCGAAAATGTCGACCTCGCCATCAAGGAAGGCGAAATCGTCGGCTTGCTCGGCCGCTCCGGCTCCGGCAAATCGACATTGCTGCGCATCATTGCCGGCTTGCTGACACCGTCTTCGGGCAGCGCCCGCTATCGCGGCACCGAAATCGACGGGCCGCCGCCCGGCATCTCGATGGTTTTCCAGTCCTTTGCGCTGTTTCCCTGGCTGACCGTGCTTCAGAATGTCGAACTCGGCCTGGAAGCCAAGGGCGTCGACCGCACTGAGCGGCGCTCCCTGGCATTGGCAGCCATCGACCTGATCGGCCTCGACGGGTTTGAAAACGCCTATCCGAAAGAGCTGTCCGGCGGCATGCGCCAGCGCGTCGGCTTTGCCCGCGCCCTGGTGGTCCATCCTGATCTGCTGTTGATGGATGAGCCCTTTTCCGCCCTCGACGTGCTGACCGCCGAAACCCTGCGCACCGACATGATCGACCTCTGGATCGAAGGCCGCCTGCCGATCAAATCCGTACTGATCGTCACCCATAACATCGAGGAAGCGGTGCTGATGTGCGACCGCATCCTGGTATTTTCCTCCAATCCGGGCCGCGTGGCACGTGAATTGAAGGTCGATCTGCCGCATCCGCGTAACCGGCTTGACCCGGTGTTCCGCCAGCTCGTGGACAGCATCTACGCGCTGATGACAGCGCGGGCCGAACCCCGCCTGCCCGCCATGGACGGTATTCCCGGCACCGGCATGGGCATGGTGCTGGAGCCGGTTTCGACCAATATCCTGTCGGGCCTGATCGAGGCCCTGGCCGGAGCGCCCTATCATGGCCGCGCCGATCTTCCGGTACTGGCTGGACAGTTGCAACTGGAGGCCGACGAGCTGTTTCATCTTGGCGAAGCGCTCCAGCTTTTGCGCTTTGCCCATCTGAGCGAAGGCGATCTGGTGCTGACCGAGGCCGGAACCCGCTTTGCCCATCTGGAAACCGATGCCCGCAAGAAACTGTTTGCCGAGCATCTGGTCAGCTATGTGCCTCTGATGGGCCTGATCCGCCGGGTTCTGGATGAACGCCCAAGCCACACCGCACCGGCAGCGCGGTTCCGCAACGAGCTGGAGGATTACATGAGCGAGTCCTATGCCGACGATACGTTGAAGACCATCGTCTCCTGGGCGCGCTATGCCGAATTGTTCGCCTATGACGAACGCACCGAAATGTTCAGCCTGGAAAACCCGGAATAGGCTGATCAGGCCGCCCTTGATCCCGACAGGCGGGCAAGTAGGAAACGGTTTCAGGCTGAGTGCTGTCGGCGAACTACAAGAATAGAAAATAAACATCGATGTGCCGCTGCGCCTGGAAAGCGCAACGGCACATCGTTTTCCTTACTCGGCCGCCATGGGCATTGGCTTGTCATTGTCCTGCCCATGGTCATCGTGGTTATGCTGCACCAGCGGACGATTGCCGGCCAGTTTGCGGATCAGCACGTAAAAGACCGGCGTCATGAAAATGCCGAAGAACGTCACGCCAATCATGCCGGAAAACACCGCAATACCCATGGCAGCGCGCATTTCGGCCCCGGCACCGGTTGAGGTGACCAGCGGAACGACACCCATGATGAAGGCCATGGATGTCATCAGGATCGGGCGCAGACGCAACCGGCTGGCCTCGATAGCCGCCTGAACCGGGGTCCTGCCTTCAAATTCCAGCTCCCGCGCAAATTCAACGATCAGGATGGCGTTTTTGGCCGAGAGCCCGACAAGCACGATCAGGCCGATCTGGGTGAAGATATTATTGTCTCCTCCGGTCAGCCATATCCCGGTCAGCGCCGCCAATACGCCCATCGGCACGATCATGATGATCGCCAGAGGCAGGGTCAGACTTTCATATTGCGCGGCAAGCACGAGATAGACCAAAAGCAAAGCCAGCGGGAACACCAGGAAGCCCGAGCTTCCCGCCAGGATCTGCTGATAGGTCAGATCGGTCCATTCGTAGCCGATGCCTTTCGGCAAGACGTCGGCTGTAATCTTTTCAATTGCCGCCTGGGCCTGGCCGGATGAAAAGCCCGGCGCCGGGCCGCCATTGATATCGGCAGCCAGAAAGCCGTTATAGCGGTTGGTGCGCTCCGGGCCCGTTGTCGGATCGACCCGCAGCAGCGCAGACAACGGGATCATCTGGCCCGATGCGGAGCGTACTTTCAACTGACCAATATTGTCGGACGTGGCCCGAAACTTGGCATCTGCCTGGGCACGAACGCTGTATGTGCGCCCAAAGGCATTGAAGTCATTGACGTAGAGCGACCCCAGATAGATTTGCAGGGTCTGGAACACATCGGTGACGGAGACACCGAGCTGTTCTGCCTTGGCGCGATCAAGATCGGCATAGAGCTGCGGCACATTGATCTGAAAGCTGGAAAACAGGCCGGTCAGTTCCGGTGTCTGGTAGGCCTTGGCCAACACGGCCTTGGTGGCTTCATCCAGCGCCTGATACCCCAGTCCCGCCCGGTCTTCCAATTGCAGCTTGAAGCCGCCGGTCGTGCCGAGCCCCTGGACGGGCGGCGGCGGGAACATGGCGATGAAGGCATCCTGGATGGAGGAAAACTTCTGGTTCAACTGCATGGCAATCGCCCCACCGGACAGATCAGGCGTCTTGCGCTGGTCGAAATCCTTCAGGGTGACGAAGACGATGCCGGCATTGGAGGAATTGGTGAAGCCATTGATCGACAGGCCTGGAAAGGCGATGGCGTGAGCCACGCCCGGCTGGGCAAGTGCGATGTCGCTCATCCGCTTGATCACATCTTCCGTGCGGTCAAGGCTGGCAGCATCCGGCAACTGGGCAAAGCCGATCAGATATTGCTTGTCCTGTGCTGGCACGAACCCGCCCGGCACGGCATTGAACAGGCCATAGGTGGCACCGGCCAGGGCCAGATAAACGACCATGACGATGCTTTTGCGCGACAGCAAACCACCGACGCTTCTTCCATAAGCATGGGAGCCAGCACCGAAGACCCGGTTGAAGCCTCGGAAAAACCAGCCCAGCAGAAAATCCAGGCCGCGCGTCAGCCGGTCCTTCGGTGCATGATGGCCCTTCAGAAGCAGAGCGGCAAGCGCCGGTGACAGGGTCAGCGAATTCAGCGCCGAGATCACGGTCGAAATGGCGATGGTCAAGGCGAACTGGCGGTAGAACTGGCCCGACAGACCGGAAATAAACGCCAGCGGCACAAAGACCGCCACCAGAACCAGGGCAATGGCGATAATCGGCCCCGACACTTCCTTCATGGCACGGTAGGTCGCCTGACGTGGCGACAGGCCATTTTCGATATTGCGCTCGACATTTTCGACAACGACGATGGCATCATCCACCACGATGCCGATGGCCAGAACCAGTCCGAACAGGCTGAGCGCGTTGATGGAAAAGCCGAAGGCATACATCACGGCAAATGTGCCGATGATCGACACCGGAACCGCGATCAGCGGAATGATCGAAGCCCGCCAGGTCTGGAGGAAGAGGATGACGACCAGCACGACCAGCGCCACGGCTTCCAGCAGGGTATCGACCACTTTTTCGATGGAAGAGCGGACGAATTTGGTGGTGTCGTAGACGATTTCGTATTTCACGCCTTCCGGCATGGCCAATTGCAGCTCATCCATCGTCCTCACCACTTCATCGGAAATGGTGATGGCGTTGGAACCTGGCGCCTGAAAGACCGGAATGGCGACAGCGGCCTTGCTGTCCAGCAGCGAGCGGAGCGCGTAATCGGAAGCGCCAAGCTCGACACGGGCAACATCGCGCAATCGGGTGATCTGGCCGTTTGCACCGCTCTTGACGATGATATTGCCAAAATCCTCAGGCGTTTGTAGCCGCCCCTGGGCGTTGACATTCAGCTGTACGTCAACCCCCGGCAGGCTTGGTGATCCACCGATGATACCGGCGGCAGCCTGGACATTCTGGGCGCGGATGGCGGTGGTAATATCGCTGGCCGCCAGTCCGTGCTCGGCCGCCTGCTGCGGATCGATCCAGATACGCATGGAATAATCGCCGGAACCGAAGATCTGCACCTGACCGACACCTGCAATCCGCGCCAGCCTATCCTTGATGTTCAGGACGCCGTAATTGCGCAGGTAGGTAATGTCATAGCGATTGTCGGGGGAGATCAGATTGACGACCATCATCAGATCGGGAGAGCTTTTGACCGTGGTCACGCCGAGGCTCTTGACCTCTTCCGGCAGACGCGGTTCGGCCTGCGACACCCGATTCTGCACCAGTTGCTGTGCCTGATCGGGGTCGGTGCCGAGCTTGAAGGTCACGGTCAGCGTCATCACGCCGTCCGAGGTCGCCTGGCTCGACATGTACAGCATGCCCTCGACACCATTGATCTGCTCTTCCAGCGGCGTTGCCACGGTTTCAGCTATCACCTTCGGATTGGCGCCAGGATAGGTGGCCCGCACGACAATCGACGGCGGCACGACATCGGGATATTCGGAAATCGGCAGCGACCGCATGCCAATCAATCCGGCGACGACGATCAACACCGACAGCACCCCGGCAAACACCGGACGGTCGATAAAAAATCGGGAAATGTTCATTTCAAAGCCCTCTCCGGCGTGAAACAACTCCGCCCTCGGACAAAAGCGATGTTCGTCCGGCAAACGGTGGATATGTGTATGACAGTCCTGCCCGGCGGCCTTTGCTGCCGGGAGGATATTGGACCTGACGATTGCTCGCGCTTTGCGAAAAAAGCGTCAGGTCGATGCGGAGGCTGTGCTTACTTCGACGCCGCGAGCTTTTCTTCCGGCTGCGGTGCTACGATTGCGCCCGGTTTAATGCGTTGCAGGCCGTTGACGACAATCGTATCGCCAGGAGCAAGCCCGCTTTCCACCACACGCTGGCCTTCGGCCACGGCACCCAGCTGGATCTGGCGGTAATTCACCTTGTTATCGCCATCGACCACGAAAACGAATTTCTTGTCCTGATCGGTACCAATCGCCCGTTCGCTGACCAGGATCTTGTTTTCCGGCACGGGTTGTCCCATGCGCACCCGCACGAACTGGCCAGGGATAAGCCTGCCGCCCGGATTGTCGAAGACGGCGCGCACGCCAATCGTACCGCTGGCGGCATCGACCTGATTGTTGATCAATTGCAGCTTGCCTTTGATCGGCGTGCCGTCATCGGCCAAAGTACCGATTTCAACGGGGATGCGGTCGATATCGGCCAAGGCAGCCCCGGTTTGCGGCAGTTGCGACAGAGCCTTGGCAACCAGCTGTTCGCTGACATTGAAGCTGGCATAGATCGGATCGACAGACACCAGTGTGGTCAGGACCGAAGAAGACGACCCCGAGGCCACCAGATTGCCTGCTGTAACCTCAAGCTTACCGACGCGGCCGGAGACCGGGGCGCGCACCTGGGTATAATCCAGCTCCAGTTGAGCCGATTGCAGCTGTGCTCTCGCGGTTCCCATGGCGGCCTGAGCCTGGGTAAAGCTATTGCGGCGCTGGTCCATGTCGCTTTGCGAAATCGTGCTGTTGCCCGATAGTTTCAAGCCGCGATCCAGTTCGATTCTGGCAAGATCGACCTTGGCCTCAGCTGAAGCGAACTGGCCTTCCGCCTGATCGACAGCGGCCTGATAAGGGGCGGGATCGATGGTGAACAGCAGATCGCCTGCCTTGACCAACGCGCCCTCACGGAAATGGACGGATTGGATGGCTCCACCGACCCGTGGTCGCACATCGACCCGTTCAACGGCCTCGAGACGGCCGGAAAACAGCTCCCAATGGGTGAAATTCCGGCTGGAAACCTTGGAAACCGTAACCGGCACGGCAGGAGCCGGTGCAGCCGCCGAGGCCGCCGTTGCAGCAGTACTCATCGGCAATTGAAGAACCACGGACACGGCTGAAATGGACACAACAAGGCCCAGGCCGGCGCCCATAAGGGCCCAGCGGTGTTTTCTGGATGACATTGGCAATCTCCTTGCGGCCCCCACAGGCCGCCATTGTTCATTCAGGTTTCACGGCATTCTAGCGAATGCTGATCTGTTTAACGAAGTCTTCGAACTGGCTTTCAAGCTCAGGCTCCCATGTCGATGCATGGATCTGTTGACCGCCATAGATGGATGACCAACCCTTGCCCGAGGGCAGGATCTGGCTACAGGTTTTAACACCGGCCTGTTTCAGGCTTTGCGCGAACCCAAGGCTTTCATCACGCAAAGGATCGTCCTCAGCGCTCAAAACCAAGGCGGGTGCAACGCCTGTGAGACGCGAACAGAGGCAAGGTGCCGCATAAGGATGGCATCCGCCACCGCTGAGATAGCGGCTCCAGCCTTCCGCCCAGCGCTCCCGCATGCCGATGGCTTCAGCTTCACGAATGGAAGCCGTCCCCATGAATGGATCGAGCAGCGGCGACAGCAGGATCTGGCCGTCAAGTTGGTCAGCGAAATGATCCCGTGCCTTCAGCGCGACGCTGGCGGCAATATTACCACCCGCCTCAACACCAGCCAGCAACAGCAGCGATTTACGGTCGCCAAGCCCGGCTCGCTTGTTGGCGAGATAAGAGAAAACCGAAAAGCCCACCTCAAGCGGACTGGGAAAGACCGGCCCAAGCGGCGCGTTGTAGTCCGGCACCACCACAATAGCGCCGGTCCTCGCCAGACATGCCGCAACCGAACTGTCCACCACGCCGGATGCCATGAAGGCACCTGCGTGAAAGAACAACACGACCGGCGGACCCTTGCCATATTCGGCGCCCTGATAGACACGCGCCGACACCGGCCCGACGGCCACTTTGTCCAGCACCATATCTTTCACTTGCACCGGCATTGGCACCGACATTGCTTCGACCCTCCTCAGCCCACTTCCGGGACCTTTGATTTTCCCTGGTCTGACGGACCGAGACCACAGTGATATGCACGCTTGCAATTTCAGTTAAAATCTATTGTTATTCGCCAAATGGAACAAGTTGGCATATTGCTACAACACTGTTCGTATTTTCGAACAATAGTGCAACGCACATCGATAAGGCGGATTCCCATGGACCAGCTCTCGGCAATGCGCGCCTTCATTCGCGTGGTGGAAACCGGCAATTTTACCCGAGCGGCTGAACGGCTTGATATGCCAAAGGCGACGGTCACCAATCTCATCCAGGGGTTGGAAGCCCATTTGCAGACCAAACTGCTCAACCGGACCACCCGTCGCGTCATGGTGACGACGGACGGGGCCTTGTATTATGAGCGGGCGGTCCAGATCGTTTCGGAATTGGCTGAGCTGGACGAGAGTCTTTCCAATGCGCAAAGCACACCCCGCGGACGCTTGCGTGTCGAAATGTCCGGCGCGTTTTCAGACTGGATCGTCGTGCCCTCCCTCTGCGACTTTCATCAGAAATTTCCAGATATGCACATCGATCTCGGCGTCAGCGACCGGATGGTCGATTATCTTGCCGAAAACGTCGATTGTGCCTTGCGGGCTGGTACGCCATCCGATCAGTCACTGATCGCCAGACGGGTTTGCGACGTGGAAATGATCACCTGCGTCGCCCCCCGCTATATCGAAAAATTCGGCATCCCGGCCCATCCGCGCGAACTGGAAAACCACCACTATTGCGTGAACTATTTCAGCAGCAACAATAGCCGTAAAATGCCATTCACGTTCAAAAAGGACAAGGAAGAGCTGGAGATCAGCGCCCGCTATATCGTTTCGGTCAACGATAGCCGCACCTATATGACCTGCGCCCAGAACGGTCTCGGTATTGCGCCGGTTCCCCGGTTCATGGCCGCCAGCCTCATCGCATCAGGTGAATTGGTACAGGTGTTGGCGGACTGGAGGCGCGAGCCGCTTCCTCTCTATATCGTCTATCCACCGAACCGGCATTTGAGCAACAAGGTCCGGGTCTTCGTGGATTGGCTGGTAAAACTTTTGCTCGAAGCCAGGCTCAATGAGGGCTGAAACAACGACGTCACAGACGCCCACAACCCTTTGAAAAGGAAACTATACAAAATCTATCGATATGATAATATCGTTTATTGCTCACCTGTTTGGCGGGCTGCGGCTCTCGTGAAGCGGGAAGATACCTCACTGGCCCGGAATTTCGAAATCGAGACAAAAGGGAGATGCCGTCATGGGAACATTCTCGCCCGTTTTCGACCGACTGGCTAGACCAGTTGCCTTCATCAAAGCCGAGGACGAAGCCCTTGGCGCCGCGCATGTGCTGGCCGAAAGTGCAGTGCCGGCAGATGACGGGTCCTATGAAAAACCAATCCTCGACCATCTGCTGAGGTCAGGGCTTCTTGGCATTTCCGTCTCGACCGATTACGGCGGGATCGACGTTTCAAATGTGTTGCTATCGACCATTTGCTGTGTCCTTGCAAAGGCTTGTCCCACATTGGGGGCCATGCTTGCCGGCCATTATTGTGCATTGGAATTGTTACGCAGCCATGGCAGCGAAGCACAGAAATCCTATTTCTTTGCTGCCGCACTGGCAGGCATGCGCTTAGGCCGCGTCAAAGCACCGTCTGCGGCAAGCCTGAAAGACAGCGGCCTGCACCTTTCCTATAATGGACTTGGCTGGTCACTGAATGGCACCGGCATGGCTTCGCCGAATGCCACATCTGCCGATTGGATCATGGTGTCCGTCCATGATCAGGCTGAAGAGCCAGCCCATCTGTTTTTCCCTGGGGGAACGGCGACGATGACGCCGATCGCCAATTCTCTTTCGGACAAAAGCCAGCCGGATCGGGGTGAGCCTGTGCTGTTTCGCGACCAGAGAGGCGAAAAGGACGCACAACTGCAAACCCGGCGTCCGGCCCAGGGGCCGGATGTGCCTCAGGCCATGGATCTGCTCTTGCAGGCCGCGGTGGAACTGGGGAGAGGCAAAGCTGCATTCGGCCAATTGTTCGGAAGCCCGGTATTGGCCCCCTCTCATCTGCCTGATGACACGTTCGAACCCGATTTTGACCCATCAAAAACCGGCGCCATCGCCGATGCCGCCCTGCGGCTGGCAACGGCCGAAGCCGTCATCGAAAAAGCCGCCAGCGCCATCGATGCCGCCCAGATCGGCACCCAGGACCGGCATCGCCATACCGCCTTCCTGATCGCATCGGCAGCCAATGCAGCAGCCTTGGAAGCCTCGACAATCGCTCAGTCTGCCGCAGCGGACCCGCGCTTTGCATATGCAACCGCGCCTCTTGGCGTAGCCGAATTCCAAAGCGCTGACGCCGGTATCATCGTTTCGCTTTTGCGCAAGGGAACACTTGGGTTGAGCGGTTTTTCGGATGATGATTCCACCGGGTGACTTGCTGAGAAACGCTGCCATTGTTTGTCTTAGAAAAACTGGACCCCGGTTTTCGCAAAAAGACAAACGACATCAAGAGAAGTAAGAGCCTATCTGTTCAGACTGAACCTGATAGGCTCTCGCATTTTTAGCACATTATATCGGCTGCATCGTAGAGTTAAAATGTTTCTTAGTCTAGGAATGCTGAATATCTCCATTTTTTAGAATTTTCTTCTCATAATTTAGTCTATTAAAATTATGGATTACATTGACAAAAGAGCAGTGAGATTCCATTTTACCGGCAGGAAAAGCCACCATTTGGAGATTGCTCATGACGATCCTCACCATGCCGCGCAAGGACGCCAACGCTACGCCCTATCCGCAGCCTTCCGTGGAGCCGGGTCTGCTGAAATCGGCCATGCGCACTGTCAGTGGCCAGGTTTCGGTGATCACGGCGGGCCAAGGGGCAGAGCGCACCGGCGCAACCGTCACCTCCGCTACCGCTTTGTCCGTCGATCCTCCAACGGTTATCGTCAATATCAACCGGACCTCTTCCAGCTATCCGGTGATCCGGAAATACGGTCATTTCGGCCTCAACATCCTTGCCAGTCATGACGAGCCTGTCGCCAATCGTTTTGCCGGCGTTGGGGGGCTGAAGGGAGAGGCCCGCTATGACGGGTCAAATTGGCTGGTCGGGCCTAGCGGCGCGTCGCTGCTGGTCGGTGCGCTCGCCGCAATCGACTGTGAAGTGGAAGAGATCATCGACCGCCACAGCCACGGCATCATCATTGGTCGGGTCATTTCGATCCAGCTCGGCGAAGGCAGTCCGCTGGCCTATCAGAACGGCCGTTACGGCAATTTCACACCGCTTCTGGGCTGACTCTGCGGCCAAAACAAAAAATCAGCCTGCCGGATCATTCAGATCCGGCAGGCTGATCCATGGTCTGGTAGATATGGTTCATAGTGGAAAGTGACGGAAACCAGCAATTTTAACGAGATCGCCGTGCGCCCTATATAGCGCACGAAGGTTCGCTGACGCGCTTGATAGCTCCTGCATGATTTCCTTCTTAAATCCTCGCAGATTTAAGGAATTATGCAGTAGCGCGCTTTTCCTGCTGCTCATCCTGCGTCAGCTCATTCAGGCTTGGCGTAGCGACGAATTGTTCCAGGGTCATATTGTCGAGAATAGAAGCGATGGCGTCCCGCACCTGGGTCATCGACCGCCGGACCTGACAGTTGACCGGATCGGCACAATCGTCGCAAGCTTCAAAAGCGGTGCGGCTAGCGCAACGGATCGGCGCAAGCGGCCCATCCAGCAGACGAATAGCGTGGCCAATGCGGATTTCACTGGCGGGATGCGACAGGGAGTAACCACCGCCCGGGCCTTTCTTGGACCGCAGGATGCCGCCATTGCGCAATTCAAGCAGAATGGTGTCGAGAAACTTCTTCGGAATGTTGTTTCTGAGCGCAATCTCGCTGATGAACGCTGTTTCACCCGGTCCAAGCTGAGCCAGATCCACCAGCGCTTTCAAACCGTATTTGCCTTTTTTCGTCAGCATGACTATCTGCTTTCCCAACATTCCGGACCAACAAATCTCGGCCCCATCCGCATTTCACCATGGCAATAAAGCCAAACTACAGCACGAATTTTAAAAACATATAAAAATTATGTATTTCATATTCAAGCTTCGCCGCAAGGGATTGTGGCTGGCAAACGACAGATCGACCGACGTTTCACCGCCGTTCGTTGCATGGAAACATCAAAAAAGGCAACACCGCCCCGGTTTAATCCAGAGCGGTATGGCGCATGAGCGACAATTGAAGGGCGTCAGGAACCGGAAACGACCCGGAAACCACCGGAATGGCCTCCGCCGGCAAAGACTTTCGAATCGGCGAAGTCGCTGTGCTTGATGTCGTTTTCACTCGACCTGCCCAGGCCAAGCTTCGGAAACAGCAGTTCCGCCACACGGTAGGCTTCTTCGAGGTGCGGATAGCCGGAGCCGATCACCGTATCAATGCCGATGGCCTGATACTCCCGCAGGCGCTCCGCCACCGTTTCCGGCGACCCGACCAGGGCCGTACCGGCCCCTGCCCGCACCAGTCCCACCCCGGCCCAGAGATTGGGCGAGACTTCCAGCTTGTCGCGTCGGCCATTGTGCAATTCCGTCATGCGGCGCTGCCCCACCGAGTCGGATTCCTTGGCAAAGCGCGCCTGGGTTTCGCGGATGGTTTCATCTGACAGTTTGGAGATCAGCTTGTCTGCGGCGGCCCAGGCCTCTTCATCGGTTTCGCGGACGATGAAGTGCAGACGGATGCCAAAGGAGACATCCCGCCCGCTGCGGGCAGCGGCAGCGCGCACCGCCTCGACCTTTTCCTTGACCTGCGCTGGCGGTTCGCCCCAGGTCAGGTATTTGTCGACGCGACGGGCGGCAAAATCGATCCCGGCATCCGAAGAGCCGCC
The DNA here is from genome assembly GCF_037039395.1 of Agrobacterium vitis. NCBI lineage: Bacteria > Pseudomonadati > Pseudomonadota > Alphaproteobacteria > Hyphomicrobiales > Rhizobiaceae > Gillisella > Gillisella vitis. The sequence goes on along the minus strand of NZ_CP146244.1, from coordinate 771,996 downwards.
GAAATAGAGCGGCGGACGCGGCGATTGTACCGGCGGGAAGCCTAGGCGCGCGCCTTCGGCACGGATATATTTGCCATTCAGATCGGCATGGCCCTTGCTCAGAAGATCTTCCCAGACGGTAAAAAACTCGTCGGCATGGGCATAGCGTTCGTCATGGGAGACGAAAATACCGTCACCCGCCAATTCGGAAGGGCTGCCGCCCACAACGATATTCAGCAGCGTTCGGCCGTTCGAGACCCGGTCCAGGGCCACCGCCAACCGTGCGTAATAGGCGGGCGATGCCGTGCCGGGGCGAATGGCGACCAGAAATTTCAGTTTCTGCGTATGGGCGGCCAGCGACGCCGCCGTGACGAAGGATTCCTCACAGGCGACCCCCGTCGGCAGCAATACGCCGTAATAGCCGAGCCGGTCGACGGCAATAGCAATTTCACGCAGATAACCGTGATCGACCGGACGGGTCAGGTCGTTGGAGCCGAGATAGGTGCCGTCACCCGACGTGGGGATGAACCAGAGAAAGTCGATGGGCCGCGCATTTTGCGCATTGGACGTTTTAGACATGGACAAGTCCTTTCATGAAAATGGTTCAGCTGGCCTTCGGGCGCCAGACGATCTCGGCGATCTTCAAAGGCTTCGGCAGAATTTGCAGGGCGTGAAACTCGTCGGCCAAGGCCTGCTGATAAGCGATGGCCTCATCGTTCAGGGTAGAAACGCTGCCGAGATCCGCGCCGGGCCGGCTCAGCACGGTCTTTGTCGTGTCGCGCGGCACGCCAGTGATTTCGGCAAGCGCGGTGATCGTCTCATCCAGATGGCTCTGCGCCCAGACGCCGGTCTTGCGCAATTCATCGATAACGTCAGTGATCACCTCCGGGTTTTTACTGGTGAAATCACCATTGCCGAAATAGAAGCTCCAGCTATCGACAATGCCGCTGGCCGTCGTCAGCACTCTCGCATTGGGATCGGTCTCGGCCACCGCAAAATAGGGGTCCCAAATCGCCCAGGCATCGACATTTCCAGATTTGAACGCCGCCCCCGCATCGGCAGGCGACAGATCCGCTGCCTTGACATCAGCTGGCGTCAATCCTGCCGTTTTCAGCGCCTTGACCACGAAATTATGGGCGCTCGAGCCGCGCTTGAAGGCTAGCTTCTTGCCCTTGAGATCGGCAATCGTCTGGATCGGCGAATCCTTGTGAACAAGCAATGCCGTGCCGGAGGGTGCTCCCTTGTAAGTGCCGACATAAAGGAGATTGCCGCCCGCCGCCTGGGCAAACAGCGGCGGCACATCTCCTGTCGGACCAAAATCGAGCGCACCGGCGCCCAGCGCTTCCAGCAGCGGCGGGCCGGAGGTGAACTCGGCCCAGGTCACGGTAACGCCGCGTGCAGCCAGACGCTTTTCAAGCGCGCCCGTGCGCTTGGCCAGTGCCAGCACACCATTCTTCTGCCAGCCGATCCGCAGGGTCGTGGTGGCCGCCTGGGCGGTACGGATTGCCGGCAAGGCGAGGATGGTGCTGGCAGCGCCAAGCAAGCCAAGGGTCTGTCTGCGGTTGATCATCAGCGGTCTCTTTCTTCGGTCTGTCACGTTCGTCAGACCTATATGATGATTTAGTCTATGGAATTTGTAAGCAATATTTTTCGCTTTATGGGCGATTGCGGAAATTTCCTGCCGCCATTTTACCGTCTCCAGGGGTCGGAATTTCGTCTCTTCTGAAGATGCCGAGACCGAAGTTAGACATGAGAGCCGGTTTTCGCGCCATCAGGCCCCAACCGCATGAGGGCATCATCGGCGCACGCCCCAACCCGGAAAACTGTCCAATGAGGAAAAATGTTTTCGCTGTTCGGGGAATATTGATCGATTTTATCTCCATTATTTCCATAGACTATATACTCTAACCTAAGGCGCAATCGCCCGGACTTAGGTTTTCAAGAGACGCAACATGACAGAATTGACCCGCCGCCTATTCGCGACCGGTGCCCTTGGCTCCCTCGCTTTATCCCTGACACTTGGCGCTGCCTTCCGCGCGCGGGCCGAAGGATTGGGTACCTTGAAAATCGGCTATCAGAAAACCGGTCTGCCAGTCATTGCACGCCAGCAGGGCGTCATCGAAGCCGCCCTCAAGTCGCAGGGGACCTCGGTGTCCTGGGTGGAGTTCGCTGCCGGGCCGCCGCTGGTCGAGGCCTTGAATGTCGGCTCCGTCCATGTCGGTTGGACGGGAGATGCGCCGCCGATTTTCGGGCAGGCATCCGGGGCAGCCATTGTCTATGCTGCGGCGCTGCCACCAAATGGCAAAGGCGAAGGCATCGTCGTCAAGGCCAGTTCCGGCATCAAGGATCTGGCCGGTCTCAAAGGCCGCAAGGTCGCAGTCGGAAAAGGCACCAGCGCCCATAACCTCGTCGTGGTTGCCCTTGAAAAGGCCGGGATCGGCTTTGACGAGATCACCCCGGTCTATCTCGGCCCTGCTGATGCGGCGGCAGCCTTTGCCAGCGACAAGGTGGACGCCTGGGCCGTATGGGACCCGTTCCTGGCGATTGCCGAGACCCGTTACGATCTGGTGACGCTCGCCCGCTCCAGCGAAGTGCTTGACGTCAAAACCTATTTTCTCGCCAATCGTGACTTTGCGGCAAGCCATCCCGACACATTGGCGACCGTATTGAAGGCGCTTGCCGTCGCGGCGGAATGGTCCGCCAACAATCGCGGTCAATTGGCCGCCGCCCTGCATGACATTACCGGCGTGCCGCTCAATGCCCAGACTTTGGCCGCCAACCGGGCCGAGTTCGGCATTTTCAAGATTACCGACGAGATCGTGGCAACCCAGCAAGAGACGGCAGACCGTTTCTTCCGGCTCGGCCTGATCCCGAAGAAAATCAACATCAAAGACGCCGTGTGGGTTGCGCCAACCAACTGAAGACCCAGGCAACTGAAGATAATGATCCGGAGTTGAAGCGATGCAGAATTCAAACCTCAGACAAGATGCCGGACATGCACCCTCGCATGGACTTGCATGGTTCGGGGCTGGCTTGTCGCGGCTGGCCGGCAACAGTATCGGCTGGGCGCTGCCTTTGCTGATCCTGATTGCCTGGGAAGCATCGTCGCGCGCCGGATTGTTGCAGCAAAACGTGTTACCGGCACCGTCTGCCGTCGCCGAAGCCTTCTGGCGGCTGACATTATCGGGCGAGTTGCCAACCAATATTGGCGTCAGCACCGTAAGGGCGCTGGCGGGCTTTGCCATTGGCGGCGGCATCGGTTTTGCACTCGGTCTGCTCAACGGCCTGTCCGCATTGAGCCGTGGCATTACCGATACAACCTTGCAGATGGTGCGCAATATTCCCCATCTGGCGTTGATCCCGCTGGTCATCCTGTGGTTCGGAATTGATGAGGAGGCCAAGCTCTTTCTTGTCGCGCTCGGCGTGTTTTTCCCGATCTATGTCAACACCCTGCTGGGCATCCAGAGCGTCGATCCACAACTGGTGGAAATGGGCCGCCTTTACGGCATGAAGCCCTACCGGCTGTTTCGCAAGGTTATCCTGCCGGGCGCCCTGCCCGCGATTTTTGCGGGATTGCGCTATGGCCTTGGCATCATGTGGCTGACGCTGATCGTCGCGGAAACCATCGCCGCCTCTTCCGGCCTCGGTTACATGGCCATGCAGGCGCGTGAGTTCCTGCTGATCGACGTGGTTGTTCTTTCCATTCTCATCTATGCGCTGCTCGGCAAACTGGCGGATCTGCTTGCCCGTTTCCTGGAGCGCGTGTTCCTGCAATGGCATCCGGCCTACCAGACAGCGAGGTAAGACCCATGACCGCAACGACGATGACGCGGCTTCGGCCAGTTCAGGAAGCACATCCTGCAACAAGACAGGAACAGGCATCCCAACCGGTGCTTGCCAGCCCCCGCCCGGCGTTTTCCTTCCGCAATGTCCGAAAGAATTTCGGAACCCAGACCGTGCTCGACGGCATAAACCTCGATGTCGCAGAAGGTGAGTTCCTGGCGATCATCGGCAAGAGCGGCTGCGGCAAGAGCACCCTGCTGCGGTTGCTGGCTGGGCTGGACAAACCAAGTTCCGGCGAACTTGTCCATCATGCCGACAAGAGCGATGCCGCCCGGGTTCGAATGATGTTTCAGGAGCCACGCCTTCTGCCCTGGGCAAAGATTGACGACAATGTCGCCGTTGGACTGACCGGAATCGCCAAGGGCAAGGAAGCGCTTTCGGCCGCCCGCGCCCTGCTGGAAGAGGTTGGCCTTGGCACACGGGCAAGCGAATGGCCCTCCGTTCTCTCAGGCGGCCAGAAACAGCGCGTCGCGCTTGCCCGCGCCTTGGCGGCGCATCCGCATATCCTGGCGCTGGATGAACCGCTGGGCGCGCTCGATGCGCTGACCCGGATCGAAATGCAGCAATTGCTGGAACGGATCTGGCAAAAGCAGCGATTTACGGCGGTGCTGGTCACCCATGACGTGTCTGAGGCCGTCGCCCTGGCCGACCGGATCGTCGTCATCGACGCCGGACGCATCGCGCTCGACCACAAGGTTGCATTGCCACGCCCAAGGCGGCACGCCACGGCGGAATGCGCGGCAATTGAAGCACAGATATTGGAGAAACTGCTGGGAGACGCGGCCCCCGCATAAAGAGAATACCAGCCCAGCATCGATGCGACCGGGCTGGCAAACCATGATATTATGGCGCTTTGCAACGCCGTTTGCGTTATATGGCGCGCGACAATAAGCGACGCAAACGTTTTGATGCGCGGCTCACCCCCCTCTGCCTTGCCAGGCATCTCCCCCTCAAAGGGGGAGATCGACCAACAGAAGGCTTCTTGCCCTGTCTTTTACCCATCTTCTATCGATACCGGTAATTTTCTGAAAAACTGGCAGTTCAGACAATCTGATCTCCCCCCTTGGGGGGAGATGTCCGGCAGGACAGAGGGGGTAAACGGCACACCAAAACGTGGGCGTCCTGTGAAGGCCATCAAAGCTTCTCAGTAGCGCTTTCCTCCTCAAATCCACGCAGATTTAAGGAATTATACAGTAGCGCTGCGGCTGACGATAACGGCATCGGCGATACGATGTGCCACCAGTTCGGCCTGGCGGGAGACTTCCGGGACGCCCATCAGCTCGCCAAACGTACCGCGTGCCAGCGGGCCTGCGATGAACAGATCCGCTTGCGGCCGGCCGTCGATAGCAATGGCCTGACCGCTCTCATCACAGGCGATACCAAGCCCATAAGCATCGGCCTGGAGGTGGCCCGTGCTTTCCAGCGTCAGCAACATCGATTGCGATTTCAGGACACTGGCATGATCGGGGCCTGTTGCCAGCACCACCCAGTCGAACAGCTTGCGCTCCACCAGCCCGGTAGAGGCTGCCACGAGATCGATGGCGATGGTCTCGATACCCCGCTCGATCTTGATCATCCGGCCTGAGGCAAGTGTCAGACTGCCCTCAGCCAACCGCTGCTGCCAAATGGCTTGCGCCTGGGGTGGCAGCCGGTAGCGATGCACGTCCCAAAGACGGCGGGCGTGGCGCAACAGCCGTTTTCTTTCCGTCGCATCGAGCCGCGCCCAGATGGTCTGGCCCTGTTTACGCAGGGCGTCGGTCACCGCATGCCAGGTCACACCATGGGCCTGCGCATCGGCCACCGCACGCCGCACGGCACGTATCAACGACCGCACTGAGCGACAATCATCCTCGCTGAACGAGCAAAACCAGTCCTGGGGCTGAAGAGTATGGCCACGGGACGACATACCCCGCCTTGAAAAGGCGGTGATCTCGCCACGATGGCCACGGGCCGTTAAACTGGCGACAATATCCGCTGCCGTCAGACCCATGCCGACGACAAGAACCCGATCCGTCGCACGGATACCGCAAAGGCTCTGGCCCGCGACGGAATTGGTAATAAACCGTGGATGACCTTGCAGGGCTGATTGCAATGCCCGCGGTGCCTTGGGGGCCGGGTGGGTGGCCGCCATGACGACGATATCGGCCTCGATCCAGGCGCCCAAATTGCCGGTCACCAGCCAGCGGCTCCCAATCCGGGTCACGGTTTCCACCGTCTCGCGGATGTGTTGGATGCGACCGTCTTCCAGATAAGGCGCCATCCGCTCCGCCATGAAGCGCCCGAAGGCTTCACGGCGCGCAAATACCTGGGTGGCATCACTGCCTGTGCATTCGACCCGGGCGTCCGGATCGTCCGCAAGCGCGCCGGATTGCCGCAACCACTCGGCAAAGGCAAGCGGCTCCTTGCCGTCGGCAATCATCCGGTTTGCTTCCACATTGAGACGAAGAGCCGGATCGTCCGTGTCATAGGCAAGCCCGGCCCCCAGCGTGGATCTCGGCTCAAAAACCAGAATTTGCAGATCATCGTCCTGCCGCTGCGCCAGAAACCTTGCCACTGACGCGCCGGCAAACCCTCCACCGACAATAACGACCGTCTTACGGGCAGGCGAAATGCTGCTTTTCGCTTGGGAAACCCCCAAGTGAGAAACCCCTGAAATAAACTGGAGCATGATGCCCTCCATCAAGCGGCCTTCAGGATAGCCATACAGGCATGCCCTGAGTGCCTGTTGAATTTGCCAGTCCTCGACTCCTGCCACTGCGTATTCACTATAAAATATATAGATTTAAATTGAAAGATGTCCACTGAACCTATTTGCGTCCAGGATAACATGATCTATCCTTGTGGAAAAAAGCAGGTGTTAAGCGCCTATTTATACAGCGCTTTTTCAATGACACGATACGGCCATGCAGGCGTAACTATGCGGCGGCCTGTTCGGCCACCCCATCATCCCAGATCCCGAATGTCCATCATCGAGCAGAATTCGTCTGCAATCAGAGCCTCGACAGAAGATCGGCCTTTTTGTCCTGATATTCCTTGTCGGTCAGGATGCCGCGGCCATGCAGGGCGGCGAGTTTTTCGATCTTGGCAAAGATCTCATCGTCACTGGCTGCCGGGGGAGCGGCTGGATGCCTGGGAGAAGTCCCTGCCGAAAATGCCTGGATCTCCGACGCCAAAGGCTCACTCGCTGGTTCAGGATTATCAAAAACAGGGGCGACGGGTGGCATGACCGGCGCGAGGGGCGCAGTCGCGGCTTCGCCTACCACATTCGTAACGGGCGAATTCGTACCGGGAGACACGACTTCAAGCTCCGAGAGCCGCACCAGCCCATATTGGGAGGTGAAGCTCAACGTCTGGTCGCCGCCCTGTTGCTGGGAAAATCCGCCGATCTGGTGGTCTCTGGTATCGTAGACTGTCGTGCGCCCACCGATATCGATCGCCAGCCTGCGGCTTGACGGGAAAAACGCATAGCGCAAATTGTTCTGGGCGCCGGTCGAAGCCGGAAAGCCAAGATCCGCTGGCCACCAGTTTGCTGCTGAAAGACTGCCGGGGATGAAGAGACTAACGCCGCTGGCAAAGCCACCGAACCCGCCATTTCCCTGCGATTGTGATTGCGAGGATGAGGCATAGCCGGATGCCGGGCGATGCAGATCACTGGTTTGCAGCAACGTGGCGATATCCGAGCAAAGATTGTCGACCCGGGCCTTCAGCCCATTGTTGAACATATCGCCAACCATGGTCATGCCACCCTGCGACCATTGCCCCATGCCACCAAGATCCGGGTGGTTGAACTGGGCCTGGTAGCCGTTGCCAGCCATCAACGCCATCAGCAAATGCTCGACCGCCCCGAAGCTCACCCCATGGCGTGTGGCAATGTCGCTCAGACGCGCTTGGCCCTCGTCACTCAGTGTCGGCATAACGGCGTCCCTCGCGGTTGGCAGCGATCCGTGATGTCAAGCTGCTGAGTTTGCCTAGCACGTGCCAGCCGGTGATCACAGGGGCTTTGAAAGGACAGCGATATCATCTCTTGAAAAAAGCGCAAAAGCCCGGCCTGGCATTCAAGCCAGACCGGACCGGTTATCCCAGAGTAACGTAGTTATCCCAGGATAACTGGTTATCCCAGGGTAACACTGAGGCTGATTGGCACGGCGGCCAGAGCCTTGGAAACCGGGCATCCCGCCTTAGCCTGATTGGCAATTTCCGTAAACCGGGCTTCATCGGCACCGGGCACATTACCCTTCAAGACAAGCTCGATGGCCGTGATGGCAAAACCAGCCTCCTGCTTTTCCAGGGTCACATTGGCCTTGGTTTCCAGGCTTTCGGCGGTCAGTCCAGCCTCGCCCAGCATCATCGATAAAGCCATGGTGAAGCAGGCCGCGTGGGCAGCTCCGATCAGTTCTTCCGGGTTGCTGCCGGTGACACCTTCAAAGCGGGTGTTGAAGCCGTAAGGATAGGCATCCAAGGCGCCGCTCTGCGTCGAAACCTTGCCTTTTCCGTCTTTCAAACCACCGGACCACTGGGCAGAACCGTATTTTTCGATCTTCATGGCAATCTCCTTTTTATACATAGTGGCCCAAATCTGGGCCCCCGCCTCTCCGTTCATAAGCGGGTCATGGGCTGGGATGTTGGGTTAACACCCCGGCGCAAGATCGGTTCCGCTTATGCCTGTCTGTCGATTGCAGTGAGTGAAGGCGTCACCAGCAAGGCGATATCGTCGCCTTCAAGCAAGTTCGAAACCAGCATCTGTTCACGATTGAACAACCGGCCTGACAGAATATTGTGCAACGGCCCCTGCACGCTTTCAGGGCAAACAATCATGGTATCCGCCCAGAACTCTGCTGCAACCCGTGCCATCTCAGGATCAAGCCGGCCAAACACCAATCTCGGCGCGATGGTCAGCGCTTTGTCATTGCCCTTCACGCGCGCGAAAGCGATGACGTGATCCCTGGCATGGCCAGTGACCTCCAACGGCACGTAATCACCGTCATTGAACAGGCTGGCATGGCGGCTACGAAGGGCAAGCACCTCCTGGATCAGCCTTTGCTTGCGCTGGATGAAAGAGACCGGGCGCTCATTTGCGGGCGCAGTCATTTCGGCTGCCAGCGCCTGATAATCGATGGTGCGACGATTGTCCGGATCGACAAGGCTGTCGTCCTTGCCCTCGGTTCCCTGGTAAATATCCGGCACACCCGGCGCCGTGAGCTTGATCAGCGTCTGGGACAGACTGTTGACCTCACCCGCCGCCATGAAGGGCCGAAGGGTATCGCTGAAATCCGTCAGGAAGCTTCGGTTTTCCGGCGACACCAGCTGTTCGGCATAGGCCAGAACCGCCTGTTCGAAAGCCTCGTTTGGCTCGGCCCAATCCGTTCGCAACTTGGCTTCCCTAAGCGCTTTTTCAGTATAGGCCAGAAAGCGATCGGCCAGCGTGGCTGGATCGGTTGTTTCGGTCGGCGCGAGCCAGATCCCTGCCAAAGCCTGGTACAGCATCCACTCTACATTCGGATCTGGCGCTGGACCATCCGGCAAGGAGACGAGACTGCCGCGATGCATCTGGCGCCAGCGGCTCACACCGTCGATCCAGGCATCCGCCCCTTCCGATAAGGTATAGAGACGGGCGCGCGCATCCTCGCCGCGCTTGGTGTCATGGGTGGAGCTTGCAGACAGACCATGCTTCTGGGTCTGCAAGCGCTCGATCATTGCGGTGTGGAAGGCGCGGACACCACCCGGCGCATGGGCTGGCTCGCCACCAACCTCGTTTGCGGCAATCAGGCGATTGTAGCGGTAGAACAGCGTATCTTCCAATGCCTTGGCCATGACAGGACCGCTCAACTGCTGGAAGCGGATGCGGAATTCATGCGCCGTTTCCGCCTCGAACCCGCCGAGCAACAGGCGCTCAATAACGCCAAGCGCGCCATCGTCCACTCCCCAGAGCCGAGCCTGTGCAACGACCTTTTCCAGGACAATTTTGTCCTGCGCATCAAGGTCGCCGTGATAGCCATAGGTCCGGTAGACTGGAAAAGCGATCAGCAATTCCTGTATCGCCTTGCGCAACTCGTCCTCGTCGTGACCGGTGCCAATCGATTGCGCCAGCGCCACCAGCCGGGTGACTTCGCCCTTGAAATTGCGTTGGACCATCCGGGTCTTGGCGTCCCGCAGGCCTTTGACATAGTCCGCAGCTCCGGCGTCGGTGTCGTTATAGGCCTGCTGAAGACGCTCCAGCCCCTCGCCATTGATGTAGAGGTGCGACAGGGCGGTGATGAATTCGTACCCAGTCGTGCCGGACACCGGCCAGCTCGGCGCAATCACCTCGCCTGCCCCCAGAATTTTCTCGACAGTGATATAAGTCTGCGGTCCCGCCACCTCGCGCAGACGAGCAAGATAGCCCGCCGGGTCAGCCAGCCCGTCGACGTGATCGATCCGCAATCCCTGAACCTGCCCCGACCGCACCAGATCGAGGATCAGCCGGTGGCTGTCTTCAAACACCTGCGGTTTTTCCACGCAGACACCCACCAGGCCGGTGACTTCGAAGAAGCGGCGATAGCTCAGGCTTTCGGCAGCCTGTTGCCAATGTTGAAGCTGCCAATGCTGGGCATCGAGTAAAGCCCTGATTTTTTCAGGCGACGCGAGCACCTCGGCCAAGGCCGCCCGGTCGGTATTTTCAGAGACAAGCGCCTGCGCGATGCTTTCATCGCTCAAGGGAATATGCGTCTCGAAATAGCCAAGGCTGAACCGGTCGGTGTTGTCATCCCGTATGACAGTCAACTCACCATCGGTAAGGGCATCCTCAAGGGTCTTGCCAAGCAATGGCAAGGTCAGCTTCCGGCTCCAGTCAATATCGAAATGCCCGGCATAGGCGCTCTGGCTGCCATTTCGCAGCACGTCGTACCACCAGGCGTTTTCGACCGAGGCCGCCATATGGTTGGGAACGATATCGAGGATGAGGCCGATATCCGCCTTCGCAAGAGCAGCGCACATCCGCTCGAAACCGGCTTTCCCACCGATAACCGGGTCGATTTCGTTGGCATCCACCACATCATAACCGTGGGTGGAACCACGGGTGGCCGTGAAGATCGGCGATGCATAGAGATGGCTGATGCTCATCGATTTCAAATGCGGAATAAGATCGATGGCATGATCGAATGTTATGCCGTTTCGAAATTGCAGACGGTAGGTCGCTGTTGGGATGGTCATGCTGCCCTCTTGATGGTGTTTGCCAGTAACACGGCTGGCCGCCATCGGTTCCACACGGTCCCGGGCAATAATGGCATGGGAATGCCGATACCTGCGGCATCAAATACCGGGAAAGACGGAACACCGGAGCACTTTGGAAGTTAAAGCCTCGGTTTGCCCGATCACTACCCGACCACCCCGCCGATCACCCATTGAAATGCGCAGGAGACACGATGCAGGACATGACATTTGGCCCGGTTCTTTCCGGCAACGGCACGATCTTCAGGCTCTGGGCACCACTTCAGGAAAAGGTTCTGCTGAAGATCGAGGGCCAGGAGCCTCGTCCCATGACAGCCGGTGAAAATGGTTGGCACAGCATCGAAGTGCCAGAAGTCGGTGCCGGATGCCGTTATAATTTCATCCTGGAAGATGGTCTTGCTGTTCCCGATCCCGCCTCACGCTACCAGCCTGACGATGTGCATGGGCCAAGCGAGGTCATAGACCCGGCCTACGACTGGCAGCAGACCCAATGGCAAGGGCTGCCCTGGGAAGACATCGTCATCTACGAACTGCACGTGGGAAGCTTCACGCCGGCTGGGACATTTACAGCGATGATCGAGCGGCTGGACCACTTGAAAAACCTTGGTGTAACCGCCCTGCAACTCATGCCGATCAATGACTTTCCAGGCCGGTGGAACTGGGGCTATGACGGCGTATTGCCCTATGCACCCGATAGCAGCTATGGCCGGCCGGAAGATCTGAAGCGGCTGGTGGACGAGGCCCATGCGCGGGGCCTCTGCATCTTTCTCGATGTGGTCTACAATCACTTTGGCCCGGACGGAAATTATCTTCCCGCCTATGCACCAATCTTTACCGACAAGCACATCACGCCCTGGGGATCGGGTGTCAATTACGACGGCGACCAGTCGGAAGCCGTGCGTGAATTCGTCGTGCGCAATGCCATGTACTGGGTGGAGGAGTTTCGGGTTGACGGACTGCGTTTCGACGCAGTGCATGCCATAGAGGACGAGCGCAAACCCCATATACTGCATGATATCGCCAGGCGGACACGCGCTTGCGCGCCCGGACGGGCCGTGCATCTGATCGTTGAAAATGAAGACAACAATGCCGCCCTGCTCGAGCGTGATGAAAATGGTGCGCCCCTCCATTTCACCGCGCAATGGAATGACGACATCCACCATGTCCTGCACATCACTGCCACCGGTGAAAGCTTCGGCTATTATCAGGATTACGCAAACGACACCTCGAAACTGGGCCGGGCGCTGGCGGAGGGCTTTGTCTACCAAGGCGAGCACATGCCCTATAGTGGGAAGGAAAGAGGCATGCCGAGCGCCCATCTGCCACCCACTGCCTTTATTTCCTTCATCCAAAACCATGACCAGATCGGTAATCGCGCCATGGGCGACAGGATGGCGGCATCCCAACCATCAGAGGCGATGAAGGCGCTGGCTGCGGTTTATCTGCTCGCCCCGCAGATACCCATGCTGTTCATGGGAGAGGAATGGGGCGCCAAGACCCCATTTCCGTTCTTCTGCGATTTCAACGAAGAGCTGAATGAAGCGGTAAGGCAGGGACGACGCAAGGAACTGTCCAGGCTGCCCGGCTTCGATGCCGAGGATGCCTCCGACCCAACAGCGCAGACAACATTCAACAGCGCCAAACTATCATGGGAACCAGCCCAGCAAGACGGCGAAGTTTTGCAATTTTACCGCGCCTTGCTGGCGCTGCGCAAAGAGAAAATCACCCCTCTTCTGCGCAATATGCGCGGCCATGTCGCCAGCCATAGCAGCCAGGGACCCGTGACAACTGTGCGCTGGACGCTCAGCGAACACGTCCTGACACTCACCGCCAATTTGTCTGCTGAGGATGTGAAAAGCCCCGTAGAGGCAAGCGGCGAATGCTTCTTCACGTTCGGCACCCAGCCGGGAAACCTGCTCGGTTCCTGGGCCGTTGTTTGGCATATCGAATCGCGCTGACGCGAAGCGCGTCCATGCCGATCTGGACTACAGCGCCGGGCATTAAATCTCATGACCGCATAAACATGCCCGCGCATGAAAGCATCCAAATATTACACATCGCGCAGACAGCATTTTTATGCACGATGTTTTGGATGCATATCTATATTACATGAGGTGCCTGAGAGGTATGCTCCGTCGTACCCCCCATTTCCCCGCTCAGCCGATCTTTACTGCAAAGATATTGGCAGAACCAAGTCTGGCTACCTCCAATTCAGGAGAATGAAGACGGGGCCGGACATGAAACGGGGAAAGTCCCTTACCCGCGCTTGAAACACCCAAACTAAGTGAATCAACATCAATTGATCTTTTGCAAATCATATTGCCTCAGTATGAACTAACTGGTACAAACATATTAACGACAGAGGTTGAGCGCGAGGAGAGAGCGCCACGACCCGCGGAAAACAAAGGGAGCATGCCAGCCTTATCGGCTTGCATTGGGAGCTTAAAAGCCTTGTCTGTCAGGGCTTAGACAATGCCTGGGAGGGAAAATGGGTTACACTCTCGACTTTTCGGTTGTGATCGAGCGTTTGCCGGAATTGATCCTGGCATGCCTCGCAACCATTGGTCTTGCCATTGCAGGCATGTCCATTGCCACCGTCATCGGCATTTTCGGGGTTGTTGCCCGTCGGTCGCCGTCGCGTATCCTCAGAGGCGCGACGATCGGCTTTGTCGAATTGATCCGCAATACGCCTTTTCTCGTCCAGATCTTCTTCATCTTCTTTGCCCTTCCGCAAATCGGCGTCCGGCTCAACCCGACAGTGACGGCAATCGTGGCGCTCGGCCTGAACGGCGGCGCCTATGCCATCGAGATCATTCGCGGCGGGGTGGATTCCATTGGCAAGGGGCAGGTCGAAGCGGGTCTTGCGCTCGGCCTGCACCGAGCACAAATCCTGCGCCACATCATTCTCAAGCCAGCTTTGCGCGCCGTCTATCCATCGCTGACCAGCCAGTTCATCATGCTGACGCTGACGACATCGGTCTGCACGTCCATTGCGGCTTACGAATTGACCTCGGTTGCCCAGAAAATCGAAGCGGATACATTCCGGTCCTTCGAGGTCTATTTCTCGATCACCCTGCTTTACCTGGTGATTTCCTCGCTGATGATGGGGGCTTTCGCGCTCATTTCCCGCATTTTCTTCAGTTACCCGGTAAAGTGAGGAAGAGACGATGGCTTCTATCGGACCCAATGAACTGTTCTTCCTGCTGCAAGGCTTGAAATGGACGCTGGCGTTGACCGCCATCGGCTTTGTCGGCGGCGGCTTTTTCGGCCTTTGCGTCGCTTTGGCCCGGGTGGCCGAGAGCGCGACCCTGCGCAAGGCAACGGCTGGCTATATCGCTGTCTTCCAGGGCACGCCGCTGCTGATGCAGCTCTTCGTCGTCTATTACGGCGTGGCCTTGCTTGGTCTGGACGTGGATGCCTGGATTGCTGTCGCCATTGCCTTCACGCTGCATGCCAGCGCCTTCCTGGGCGACATCTGGCGGGGTGGTATTCAGGCCGTTCCCAAGGGGCAGACGGAAGCCGCCAAGGCGCTCGGCCTGCATTACGGATCGATCATGAAAGACGTGGTCCTGCCGCAGGCTTTCAAGATTTCCCTGCCTGCGACCATCGGCTTTCTGGTGCAATTGATAAAAGGCACCTCGCTTGCCGCCATTGTCGGCTTCGTGGAACTGTCGCGGGCGGGGCAGATCGTCTCCAACCAGACGTTCCGGCCGCTGACGGTCTTTGCCATCGTCGGCATCATCTACTTCCTGATTTGCTGGCCGCTGTCGCTCTGGGGCGCCAGAAAGGAAAGGCGGCTGCAAGCCGCCGCCCGTTAACGTTTATCAGTCCACAAGACGAACCCGGTTTTCCCGAAGACAGGCACTCAGCCAAGGGAAGCGCCGCAAGAGATAACACCAGGTTTGGTGCCAAGCACCACTCTCATCAGCTTTGTAAGGAGGAGCAAATGATGAAATCCAGGACAATGACAATCAAGCGCCGCACGGCGCTCGCCCTCATCGCGGCAGCGGCGGCCCTGCCGCTCGTCGCCCCCGCCACGGCCTTCGCCGGCACGCTGGAACAGGCCAAGGCCAAGGGCAAGGTCGTGATCGGCATTCAGGGTGACAATTCACCTTGGGGCTTTGTCAATTCCAGCGGCGTGCAGGACGGTCTGGATGCCGATATCGGCAAGGCCTATGCGGACTATCTCGGCGTCAAGGCCGAATTCGTGCCGCTGGCTGTGGCAAACCGCATTCCGGCCCTGATGACCGGCAAGGTCGACATCCTGTTTGCCACCATGGGCATGACCGCCGACCGCGCCAAGACCATCCAGTTCTCGAAGCCTTATGCCGGCAACGTCTTGTCGGTCTACGGACCGAAGGACAAGAAGATCGGCAGCTATGACGATCTCACCGGCGTGTCCGTCGGCGTGCCGAAATCCAGCGCCATGGATACCGCCATCACCGCTGGCGCAGGCACCAAGGCCAGCATCCTGCGTTTCGACGATGACGCGGCAAATATCCAGGCTCTGGTGTCAGGTCAGGTCGAGGCCGTTGGCGGCAACCAGTTCTATGGCGACCGCCTGAACGCTGCCGCCGCAGGCAAGTATGAAACCAAATTCGACCTTGTCACGCTCTATAACGGCGCCGGGATGCGTCCGGGCGAGAAGGACTGGAACGAAAGCATCAACAGCTTCATCGACAAGATCAAGGCTGATGGCCAACTGGCAAAGATCTACGCCAAGTGGATGAAGCGCGACGTTCCGGCATTCCCGGATTCGCTTCCGGACATCCCGTTCACCGCGAAGTGATGGAGAGGCTTCCATGCAACAATCCACCGCACAGGTTCCACTGATCGCACTTGAAGGCGTTGGAAAGTGGTATGGAGCCTACCACGCGCTGAAAGACATCAACCTGACAGTCCGCAAAGGCGAAAAAATCGTCCTTTGCGGGCCGTCCGGCTCCGGAAAATCGACATTGATCCGCTGCATAAACCATCTGGAGGAAATCCAGGAAGGCAAGATCACCGTCGAAGGCACCACGCTCACCAGCGCGAGCCGCACCATCGACGCAGTACGCCGCGAGGTTGGCATGGTGTTCCAGAGCTTCAACCTGTTTCCGCATATGACGATCCTGGAAAACTGCACCCTTGCGCCAATGCGCGTGAAGGGGCTTCAGAAGCCACAGGCCGAAGAAGTCGCTCGCAAATATCTGGATCGCGTTCGCATTCTGGACCAGGCGGACAAATATCCCGCCCAGCTTTCAGGCGGTCAGCAGCAGCGCGCCGCTATTGCCCGGGCGCTCTGCATGGAGCCGAAAGCGATGTTGTTTGATGAGCCCACCTCGGCTCTTGACCCGGAAATGGTCAAGGAAGTGCTGGACACGATGATCGGTCTTGCCCGCGACGGCATGACGATGATCTGTGTCACCCATGAAATGGGCTTTGCCCGTCAGGTTGCAGATCGTGTCGTGTTCATGGCCTCCGCGCAGATTGTCGAGGAAGGCCCACCGGAGGAGTTCTTCCGCAATCCTCAGCATCAGCGCACCCGCGCCTTCCTGGGCGAAATTCTCGCCCATCACTGAGCGGTATTGCCGCCGCGACAACGCAACAGGCCGGCAACAGCTTTCACCACGCCGACCAAGTGGACGCAACCATGACAGAAAAACCCATTCTTCACGTCGGTCTGATCGGTACCGATATCCAGCTCTCCAAATCTCCCGCTTTGCATATGCGCGAAGGGGCCGCTCACGGTCTGGATTATCGCTACGAATTGATCGACATTCATGTGCGCAACCTGCCGGAAAGCGCGCTGCCTGATCTGCTGGACGAGTGCCAGGCACGCGGGTTTGCCGGCACCAATATCACCCATCCCTTCAAACAGGCGGTCATTCCATATCTTGACGATCTTTCCGAAGATGCCCGTATGCTGGGTGCCGTGAATACGGTGGTCTTCAGGGATGGCAAGCGGATTGGCCATAATACCGACTGGTCAGGCTTCTACGAAAGCTTCCGGCGCGGCCTGCCGGATGCAGGACTGAAGCGTGCCTTGCTGATCGGCGCAGGCGGCGCGGGGGTTGCCGTTGCCCATGCCGCGCTGAAATTGGGGATCGAACAGTTGGACATTTTCGACCAGGACCTAACGCGAGCCGAAGGGCTGGCAGCCGCACTCAACGAGCGGTTCAACGCGGGACGCGCCCATGCCGTCACCAATCCTGGTCAGTCTTTAGCTGAGGCCGATGGCCTTATTCACGCCACCCCGGTCGGCATGCCGGCTCATCCGGGACTGCCGGTCACCGCTGATCTGATCGAGCCGCGCCATTGGGTTGCCGACATCGTCTATATGCCGCTTGTCACCGAACTGATCGCAACAGCGCGCGACAAGGGCTGCCAAACACTGCCCGGCGGCGGTATGGCGGTGTTTCAGGCAGTCGGCGCTTTCCGTCTGTTCTGCGGCTACGAGCCGGATGCCGAGCGCATGAGCGCCCATTTCACTGAACTTTGTCTTTCGGAGGGAGCCGCATGAGCCTGTTTTTCATCCTGAACGGTCCAAATCTCAATCTTCTCGGCCAACGTCAGCCTGAGATTTACGGTCGTGAAACCCTTGTCGATGTCGAGAACAATTGCCGGGCGATTGCCGAGGCGGCAGGACATTCGATCTTTTTCGCGCAAAGCAACCGGGAATACGAGATCATCGACTGGGTCCACGAAGCGCGCGGCAAGGCCGCTGGAATCGTCATCAATCCCGGCGCCTTCACTCATACATCGGTGGCGATCCTCGACGCGCTCAACACCTTTGAGGCACCGGTCATCGAAGTGCATATTTCCAACATCCACAAGCGGGAGGTGTTCCGGCATCACTCCTACGTCTCAACGCGGGCGGAGGGCGTCATCGCAGGTCTGGGCATCGAGGGCTATGAAATGGCATTGCGCCATCTTATCGGCCGCGTTGCTCGATCGGGCTGATATGCTCGGCGCGCAGCACATAGCGCAGGACCATGTCGGCCACGTGGCGCGACAAGGTCTCCTGGCCGTCGGCCGTAAACAGCGCATTGCCGAAAATCACGGAAAAACTGGCCGCGTTCGACACATTGAAAAACGACAGCGCGCTGATCTGCCAGTGCAATTCGAGTGGGTCGATGCCCTGCCGGAACAGTCCCTGCTCCTGCCCGCGCCGCAAAACGCCGTGCAGCGCCTCGATTGCCGGCTGGTTGAGACCCCTAATCGTCTCGGACAATTGCATATGACGGCCGTGATGAATATTCTCGATAATCACCATGCGGATGAAGGCAGGGTTGCGGCGGTGATGGTCGAAGGTAAACCGACAGAGCTTGTCGAGGGCGGCGATAGGATCGAGCCCTTCCAGCTCCAGGTCCATTTCTCCGCCGCGCACCTTGCCATAGGCTTCCTCCAGCACGCGCTGGTAAAGCCCTTCCTTGTCACCGAAATAATAATAGATCATCCGCTTGGACGTGCGGGTTCTCGCGGCGATCTCATCAATGCGCGCACCAGACAGGCCGTTTTGCGAGAACTCTTCCATCGCCACCGACAGGATGTCGCGGCGAACGCCTTCTGGGTCCCTTTTGGCCGGGTCCCGTTTGCCAGGCTCCCCTTTGACCGGGCGAGCCTCTTTACCATCTCGCGTGGTTGCGTCCCGTTTCATCATCCATCCGCCGCCAGGCCGCAACGCCAGGCTCTACTTCTTAACCAAGCAGTACATAAAGCCGGAAAGGAAGCAATATGGCAAGCCCAGACAAAAGCGACCGGACGAGCACCCATGCCAGCCCCCATTCACACCCCGGAACAGTAACCATGCGGACATCGATTGCAACCGTATCGATCAGTGGGGAATTTCCGGAAAAGCTGGCAGCCATTGCCAAGGCTGGCTTCAGCGGCGTTGAAATTTTCGAGAACGACTTCCTGACCTATGACGCTTCCCCCCGGGATGTGGCGAAAATGGTCGCCGACCACGGTCTCGACATCACCCTGTTCCAACCCTTCCGCGATTTCGAAGGCATGCCGGAACTGCACCGGGCCCGCGCTTTCGAGCGGGCCGAGCGCAAATTCGAGATCATGGATGAGCTTGGCACCGACCTGATGCTGATCTGCTCGAATGTCTCTCCAATTTCGCTGGGCGGCATCGACCGGGCCGCCGCCGATTTCCAGGAGCTCGGGGAACGCGCTGCAAAGCATGGCGTCCGCGTCGGCTACGAGGCACTTGCCTGGGGCCGCCACGTCAACGACCACAGGGATGCCTGGGAAGTCGTCCGCCGGGCAAACCATGCCAATGTCGGCCTGATCCTCGACAGTTTTCACACCCTGTCGCGCAAGATCGATCCGAACTCGATCCGCTCTATTCCCGGCGACAAGATCTTCATCGTCCAGCTCGCCGATGCGCCGCTGTTTGACATGGATCTGCTCTACTGGAGCCGCCATTTCCGCAACATGCCCTGCGAAGGTGACTTGCCGGTGGTCGATTTCATGCGCGCCGTGGCCGCCACAGGCTATACCGGGCCGCTATCCCTGGAGATTTTCAACGACCAGTTCCGGGGAGGCTCACCGCGGGCCATTGCCGAGGACGGCCACCGCTCACTGGTCTACCTCATGGACCAGGTCCAACGCCTCGAACCCGATATCCGGCTCAGCGCCCCGCCCATGCCAGCCCCTGTCGAAACCCGGGGTGTGGAATTCGTGGAATTTGCGACGTCGGTCGAGGAAAAACAGGATCTGGCGGCATTCTTAGCGACACTCGGCTTTTCGAAAACCGCGACCCATCGCAACAGGGATCTTGACCTCTACACCCAGGGTGACATCCGCATTCTCATCAATACCGATACGACAAACAACAGTTTTGCCGGCGCGTCCTACGCAATCCACGGAACCAGTGCCTACGCCTTCGGCATGAAGGTGGGTCACGCCGAAGACGCCTTGAAGCGTGCCACGGCGCTTGGGGCAAAGAGCTTCTCCGAGCCCCGCAAATCAGGCGAAGTGCCCGTACCCGCCATTCAAGGGGTCAGCAATGGCGTCATTTATTTCCTCGATGACACGCCTGCCCTATCCGGCATCTGGAAACAGGAATTCAAAGACCTCGACGCCGATCCGGCTCCGGCCAACACCCGCCTGACCCGCATCGACCATCTCGCCCAGACAACCCGCTATGACGAGATGCTGACATGCCTGCTGTTTTACGGCTCGATCTTTGCCACGCGGCGCACACCCATGGTCGATGTGGTCGATCCGGGCGGGCTGGTACGCAGCCAGGCGATCGAAAGCAAACCAGACCCTCGGTTCAGGGTGACGCTGAACGGCGCCGATAACCGGAAAACCGTCGCCGGAAAATTTCTCGAAGAAGGCTTCGGCACCAGCATCCAGCATATCGCCCTAGCGACCGACGATATCTTCGCGACGGCGCAGGCGCTCTCAGCCTGCGGCTTCCAGGCGCTGACCATCTCGCGCAATTATTACGACGATCTGGAAGCCCGTTTCGGTCTGGAACCGGATTTTGCCGATGCCCTGCGTTCGGCCAGCATCCTTTATGACCGCGACGACAATGGCGAGTATTTCCAGATCTACAGCCGCACCTTCGGTGAGGGCTTTTTCTTCGAAATCGTCGAGCGGCGGGGTGCCTATGGTGGTTATGGTGCGATGAACGCCCCGTTCCGTATCGCAGCCCAGCGACGGCAGCTGCGCCCGGATGGCGTTCCGAGATAAGAATGACTGCCGCTATCGCTGACGATCTGTCCGCCTCAATCTGAACCAGACAGATCGTCAATGCTCTTGTTTTTGTTTGCCTTTTCGGGAAATCGAACCCCGCTTTTCCTAAGGCAAACTTTAATGCGTCACGGCCAGCATATCCTCGATCTCGGTCCAATCCTGGAGCAAGCTTTCACGCGAACCGCTGACGCGGACCTGGCCGCGTTCGATAACCATGCCCTGTTCGGCGATTTCAAGCGCCAGTTTGGCATGTTGCTCAACGATGATCATCGACATTTCGCTTTCTTTGCGAAGCTTGATCAGCGCTTCAAGCAGCATATCGACGATAACAGGAGCCAGGCCCTCGAAAGGCTCATCAAGCAGAAGGCAGGTCGGCTGGCTCATCAGCGCACGGCCGATTGCCAACATCTGCTGCTCTCCACCGGAAAGCTGGTTGCCACCATTTTTCCGGCGCTCTGCAAGGCGGGGAAAAAGCTCGTAGACCCGCTCAATCGTCCATCCCCGGCGGAGATCGGCAATGCGCAGGTTTTCCTCGACGCTCAAGGTGGCAAAAATCTGCCGCTCCTGCGGCACGAAGCCTATGCCAAGCCGGCAACGTTGACTGGGGGAAAGCCCGCCGATTTCCGCAGAGTTAAAGCGAATGCTGCCTTCCTTGAGCGGCAAGCGCCCGGCAATGGTGCAGAGCAGCGTGGTTTTGCCCGCGCCGTTGCGCCCAAGCAGCGCCAGCCCGCCGCCCATGGGGAGGGTCAGGTCAATGCCATTGATAATACGGGTCGGGCCGTAACCGCTGACGACGTTTCTGATTTCGAGCAGGTCTGCGGTCATGAACGGTTCCCCAGATAAGCGGCACGGACATTGGCGTCATGACGAATTTCTTCTGGCGTGCCACGCGCGATGATGGTTCCCTCGGCCAAAACCGTGATCTCCCGTGCAAAGCGGAAAACCAATGGCATATCGTGTTCGATGAGCAAGACGGCGACGTCATCAGGCAATTCGTCAAGAATAGTGAGGATCACCTCATGATCCGCCGCAGGCAGGCCCGCAGCCGGCTCATCCAGCAGCAGCACTTTCGGGCGCAGGGCCATGGCGACCGCCAGTTCCACCAGGCGCTGCTGGCCATAGGCCAGATCGCGAACCGGGACATGCGGGACATTGGCGAGGCGCATGCGGCGGGCGATCTCTTCAGCTTCCGCCACCACTTTTGCCGGAAAGCCCTGATGCCGTGCTACGGAAAGCCCAAAACCCTCACGTTCGCCAATCGCAAGCGCAATATTTTCCAGGGCGGTGAAGGAGGTGAAGAGATTGGTGACCTGGAAATTGCGCACCAGCCCCAGCCCAACGCGCTTGTGCTGCGCCATGCCCGTAAGGTCGATACCGTCGAGAAATATCCTTCCCTTGCGTGGGGTCAGTCTACCGGTGATGAGATTGATCAGCGTCGTCTTGCCAGCACCGTTCGGCCCGATCAATGCATGGCGCGCGCCCTTTTCGAGGACAAGCGAAACATTGTTGGTGACCACCAGTCCACCAAATTGCAAGGTAAGGTTTTCAAGCTGCAAAGCGCTCATCGACCGATCCTTCCGCGCAGTTGAGCCAAAATCCGCGTAATACCCCCCGGTGCGAACAGAACGAGCACCACGAGGATGATCCCCAGCCAGAGCTGCCACATGACAGGATTGTCTTTCGACAAGATGTCCTGGGCGATGAGATAGACAGCAGGTCCAATAATCGCGCCGTAAAGCCGCCCTGAACCACCAAGCGCCAACATCACAAGAATAGTTGCCGACAGTTCAAAACTCATATCCTTCAGGCCAACGAATTGATTGACCTCGGCTTGCAGGGCACCAGCGAGCCCGGCCAGCAAGCAGGAGATGACGAAGATCAGCAATGTGCGCGGCCGGACCGCGATGCCGATTGCAGCGGCGCGACCGGGATTGTCGCGGATCGCCATGATCGATTGTCCAAAAGGCGAATGTACCAGTCGGCGCACCCCAAGCCAGACAAGCAGAAAGACAAGGGCCGAGAACCAATAACCGACCTGACCAAGCAGATCGAATTCATAAAGGCCCAAAACCGGCCAGGTCTCCATGCCCACCAAGCCATCGACGCCTCCGGTCAGCCAGGTCGCCTTGTTGGCGATCTCGCCAAATAGAAACACCGTGCAGAGCGTCAGCATCAGCAAGGTGAAGCGTGCCGTGCGTAAAACAATGGCTCCAACCACCGCGCCTACCAGCCCGGCTGCCATTGCACCGATCAACAGGCCGCTCAATGGCTCGCCCCAGCCGTATTTGGAGGCAATGCCGGTGGCATAGGCGCCAACCCCGAAAAACGCGGCGTGGCCCAGCGTGACGATCCCGGCATAGCCGACCAGAAGATCGAGGGACAAGGCGAAGATAACCGTCACGAGGACTTGGGCACCGAGCGCGTAATAATCGTCGCCGAGCAGCGGCACCAGCGCCAACGCAAGGACGATCAGCCCATCAGCCGGATTAAAACCATGCTTGCGTCGCAAGAAGCCGGCAAATGTGGACGGTGGAGAGACAAGAGTGGAGCGATCTGACATTTTCAATCTTCATACCCTTCCAAACAGCCCGCGCGGTCTGACCAGCAACAGGATGAAGACGAGGAGAAACAGCATGACGGTGCCAAAAGCCGGCACATAATAGGCCGAAACGGTTTGGACCGTGCCGACCAGAAGCGCTGCGACGAAAGAGCCTCGCAACGTGCCAAGCCCCGCCACAGCGACGACAATCTGAACATAGACGAGAATATCGAAGGCATAGGACGGATTGAGCCCGAAGACATCAGCCCCCAGCATGCCGCCCAGCGCCGCCAGCGCACCGCCAAAGGCGAAGGTCGCCATGAACACATGTTTGGTGCGAATGCCGATCGATTCCGCCATGCCCCGGTTTTCGACGGAAGCCCGGATGATGGCGCCGATCCGGCTGCGCTCAAGCACAAACAGGATGAAAGCGGCAGTGAGGATACCGATACCGATCACCACCAGCTTGTAGAGATAGAATGAGAAAGGCCCCACCGTCAGATTTTGCGCCAGAAACGCGGGAATGACGACCGGGCGCATCAGCGGCCCGAAAAACAACCGCGCCAGCGCACCGATGATGAAGATCAATCCGATGCAGAAGAGAACCTGATCCAGCTCAGACCGACCGTAAAGCCGGGCATAGAGCAGCTTTTCCGCCAATGCCGCCAGGAGTGCGACAGCAAGGGGAGCGCAGATCAACACGAGCGGCCAGGGCAGGCCCCAGACGCTGATCGCGATAGCCGCTATATAGCCACCAGCCATGGCAAAAACGCCATGCGCCAGATTGACGAAACCCATCAGACCGAGGGTTACCGACAGGCCGACGGATATGAGGTAAAGCACGCTTGCATAGGCAAGCGACTGGAACGCGACTTCCACCAGTGTCATCACAAGCCTCCTCCCTGTCATCCGGCAATATTGCGGGATGTGTCCGATGAGTCCGTCAGGTTCAGATCGAACCAGACGGACCCTCGCTTCCTTTGTTTTCGTTTGTCTTTTCAGGAAATCCGGGTTCCAGCCTCTCCTGACAAACGCTAGCTGGACGTTCTGAACGACCGGAGATCAGAGAGGATGCTCAACCTTCCAGGGGTCTTTGACGGCAGGAATGGTTTCGAGTTCCACATTGGCAAGCTCGCCGTTGTTCTCGCGCACTTCACGGATGTAGATATTCTGCACAATGTCGCGCGTCTCGGGGTCGATCGAAATCGGCCCACGCGGGCTTTGCTCCGTCTTGAAGGTTTTCATCGCGGCCATGGCACCCGCCGCATCCGCGCCACCCTTGGTGGCGGCAATGGCCGAGCAGATCAGATGCATGCCATCATAAGCGCCGACGGCCATATAATTGGGCCGGACGGGCATGAACGTATAGGCCTTTTTCCAGGCCTCGACAAAAGCGGCATTGGCGGGTCGATCACCGGCCATGCTATATTGGCCAGCCGTGATGACGCCCAGCGCAGCATTGCCGATATTCGGCAATTCCTCGTCGCTTGTCAGGTCTCCCGGACCAATCAACTGGATGCCCGCGCCGCGCAAATCGGCTTCCTGATAGGCCCGCATGAACGCGGAGGCCTGCACGCCGCCGGGATGGAACGCAAAGACCACATCCGGCTTTTCCTGCTTGGCTGCGAGCAGAAAGGGAACGAAATTTGTGCTTTGGATCGGCATTTTCACCGAGGCGACAATGGCTCCCCCCTTGGATGTGAAGCCTTTCGTGAACGCTTCCTCTGCATCGTGGCCAGGGGCAAAATCCGTGGTCAGCAGGTAGGCTCGCTTGAAACCGCGCTTGCCTGCCGCCCATTCACCCAGCGGCTGGTTCACCTGCCAATGGGTAAAGGCCGTGCGCACATACCAGGGCGCAAGCTGCGTGGTGTTGGCGCCCGCCGCATTGAACAATACACAGGGCATCTTGGCCTTCATCAGCAATGGAGCGATAGCATTGGCATTAGGCGTCCACTGGAAGCCGCCAAGATATTGCACCTTGTCACGCGTCACCAGTTCCTGCACCAACCGTTTGGCCACGTCCGGATTGGCACCGCCGTCGTCGCGGATGACGAGTTCGACCGGAATATCCCCCAGCACCGCCTTGCCCTCGGTCTCCAGATAGAGTTTCGCCGCATTGGCCATGATTTGCCCGCTCGATGCGAACGGACCGGACATGGTCAAGACCAGCCCGATCTTGATCGGCTGGCTGGCTGCTCGTCCCTGCCCGGCCCAACCGGCCAATGGCGCAGCAGCAAGCAACCCAAGGGCACCTCGGCGTGTAAACTTCAGTTCGGTCATCATAGCGCTCCTCCACCAATGATCGTCAATTGTGCCTCCCCCTTTGGCCAGCCCTCGAAAAGGGACAGCGCAAAAGGCACGACGCTGCCGACAAATCCGTAAAACAGACCCGATCGAAGGCATAATTGTTCAGTGAACTGATGATGCTGGATCGCTGGCCATGCGCCGATAACGGCACGGCATGTCTTGCAGATTTGGGCCTAGTCTTTTCTTGTCGTCACGGACCTCTTCTTGCCTATCTGACGACATTTCCCGATGTCTCAGTTTCTCCGCGACGGCAAGAACGATTATTATCAATTCCTGCATTTTATCAAGTTTATTATCATAAAATCTAATAGAATTTCGTATTTAAAATTTCAATTATCATTTTATGATATTTTATAACAATGGGCGAGGATGTGACGAACCGCTTTCGTACTGACTGAATTGGTGGATTTCTGCGGCAAAGCATCATACTTTCGACACTGACGCTCAACAACAGGCTGATGTGCGGGTATCTCGCAGATTGGCTTCCAATAAGCGCTAGAGTCTGTCAGGTTCAGATTGAACCAGACAGACTCTGGTCTCTCTTGTTTTCATTTGTCTTTTCGGGAACACCGGGCTTCACTGTTCCCTGACAAACCCTAGGATGCCGCAGCCAAAGGGTTCTTCACCTCTGCGCGGATCACCGGGCGTGGACCGAGCATCCCTAGCTTTTCCACCAGATGCAGGGCTTCACCGATCGGCGTGGCTGCCGCGATATACCGGTCACGGCGCAGCAAGAGCACATGGCCAAGATAGGATTTCATCGGACCGGCGCTGAACAGCCGCCCGACATCCCGGTGAACCGGGAACGTGCCATCAATGGGATTCATCCATTCGGGGGTCAAACCGACCACGGTCGCACCCGCTGCCTCCAGAGCCCTGATGACATCGACGGACAAAGCACGGTCAGGGAATTCATCAAAGACCAGAGCAACAGGCCCATCCGGCAAGACGCGATCGAGCAATACGCGGTGCCTTTGGCTGTCTTCCACCACCGGCTGCGGCACCAACCGGCCCACCATGGTTTCCTTCTCCGGTCTGGAGTCGGGCCATAGAAGTCCCTGACGGAAGCGCGGTTTTGGCTTGTAGCGCATCTGGGCGAAATAATCACGCACAGGCGGATAGAGGCCAAGGATACGAAAGGCTGCGCGGGTCAAAAGGGCCTTGATGCCATTTTCCGGCATCATCACCTGCCCCATGCGCAACGCCAATGCTATCATTTCCCAAGCATGCGGCCGCCGCTCAATCTCGTAGCTATCCAGGAAATCGGATGGCATATCGCCACGCAATGCTTCCGCCAGTTTCCAGGCCAGATTATGTGCATCGCGCAGGCCGCTATTCATTCCCTGCCCGGCAAATGGAGGCGTCAAATGCGCGGCATCACCGGCGAGAAAGATATTGCCGTCCCGCCAGCGATCGGCCAGACGGGCATGGAATGTATAGACCCGCACGCGGCGAAATTCACAATCCCGGTCAGGTCCAACACGCTCCAGAAGGCCACGGACAAAGGCCTCCTCAGTCGCGTCCTTCTCATCCTCATTGGTGTGCAGCATGAATTCGTAGCGACGGATATTGTCCGGACCGGGCAGCGATATGCACGGGCGAGCAGGATCGCAATGGACCTGCGTATGGCGAAAACGATTTTCCGTCCGAACCAGATCGACAATTAGCCAACGCTCCACAAAGGTGGAGCCGACAAGATGGACGCCGAGTTTTCCACGTGTCGGGGAACGTCCTCCGTCACTGGCAACCATATAGCGCGCTCGGATGACACGGTTTCCTTTCGCCGCATGGGCGATTTCCACGGTGACGGAGTCTGTATTCTGGGAAAAGGTTTGCATATCCCAGCCAAAGAACTGGATCACATTGGGATAACGGGCAAGCCCTTCGCGCAAAAGCGCTTCCAATTCCGGCTGTTGAAATGCATTGCGCTTGTCGAAACCATAATCGCGCGACGTCGGCTCCACGGTCAGAAACAACTCGCCAGCCGGCGAAAGATAGCGTGAGCCGTAGCCGCGCACCACGATTTTCTCTACCGCGTCCTCCAACCCGATGGCCTGCATGGTTCGCATCGACTCATCGTCGATGGATACGGCACGCGGCTCCTGAACCGTGGTCAGGTTTCGCTCGACAAGCGCTACCGACACGCCCATGCCGCCCAGAAGATTGGCCAGGGTCAGTCCGGTTGGACCCGCCCCGACAATGACGACCTCGACTTCGGTCTCAAGTTCCTCGACGTTCACCAGGCCCTCCTCTCCACGCTGAACGTTACAGCGCCCGTATCATGTTCTGTCTATTAAACTTCACTGCAAAACCCTATAATTACAGTGTTTTTGTCCCCGGGTCCGAATGAACCCAGGGAGCAACGCTGTAGATGGGTGGCGCAGTCCTCCCGCCCCGCGCCGCAGGGCTGCGCTGTTCAGGGCTCCGTGCCGACAGCGTTGACCAGCAAACCGACGCCGGGAATATCCACTTCGAAAACATCCCCCGCCTTCATGAAAACAGGCGGCTCCCGGCGATCTCCAACACCACCTGGCGTGCCCGTGAGGATCACGTCGCCGGGCTGCAACGGCGTGAAGTGCGAGCAATAGGAAATCAGCGTGGCGATGGGGAAGATCAGATCGGCCAGTGTTGCATCCTGCATCACCTGACCATTGAGACGGCCGGTGATCTTCAGCTTCGTGTAATCGCCAACTTCATCGGGGGTTACGAGCTGCGGTCCAAATGCGCCGGTTGCCGGGAAATTCTTGCCTGGCGTGAATTGGAACGTATGCCGCTGCCAATCGCGGATGGTCGCATCGTTATAGCAGGTATAACCCGCCACGTGATCGAGGGCATTTTCCTCGGCGATATAGCGCCCACCGCGACCGATGACGACAGCAAGCTCGGCTTCATAATCCAGATGATCCGAGACCCGAGGCTTCAGGATTGGCTGGCGATGAGCGATCTGAGTGTCGGCGAAACGGGTGAAGATCGTCGGATATTTGGCATCAGGCCGCTTGGTTTCCGCACGATGGGTTTCATAATTCAACCCGACGCAGAGGATTTTGCCAGCATCCGGCACAACAGGCAGAAGCGCGATATCAGCCTCGGTGAACTCTGCTCGCCGCCCGGAGATATAGTCCTGAGCGCTCTCGAGCAGACCGGCTTCGATGGCCTGTTTCAGCGTGACCACATCGCCGGCAAGCTTGCCGGTAAGATCAACGATACCGTTTTCGACACGAACGCCGAAACCGGCCCGGCCAAGCCGGGTGTAACTTAAAAATTGCATGTCACTAATTCCTAGAATTGGTCTTGGAAGTGAGATCAGACGACAAGATCAGGAGCGAAGAATCGCCTCGCCCCATTTGTTGAGCGTGCGCGGATGCTGCGGCCAATCCATCGTGTCGCGATCGTAGATAACTTCCAATTCGGCCGAGATCTCAATCCAATTGCCATCCGGATCCGTGATGAAAATGAAGAGATTGTTGCCAGGACCATGACGACCGGGACCCCAGCTAAGCTGGATATCAAGGGTTGCCAGATGATCGCACCAATCACGGATATAGTTCCATTCCCCAGCCTCGTAGGAATGATGATCGACGCCAACGCGGCCCGGCGTATAGAAGCAGGCGATGGTGTGATGTTCGTGATTGGAGGTGGTGAAGGCGGTGGCAAGCCGGCCATCTTCATGCAGCACGCGGTCTGTCAGCTGGAAACCCAGCTTGCCGACGTAAAAGTCGACAAATGCAGCCACATCCTCGGATGCATAGGTCAGATGCTGCGTTGGCCCCTGGATACCCTTGGCGCCCGGCTTGTCGGGCTTGGCAATACCGAAGCACACCATGCGTCCGTCGGGATCGCGAATTGCGAATGCACCATCTTCAAAATAGGGCGAAGGGCTGGCCAGCACCGAAATGCCTTCGGCATCGACCCGGGCCCGCAGAAGCGCAAGTCCTTCGGCATTGCGGCAAGCAAGTCCGGAATAAGCCAGCTTCTTGTCGGCTCCAGCAACGGCGATGAAGCGGCGCTTTGGCCCTTCGCAAATCCACGCGTCTCCAACCTTCTCGAGCTTCATGTCCATGGCGTCGGCATAAAACTGTGCCAGACGCTCAGGATTGGAGCTTTCGAATGCAACGTGATGCAGGTACGCACCTGCTTGAACGGCTGTGAATGCCATTTGATCCTCCCTGATGATGTTTTTACAAATTATCGTTTTTTGATAATTATTCAATATAAAAAATCGAGATAGAAAAAAAATTTGATAAATATACGTCACATGGTCGCACGAGCGCCATTCCTGTCGGAATCGACGGAACGCAACCACGCGTAGCGGCTATAAGACATCAAAGGGAACGTGCGGACGGCAGAGAGGTGATGTTTGCGGACGTGATTCGAGCCGACCTCCTTCAAAGCCCACGCGGGTCTTTCCGCCAAACCCGCTCCATTTTTCCTGAAAATGCTCTACAGCGCCGTGCGCCCCATATCGCGCGCAAAGGTTCGCTGTAGCTCTTTATATCTGCTGCATAATTTTCTCTTTAAACCGATTCCGGTTTAAAGAATTATGCTCCAGGCAAACTCTGGGTTTTCAGAGGCCTCGGACCAGGCTATCGGGTGAGATTTCGGCGATGGAACGCGCGCCGGTCAGCGTCATGGCAACCCGCATTTCCTTGGCGAAGAGATCGAGCAGATTCTCCACGCCCGCCTGACCGGCGGCGGCCAATGCATAGACGAAAGCGCGTCCGATCAACACGCCATCGGCTCCCTGCGCTATCATCCGCACCACATCCAGACCCGAGCGAATGCCGGAATCGGCCAGGATCGTCAGGTCACCTTTCACCGCAGCGGCAATGGCCGGCAGGGCGCGGGCGGAAGACAGGACGCCGTCCAGCTGGCGCCCGCCATGGTTGGAGACGATAATGCCGTCGGCACCGAAGCGCACGGCATCTTTCGCATCCTCCGGATCGAGAATGCCCTTGATAATCATAGGCCCCTTCCAGAAATCCCGGATCCATTCGAGATCCTTCCAGCCAATCGAAGGATCGAAATTTTCGCCGAGCCAGCCGACATAATCGGCCAAATTGGTTTTCTGCTGACGATAGGCCGAAACATTGCCAAGATCATGCGGCTTTCCCAGCAGGCCGACATCAACAGCCCATGTCGGGTGCATGACGGCCTGGACAATACGGCGCAGAGAAGCATTCGGGCCGGACATGCCGGAATGGGCATCACGATAGCGAGCGCCGGGCACGGGCATGTCGACCGTGAACACCAGCTTGCGGATGCCCGCCGCCCAGGCCCGCTCCAGCGCATTTTTCATAAAGCCGCGATCCCGCAGAACGTAGAGCTGGAACCAGATGGGGCGGTTGATCGCGGCCTGCACCTCCTCGATCGGGCAGACGGACACGGTTGAAAGCGTCAGTGGAATGCCTCTTTTTTCCGCTGCGCGCGCGGCCTGCACTTCGCCGCGCCTCGCATACATGCCCGTCAATCCTACGGGCGCGAGAATGACCGGCATGGCCAGCTCTTCATCGAAAAGCGTCGTGGAAATATCAACCGTACCCACGCTTTTCAGCACCCGCTGACGCAGTGCCAGATCGGTAAGGTCATCGATATTGCGGCGCATCGTGTGCTCGCTATAGGCCCCACCATCGATGTAATGAAACAGAAAGGGCGGCAGGCGGCGGCGGGCGGCCTCGCGGTAATCGGTCGAGGATGAAATGATCATGATAAATTTTCCCCTTGAAATTCCGGTCTTTGCAATGCCTCTGAGGCTCGCTGCTCCCGCGCGCGGTTGTCCTCGATGATACGAAGGTTTTCCTCCACGAAGGCGAGGTGATCTGCCGCCGCCTTGCGAGCCTCATCCGGCTGCCCGGCCAGGATAGCGTCCAGAATCAGGCAATGCTGGCGCTCTAACGCTGGCGCAAGGTCCGGCTGGCGATAGAACTGCATCAGGCTTTGCGCGATGCTGTGCTGTAAAAGCTCGGACAGTCCGGCGACGATCTGGCGCAAAACGATATTATGCGAGGCCTCGGCAATCGCCATGTGAAAAGCCGCATCGGCCCGCGCCTGGCTCTGCGGATTGCCCCCTTCCGCAGCGCTCATCGCTGCAAAGGCCACTTTCATCCGCTCCTTGTCCAGGTCGGTGGCCCGCAAGGCCGCGTAATAGGCAGCATCCGTGTCGAGCGATTTTCGAATTTCCATCACATCGCGCCAATATCCCGCCTCGCCCTGAACCATCGGCAAAAGCGGTTTCAGGGCCCTTTCCAGCGCCCGTTCCAGCGATTGCGCGGCGTCTTCAATGGCGACGAAAGTGCCACCACCCCGACGGCTGACGACAACCCCACGGCTGATCAACTGCTGCATTGCCTCCCGAAGCCGCGACCGCGAGACGTCAAACTCCGCCGCCAGGCTACGCTCTGGCGGCAGACGATCTCCCGGGCTGAGCTGGCGCTCAGCAATCATGGCTTCGATGCGCTCGGTCAGCGACATTGGTAAGACCTTTTTCTATTACTTTGGTCGTACCAAATTTCCATGATTTGAGCAATACTCAGAAATACGTACAAATATTCCGATTTATTCAACGAATTTACCAAAATTGGTAGGACCACTTTTGCAAATAAATACCTACAGGTTACGAATGCCCAATAAAAAAGCCCCTACAGCAACGCCGTAGAGGCTTTGGCATGATTGGCTTGAAACCTGAGTTTAAAGACCTTCGCCGATCTCGAAAGCAGCCGTGGTCTTGGCCTGGACATCGGCCACGGTGACCTCAGGTGCCAGTTCCACCAGTCGGAATGCTCCGGCGCGATCAGACCGCACGAATACGCAGAGATCGGTGATAATCATGTCCACAACATTCAGCCCGGTCAGCGGCAGAGTGCATTCGGGAATGAACTTGGATTCGCCAGTCTTGGCGCAATGCTCCATCACCACGATGACCTTTTTGACACCGGCCACGAGATCCATCGCGCCGCCCATGCCCTTGACCATCTTGCCGGGAACCATCCAATTGGCAATATCGCCATTGGCCGAGACCTCCATCGCGCCCAGCACGGTGAGGTCGATGTGGCCGCCACGGATCATCGCGAAACTGTCGGCGGACGAAAAATAGCTGGATGACGGCAATTCGCTGATCGTCTGCTTGCCCGCATTGATCAGGTCGGCATCCTCTTCACCCTCAAAGGGGAACGGCCCGATCCCGAGCATTCCGTTTTCGGATTGCAGCGTCACCTCAACGCCAGGCGGAATGTGATTGGCCACCAGTGTCGGAATGCCGATGCCAAGATTGACATAGAAACCGTCCTCGAGACTCTTTTGCGGCGCGTGCCGCCATCTCATCTCTGCTCCAGGACATCAGGCTGCTCCTCTCTGTGTAACGGTACGGAATTCAATCTTCTTGTCATAAGGCGAACCGTCGATCATGCGCCTGACATAAATGCCGGGAAGATGGATGGCGTCAGGGTCAAGGCTTCCGACCGGCACGATCTCCTCGACCTCCGCCACGCAGATCTTGCCGGATGTTGCCGCAGGCGCATTGAAATTGCGGGCCGTCTTGCGGAACATCAGATTGCCAGCCTCATCGGCGCGCCATCCCTTGATGATCGATAGATCGGCCCGGATACCGCGTTCCAGCAGATAGACTTCGCCGTCGAAAATATGCGTTTCCTTGCCTTCGGCAACCTGGGTGCCGACGCCGGTTCGTGTGTAGAAGCCGGGAATACCGGCACCGCCAGCCCGCATGCGCTCGGCCAGTGTTCCCTGCGGGCAGAATTCGACTTCCAGTTCGCCGCTCAGAAATTGCCGCTCGAATTCCTTGTTTTCACCGACATAGGAGGAGATCATCTTCTTCACCTGGCGGGTGCGCAGAAGTTTTCCAAGCCCATGCCCATCGACGCCGGCATTGTTGGAGGCAATCGTCAAATCCTTGACCCCGGACGCGACGATGGCATCGATCAGCCGCTCGGGAATGCCGCAAAGCCCGAAACCACCCGCGCAAATCGTCATGCCATCGAACAACAATCCGTCCAAGGCCGCATTTGCGTCACCATATATTTTCTTCATGTGTATCTCCCGCCTGAATAATCAGTCCTGAAACCTGCTTGAGCTGGCGCCTCCAGATCAACTTTAAACTTCATCGCAATGCGTCCGGCAAGCGCAAAGGAGCGCACGGAGGAAAGAAACCGTGATCAACATTGATCTCTAAAGTAGGAAAAGTCTTAGCGTTAAATCAGCGCGCAGACGGTTTTGGTTTCCAGGTAGTTTTCCAGGCCCGGCGCGCCATTCTCATAACCCCAGCCGGATTGGCGATGGCCACCCTTCGGCAGTTCGGGGGAAAAATAGGAATGGCAATTGACCCAGATCGTCCCGGACTTGACCCGTGCCGCCAATCGGTGAGCCTGGGAAAGATCCCGGGTCCAGACACTGCCTGCCAGCCCATAAGGACTGTCATTGGCATAAAGGATCGCCTCTTCCACATCATCGAAGGGTGTCACCGCCACGACAGGACCGAAGATCTCCTCGCGCATCATCCGCATGTCAGGCCGCACGCCCGTTACCACGGTCGGCGCATAAAACGTGCCTGTTTCTCCTGTCTGGCGTCCACCCGCCACGATTTCAGCGCCCTCTGCCTTCCCCTCCGCCACATAGGCCGCCACACGGTCGGCCTGGCGGCGATTGACCAGTGGTCCCAGATCGACGGCGGGATCCAGCCCATGACCGAGGCGCAACGTGGAAGCCGCCTTCGACAACCCTTCCACCACCTGCTCGCAAACCGAGCGATGGGCATAGACACGCGACGCCGCGACGCAGACCTGACCGGAATTGCTAAAGATGCCGCGCGCGATTCCCTCGACGGTCAGGGCCATGTCGGCATCCGGCATGACGATGGCCGGTGATTTGCCGCCCAGTTCCAGCGTCAATTTCTTGAGATTGCCAGCGGCGGCGTTGACGATCAGCTTGCCGACCTCGGTCGATCCGGTGAAAGCCACCTTGTCAACATCGGGATGGGCGCAAAGCGCTGCCCCCACCGTTTCGCCAAAACCGGTGACGATATTGACCACGCCATCAGGCAAGCCCGCCTCCAGCATCAGCTCGCCGAACCGCAATGCCGTCAGCGAGGTTTCTTCCGCCGGTTTCAGCACGACGGTGCAACCGGCGGCCAGCGCAGGCGCAAGCTTCATGGCCGCCATCAGCATCGGCGAATTCCAAGGCGTAATGGCCGCGACCACGCCCACAGGCTCACGGGTGGTATAGGCAAAGATCTGCTTGTCTTGCGGCTGATAGCCGATAGAGGTCGGAATGGTGGTGCCGAGGATCTTGGTGCAGAACCCCGCAAAGTAGCGGAATTGTTCGGCGCTGGCTGGAATTTCGGCAAAACGGCTGGTCCTGAAGCTTTTGCCTTGATCGAGGGTTTCGAGTTCCGCCAGTTCTTCCACATGGGCATCGATCAACTCGGCGATTTTCCACAGCAGCCTGCCGCGCTGGGAGGGCGTCAGCCCTTTCCATGCCTGAGAGGTGAGAGCGGCACGGGCGCTGGCCACGGCCTCGTCCACATCGGCAATCGTTCCTTCGGCAAGCTCGGCCAGAACCTCGCCAGAGGCCGGGTCAGCCGTCTCGAACCATTGCCGGGAACCGGCATCACGCCAGAACCCGCCAATCAGGATCTGCTTGCGGCGGCGGGCCAGAAAGGCTTTGGCACCTTCGCTTTTCGGGCCGATAGGGTCGAGTGCCAGGGTCATGTCAGTCTCCGGAAATGGTGTGTGCGGCGCGAATGCGGCAAGCGGCGTTCAACGCCCCTCGGATGATCGAATGATAGCCGGTGCAGCGGCAGAGATTGCCCTCCAGACCAGCGCGAATGTCCTTTTCCCCAGCCTGGGGGTTGTCCGTAAACAAGGCCACCAGCGCCAGCGAGAAGCCCGGCGCACAATAGCCACATTGGAAGGCGTTTTCCTCCGCCAGCCCTTCGCGCACCGCCTGCCCCAGCGGATGGGCGGTCAGTCCTTCCGCCGTCACGATGTCGGCATCCTCAATCTGCCAGGCCATCAGCAAGCAGGCATTGGCAAGCCTGCCATTCAACAGCACGCTACAGGCACCGCAGCGTCCAATGGCGCAGGCAAGCTTGGTGGCGGTCAGATGTAGCTTGTCTCGCAGGATTTCGGTAAGCCGCGTGTCCGGCTGGCAATCCACAGTGACCCGCTGGCCATTGAGTGTGAAGGCCAGGTTCATGCCGGCACCGAGAGATGTGCGAGAAGCATTTCCGGCACAACAGGCATGACCGGCGGCCAATAGCCGGTGGCAGCCGCAATGGCATTGGCAATTGCCGGTGTGACCGCGCCGATACCGAGTTCGCCGACCCCACGCGGACCAAGTGCGTCGCCGGGGTCGAGATCGTCAAGCGCAAAGACGTGCAGACCGAGCGGGGCATCCTGAATGCCGGGCAGCATATAATTGTCGAAATTGCCGGGCAGCATATAATTGTCGAAATTGCCGGTCAGATATGCTGCATCCTGCATCGGGCAATCCTCCGTCAGTGTGAAACCCAGCCCTTGCACCGCACCGCCCTCCAATTGCCCGAGATAGGCAGCAAGATCGATGATCGGTCCGGCGGCGGAATGCTGATGAAGATCAAGCACCCGCACCTCACCCGTCACCCGGCTGACCGCGACACGGGCAAGCGAAGCGCCGAAGGCAAAGATATAGCGGGCATTGGCATGCGCATAATCGGTCTTCGGAAAATCAAACGTCACCGTCACGCTTGGCAAATTCGTCTCCAGCAAGCTTGCGGCGAGATCCGCATAGGACAGCAAGATTGTGCCGCTATGGGTGCCGTATTCCGCAAAACCACCGGGCACTAGGACGAGTTGTTCAGGGTCGCAGCCAAGCCATTCTGCCGCCGCACGGCACATCTGTGTGCGAAATTCAGGAGCGGCCAGCCGCACCGAGGCCCAAACGACGTGGCTGCCACGCGAGGCGGTGGTCGAGCCTGAATCCGGGGCCAGCAATGTATCGCCAATCAGCGGAAGCACATCTTGACGCGCGCAACCGAGTTCAGCGGAAATGGCTGCGCAGATTGCCGGTAAAAGCCCCTGCCCCATTTCGTCCAGCCCGAATGCGCCTTCGATCAGGCCCTGTTTGTTCAGCGCAAGCCTACCCGCCGCCGGATCGGGAATGACAGATCCGAGACCATTGCCCTGATAATTCAGCGCCATGCCGGTTCCGATTATCCACTCCTGATCGGCACCTATCCCCTGTGGCTTGCGCCAAAGCACAGAGGCCGTGGCGGCCGCCAGCATTTCTTCCAGTCGTTCGCTGGTCGACACGACCTGCCCTAAATAGCCGGGAGAGCCTGGCTGTCGCAGATTGCGCCTGCGGATCTCCAAAGGCGAGAGGCCGCACAGTGCTGCCAGCCTATCCATCTGGCACTCCACCGCAAATGTCATCTGGTTGGCACCGAAACCGCGAAAAGCACCGCAAAGTCCATTATTGGTATAGGCGAGACGGCCCCGCGTGGTGATATTGGCAACCACGTAAGGGCCGATGGCATGTTCCAGCGCCGTTTCCAGAACGCTCGGGCCAAGCGATGCATAAGCCCCCGCGTCCGCCACCAGATCGACCTGCTGGGCCAGCAGAACACCGTGCGCATCGCAGGCGGTTTTCATGCGGATCGACATCGGGTGGCGTTTTTGTCCTGCAAGCATGGACTCCGCCCGCGACAAATGCAGCCTGGCAGGCCGCTTTGCCTTCAGCGCCAGAAGCGCCAGCGCTGGCTGGATGGACAGCTCGTCCTTGCCGCCAAAGGCACCGCCGGTCGGCGACGTCACCACCCGGATATCGTCTTCGTCCAAGCCAAGGATACGCGACAATTGCAGCCGGTCACGCCCGCCATGCTGGCCGCCAGCACACATGTTCAGCCGTCCATCCGGCTCAACAAAGGCATAACCACCCTCGGTCTCCATGAAACCGTGCATCTGGCGCGGCGTGATATAGATTTCCTCCACGATATGAGCGGCCTTGGCGAAACCCTGGACACTATCAGCACGGGTAAAGAGTATTTCCCGCTGGAGATTGCCGCTTTCGTGCACCCGTTCCGCCTGCGGCTCCAGCGCCGCGTCCATATCATCCACAACAGGCAGCGGCTCGTAGCGGACCTCGATCAGCGACAACGCCTTTTGCGCCGTCTCTTCATCGATTGCCGCGACCGCTGCGACCGGATCGCCAGGATGGCGCACCTTATCGAAACAGAGCGCTGGTTGGTCCTGGACCACAATGCCGAAAGCATTCAGCCCCGGCACGTCACGATGCGTGACAACAGAGACAACGCCCGGCAAAGCTTCTGCCGCCACTGTGTCGATGGACAGGATACGCGCATGGGCGACCCCGGCGCGCAGGATGCGGCCCACCAGCATGCCCTCCTCCCGGTGATCGGTAAGATAGGTCAGTTCGCCCCGGATCTTCTGCTCCACATCCGGGCGAATATGCCAGCGAGCTGGCATCCGCATGCGCTCAAGCGCCAGTTCGCCTTCCGGCGGGCGGGCAAACTCGATAGGTAAGGCGACAGGACAGTCCGGGATGCGTCCGGGCAGAAAGCCACCGAGTCCGAAGGTCAGGGCATTCGCCGCAACGTGGCGACGATAAGCAGCAGAGCGAAATGCGTCGCCCAGCACGTGCATTGTCTCAATCAAGCAGGGATGAACCTGCGCCCAATCGATCCCGTCCTCGGCAGCACCAGCCGCTAGCACTTCAGCCTCATGCATACGAGCGGGCAGCACAATGCCGCCGCCCACGGCAAACCGCACCGCAGCGGCACCGCTCCGACCGGCTATGAGGCGACCTGCCGCATTGATGACACTGGGGCTGAAGGCTGTTCTCAAACCGATCTTGCGGAATGTGAAACACTCCTGCGGTTCCTGGGGCGCGATCAAAATAGCCGTCAGGATCGCGGCAGGCTGCGGTGCGTCGGCCAGCCAATGTTCCAACGATATGGTAAACCCGTGAGGGTGGGCCGCAAATTCCAAAACCGCATCCAGCGCCAGCAGGGCAGGCAAAAGGCAACCGGCCCGCCCGGCTATATTGCCGCCAAGCGTAGCGAGAGTGCGCACGGCAGGGCTTGCCACCTTTGTCGCGGCGGCATGAAGCAGGGGCAAAGCCATAGCGAGATGGCGCGAGGCCAGGAGATCGGCAAGTGTCGTCATCGCGCCGATGTGAATAAGCCCATCGACCTCATCAATACCCGACAGCGCCGGGGA
Source organism: Agrobacterium vitis (assembly GCF_037039395.1). Lineage (NCBI taxonomy): Bacteria > Pseudomonadati > Pseudomonadota > Alphaproteobacteria > Hyphomicrobiales > Rhizobiaceae > Gillisella > Gillisella vitis. The sequence goes on along the minus strand of NZ_CP146244.1, from coordinate 733,209 downwards.
AAGCCCAGCAAGGCTGACCATCCGCTCCGGCCTCGCCAGACCCTTCGCCCATTCCAGTTGCAACGCCGTCGCTCCAGCAACAATGCGCGCACCCGGCTGCTGCGCCTCCGCGATGGCCAGGTCCAGCGTCTTCGGGGCCAGCACCTTCATCATCCGGCTCCTGCGGTCGTGCCGAAGCGGAGGCCTTTTTCCTTCAGCCAGCGGCGATAGGCAATGGAGGAGGAATCGGCCCTTGTCGGGATTTCAGCGCGCGGCTCAAGCGACAGCAGCAAGGGGCGCTGGTTTTCAACGATGATCCGGTCCTGAAGGAAAATCACCTGCTCGAAATTGAGGAGTGCCTTATGCGGCGAGACGGTATCGACCAGATACATCACTGGCTGGGCGCGGCAAAGCCCCTCTTCCATCGGCTGGATGAACAGGGCAATCGCATCGAGCCTGTCAGGCGATGTGGGACAGACCCGGTAGAGCATCACCACGAAGGGCGATGGCACCCGGTAGGTCAGGTGCACGAAGTCCCCATCGCTCTCGGTCGCAGCAATGCGCGGCTGGAAAAACGTGCAATTGGTCGCCCAGACCTCATCCACATCGCGGCGAATTTCCGACAGATAGTGTGGCACTTCGGTATGCGGCTCAGACCCGAGAATATCGGTATGCACGAAAGGAAAATGCGCCATATCGAGGAAATTTTCGACAACGCGCAGGCCCGATGCTCGCATTGTCACCCAACCGCACAGCACGAACCGGCGATCCGCCTCTTCTGCTTCGGCGATATCGACAATGTCCTTTCCCGGTGTGCCAAGCGTGGTAAACAGGCAACCGTATTTCACCTGGAACGGTAGGGCCGGTCCATAGCAGCCGTCCGTACCAATCTCGCGCACCAGCAGCGCACCAGTCGCGTCCAGCCGATATTCGATCTCCTGGCCCAGCAGCCTTGTTCTCACCGGCTGCGTCGTGACATCCCCGGCAGTGGCGATAGCATACCAATCGTCAAGCGCGACCTGGTCGGTCGTCTTCATTTGACACCCTCCGCTTCGCTGATCCATTGCTTGGTGCCGCCGCCATTTTCGGCAAGCCATGCGGCGCGGCGGGCAAAATGTGCAGGCGCCATGCCATGGATATCGGCAATGATCGCCTTGACGTCGCCGGTTTTCAGCACGCCATCTTCCACGATCACCTGACCATCCACCATGGTCATGGCGACATCGCCGCCGCGCACCGCATGGACGAGATTGTGCTGCACATTGAAATAGGGACCCTCGGCAAACAGCGGCGTCATACGCGGCGTATTGGTGCGCACGGCAATGATATCGGCGCGTTTCCCCACCTCGATAGAGCCGATTTCATCCTCAAGGCCGATGGCCTTGGCGCCGAGAATGGTCGCCATGCGCAGGCATTGCCAGCTATCCATGGCGGCGGCATCGCGGTGGCGCAGTTTGCCGAGCAGGGAGGCGGTCTTCATCTCCTCGAACATGTCGAAATTGTTGTTTTCCTTTTCGCCATCCGTGCCAAGACCGACCGGAATGCCAGCCGCCAGCATATCGGCAATCGGTGCGATGCCGGAGGCGAGCTTCATGTTCGACACCGGATTATGGGCAACAGAGACATTGTATCTGGCAATCAGCTCGATTTCCGCCTCGTCCAGCCAGACAGCATGGGCCAGCATGGTGCGTGGAGCCTCGAAGAAGCCGAGATCTTCCAGAACATGCATGGGGCGTTTGCCATAGGTGTCGAGAAAACCGCCAACCTCGACTTCCGCTTCCGAACAATGGGTGTGAAAGCCGGTGTTATACTGTTTGGCCATGGAGATGGCACGCTGCTGGCCAGCCGCATCAGCATAAAACAGATGTTCCAGCCCGACCCAGACATTGATGCGGCCCCCCGCCTTGCGGTGCCAGGTCTCAATCATCGCCTCGTTATTGTCGAGCGTTTCGAAATAATTGTAATCGGGGTGCTCCCCGACATAGGGTACAGCAACAAGGCGCATGCCGATGGACTGTGCGGCCCGGGCACTGCCATCCATATAGCGCCACATATCGACAACAGTCGTGGTGCCGGACAGCGCGGATTCGGCATAGCACAGAAATGACGCCGCCTCGGCTTCATGCGGCAGAAGCACGCGGTGCATCGGGTTGATATGGATGGTCAGCCAATCCCAGACCGGCAGATGTTCCGCCGTGCCGCGCAGGAAGCCGGAATGCGCATGGGCGTTGATCAGCCCCGGCATCAGCAGTGCATTGTCTATCCTCTTGACCGCCAAAGCCGGATGACTGGCCTTCACCATCTCCAGCGCACCGACCGCCAGGATACGACCGTCCTCGATGGCGACCGCGCCATCGGGGATGACGCTGTTTTTCGCATCCATGGTCAACAGAGTGTCCGCGGTGACGATCATTGCGCTCGAAGTCATGCTCATCTCCAGGGTCTTCCTTCCGCCCTTCAGGGCATGCAAATTTCACGCCGCCTGCATCAGGAAGGTGGCGGCACGCTCACCAATCATCGTCACCGGCGCATGGGTGTTGCAGGTCGGAATGATGGGGATCACCGAGGCATCAGCAATCGTCAGCCCGGCAAGGCCATGCACCCGCAAACGGCTATCCACCACCGCCATGTCGTCACTGCCCATCTTGGCCGTGCCGACGGGATGAAAGAAAGTGGAACAGCCGTTGCGGATGAAATCCCGAAGCCCGGCCCTCGAAAGTTTTGCGTCCGGCGCGGCAAAGCCATCGAACAGCCCGGCAAAAGCCGATGTCTGCGCCAGCGCCATCACCGTCTCGACGGCCAGAAGCGTCGCATCCAGATCGGCAGGCTCCGCGAAATAATTCGGCTGGATCTCCAGCGGGCCAAGAGGGTCGGCAGACAGCAGACGCAGGTATCCGATGCTTCTTGAGCGCATCAAGCCCGCCCCCATCGAAAACACCGGGCCGGACATGTCGTAAAGAGCGCGCAGCGCAGGCGTAGCGCTATTGCCCTGCACGGGAAAGGCATGCACATCCGGTTGGCCGAGATGGGCCGATGATTTCCAGTTCATCATGGTGCCACCGCCATTGTCGAACACATCGCCCAGCGGCATTTTCGACCGGCAGACCACGGCCTGTACCAAAGGGTGATCCTGAAGATTGCGTCCGACGCCAGGAAGGGCGTGGATGAGTGGAATGCCCAGCCGTTTCAACGCCTCGGGATCGCCAATGCCCGACAGGACAAGCAGACGCGGCGTATCGAAAGCCCCCGCCGCCAGCACTACCTGGCTTTGGACAAGGGTCTCAACTGTCTTGCCGTCCACCAGATGGCGAATGCCCGTGCAACGCCCCTTTTCGACCATCAGGCCGATAACCTGTGAGCCGGTCAGCACAGTCAGACGCGGATGATCAAGGATCGGATAGAGATAGCCCTCAGCCGAACTCCAGCGCTTGCCATCGACAATATTGAAATTCGAGGGGCAGGCGCCCTCATTGCTTGGCCCGTTTGGATCGTCGATCACGGGCATACCGAGATCGGCAGCACCCTCCATCATCGCCCGGGCCACCGGATGAAGGGCCTTGCTGGTCGTGATCTTCAGGGGACCGCCAGCACCGCGCCAGCGGCTTTCGCCGCCTTCCCAATCCTCGGCCTTTTTGAAGAATGGCAGCACATCCTCAAACGACCAGCCCTCGCAGCCAGCGGCCTGCCAGGCGTCATAGTCACTGGGATGGCCGCGATACCACATCATCGCATTGATTGCCGAAGAGCCGCCCAGCACTTTGCCACGCGGAATACCAATCGTATGGCCGTTGACGCGGGATGTGGGCGCATAATCATAACCCCAATCCCACCGCCCGCGCCCCAACGGCACCCATTGACGCGGGTCGTCAATCTCGGTCACGCCGATCCCCGGTTCGCCCGCCTCGACCAGCAACACGGTCGCATCCGTGCCATCGATCAGGCGACGCACCACCGGCAAGCCGCCGGAGCCCGCGCCGACGACGATATAGTCATAGGCCTTCAGGAGCGGGCGTTGTGGCAAGAGGGGCCGGGCTACAGTCGTCGTATTGGACATGGGGACATCGGCCTCAATTGTGCTCGCTCGGTCCCATGATGACGATGCCTTCCGAGGCCTCGACATGGCGCACGAAGATATATTTGTCCTCGCGCCCATCCGAATGCTTGCGCTTGATGTCCGGCTGCACAGTGCCTGCCACCTTGGCAACCACCACATAGGGAACATCCGCCTTCAGGCCCGCCTCGCAATGGGAATCGAATTCTTCCAGCGTGCGGGCGGTAAAGGCATTATCGATCCCGGCGCCACGGGCAATGGCGGCAATATCCACCCGCCCGAAAGCCGTGTGGGTCGGCGGCCCACCAATCGACTGGTAGCACTCATTGTCCCAGACGACGATGAACAGGTTTTTCGGTTGTTCATTGCCAAGGGTGGCGAGAATACCGAGGTTGAACATCATGCCGCCATCGGTATCGAGCGAAATGATCCGGCGATGTGGCAGCCCAGCAGCCAGCCCGAAGGCCTGCGGCGTGACACAGCCAAGCTGCTGCTGGAACAGGCTGGCCTGGCGCATATGCGGGGCGGCGTTATACCATTCATCGACGGAGGCACCGAGCGAGAGGATAACAAGCTCGTTTTCCAGCCGCGCGGCCAGCAGCTTCATGCAATCATAGCGCTTCATCGGACGATGCTCCCGCCAAGGGCGATGGCCGAGTGGTAGTAGGCATTGTAGGACCAATTATAGGCATCCAAGATCGACTGCTCGATTTCGTCTTCCTCGCGCACCACCCGGTAGGGAATGCGCAGCGCGTTCAGCACCGGCTCCATGGTGATGCCGTGGGGAATGGCCCACCAGTTGTTTTCACCCAGTTCGCCGCGATAGCTCATCAGCATGACGACCGGAATACCGGCCCCCAGCCCCATGCGAGCCAACGGTTCAACGGAAGCCCGCAGGCCGGAATTTTCCATGACCAGCGCCGCCCGCTTGCCGGACAGAAACACACCGCCACAGATTGCCGCCCCCTCGCCCTCATTGGTGACGCGAATAGTGCGGATATCAGGATCGGCATCGAGTGCCGGATACAGTTCTTTGAACAGCGAGTCAGGCAGGTAGCAAACGACACTGACCCCGGCTTTCTTGAGGCCGCGGATAACGGCATCGACGGATGATGGTTTCATGGTGATCCCTCAGTTTCCGCGTGAGGTTCGCAAACCGGACGTGTTTCGAATAGACGGCTTTTTTCGACGCAAGTAATGCGCAAAAGGCAACATGTTATGGTAGGTCTCGCGGCACTTGTGCTGCCGCCTGCGCGAGTTGCTCGACCGATTGCTCCAGCAGCCGACCCAGCGCCGAGGCCGCATCCGACATCTCCTTGGCCGAGCGCGATAGCAGCATCAGCTTGCGGTTCGGCAAGCGGCTGTCGGAAAGCGGCACGAAGACCAGCGAACCCTCGGCCAGCTCCTGCTCCACGCCGACCCGGGTCTGCAAGACAAGGCCGAGATTGCGCCTGGCCAATTCCACCATCAGGCCGATGGAATTGGTGCGCGAGCGGTGCGAGAGATCCACCAGCGAGCGGTTCAACGCCTCCTCTACCGAAGCGCCCAGCGTCAAGCTGGCATCCGAGAGGATCACCCTCAGGTTGGCGAGATCGAACAGCTTGATTTCCGTGCGCTTGGCCATATCGCTATCCGGCAGAGCCAGAACGCCGATTGGCAGCGAGACGCTGGCAATGCGGCGCACGGTGCGCGGCACGCGCACGTCGAAAATAACCGCAAGATCGCATTCGCCCTCGGCCACGGCATTGGCTGCCTGCTGCGAAGCCATGACCTTGATATCGACGGTAATGGCCGGATGCCGGCTCCAGAATGCCTCCAGCGCCGCTGGCAACAGGCCTCGCGCCACGCTTTCCACCACAGCCACCGAGACGGTGCCTCGATGCAGCCCGTGCAGATCGTTGATTTCAGCGCAGGCCCGGCTGAGTTCCGACAGCGACGCCTTGGCGTGATACAGCAGCAATTCACCGGCGCTGGTCAGTTTCAGGCGCTGGCGCACCCGATCAAACAGCGGCGTGCCGATTTCCTCTTCCAATTGGCGCAGGATGCGGCTGACCGAAGAGGGCGCAACATTGAGGGCAAGGGCTGCCTGGCGGATCGAGCCCAGCCGCGCCACCAGCTGGAAATAATGGATGCGCGTTGCAACCAGGCCCAGCCGGTAGGCATCCATCACGCCGCCTCGAAGGGTGGCACGATCACCATTTGCGGCACCGTCACCAGCCCCTTGTCGGTAATGCGGATTTCCGGGATCACCGACAGTGGGATGAGGTTGAAGCCCATATAGGGAATGGTGCAGCCTGCCTTTTCCCACTCCACTTTCAGCGCCTGGACTTCGGCTGCCACTTCATGCACCCGCTTGTCGGACATCAGGCCCGCCACCGGCAGCGGCACCATGGCCGTCACCTTGCCATCCTGCACCACACAGACCCCGCCCTGATGGGATTCAATGGCGCGCAATGCCACCTGCATATCGGCCTCATTGGTACCGGCGATGATGATGTTGTGGCTGTCATGACCGATAGAAGAAGCAACGGCACCGCTTTTCAGCGCGAAATTGGAAAGAAGCGCATGCGCCACATTGCCCGGCGATTTGCCATGCCGCTCGATTACCGTCACGAAGCACAGGCCGTGGCGGGCAAAATGCGTTTCCCAGTCATTGGCCGGTTCCAGCTCGATCTTCTCGTGTCCGAGGATGATACCCGGCAATTCGGTGCGGATCGTATTGGCGATGACTTTACTACTCGGCAGATCCGGCGTCAGCTTCACCACGTCAGGCAGTTTGACTGTGTGATAAGCGGCATCGGGATAGCGCCAGCGGCTGGAAAGAGCGGCATCGAGAACCGGAGTAATCTTTTTGTGGTCAACCACCAATTCGCCGCCATACCAGGTGCTGACCGGCTCAAGGTCGTCATTCAGAAGCACCAGATCGGCCCGGCGACCGCCACCCAACCCGCCGATCTCCCCGTCCATGGCAAACCGCGTCGCGCCATGCAGCGAGCCCATGGCCCAGGCCTGCTCCCGGCTCATGCCCGCGCGCTTTGCCTCGCGCACCACCCAATCGAGACCGAAGGCCAGCAGGTCCTCTGCATCGCGGTCGTCGGTGCACACAGCGATGCGCTTATGCGAAGCGCCAAGCTCCGTCACCGTGCGGATCGCCTCCGGCAGGGAATGCCAGGGCGTGGTTGGCGGGCCGCCGCGCAGGAACAGCCAGATCCCCGCCTCCAGCAGATCATCGGCAATGTCGCGGTCGATGGCTTCATGCGTGTCTGTGACGCCGGATGCGGCATAGGCCGAGACAAATTCACGGCCATAGACATGGCCGGAAACCGGACGCCCCCGGCCAAGCGCTGCGGCCAGAATGGCATGAGCGCGCTCATCTCCCATGGTGACGGGGACGAAATCCATCTTTTCGCCCAGCGCCACCGCTTCCGGCCATGTGTCGAACAGGGCGGCGATCTTCTCCGCTGTCAGATCCCCTCCTGCCGTTTCCAGCTCCGGTGAGGTCGCAGGCACGGTGGAGGGAACAGTGAGGAAAATCGATAGCGGCGCATGGCGGGCGTCTTCCAGCATCGCCTCGACGCCGGCCACATCCATCACATTGCCGATCTCGTGGCTATCGCAGAAGATCGTTGTCGTACCGTTGAGAAGGGCGGCCTCGGCATAGGCACAGGCTGTGACCATGCTGGATTCAATATGGATATGCGGATCGACCAGACCCGGCGCGATTATGCCGCCCTGCGCATCATAGCGTGGAACGCCCATGGCTTTCGAGCTGCCAGCCGGTTTGACGGCGGCGATCCGTCCGCCCGTGAGCCAGATTTCCCTGTCCGGCAAAATACGCTCGGAATAGGTCGAGAGAACGCGGGCTCCGGTGATCACCAGATCCGGCGCGGCGCGGCCAGACGCCACATCGGCCAGCCGCCGCGTCATGCCCGCCAGCGGGGCAACGGAAAATCGGGTTAAAGCCATCGGCATAAACTCCTCTGATGGGCAGAATAGTGAAATCCGGCTTGCGTGCTGCCGTCACAGTCTGTTCAAGAATTGCTGCTGGCCTGGCGAAAATGGTGATTTCGAGAACCGGAACGGAGCGTACTTAAGTACGTGAGTACCGGAAGCGCAGAAATTGCCATTTGCAGACGGCCAGCGGCAATTCTTGGATAGACTGTCAGTGGTAATCAGGTATGCCCGGCATGGTCCGGAAACCGGGGATGCTGCGAAACCGCCTTATCCAACGCCGAAGCGCCGGAAATTCATCGTGATCAATGCCGTAATCCCGGCTGAGTGCGAAGCTTGGAAACAGGGCGAGATCGGCAATGGTCGGGCCTGCCCCGGCAAACCATTCGCAGCCATCGAATTGGCGCAGCGTCATGTGGTCGTCCATGATCCGGAAGGCAGCGCGGGATGACGCTTTCAACGCCTCAACATCACCCGGCCCGCCAAACAGCGCCACCCGCCGGGCTATGACAGCACAGCCAAGCGGCGCGGCTGAAAACAAGGTCCATTGCATGATGCCGCCAAAGACCGCTGGATCGAGCGGCAGCCACGTGCCGGAGGGGTCATGGGCCCTGGCCAGATGGGTGAGAATGGCCTGCGTGCCATAAAGCACCTGTTCGCCATCCCTCAGCACCGGAAGCTCCCCCAGCGGATTGAGCGCCAGCATCGCCGGGGACTGTTCCTCCCGGCCCGGCACCATATCGATCGCAAGGGTTTCATAGGCCACGCCAAGACAGGAGAGCAGCAGCCGCACCCGGTAACAGTTTTCGTCCAGATCGTAATTATAGAGCGTGATCTTCGACATCAGGCCACCTTTCCCAGCCCGGATGCTTCAAGACCAATCGGCGTTTCAAGCGAAAGGCGCAATGCTTGCGCCCAACGGGCAAGTGCTGGCCGGGATGTCACCGACCGTTCATCCGTGACGATATGCAGACCGATCTTTTGCGGGGCGATGCGCTGCACCGCGATGGCGAGATGAAGATCACCCGCCTCCAGCCGCCAGACATTGCTGGCAAGCACCTCGAACCGCGCAGCCTCCAAGCCTTTCCCAACCGGCAGATGCGCCACCATCAAGCCGTCCATGGCCCTTTGCGGCGTGCAATCCACATAAAGGCTGCGAACTGCCAGGGTAAGGCCGAGATCGGGGATAGCCTCAGGAGTGGCGCTGTCGGCAAGCGCCGTCCAGATCACGCCATTGCGTTCCTGCACCGCGTAGCTGGCGATCTTGATGGTCTTTGGCACGTCGAGATCGGGATGGGCCGGGATATGGGTGCATTGACCGCCCGCGTCATAGGACCAGCCATGGTAAAGACAGGCGATGTGATCGCCGCGCACGAAACCGAAACTCATGCGCATGCCGCGATGCGGACAGCGGTCTTCCCATACATGCACCAGCCCCCTGACATCGCGCCAAATGACGATTTCAGCGCCATCGACAACAGCGCCAGCCGACGTTCCCGGTTCAATCGCCGTTGACAGCGCCACCGGCATCCATCCTGCTTCAGTGGTCATCGCGCCTATCCCTCATTGTTCCGGTCACCCCTTTCAGAAGATCAAGCCCATCACGAAAGCCGCCAGACATCCCGCACGATGCAATCCGTCGGCCCGAGGCTACAAGCCATTTCAAACATATCGACCAGTGCATCCTGTCCAGCGACCGACACCGCCACCCGGCTGTCGCTGCAAGCCTCTACATCCAAATCAATGTCCAGCCGGCCCGCGCGGTGGCGGGCAAATGTCAGGAAGCTCTCGCAGTCAAACTGCCCTTCGAACACCAGATTGACCGGGCGGCTCATACCCGATCCACCGGCAGCAGCAGGTCAGCCAGACAGAACCCCATTCTGCGAAACATTTGGCCTCCAATTGATTTTTCCCATGCATAAGATTAATTTTTATGCATGCCTCAATTTTATCCAGTCTAGTCCTTGCGAATGGCGGCTTACAAGCATTTTCTTTCAGCGAGTTGTTGCTTTTAACGCATTCCAGCGATCCATTTTTTCTGACTATGCGAAACATCTTTGATTTGAAAAGCTCGTTTACCGGCGGCAAACGCAGGCCATTCACGAAGGTAAGGCGCGAGGATTGATGGTCCCTTGCGAACCGAAATGTGGCTGTTGCTTGCCCCTGCGCCTTCTGATCCTGAAAGAGGATACGGAGCCTTCCACCAAGGTTTTCCGGTCTGGCACGGTTGTTGCCTTAGAAATTTCGGCGCTTTGCGGGCGAATGCGGATCACCGCTTTCCAGCCGGTATAGTTCAAACAAAAAACACAAGGGGTTCCAATGATCGACCTGCGCAGTCTTTCCCGTCGCGGTTTCCTCAACATGGCAGCAGCCGGTAGCGCCTCGCTGGCGCTGCCCGGCATGTTGCGCTCTGCCGCAGCCGCGAGTGCCCTGCCTGCCATGAAGGAAGAGGACGCCGTGATCGGCTTTGGCCATGTCGGCCCGGTGACCGATGAAGGCTGGACCTGGTCGCATCATCAGGGCGTTCTCGCCGTCAAGGAAAAATTTCCCAAGCTGAAGAAGATCCTCGAGGTCGAGAACGTTCCCTATTCGGCAGATGCCACCCGTACCTATCGGCAATTCGTGTCGGAAGGCGCGAACATGATCTTCGACACGTCTTCGACCGGCGACTTCCTGCATGACGTGGTGCGCCGCGCCAAGGACACCGCCTTCATGGAATGCAATGGCCATGTGACGATGGACAATCTCGGCTGGTATTACATGGCCCATTGGTATCCGACCTATGTGGTCGGCGTCGCCGCCGGGCATTTGTCGAAAACCGGCAAGCTTGGTTACGTTGCCTCCTTCCCGGTTGCTTCGGTCTATGCCTCGACCAATGCCTTCCTGATGGGCGCGCGCACCGTCAACCCCAATGCCACCTGCCAGACCATCACCATCAATTCCTGGTTCGATCCGCAGGCCGCCGCCCAAGCGGGCACAGCGCTGATCGACAATGGCTGCGACTTCCTGTTCGGCATCATGGATGAGGCCGCCTATCTTCAGGTTGCTGAAAAACGCGGCGTCTGGGCCGCGATGTGGAACACAGATATCCGCCGCTATGGCCCCAATTCCTACGTGTCTTCGATCATTATCGACTTCAAGGAGTTCTATATCGATCAGGTCCGCAAGCGGCTGGCAGGCGAATGGTCGCCTTCGGAAAGCATCTTCGCGATGGGCGCAGGCGTTGACCGCGATACCTGGGGCGCCAAGGTTCCTGCCGAAGTCGGCAAGGCGGCAGACGATATACGCACGAAAATCCTCGGCGGCTGGTCGCCATTTGTCGGCGAATTGAAGGACGCCAAGGGCGCCGTGCGGGTGGCCAAGGGCCAGAAGATGACCGAACTGGAGCTTTATAACTGGGATTGGTCGGTGGAAGGCGTCACGGGGCTTTAAACCACCCGACGCAATATAGAGGCCGGGCGATGATGCCCGGCCCTTCGCAGTCTCTCATGCCGGTGTGCCGAGAATGAATGAACATCCTGCGAAATATACAGTGCCGACGGGGGCAGCCCCTCTCGTCCAGTTGAAAGGCATTGCCAAATATTTCCCCGGCGTCATCGCCAATCGCGATGTCGATCTTGAAGTCATGCCCGGTGAAATCCATGCGCTACTGGGTGAAAACGGCGCCGGTAAATCGACGCTGATGAATATCCTGACCGGCATTTACCAGCCGGATGCGGGCGAGATCATCATCGACGGCTATGCAAGGCAATTTACCGGACCGCAGCAGGCAATTGCCGCTGGCATTGGCATGATCCATCAGCATTTCAAGCTGGTGAATGCCTTCACGGTAGCGGAAAACATTCATCTCGGCTGGAGCGAGACGCCCCGGCGCGCCTCAGCCCCGGTTCTGGAGGAGCGCACGGCAGAGCTTGCGGCCAGATTCAACCTCCAGGTCAAGCCTTCGGCGCGGATAACAGAGCTTTCGACAGGCGAACAGCAGCGGGTGGAGATCCTGCGGGTTCTCGCCCGCAAGGCCCGCGTACTGATCCTTGATGAGCCGACCGCCGTCCTCACACCGCTTGAGGCGCGTGAACTGTTCAAGGCCTTGCGCGATTTCGCCTCCACCGGCAATGCGGTGATCTTCATCTCCCATAAGCTCGATGAAGTGCTGGAAATTTCCGACCGGGTGACGATCCTGCGCGGCGGGCAAAAGGTCGGCACCGAGCTTTCCGCCGATTGCAGCCCGGCCAAGCTGGCGCGGCTGATGGTCGGGCGCGATATCGTGCTGGCCGATATGCGGGGCCGCCCGCAAGGTGCCGCCGCGCTATCGTCTGCTCCTGTCATGCGGGTCAGCACAGTGACGGCGCTGGACGATAGCGGACGCCAGGCCTTGCACGATATTTCCCTTGATCTGCGCGCAGGCGAAATCCTTGGGATTGCCGGGGTGGCAGGCAATGGCCAGCGTGAACTGTCGCAAGTGCTGACCGGCACGCGGCCCGTCGCCTCCGGCACCATCGAAATCGACGGCGAAGCGATTGGCCACGCAAATGCCGCTGATTTCGTGCGGCGCGGCATCGGCCATATCCCGGAAGACCGGTTGCAGAGCGGGTTGGCACCGGGGCTGTCGATCACCGTCAATGCCGTGATGCGCGAATATGGCAAACCGCCGGTCACTGTTGGCGGACTGTTTCGCCCCTCCGCCGCCAAGGCGCTGGCCCGCAGCATCGCCAGCGTCGCAGAGGTCGCCATCCCGGATTTCGCCATGCCAATCCGCAATCTATCGGGTGGCAACCAGCAAAGACTGGTGGCGCGGCGCGAAATGCGGATCGCCACGAAAATTCTGGTCGCCGCCTATCCGAGCCGTGGGCTGGATGTCGGGGCGATCAATACCATGCTGCGCTATATCGTTGACCTGCGCAATGCAGGTGCCGGTATCCTGCTGATCTCGGAGGAACTCGAGGAATTGCTGAACCTCTCCGACCGCATCGCCGTGCTTTACGAAGGCCGGATCATGGGCATCGTCGAGAATGACAGCGCCGATATCGAACAGATCGGCCTGATGATGGGCGGGCGACAGCTGAAGCCGGGTCAGTTGGCAGCAGGAGGCACGCAGCATGGCTAGTCTTCGCCTGCAACGCTTCCCTTCAGCCACGCCAGCTGCTGCCCTGGGCGCACGGGCAGCAGCCATTGCACTGGCCTTAGTGATCGCAGGCGTCATTCTGGCCATTGCGGGGAAAAGCCCTGTTAACCTTGGCATTCAGGTGGTCTCGTCCTCGCTCGGCTCCAGTTTCGGCCTGGAAGATCTCGGCCTTCTGGTTATTCCGCTGATCCTGACCGGCCTTTCTGTCACCGTGGCGCAACAGATCGGTGCCTGGAATATTGGTGCGGAGGGGCAGTTTTACGCAGGCGCCTTCGCCGCCAGTGCCGTTGGCCTTTTTGTGCCACTGCCGGAAGGCTGGAGCCTGGTGGCGATGTTTTTCGCCGGAGCGCTTGGCGGAAGCGTGTGGATCGTCATTCCGGCCCTTGCCCGTGCCTATGCCAATGTCAACGAGCTGATCACCACGCTGCTGCTCAATTTCGTCGCCATCCTGATGGTTTACTATGTCTCCACGGATGCGTGGCGCGAACGTGGCGGCGTCGCCAACTCGGCCACTCCGCGCATCAAGGCTGAAATGCCGGAATTCTGGGGTCTGGTGCATTGGGGCCTGCCGATTGCCGTGCTTCTCGCGCTGGCCATGGCGGCGCTACTGGCCTTTACCCGCTGGGGTTATGAGGTGCGGCTGATCGGCTCCAATCCGCAGGCCGGAAACTATGCGGGCATTGCCGCCCGCCGTCATCTGATCACCGTCATGCTGCTATCGGGGGCAATTGCCGGTCTGGCGGGCATGTTGGAAGTCACCGGAACAGTGCATCGTCTTCAAGGCGGCATTTCCAACAATTACGGCTATCTCGGCATCATGGTCGCGGTGCTGGCGCGGGGGTCCTGTATTGGGGTTATCCTTGCGGGGGCGCTGATGGCCTTCATCCTCAATTCGGGCATCATTTTGCAAACGCAGGGGCTGACGACCTCGACCGTGCTGGCGATCACCGGCCTCATCCTCTTCCTGACAGCCATCGGCGACGAGATTTCCCATTACCGCATCGTCCGCGACAAGACCTGAAAGGACCCGCGATGGAACTGTTGACCGGACTTCTAACCACCGCCTTTCTGGCTGGCGGCGTCCTGGCGCTGGCGGCCATGGGCGAAGTGCTGGCGGAGCGGGTCGGCGTCGTCAATCTCGGCGTCGAAGGGCTGATCGCCATGGGAGCGATCACCGCTGTTGCCACCGTCACCGCCTTTCCCTCTCCCATCCTCGGCTTTTTGGCGGCGCTTGCCGTCGGCGCTTTGTTCGGCATGGTGTTTGCGGTGGCGACTGTGACGATCAGGGCCAATCAGGTGCTTTGCGGGCTGGCATTGACCTTGATCGGCACCGGCCTTGCCCAAACGATTGGTAAATCCTATTCCGGCATGCCGGTCCCGGCGACATTCCAGGGCGTCAAGATGCCGATCCTCTCGGAGATCCCCATCCTCGGACCGGCCTTTTTCAGCCAGAATATTCTCGTCTACCTGATCTACATCATCCTGCCGCTTGGCCTGTCCTTTCTGATGTTTCGTACCCGCCACGGGCTCAATATGCGCGCCGTTGGCGAAAATCCGGCGGCTGCCGATGCGGCGGGCATTCCGGTCCATCGCATCCGCTTTGGCTATGTCTGCGCGGGCGCGGCGCTTGCTTCAGGTGCAGGCGCCTATCTCGTGCTCGCCTTCGTACCATCCTGGTCGGATGGCGTGGTGGCGGGGCGCGGCTGGATTGCGGTGGCGCTGGTGATTTTTGCCGGCTACCGGCCTATTCCAGCCGCTCTGTCCGGCCTGCTATTCGGCTTCATCACCGCACTCGGTTTCGTCGGACAGGCGCGCGGCTGGCCGATTGCTCCGGCCTTTCTATCCATGCTGCCCTATGCCGGAACAATCGCCTTCATTATCGTGCCTGTGATCGCCTGGCAGCGCATGCGCCGGTTGATGGCGGCACCCGCCGCCCTTGGCCTGCCCTATTACCGCAGCCTTCGTTGACCAAGGATGCAGGGAGAAACCCAGTGATGGCAATCGACAAAACAAGCCTCGATCAATGGTATCCCATCGATACCGAAACGCTTATTCCCTATGGTTCATCCGCAAACCGGCTGCTGGGTACCGATCTTGCCGTGAACCGAACCCAGGACGGTGACGTGACCGTGATGGCGCAGGAAACCAACCTGCCAATCCGGCGGCGCTACGGCTATATCTGGACGACGCTCGGCAGCCCGGACAAGGAGCTTTTCCCCATTGAGGAAGCCGATGAACCGGATCGCCGCATCGTTCCCTGCGGCGCGGTCACCGTGAAGGCATCGGGCCTGCGGATTGTCGAAAACTTTCTCGACATGGCGCATTTTCCCTTCGTCCATACCGATATTCTCGGCTCCGAACCGCATACGGAAGTCGAACACTATAATGTGGAAATCCGCCGCGACGTCGATGAGGTCTGGGCGACCAATTGCCAATTCTTCCAGCCGCAGGCCGCCCTTTCCGCCACGGACGGGTTGATGACCCATTATATCTACCGGGTGATGACGCCGTTCACGACGCTGCTCTACAAGACCTGTCCAAATTCCGACAGCCGCTGGGATGTGATCTGCCTGTTCGTCCAACCCCTGGACCCGGATCGCTGCCGCGCCCATCCGATCATGTATCTGATCGACGATCAATCGACCACCGCCTCGCTGATCCAGTTCCAGCAGCTGATTTTCCTGCAAGACCGGATCATCCTTGAAAACCAGCGCCCGGTTCTGCTGCCGATGGAGCCACGCTCGGAAATCCCCACCCGTGCTGACGCAACCTCCATCGCCTACCGCCGATGGCTGAAGGAAAAGGGCGTGACCTATGGAACGTCGCTGAAGGCCGTTGCATGACCAACGCTACGCATCGGCCATGAGTGATTTCAGAAACCATGTGCTGATCGCCAGCGGCTTCCATGCGCCGGTGGCTGGTGAAATCGATGTACTAACTGATTGCCTGATCGCCATCGATGCGGATGGCGTGATCCTCTCCGTGCAGCGACCGGGCGATGAAGGATATGCATTGGCGAAAGCCGATGCAGACTGCCAGGGGCGGCTTTCCCGCCTGCCCACAGGTTGCCTGCTCCTGCCGGGGCTGGTGGATTGCCATGTGCATGCGCCACAATATCCGCAGCTTGGCACCGCGCTGGATGTGCCGCTCGAAACCTGGCTGCATGCCCATACCTTCCCGCTGGAAGCCCGCTATGCGGACCTAGCCTATGCAAAGCGGGTCTATGGCCTGCTGGTCGATGATCTGCTGGCGAATGGCACGACGACGGCGCTGTATTTCGCCACCATTCACCAGGATGCGACCCGCATTCTGGTCGATACCTGCCTTGAAAAAGGTCAGCGCGCCCTGATCGGCAAGGTCGCCATGGACAATGCGGAGCAATGCCCGGACTATTACCGCGACGCCTCACCAGATGCGGCTTTGCAGGGCACGCAGGCGCTGATCGACTATATCAGCACTCATCCCGACAACACAGCCTCCCGCGTCTGGCCGGTGGTGACGCCACGGTTCATTCCGGCCTGCACGGATGCGACGCTGGAAGGGCTGGGTGCGATGGCGCGAGACTGCGGCTGCCATGTGCAGACCCATTGTTCGGAAAGCGACTGGGAACATGCCTATGTGCTCTCGCGCCACGGCATGACGGATGCGATGAGCCTTGATCGCTTCGGCCTTCTCACCCGCCGCAGCATGCTGGCCCATGCCAATCTGCTGACTGCTGATGATATGGACCTGATCAAGCTAAGACAGGCGGCGGTGGCGCATTGCCCGCTCTCCAACGGTTATTTCGCCGGTGCGGTCTTTCCCCTGCGCGCTGCCCTGGAAAAGGGTCTGCATGTCGGGATGGGCAGCGATATTTCCGGCGGACCGAGCGCCTCGCTTCTGGACAATATGCGCGCCGCCATTCTTGTCTCCCGCATGCTGGAAACCGGCGTCGATCCGGGCCTCCCGCCGGAAAAACGCGCAAGCGGCGCCAAGGCCCGCATCGACTTTCGCCACGCCTTCCACATCGCCACCGCTGGCGGCGGCAAGGCACTGGATCTCCCCATCGGGCAATTTGCCCCGGGCTATCGCTTCGATGCCATCGTCATTGATCCGCAGGCGGCACAAGGCACGGTACGGTTCTACGAGAGCAATGAAATGACGGAGACCCTGCTGCAAAAAATCGTCTTTACGGCATCGCGGGCCAATATCTCTGCGGTGTTTGTCGATGGATGCGAGGTCGCCTGATCGGCACGGAATAGCGGCGGCACAGATGCCGCTGGAACCGAATGGGTTCTCGACAGTTTAGCCTGCCGTGCGAGCGTCCACCCCGCTCTGGCAAGGGTTCTTCTCTAATAAAGACCCGCCCATTCTGGGGATGATGAGAGAGCACGCTCGCCACCCTCACCCCCAGAAAGACAAGAATGCCTGACATCATCGAACAGGAAGCCGACAAGGAGGCGCAGCCCTCCAACGCCATGTCGGAGGAAGACAAACAGGATATTGGCGAGCGAGGGTCCGGTTCGCCCAAGGTGGTCCATGAAGTTGTTCGTCTGCAAGGCGACGAGGAATTGGGCCGCCCACTTCAGTCCCTGCTTTTTTCGGGCTTTGCTGCCGGGGTGGCAATCTGTGCATCCCTGCTGGCGGAAGCTTTCCTGCACGCGCGACTACCCGACACGCCTTGGCGGGTGTTGATCGTCTCCCTTGGCTATACCGTCGGCTTCGTGATCGTCATTCTGGGTAATCTGCAACTGTTTACCGAAACGACCGTCACCGCCGTGCTTCCTATCGCAGCCCACCCGACACGTCGCAACCTTTTCCGGCTTGTTCGTTTATGGGTGACGGTGCTGCTGGCCAATCTCCTCGGAACATTTTTCATCGCGGTGCTCATGGAGAACCAGTTGATCATCGGCGCGGAACAACGCGAGGCGATACTGGATATTTCCAGGGCGATCCTCGGCCATGATTTTGCAGCGACATTGCTGCTTGCCACGCCTGCGGGCTTTCTGATTGCCTCAATCGCGTGGATTCTCCCCAATGCCCGTGGCAATGAGTTCTGGGTCATCGTGATGATTACCTATACGGTCGCGCTCGGCGGATTCAGCCATGTCGTCGCCGGGTCCGGGGAGGCCTGGCTGCTGATGTTGGCCGGCGAAACAAGCGTCTGGGGCGCTATCGGCGGCTTTATCCTTCCGACGCTGATCGGCAATATCATCGGCGGCACCGGACTGTTTGCCGTTGTTGCCCATTGCCAGGTCCGCGATGAACTCAAGCCGGAATGATATGGACAGCAATTTTCAGGCTGGCAGGCGCATTTCGCTTGGAAGATCCTGGGGTGAAAACAGCGCGTTGTGAAGCTGGTTGAGCGCGATGGCCACCGCGCCAACCAGGGTGGCGCGGGACGCAAGCGTGCTGGCCTCAAGCGAGATATTGCTGCGGGTCGAGCTTGCCAGCGCCTCCTTGACCATGCGGACCATCAACGGATTTCGACCGACATTGCCGCCCAGAATGATCTTGCCCGGATCGAGCATGGCGTGAACCGAAACCACCAGCAAAGCCGCCAGCCGGGCGGTTTCCTGCACGGTCGCCAGCGCCTTTGCTTCGCCCTTTTCAGCCGCTTCAAGAATATCGCGAACGGTCATCCCGCCGTCTCCGGAGTTGCCATAGCGCTCCAGAATGCCACGGGCGCCAATCGCGCATTCCAGCGCGCCGCGCTCCAGACTTTCAGCGCTATAGGGATCGGCTCCGAACGGCAGATAGCCGATTTCGCCCGCCGCTCCTTTGGCGCCGCGCATCAACTTGCCATTGACGAGAACACCAAGACCGATACCGGTTCCCAGCGACACGAAGGCAACGGATTGAAGCCCGATGCCACTGCCTTTCCAGCTTTCGCCGATCACCGCCGCATTGACATCGTTTTCAATGATGACATCGCAGCGAAACAGGCCCTGCAAAGCCTTGATCACATCGAGACTGCCGATTTCAGACAGGTTGGGGGCCAAAGAAAGTCGACCGGTTTCAGGATCGACGACCCCCGGCATGGCCACGGCGGCCAGAAGAACCTTGCTGCGGGGAATGCGTGCCTTTTTAAGCGACGCTTCGACAATGCCGCTGACATGGGCCAGAAGCGCCTCCCCACCACGCTCTCCGGCTGGCTTCTCGGCCTCCTGCACAATTGTCCCGGCAATATCGGCAATCGCCACCCGAATGGTCGTCGCACCAATATCGAGGCCAATGACGAAACCGGCATCCGGCGCGACTTCATAGGTCACGGCGCTGCGCCCGACCTTGCCGGACACGATGCCCTTGACCCGGACCCAGCCCGCTGTCTCAAGTGTGCGGATAACCTCGGACATGGTCTGCTTCGACAGGCCGGTCTTTTTTGCCAGATCCGCCCGCGAAGTCGGCCCCTGGTGCAGAAGAATGTCCATGGCGGCACGAACGGAAATCTGGCGTAACATCGGCGGTGTGCTCGTCCACAGATTCATCCGCAATCACCTCATCCTGTCGACAATCGGCCTGTTGAAATTGTACTGACACGTATCGCATGACTGAGACAAGGACGCAAATAGTTCGTCCCCATGACGAATTATCTCGTCTTGCCACAATTCGTCCTCACCCCGTTGATACGCGAGAACAATAGCACGATCAATGCCACCGCAAATTGCCCGAGGAAAATGCAACCTGAGCCAGCGTAGGATTTTTCATCACCGCGATTGAGTTGCCTGTGCTCCAGGCTTCTCCTGTGTCTCAAGCTTCTCTTGCGGGTAAAAAAATCGATAACACTTTATAGATGCTGGATATTTTTGCCATTATCCGATTCCGATTTCACCCATTATAGGATAAGAGACACCGGTATCATTCGCTAACAGTCTGTTCAAGAATTGCTGCTGGCCTGGCGAAAATGGTGATTTCGAGAACCGGAGTGGAGCGTACTTAAAGTACGTGAGCCTCGGCAAGCGCAGGAATTGCCATTTGCAGACGGCGAGCGGCGATTATTGGATAGACTGTAAGATAGACGTCCGGGAGGGACACGTGACGATCAATACTTTGCCTGTAGCAGCACATCTCGATTGGCTTTCCGATCCCAAGGTTTTTGCAGTCGGGCGGCTGCCTGCCCATTCCGACCATATCGTCTATCCCGATGAAGCATCCGCCGTGGCGGGCTCTGGCTCTCCGCTTCGCCAGAGCCTTGATGGCACCTGGAAGTTCGCCTCAGCCACCTCCGCCGCTGAGCGCCCGGCAGGTTTTCACCAGCCGGATTTTGACCGAAGCGGCTTCGGCGACATTATTGTGCCTGGCGCCATGCAGTTGCAGGGCCATGGCCGCCCGCAATATGTCAACACCCAATATCCCTGGGACGGCCATGAGGCGCTGGCGCTTGGGCAGGCTGCCGAGGCCAACCGGGTCGGCTGCTATGCCCGGACCTTCCGGCTTGACCCGGCCCTTGCCGGACAGCGGGTCATTCTGACCTTCGAAGGCGTCGAGACCGCCTTCTATGTCTGGCTGAATGGACGTTTTATCGGCTATGCCGAAGACAGTTTCACGCCCTCACGCTTCGATATTACCGATGCGCTGATTGATGGCGATAACCTGCTGGCCGTCGAGGTCTATCACCGCTCTTCCGGCGCCTGGCTCGAAGACCAGGATTTCTGGCGTCTGTCGGGCATCATGCGGCCCGTGCGGCTGGAAGCCTGGCGGAGCCTGCATATCCGCGATCTGTTCGTCACCACAGATCTTGCCGATGATTTCAATAGTAGTTCCCTGCGCTTGCGCCTGGCCCTCGACCTGCCGGGTGCAGAGACGGCCAGTCTTGGCGTGACGCTGTATGATCCAAACGGCGACACCGTGTTGTCCACTGCCTTCGATGCCGCAGCCGAGATGGATATCGCCCTGCCCATTGATGCCCCGCATCTGTGGAGCGCCGAGGCGCCGCATCTTTATCGCCTGATGTTGGTCCTGAAGGACAGCAGCGGCGAAACAGTCGAGGCCGTGCCGCAGCCGATCGGTTTTCGCCGGTTTGAAATGCGCGACGGGGTTATGCGCCTCAATGGCCAGCGCATCGTGTTCCGTGGCATCAACAGGCATGATTTCCACCCACGCCGTGGACGCGCGCTGACGGTCGAGGACATGCTCTGGGATGTGCTGTTCTTCAAGCGCAACAATATCAATGCGGTGCGCACCAGCCATTACCCAAACCGCAGCGAGTTCTACGCGCTCTGCGACCAGCACGGCCTCTATGTGATCGACGAGGCCAATCTTGAAACCCATGGCACATGGTCGGTCGAGACCCTGGACCTGGACAAAGTCCTGCCAGGTGATCGCGACGAATGGCGACCCGCCGTGCTCGACCGTGCCGCCAACATGCTGGAGCGCGACAAAAACCATCCTTGCGTGCTGATCTGGTCCTGCGGCAATGAGAGCTATGGCGGCAGCGTCATTGCCGATATGGCCGATTGGTTTAGGGACCGCGATCCCTCCCGCCTCGTCCATTATGAAGGCGTGTTCCACGACCGCCGCTTTGATGCGCGCTCCAGCGACATGGAAAGCCGGATGTATGCGCGCCCGCAGGACATCGAGGATTATCTGCGCAGCAACCCGTCCAAGCCTTTTGTGTCCTGCGAATATACCCATGCGATGGGCAATTCCTGCGGCGGCATGCATCTCTATACCGACCTTACCTATCGCTATGAACAGTGCCAGGGTGGCTTTATCTGGGAATATATCGAACAGGCCCTCTACGGCACCCGCCCGGATGGCAGCGAAGGCCTGCTGTTTGGCGGCGATTTTGGCGACAGGCCAACCGATTACAGTTTCTGCTGTGACGGCATTATCACCGCTGACCGGCAGTTGACCCCGAAAGTCCAGGAAATCAAGGCGCTTTACCAGCCTGTCCGGTTAATCCCGGACGCGCACGGCGTCAAAGTCATCAATGACAACCTGTTCTTGAGCCTCGATGCTTTCTATCTCTCGTATCAGCTGCTGAAGGATGGTGTCGTGGTGGCCGAAGGGCGGGCCGATATTGCGCTTGCAGCCCAGGAACAAACCTATCTGCGTCTGTCCGTGCCTGTCACGCAGCAGCCGGGCGAATATGCCCTGCAATGCTCCCTGCGCGAACGCCATGAGCGCGCCTGGGCACCGGCTGACCACGAAGTGGCGTTTGGCGAACATGTCTGGACGGTGGCCGGTGAAAAACCAAGCCCGGTTTCCCGCCCCCTCACCCGCGCCGAAGGCAGCTACAATCTCGGCATTTCCGATGGCCATAGCCGGACCTTGTTCTGCCGCCGCTTTGGCGGACCGGTATCGCTGGTCAATATGGCAGGCGTGGAATTCCTGGAACGGCCACCCCTGCCGATCTTCTGGCGCGCCCCGACCGACAATGACCGGGGCGCAGGCTTCGGCTTCAAATTCGGCACCTGGCGTCGGGCAAGCCTCGACCAGAAACAGGCCTCCTATGCCTATCGTGACGCCGGGGCCGATTATCGCTTTGCCCTGCCTGATAGCAGCATGCAGGCCACGGTTTCCTACCGCTATGAGGCGGATGGCGCCATTGCCGTCACCGCTCATTGGCCGGGCGATGCCAGCCTGCCCTCACTGCCGCTGTTCGGCCTGACGATCCCGATGCCAGCAACCTTTAACCGCTTCCGTTATTATGGACTTGGACCGGAGGAAAATCACATTGACCGCGCCCATGGCGCACGGCTTGGCATTTACGAGCGCACCGTTGCCGACAATGTTACCCCCTACGTCATCCCGCAGGAATCCGGCAATCGAACCGGCGTACGCTGGGCCGATCTGTTCGACGCTGACGGCAACACATTGCGCTTCGAGGCGGTGGATATGCCGTTCGAGCTGGGGGTTTCGCCTTATACGGCTTTCCAGCTGGAGGCCGCAGCCCGGCCCTACGACCTGCCACCAGCCAACCGCACCATCGTCACGCTGATGGCCAGGCAGATGGGCGTCGGGGGTGACGATAGCTGGGGCGCGCTGCCTCATCCTCAATACATGATCGAGCCGGGTGAGCCTCTGACGCTCACATTCCGGATGAGAGTGATGGGGTGAGAAAGGGCAATTCGATCTCCCGATAGGATGGCAGCACCGCCTCGCTTAACCTGCCTGCCCGCACGATCACCCGGTCGGTTTGCGGGCGGGCAATGACCTGGTCCATGGTCCAGGCCTCGAAGATCATCAGGTCCGCAGGACGCCCAGCACCGATGGTTCCAGCGGAAAAGCCCGTCATCGCAGCAGGTTGGGTGGTCGCCAGTGCCACGGCATCGTCATAGGGATGGTCGAGATGCAGAATGCGCACCGATTGGCGCCAGGTATCGACCATATCATGATCGCCATAGGCAAAAAACGGATCGCGGCAATTGTCACCAGCAACCGCGACGCGGATACCGGCGGCGCGTAGCTCCTTGACTAGCGTGACACCCCGCCAGCGCGGGGTGACGCCCGGAGCCCGCCCCTGCAAATACATATTGACGGTCGGCAGCGTGACGATAGACATTCCGGCATCGACCAGAAGCGCGATCCGCTCGCGGATTTCCGCCTCACTGAACAAAGCCAGCGAACAGCAATGGCCGCAGGTGACGCGGCCCTCATAGCCATGCCGAATGGCGGCGCGGGCCACATGCGGCAGGGCGTCGGCCTTTTCGGCTTCATCCACATGCAGGTCGATATCGAGATCCCGCTCGCGGGCCAACTGAAAAAGACTGTCGAGCAGAGCATCGATGTCATCAAGCCCGGTGCCATTCTTCCCGATGCCATGGGTGCCGCCCGAGGCGCGGGTTACCCCGCCCAATAGCCCACCCTGACGGGCAATCAGATCGGCAAGCTGCTTTCCATGGTCGGTGCGATAGGCATCCAGCGGCACGAGGCCGACCGCCTGCAACGCGATACGCCCCGCCCAGCGCGCCTGCACCTCATCAAATGCCGCCCAGGTGGTTTCCGCTTGGCCCGCATGGCTATCGAGATGGGTTCGGAGTGCGGCAACGCCGTGAGCATCCGCGCAGGCGAGACCGAATTCCATCCTCCGGACCAGATCGTCATGCCGCCAATAGGCCTGCCGGTCGACTGTCGTTGCCGCGCGGGCGCTGGGATGCGTGCCATCGGAGGCTGGCGCCCGGCTGATCGTATGGCCCTTGTCGAGATGCACATGCATGTCGATCAACAACGGCCAGAGATGGCGGCCTTCCAGATCGATGCCACCGCCGGTCACGCCGCTTACCGCTGGCAGCACGGCTGCAACACGTCCGTCATCCAGCAGAATATCGACCAGAGCACAGCCGTCGCGGTCGAGAACAATTCCTGGCGGCACGCCGTCGGCAAGACAGACAGTTGGCACGCGAGCCTGACGGATAACAATGCGGCCATGGCCGGTGAAGCTGGTACGTGCCAGCGTGCGGACGGAACTGTCAGTCATGATCGATCTCGATAGGGCATAAGCCGAATTTCAATGTATGGGGGGCGGCGACGTCATCGGACACCGCCGTCAGCGACTGTCTTCCACCATGCGCAGCCGTTCCTGGGCGTAGTGCATGAAATGGCTGGCGGCAGGCGAGAGCGAACCGCGCGCCCGGTGAAGAATATTCAGTCTTTGCAGACCGGCGGACCCGGTCAGGGGAAGAAAGATCAGTTCCCCGCTTTGCAGTTCGCGGTCGACATCAACGCGGTTGAGAAAGGTGACATGCGGCGCGCCATGCACCAGCCGCTTCATCAGTTCCATGGAATTTGTCTCGACCACCGGCATCAATTGGGCCTGGGCTGGTGTCAGATTTTCAACCACCTCCCGCAGCGACAGGCTCATATCGGCCAGCACCAGCGGATAGATCAGGCAATCGGCAATCCGCACCGTCTTGCGCGCCGCCAAAGGATGGTCGGGCGCAACGACTGCGCCGAGCGGATGCATGAATTCCGCCGCGCGCTGCAAGCGATTATCCTCCGGCAGATTATAGGCCAGCGCCAGATCGGCAGCCCCTGAAGCGACCATGTCGCAAACCGCTGAGCGATCCCCGACCTTGATGCGCAGGCTGACCTGCGGAATATCGGCACGGTAAGCAGCAATGATGTCAGCAAGCCTGCCCGCCGCCAGCGTCGCCATGGTGGCGATCACCACCTCGCCGCGGCTGAGGCCACGCAGAGCCTTGATCTGCACCCGCATCGTATCATGCGCTTTCAGTGTCTCGCGGATATGGGCAATCAGGATTTCGCCGGAACTGGTCAGCTTCAACCCGCGCGACAATCGCTCGAAAATCGGCGCATCCAATTCCTGCTCCAGGTCAAGGATATAACGATTGATGGCGGAGGCAGCGACATTCAGTGTCTTTGCCGCCTTGCGGATCGAGCCCTGCCGGGCGACTTCGTCGATATAGCGCAAAGCGCGGCCATGAAGCATCAGCGTTCCCGTCGCAGAACAGGGGCGTTTGCCCCTGTCCGCTGTCTGTCTGACCACGATGGCATCATGGCTCGCCGGGTTCAACATCATTTCCGGGCGAAGTTGGCGTTGATGCGCTGCGTCAGATAATCACCAGCGGTGATCGCCTCGTATTTGCCGAGCGGACCCTGCATGACCGCATCGCGATTGGCCTGGCAGAAGAAGGGAAGCGACAGGCGGCGGCCCAGATATTCGCCCGGACGCGGCATGCGGACGCGGTGAAGCGTTGACTGCAACTGGTCATCGGACCAGCGCATCAGCATATCGCCGATATTGCAGGTGATATAGCCGTTTTTCGGCGGCACATCCGTCCACTCGCCGGAGGCCGCATCCTTGCCGGGGCAGACCTGCAAACCACCCTCGCCTTCCTTCTGGTGCAGGATGGTCAGGCAATCGAAATCGGAATGGGCACCGGCCCGCCAAAACTCGAAATCCTCCGGCTTGGCATGTTCCATCGACATATAATGGATCAGTCGCTGCGTCGATTGGTATTCACCGGAGGCCGGATCATGCGCCTTGGTGAAGAAATCCTCGGCAAAGCCCATTTTGAGGGCAAAGCAGGAGAGAATGCGCATGCCAAGTTCCCAATTCTGCCGCTCGAAGCGCAGCATCTTCTCCTTGAAATCAGGCAGCTCTTCTTCACTTGGCCAGAGTCCGCCCATCATCGGGCGGGTAATCTGGTAGCTTTCCTTGTTGTCAGGCGTGCCGGTGGAAGGGCGCACCTGCGCCTTGAATTCCCATCCGGCATTGGTGCCTTTGGGCATTGGATACTGGGCTTTGACCTCGGCTGGTAATTCGAAGAAGGACCAGGCGGTCTCGAACGCCGCGTCGATATCCTGCTGCGGAATGCCGTGGTTATAGACCTGGAAAAACCCGATACCAACAGAGGCGTCCCACAATTGATCGGCGATTTCTGCCTTGCGATTGTCGAAATCGGCGAGATCAATCACAGGCACGTCGCGCTCGACGGTCTTGCCGACGCCGCCAATGGTGGTTTCCTTGTTCAATTCGGCAAGGCTGTAGCTTTGCATGGTCATGGCAGTCTCCTTGAGGTTGGGCCGGATACCGGCCGTTGAGGAGCAATGTCCGGGCATGCCCGACTGCTTCTACTCCGAAAAGAACGGGGAGATTTTCCCCGGCAAGAGGCTTCAACTGTTCTTCGGCAGGCTCCACGGAAAGAGCAATTTCTGCACAAGCAGCACGGCCTGAAACAGGATGAGCGACAAGGCCGCCAGCACAAACAATCCGGCCCAGGCCTGGGGCAGTTTGAACAGCGATGTCGAAAACTGGATGAAATAGCCCACCCCCGCTTCGGACGCGCAGAATTCCGCAACCACCGCGCCGATCACCGCCAGCGTGATCGAGATTTTCAGCGCCGAAAAGATGTAAGGCACCGCAAAGGGCAGCCTGATCTGGGTAATTTCGCGGAACGCGGGCGCCCGCAGGCTTCTGGAAAGCTCGATCAGTTCCGGCGGCGTTGCCGCAAGCCCGGTCGCCGTCGAGACAACCAGCGGAAAGAAGGTAATCAGACAGGTGATCACCACCCGTGGCGCATCGCCCGCCCCCAGCACGACGATGATGATCGGTGCCACCGCCACGACCGGCGTTGACTGGATGACGACCAGCAGCGGATAGAGCGTCTTTGACAGAAGCGGCGAGCGCATCATGACAATGGCCAGCGGAATGGCGATGGCTATCGACAACACATAGCCAATCATCGCCACCCGCAGCGTCGCCCAGAGATGCAGGCTCCAGCGATCAAACCCAATGGACGAAAACGCATTGAAGATTGAGGACGGCGACGGCAGGAGATAGGAGGGAACAGCAAATAGCCGCACAGCCAATTCCCAAAACAGGATAACACCCGCCAGCGACACAAGGGCCGCAAGGCCCGGCAGGCCCATGAGCTTGGAAACCGTATTGCGCAACGGCAGGCGCTGGCGGGTTACAGCCACCGGCTCAGGCCGCCTGTCGCTTGAGGAGGAGGTCGCGGAGATAAGCGGTAAGGTCATGGATTGCTCTCTCGTTGGCTGTTTCGGGACCACGCGGACGACCGACCGGCACGGCAATATCGGTCAGCACCGTGCCGGGACGGCCGGTCATCACCAGCACGCGGTCGGCCAGCAGTGCCGCCTCATTGACGGAATGGGTAATGAACACCACCGTCTTCGGACGCTGCGTAAAAATCCGCAGCAGATCAAAGCCCATCACCTCGCGGGTCAGCGCATCGAGCGCCGAAAACGGCTCGTCCATTAGCAAGATATCCGGGTCCATCAGCAAGGCGCGTGCAATGCCAACCCGCTGCTGCATGCCCCCGGACAATTCATCGGGAAGCCGGGAGGCGAAACCCTCCAGGCCGACCATCCTCAACAACTCGCCTGCGCGCTGCCGCTCCTCGGCGCTGACCCTACCGCGCTTGTGGCGGGCCGGGAACAGCACATTGTCCTCGACTGTCGCCCAGGGCAGCAGCGTCGGCTTTTGGAAAACGATGCCGATATCGTCGCGTGGTTCGGTCACCGGATGGCCGAACACCTGGAGCGAACCGCTGCTGGGTGCCAGAAGCCCGGCAATCATCCGCAGCAAGGTAGATTTGCCGCAGCCGGAGGGGCCAAGAATGGCCAGAAACTCATGCCGCGCCACCTCGAAGCTGACATCACGCAGCGCTTCCGTCTGTCCTGAGCGGGTCGAAAACACCTGACCAAGCCGGTCGAAGCGGATTGCGGGTACAGCCATGATCGTCACTCCGTTGGAATGAAGCTGCGGTTGACCACGGTTTCCGGGTCGAGTTTGGCCGGATCGATGGCTTGAGCGGCGGCAACCCGGCGCCAGGTCTCCGTCAAACGCTTAGGCTCGAACACGCCCAACCCCTCCTTATCCGTGACCTCATTGAAGATCAGCGGCAGCGTGTCATTGATTGATCCCTTGACGTCTTCCGAGCCCAGTTCCGGCACCACAGCAGTTACGGAGGTGACGGCGGCATCGGGATTGGTGCGGGTGAATTCCACCGATTTCTTGTAGGCTTCGATGAAGCGTTTGGCGACATCGGGGCGCTTGGCCAGGAAATCCTCACTGGCAATCAACGAGGCCGAATAAAGCTCGAGCCCGGCAGCCGACCACGGCAGCGCGACGATTTCCTTGCCCGCTTGGCGGGCCTGATTGGAATAGCGGGTGAAATCCGTCATCCAGGCAATGATCCCATCGGCATTGCCGGTCATCAGCATCGGACCGAGCGCACCGGGATCGGCTTTGATCAGCTTGATCGCGGACGGATCGATAGACTGATCCTTCAGCACCAGCGGCAGATAGACATTGGAGGAGGTAAACGGCGATGTGGCGATGGTCTTGCCCTTGACGTCGGCGACAGAGGAGATCGAGCCGCCCTTGATGACATAGAAGGCATGCGGTCCCTTGTTGAACACCGACAGAACGCCAACAACCTTCACCCCTTCATTGGCACGAGCCGCCATCAAGGCGCCGATATCCGAAACACCAATATCAGAGGAGCCCGCCGCCAGTTTCGAAATCGCCTCGGTCGAGCCTCGGCCTGAAGCAATGGTCACATCCAGCCCGGCGTCCCGACAGAAGCCCTTATGGATACAGACATAAATCGGCGCCTTGTCGCCACCGGGAAGCCAGTCCAGCTGAAACGTAACCTTGTCGGCGGCAAGGGCAGTCCCGGAAAAGAGGCCAAGGGTGAACAGCGTGGATGCAAGCTTACGACGAAACATGGGACATTTCTCCAAGGCTCAGTGTTCGATTTTCAAGGACGGCTGACGGGGGAAAGCATGAACCTGGCAGAGGTGCAATGGCGCACCCCGCGTCCAAAAGACAGGGTTGTGACGGTGTTTTTCGGCAATTGGCGACAAGCACAGCGGCATGAAAGCATCTCTTCGACAGGGTTCACCGTCGAGCAATGCCCAGAGCGTCAGGCTCAGACCGCTTCTACTCGCGTCCAAACCATTTCATGCAAGCGTGCATTCTGCAAGAGTTTTAAACAATGTATAATTTTGCATATAAAATAGGCGAAACTCAGTTTCACAGCGTGTAGCCTTCAGGGCTGAAAAGGCCCCGATCCTTATATTTCAACAGCCTGCGGCACGAACTTGCCGCAAGCAAAGAATCGGCATCGGTCAAAAAATAAGCGCTCTGATAATTAGAACACAACAAGCGGAAAATTCTTATCGCGCGCCCTCAAAATCCAGCCGCAAACCGGTCTGCGCATCGTAAAGATGCACGGTCTTCGGATCGATCCCGACACCCAGCCGATCACCGGAGCGCAGGCCACGCCCACCGGAAACGACAATGGTCAATTCCGGGTCGGTTCTGGTCGTCACATAGGTTGACGATCCCGTCGATTCCACCAGGGCCACATCAACGTCGAAAGCCCCTTGGCCGGATGGTACCAGCGACAGGTGCTCCGGCCGCAGGCCAAGGGTCAGGGGCTGGCCTGGCTCAAGACCGGCTGTCATTCCGGGTGCAAATGTCAGCACCTCGGCTTTCCCGACGAAATCGAGTTCCAGACCAAGCCCATCCGGCGACACGCGCGCGGGAATGAAGTTCATCGCCGGGGAACCGATGAAACCGGCAACGAAGCGGTTAGCAGGCCGGTCGTAAAGGTCCAGGGGCCGTCCCTGCTGTTCAATGACGCCATCGCGCATCACCACGACATGATCGGCCATGGTCATCGCCTCGACCTGATCGTGGGTGACATAGACGGAGGTCGCCTTCAACCGGTCATGCAGCAGCCGGATCTCTTTTCGCATATGCACCCGCAGCGAGGCGTCGAGATTGGATAGCGGCTCATCGAACAGGAAGGCCTTCGGGTTGCGGATGATCGCCCGGCTCATGGCGACGCGCTGGCGCTGACCGCCGGACAATTCACGCGGATAGCGCTTCAACAGCGGCATCAGCCCGGTTGTTGTCGCCACCGCCTCGGCGGCCTGACGCGCCTCTGCCTTGCCCACCCCCTTGATGCGCAGGCTATAGGTCAGATTTTCCTCGACCGTCATATGCGGATAGAGCGCGTAGGACTGGAACACCATGGCGATGTCGCGCTTGCGCGGCGGCACATTGGTCATCAGATTGCCGGCAATCTTCATTTCGCCGGCGGAAATTTTTTCCAACCCGGCCAGCGACCGCAACAGTGTGGACTTGCCGCAGCCGGAAGGACCGACCAGGGCGACGAAACTGCCCTTTTCGATGGCGAGATTGATGTTCTTCAGGGCATGGAAAGCGCCGTAATGCTTGTTGACGCCGTTCAATTCGATCTGGATGGTCATTTCAGGGCTCCCGAAGTGAGGCCGGAGACGATGCGGCGCTGTAAAAGAACGAAAATGGCGAGGATCGGCGTCACATAGATCGAGGCATAGGCCATGATCCCGTTCCATTCATTGGTATTGGGACCCATGAAACTGTTCAGCCCGACGCTGGCCGGTTGCAGGTCCACCGACTGGATCATTGATTTGGAATAGACGAATTCCCCAAAGGCCTGCATGAAGATCAGGATGGCACTGACCAGAATGCCATTGCGGGCCAGCGGCAGGACGATGCTGAAAAACGCCCCGATCCGGGAATTGCCATCGACCATGGCCGCTTCTTCCAGCTCGATCGGCACCGTCATGAAGCTGGAACGCACCAGAACCACGAAGAACGGCATGCTTTTCGCCGCAATTGCCAGCATGACGGCAAAACGTGGCGTGTTCAGCAGGCCAAGCTGCGAAAAGCCGACGAAGATCGGGGTAATCATCAGCGAAGCCGGCAAAACCTGGAGCATCAGGATCAGGAACAGCCCGGCATCGACCCAGCCATTGCGATAGCGCGCCAGCACATAGGCGCAGCCGGTGCCGAGAATGCAGATGATGCTGACCGAGCCCAGGGCGATCACGGTCGAATTCCACAGATAGCGGCCCATAGTGCGGCTTTGCCAGACATCGCTATAGACGCCCCATTGCGGATCGTCGGGCCAGAAATGCGGCGGGGTGGCAAACATTGCCGAGCCGGTTTTCAGTGCCGTGACATACATCCAGTAGAGCGGGAAGAGATAGATCGCCGCCATGACGAGGGCGATGGCAAGCATCAGACGGTTACGAACTGTTTCGCTCATCCGCGCACCTCATGACGTGTAGAGCGGACATAGACGAGCGACGCAAGAAGCACGAAGATAGTCATGATCACCGAAACCGTCGCACCCTTGGCGAAGTCATATTGCCGGAAAGACAGATCCCAGGCCCAATACTGCGCCACATTCGAGGCATTGGCTGGTCCACCGGAGGTAATGGCGGCAAACAGATCGAATTGCTGCAAGGTAAAGATCAGCCCCAGCGACACCAGCGCACCGATAGACGAGCGCATCATCGGCAAAGTGATGGTGTAGAACCGTTGCAGCACGGTCGCGCCATCCAGTTGCGCTGCCTCATACAGATCCTTGGGGATGCCGGATAGCCCGACCGATAGCAGGATCATGTTGAAGGACGTGCCCAGCCAGACATTGGCGATAATCACCGCCCAGAGCGCATAGGCCGGATCGGACCGCCAGAAGATATTGGCGCTGATCAGCCCGGTTTCACGCAGCATATAATTGAATACGCCGAAATCACCTGAGAGGATCCAGTTCCAGGTCGCACCGACGACGAGGCCGGGCATGATCCAGGACACCAGAAACAGGCCGCGCAGCCAGGAGGAACCGGGAAATCCCACGCCGAAGAACAGAGCCAGGCCAAAGCCCAGAAGGAATTGCCCGGCAATCGATGCCACAACGAAAATCGCCGTATTGGTGAATATGGGCAGCGTTTCCGGTTGCGCCATCAGGTCGATATAGTTCTGAAAACCGACAAAGGGACGGGAAAAGGTTCCAAGGCTGAACATGTCAACCTCCTGAAAGCTCATCACGATATTATAGATCAACGGCAGACCTGACATGACCAGAAGAAAGGCCAGCGGCACCCCGGCCAGACCGAAGTCGAAGCCACGCCCATCGACAATACTCGACATGATCCGTTTCATGAGACCTCTTTCTCCATTCAGAGCGCCGTCCAGGGGCCGCATTCTCACAGGAGAAATGCAGCCCCGGCCGGGAGGAAAGGGTAGCCATGCCACGCGCATTGACGGCGCATGACGTGATTGCGGAATGGTGTCGACGCTCAGCCCAGGGCGGCTTTGATCTTTTTCTGCGCCTGGTCCAGCGCATCCTTGGGCGTCATCTGGCCAGTCAGTGCGGCCTGGATGGCGTCCTGGATCGCCTTGGAGATTTTTGGCCAGGCCGGATGCGGCCCGCGGGGCTTGGCATATTTCATCTGCTCGAGAAACACTTGCAGCGCCGCATCCTTCAAAGGCGAACCCGATGGTGGAATAGCGATGTCGGACCGGGCTGGTAGCTGTCCGAAATTCTTGAACATGTCCTTGTCCTGGGAAGCAAAGAATTCCAGCGCCTTGAAGGCTTCCGCCGGGTGCTTGGTGCTGGAAAAGATCGCCCAGTTGAAATCGCCCATGCCGGAAGACCGTTCAGCGCCGGGGCTCGGCACCGGCAGGAGGGCGACGCCCCAGTCGAACTTGGCTTCCTTCAGCATGCGGTCGAGTTCCCACGGCCCCGAAATCGCCATGGCGGCATTGCCGGAATTAAACGTGCCGGTCGAATCCCACTGGCCACGGGTCAGCGTATCCGGCGAGGCCAGTTTTTCGGTCATGATGGTTTTCCAGGTCTCCAGCGCCTTTACCGCGCCCGGAGCATTGATATGGTCATAGCCGCCGCCGCCCATCTGCGCCCATGGCAGAAACTGGAACGTTCCCTCTTCACTGGCCTTGGCGGAAAAAGCGAGGCCGTAAACGTTCTTGGCCGGGTCGTTCAGCTTGCGGGCAGCGGCCACAAGTTCGTCCCAGGTCTGCGGTGGCTTCAGTGGATCGAGACCCTTGGCCTTGAACATGTCGCGGTTATAGTAAAGCGCGATGGTGTTGGTGGCTTTCGGCACGCCGAAATAGCGCTCCTTCCAGGTCACAGATGCCAGAGGCCCCGGAAAATAGTTCTGTGGCTTGATCACATCCGACTTGGCGATCATGTCGGTAAGATCGAGGAAAGCGCCCCGCGAGGCAAACAGCGCGTGTTCCGGATTATCGACCGCGATGATATCTGGCGCCTGTCCGGTTGAATAGGCGCGCATCGCTTCCGTTACGACATCGTCGAACTGAAGGAGCCGATACTCGATCTTGATGCCATTGTTGAGTGCGTTGAATTGCTTGACCAGATTTGGCGCAGGCTGGATATCCTTGTCGAGCGACCAGAGATTGAGTGTAACGTCGTCCGCCCGGGCGGTCGATGCAAGCGGACAAGCCGTGGCAAGAGCCAGCACAGCGATCAAGGCACGTCTGTTGATGATCATGGGTTTCCTCCTCCGTTTCTATCCCGTCCTCCAATCGCCCGACACCTCCATGCCGGACGATCTCGAGACTTCATGCTATTTCAGCGTTGGGTCTCCCCCGCCATAGACGGCGGTTTCGTCGATGAAATCGCCACCACGCGCCTGTTTCAGATGGTTGAGCGCATGGACCTGGCCGGTCATTTCCAAAGCGTCGCGGTAGACGGGATCGTGCCAGCCTTCGATATCGATGGCGCCGCTATAGCCAGCAAGGCGCAACTCGCTGATCACATTGGTCCAATTGCTGTCGCCGAAGCCGGGCGTGCGCATGAACACGAAAGGCTCCTTGCCGAAAATGCCGTGTTCACGAATGACATCCCAGCGAATGGTGGCGTCCTTGCCATGCACGTGGAAAATCTTGGATGCCCATTTGCGGATCTGCGGCAGGGGATCGATCAGATAGACCATCTGATGGCAGGGTTCCCATTCAAGGCCGATATTGTCATCCGGGGTCTCGTTGAACATCAACTCCCAGGCATCGGGGTTGTGGGCGATATTCCAGTCACCGCTCTGCCAGTTGCCGTCCATGGCGCAGTTTTCAAAAGCGATGCGAATACCCTTGTCGGCGGCGCGCTTGGCCAGCTCGCTCCAGATTTCGCGGTAGCGTGGCAGGCTTTCGGTCAGCACCTTGCCCCGCAGCCGCCCGGTAAAGCCGGCAACGCAGGTCGCGCCGAAATGATGGGCATTGTCGATACATTGCTTCCAGCCCTCCAGCGTCTCAAAGTCGATGTCGGTTTCTTCAAGCGGATTGCCGAACATGCCGAGCGTCGAAATGGTGATGTCCCGGTCGCCGATAGCATCGATGCAGCGCTTGCCGAGTTCGGCAAGGTTCTGGCCCTTGGTCGTCTGCCAGAAAAATGGCTCGAAACTTTCGAAACCGAGACCGGCGATTTCCCGGATGCGGGTGGCGGCATCGCCGTTATTGCCGCTGATCATGGTGCCGATACGAATGGATTTTGCAGGATTGCTCACAGTCATGGTCCTTATAGCGAAGCTGAAATGTCGATACGCTTGCCGCTCTGCGCGCTTTCGATAGCGGCAAACACCATGGCAAGACTGTTGATATTGTCGAAACCGGCGGTTTCAGGCGGATCGCCACCGGCAACTGCCGCAATGAAGCTTTCCAACACGCTGGCATGGCCGTGCGTCTCGCCCGGCGCGACGTCTTCAGAAACGTTTACGGTCGTATATCCACGCAACAGGCCGGGTTCGTCTGCGGCAATGGAGGCCTCAAACGTCTCTTCCCCGTCCCAAGTCAGCATGCCTTTGCTGCCGACCAGCCGCCACGCACTTTCCCAACTGGTCCTGCGCCCTTCGGCGCACCAGGAGCCGCGATAGGTGAAGACCACATCGTCAGCGAACTCGAAGATCGCATTGGCGCTGGCGCCATGGGCATACCAGGAGCCTTGCGGATTGCGCTCCACGCAATAGGCAGCCAGCGGCTGACGATTGGCTATGAAACGGGCGGCATCGAATGTATGGATTGCCATGTCGAGCAGCAGGACATGCTCCATCTCATCCCGGAACCCGCCGAAATGCGGTGCCAGGAAGAAATCGCAATGCACTGCCGTCAACTCGCCGATCGCGCCGCTGTCCAGGAATTGCCGCATCCGGCGGACCCCTTGAATGAAGCGGCGGTTCTGCACGACGGCGTGGATACGCCCCGTCTCAGTGGCTAGCTTGACCAGGGCCTTCGCCTCTTCCAGCGTATTGGCCATGGGTTTTTCACTGAGCACGTGGCATCCGGCTTTCAGCGCGGTGGACACGATATCGAAGCGGGCAGCCGGGATGACGACATCGAAGACCAGATCAGGCGCCGTCTGCTCGAGAACATCGGCAAGACTGCTTCCTGTCACCGCACCTTCGAGGCCGAACTCCTCTGCCAGGGCCTCGGCTGCTGAAACGTTGACGTCAACGAGCCCGACAATAGAAATTCGCTCGGCAAGCGAGGGCGTGTCGGCAATGGCCCGGAGCCAGCCTTTGGCCATAGCTCCGCACCCGCATAAAACGGCTTTGAATTGCAAGATATCCTCCCTTGCATCCCATCCGGTCGCTATCGCGCCAGACATGGTTTCAGTTTCCGGTTTTCGATAGGTCGGAACAGCAAGTGCTCTTCCGACAGCCTCCAGCCGCGCAAACTCCTCTTTGCATCGGTTTCCGTAAACGTTTACGATACTAATCGTGGTTTTCGTCTCATGTCAATACGCGGCGTGGTCATTGCATTCCGCGACACGATAAACTGCGTCAGGCTCAAGGGAAAAACCGATTCCTGCTTGCGAAATTTTGCAGTACACCGGACAAGGCAGAGCATGGAATTTACAACCGGCCTGCTCATCTTAGCGCCTCTGGGTGAGGTGACTTCAGGGAGAAAGTATCTGGCATGAAGGGCATACATCAGCTTGCAAAACATCTCGACATCTCCATCGGGACCGTGTCGCGCGCGCTGAATGGACGCCCCGACGTCAACGCGGAAACGCGACGGCGGGTGCTGGAGGCCGCAGAACAGCTGGGCTATGTCGCCAATCAGTCGGGCCGCAGCCTGCGCAAGGGAACGACCAATGTCATCGGACTGATGATCGAGTCCGGCAAGGACAATGTCGACAACAGCGACAACTTCTTTTTCGGTGTCATGGACGGTTTGCAAACGGTGTTTGCCCGTCACAATCTGGACCTCGTCCTGCTCCCCTGCCCCGCCGACGAAGACCCCCTGGAATATCTCCAGCGCATGGTGGCCCGCCGCCTGGTCGATGCGATGATCATTTCCGCCACGCAACGGGTCGATAAGCGTATCGATCTGCTGATCAAGACGAAGATACCTTTCGTGACGCTGGGGCGCAGCACATCCGGCGGCAGCCATACCTGGATCGACCTCGATTTTGCCGGCGTCGCCAATTCCGCCGTCGACCGGCTGGTATCGAAAGGTCATCGGCGCATTGCCATCGCCGCCCCCTGCACCGATATCAACCTCGGCACCGTGTTTACCGATGCCTATCGATCAGCGCTGGAGCGCAATGGTCTGGCCTTCGATCCAGCCTTGGTTCTGCGGGCAAAATCCAGCGAAAGCGGCGGCTATAGCGTCGGCAGCGAGTTGCTGGCGCTTAATCCGCGCCCGACCGCCATTATCCTGATTTACGAACTCATGGCGATCGGCCTATACCGGCGGCTGGCTGAGGCTGGCGTCATCCCCGGCCAGCACATGGCCGTCATTGGGTTTCGCGAAGCGCCCCGTGCCCGGTTTCTGCAACCCGCCCTGACCTGCTACCGCCTTTCCCTGGAGGATCTCGGGGTGGAACTGGCCGAAACCTTGCTCGCCTCAATGCCGGATTATGCGGAAACCTACAGAACCCATGCCCGCAACCGTCTCTGGCCCTTGGAACTGGTACCGGGCGAAAGCGATGCCTTCGACCTGCTGACATAGACCTGCCACAAGACTGTGCTTGGGATCATCCTTGACCAGCGCCGCAAAAATCCTCCCCGCCTCGCTGGAATTACGCTTGAAATTGCTCAGTTAGCAGCAGCCAGAGGCATGTTCTCTCTCGAATTGGCCTTGGCCGTTGACATACTCTACAACCTCAATAGATTTTGAAGTCTTAGGGGTTAAGGAGATCGCAATGTCCCGTTTTAGTACCGTGAAGATCATTGCCACGCTGGCGATAGCCGCAAGCCTCGCCATGCCCGCTGTTGCGGCCAACGTGACACTGCTCAACGTCAGCTACGACCCGACGCGCGAGCTGTACAAGGATTTTAACCCGGCATTCGCTTCCTATTGGAAGGAAAAAACCGGTGACAGCGTCTCGGTGAGAATGTCGCATGGCGGTTCCGGCGCTCAGGCCCGCTCGGTGATCGACGGTCTTGAGGCCGATGTCGTGACGCTGGCATTGGAAGCGGATATTTCCGCTATTGCCGAAAAGACCGGCAAGATCCCGGCCGACTGGAAAACCAAACTGCCAAGCAGCAGTTCGCCCTATACATCCACCATCGTATTCCTGGTGCGCAAGGGCAATCCGAAAGGCATCAAGGACTGGGCCGACCTTACCAAGGACGGGATCGAGGTGATTACCCCCAACCCGAAAACCTCTGGTGGCGCCCGCTGGAACGTGCTGGCCGCCTGGGGCTGGGCGTTGAAGGCCAATAATGGCGATCAGCAGAAGGCCAAGGAGTACCTGAGCGCCTTGTTCAAGCATGTGCCGGTTCTGGATACCGGTGCGCGCGGCTCGACCACCACCTTCGTGCAGCGGGGCATCGGCGACGTTCTGCTTGCCTGGGAAAACGAAGCCTTCCTGTCGATCGATGAACTCGGCCCCGACAAATTCGACATCGTCGTACCATCCGTTTCGGTCAAGGCAGAACCGTCGGTCGCCGTCGTTGAAGGCAATGCCAAGGCCCATGGAACGGAAACGGTCGCCAAGGCCTATCTCGATTATCTCTACTCCGACGCCGGACAGAAAATCGCTGCCAAGCATTACTATCGCCCTGCCAAGCCGGAACTGGCCGATCCTGCCGATTTGAAGCGCTTCCCATCGGTCGATCTTGTCACCATCGAGGATTTCGGTGGCTGGGCAAAAGTACAGCCGGAATTCTTCGCTGATGGCGGCCTGTTCGACCAGATCTATCAGCCCGGAAAGTAAGACGGCTTAGAAAGTAAGAAAATCAGAATGGCCCATAGTCCTGTTCAAGGCAGGTGGCAATTCCGTCAGCCGAGCGTTCTTCCCGGATTTGGGTTGACGTTCGGCTTCACGGTGTTTTACCTCGCCCTCATCGTTCTCATTCCCCTGTCCGGTCTGGTCTGGCGCTCCGCCGAATTGGGCTGGGCGGATTTCTGGCATATCGCGTCCGACCGGCGGACGCTTGAGGCCCTGAAGGTCAGCTTCGGCTCAGCCATCCTGGCGGCGATGCTCAATGTCGTATTCGGCGTATTGGTCGCCTGGGTGCTGGTGCGCTACAATTTCTGGGGACGGAGGATCATCGACGCGATGGTCGACCTGCCCTTCGCGTTGCCGACTGCCGTTGCCGGTATCGCCCTTGCCTCGCTCTACGCGCCGAATGGCTGGATCGGCTCGCTCCTTGCGCCGCTCGGTCTGAAAGTCGCCTATACCCAGGCTGGCATCGTCGTTGCCATGGTGTTTATCGGCCTGCCCTTCGTGGTGCGCACCGTGCAACCGGTCATGGAAGAAATCGACCGCGACGTGGAGGAGGCCGCAGCAACGCTGGGCGCCAGCCGCTTCGCAACGATTTTCAAAGTGCTGCTGCCGGGCCTGGCACCTGCCATCCTGACCGGGTTTGCCCTTGCGCTTGCGCGTGGGGTCGGGGAATATGGATCGGTGATCTTCGTTGCCGGCAATGTACCCTATGTGTCGGAAATCGCACCGCTTCTCATCGTCATCCGGCTGGAGGAGTTCAACTATGCGGGCGCAACCGCCGTTGGCGCAGTCATGCTGGCGATTTCCTTCGCCATGCTTCTGCTGATCAATCTCATTCAGGCTGCAAGCCGGAGAAAATATGGCAATGACTGACCGCCGCTCCCCTACCTTTCATCGAGCGACGACTGAAACGCCTGTCGTCCAATGTCTGCTCATCCTCGTCTCGCTGCTGTTTCTGTTGCTGTTCCTGGTGCTTCCGCTGGTGGCCGTGTTTTCCGAGGCATTCCGCAATGGCGCCAGCGCCTGGCTGGAGGCACTTGTCGAACCCGATGCCCTCTCGGCTATGCGGCTGACGCTGCTGGTCGCAGCGATTGCCGTTCCGGCCAACGTGATCTTCGGCATTGCCGCTGCCTGGGCAATTGCGAAATTCGAATTTCGCGGCAAGGCCTTCCTGATTACCCTGATCGATCTGCCGTTTTCGGTATCGCCGGTGATTTCAGGCCTGGTCTATGTGCTGCTGTTCGGCTCCAATAGCCTGCTTGGCCCATGGCTGCGCACCCATGGCGTCGAGATCCTGTTTGCCGTGCCGGGCATCGTGCTGGCGACGATTTTCGTCACCTTCCCTTTCGTGGCGCGCGAACTGATCCCGGTCATGCAGGAGCAGGGCACTGGCGATGAAGAGGCCGCAATCAGCCTCGGCGCCAGCGGCTGGCAAACCTTCTGGCGGGTGACCCTACCGAATATCCGCTGGGGATTGCTCTATGGCGTGCTGCTGTGCAACGCCCGGGCCATGGGCGAATTCGGAGCTGTTTCGGTGGTTTCAGGCCATATCCGGGGCGTGACCAATACCATGCCGCTGCATATCGAAATTCTCTATAACGAATATAACTTCGCCGCCGCCTTCGCGGTCGCTTCACTGCTGGCTGGGCTGGCATTGGTCACCCTCGTCCTCAAGACAACCATTGAACTGCGCTATGCCGACCAATTGTCGGCTGCCCGTGGGCATTGATCGGGAATTCGCTCATGGAACTGAATATTCGCAATATCCGTAAAGACTTCAACGCGACTGCCGCTCTCCACGAACTGTCGCTGGACATCCGCTCCGGCGAGCTGATCGCGCTTGTCGGTCCGTCCGGTTCGGGAAAAACCACCTTGTTGCGGCTGATCGCCGGGCTTGAGCGGCCAAGCGCGGGGCAGATTTTCTTCGGCGACGACGATGCGTCGCGCAAGACGGTGCAGGAGCGGCAGGTCGGCTTCGTGTTCCAGCATTATGCGCTGTTCAAGCATATGACCGTGCTGGAAAATGTCGGCTTCGGCCTCACCGTTCGGCCAAAGTCGTCGCGTCCGCCCAAGGCGGAAATCCGCAAACGGGCCTTGGAGCTGCTCGATTTCGTACAGCTGTCGGGCCTTGAAAAACGCTATCCGGCCCAGCTCTCCGGTGGTCAGCGTCAGCGCGTGGCGCTGGCCCGCGCCATGGCAATCGAGCCAAAGGTGCTGCTGCTGGACGAGCCCTTTGGCGCCCTCGACGCCCAGGTCCGCAAGGATTTGCGGCGCTGGCTGCGGGAAATTCATGACCGCACCGGCCATACCACCGTGTTCGTCACCCACGACCAGGAAGAAGCGCTGGAGCTTGCCGACCGGGTGGTGGTGATGAGCCAGGGCCGCATCGAGCAGGTCGGCACCGCCGACGACGTCTATGACAATCCGGCTGCCCCCTTCGTTCATCGTTTCATCGGTGAATCCTCGGCATTGCCGGTGCGCATCGAATCCGGCGAGATCTGGCTTGATGACCGGCCAACCGGGCTCAAATCTGAAGGCAACGGCAATGCCACCCTGTTCTTCCGTCCGCAGGAAATCGAGATTGTCGACGGGTGTGGCGGTTGCTTTGCCGGAACGGTGATCAGCAGCCGAAGGCTGTCGGGAACCCGCCGTCTGGAACTGGAGCTTGGCGGCGCACGGCATCTGGCGGAAATCGACGTTCCCGTCGATCATCCGGCCGCCAACAGGACCGGGATATCCTTCCGGCCCAAACGCTGGAAAGTCTATCCGGCAAGCGCCTGACCCGCGCGCCACAAGGCACCAGCATCGTGCGGAAAACTG
Organism: Agrobacterium vitis; assembly: GCF_037039395.1. NCBI lineage: Bacteria > Pseudomonadati > Pseudomonadota > Alphaproteobacteria > Hyphomicrobiales > Rhizobiaceae > Gillisella > Gillisella vitis. Next base: position 691,826 of record NZ_CP146244.1, on the reverse strand, counting down.
GAATCGGCACGATGCTGGAGGATGTTTACACATCTTCGCCTCGCATAAATTACCAATATCTCAAACACATCGAGAAAACCGGGCCGAAAGGCTCGGTCCCTCAAATTGCACGGGATTACACCCTGCATCTTCTTGCAGTGCCCTATCAGGAGCGATAAGCCAGCAAGGCTTGCAACTGCTCCTCCTCCCAAAAGTGGTCAGTTGTCAGTCGCGGTTGCCCGCAGCCAACACGCCGAAATCACGGTCAGGCATTTTTGCGGAACAATCACGTTCTCCTCCGCGTTGCGGGCCGGCACTTGCGTATTCGAGCCGCAGCCACGGCCATCGCTCCGCCAGATCGTTAATCCATGCCGCAGTGTTTCCGCTGCGCCGCATCAAGAAAAAAGAACCGAAAATGGCAGGAATTCAAACAGGCGCGTCACAAACCGCGCGCGCAGGAGCCAGCCGCTCCTACACCGGTCCGCTGATTGCGCTGACCTCTCTTTTCTTCCTCTGGGGCTTCATTACCTGCCTCAACGATATTCTCATCCCACATCTGAAAAACGTATTTCAGCTGAATTACACACAGACCATGTTGATCCAGCTGTGCTTCTTCGGCGCTTATTTCATCGTTTCTCTGCCCGCAGGGGCTCTGGTCAAGCGCATCAGCTATAAATGGGGCATCGTCACGGGTCTTCTGGTTGCCGCTATCGGCTGCGCCCTGTTCATCCCCGCTGCAAGCATGCGGATCTATGGCCTGTTTCTCGGCGCGCTGTTCGTGCTCGCAGCAGGTGTCACCATTCTCCAGGTGGCGGCAAACCCCTATGTGACCGTGCTGGGCGCCCCTGAAACCGCTTCCAGCCGTCTCACCCTGACCCAGGCTTTCAATTCCCTGGGCACCACCGTCGCACCCATTTTCGGTGCATTCCTCATCCTGTCTTCTGCAACGGCTGCCGTTGAAAATGCCACACCGGAGCAGATGGACGCCCTGCGCATGGCGGAAGCCGCAGCGGTTAAGTTTCCTTATCTGATGTTGGCTGCCGCCTTCCTTGTTCTCGCTGCCATTTTCGCAGCGCTGAAACTGCCGGCTGTCGAGGCCGAAGAAGACGCCAAGTCCAGCGACATTTCCGGCTCCGCCTGGGGCTATCGCCATCTGGTTCTCGGCGCGGTCGGTATTTTTCTCTATGTCGGCGCAGAAGTCAGCATTGGCAGTTTCCTGGTCAACTTCATGGCCGAACCCAGCATTGCCGGGTTGCCGGAACAGACCGCCGCGCATTACGTCTCCTATTTCTGGGGCGGTGCCATGATCGGGCGTTTCATTGGTTCTGCCGTGATGCGCTACATGGATGACGGCAAGGTTCTGGCCTTCAATGCGGTCGCAGCCGGTATTCTGCTGCTGGTCACCGTGCTGACAACAGGCCATGTCGCCATGTGGTGCGTGTTGTCGATCGGCTTCTTCAACTCGATCATGTTCCCGACCATTTTCAGCCTGGCGCTGAAGGGTCTGGGTCGCCATACCAGCCAGGGTTCCGGCATTCTTTGCCTCGCCATTGTCGGCGGCGCGTTGTTGCCACTGGTACAGGGTGGGCTTGCCGATACGGTCGGCATCCATCTCGCCTTCCTGATGCCGATCTTCTGCTACGTCTATATCGCCTATTATGGCGCGCTAGGCTCCAGAACAGCTGCATAAACTAACGATGCCATTGCATGTCGCCGCGCGTCCGAGCGCGGCGACATGCACATAAGGTGCCTTTTATACCAAGAGTCATTGAAAATGCCTCTTGGTATTCATTTTTCGAATATCTCAAGCATTTGACGCATTTGAGATATTCGAAACTCTTGTCAGGCGAGGATGCGTTAGCATCTTCGAGCCTTGATATTACGATGTGCGTTCCGGCATTGCCGACGAGTGATGGGAGGAAATCAGCCATTTTCCACCATCATAGTCATAGGTGAAGGTATAGCGCGCCGGAACCTTCGTGCCATCCGCAAGCGTGAACGTGTAGACGCCTGTATCGATGGCCATGTTGCAGCCCAGCTTGATGGTTCGATTATTGACCACGCCCTGCGGCTTCTTTTTCAGAAAATCGACAAAATACGCGCGGCGCTCTTCCTGCGTCAGCCGCGGCTGGTTTGACAGGGTCGCCAGCAAAACCGCATTGCCCTCATAATTTTCGACGACTTTCTCCGGATCGAGCGTCGCAAGGGAAGCGTTCCAACGGTCAAACAACTTTTCCACCTGTCCCTCGGACACCGGCGCGCACTCTTGCGCCATCGCGGGTGCGGTAAAAGACGATACCGAAAGAACGGCGGTTACACCGAATGCCAAAAGAATTTTCTGCATGAAAGAGCTCCTTTATCAAGCCCGAGCCAAGCCAAACGCTGGTCGGTTGCTTAGAAAAGTGGCTATGAAAAGGGGCTGTTACGTCTGCCGCATGGTGTCGAAAGGATATGCCGAATGGCCTATGTAAACCGGCCCTTCGGTGTCCTATCTCTCACATCGGCTACTGCATAATTCTTTAAACCGCCATCGGTTTAAAGAATTATGCAGCAGATATAAAGCGCTACAGCGAACCTTTGTGCGCCATATATGGCGCACGGCGCTGTAGGCGAACGCGCCTTGATACAGGAGCATGATGGCGAATGATGACGGCGACGGACCCGGAACACCTTGCCTCTCCCATTCAGGAGTTGCGGAAACTTTACCGGGAGGCGGAAGCCAGGGCCAGCCGGTTACGTCTCATCGTGGAAACACGGGCCAGCCTTGATCAGTATCCGCTGTCGCAGGCGATCACGGATATCACCGGATTGATCGGAAGCTTTTGCGGTGGCGCGACGATTCATTTGCGTCCCCCAACAGAGCAACACCAGACGATTGCCGATAACGCCCTGGCAAGCAAGGATGGCAGAACGATCATCACCTTCGAGGATCGATCGATCGCAACGATGAGTGACGAGGATAAAACCAGTCTTCAAATCGTCGCCGACCTTCTTGCCGCAGCCGTTTTCGCCGCTGACCGCGAGCAGGAACGGGAAGCCCTGCTCCTGATGCTTGCCGAACGGGAAAGGCAGCTCGCGCAATTGGTGGCCGCCATTCTCTCCACACAGGAACGGGAACGCAGCCATATTGCCTATGACCTGCATGATGGCGTAGCCCAGACCCTCGTCAGTCTGCTGCATCACTTGCAGGCATTGGAAGCAGATCCGGGCTTGACAACGGCACTCGCAAAAAAGGTCGATCAATGCAGTGAGATTGCCCGCCTGGCGATCCAGGATATCCGCCACGCGATTGCCGACCTGCGGCCAGCCGAACTTGATGACCTTGGCCTGCCCGCCGCCATCAGCGCAAAGCTGGACACCGTCGATGAAATCACCTGTCGGCTGGACAACCGGTTGCCGGATGGCCGTCTGCCTCAAGCCATTGAGATCGTTCTCTATCGTGTGGCACAGGAAGCGATCGTCAATGCCCGCAAACATGCGGGCTGCCAAAACCTGCATCTGCAATTGCGGATCGATGCCGACCATCTCATCCTTGAGGCGGATGACGATGGCTGCGGCTTTCCCCTTGCCGCCGCACAAGGTGAAACTAAACCGGTCAGGGGTTTCGGGATCGGTCTATCCGCGATGCAAGAGAGGCTGTCGCTTGTCAACGGCACGCTGGATATCATCAGCGCCCCCAATCAAGGCACGCGGCTGATCGCCCGGGTTCCTCTGACCGATAAAGGCGAAAGCCGATGACCAAAGCGCGTATTCTGATTGCTGATGACCACGACCTGGCTCGATCCGGCATTATTTCGGTCCTGTCGGGTGCGCCGGACCTGGAGGTTGTGGCTGAAGCGCGGGACGGCCTGGAAGCAATCGCGCTTGCCGCTCAGCTTTTGCCTGACATCGCCCTGCTCGATATCAGGATGACACCGATGGACGGGTTGGCGGCCGCAACAGAAATCCGCCGCGTATCACCATCGACGCGGATCATGATGCTGACGATGCATGACAGCCTCGACTATCTGGAAGCAGCCGTGAAGGCCGGAGCCAGTGGCTACGCGCTGAAGGATGTGCGGCGTGACACTTTGCTGCGGATGATCCGGGCCGTTCTGGACGGCCAGGAATTTTTCGATGCTGGATTGGTAAGGCGGATGCTGACCCGCGTCTCGCGCACATCACCAGCCGAGAACGCCATTTCGCAGCTGACTGCCCGTGAACGAGAAATCCTGCAGGAAGTGGCACGGGGCGCGACCAACAAGGAAATCGCCCGCAGGCTTTCCATCGCTCCGGGCACGGTCAAGGTTCATGTCGAGCGCATCATTGCCAAATTGCGGGTGGGCGATCGAACCCAGGCAGCCGTGCTGGCAGCGCAGGCCGGATTGGTTGATGGAGAAGCATGATGACGGATATCCCGGCAAAGACCATGGTGTCCGCCCACAGCCGCTTTCGCTTTCTCAACCAGCCTTTGGCCGTCAAAGGCCTGATCGTGATTGCCCTGCCCCTGGCCTGTCTTCTCATTGCCCTCGGCTCGGTCTTCCTCGCTGATCGTGAAAGCCGAAAGGCCGAAAATTACGTGCGCGTGACCTTCGCCATTCAGCAGAATATTCTGGAGCTACACGCTTTGCTGGCCGAGGGAGCCTCCGGCGTGCGGGGATATCTTCTCACCCGCGACGAAACGTTCCTCGCCCCCTACAACAAAGCAGTAACGGAGTTACCGGCGGTGTTTGCCGCGATGCGGCCACTGATCATCGATGCGGAACAGCTTGAGCGGCTGAACCGGATGGAACCACTGGTCGATAAAAAGCTGAAGGGCCTTGCCTCGCTGATGCAAGGTTCGGTTTCGAATAACCAGATTCCGGAAGCTTTGCGGCAGACATTGATTGCCAACAAGGCCTTCCTGGACGAGCTGCGCCTGCAGATCGCCGAGATGCGGCTGAGGGAAGATGCGCTTCTGGCGCAACGAACGGCCAAGGCCGATGAAATCCGGGCGCTGTCGCAAAGGATTACCCTGTTGGGCGCCATCGCTGGCGTTATCGGATGCATCGGCGCCATCGTCCTGATGTCGAAAGGTATCGTTCGGCGGGTCGACCGGCTGAAACTGGCCGCCAGCCGCCTCGCCCAGGGCCAAAGCCTGAGGCTGTCAGAACATGCAACAGACGAAATCGGTGAATTGTCGAGCGCGCTTGAGGAAGCAAGCCGCCTGCTGACAGCACGCGAGGAAGCCTTGCGGGAAAGCGAGGAACGCTTCCGTCTGCTTGTCGATGGCGTCCATGACTATGGTATTTTCGGGCTGGATGCCGAGGGCAATGTGGTGAGCTGGAATGCGGGTGCAGAGCGCATCAAGGGATACCGCGCCGACGACATCATCGGCCAGCATTTTTCTCGCTTCTATCCTCTCGAGCATCGAGAAACACTGCCGCTTCAGGAAATGGCGCAAGCCGCCGCTTTTGGCCGTGTCGAAGACGAGGGATGGCGGCTGCGCAAGGATGGCAGCCGCTTCTGGGCCAATGTGGTGATGACAGCCCTGCGCGATAAGCAAGGACAATTGCGGGGCTTTTCCAAGATTACCCGCGACGTGACGGATCGAAAACGAACCGAAGAGGCCCTGCTGACCGCACGGCGGGACGCCGAACGGGCCAGCCAAGCCAAGAGCGAGTTTCTGTCGCGCATGAGCCATGAATTGCGCACGCCTTTGAACTCTGTTTTGGGCTTCGCGCAGATCCTCGACATGGACATTGAGGATCGGGAAATGCGCGAAAGTCTGGCGCAAATCCTCAGAGCCGGACGGCATCTGCTCAGCCTGATCGATGAAGTTCTTGATATCGCCCGGATTGAGGCAGGCCGCATGGAACTGTTGATCGAGCCGGTCGGGTTGGACGAAATCGTGACCGAAGCCATTGGCCTGGCGGCTCCCTTGGCCGAACCGAAGCGATTGACGATCAGCGTCGAGATGGAGGCAGCGGGCCAAGCCATTGTTGCGGTCGACCGCCGCCGGTTTTTGCAGGTGCTGCTGAACCTGCTTTCAAATGCGGTGAAATTCAACAGGGATGGTGGTGATATCCGGTTGTCCGCTCATTGCTTGGCAGAAAACATCATCGCAGTCGATATCACCGACACCGGCTGCGGAATTGCGGACATGGACAGAGACCGGCTGTTCAAGCCGTTCGAGCGGCTTGGCACCGACCGAAATGCCACGACCGGCACAGGCCTTGGCCTTGCTCTGTCGCTCAATCTGATGCGGGCAATGGATGGCGATCTTTTCTTGACCGAGAGCGGCGCGACCGGATCGGTGTTCTCCATCCATATTCCCGTGTCGCAAGCGCCTTACGCCGTCACAGAGAGCGTTAAAACAGATGAGAAACGGGCAGTGCCAAGCGGATCGACCGGGAAAGCCACAGTCCTTTGCATCGAGGACAACCTTGTCAATCTCAACCTGATCGAGAACCTCGTGCGCCGCCGTTTAAAGACCAGGATCATTCCGGCCATGTTGGGTGGTCTTGGCCTGACGCTTGCCTTCGAGCACCATCCTGACCTTATTTTGCTGGATGTCGATCTGCCCGACATGAATGGACTGTCAGTGCTTGCCGCCTTACGCTCCGATCCTCGTACGCAAACCACCCCGGTCGTTGTGATAAGCGCCGATGCCACGGAAAAAACACGCATGCTGGCGATGGAAAAAGGCGCGACACAGTACCTGACCAAACCGCTGGACGTGCGCCGCCTGATGAAAACCCTGGATGAGGCTCTGACGTGAAGCTTCCCTTCGACCTCGCCTCAGAGGCGCAGATACTGATCATCGATGATGAACCCGCCAATATCGCCCTGTTGGAACGGCTTTTGCGGCGTGAGCGTTTCGACAGAATTGCATCGACCACCGACCCGCGCGAGGCCACCGCTCTTTTTACAAAACATAAGGCCGATATTATCCTGCTCGACCTTCTGATGCCGCATCTGGATGGTTTTGCCTTGCTCGACAGGTTCACGCGGCTGATCGGACCGGATGATTTCGTCCCCATCCTCGTGCTCACAGCCGATGTGACACCAGAAACACGCCGCCGCGCGCTCTCGTTGGGCGCCAAGGATTTCCTCGTCAAACCGATCGATACGGTGGAGACGGTTTTGCGTATCGTCAATCTGTTGGAAACGCGCTTTCTGTTCAAGGCGCTGAAGACGGCAACCCTGGAAAATCGTTAGCTGGACAGCCGGATTTTCCAGGGTTGAAATAGTCGCAAAGAGACCCGGGATTACTTGGCCGGGCAGGTCCATGTCAGGTTATGGAAATTGTAATCCCAGCTTTGCATCGGTACAAATTTATAGCCCGAAATGCATTTGCTGAAGGCGACACGCTGCACTTTCGTGAGCAAATTCACATCCGGCGCCTTGTCGGAAATGACCTGCTGGATCTGTTTGTAAAGCGCATTCTGCTTGGCACTATCGGTGGTGGAGCGGGCATCATCAATCAATTTATCGACCTCGGCATCCTGCAACCATTCCATCGAGGCCCATGTTCCCGCCGATTTGGAATGATATTGCACGTAGAATACGCTATCCGGCGAGGGATAGGTTGGGCCATAGAACACTTGCGTTGCCGAAGGCGTGGTTTCCGGCTTGGCGGCCAGTTCGGTGATGCGGTTCCAGGGCTCGGGCTTGATATCCACATCCACGCCAATCTGCGAGAGATTGGATTGCATCAGAAGCGCGATATCCTCTTCAAACGACAGGCCCGCCACATAGGTCAACGTCAGCTTGATGGGTTTGCCAGCATATTTGGACTGAGCAAGCTCGGCCTTGGCCTTTTCAAGGTCGAATTCGGATGCTTTCAGGCTGTCGAGATAGGCCTCGGTGAAGACCGGTGCCATTGGCCCGGCCAGCGTGTCACCGGTCATAATCTGGGTCTGAATGGTCTTGTAATCGGTGGCATATTGCAAGGCGCGGCGCACATGCACATCGTCTGTCGGCGCGGCCTTGGTGTTGAGCTTGAGATAAAAACCTGTCGCTGTTGGCGTGGTTTGCACCACATAGCCATCGGTTTTGGCGAGCGCATCATAGGTCTCATTGGCCTGCGTGGTCGAGGAAATGCCCAATTGGCCGGATGTGGCAAGCGCCTTGACGGTTGCCTCGTCATTGGTCTGGACAAAGCGCACTTCATCAATCGGGTTTGTTGGCCAGCCCCCGTAATATTTCTCATAGCGGCTGATGACCATTTCCGATCCGCGCTGCCAACTGGACAGCACATAAGGCCCTGCCCCCATGGATTTTTCGCCGACAACATCCTCACCCCAGGGCTGCTTTGAAGTAGCTTTGACGGCGTCCTCATTGATCACAAGCAGCAGCGGCGTGGTGGTCAGGAATGGCGCGTAGACCTTGTTCAGCGTGATGGAGACGGTGTGGGCATCCACCGCCTTCACATTGTCGGGGTTGATCAGCGATGCAAACAGATAGGCTGGCCCCTTGTTAATCGCCAGCAGACGCTGGACAGTATAGACCACATCCTTGGCCTCAACCGGTGAGCCATCCTGAAAACTTGCGTCCTTGCGCAGATGGAAAGTGTAGGTGAGGTTGTCGCTGGACACATCCCAGCTTTCGGCCAGCTCGGGGATGATCTTGCCGGTGCTGTCAACCGTGGTCAGACCGTCGTAAAGGTTCACGGCGGCGAGATATTGAGTGTAGTCGGTGATCTTGGCCGGATCGATGGTGCCAAACACCTGCGTGACATTCATCACGGTCGATGTTTTCGCCATGGCCACGTGTGGCGCGACAATGGCGGTTCCCATCGCCAGAACCACCGTAAGGCGCTTTAAAGTCTGTGTTGCGTTCATCTCATTCCCCTTTTTTTGACAGTTCGCTGTATTTTAAAAGATCACGCTGAGAGTGGCTTTGCGCAGTCGCCGTAGCCAAAATAGCCCGGCCCCGCGAGCGCGAGCCCTCCTGGCGTATGCCATTGCGGATCAGCGGGGATGCCGGTGAATTCCACCATCAAGCCGTAGCGCATCTGTTCAGTGGTGACGGGCAGGCCCATATCGGCATCAAGAGCGCAAATCAGGTCGGGCGTGGCCCAAACGGTTTCGCCATTTTCGCCTTCGGCCAGCAAAAACTCGTTTTGAAAATGCACGGCAAAGCGCTGACCTGCAAAGCGGTCCACACCGCGCAAGATCAGCTTGCCACGGGCAAAGCCACCCGTTGTGGCGCGCTCCACATCCACCACGCGACCGGTGAAAAGATGGGTACCGCCAAGCTTTTCGCGCAAGGCGTTCCCAGCATGACGTGAACGGGCGCGCTCGGACAGGATGGTTTCGCCAATGGTGCGGATTTGCGTCATCGTGCCATGCAACAGCGCCTGCTTCATCTGCTTGCCGCTCATGGCATAGGCGGCCACAAGGGCGGCACCGCCCATTTGAATGGTCACGGCGCGGGCCATTTTCTCGGTCCACAAATTGGAAACAGCTGAGAACAGTGAGGAATTGCCCTTGTCATCGGCCAAAACCAGCGGGCTTGCCGAGATACCATGCAGGGTGAAACTCACCATCTGCAATTCAGGGAAAGCCCGGCCCATGCCATCGCCGTCCACCAAAGGCAGTCCGGTCACAGCAGCCACCATATAGGGAATGGTGGAATTCAAACCGCCCGCCTCAACGCAGAGGATCGCTCCAGCCTTGCGACCCAGAAACTGCTCCAGCTCGTGCAGGGCTTTCAGCACTTCCGCACCAGAGGGCAGTTTTTCCAGCATCACAGTCGGCGCGCCCATCATGAAGACGGAAATGCACAGCGTCTCGTCATCCACTTCATCCGCAGCCACCACGGAGACAGGTCCGTGTTCCCGAAGAGCCGCCTGCGCCATCAGCTTGCCGATATAGGGATCGCCGCCGCCGCCCGTGCCGAGATAGGCACCGCCCAAGGCAATAGCCTCCAAATCGTGTTCTTGCACCAGAGTGGCCATGATCACGATCCTTTCATCGGGGTGTAGACAATGCCATCCAACCCAAAGGCTTTAGGGCCAACCACGTCCAGCGCTTCGCGTGATCGCAGCAATGCATGGCACGGCAGGGCAACGATGGCGACGCGCTGGCCGTAGCGGAGCATTTCGGTGGTGATAGCCTCGCCGCTATCGACATCCAGCACCAGGATCAGGTCCGGCACGCAGCATTCCATCTCGCCATCATGGAAAAACACCAGATTTTCATTCTGGATCAGCACTGAGCCGGTTTCGCCGTGGTGGGCATCAATGCCGGAAAGCTGCACTTCGCCGCGCACAAAACCGCCGCGCAAATGGCGCTTCAAATCGCTGATCTTGCCGGTGAATAGCTTTTTGCCATTCTCCTTCTTGCAGATGGCTTCAATCGGGTCATCATGGTTTTTCTGCGCGGCCCGCACCGCCTGCCCGAGGCTGACGGCTTGGGTGTAGGAATTGGGAATGCCGAATTGCTTGACAAAAGCCCCGGTCATGGGTGCCGAGGCCAGGGTCGATGCCCCCCCTTGGGCCACCACGCAGGCCCGCGCCATGCGCTCGTGCCAAAGCTCGGACACCGCATGCTGAAACAGCACGACATTGCCATGCACATCGCACATCGCCGATGGGGTGGAGCTGTGGCCGTAGATGGAAAACGTGGTCATCTGCATTTCCGGGAAGGCCCGGCCCATGCCATCGCAATCGATCACCGGCAGGCCCGTCAAGGCCGCCACGACCAGCGGCTCCATGGCATTGGAGCCACCGATTTCCTCGCAGACAATGGCATCGATGGATAGGTCCAGATGCGCTTCCAGCGCCCGAATGCAGCGCAGGCCCTCACGGCCTTCGCGCAAACGCTCAATGCCAACCACGGGCGCACCAATGCCTCCCACGGACACGCAGAGCGCATCATCGTGGATTTTCTGGTGCGGCAGAACGGAAAGCGTATAACCCTCATCCAGCAACTGCCTCGCCCGCAGCTTGCCAATATAGGGATTGCCGCCGCCGCCGGTGCCCAGAATACCTGCGCCAATTTCCAGCGACAGGAGATCGTCGTGATCGAGAATCCAGAGATCTTTCGGATCAAAATAATCCTTTTGGGAGATGATAGCGCTCATAGCTGGCCACCCATCTCACCCACGACTTTGACGTGGATGCGGGTGGCATTGCCGGGCAGATAGGCCAAAGGCACATCTTCACGCTCAATCACCTGAATGGTGGTTGGATCAGCCCCGGCAGCAACGGCGTTTTTCGTCGCTTCCTCTTCGGCCTGCTTTAGGCACAGCTCGCGGGTCAGGCCATTTTCAAGGGCAAAGACACGATCCACTTCGCCGGAAATCTGGGCAATGGCGGCACCAACGGCATTGGCAACGGAGAAATTTTCCGGCCGAATGATCTGAAAATCACCCAGCTTATCCGGCATCAGGATGGAGCCGCCGCCAACGGCAATCACCGGGATCGGCTCTGGTGAAACGCGGCTGCGCTCAATGGCATTTTCCAGCATCTGATGGATGCGGGCAAGGGCCGCCTTGGCAAGCTCAGGCGAAACATCGGCCACCTTGCTCTTGTCACCCACATCGGCATGGCCAGCGGCCACGGCGATATCGGTGGCCGTCAGCGTTGCACCGCCAAATACCTTGGCCTCAGAGGTGATGCGATAGCCCACCGATTGTGGGCCAACGGTCACGGTCTCAGCCTCACCCCGCACCAAGGAGCCGCCACCCAGACCGATGGAAAACACATCCGGCATGCGGAAATTGGTGCGCACGCCGCCAACATCCACCACCGTTGCCGCCTGCCGCGGAAAGCCCAGATGCAGTGCCCCGACATCCGAGGTCGTGCCGCCAATATCGACCACAATCGCTTCCTGCACGCCGGTGAGGAAGGCCGCACCGCGCATGGAATTGGTCGGGCCGGAGGCGAAGGTCAGAACCGGGAAATCCTTCACCGTCTCTGCCGCCATCAGTGTGCCGTCGTTCTGGGTGATATGAAAGGGGCAGGTCAGGCCAGCGCTTTTCAGCGCTTCGCCAAAAGCCCGCACGGTTTTGTAAGCCAGTTCCAACAGGCTGGCATTCATGATCGCCGCACTTTCGCGCTCCAGCAACCCGATACGGCCAATATCGGTGGACATCACCACCGGCAGACCGGGGCAATGCTCCTGCAAGATCGCTTTGGTCCGTTGCTCCATCGCCGCATTGATAGGGCCGAACACGCAGGTAACAGCAGCGGCTTTGAGATTGTTGGCGCGGATTTCACCGGCGATGCGCTTGATCTCGTCTTCATCCAGCGGCGAGATTTCGCGGCCATCAAATTCATAGCCGCCGCGCACCATATAGCCGTGCTTACCAACCACGGGCTTCAAATCTTCCGGCCAATCGATGGCAGGCGGCAGGCAGGCGGTGGCGGGCAGGCCGAGGCGGATGGCGGCCACCTGCGTCATATGCTTGCGCTCAATCACCGCATTGGTGAAATGGGTGGTGCCGATCATCACATTGGTGACAAGGCTGCGGTCAATGCCTGCGGCCTTGATGGCCCCTTCCATGGCCTCGACCACGCCTGTCGTGACATCCTCCGACGTTGGAGCCTTGATCCCGGACAGAACCTTGCCGCCTTGCATGACCACAGCATCCGTATTGGTGCCGCCCACATCTATTCCCAATCGGTACACGTGTGTTTTCCTTTCAACAACGAGTTCACAGTCCGGTGCTTTGCACCAGAAAGCGGCCTCGTTCCTCTTCACTAATGGTGGGTTTCAACGCCTCTTGCGCATCGGTTAGAACCGGAATGGCGGCAATGAGGGCGCGGGTGTAAGGGTGGCGGGCGGTTGAGAACACCTCGGCAGGCGTGCCCTGTTCAACGATTTCGCCCTTGTACATGATGACGATGCGCGAGCAGAAATTGCGCATCAAAGACAGATCATGGGAAATAATCACATAGGTCAGGCCAAGCTTTGCCCGCAGGTCCAACAGCAGCTCAATCACGGTTTTCTGCACCGACACATCAAGTGCCGATGTCGGCTCATCCAGAATGATGATCTGCGGATTGGCCGCCAAGGCGCGGGCAATGGCAACGCGCTGCTTTTGCCCGCCAGATAGCTCATGCGGGTATTTTGAGACGAAATTGGCGGGCAGGCGCACAAGGTCGAGAAGCTCGGCCATTCGTGATTTACGTTGCTCCTTATCCAGACCCACATGGGCCAAGGGAACGGCCAAAATCTGCGCCACCGTGCGCTTGGGGTTCAGCGACGTGCCAGGATTTTGGTAGACAATCTGGCTGAGGCGCAACGCACCATCTCTGGGCGTTCCGCTCACGACAATCTCGCCATCGCTGGGCTGCAACAGGTCCATCATCATCCGCGCCAGCGTGGTTTTGCCAGAGCCGCTTTCTCCGGCAAGGCCAAAAATTTCGCCCGCATTGACCTGAAGATTGATGTTGTTAACGGCCAGATGGCCGCGCTTTGCGCCAAACAGCACCCGCTTGGCATAGAGTTTGCGCACATTGCTCAAAGTGATGATCGGGGCCCTATCACTGACCGGCTGATCAACCACGCCTTCGCCATAGAGCGGCGGCACCGCCGCCATCAACTCGCGGGTATAGGCCTGTTGTGGCGCCTGAAATACGGATGACAATGATCCGTGTTCGACAACGCGGCCATGCTGCATGACAATCACCCGGTCTGCCGTCTGGCGCACCACGCCGAGATTGTGGGTGATCATCAGTAGCGACAGGCCCTCGTTTGTCACAAGACGGTTAATCAGCCGCAGAATCTCATCCTGCGTGGTCACATCCAGCGCCGTGCCCGGCTCGTCGGCAATCAACAGATCGGGTTGGTGCAAAAGCGCCAGCGCAATCAGCACCCTTTGGCGCATGCCGCCCGACAGCTCGAACGGCCAGGCGTTGAACACCCGTTCAACATCGCCCAGTTGCACCTTGCGCAACACTTCGAAAATCCGCTGCTTACGCCCCTTCGGCGTGTCATAAATGCCCTGATTGCTATCGGCATAATGCATCACATCTTCCAGATGCCGACCAATGCGAAACACCGGATTGAAGGAGGACAGCGGATCCTGCATGATGATGGAAAAAGCTGTGCCTTTGAGCTTGTTGCGCTCAGCCGATGGCAGCGTCAGCAATTGCCGTCCGCGATAGGCAATGGCGCCCGCCTCGACCTTGGCATTACCCGGCAAAGTGCCGAGAATGGCCTTTGACGTGACGGATTTGCCTGATCCGGTTTCGCCAATCAGCGCGACCCGTTCTCCAGCATCGATGGTGAAAGAGATATCGTGCAACACCCGATTTACCCCGCCATAGCCGGAGAAGGCAACGGTCAAATCCTGCACGCTCAGCAAAGGATCAGCCATGGTCACGCCTCCACATCGAACATGTCGCGTAGACCATCGCCCAGCAGGTTAAAGCCGAGAGTGGCGTAGAAAATCGCACCACCCGGAGCCAGCACTTCCCACCATTTTTCCGGCAAAAACTGACGCCCATCGGCCACCATGGAGCCGAGGTCTGGTGTTGGTGGCTTCACCCCAAAACCGAGGAAGGACAAGGTTGCGCCAAACAGAATGACAAAGGCGGCATCCAGCGTGGTCTTGACCGAGATCACCGCGATGCAATTGGGCAGGATTTCCCGAAACAGGATATGGATGGGACCAGCCCCGGCCAAACGCGCCGCCTCGATAAAATCCTCTCCGGCAATGGAGACCGTGACGCGGTAGACAAGCCGCGCATGCCAGGTCCACCATAAAAGCGTAATCGCAATCATGGCATTGATCAGGTTTGGCTCCAGCACATTGCCAATCGCCAGCGCCATCACCAGCGGCGGAATGGCCAGCATGATATTGGTAAAGCCGGTGATCAACCGCTCGGTCCAGCCGCCGAAATAGCCAGCGCAGAGGCCCAGAACCGCACCAACAGGCACCGAAATCCCCAACACGCCAAACACCAGCAGCAGCGAGACGCGAAAGCCGAAAATGGTGCGGGTAAACAGATCGCGGCCCACCTTATCGGTGCCAAACCAGTTGATGAGGTTCGGCGGATTGTGCCGATGGCGAAAATCGACAATGGAGCCGATATGGCTGGGAAAGGGCGTGATCAGCGGCGCAAGGATCGCCATAACCACGACGGAGAGCACAATCAACGCGCCGATCAAAGCGGCAGGATTGCGAGAAAAGCGATACCAGCTCATGTAACCGGCTGAGAGATCGCGCTTGTTCATCATAGAATTGGGGCTCATCATTGGCCTCCCCGAAAACGCAGACGCGGATCAATCAGGCTGACAACCAGATCGATGACGAGATTGGCGAGAATGAAGAAAAGGCCGGAAATCAGCACCACCGCCATCAGAGCGTTGAGGTCTTTTTGCAGGATGGCGTTGAGACCGTAGGAGGCAAACCCGCCCCAGCCAAACACCATTTCCACCACAAAGGCATTGCCAATCAGCGAGGCAAATTCCAGCCCCATGATGGTCAGAGGCGCTACAGACGACAGCTTGAGCAGGTAGCGAAAGGTCACGACACGATCCGGCACACCAAAACTCAGCAACGTCAACACATGGTCCTTGCGCTGGTTTTCAATCATTGCCGAGCGCATGATGCGGGTGATCTGGCCAATGCCAGCCATAGCCAGCGCCAATGCCGGAAAGATCAGATGTTGCAGGGCATCCACAAACACATCGGCACGACCATGGATCAGGCTATCCACCAGCAGAAAGCCAGTTGGCCCGGCGGGGGCATGAAGATCGAAATTCACCTGCCCCAGCAAAGGCCAACCCGGTAGAAAATTCGCCGCAAACAATTGCAGGCCGATGGCAAACAGAAAGGACGGAACGGTAACACCCACCATGGAAAACAGCCGTCCGAGATTGTCGATCCAGGTGTTGCGATGGCGTGCCGTAATGACGCCTAGCGGAATGGCAATCAGCAGATCAAGAATGACGGTGACCACCACAAGCTCCAGCGTGGCGGGGAGAAATTCAACGACATCATGAATGACGGGGCGATGCGACGACAGCGATTGACCAAGATCGCCTTGCAGGGCGTTGGCGATATAGCGGCCATATTGCACGATCACCGGCTGATCGAGACCCATTTCGCGAGCCAGCGCCGTGACCTGCTCTTGCGATGCCGACGGCCCCAGCGCCATGCGGACCGGATCACCGGGCACCACACGGGCCAGCGCAAAAATCATCAAAGACAGCACGAACAGCACCATGACAACGGAAAACACCCGTCTCACGATCTGTTCGACAACATGCAAAATCATCCCACCATTCCCTCTTTGCGCCATGGTGGCGCGGAAGGACTGGCAAGAGCAATGCGGGCGAAGGATAGGTTTTTACAAAATAAGGATAGGTTTTAAAGCGTTCCAGCTGTGACCGGAACCCGCTTTGCGGGCGGCACGCAAGACAAAGAGCTAAAGTATTTCAGTGAGCAGCGATTAGCGCACCCACCCCAGCGCCTTTGCCGCTGCAATCGCATCGTGACGACGGGAGCAGCCAAGTTTGCGATAGACATTCTTCAGATGAAATTTCACCGTCGGCTCTGAAATGCCGCTATTGCGGGCAATCAGCTTGTTGGAGGCACCTTCCGCCAGCATGGTCAGGATTTTCAATTCCTGCTGGGTCAACCGGGTTCGGGCCGCCGCAAGACTACTGTGACGCCCCTTGTCCAGCCGCCGCAGGATAGCCCGCGCCGGGGTGGCCGCCATCACGAATTCGACTATCCGTCTGTCTTGCAGCAAGTGATCGAGAAACAGCCATTCCTCTGAAAGGGCCGTCAGTCCGCCATGGCTTGCGCAGCGTTCAAACACCTGCCGCAGCAGAGTGCGGGCTTTGGAATTTTGCTGCGTTTGCCGCAAGACGAAGGCCAGCCAGAGGGAAACCGCAATTTCCTGCCGGACCAGCAGATGCGGGTTGGTCAACATCACCTCAAGCTTGCGGTCGAGATGGGGAAAACCCGGGCGCTCGTAGGAGATTTGCCGCAGCCAGCTCAAGGCCAGCGTAATCTCGTCTCGACCCGCCAATCGGGCAAGCGCCTCCTGTGCGCTTTCAATCCACACCCGATCAAACCCGGCCCGCAACGGCGCAAGAAGCCGAGTCGCATCGCCCCAGCAATTGCCGCTTTGCAGGATCTGCGCCTTGCGCACATCCAATGAGAGGCGAAACTGCCGGTTCATCGGCTGGTAAACGCTCCAGCCATCCAGAAAACGAAGAGCGACGCGGGTGGACATGTGGACGCTCAAAGCATGGCTGCCGTAGTAAATGGCGACATCCGCCAGACTTGGCCACAACTCGCCCGCAATCATTGCGGCCATATCTTCTTGCAAAAAGCCAAGCAGCACCGCTGGTTCGCCGTTTTCATAGGCCATGCAAGCCGTCAGCAGATCAAGAAAGCGACGATCTCCGGGACTGTCAAAGCCTGTTTTTGCCAGCATATCCTCGGCAAGCCGCAGAGACTGGCCCATGCGGTTGAAATCGGAGGTCAAAAGGCTGAGCACCGATTGATGCAGCGCTATATAAAAGCACAGAATGGGACAATCCGCCTGCCGATAGGCCTTCATGGCCTTTTCGGCCATGCCATTTGCCTCTTCGTAGCGCCGGAGCCGAAGGAAAAATTCCAGCATGGCGTTGTAAAATGATCCGCGCTGCTCCGGCTCGTCCAGCGGTAACTCGCCGCCAATCTCAAACAGCGCTTCCAGCAATCTGTCGGTCGGCGCAACATCCTCGTAAATCAGGACCGTGATACGAAACAGCCTGACACGCAGGGAAAGCACACTATCGCCTGCGAAAACAGCCAAGACATTGCGCATTTCCACGCCGAAGCGCTGGACCAGAAATTGCATTGCCCATGCCACATCACCGGCTTTGATCATCAGGAAGGCGCGACTGATGGCCAGCTCTTCCGGCAGATCGTCACAGCCCGCCTCAAGACCTGTCACCACACGCAAGAACGCCTCATGGCCCAGCCGATAATAGAGAAACCAGCCGCCTGCCTTGCAAAACAGTGCCAGCGCGTCCTTGCCCTGATTGCACGCCAGCAACCGCAGGATCACCGTCTCCAGATTTCGCGGGTTGCGGCGTAAAGCCTGCGCCAGAACGCCAGACGGATCAGCAGCCCGAAACGGATCGGCGAGACGTCGGAGCATTTCTTGCTCCAGCGCGCCGGGCAAAGCGCTGTTGATCCTTTGGCAGGCCGCGGTGGCGGGATGGGCAAGCGGTGGCAGACGCATGGCAAGCCAGGACGGCCAGTCCTGTCCACAGACCAGCAGCGCCGACATATCAGCATCATCAAGGCCCACCAGACAGTCATCGGCCAGAAAACTCGAAAGCCGATTTTGCCCAGCATGGGTATCCTGACAATCCACCCCCGGTGACAACAGAACCGGCCAGCCGGCACATCTGTCCCAATCACGGTGGCTCAATCCGTCCTGAGACAGAAGAAGATCCTCACCATCAAGATCCAGCACCTGACCATAAAGGCGCAGCCGCTCCAGTCCGGGCAAGCTCTCGCCGGGGCGCAGGGCAATGGCATAGCGATGTCCTAGCTCAAGCCGCGAAAGGTCAGGAGAGACGGTTGAGCAATCATACACCGTCCACTGGGCGGCATCAGACCCCAGTGTCGCGATCAAGGCCTGGAAAAGCCAGGTCTTGCCGAAGCCTGCGGGCGCAGTCACAACGATGACGGGGCGGATGTCATGGACGATGCGCGCGATCAGATCGCTTCGCGCAATCGGCGCATCGGGTGGTGAGGTCATGGATTTCGCATTATGCTTCGACATCAGCGCTTACAGTCTGCCTAACAGTCTATCCAAGAATCGCCGCTGGCCGTCTGCAAATGGCAATTTCTGCGCTTGCCTGCTTCATTCGCATTTCCAAACGGAAAACCGCTTCGCACTTTTCCTGGAATGCTTGTACTCACGTACATTAAGTACGCTCCGCGCCGGTTCTCGAAATCACCATTTTCGCCAGGCCAACAGCAATTCTTGAACAGACTGTAAGAGACCAAAACGCAATTATAATACTCTAATCACCGTGCAGCCATATTGGCAACGAGGTCGCTGAACCTTTCACCCTGAACGGCCACATGCATTCCAAGCAGCCGTCTTGTCTCCTCGACATCGCCTCGGAAAAGCGCCTCAACAATCGCCCCATGTTCGGCAAATGACGTCGACAAGCGGTTGCGCACCCGCAATTGCAGCCGCCGGTAAGGTCGCAGGCGACGATGCAGCTGGTTGCACTGCTCCTCCAGAAATTCACTCCGGCTTGCCGCATAGATCGCCTTGTGAAAGGCTTCGTTGTCATAATAATAGCTATCGCTGTCGCCAGCACACGCGGAGATTTCGCACCGCTTATGGGCATCAAGGATCGCTTCCTTGGACTGCTCATCCAGCCGACGGGCAGCAAGTGAACCGGCCAGACCTTCCAACTCGGCCATGACCTCGAACATTTGATAGATACGGTGCGGCCCCGGATCGATAACGACGGCCCCACGACGCGGACGGATCTCGATAAGGCCAATGGCGTTCAGCTGCATCAGCGCTTCGCGCACGGGTGTGCGTGACACACCGAACCGGTTGGCCAGCAAGGTCTCATCCAAGCGGAGACCGGGTGCGAATTCATGAGACAAAATCGCATTTTCAATTTCGTCCCGCAGCCAACGCCCCGCGTTTTCAGACATGCATCCGGCCTTCATAATGCAATTTTCCCATTCTTGTATACAAGACTGTTGACACCGTGCACATTGTGGGCCAGCTTACATACCATATTGCGGTGGATATTGAATAGACAATGATAATAAAAGGACAGCGCGGGGGGCGCCGTCCTGATGATCGGAGGAATTTTGGATGGCCGGAACCTCTTTTCTCAGTGACCTGCTTTCGGGCGTCACGGAACGCGGGCGCGCGCTGCTGTTTTCGGGATCGAAAGCACGCGACAGGGTGGTCGATACCGACATCGAAACCCTGTGTGAAATGCTGCTTTCAAGTCGCGGCGAAGCGTCGGGCATGGCAATCGCGGCGGAAATTCTGGATCGCTGGAGCCGTTTCAATGCCGCAGAGGCTGTCCAGTTTCTGCACATGCTGTCTGACCGTTTCGGCGCGGAAGCCGCAGCGCTCGACAAGGCGATAGACGCCTATCGGACCGACAAAAGCCCCATGGCCGTCATCGCGCTGCACAATGCAGCCGAACCGCGTCGGCAGGAACTTTTGCGCCGCCTCAACCTTGCGCCCAACGGCACGCAAAAGCTTGTCCGCATGCGCGAACGCCTGCTGGAGACCAAGGAGGATCGCGCCGATCTTGGTGCCGTCGATACCGATTTCGCCCATCTTTTCAGTTCCTGGTTCAACCGTGGCTTCCTGACGCTGCAACCCATCGACTGGACGACACCGGCGCATATTCTGGAAAAGATCATCAAATACGAGGCCGTGCATGAGATTGCCGGCTGGGAAGAACTGCGCCGAAGGCTCGCGCCGGCAGACCGGCGCTGCTTCGCCTTTTTCCATCCGCGCCTGCGCGATGACCCGCTCGTTTTCGTAGAAGTG
This sequence comes from Agrobacterium vitis, assembly GCF_037039395.1. Lineage (NCBI taxonomy): Bacteria > Pseudomonadati > Pseudomonadota > Alphaproteobacteria > Hyphomicrobiales > Rhizobiaceae > Gillisella > Gillisella vitis. The sequence goes on along the minus strand of NZ_CP146244.1, from coordinate 671,374 downwards.
GCGCTGACCCGTTCGATACCGAGCACCATCGCCGATGTGCTGGATGAAAGCCGGGATCATATTGGCGCCGATACCGCAACGACTGCGGTCTTCTATTCGATTTCCAACTGCCAGGACGGCCTTCGCGGCATTTCCTTCGGAAATTTTCTCATCAAGCAGGTGGTGGAAGACCTGCGGCGGGATCTTCCCGGCCTCAAGGAATTCGTCACACTCTCGCCAGTTCCGGGTTTTGCCCGCTGGATTTCGAAGATCAGGGATCCGAAATCCGGTTTCCCGCTGTCGCAAGAGGACCGCAACACGCTGGCCTTGCTGGATGATCCGACATGGCCTGAGGATAAGGCAAGGGCGGATGCCGTAGAGCGCGTGCTGCTGCCGCTCGCGGCACGATATTTCATCACTGAGAGAACGCCGGACAACCGCCCGGTCGATCCGGTTGCCCGCTTCCACCTTGGCAATGGCGCCAGGCTGGAGCGGCTTAACTTTCTGGGCGACCGCTCAGTGAAGGCAATGCGCCAGGCGCATGGGCTGATGGTCAACTATCTCTACAAGCTGGAGGACATCGAGACCAATCACGAGGCCCTGGCACAGCGCGGAGAAGTGGCAGCGTCGCCAGCCGTCAAAGCCTTGCAGGGAAAAATCGAGCTGGGTCTTCCCGAAAAAACCAAGGATATCAAAAAGGCGGAGAGCCTGTCCGGTTCTTAAACAAACTGGACAGAGACCCGCACGCTGCCTGGAGCCAGGACGGATTTACGGTCCGCGGCACAGACGGCGATCACCATGATCGGAGGAGTAGAGTAATATGAGCAACCATCTTTTTGATGCTATCAAAGCCGCAGCACGGCCTGATTCACCGTTCATTCTGACCAATGGCGGAAGGATCTGGACGTATGCCGATGCGATTGCGCTTTCCGGACAGATTGCTGGCGCTATCGCCAAGCTCGGCATTCAGCCCGGTGACCGGATTGCCGTGCAGATCGAAAAAAGCCCGGAGGCGCTGATCCTGTACCTGGCCTGCCTTCGCGCCGGGGCGGTCTATCTGCCGCTGAACACGGCCTATACGCTTGCCGAACTGGACTATTTCATTGGCGATGCCGAACCGAAGCTGGTGGTTGTCTCCTCCTCCGCGCTGGAACCCATCAGGAAAGTGGCTGCCCCCTATGGAGCGCGCGTCGAAACGCTGAATGCCGACGGCTCAGGCTCGCTGATCGATCTTGCCCGCATCGAACCGGCCGATTTCGCCAATGTCGCCCGCGCGCCCGACGATCTCGCCGCCATCCTTTATACGTCGGGAACGACCGGTCGCTCCAAAGGCGCGATGCTGACCCATGACAATCTCCTGTCGAATGCCTTGACCCTGCGCGGTTTCTGGCGCGTCACAAGCGATGACCGGCTGATCCACGCCCTGCCGATTTTCCATACGCACGGGCTGTTCGTCGCCACCAATGTGACCCTGCTGTCGGGCGCGTCGATGATCCTCTTGCCAAAATTCGATCCTGACGAAGTGCTGTCATTGATGCCGAATGCCACGCTTCTCATGGGCGTTCCGACCTTTTACGTACGCCTCCTGCAAAGCCAGAAACTGGACCGGGAGATCACGGCCAATATACGCCTTTTCATCTCCGGTTCGGCGCCACTGCTGGCCGAGACCCATGTCGAGTTTGGCAAACGCACCGGCAAAGCGATCCTTGAGCGCTATGGCATGACCGAAACCAACATGAACACGTCCAATCCCTATGACGGAGACCGGGTTCCAGGCACAGTCGGCCTGCCGCTGCCGGGCGTGACCGTGCGCATCACCGATCCCGCCAGCGGTGCCATTCTCCCGACAGGAGAAACAGGGTCCATCGAAATCAAAGGACCGAACGTTTTCAAGGGGTATTGGCGGATGCCTGAAAAGACCGCTGCGGAATTCACCGCGGACGGCTTTTTCATCAGCGGCGATCTCGGCAAGATCGATGAGAACGGCTATGTTCATATCGTTGGACGCGGCAAGGACCTGGTGATTTCAGGCGGATACAATATCTATCCCAAAGAGGTCGAAAGCGAGATCGACCAGCTTGAAGGCGTGGTCGAAAGTGCTGTTATTGGCGTACCGCACCCGGATTTTGGCGAGGGCGTGACCGCCATCGTTATCTGCAAGCCGGGCGTCTCGCTGGATGAGAAGGCAATTCTCAATGCGCTTCAGGATCGGCTTGCCCGCTACAAGCAGCCCAAGCGCATTATTTTCCTGGAAGACCTGCCGCGCAACACGATGGGCAAGGTCCAGAAGAATGTTCTGCGCCAGCAATATGCCGATCTTTACGCCGCAGCCTGATTAAGCCCGGGAGCAATCATCAAGCTCCCGGATTACGCCGCGTCATTTGGGAGGGGCGCGTGCGGACATATTCAATCCGAAAACGCACATGCTGCTGGCGCTCATCACGCCGCAGGGAGGGGACTTATGAGCATCGAAATCCTATCTATAGGGCTGCTGGTTGCGATCTTCATTATCGCGACGATCCAGCCGATCAATATGGGGGTCCTGGCCTTTGGCTGCACCTTCGTCCTGGGCTCGCTGATTATCGGCATGAAGCCCGCCGACATTTTTGCAGGCTTTCCCGCCGACCTGTTCCTCACACTGGTGGCCGTCACCTATCTCTTTGCTATCGCTCAGATTAACGGAACCATCGACTGGCTTGTGGAGAGGTCTGTCCGGATGGTTCGCGGGCGTGTCGGGTTGATACCCTGGGTGATGTTCCTCGTTGCAGCGATCATCACCGGCTTCGGCGCCCTAGGGCCTGCTGCGGTGGCCATCCTCGCGCCCGTGGCACTCAGCTTTGCGGTTCAATATAGGATCCATCCGGTATTGATGGGCCTGATGGTCATTCACGGCGCACAGGCTGGCGGGTTCTCGCCGATCAGCATCTATGGCGGCATTACCAACCAGATCGTTGCCAAGGCAGGACTTCCATTCGCGCCGACCTCGCTGTTTCTCTCCAGCTTCTTCTTCAACCTGGCGATTGCGGTTCTGGTCTTCTTCGTTTTTGGTGGCCTTTCCATCCTGAAACAGCGATCCGCTGTCAAAGGCCCCCTGCCCGAGCTTCATCCTGAAGGCATCTCGGCCTCGATAAAAGGCCATGGCGGCACGCCTGCCAAGCCGTTCCGCGACCATGCCTATGGCACAGCCGCAGACACGCAGGCAAAGGTCCGGCTGACGACCGAGAAGGTCACGACCCTCATCGGTCTTACCGCGCTTGGCGTCGGGGCTCTGGTTTTCAAGTTCAATGTTGGCCTGGTGGCGATCACTGTTGCGGTTCTGCTGGCTCTGCTTTCGCCCACAACGCAAAAGGCAGCCATCGACAAGGTAAGCTGGTCGACCGTGCTGCTGATCTCCGGCATAATCACCTATGTCGGCGTGATGGAAAAAGCCGGTACGATCGATTACGTGGCCCATGGCATATCCAGCCTCGGCATGCCGCTCCTCGTAGCCCTGCTGCTCTGCTTTACCGGCGCCATCGTCTCGGCCTTCGCTTCATCGACAGCTTTGCTTGGGGCAATTATTCCGCTTGCCGTTCCCTTCCTGCTGCAAGGGCATATCAGCGCTGTCGGCGTGGTTGCGGCGATTGCGATCTCTACGACCATTGTCGATACCAGCCCATTTTCCACCAATGGGGCCCTGGTGGTTGCCAATGCGCCAGATGAGCAACGCGATAAGGTCATGCGCCAGATGCTGATCTACAGCGCCCTTATCGCGCTGATCGGACCGGTCATCGCCTGGCTTGTCTTCGTCGTGCCCGGCATCATTTGATACGAAAACCGGGTGGCCAGAATCGGGTGGAATGCATCAGCGTTCCACCCGATTTGTTTTGGACTATGTCGGCTCAGGTTCGCGTGTCCGGAAAACCGGGCGTCCCTTTTCTTAGCGTTCAATCTTCTCAGCAGGCGCAGGCAGCAGAACCTGGGCGCCGGAACCGCTGGGGGCCATCAACTGCTTCAGCACATCGTCGGCCGATTGGCTGGAGCCACCGATGCCTGCTTCCCGCAGCTGACGATCAAGATCACTGCCATTTTCCAGCGCCGCCAATTCCGCACCGGCCTCGATCCGGCCTGCGGTGATTTCCTGGCGTTTCTTGATCCGCTCAAGGCTTTCCACCGCACTGCCGAGACGGGTGTTAATGCCAGACTGGCTATGTGAAATGGCCGATTGCGCCCGCAGCAGCGATTCGTTTGCCTTCACATTTTCCACTTCGCGCTTCATCTGGGTAATGCGCGCCTCGGTGTCCTGGATTGTCCGCAGCATCTGTTGCTGACGCGGCAGCAGGCGGTTCAATTCCTCTTCGTCGCGCTGGATCTCACCGCGGATATTGGCAATGCGCTGTGCCAAACCCTGGGCAAGGTCCATACGGCCAGCATTGACGGCGGCGCGGGCACTGTCGCTATCCTTCAGCTCCTTGGCGCGGGCCTCTTCCAGCCGGCGCATGACGCTTTTGTTGGATGCCATGATCCCAGCCAGATCCGAACGCGCCCGGCGCAAGGACTGCTCGGCGTCCCGAAGCTCCTGATCCAGAATACGCATGGACTGACTATCGGCAGCAGCCTCTGCCACCTCGTTGACGCCGCCGCGAATGGCGGTGAAAATCTTTGCCCAGGTGCTCATGCCGCCATCTCCCCGTTCTTCCATTCCTCGATCATCACGGCTGCATCCACCGCATTGGCAGCCAGAATAGCCACTTCCTCAACGACCGTTTCGGCCCGTGAGCGGGTTGAGAGCGACCCGAACAGCTCATACCATTCCTCACCGTCGATGGTGGTAATGCCGAAGCTGGAGAGCGGCACGAATTTATGGGTCTTCAGCACCATGCGCTCAAAATCCGCGCGGTTCGGCACGTCATTGCACGGCACCAAAACAATGCTGGCGAGGATATCACGCTCGCCGCTGACCGCGACGAAAACGTCCATGTCACCCTTTTCCTTCAGCGTTACGCAGATCACGTCGCCGCTTTCAGGCACGGTCACATCGACATCGCCCAGCGCCTCGGGATCGGCTGCAAACAGACGGGTCAAACCTGTCAAAGTCCAGGGTTCCAAACATTCCTCCATCGGTTGAAATTCTGATCGTTATCTGGGTATTCCGGCAGGCAGTTAAAAGCCTGTTATGCTAAATAGTTTGCGTGGAAAACGCCGTAAAGACAGGGCTCAAGTGATGACGTCTGTGCCCTTGCCGGTTTTTTCCTCTCGTCGTTTTCAAGGAGCGGTCGCTATCTTGCCGGTTTTCCACGACGATAGAATGATGGTCAAGGTTGCTCTTTTCAATCTTGATGCCATATTCACCGCAGCTATCGATTGTGCCTTATAGGAGATGCTTGATGTTGGGCTGGTTCAGCGGACGCAAGACCGAAAAGCCAATGCAAAAGGAACTCGGCCCCCTGGGGGCCGTCATCGGTGGCGCGCTCGATCTTGATTTCCTGTCGCTGGAGGCCGATGCGCTGGGGGCGCAACCGGCGATGCCGCTGCCTCAAAGCGGCGCTTTCATCATTGCCGCCTATGGGGAAGTCCGGCTCGATGCAGCATCGGTCCTGTCGCGCTATTACGATGAGAACCACCATATGATCCAGGTCATGTCCCCATCCGGCATGCCGGGCGATGGCATAGACGATATCAGCTTCTACCGCCCCTGGGATAGCGTCGTACCTGTGAGCCAGAGCGAGTGGAGCCGCTGGACAGGACCATCAGGCATGATTGGTGCGCCGTCCTACGACGCCGACGGCATCCTGTTTAACCGCTTCTGGGGCGAGGGGCCGGAACGCGCCGAGACCGTGCAATTCGTCGAAGATATCGAGGATGGTGAAACCAGGCGTTCGATCCATCAATCCTGCATGCTGTATTATCGGCCCCTTGGAAACACCCAGGAAATGCTGCTGATCAATGTGGAGCAGGATCTCGATCCCTCCCAGGCGCAGGCGGGCCGCTCTGTCGAATTTCTCATTGGCTACGGTATCGGTGCCGCCGATGTCCGTCGCGTCTGACCAAAATCTTTACCAAGGGGCATATGAATGCTGAATTACATGGCGGGACTTCCGGCCTTTCTGGGCTATTTTTTCATTGGCATCGCGGCTTATGGGGTTTTTGCAGCAATTTACACGCGCCTGACACCCCATAAGGAAGTCGAATTGATCCGGGCGGGCAATCTGGCGGCGGTCACGGCATTTCTCGGTGCGCTCATGGGCTTCAGCCTGCCGCTTGCCTCGGCGGCGGCCAATTCCGTCAGCATTATCGATTATATTCTCTGGGCATTCGTCGGCATTCTCGTGCAGATTTTCGCCTTTTACATCGCCAATTTCACCATGAAGGATCTGCATGAGAAAATCACCGCAGGTGATATTGCCGCAGGTCTTTGGGGCGGCGGCATCGCGCTGATCGTCGGCATTCTCAATGCTGCCTGCATGACCTATTGAGGAGGCCAGGATGCGCAGACGTTTAAGCGGGCGAACGCCCCCAATCCTCGCCCTTGGCACCATCGCCGCCTCCAGCCTGCTGCTATCGGGCTGCGGCGAGGATGCGCCCACCGAGCGCACCTTCACCTCCGTCGATCAATGCATCTCTCAGGGGATGGATCGGGACGTGTGTCAGACGGCCTACCAGGATGCCGTTAAAGCCCATATGGCCAACGCACCGCGCTTTGATGGCATGGCCGCCTGCGAGGCTGAATATGGCGCAAAACAATGCGTGCAGCAGACAGCCTCCAATACCGATGGCACTAGCGGTAGTGGTAGCTTTTTCATGCCCTTCATGGCCGGTTATCTACTGTCTTCGACCATCAACAATATTGGTGACTATAATCGATACCGGCGGGAAGAAACGCAGGGCCGCAGCTATGGCGCAGGCAGCTATGGTGGAGGCGGCACGCCGATTTATCGCAACCGCAGCGGCCAGACCGTGACCATAAACAAAGGCCGCGACACGATCCTCGCTCCGTCGAGTTCCAAGCCCGCCAATGTCAATACCCGCACGGTGAGCCGCCAGGGCTTCGGGGGACGCTCCTCTTTCAGTTTCGGCGGCTGATATGAGGCGCATTACCGTTGCGGAACGTACAGATTGGCGCGACAAGGCACGCGCCGTCGGCTTTGGTTTTCATGAAATGTATGGCGAGCCCTATTGGGTGGACGATGCCGCCTATGTGTTCTCCCTGGAAGAGATCGAGGCCTTCATAGAGGCGCCAAGCCAGGAGTTGCACGATATGTGCATGGACCTGATCGGCGATATCGTCGGCAGTGAGGAGATACTCGACCGGCTGGCCATTCCAGACGATCTTCGCGACGTGGTACGCAGATCCTGGCAACGCCAGGACCGGCATCTCTATGGACGTTTCGATCTCGCCTATGATGGCGAAGGTCCTGCCAAACTGCTGGAATATAACGCCGATACGCCGACCTCGGTCTTCGAGACAGCCTATTTCCAGTTCAACTGGCTCACCGACCAGCAGGCGCTTGGCGCGCTGCCCACCGATGCCGACCAGTATAACCTGTTGCAGGAAAGCCTTGTGGAAGCCTTCGAGCAGTTTCCAAAACAGCCGATGTTCCATTTCGCGGCGATGACCGATAATGAGGAAGATCGCGGCACCACGGTCTATCTGATGGATTGCGCTCTCCAGGCGGGACACCGTGTCGAGCTTCTCGATATCGGCGATATTGGCATCGACGCGGAAGGCAGATTCACGGATCTGCAAGACCGGGTGATCGACCAGTGTTTCAAGCTTTACCCTTGGGAATTCATGCTGCGTGAGCCGTTTTCGCGGCAATTGGCGCGGTCCGGCGACGTGTTTGTTGAACCTGCCTGGAAATCAATCCTGTCCAACAAAGGGCTGCTACCCTTGCTGTGGCAGCGCCACCCCAATCACCCCAATCTGTTGCCGAGCTTCTTTGCGGACGACCCTGCCGCCTCAAGCCTTGGCGACTACGTGCGAAAGCCACTTCTGTCACGCGAAGGCGAAAACGTCACGCTTTTCCAGAACGGCAAGGCCTCAATCACGTCTCCAGGCGGTTACGGCGAGGAAGGATTTATCGTGCAAGCCTATGCGCCGCTGTTTAAGAGCGAGGCGGGCTTTGCAGTACTTGGTAGCTGGATTGTCGGTGATCGTGCCTGCGCCCTTGGCATCCGCGAGGACCGATCCCGCATCACCGCCAATCTCTCGCGCTTTGTGCCGCATGTGATCCTCTGAAGTTAGAGTCAGTCAGGTTCAGTCTGAACCAGACTGACTCTAGATTCTTTTGTTTTCGTTTGTCTTTTCGGGAAAACCGGTTTCCACTTTTCCCTGATAAACTAGTGCAGCGGATTTGTCCGAAATCCTATCCTACCCTCGCGTCATCCCGCATGACCATGTGGCCCGGTGACACCTGTTCATAGCGTCTTTTGGGTGGTTGATAGCCGAGCGGGCGCACCGGGCTTTTCAGCTCTTCGCTGTCCAGATCGCGCCGGATGTTTCGGCGGGAAGGATCGGGTACCGGCACGGCTTTCATCAGTTTTCGGGTATAGGCATGTTGCGGGTTGGAGAAGACAGCAGCTCTCGGTCCAATCTCGACAATTTCGCCCAGATACATTACCGCGACCCGGTGGCTGACCCGCTCCACCACCGCCATGTCGTGGGAAATGAATAGAAAAGCGATTTTCAGGCTGGCTTGCAGATCCATCAGCAGATTGCAGACCTGCGCCTTGATGGAAACGTCGAGGGCAGACACGCTTTCATCGGCGACGATGACTTTCGGGTCCAACGCCAGCGCCCGGGCAATGGCAATACGCTGGCGCTGGCCACCGGAAAATTCATGCGGATAACGGTTGGCCATATCGGAGCTCAAGCCCACGCGCTCCATCAGGTCGGCGGCTTTGTCCCGCGCCTGCCGGTGCGTGGCCAGCCGGTGGGTGGTGATCGGCTCGGCCACCGAAGCACCGACGGTCATGCGCGGATTGAGGCTGGCGAAAGGGTCTTGAAAAATCATCTGGATGGAACGGCGCATCCGGTTGATATCGGGACCCCGCAGGGAGAGGACATCATAGCCATCCAGCTGAACCGAGCCGCTGAGCGGATCGATCAGCCGCATGACGGAGCGTCCGGTGGTCGATTTTCCGCAGCCGGATTCTCCCACCAGCGCTAATGTTTCGCCCTGGAAAAGATCGAAGGAGACATCCTCCACGGCATGGATCACGCCGGTTTTTCTGCCAAACAGCCCACCCTTGATGTCGAACCGGGTGACCAGATCGCGCACCTGGAGAACTGGCGTCAGGCCCCGCTCAACAGTATCGGCGACAACCGTGGGCTCCACCCGTTCACCGGTCACCATATCCACGACCGGAAAGCGCCGTGGCCAGGCGGCATCGCCCATTTCCCCCAGGCGCGGAACCGCAGAGAGCAGGGCGCGGGTATAGGGATGGCGGCCCTTGTGAAACACATCGCCCGTCGTGCCGGTTTCCACCACATCGCCGCGAAACATCACCATGGTGCGGTCAGCAATTTCGGCCACAACGCCCATGTCATGGGTGATGAACAGCACCGACATGCCCTCTTCCGCCTGCAATTGCTTGATGAGATCAAGGATCTGGCCCTGGATCGTCACGTCAAGGGCCGTGGTCGGCTCGTCGGCGATCAGGATTTTCGGTTTCAGCGCCAGCGCCATGGCGATCATCACCCGCTGGCGCATTCCGCCCGAGAATTGATGCGGATAATCATCAAACCGCGCCCCGGCATTGGGAATGCGAACCTTGTCCAGCAACTGGATGGTCTGCGCCCGCGCCTCGCCTTTGGACAGACCGCCATGGGCAATCAAGGCCTCGGAAATCTGCCGGCCGATGGTGAAAATCGGATTGAGGCTGGTCATCGGCTCCTGAAAGATCATCGCCATGTCCCTGCCGCGTACGTTGCGCATGGCCTTTCGGGATAGAGCCATCAGATCGCGGCCCTCCAGCATGATCCTGCCGGTCGTCCGGCTGGTCTGGTCAGCCAGCAACCGCATGATCGATAGCGACGTCACGCTTTTGCCCGAACCGCTCTCGCCGACAATGGCGAGCGTCTCGCCCGCCATCACATCGAACGACACATCGCGGACCACGGTTTTCCAGCGTCCATCCACCAGAAAAGCGGTGTTTAGCCCTTCTACGGACAAGATCGGTGCAGGTGTTTGCGCGCTCATGGCGGGTCCTCATTGTCGACGGGCTATAGACTCGAGTTTGTCTTTTCGGGAAAGCGGATTTCACCTTTCCCAAGGCAAACCCTATCGTCCGACAGCATAAGCCTGCATCAATCTGGGCGTGGCTGCGGCTCGCAACAGTCCATCGGCATCGCGCCGCGCTGCGGTCAACCGTCCGATAGACCATGGTTCGGCAACGGTCAGGGCATGGCCGCGTCTGGCCAACTCAGTAATCGTCGCCTCGGGGAAATTCTTCTCCACCATCAGGCTGCCCGGCTCACGGGTGCGTGGATAAAACGAGCCGGGGAAATGCGAGGTGTGGAAGAGCGGTTGGTCGATAGCCGCCTGAAGATTGAAGCCATGGTGAACATAGCGCAGGAAAAACGACAGCTGCCATTGATCCTGTTGGTCCCCGCCCGGCGTACCAAACGACAGGGTGGGACGGCCCTCATACAGCGCGATGGATGGCGTCAAGGTGGTGCGTGGGCGCTTGCCCGGTTGCAACGAGGTGGGCAAGCCGGGTTTGAGCCAGAACATCTGCGCCCGGGAATTGAGGCAGAAGCCCAGTCCCGGCACAATCGGCGAGGATTGCAGCCAGCCGCCGGATGGCGTGACGGAGACCATATTGCCGTCGCGGTCGATCACATCGATATGCACGGTATCACCGCGCTTTTCGCTCAAATGCGCCATGGTCGGCTCAAACACCGCCCCGGTTTTCGACGTAGCACCCAACATCTCCATGGTGCGGGTATATTGATCCTCAAAGCCCGCAACCCGGCCCGGCACCAGATCGAAAGACGCCGTCTCGCCGATCAAGGCGCGACGCTCCTTGGCATAGGCCTCGCTCAGCAAATGCTGCATCGGCACTGTGGCGAAAGCCGGATCGCCATAATAGATCTCCCGGTCGGCATAGGCCAGCTTCATGGCCTCCGTGACGGTGTGAACGAAATCCGGGCCATCCGAGGCCATGGCCGCAATATCGAAGCCCTTGAGAAGAGAAAGGGCCTGCAACAGCACCGGCCCCTGCCCCCATGGTCCGGTCTTGGCCACCGTCCAGCCATGATAGTCAAAGGTTTGCGGCTCCTCTATGGTCGCAGACCAATGGGCCATATCGTCAGCCGTCAGTACGCCTTTGTGGCATGCCCCGCTCGCATCCATTACCTCCGTGGATTGGACATAGCGATCGATTTGTTCGGCGACGAAACCACGGTAAAAGGCGTCGCGCGCTGCTTCGATCTGGGCCTCGCGTCCGGATTTGGCCTCGGCTTCCGCAATGATCCGCTTCCAGGTCTCGGCCAGAACTGGATTGGTGAACAGGCTGTTCGGCTCCGGGGCGAAGCCGCCCGGCAACCAGGTCTGGTGCGAGGTTGGCCAATGCTGTTCGAAGAAACTGCCAAGTCCCTTGATGGTGGCCGAAACTCTGGCCAGAACCGGATGGCCTTTTTCGGCGTAATAAATGGCTGGTTCCAGCACGTCGCGCACGCTCATCGTGCCGCAATCGCGCAGCATCAGCATCCAGCCGTCAAAGGCGCCGGGGATAACGGTTGCCAGCAGGCCATCGCCGGGAATGAGATCCAGGCCTTCCGCCGTGTAGTGCTCGATGGTGGCGCCCGCCGGTGCTGTACCTTGAGCGCAGATGACCTCAACCTTGTCCTTCTTTTTGGAATAGATCACGGCTGGCATATCGCCGCCCGGACCGCACAGATGCGGCTCGACAACTTGCAGCACGAAACCGGTGGCCACGGCAGCATCGAAGGCGTTGCCGCCCTTTTCCAGAATGGCCATGCCGACAGCGGAGGCAATCCAGTGGGTGGAGGTAACAACGCCAAACGTGCCGAGAATTTCAGGCCGGGTGGTAAAGTCAGTCATAGCATATATCCCAGAATTGAAATGAAGGTGTGTTTCGGCTGTTTGCCTCAGGAAGAGCGCGGATCGAGAACGTCACGCAGCCCATCCCCCAGGAGATTAAACCCAATGACGACGAGAAAAATCGCACCGCCCGGCCATATGGCCATCCACGGTGCCTGACTGAGGAAATTCTTGGCGACATTCAGCATCGAGCCCCAGCTTGGGGCTGGCGGCTGCTGTCCAAGCCCCAGAAAAGACAGGCTGGCTTCGGCGATGATCGCAGTGGCGACCGTCAACGTTGCCTGGACCAGAACAGGCGCCAGGATATTGGGAAAGATGTAACGGCTCATGATTGCCACATGTCCAAGACCGATGGAGCGTGCGCCCTCCACATAATCTTCCGTTTTCACCGCCAAAACCTGACCGCGGCTCAACCGGATGAAGGTTGGCAGTGCCGAAAGGCCGATGGCGATCATCGCATTGGTCAGGCTCGGCCCAAGAAAGGCGGCAAGGGCAATAGCCATGATCAGAAACGGCATTGCCAGGAACGCCTCGGTGATGCGGGAAATCACCATATCGATCCAGCCGCCGAAATAACCGGAGAGAATGCCAAGCGGAACACCGAGGATGGTGGCAATCGCCACGGAGAAAATCCCTGCCGCAAGCGAAGCCCTCGCCCCCCAGATCATCCGGGACATGATATCCCGGCCCAGGTCATCCGTGCCGAACGGATGGGCCAGCGACGGTGCCTTGCGAATGGCCGACCAGCTCGACGCTAAGGGATCGGCAATCGGCAGCAACGGTGCCAGCAGCGCTACCGTGAGAAAGAACAGGATGATTGCCAGGCCAACCAACGCCGCCTTGTTGGCTTTCAGTTTTCGCCAGCCTCTGCCGGATGGGTGGGACAGGCCGGTTGCGGCCTCGGTCATGGCGGTCATAGGCTGGCCCTCATGCGAGGATTGAGAAGAAGATAGAGACAATCGGCCATCAGGTTCATCAGGATGAAGCCGATGGCGGTGCAAAGCACAACGCCCTGCACCACAGCATAGTCACGATTAAAAACGGCATCGACGATCAGCTTGCCAAAACCGGGAATGGTGAAAATCTGCTCCGTCAGCACCGCACCGGCCAGCAATTCGCCAAACAGCAAGGCGATCAGCGTAACGATCGGCAAAACGGCATTGCGAAAACTGTGAGACAGGATGACCGAACGTTCGGGCATGCCCTTGGCGCGGGCGGTGCGCACATAATCCGAACTGAGAACCCCCAGCATGGCCGAGCGTGTATGGCGCATGATCGATGCTGCCAAGGCATTGCCCAGCACGAAAGACGGCATCAGCATGGTTTTCATCGACATCCATGGGTCGGAAAAGAACGGTTGATAGCCGGAGGCCGGCAACCAGCCGAGCCGGACCGAAACCAGCAGAATGAGCATGATGCCAAGCCAGAAATTCGGAATGGAAAGGCCAGACAGCGCCACCACGCTTGCCAGATAATCGATCAGCGTATTCTTCTTGACCGCCGCCAGAATGCCTAAGGGAATGCCGAGGGCGAGAGCAAAGATCATCGACATGATGGCCAGTTGGCAGGTGACGGGCAATTTCTCGCCGATCAGTTCCAGCACCGGCTGGTTGGTCCGCAACGACATGCCGAGATCACCCTTCAGCGCAGCGCCAAGCCACATCGCATATTGCACGGGCATCGGATCATTCAGGTGATATTTCTCGCGCAGGATTTCCATCACTGCGGGATCGCGATCTTCTCCCGCCATGATCAGCACCGGATCACCAGGCAGAAGCTTTTGCAGCGAAAACACGAAGACAGAAATGATCAGCAGCGTCGGTATTGCCAGCAACAGGCGCCGGGCAAGGAAAGTTGGCATAACAGTCTCCGGATGAATGAGACGTTTGTGTCAGGCGGCGGACCTGCCGCCTGACACAGATCACTTCCGTGACAGGATCATCAGGGCGACAAGCAAGAGCTCAATTGGCCTTTTGCATGCCCGTCAGGCGGATCATTCCATCCGGTGACGGCACAAAGCCGGTGATCTTCTTGCTGGACGCCCAGAGCCAGGACTGATGACCGAGATAGATGATCGGCAGATCGTCGTTCAGGATTTCATCGGCCGCATCGTATTTCTGCTTGCGCACGGCTTCATCGGTGGACTGTCGTGCTTCGTTCAACAGCGTATCGACGGCGGGATTGCAATATTTGGTATCGTTGATGCCACCCTTGCAGGTGACGAACTGATGCAAATTACCATCCGGGTCCACACGCCCGGACCAATCCGAGCGGCTGATCTGGTAGTTTCCAGCCGTCTGCTCGTTGAGCATGGTGGCAAATTCCATCGTCTTCAGCGTCACGTCAAAACCAGCCTCAGCGACCATCGATTGGACAACCTGCATCATCTGCAACACCGTCGCGCTGTTGGACACCTGGAGTTCTATCGGCACCCGGTCAAATCCAGCCTCCTTGACCAGGGCTTTTGCCTTTTCGACATCGCGGGCAGGCACGGGAATCCGCTTGTCATACCAGGGGCTGACAGGCGGAAATGGCTGATTGCCCGCCAATGCTGTCCCCTCGAAGACGATCTGGTTCAGTGCTTCGCGATCAATAGCCAGTGAGAAGGCCTGACGCAGGCGCTTGTCCTTGCCAAGCGGGTTATTGGCGCGAGGACCATTGCCGATATTGACATACATCGCCATGTAACCGACGCCGACCGCCTGTTCAAAGTCCAGCTTACCATCGGACTTGATGGAGGCGGCATCGGTCGGCGCCACCCGCTCAATCATGTCGAGATCGCCGGAGCGCAGATTGGCGAGGCGCACCGTGCTATCGACAATCGGCAGATAGGTGAGCTTGTTGATGAAGATCTGATCCTTGTTCCAGTAATCGCCGAATTTCTCCAGCACGATCCGGTCCTGCTGCACCCGCTCGACAAATTTGAACGGACCAGCGCAGACGGGATGGCTGCCGAAATTAGCGCCCAGTTCTTTGGCGGCCTTGGGCGAGACGATCATCCCGGCCCGGTCGGACAATTGCGCCAGCAGGGTCGAATCCGGCGCCTTGAGCGTGAATTTCACCGTATCACTGCCTATAGCCTCGACCTTTTCAACCGAGGCAAGCTCGCTCTTGCGCCGCGATTCCGGCATGGTCATGTTGCGTTGGATGGTGGCGACAACCGCTTCGGCATCGAGGGGTGTTTCGTCGTGAAATTTGACGCCCTGGCGCAGCGTCATGGTCAAAACCTTGCCGCCCTCGCTCCAGGCCCAGCCGGTGGCAAGCTGCGGGACGATCTTCAGGTCGGGCGACACATCGACCAGTTTATCGCACATCGCCGTATAGACGATGCGCCCCACGAACGTGCGCGACTGCGCCGGATCGAGAACGTCAGGGTCTTCCGACAAACCAATTTTCAGGTCTGCGGCCATCACAGGTGCGGCAAAAGCGGCGGTGACGAGCAGCGCGGTCAAAACTCTGTTCAGTTTCATGCCATTCCCCTCATTGTTGTTTTTAATGCTGATGATAGGCAGTTCTCGGCCGTCATGCCTCTGCGAGGTGGACGGCGGTATCGATCGACGTAATGCGGATCAGGCTCTCTTGCAGGGTGAGAAGATGGACCCGCATGGCTTCGCCTGCTCCAATCGGATCGCGCGATGCAATCCGGTCGATAATCGCGAGATGCTGGCCGTGGGTGACGGGGCGGGTTTGGGCAAAAGCCCGGGCCTGTTCACGAATATTCTGCCAGGCCGGGTCCTGCCGCGTCCGGTTCATCACATCGAACAGCGCCAGGAAAAGGCTGTTGCCAGCGCATTGGGCAATCTTTCGATGCAGCGCTCCATCCCAAAGCTCGCGCCCATCGGCATCCTTGCTGGCGCCGATCTTTGCCACCAGATCATACATGGCCTGCACATCTGCGGCATTGGCCCGCAGGGCCGCCAGCTGCGCCAGTTGCGGTTCAAGCCGCAGACGCACTTCCATGACTTCCAACGGATCGGTTCCGGCAACCAGGGCGCCGACATAGTCATCGAATGCGTCGGGGCGTGCGCCAGCAAACGTACCAGACCCCTGCCGCCGCCAGATAAGCCCTTCTGCTTCCAGAACCTCCAGCGCCCGGCGAACGGAACGGCGGCCAAGGCAAAGTTCCTCGCAGAGTGACCGCTCCGTCGGCAGTTTTTCCCCCGCACTGAACCGGCCTGAGCTCAGCAGTTCACGCAATTTGTTGAGGGCGAGATTGGAATTGTCGTGATCGTCAATCATGCATTGGTTCGAACCAATTGATAATTGGTTCATACTCAGACGAACGAAGAGATGAGTCAATCCGACTCTGCATATTTTTTCATGCTGCTTTTATTTTAGGCAAACGCCTTTGTGCCGGCGCTCATCACCAGCACTGGCATCACGATAAGGATGCACTCAATTTACGGATGCAGACAGATGTCAGCTTTATCCCGGGCAAGGCTCCGTCGGCCCCTTGGCGGGTTGGGTGAACCATTTCGGCCCACCCGAGGTCATGTAAATGATGTCTTCCAGACGCAGGCCGAATTGTCCGGGCAGCACGATCATCGGCTCGCAGGAAAAGCACATTCCCGCTTCAAGGCGAACAGTGTTGCCTCGCACGATATAGGGCTCCTCATGTCCCTCAAGGCCAAGACCATGACCGGCGCGGTGGGGCAGTCCGGGAAGCTGGTAATCTGGGCCGAGGCCGTGGCGGGTAAGCACCTCGCGGGCGGCATCATCCAGGCTACCACAGGTGGCGCCAATCCGGGCGGCATCAAAAACCGCCTGCTGGGCCGCCCGCTCGATATCCCATATGCGGGCAAACTCGGCAGTTGGCTCCTCCAGCATATAGGTACGGGTGATGTCGGAGTTATAGCCATCGATGCGGCAGCCGGTATCCACCAGCACCACATCGCCCGGCTGGTAATATTGCTCGCCATCGGCCCCATGCGGCAGGGACGTGGTCTCGCCAAAGGAAACGATGCAGAAGGTGGAGCCGTTGCTGGCGCCTAGGCGTCGGTGTTCATCATCAATAAAGCGCACGACCTCCGAAGCGGCAATGCCGGGGCGGATCATGGCGTGCGCTTTGCGCTGCACATCCAGGGTCAGGTTCATCGCATATTGGATGATGGCGATTTCAGTGGCGGATTTTCGCAGGCGCTGACCGCGCAGCAGCGGTCCCCCATCGATCAACCGATCTGCGACTATTTCGCGCTTTAGGGCATTGTAGACGAAAAGCGGTACGGAATCGTCCACCGCAAACGTGCCACCGTGTGGCAGGAAGGACGCGACAAGGGCGGCGCTGCTTTCATCTTCTTCCCAGACCCTGATATCGCCGGGAAGATGCGGCAATGTCTCCACCCGGCTGCGCTCGAAGCCCGGCACCACATAAACGAGATCCGATGCCGTAATCACCGCCCCCACAAGCCGTTCGCTACCATGCCAGACCAGCCCGGTGAAATAGCGCAGGCTCTCGGTGGAGCCGATCAGCATGGCGCCGATATCCTTTTCCGCCATGGTCTTTCGAAGGGTCTCCAGCCGGAGAACCCGCTCTTCCATGGAGATTTTCGGCGCTGATAGAGGTGAGGACATGGTCTTTTTCCTTGGTAAAACTCAAGCTCGGCCTTCTTCAACCGCATGACAGGCCACCTGCACAGTGTCTGTCATGGTCATCAGCGGCATTTCCGCCTTGCAGCGGTCATTGGCCAGCGTGCAGCGCGGATGAAAGGGACAGCCCGTGGGTGGATTGAGCGGAGACGGCATTTCGCCGACGAGCTTGATCCGCTCGCCGCGCCGGTCGGGATCGGCAATCAACGTCGCCGAAAGAAGGGCCTTGGTATAGGGATGGCGCGGATTGGTAAACAGCGCTTCCACCGGGCCAAGTTCCACCGCATGGCCGAGATACATCACCACCACATCATCGGCGATGTGGCGCACCACGGCCAGATTGTGGGAAATGAACATCATGGTCAGATCGAGCTGGGTTTTCAGCCGCTTCAAGAGGTTCAGGATTTGCGCCTGCACCGAAACGTCAAGCGCCGAGGTTGGCTCATCACACACCAGAAATTCAGGCTGGAGAATGAGGGCGCGGGCAATGCCGATGCGCTGGCGCTGGCCACCCGAAAATTCATGCGGATAGCGGTCTGCGGCTTGCGGTGGCAGGCCCACCAGTTCCAGCATGTCGGCAACGGCCTTTCGACGGCTGGCCTTGTCGCCGATGCCATGGATGACCAGACCTTCGGCAATGGAATCGCCAATCGGCAGCCGTGGATCAAGCGAGGAGTAAGGGTCTTGAAAGACAATCTGGATGCGGCGGCTGGAGGCAAAATCAACACCCATGCCGGGTCCGGCAATCTGCTTGTCATCAAAGATGATTTCGCCTGCGGTCGGCGCGAACAGACCAACCACGATGCGGGCCAGTGTGGATTTTCCGCAGCCGCTTTCACCGACCACACCCAGCGTGCGCCCGCGCTCGATGGTCAGGCTCACATCATTGACGGCGTTGACATAGCCTTTCACTCGCTGGAACGCCCCGCCGGTCACGGCGAAAGCCATTTTGATGCCGTTCATTTCGATCAGGGCGCTCATGCGGGCTGAACCTCTTGTTCACCGGCAAGTGTGGCCGGTTCGGTCAGCCAGCATCGACAGTGATGGGCCTTGTGGATTTCGGTCAGTGCCGGGACATCGCTCAGACAGCGCGGTTCATTGGCCTCGCGCCGGGCTGTGCAGCGTGGCGCGAACAGACAGCCCTGTGGCAGATGGGTCAATTGCGGCACACGACCATCGATGACCTCGAGCATGTCGGGGGATTCCCCCAGCACCGGCACCGAGCGCAGCAAGGCTTGCGTGTAGGGATGCTTGGGTGACTTGAACAATGTTCGGACATCGGCAAGCTCCACCACCTGGCCCGCATACATCACCGCAACGTGGTCGGCCATTTCGGCGACCACGCCAAGATCATGGGTGATGAGGATGATGGCAGTGCCGAAATCACGTTGCAAATCGCGCATAAGGTCGAGAATCTGGGCCTGAATGGTCACATCCAGCGCGGTGGTCGGCTCATCGGCGATCAGCACTTCCGGCTGGCAGGCCAGCGCCATGGCAATCATCACCCGCTGTGCCATGCCACCGGACATTTCATGCGGATAGGCCTTCATGCGTCGTTGAGGATCGGGAATACCGACGGCTTTCAGCATGGCGATTGCCGCCGCTTCGGCCTCCTGCTTGCCCATGTTTTTATGCAGGCGGTAGGCTTCGGCAATCTGCCGCCCCACGGTATGGACCGGATTGAGCGAGGAAGACGGGTCTTGAAAGATCATCGAAATCCGGTTGCCTCGCACCTTGCTGAGGTCCATCGGTGACATGCTGCGCAGATCGGGCCCATCCAGCAGCACTTCGCCACCGATGATTTTGCCGGGATAGGGCACCAGCCCCATGATGCTCAGCGCGGTGATCGATTTGCCGCAGCCGCTCTCGCCGACAACGCAGAGCGTTTGTCCTGCCTCCAGCGACAGCGAGACCTTATCGACGGCGCGGGCGGTGCCGGATCGGGTTTGGAAATGGGTGGTGAGATCGCGGATCTCCAGAATAGGCCGGGTCATGCTGTCCTCACGTATGGAGCCGCGGATCGAGGGCATCACGCAGCCCGTCTCCGAGAAGGTTGAAGCCAAGCACGGTCAGCATGATGGCAAGGCCGGGAAAGAACACCAGATGCGGCGCGGAAAAGATCTCGTTGCGGGCGGCCCCCAGCATCGTCCCCCATTCCGGCGTCGGCGGCTGTGCGCCAAGGCCAAGAAAGCTGAGACCAGCGGCATCGAGAATGGCGGTGGCGACCCCAAGCGTTGCCAGCACCACAATCGGCGTGATGGCATTGGGCAGCACGCGGCGAAACAGGATGCGCCATTTGCTGCCACCCAGCACCCGCGTGGCGGCAACAAAATCGAAGGTTTTCACCGAGAGCACACTGGCGCGGGTGACGCGGGCATAGGCGGGAACCGAGACGATGGAGATGGCCAGCAATGCATTGCGAATGCCCGGTCCCAGAACTGCAACAATGGCAATGGCCAGCAGCAGTGACGGAAAGCCGAGGATCACATCCATGATCCGCATGATGATATTGTCCACCCATCCGCGGAAATACCCGGCAATCGCCCCCAGCAGCACGCCAAAGAACAGCGCGCAGGTGACGGTGGTCAGCCCAATGACCAGACTGACGCGCGTGCCATAGAGAATACGCGAAAAGGAATCCCGGGCATTGCCATCGATACCCATGATGTGCTGCGGACGGCTGGCGTCACATCCAAGCAGATGCACGCAGGGCGGCTCGCGGCGTTTGACCTGCTCGACACCGATCAACACCTGATCGGGATCGTAAGGGGCAAGCACCGGTGCGAAAATGGCAATCAGGATCAGCATGCCAATGATGAACAACCCAACCTGCCCGGAGCGCAGCCTGAGCAGCCGTCCCCAGGTTCTCCGCCACTGGGCGACCGGTTCCCCAATCAGGCCATCTTCAAGAATGGCCTCTGCTGCACTGGCCGATACACTATTCAAGCGCGTCATGAACTGTCCTATTGTGGGCGAATGCGGGGATCGAGATAGGTGTAGGAAAGGTCCACCAAAAGGTTGATGGCCACGTAGGACACGGCAATCATCACCGTGAAGGCCTGCACGACAGGATAGTCCCGCGCAAAAATCGCCTCAACCAGCATGCGCCCCACGCCGGACAGGCCAAAAACGGTTTCCGTCAACACAGCGCCACTGAGCAGCGCGCCCATTTGCAAGCCCAGAATGGTGACAACCGGCAACAGCGCATTGCCGAGCGCATGTTCGCTGACCACGCGCTTTTCCGGCACGCCCTTGGCCCGGGCGGTGCGGACATAATCACGCCCCAGCACATCCAGCAGCGAGGAGCGGGTCATGCGGGCAATCACTGCCATCGGGATGGTGGAGAGCGCCATCACCGGCAAGATCATATGGCGTATGGCATCCCAGAACACTGTCCAGTTGCCGGTGATCAAGGCGTTCAGAATATAAAAATTGGAGAAGAATTCGAGCACCTTGCTCCAGCCGCTCTCCGCCGCCAATTGCCAGTGCCAGACCTCGTAAAAGGGAATGGAATTGACCCCGGCGGAAAGCCGTCCGGATGGCGGCAGCCAGAAGGGCGTGCCGCGCAGCATCACCCCGAAGAGATAAGCCAGCATCAACCCCAGCCAGAACACCGGCATGGAAATGCCGGCATTGGCAACAATCATGGTGCCGACATCGGCTGCGGAATTATGGCGACGGGCGGCAATAACCCCGAGCCCGACACCGATAATGGTCGCGGTGATCAGCGCCAGGACGGCAAGCTCGGCGGTCATCGGCAGGCGCTCGATAATGATCTGCGTCACAGGCCGCGAGAAGCGCACCGATGTCCCGAAATCACCCCGCAGCATATCCCCCATATAAATGAAGAATTGCGTCGGCAGCGGCTTGTCGAAGCCGTAGCGGGTGATGAAGGCGGCGCAGGTCTCGGCGGTGGCCTTCTCTCCCAGCATGGCCTTGCAGGGATCGCCAGGGATCAGCCGGGCGAGCGCGAAAGTCACGATCAGGATACCGAAAATCACGGGAATGGAAATCAGCAGACGTTTGGCTGCATATCCGAGCATCACAGGTCCTCATTACCAGATTTTACAGCGCCGTTTGGTTTGTCAGATGTCATCAATGAATGGATGATGGAGCAAGATTACCCCCTCTGGCTTGCCAGCCATCTCCCCCTCAAGGGGGGAGATCGATGCGGGGTTTGCCCCTCGCTGGAATCTCATGCATCGAAACTTGCTACATATCCAATGAAGCGGGTGGGTTACCCTATTCGATCTCCCCCCCTTGAGGGGGAGATGTCCGGCAGGACAGAGGGGGGTAAACGGCATATAAAAACGATCCCGTCAGACAGGACGGGCCAGACATTTACGTCTAGCCCGAAGCGTCGAAATCCTCACGATTACTTCTTGGCGTTCATCAATCCGCCCCAGAGGGAGGAGAAATAATCGAAGGAACCGGTATTGCCGACATGGGCCGGATTGGATGCATCGAGGCCGGCCGCCCAGGAAACGACGACGTCATTGGCATTGAAGGCAGAGCCATCGGTAAATTTCACGCCTTCCTGCAAATGGCAGACCCAGACAGTGGAGTCGGCATTGGCGTCGCAGCTTTTTGCAAGGCCCGGAAGGATATCGCCGCTATCCTTGGCATAGTTGAGCAGCGTTTCGGTGATTGGCGTGCAGGCATTCAACGTTTCACCATCCGTTTCGTCGCCGCAATAGAGGCTGATCGGCTCGGCATTCTGCATGAAGACCAACGTATCCTTGCCTGGAATCTCATCCTGCAACAGTGGTGAGCCGAAGGGGCGGACGATGGCATTCTTCAAGGTCGCACGCGCTGCGTAGGCAGCGGCACCATGGACGATCGGCACCATCGGCACATGCTGACGAATGGCATCGTTGACAGCGGCATAGACCGGTTCAGCCTGCTTGGTATCGGCAATGGTCCCGCCCTTGGTCAGGCCATCGGTAATTTCCGGGAAGGTGGTTCCGAA
Organism: Agrobacterium vitis; assembly: GCF_037039395.1. NCBI lineage: Bacteria > Pseudomonadati > Pseudomonadota > Alphaproteobacteria > Hyphomicrobiales > Rhizobiaceae > Gillisella > Gillisella vitis. The sequence continues at coordinate 648,793 of NZ_CP146244.1, read as the reverse complement.
CATTTTCGACGTCTTGCCGAAGTGATAATCGAGGAAGTTGGTGACATGCGGATAGTCCGCGCCCCAGCCCAGCAAATAGAGCCCATCGATCCGGCCTGCCGAGGTATCGTCGATGAATTTGCCCGATTCAATCGGAACGACTTCCGCGTCGATACCGAGATTTTTCTTTAGCTGCGTCTGGAATTCGACGGCCACGACGCTCGGTTCTGGCAGGTAAGCGCGGAACACATCGCGGTAGTAGATCTTGGTCTTAAAGCCATTCGGGAAGCCGGCATCGGCCAATAGCTTCTTGGCGGCGCTGGCATCGAACCCGTACCAATCCTTGCCGGCGCAGCCATTGGGCAGCGAACAGGGGGTGAAATGGCTGGCGACGACCGAGCCCTTCGGATAGAAGTTATCGACGATACGCTGGCGGTCGATGCCCATGGCAATCGCCTGGCGCACCTTCTCATTCTCGAAGGGCTTGGCGGTGTTGACCATGCCGAGATAGAGAATGTTCGGGCTTTCCTGCGGCAGGAATTGCAGGTCCGGATCGTTTTTGACGCTGTCGAAATCGTCAGGGCTGATATTGCTAATTTCATCGACCGTGCCGGAGCGCAATTCATTCAGGCGACCCGCGCCGGACTGGTTCCAGCGAAACACCAGCTTGTCGAAAGCCGGTTTGGCGCCCCAGTAATTTTCGTTGCGGGTCATGGTGATGGAATCGCCGCGATTCCAGCTTTCCAATTTGAAGGGACCGGTGCCGATCGGATTGTCGAGCAGCTTCTTCTTCGGACCAGCCTCTTCGATATGCTTGGCGGGCTGGATGCCGAAGGGCACGAAGGCCGCCTTGGCTTTGAAGGCCGGGTCGGGCGAGCACATCGAGAAGGTCACCGTATGCTCGTCGGTCGCCACGATGGATTTGATCTTGCCACCATAGTTGCAATCGGGCGCCACAAGGCTCTTGCCTTCAAAAGCAACAGCCGGGCTGGTGAGCAAAGCAGCAACCGACACGGCCACAGCTCCGCCGAATAGACGAAATTTCATGCCTTTAATCCCCAGTTTGTTTGTTCGCGCCTTTGCGGCACCCTCATTTTTTATCTGTGCGGATAAATTGTAATTTTCATTTCTTCCACCGTATCCGCGACGATGAAATTCAGTTTTTGTAGTAGACCAAATGCCTCGTTGGTCGCCTTGACATTGTTCGTGGGCGGCATACTGCTAAGATGTCAGACCAATTGTCAAGCGGTCGGCAGGAGGAAGAAATCTCAATGACAATGCGCACCGGAAACGCGCTGAACGACACCCAGCACATCGCCGCGCTGCCACCGCTGGACCGTGTCCAGCAGGTAACTGGGGCCATGGTCGGCTATATCAACAAGGCCGGTCTCAAGCGTGGAGATCGCCTGCCGACGGAACGCGAGTTGATGAACGCGCTCGGTGTTGGCCGTTCAACAGTGCGTGAAGTGATCGGGCGTTTTCAGGCCTTGGGCGTGGTTGAGACCCGGAAAGGTAGCGGAACCTATCTTTTGCAGCCCGTGAGTGCTGCGACGGTTCACATGCCGTTGATGCTGGAGACGGTAAATTTACGCGACGCTCTTTTGCAAACGCTGGAAGTGCGACGCGGCATTGAAGTCGAGGCCGGAGCCTTGGCTGCCATGCGCCGAACGGAGGAGGATCTGCGGATCATCGAGGAAAAGCTCGATGAGATGGAGCGGGTACATCTTGCCAAGGGCACGTCCGGCAAGGAAGATCTGGCGTTCCATGTGGCGATCTACGATGCCACGCATAACCCGCTGTTCAAACAGCTTCTGGAGCAGATGCGCGAAGCCTTCGAGCGCTTCTGGCATAAGCCTTTCGACAGGCCGGATTTTGCCCGCCGCTCCTTTCCTTTTCATCGCACCCTGTTCAGCGCGATAGCCGATCAGGATAGTGACGCAGCCCGCCGTGAAACCCTCAAAATTCTTGCCGTGGTGGAAGAAGACATCAAGGAAATGTCCAAATGAGCGACGCTCTCGATTATCTGCAACAGGCATCGCTGATTACGGCGCATGATGAGGCCAATGCTTATGATGCGGTGGTGCCGCCGATTGTGCAGACCTCGCTGTTCACCTTCAGCGATTATGACGAGATGGTCGCGACCTATCGCGGTGAAAAGCTTCGGCCGGTTTATTCACGCGGGCTAAACCCCACCGTGCGGATTTTCGAGGAGATGCTGGCCAAACTGGAAGGGGCGGAAGATGCCCTTGCCTTTGCCAGCGGCATGGCGACGATATCCTCTACCGTCCTGAGCTTTGTCGAGCCGGGAGATCGTGTCGTTGCCGTTCGCCATCTCTATCCCGATGCCTACAGGTTTTTCGAAACCATGCTGAAACGCATGCGCATCGAGGTCACTTACGTCGATGGCCGCGATGAGGATGCGGTGGCAAAGGCGCTTCCGGGCGCAAAGCTTCTCTATCTGGAAAGCCCCACCAGCTGGGTGATGGATGCCCATGATGTCGGCGCGCTCGCCACCCTTGCCAAGCAGCACGGCGTGCTATCGGTGATTGACAACAGCTGGGCAAGCCCGGTTTTCCAAAAGCCATTATCGCTCGGCGTCGATCTCGTCCTGCATTCGGCCTCGAAATATCTCGGTGGCCATAGCGATGTTGTCGCCGGTGTGGTGGCGGGTCCCAAGGCGCTGATCAATCGTATCCGCAATGAAACGCTGCCTTATCTCGGTGGAAAACTGTCTCCCTTCGATGCCTGGCTGCTGATCCGGGGTCTGCGCACGCTGCCAATCCGCATGAAGGCGCATGAGGCCTCGGCGCTGGACATCGCCCATCGCTTGCAGGCGCTCGATATCGTTGAAAAAGTCTGCCATCCGGCGTTGAACAATGGCTTGCCGCCGGGCCTGCATGGCACGTCCGGGCTGTTTTCCTTCATCTTCAAGGATGGCATCCGTATTCAAACCTTCTGCGATCATTTGAAACTGTTCAAACTGGGCGTCAGCTGGGGTGGCCATGAAAGCCTTGTCGTCCCCGGCGACGTGGTGGCCAACCAGAAAGCCCCGCCGAGTTTCGCGGCTGCCTTCGGCGTCGATCCGCTGTCTGTGCGTCTCCATGTCGGGCTTGAGGGAACCGAGGCCCTGTGGAGCGATTTGCAGGCGGCAATGGCGGCGGCCCGAACAGACTGATCTGTCGCAAACATCCATCCCATGATCGACTGGAAATCCCCCATGACCGATATTGAAACCGTCCTCGCCCGTGTCGATGACAATCTGCCCTCCAGTCTGGAAACACTGTTCGAACTGGTGCGTATTCCCTCGATTTCCACCGATCCGGCCTACAGCCCGCATTGCCGCAAGGCTGCGGACTTCCTGGCGTCCTATCTGAGCGGACTGGGCTTTGCCGCCTCCGTGCGCGACACGTTAGGCCATCCGATGGTGGTTGCCCATCACGAGGGGCAGGGCGCGGATTGCCCTCATGTGCTGTTTTACGGTCATTACGATGTTCAGCCGGTCGACCCGCTGAACTTATGGCAGAACGACCCGTTCGACCCATCCATCCGCGACAGCGCAACCGGAGAGAAGATCATCACCGGACGGGGCACTTCGGATGACAAGGGACAACTCCTGACCTTCATCGAGGCTTTACGCGCCTTCAAGGACACCAGGGGCGGGCTGCCTGTGCGCGTCACCATTCTCTTCGAAGGCGAGGAGGAATCGGGATCGCCATCGCTTCAGCCTTTTCTCGAAGCCAATGCCCAGGAGTTGAAGGCTGATTTTGCCATGGTTTGCGACACCGGCATGTGGGACGCGCAAACACCGGCGATCTGCGCCAGCCTGCGCGGTCTGGTTGGCGAGGAAATCACCATCAAGGCCGCCAGCCGCGACCTGCATTCGGGCGGATATGGTGGCGTCGCAGCCAATCCTCTGCATGTGCTGAGCGATGTCATGGCTGGCCTGCATGATGCAACCGGTGCTGTGACGCTGCCCGGCTTTTACGATGGTGTTGAAGAAACACCGCCCGATATCAAGGCCGTCTGGGCCGAACTGGAAAAAACCCAACCCGCATTCCTAACGGATATCGGTCTTTCCGTCCCGTCAGGCGAAAAAGGCCGTAGCGTGCTGGAATTGCTCTGGGCCCGCCCGACCGCCGAGATCAACGGCATGTCCGGCGGCTATACCGGCAAGGGCTTCAAGACCGTGATTGCTGCCGAAGCCATGGCCAAGGTATCGTTCCGTCTTGTTGGAAAACAGGACCCGCAAAAAATCCGCGATAGCTTTCGCGCCTATGTAACCTCAAAGTTACCTAGGGATTGCCGGGTAGAATTTCACGCCGAAGGGGCCTCGGCTGCAATTCAATTGCCCTATGACTCGCCAATCCTGGCCAAGGCCAAGGCCGCTCTTTCACAGGAATGGCCAAAACCCGCCATCGTTGTCGGCGGCGGCGGATCGATCCCGATTGTCGGCAGCTTCCAATCCATGCTCGGCATGGACTCCTTGCTGGTTGGCTTTTCGCTGAAGGATGACTGCGTTCACTCGCCCAATGAAAAATACAACCTCACCTCTTTTCATAAAGGCACTCGATCCTGGGTACGGATCTTACAGGGCCTAAGCGAAAGGCGATCAGCAGGCCGTGAAGCCACCGTCAATGGGGAGCGAGACACCGGTGATCATTGACGCCTCATCACTCAACAAAAAGCGGATCGGCTTTGCGATGTCATCGACGGTAGCCCACCGTCCCAACGGCATTTTTTGCAGGAAGGGTTCGCCTATCTCCGGGCGGCCCCAATAAAATGCGGACATCTCCGTCATGACCACGGTGGGATTGACGCTATTGACCCGAATTTTGTATTTGCCAAGTTCAAGCGCGCTGACACGGGTGATGCTATCAAGTGCCGCTTTGGAAGACGCATAGGAGACATGGCCCGGCAATGCCGCCAATGCAGCCTGGCTTGAGACATTGACGATCGACCCACCCTTGCCTTCTTTGATCATCGAGCGCGATGCGTATTTCGTGACGAGAAGCGCGCCTCTCACATTGATGGCAATGGCTTTGTCGAAGATCGAGATGTCGGTTTCCTGCGGGGTGGCGATTTCGCCGCCAAAGCCACCACAGTTCACCACGCCCCACAATGGCAAAGCCTCCATAGCCTTGCGAATTTCGTCTTCCGAGGTGAGATCGAAAATCAACGTCTCACAACCGGTTTGCGCGGCCAGCGTGTCAAGCTCGTCTCGCGACCGTCCGGCCGCATAGACCCTGGCCCCGGCTTCTCTCAGCTTCTTCACCGTCGCGCCACCGATGCCACCGCTGGCACCGGTGACGAGGATTGCTTTACCATCAAGGTCCCACATGAGTATAATCCCGCGTTGATTTTCTTGGTGAATTCTTGGATTAGCCACCAATCATCAGCTTGACGATTTCGTCGTGGTTGGTATCGGCAATATTGCGCGTTCCCGCGACAATACCCCGTCTCAGGACAACGATACGGTCCGATACGGCAAATATGTCCTGGAGGTTATGGGAGATGAAAATAACGCCTCTCCCCTGGGCTTTCAGCGATTTGATCAATGCGACAACTTTACGCTGTTCCGGCACGCCCAGCGCCGCTGTCGGTTCGTCCATGATCAGGATCTTGGCATTCCAGTAAACCGCCCGACCGATTGCCACCGCCTGGCGCTGTCCGCCCGAAAAGTTGCTGACCGGAGCATCCAATCGCTTCACATGAAAGTCGAGAAGCGCCATGGTATCGGCTGCGGCCTTGGCCATCGCCTTCCGATCAAGGACGGGAATAAAGCCGAAAGCGCGTTTCATTGGCTCACGGCCAAGAAAAATATTGGCGCCAATGGACAGATTATCGGCGAGCGCCAGATCCTGGTAGATGGTCTCGATCCCTTTTTCCCGCGCATCCTGCGGTGAGGAAAAAGCAACCGGCTGTCCATCGATTAGAATTTCACCCGATGTCGGGGAATAGACACCCGAGATCGCCTTGATCATCGTGGTCTTTCCGGCGCCATTGTCTCCGGCCAAAGCCACGACTTCACCGGCACCGACCGTCAGCGAACAATTATCAAGGGCTTTCACAGCGCCGAAATGCCGGGAAAAATTGCGGACTTCAAGAAGGGGTGCGACATTACTCAGCATGTTTGACTCCACTGAAGCGGCGTTGCGCCTGATCGATAAGAACGGAAATGATGATAACGACGCCAACGGCAATGAATTGCCAGAATGGCTCAACATTCATGAAGACAAGGCCATACTGGATGACCGCAATGACCAGGGCGCCCGCCACCGTGCCGATGATTGTTCCAGAGCCTCCAAACAGGCTGGCGCCGCCAATTACGACGGCAGCCACGCTGTCGAGAAGCAAGGGTTCCCCAGCCTGGGCAGCGCCTGCCGTGAAGCGCGCGGCGTATAATGCGCCGCCAAGGCCTGCACAGACCGAAGACAGGATATAAAGCCGCAAAATATGGCCTTTGATATCGATACCTGCCCGGCGTGATGCCTGGGCATTGGCGCCGATCGCATAATTATGCTGTCCAAATCGGGTCTGGCTGAGAATATAATGCATTACCAGCACGAAAACGGCGGTTACCAGAACGAGATACGGTATGCCCTCTATCCGTCCATTCCCCAGCATCGCGAAGTAGGAGTTCTTGACCGGCACGGTTGTTCCTCCGGCAAGAAGGAAAGCCGCGCCTCTGGCAACGCCGAACATGCCGAGCGTGCCGATAAAAGGGGGTACGTTGAGCCTGGAGATCAGCAGACCGTTGATGATGCCTGGAATTGTCGCGGCGAGGATAGCGACGAGGATGCCGCACACCATCGCAGCCGGCAAAGGCATGAAAACCCCGAAATAATTGGTGGCGTGGGCAGCGACGACCGCCGCAAGCCCCATGATGAAACCCGCAGAAAGATCTATGCCGCCAGAGATGATGACGAAGGTCTGGCCGATTGCCAAAAGAAGGGGCGCAACGGCAAAGACCGCGACCGATTGCCAATTGAAGGGTGAACCAACGAACGTCCCTCCAAAATCTGTCTGCGCCCAAATCTCGAAGATCACAATAAGTGCGGCCAGAAAGACCCATGCCCGCAACTGAGCGATACGCTGCACGATCGTCTTGGTGACGTCGGCATGGTCTGCCTGAGGTGCGATGGCGTGGGTGTTCTCGGGCGCCATGGTCTGGTTTTCCAGCATGAATTCCATCCTGAGTTCTGGTCGGCGATCAATGAAGGGATTTGGACGCTTATCCTGGCGTCCGATCAGCCTTGGCTGACGTTTTAACGAGGCCGTGGAGTCTATTCAGCGTAGATGAACCGAGCGATCGCAGGATCAGTCACGTTGCTCTTGTTGATGACCGTAAAGCCAGTCCCAATCTTGGTTGGGATGGACTGCCCGGTCAGGTGCGCGTAGGCAGAGATCACCCCGTAATACCCGATTTCTGCGGGGTGCTGGGCAATCGCAAAATCGATAAGGCCGGATTTCAGATTGTCCACCACCGAGCCTGGGGCGTCGAACGCCACGATCTTGATCGTGCCGGATTGACCAGCCTGCTGGACGCCGTTCGCCGATCCAAGCCCGGAAAACAGATTGGCACCGAAGACACCGGCCAAATCAGGATTACGGGCATAAACCGCCTGGAGTTGGGACGCAGCCTTATTGGCATCATTGTCATTGAACTGCGTTTCGAGAACGGTGATAGCGGGGTGCTTGGCCATCTCGGCCTTGAATCCTTGCTCCCGCTGGTCCGTTGTCGACACGCCGGGCTTGACGTTGGAGACATAGACCTTGCCTTTGTCTCCAATCGCCGAAGCGAGCGCGCGGGCTGCGATTTCGCCACCCAGAACATTGTCGGATGCGATATAGGACAACGGAAAATCCGCATCTCCCGTACCGATCTGATAGTCGCCGCTACCGATGAAGGTATCGACAGTGATCAACGGAATGCCGGCATCGGCAGCTTTCTTGAGCGGCTGCACCAATTGGGTCGTATCGGTGGGAGCGATGAGAATGGCGTCCGGCTTTTTCGCAATGACCGCGTCAAGGACCGGAACTTGTGTCACCGGATTGAAGTCTGGAGCGCCTTGAAAAATGATCTTCGCGCCAATCGCAGCCGCTGCCGCCTCTGCACCCTTGTGCATCGTGATATAAAATGCATCTGTGGTCAGGCCCGGAATAAGAGCAATTGTGAATTTCTTACTTTGAGCCTGGGCACGCGTAACCGCCAGGACAGCCGGTGCGGACAAGGCAAGCGCGGTCGCAGATTGAAGAAAACGCCGACGTTCCATGTTTCTCTCCTCCCAAATCGAAACAGTCATCTCCCGTGAATTAAGCACTCAATTCACGACAGCATCATCACGCCGTTTTCAGTTCGCCGTCAAGAAATTTTTTTCAGAAACTTATTTCTTTTTCGCTTTCATTTGTTTTTCCTCGCCCTGAGAAGGCCCATTCTGTTGGAGCAGATTGAGAATTGCGATGCAGGTATTGGCGTCGGTGACCAGGGAATTGATCATTCCGGAACGGACGGCGCCGATGATTCCAGCCGCTTTTTCAACGGTCGCGGCCACGCCGATAGACAGTTTGGCCTTGCAAAGCTGCTGGCTGGATGCCGCAATCATTCGCTCTTCCCCATCCCAGGACAAAAGCTTGCCGTTGATATCGACATAGTGCCTGATGACGTCACCAACCGCGCCTCCAATGGCGCGCTCATTCACTGTCGCCGCACTCGCCTCAGGCGGATTGATAGCGTGCGGCAAGCCTATGCCGACAATCGCGCAATCCAGGCGATCCCAAAGCTTCGTCGTTTCCTGCACGAATGCATCGGCAAGAAAGGCATCCTTCAATTCGGCTGAGGAAAGATAAGGCGCGTGCAGGAAATGGGCGCTTCCACCCAGTTGATCGGCGGCCTGGCGGACAAATTCGCTAATCTGGAAATGCGGCGCTGATTGCTGGAGACCACCGTTCAACGCAACGGCGATAATGCCAGGAATACGCGGCAAACCTGCGGCAATAACCTCACGTATGGCACGCCCCCAACCGATACCGATGACCGACCCTGCGGCCAGCCCTTCTTCCTTGAGCAAATCGCCCAGCGGCTTTGCCAGCGCACCCAGAACACCTGTCGATGGCGTATCGATCACCGCCGCCCTCTTCAGGGACAGCGCCTCGATCAGTTCCTGGGTCAGACCGGCGGGCGAGACAAGGTCAAGCACCTCGATCTTGACGATCCCAAGCACCCTGGCCCGTTGAAGCAAACGGGAGACGGTCGCGGTCGAGATTCCAAGCTTGCGCGCGATCTCAACCTGAGGCATCTCCGCTTCGTAATGCATCTTTGCGACCATATGCAATGTCGCCCGGGACGCAGTATCCTGTGAAGTTTGCGGAAGCAGCTTGTAATTCCTTTCTGAAATGTGTTACACGAAGCGGGAAGGCTACACTGAAACGGCTCCGGACTCAATGCAATACGGCGCCCTTCCCTGTGACTTCCCAGGCCCTATGACGTCCAAGGCCCTGCGACTTTCACGGCATCATCAAATCACCTGACGCAGGAGAGCCCGCGCATGGCTAAAGCTTTGCGGTGCCCGCTTTTGCCTGCAATTTCTTTCGGAGTGGACACATGACGGCAATGACGACGGCAGAACGACGCGGATACCATCAAATTTGCGACGGTAGCGGATCCATGATGGTTATTGCATGCGACCAGCGCGGTGGTATGCGCTCCATTCTTGCCGCGACCCCGGAAGAACAAGCGAAAATCGGCAATGACATTCTTGGAGAAACCAAGGCTGACATTGCGCGCTATCTCGCCTCTCATGCCGGCTGCGTGCTCGTCGACCCAGTCTGCGCCGTACCTGGGCTGATCGACAACGACATCCTTCCAAGGGATACCGCCCTTCTGATCGGTATCGATGCCTCCGGGTGGGACACATCGCCAGAAGGCTATCGCATTTCCAAGATGGTGGAAGGTGTCGATGCGCGGCGCGTTCGCGCTCTTGGTGCCACCGGCGGCAAGATCATGGTCTATCTGCGGATGGATACCCCGGCGGCAAACGTTGCAAACCTTAAAACCTTGAAGAAGACTATTGAAGATTTCGCCCGCGAAGACTTTCTTCTGGTCGTCGAATTCCTGACCTACCAACTTGAAGGCGAAAGCCGCGAAGACTATCAGGCCAAGATTCCGCAGCTTATCGTCGAAGGCTCGCGCGCCTGCCTGGAACTGGGGTCCAAAGTTCTGAAAATTCCTTATCCCGGCTCTGAACAAGCCTGCGCCGAAGTCACCAAGGTTGCCGGGGACGTCCCTTGGGCCGTGCTTTCGGCTGGCGTCGACCATGAAACCTTTCTTCATCAGGTCGAGGCCGCCATGAAGAACGGCGCCTCCGGCGTCATCGCTGGCCGTTCCCTTTGGAAAGATTGTATCGACCTCGACCGAAATGTCTCACAACAGAAGCTTTCGACAATTGCCGTGTCCCGATTGCATGATATTCAAGACATCATCGGGCGCTATCGCAACAAGCAGAGAGTTGCGGCGTAAGATCGGCGGATGTCATGTCTCTTCAATTGTTCTCTATCGGCATCGATGTCGGCGGAACCAACATGCGTGCGGCACAGATTTCGCCAAAAGGCGAAATCATCCGTAAGACGTCGGTTACAGGCAGCCGCGACCCATCCAAGGCCGTTACTCTTATAAAGAGCCTGATCCACGAGATGGACGGTGCGCACGCCGCGGCGATTGGAATAGGAATACCCGGCCGTGTCGATGGCTGGACAGGAAAGATCATATCGGGTGGATTTCTGAATTTATCCGGCTGCGATCTACAGTCTGAGTGGAAAAGGCCGTGGGAGCAGCTCTGATAGGCCGCTTCATGCATCAAGGCCAAATCTGCATGAGCACAAACCGCATTATCGTCGATGCCTCGATTTATGACAACTTCGTCGAGGCTTTCACTGCTGCGGTAAAAACGATCAAATTCGGAAACCCGAACGAGCCGGATACCTTGATCGGCCCGCTTTGCAACGACAGCCAGCTGCGCAGCGTGACCGCAAGTATTGCGCGGGCCCGCGACAGCGGATTCCGCGAATGCGTATCCGGCCCAATCGAGGGACGGGTGGTGGCACCGCATGTCTTCGCCGACGTGACCAATGATTCCGACTTCGCCCGCAATGAGATCTTCGGCCCGGTCGCACCCATCATCCGCGCCCAAGACGAAGCACAGGCCTTGGCCTTCGCCAATGATACCGAATTTGGCCTTTCCAGCGCCGTCTTCACCCGTGATGAGGGCCGTGGATTGGCCTTTGCTCAGCAGATTGAAGCTGGAATGTCCCATATCAACGACATCACCATCCATGACTATCCGCATGTGATGTTTGGTGGAGAGAAAAACTCCGGTCTCGGACGCTTTAACGGCAAATGGGCCGTTGAAGAGTTCACCACGGATCATTTCATCTCGGTACAGCGATAAGCCGACAACGGAACCTGCATCGCTGGAGACGGCGGTGCAGGTTCTCCGGCGTCTCTCAGAGCCTGACCGAGAACAGGGTGACGTGATCGGACAGATGTCGCCTGCAATGAGGTGTCTGAAGCCTGAATTCACGCGCTATCTGCAACACAATCACCCGACAGCAGTATAGTCGCACACAGCCACGATACGAGACCGATAGACAAAAGCCATCAGACACAACGAGTGCCTTTCGGGGTTAATTTGAAGCCGACAGACACTGGGTGTCATGAAAGGTTCATTCAAAGGCTCCAAAACTCCTCAACAAATGACAGATATCAAATGTGAGGATCTGGAATGGCTGAATTAGCATCTTCAAGTTCGCAGATAAACAGCGCTAGCCATCCTCTCGATCGACCCCATGGAACCGGAAAGTGGTTCTTACCGGTCTTCGGTATCGTGCTGTTGCTTGGACTTGGATATATCGCCTATGCGCTTGGCCAGGACCTCACCAGCACCGTCGCAGTTCCATGGATTTTGCTCGGCCTGGCGCTGCTGATCGCTCTTGGGTTTGAATTCGTCAACGGCTTTCACGATACGGCAAATGCCGTCGCCACGGTGATTTACACCCGCTCGATGCCCGCTGAATTCGCGGTCATGTGGTCGGGATTTTTCAATTTTCTCGGCGTTCTGACATCGAGCGGCGCTGTCGCCTTCGGTATTCTTTCCCTTCTCCCGGTGGAACTGATCCTTCAGGTTGGCTCAGGCTCCGGCCTTGCCATGGTGTTTGCCCTGCTGATCGCCGCCATCGTCTGGAACCTCGGCACTTGGTATCTGGGCCTGCCCTCCTCCAGTTCACACACTTTGGTCGGCTCGATTATCGGCGTCGGTCTCGCCAATCAGTTTCTGGCACCAGCTGGTTCGGCAACCAGCGGCGTCGACTGGTCGCAAGCGACCAATATCGGCCTGTCCCTGTTGATCTCACCGCTGATCGGCTTTGGCTTTTCCGCAATCCTGCTATTGGCCATGAAACTGTTCGTGAAGAACAAGGCGCTCTACCAGGAGCCGAAAACCAATCAGCCGCCGCCGCTCTGGATCAGAGGCCTGTTGATCTTCACCTGCACCGGCGTCAGTTTTGCGCATGGATCGAACGACGGCCAGAAAGGCATGGGCCTGATCATGCTGATCCTGATCGGCCTGGTGCCGACGGCCTTCGCCCTTAATCGCACACCGGATGTGAATTATCTCGAAGCCTATAAATCCTCCTCGGCACAGGTCGAAACCGCGCTCGGCAAATATATCAAGCCCGGTGTGTCGGTTGCAGATGCAAAAGCCACCGTCGCGGATGCCGTCAAGACCAAGACCTGGAGCGACAACACGACATTCGCCCTCCAGCAATATATCCACGCGACAAGCGCGGAAGTCGCCGCTTTCCCAACCCTGGAAGCAGTCCCGAGCCATTTGGTGCAAAATATCAGAAACGATATCTATCTGATCGGTGAGGCTCTGAAGCTGATCGACAAGCAGAAGCTGCTGCCGATGGAGGCAAGCGATCTTGCTGCCGTCAGCGCCTATCACAAGGCAGTCGACAATGCGACGAAGTTCATTCCGACCTGGGTGAAGGTTGCCGTGGCACTGGCGCTTGGCCTGGGAACGATGATCGGCTGGCGGCGCATCGTCGTCACTGTCGGCGAAAAGATCGGCAAAACCCATCTCACCTATGGCCAGGGTGCAGCCGCTGAAATCGTCGCCATGGTGACGATTGGAGCCGCCGACCATTTCGGCCTGCCGGTATCAACGACCCATGTCCTGTCATCGGGGGTTGCCGGCACGATGACCGCCAACGGTTCCGGCCTGCAATGGTCCACAGTCCGCAACATGCTGATGGCCTGGGTTTTGACGCTGCCAGCCTCGATTGCCATCGCCTTTGTGCTTTACGTGGTCCTGCGCCAAATATTCTGAAGTCACCCAAACAGACAGAGCCTTGGTGCCTTTGACCACCTGTTTCGCGAAAACCAGGGAGCATTTCTGATGGTGATGGAATGCGCCGCGGCAGATGTCCGGGTCGCATTTTGACCGGTTGCGGGCGAAAATAATGGAACCAACAGCTGCGTATTCAGTTCGCTTTTGTACCTCAACAAAATCGCGGAGAGAATATGCCAAAGCAACGGTCCCAAACCTCAGGCAAGAATGCGGCTGCAATCTCGAATGAGGCCACCATCCACGATCAGAAACTTGTGCGCGGCGCGGGTGGCGAACTTCACCAGATCGCCGAAGGCGATGCGGTTTTGACCACTGCCCAGGGCGGCCCTGTCGCAGACGATCAGAACTCCCTTCGCATCGGTGATCGCGGTCCGCTTGTCGTTGACGACTTCCATTTCAGAGAGAAAATTTTCCATTTTGATCATGAGCGCATTCCAGAGCGCGTTGTTCATGCGCGCGGCTATGGCGCTCACGGTTTCTTCGAAACCTACGAGTCCCTGGCGGACTATACGCGCGCCGACGTGTTCCAGCGGCCCGGTGAAAAAACCCCTGTTTTCGTTCGGTTTTCGACGGTAGCGGGAAACAAGGGCTCAGCCGACCTTGCCCGCGACGTACGCGGCTTTGCGGTGAAAATGTACACGAAGGAAGGCAACTGGGATCTGGTTGGCAACAACATTCCGGTGTTTTTCATTCAGGATGCCATCAAGTTTCCCGATCTTATCCACGCCGCCAAACAAGAGCCGGACCGGGCATTCCCCCAGGCGCAGACCGCCCACGACAATTTCTGGGATTTCATCTCTCTGACGCCCGAGAGCATGAACATGATCATGTGGATCATGTCGGATCGGACAATCCCACGGTCGTTCCGTTTCATGGAGGGTTTCGGCGTCCATACGTTCCGCTTCGTCAATGCCAATGACGAATCCACCTTCGTGAAGTTTCATTGGAAACCGAAGCTCGGTCTTCAGTCAGTGGCGTGGAATGAAGCGGTCAAAATCAATGGTGCCGATCCGGATTTCCATCGACGCGATCTCTGGCAATCGATTCAATCCGGAAACTTTCCCGAATGGGAATTGCAGGTCCAGCTGTTCGACCAGCAATTCGCCGACAACTTTGATTTCGACGTCCTCGACCCGACAAAGATCATCCCGGAAGAAATCCTGCCGCCGAAGGCAATCGGTCGTCTGGTGCTGGATCGGATGCCGGATAATTTCTTTGCAGAGACCGAGCAAGTGGCATTCATGACCCAGAATGTTCCGCCGGGGATCGATTTCAGCAACGACCCTTTGTTGCAAGGCCGCAACTTCTCCTATCTCGACACCCAGCTGAAACGTCTGGGCGGACCGAATTTCACCCATTTGCCGATCAATGCGCCGAAGTGTCCCTTCGCGCATTTCCAGCAGGATGGCCATATGGCGATGCGCAATCCGGTCGGTCGGGCGAATTATCAGCCCAACTCCTTCGGTGAGGGACCGCGGGAATCGCCAACGCGCGGCTATCGTCATTTCCCTGCTGAGGAACAGGGCGCAAAGGTTCGCCTGCGCCCGGAAAGCTTTGCCGACCACTACAGCCAGGCCAAGCAATTCTATATCAGCCAGACGCCTCCGGAACAGCGCCACATTGCAGCCGCTCTCACTTTCGAGCTGAGCAAGGTGGAAATGCCTGTTATCCGGGAACGGATGGTGGCGCATCTGATGAATATCGATGAAACGCTCGCCACGACCGTTGCGGAAAAACTGGGCTTCAAAAGCATGCCCAAGCCGGCTGATACGGCAGTGCCGACACGCGACGACCTTGAGCCGTCCCCTGCACTCAGCATCATCAAGCGCGGCCCCAAGCGCTTCGAAGGCCGCAAACTCGGCATTCTGATCACCGATGGTGTGGACGTGAAGCTCCTCAAGGCGCTGACTGGCGCTGTCACCGCGGTAAAAGCCGAATTCGAGTTGATTGCCCCGAAGGTTGGCGGGGTGACGGGTTCCGACGGAACCTGGATCGAAGCGCATCATATGATCGATGGCGGGCCATCCGTCTTGTTCGACGCCGTGGCAATTCTGGCCTCAGATGCGGGCATGGCAGATCTTGTGAAGGAAGCAACGGCACGGGATTTTGTTGCCGACGCCTTTCAGCACTGCAAGTTCATCGGTTATACGCAAAGCGCCATGCCCCTTTTGGAGAAGGCTGGCATAACCGAAGATCTCGATGAAGGCACCATTGGTCTCCCCGGAGAAGATGGTCTTGCCGATTTCATCGAAAAGCTGGGCAAGCTTCGCGTCTGGGCTCGGGAGCCCTCGGTAAAACTCGGAAAAGCATCCGTGCCTCTGGACGATTGATCGGCAAAAATCCTGATCTCCGCTCCAAAAAATGATCGTAACCGCTGACGTCAGCGGTTACGCCAAGCGAGACCGGGTAGACTATCTTGGAAACACGTGATTGAGGGAGGTGCCACGAGATAAATCACAATCGCGCCTTGCAATCTGGACGCAGAACCCCACTTCTATCTCGATGTCAGCCATTGTAAGGGCACTGTCATTTTCTGGGCGGCACGCACCCTGGCCCCAATAAAGGAGGACGAAATGTCTTCCGACACTCCTTTCAAGCCAATCGACCCTTCCAAGCCAATTGGCAACGTGCGCCTCGGCCTGGCACCAAAGGCATCACAAAGCACTTGCCTGGGATATCTCACGATTAAACCGGGCCTGCGCCGAAACGTCACTCGTTTTATGATGGCTCCATCTGCGCAAGGCATTCGTTTTGTCGCTTATGACTTTGATAAAACAGTTTCAGCCTCGTTACGGAACGGTTGAATTCCAGCTCCCAGATTGCAACTCACCGTCTATAAATGCGGCGCCTCCATTTTTTTAAATTGCGCAACACGGTTCATGCCGTGCCGAACCCGCCGTGCCAGCCTGATGATCCTGCCATGCCCGTTCAAGGAAGCCAGATCGATGTTTACCAGAACCACAAGCCGTATCGTCCATTTCAAATGTCCGTTCACCCTTCCCGGTCTTGAGGGTACGCAGCCCGCCGGTGACTATCAGGTCAAGGATGATGAGGAACAGATTACCGGTATTTCCTGGCTCGCCTATCGGCGGGTGGCAACGCTGATCGAAATTGCCAGGGGAGCGACAACAAGCCTTGTCGCCATCGACAATTTCGATCTGGACGCTGCCATGGAAAAGGATCGGACGACATCCGTCGCCGCAACTGGATAGCTGCGCCAGGTTCAAGAGGAACCAGAAGACACTCACTGTTCACACCATCGCAGGCTCCCGGTCCAGGGACGAGCCGGCAGTCAACCCACCGGCGACGGCGTTCTGAAGGGAACCTCTGATGATCAAGACCAAGCGTATCGCATTTATCGGTAATTCGCTTCCAAGGCAGTGCGGGATCGCCACGTTCACCACCGATCTCAGCCACGCCATGTCCAATCCGGCAGAGGGTATAGAGACCAGCATCGTCGCGATGACGGATGACAAGCTGAACTACGCCTATCCGGCCAATGTCGTGTTTGACATCCGCGATGGCGAGATCGAGGACTATGTGACTGCGGCCCGTATTCTGAATAATGGGGATTACCGGGCCGTCTCATTGCAACACGAGTTCGGTATTTTCGGTGGCCCGGATGGCGAATTCATTCTCACCCTGCTGTCACACCTGCGAATTCCCGTCATCACGACATTCCACACCATCCTTGCCGAGCCGACACCGTCCCAGAAACGGGTGCTGCAACAGGTCGCCCGGGCCTCGAGCCGAGTGGTGGTCATGGCCGACAAGGGACGCGAGTTTCTCGAAAATGTATACGGCGTGGACCCCGGCAAGATCGATGTCATCGCTCACGGCATTCCCGACAAAGCCTTCCACGACCCGGAGCTTGCCAAAGGCAAGATGGGTTATAGCGGGCGGCAGATCATTCTGACCTTTGGACTTCTTTCCCCCAACAAGGGCATCGAAGTGGTCATCGATGCCATGCCGGCCATTTTGAAGGTACAGCCCGACGCGCTTTATATCGTGCTTGGAGCGACCCATCCCACGCTACTGCGCCGCGAAAAGGAAGCTTATCGCGATAGCCTGCGCATCCGTGCCGAACAGCTCGGCGTCGAACGATCCGTCGTCTTTCTCAATCAGTTCGTCGATGTGCCGACGCTCCTCGATTTCATCGCCATGTGCGATGTGTATGTCACGCCCTATCGTGACGAGGCACAAATGACCTCTGGAACGCTGGCCTACAGTTTCGGCATGGGCAGCGCCGTGGTGTCGACCCCCTATTGGCACGCCCGTGAGCTTCTCGATGACCATCGCGGCATCCTTGTCCCGTTCAGCGATGCGCAGGCGACAGGTGAGGCGATCGCCCGATTGCTGGGTGATGATCAGGCGCGTCAGGCGATGCGCAAGGCCGCCTATGAGACTGGCCGATCGATGATCTGGCCGCAGATCGCGTCGCTCTATCTGAAAAGCATCGAGACAGCGCGCGCAGCCTACCGGCCGCGCCTAATCCGCGATCTCATAACGCAAAGCATGCCCCGCCCGCAGCAAGGCACGACCCTGAAACTCGGTCATTTCAATGCCATGTGCGACGATACCGGCATCTTCCAGCATGCGGTATTCTCCGTGCCGGACCGTGCGCACGGCTACTGCGTCGATGATAATGCGCGCGCGCTGATCCTTGCCTGCCATCTGGCTGGCGCCGGAGAAACCGGCATCCATGACGCTAGAACCGCCTCTTTCGCCAGTTTCATCCAGCATGCCTGGAACCCAGACCTGAAACAGTTTCGCAACTTCATGAGCTTTGATCGCCGGTGGCTGGAAGACAAGGGCTCCGAAGACAGCCATGGCAGAACGCTCTGGGCGCTGGGAGTTTGCGCAGTGTCCGATAACGACCGTCCACGCCGCCGTTGGGCTGCGGCTCTGTTTGCCAAAGCTGCCCCTGTGGTAGAACATTTCCATTCGCCACGGGCCTGGGCCTTCACCTTGATCGGCCTCGAGGCCTATTGCAGCGTCACGCCAGAAGACGACACGGCAGCACAGCTGCGCACAGTGCTTGCTGAGCGTCTGGTGCGGCTCGAACGCCAGGTATCGACAGCCGACCGCCATTGGTTTGAAGACGGGCTCTCCTACGAAAACGCCCGAATTCCGCAAGCGCTGATCGCCACAGGCATGGCAACCGGCTCAGACAAAATGGTGGATACGGGTCTTAGGACGCTACGCTGGCTCATGCACCAGCAGACGGCTTCCGGTGGCCAGTTCAGGCCGGTCGGCACTGATGGATTTTTCGATGTGGGCGAAGCGCCCAAGCTCTTCGACCAGCAGCCGGTGGAAGCGACAGCGACGATTTCCGCCTGCCTTGCCGCCTATGATGCCACCCGCGACAAGACATGGCTGGAGGCCGCCACGCGCACCTTTACCTGGTTTACCGGCAGCAACGATCACGGTGTTTCCTTAGTCGATCCAGAAACCGGCAGTTGCCGGGACGGATTGCATCCAGATCGGGCCAACGAAAACCGGGGAGCGGAATCCGTGCTCTGCTACTTGATCTCCTGCTTTGAAGTTGGCCGGGCAGCCCGCCTGACGCAGACCGCACCAAAGCTGGCAGAGCTACAACAGCTTTCTTAGAGTCTGTCAGGTTCAAATTGAACCAGACAGACCCTCGTTTTTTGTTTTCGTTTGTCTTTTCGGGAAAACCGGTGACCACTTTTCCCTGACAAACTCTAAGCACTCTTCCAGCGCCCAATCAAAAAAGGATCAGCCTTGCCCCATTCAAGCCTCCTCAATCGGCAGGCCCTCTATCTCCGGCCTGATCCCACCCGTGTCATCGTCCGGCCCTTCAAGCCCTCGACGGAACCACGCCACCTGAACCCGCGCGATAAAAACCGGGCCAATGAAATTGTCGATCGTGTCCTGTCTCTCGATCCGACCGGCACGACGAACCAGCTGCGAGACATTCTCGACAATTTCGAAGGCCGGCATCGCAACCTGCTGCGCCAGTTCGAATTGCGGGCCGATGCGATGGAGGATGCCTTCTCCCAACATCAAAGCTTCAGTCAGCAGCAAAGACAATTGGTCGGCGCGTATTTCATGAACGAATACTCGTTCGAATCCGCAGCCCTCTTCAATCCGAGCATCGTTGCACATCCCGACCAGACCGGGACGACACAAGGGTGCTGCCGGGTAATCATCAGCCTGCGTGCCGTTGGAGAAGGACATATTTCTTCGCTGACCTTCCGAACAGGCATGATCGATGCCGAAGGAGCGGTGACCATCGATCCGCCGGTCCGGCTTGCGGGCCTGCCCCAGGTCCATGCCACTGACGGCTTGTCGCCGGCAGGTTGCATCGGCATCAGCTTTGACAGTGAAAGCGACCTCAGCGAGCGCGTGATCTTTCCGGTCACGGAAGCCCAATCGAACGGGATAGAGGATGCCCGGTTCGTGGCTTTCGATGACGAGGGCAAAACCGTCTATTTCGCCACCTACACGGCCTATAGTGGCTCGTCGATCCGCTCTGAGCTTCTGGAAACCCAGGATTTCCTGAATTTCACGCTGACCCCGCTGCGGGGTCCGGCAGCCCGCAACAAGGGCATGGCGCTTTTTCCAAGGCGCATCAACGGGCGCTTTGCCATGATTGCGCGTCAGGACAGCGAAAACCTCTTCCTGCTGTATTCAGACGACCTCCATCACTGGGACGAGGGTCTTGTTCTGATGAAACCGGAATTCGCCTGGCAGTTCGTTCAGATCGGCAATTGCGGATCACCCGTCGAGATCGATGAGGGATGGTTGCTCTTTACTCATGGGGTTGGCCCGATGCGCCGCTATTCGATTGGCGTCACCCTTCTCGACAAGGAGGACCCCAGCATCATCCTGGCGCGCACGGTCGAGCCTTTGTTGCAACCGGAACCAACCGAGCGTGAAGGTTACGTGCCCAATGTCGTCTATTCCTGCGGCGCCATGCGCCACGGTGACCTCATCGCCCTGCCCTATGCCGTGTCGGACACCTATTCAAACTTCAGCACCGTGAAGATCAGCGCGCTCCTGAGTTCAATGCACCCCGCCGGGCAGGCGGGGTGACGATCACCCAACAATTCTCACCCTTTGACGGGCGTCAGACGCAATAGACGCCCCTCACTATCGTCTTCGATAACCCATACCGCCCCATCAGGCGCAACCGCGACATCGCGGATGCGCGCTTCCATATCGAAGCGATCCGCCTCTTCCGCTCCACCTTGACCGTCGAATGTCACCCTGACCAAAGCCATGGATGCTAGGCCACCAATCAGCGCCGAGCCGCGCCATTGCGGAAACATTGGACCGTCATAGATCGCAAGGCCAGCCGGAGCGATCACCGGGTTCCAGTAAAGAGCCGGGGCAATAAACTCCGGCCTGGTGGAGTGACGCGGTATCCGTGTGCCGCGGTAATTATCGCCATTCGACACCAGCGGCCAGCCATAATTGCCATTGGCTTTTATCAGATTGAGTTCGTCGCCACCGCGCGGCCCCATTTCATGCAGCCATAGTTTTCCATCAAGCCCAAAGGCAAGACCATAGGGATTACGATGGCCGGTCGTGAAGGTTTGGGCTTTCACGCCGCCTTGATCCGCATGGGGATTATCCGCAGGCGTCGAGCCATCCAGATTGAGCCGCAGAAGTTTGCCCCGCGCCTGGTCGGGGTCCTGTGCCGTATCCGGGCGCATCCGGTCACCAACCGTCAGATAAAGATGCGTGCCATCTGGATCGAAAGCGATGATGCCTCCGGATTGCCCGCCACCTCCAGCTGGCGTCTGGCGCCAGATCACCTTCATGTCTTCCAGCGAGGCACTTGTGCCGGATGCAGCCAGTTGCGCGCGGGACAGAACAAGACGGCTGCCGGACGCTCCCGGTTCCGAATAGGTAAAATAGACCTCGCGGTTCCTTTCAAAGTTCGGGGAAACGGCGATGTCGAGAAGACCGTTCTGACCTTCGGCGGCCACGGCGGGGACATTGGCAACCGGCGTTTTCCGTCCGTTTTGGAGGACGAGAAAGATCAGGCCCGGCTTTTCCGTCACCAGCATTCGACCGTCAGGCAGAAAGGCGAGCGCCCAGGGAGTGTCGAAGCGTGCGACTTCTTTAGCAGTGAAGGGCTTGGTGGAGGAGACAGGATGATTGCCGGCATTGATGCTTTGTGCGTGAGCCGAGGTGATCCATACAGCCCAGACAACCATCACAGATAGAAACTTCATGTCTCCTCCCTCTATCAAAACAAAAATGCCAACGCATTCTCGCCTTGAAGAAGGCATTGCGAATATCTCAGATGCGGCAGAGGCTTGAGATATTTGCAAAACGAATACGAAAGGCCATCTTTAATGTCCCTTCGTATAATGTAGGAGGCTGTGGTTGAGATTAAACCAGACGGTCCTAGTTTTCCGCAACGCAGCGGTTTTCAATGCTCCCTAAGCCCTGCACCTCGACGCGGACGACGTCACCGGCTTTCAGAAATGTCTGCGTCGCAATTCCGACGTTTGATGGTGTCCCTGTGATAATGACGTCGCCAGGCTCCAAAGTCATGACCGTCGATAAATAGGCGATCTGGTCATAGATGTGGTAAATCATGTCGCCGGTCGATGAGCGCTGACGCTCCTCTCCATTCAACGACAAGGTCAACGTGAGGTCATGCGGATCGGCTATCTCGTCATCCGTGGTGATCCAGGGGCCGATGGGGCCATGGGTGTCGAATGATTTGCCCAATGTGTAGGTGGGCGAACGGAATTGCCAATCGCGGGCAGTCACATCGTTTGCAACAAGATAACCGGCGATCACGCTCCGGGCATCTTCACGGCTCACATGGCGGCAGCGTTTGCCGATAACGAAACCGAGTTCGGCCTCGTAATCCACCATCTTTGAAACGGCAGGCACGACGATGTCACCGTAAGGTCCGTTTATGCAACTGACCTGTTTGTTGAACCACAATTGGCTTTCAGGGGTCTTGATCCCCGCAGCCGCCGCTTCTTCGGCATGGGCCTGATAATTCATGCCGATGGCCAGGAATTTCTGTGGATCGGCGATCGGCGCTTCCAGCCGCACATCCGCAAGCAGGTAAGACGGCTCGGTGGCCGCCTCCAGCGCTGGCCGCAATGTCGGATAGGCTTCCAACAGCAGGCGCATCGAATGGCCATACTCTGGAACAACGGCGGTCAGATCAACGATCCGCTGATTGTCGACCTTGCCCAGACGGGTCACGCCATCGATTGTGAATCTTGCCAATTTCATAAAAATATTCCCTATCTAAGACGGTTCGACCGCACGCATGGAGTTGACTGAAACCGCAATACCGGGGCCTGAAAAGGCCACCATCTGCACTTTCGTGATTTCAAGAATGTCCAGATCGGCCATTCCATTGACGACATGGGCGCTGAGCGGCAATTGCTCGAATGTCGCCCGGTGCCACGCCACGCTGCCTTTTGCCGTCCAGCGTTTGAAATCAAAGCCATCGAAATTGATATTGCCGACCCTGCCGCCAGTCTCGGGCGGTGCTGCTGCGGTGGTCACATAAGCAATATCGGCCCCCTCACGTCCGCCGGGACTGGTGCGGGGCACATATTTGTAATACATCGACGGACCATTATCCGCTCCGGGAAGTGCTGGCTCATTGCCAGCCTCGACCAGGTCGGTCAGCGAGATATCGAAGAATTTGAAGCCCATCCAGGAGGCAGAGCAAGCAGCTGTGCCTTCTGCCTTATCGTGCTCGATTTCCGGAATATCGGCAAACATCTTGGGAAAGCCAAGCTCATCGCGCCCGGTCATGATGGCGTCAGGCGCACCTTCCCACAAGACGGGGCAGAAGGTGCCTTCAAGCGTCTCGGTCTTGCCACGGTAGGTGACTGGAAAATCCACCACGACAATCCCGTAACCACGACCCGCAAGCCAGTAGAGATTCTTGAACCAGGCGCAGGACACCGTCACCAAGGGTTCGCCGCGCAGTTCCATGCCCGGCGGAAGCAGTGCCTCAAGCTTTTCGGGCAAAGTTCTGTAGGTAACGGCCATCCACTCGGCGTTCATCCGGCCGGTCTCTTCGACCGCCCACATGCCACCGCCGGGCTTTTGGCGCGGTCCAGGAGCTGGCCCGAAGGACATCGGCATTCGATAACGGAATGCGGGATTTATCGTAAAACTCATTTTTAAAACCTCTCCCAGCCAGCCAGACATGCTGGCATGGCTGATGAATACGAAGTCTCGAAGATGCACACGCATCCTCGCCTGACAAATTCTAGCCTGACAGGCTCTAGACAGTCGGATCGAAAGCGATGCCCGGGCACAGGAACGACGGAGTGGGTGGCGTGCCCCAGAGATTGAGCCAGCGCCCCGCCAACCCCTCCGAAATGTCCCAGCTGCGCGGTTCATAGGTTGCATCATTGTCGATGCGATCGAGTTCGATGGAGTTCTCGACCAGGCATCCGTGCGGATCGGCATAATAGGTGAAGACATTGCCGCCCGCCCCGTGACGGCCCGGACCCCAGACCAAAGCGCGCTCCTTGCCGGCAAGATTGTCGGCGATCGTCTGAAGATCCTGAAGCGAATGCAAGTCGAAGGCATAGTGATGCAATCCGCTTTCGCCCGGCCCCATGGCGATGGTGTGATGGTAGCCATCTTCAGCACGGTACCAACGCAAGGCACCGTCTTCGGTCATATCCGACAGCTTCAAACCCAGAACTTTGACGCAGAAATCTCCGTAGGCCGCTGTGTCAGGTGCGAAGGAATTGATGTGCTCGATCCGGCGCGGACGGGCGCCCGGTGTCGAATAGCTGTATTGACGGGGCTGGTCGCGAGCGATCGGCGTATGGACTTCGAAGATCGTGCCGCCGGGCGCAACCAGACGAACGGCGCGGTCATAATGTTTGCCCAGGGGCCTGTCCGACAATATCTCCAGTCCATCGGATTTTGCACGGCGATAGACCTCGTCTACCGCTTCCGCACTGACAGCCTCCAGCCCGCAGGCAACGGCCTTTCCGTCGCCCTTGATATAGGTGACTTCGTGGTGGCGGTCGTTGCTCGAAAGATAGACGGTCTCGCCGTCGACTTCCGTGATTCTCAAGCCAACGACATCGCAAAGATCCTTTGCCGCGCCCAGGGGATCCGGCGAGGAGATGATCACGTGGCCCATTTGTCTGATAAGATAGGTCATGGCTTTCTCCACTTACTGTAGCGATTGGACGGAAGGACGGCTCTCAATCCGCTTGAGATAGGCCTGGATGTTTGGCCAGGCGGCCAGATCGATGGCCTGTAGCTTTGCCCATCCGAGAATGACGAACGCATAGGCATCCGCGATCGAAAATGTTGCCCCGGCGAGATAATCGCTTAGCCCCAGACGGCGATCGAGAGTGCCGAAAACCCGCGGCAACAACGCCGTTTTGGTGATTTCGGCAAAGTCCGGTGGCGTATTCGGCCGCATCAGGGGGGTGAAGGTCTTGTGCAATTCGGTTGCCACGTAATTGGTCCATTCCAGCACGCGGTAGCGGGCAAGATCGCCGGGCGGTGGCAAAAGACCGCTTTCCGGGGCCTGATCGGCCAGATATTGCAAGATGATCGCGCCTTCCGTCAGCACGTCGCCATCATCGAGTACAAGAGCCGGAACCTGGCCCTTCGGGTTCACCTGAAGATAGCTCGTTCCATCGGGAAGGGTTTTCTCCCTGAGATTGACCGGGATGGACGAGGCGGCGATACCGGCCTCCTGCAGAACGATGCGGGATGCGGTGGAGCAGGTGCCGGGCGTATGGTAGAGTTGCATGCTGTAATCCTGATGAATGGTGATCGATGGTTGCCGGTATGCTGCCTGCAATGACAGCATACCGTTGTGCCGTCAGGGCTGTTTTGGGGGCGCGATCTTGTTCACGCCGCTCCAATGCTCCGCCAGACGCTCGTCTCGAAGCCGATAGGCATCGAAAACGAAGTAGTCGTAGGTTTCGCCCGGCTTGTCGGGGTCAGGCTGCGGCAGATAGGCGGCGACCACGACCATGTCGCCTTCCGCCACCATGAAGGCGGGAGGGATGCGCATCTCGGCTGGCTCGGGAACTGGTCCGTTTGGAAATACCGATTGCACAAACCGTTCCAAGCCTTCGCGCCCGGTCGGAATATGGCGGCTGTGCTGCTTATAATCCTCTGTGACGAAATCCTTGACGGCTGCCGGGTTCTGGCCATCGAACACCCGGCGGTAAAACTCCCGGACCAGATGCTTGTGGCGTTCAAGTTTCGCATGGTCATGGGTCTTCGTGTCGTGCATGACGTCGATCTCCTGTCGATAAAGTGATTGTGAAAGTACCGCCGGTTCAGATCGAACCAGGCTCAGGGACCCTTGCGGGGGGAAAGACCGAGGCTGCCGCCCAGGTCGAAAGCCAATGCCGCGTAAATGACGACACCGTTCTTTTCTCTTCCGGTTGAGTAATCAGCCAGAATGGAGTTGTTTGGATTGATGATATAGGCAGCGCCGATATCGAGAATTCCGTTGCCGAAAAAGCCTGTACTTGCATGCACGTCGACCATGAACGTGTCCTGCGGCTGTTTCTGGTTGACGCCCGAAAAGAACCGCCGGGCATTCTGTTCATACTGCGCGCGCTCTTCACTCAAGCGGATGTAGTGAACGGAGGCCCCGACCGTTGCGAGCGGATTTTGCTTCCAGAACCCGGAATACTCGACACCGGCATAGGCCTCCCAGGGATAAGCCTGCCCATCGCCGAATGTATGGAAAAGGCCACCATAGACAGCCAGGTTTTCAGGAATCGGGCCTGCGGATGGCGCACTCCACACCACCTTGCGAACCTGACCGTAAACGCCACTCGTTCCGCCGTCGTGATTGACAATCCTGGTATTGGCCCCGAAGGTCGGATTGCCCCATCCGCTATTGTAAAGCGCATCGTCATACGAGGTGGAACGGTAATAGGCGCCGACCTCGTATTTCAAAGGATTGGAATTGTGCATGAAGGTTTCTTCATGGCTGATATTGGCAACGGAGATATAGCCTTTGGCATCGCCGGTTCCCCAATCCCATCCATCACCATTCTGCCAATTGTCAGAATTGTCCTCGATGACTCCCAATCCCAGCGCGGTTGTTTGATCCAGCCGATAGGCCACTCTCCCGCCCCAAACGGACAGGGCTTCGCCTGGAATATTCAGCGTAATTGCCGGCGTTGAGGGGATACAGCCAATGCCACCGCAGAAGCCTTTTTTCATGAAGTCGCGGTTGAGGCCCATGCGCCCCGCTTCAACGGTCATCCGATCGTTGAAAAGGTCGGCCTCGACGGTCAAACGGGTCAGATCGGTATCCGAATTGACGATCGGGACAGGAAAAAAGGCATTCGACATGTCAAACAGGTAGTTGTCGACATTGTAGCTCGGGGCGTTGATGGTCTCGACCAGATTGACCCGAAGATCAGGCGTCAGATTGCCGGTAACACCTAAAATAAACATCCCGTAATTGGCCGATGAGCCACCTGCCGCCCCAAAGGAGGGGGCATTCTGATAGAAATCGACAAAATCGAGTTGAAGGTCGATACCATTGTCATGCAGAGTTCTCCCCACGCTGGCCAAGGGGCCGGAATAGACCGGACCGGGCATGGCTCCCTCGCCAGGTGGCGTATCGCTTGACGGCGGTTCCGCTGTATCGGCTGCTGCGGCCGGCATCAGGGATACGAGCAGCAAAGGCACTGCCAGCAGATTTAAAGTTCGCATTATCACCCTCCCATTTTTATCATTCGTTATTCCGCTGCGATTGGACTCCCGGAGACCTCCTCCTTGTCTCCCCGGTTTTGCGGTGGTGATGCTGCAAGAATGGCAAGGAACGCGACCACGCACAGGATGATGATCGTGATAAACACCCATTGATATGTGCCGGTTTGATCGAAAACGGCCCCTGCCGACCCCGCGCCAATCGCCGCGCAGAGCGTCGATACCGGCATCATTGAACCCAGAATGGCGGAAAAGGATGCCTTGCCAAAATAATTGCCCAGGAGTGCCATCAGGCAGACTTGCGAGGCACCGTAGCCAATGCCGGCAGGAAGCGCATAGAGCAGGATTCCGGTAAAGCCTACGGGCTTGATCACCATGCAAAAGCCGAAAACAATCAATACCATGCTTGCTGCTGAGATCAGCGATGGTGAAATGCGATCACCCAGAAAACCAGCGGTCATGTTGCCAATGAACGAGGCGACGATAATGACCGCGACGGCGTTAGCCGCTTCAGCAGGCGAATAGCCGACATCACGCAGATGCACCACACCATGAGCCATCAGGAAGATCCAGGCGACCCCTGCAATGCTCATATAGGTCAGAATAAGCCAGTAAGCCTTCGTTCCCAGTGCTTCGCGGAGCGTCCAATGAACCGAACTCTTGAAAACCTTGCTGTTTTCGCGTGCGAAGGATGGAGCAGGATTTCGGGAAATGTAATTTTCGACCCGCCGCTCATCCAGCGCGACATAGGCCGTTATCATCGCAATGAGCGCCGATCCGGCAATAAGCCACCAGGCTGTGCGCCAATCGCCTGATATCGCCATCAGTCTTTCCAGCGCCGGTGGAGAAAAGAAACCACCAATTTCGACTGCTGAAAATACGATGGAGACAGCCAGGGCCCGGCGGGCGTGAAACCATCTCGTCACGATTGTCTGGGCTGGCAGCATGCCGGCAATGCAGACGCCGGAACCGGCCAACAGGCCAAAAGCCACGGCATATTGCCAGCCATTATGCACGACAGTCGCCATGGCAACCGACCCCAGGCACAACACAAGGCATCCGAAAGCAACTGTTGACCGATACCCGAATTTGCGGATCAGCACCGCGACGACTGGGGCCTGAAAACCCATCATCATCACAAAAAGGCCAAAGCCTATGCCGAAGACCGCTCGATCCATATTGAGATCGGTGATCATTCGGGCGTTGACGACGGCGGTACCGATACTTGGCACAGCCACGACCAGCAGCACGATTGCCCATAGCGCGCCCAACACCTTGGCAGCCTGAAAACTGTATTCGAAACCTTTATTTACCCGAAAATTGGCAGGGGCATGCGTCTTATTCGACTGCATAAAAAATCCTCCTCTTGTTAACCGTCGACGGGCCGCCTCCACAGCCCGCCTACAGCTCAAATCCGTCGCGGGCTAAGCAGCGCGATCAGGCAATCCACCTGCAAACATCGAGAATGGAGCAAGGCCCATCATCCGCCGACCGAAAATCTCAGCCGTTGGCTCCAACCTGACCGCCCCATGCAGCATTGCCACCCGGATATCGCGCACGAACCGTTGGAACGGATTGCTCTCATGGGCGGTTGCCGAGCCGATATTGAGCTGCAGGATGCTGACGGCATTGTCCAAGGTGTGCGCGGCGTAGACGTTTTCCATCATCGTGGCCTGTTCCAGCTTCTTCCGAGACCTCGCGTCCTTCCGTTGCATGGCGATCCAGAAGATCGGCGGCGCAAAGGGCGGTGGTTTCCGCCATCTTGATCATCGCATAGGCTTTTGCAGCACAGACCTGCGTCGATGCCATTTCGGCCACCCGAGGATAAGGCAGATTGAAGGGCTGCTGCTTTCTGGCCATATCGATGTAGGATTCCAGCGCACCGCGGGCCATCCCCAGCACAATCGCCATATGGGTGAGATTGGTCATGATCATCAGACCACGGCCATCGAACTTGCTGGCAAAGCCCTGGAACCGCTTGCGTGTCCCATCCATGCGAACGGGGAAATCGGCCATGTCCATAAAACGGTGGTCGGGAACGAACTGCTCTTCGGTCACCGTCAGGCTGTTGGAAGACGTGGCCTTCATGCCCATGACATGCCAGTTGTCGATGATTTTGACCTGCTCGGCCTTCAAAACCGCCATGGCGCGGCCCATATGGCCCGGCGCAACCTCATAATCGACGCCAACGGCAATCCATTTGGCATGTTTGCAACCGCTGCCGAAATGCCAGGAGCCGCTGACCATCCAGCCGCCATCGACCCGGCGCGCGGAACCAACCTTGGTGGCAAAGATCGATGCGCCGGCAGCCAGAGGGCCGACCCAATCGCGTCCATCCGCAAAGATTTCATTCACAGCCTGATCGGGAAACGCCAGGATATTGCGCAGGCCACCGGCGACAAAGGCCATCCAGCCTGCCGCACCATCGCCTCTGCCAAATTCGGTGACGATTTCGACCACATCGCGCGCTCCAAGCGCATGTCCGCCAAAATCCGTTGGCAATGTAAGCTTGAACGCACCAATATCGCTTAGGGCTTTCAAGCTTTCCGGCGCCAGGGCACCCAATTCCTCGCCTTCCTGGGCGTGCTTGCGCAACAGCGGCACCAATGCCGCGGCCTTGGCGCGGATCTCACGGCCAACCTCGGTGCTATAAGGAGAGATGGGTGGATTGGGCAGTACATAGTCAAACTGCTTTGCGTTCATTTCCATGGGATTTCCTCACTTTAAAACAGGAATTTTTGAGTGCACACGACCATGGCGCTGACGCAAGCGCGCCATCCAAACCATCGTGTACCTGATGTTTTTGAGCGAATGTCTCCAAGCGCGGCGACAGCCGGGTTCGGATCAATGCACTAAACTCTGTTGTTTTCGCTTGTCTTTTCAGGAAAACTTGGCTGCACTTTTCCTGAAGAAAATCAGGACGCCAAAATTAGGCGCCAAAACTAGACGAGAGCGCGCGGCTCGCAGATGTGAAAACGCCGATTAAACCATGCGACGGGCGTTGTGTCCCGCTCTACTGTCGATACATCGACAATTCGGCCGATCAGCAATTGATGATCCCCTGCCGACTGGGCTCGCTCAAGGGCACAATGAAAACACGTGTCAAATTCACTCAGAATCGGCACGCCGGAGGGCGATAATTTAAAATCGATATCGCTGAACTTGTCTGCACGGCTGGAAGCAAAGCGCATAGCGATATCCTGCTGCGGCTCAGCAACGACATGGACTGCAAAATGCCCATGATCCAGAATGGCAGACAGCGTTGTGGAACTTTGCGCCAAACCGAGCATGACGAGAGGGGGCGTGAATGACAGAGAGGTGAAACTGCTCACAGTTGCACCGACCATTTCACCGTCGCAACCCTTGCTTGTCACAATGACAACGCCTGATGGAAGCTGGCCAAACGCGGTCTTCAAATTATCAATATCAGGAAAATTTGCTGCTGATCCCTCCTCCGGATCATGCAGCTTCGCCGAACTCGAAACCATCGAATATCTCCTCCATATTCCTTAGAAGTATCTTAGCACTAAGATAACTTTCGTCAATTGAAAATGTTTGGAAGGGTCGCGTTCTTATGGCGCATTGCGTGAAGCGCCCGAAAACATTAAGAAGTTTAGGACGTCGGAAAATGACGTGTGTTCGTCATGAGATAAAAGTGAAGCGCAATGCCACAAGCCGAAGGATTGTTTTCGGACCTGATCAGCCAATGGGAAAAGGACTTCCCGGGAGAAGACAGCAGTCCCATCGCGATTGCCATGAGACTTCGGCATCTCTATATCCTGGACCAGGCCTCCCTGGAGGAAGTGCTGGTGGCATTCGATATCGGCATCGGGGAAGTCGATGTTCTCACCCATCTTCGGCATCAATCCCCACCCTACCGTTTGCGGCCGAGCGATCTTGCCGAGCTTTGCATGGTCACGACCGGGGCTATAACAGGCCGTATCACCAGATTGGAAGACAAAGGGTTCGTCGAGCGCGTCCCGTCTCTGTCAGATAAACGCACGGTCTATGTGCAAATGACCGAAAGCGGAGAAAAGCTGTTGCGAGAGACGCGGGTTCAGGTGGCCAGGTCCTCGCATTTTCTGGACGGCATTCGCAGCCTTTCCGCGCCTGAACGCACCCGCCTGGACCGGCTTCTTGCCAAATTGATCCAGGTTCTGTGACGCCCATCCTGTAAGAATGGGCATCAGAGCAGCCGGAAATACGATCAGGAT
Organism: Agrobacterium vitis; assembly: GCF_037039395.1. Lineage (NCBI taxonomy): Bacteria > Pseudomonadati > Pseudomonadota > Alphaproteobacteria > Hyphomicrobiales > Rhizobiaceae > Gillisella > Gillisella vitis. The sequence continues at coordinate 617,514 of NZ_CP146244.1, read as the reverse complement.
GGCAATATCCTGAAGTCGGCACCCTCAGGCAGAAGTTGTCCCCCATCGACAACGATGGTCGTGCCGGTCACGTAGCTCGCATCATCAGAGGCGAGGAACAGGAAAGCATTGGCAACATCCCGGGGAGACCCAAGACGCGCGAGCGGGATCGCGTCTTCCATATTCTTGATGAAGGCAGCGCTTCGGTGCAGCTGGATGGCCTCTGTCATGATATTGCCCGGCTCGACCCCATTCACGTTGATGCCATAGGACGAAAACTCCAGTGCGGCCGAGCGAATGAACCCGTTGATACCAGCCTTGCTTGCCGCATAATGGCCATGACCGGGACTAGTGACGTGCGGACCGGTGATCGATGAGGTAAAGAGGATGCGCCCCGATCCTTGCGCCTTCATCGGCGTAAGAGCCGCACGCGCGGCATTGAAACAACCGCGCAGGTTGACGGCCATCACCTGATCCCAATCATCCGGACTGGTATGTTCAATCAATTGCCAGGGATAGATGCCGGCATTCTGCACGATGATATCGATCCGCCCATGGCGTTCAATGGTGAATTCCACGGCAGCCACCGCGTCCTCCATACTGGCGATGTCGGTGCGGATAAAATCGATGCCGAGTTCGTCAGCTGCTGCCTTGCCTTCTTCCGCATTGAAATCGGCGAGCACGAGTTTCGCGCCCTCCTCTTTGAAGCGCACGGCAATCGCCTTGCCGATACCACGCGATGCACCGATCACCAGTGCGACCTTGTCTTTCAATCTGTCTGTCATGCGAGCCTCTGGCGGAGCCTTTGTTTGAACGTATCGAGAAGAACGGCTGCGAGCACCAGGAAGCCGTGAATGACCTGGGTGTAATTCGCCGGCAGCCCCATCAGGTTGATGGCTGTATTGATGGAAGACAGCAGCAGCACCCCGGCATAGACGCCCGGCAAAGCGCCAACCCCGCCCTTGAGGCTGACACCGCCGATCACCACCGCTGCAAAGGCATTGAACAGCAGGCCGACACCGAGATTGGCCGTCGCACCCGATGTGCGAACCGCCAGCAGCCAGCCGGCAAGACCGGCAATGGCGCCAGCCATGACGAAGGCGATGATCAGATTGCGGGTAACACGAATGCCCGCCCGAAAGGTTGCCGTCTCATTGCCGCCGATCATCACCAGATGGCGGCCAAACGGCGTCTTTGCCATCATCACCGAAAAGATCAGAAAGCAGGCGATAGCGATCCAGGCTGTCATGGGGATGCCGAGAAAGCGCTCGATGGCGAACCAGCGGATGGCAGGGGCGAGATCCTGGGCTGAACGTCCGCCGGAAACGGCCAGCACGATGCCTCGCACCCAGATGAAGGAGGCGAGCGTGATGATGAAAGCGCTCATCTTCAGTTTGACGACGAGAACGCCGTTGATCAGGCCGATCAATCCGCCGATGGCGCAGGCCACCAGCAGCGAGACAGGCACCATCAACCACTCTGGCGAGAGCTTGATGCCAAGCCCGATGCCTGCCGAGCAGAACAGAATGCCGACCGCCATGGCCGACAGTGCTGCGACCGACTCGACGGACAGATCCATATGGCCGGTGATGATCACCAGGGCGAGACCAATCGACATCACCCCCAATACGCTCGATGCTTCGATGATATTGGTGAAGATGCCCATCTGGAAATAGTTCGGGATCAGCGCCGAGAACATGGCCAGCACGAGGATGAGCATGAACCAGACGAGATTGTCGAGGACGAATTCAAGAGTTTTTCGTGTATGAGGCGTCATGCGGCAAATCCGGATTGGAGAAGGGAAATCCGGGGCCATCAGGCCCCGGAATGAAAGCCGTTCACTCGACGGATTTGATCGAAGCTGACGGTGGCTTCAGATTGCCCCAGAAGGACGGATTATCGACATTCTCCTTAGTGATGGCCGAGCCGGGAATCTTGATATTCGGTCCCCAGGTTTCCATGGTCACGACGCTCTTCAGCCCAAGCACATCATAGTCTCCAGCCTTGATCTGCTTTTTGCCGACGACCTTGTCCATGAACATCGCAATGGCCGCTGCCTGTGCATAGAGCGGTTGCTCGACTTCGACATTCAGCCAGCCCTTACGTATCAGGTCGAGGCCAACGGGCGCACCGTTGGAACTCATCAACATCACGTCGCCCGGCTTCTTGCCGGCAGCCTCAAGTGAGGCAACGGCAGCGACCGAAAGATGGGCGGCATGCAGGAAGATCAGATCGATGTCGGGATTGGCAAGCATCTGGTCAGAAACGATTGTTCCGGCGGCACTGGCTTCCCACTGCACGGCGGGTACCGAGATGATCTTGACGCCGGGGAAGGCCTTCATTTTCTCTTCGAAGCCCTTCTGGATATCGAGCGTGTAGGGATCGCCGGGATCGCCGAGAACCTGAAGGATCGTACCCTTCACATCGCCATTTTTGTCTTTGAGCCCATATTTGCCCTTGAGCAAAGTGATCGCGTGGTCACCGGCGATATGGCCAATCTCGACTGTCCCCGCAACCGAGGTGAAATCCGAGGGTGTCGATGTGATCTGCCGGTCGAATTCAACGACGGGAATGCCTGCTGAGCGCGCAGCCTCAATCGAGGGCTTGAGCGCATTGAAGTCTACTGCGGCAAGGATGATGGCCGCAGGTTTCAGCGCAATCACGTCATTCATCTGCGATTGCTGGGCATCTGTCTTGTTGTCAGCGTTGAGTGTTTTCATCTCATAGCCGACCTGACCCAGGAACATGCTCAGCGCGTTCACCGAACCGGTCTGGAATTCATCCAGCAAGGTCGGAACGAGGTAATAAACCATCCCTTTTGTTTGGGCGGCAGCCGATGTCCACGCCGCAAGGTTGAGCATCAGAATGCCCAGCAAGACTGTCAATAGTCGTTTCATTGGTTTCTCTCCAGTTCACCGGACCCCTTTTCATTTTTATTGGCTCACCGGTCCGGCTCCGGCGAGGGTTTGCCCTGTGATCATCTCGATCACTGCATCCGGGCTTGTCTGGCTTCGTTCCACATCTCCGGCAACAACGCCGTGGCGGATAACGACAATGCGATCTGCGACCTGAAAGGCCTGCTGCATGATATGGGTGATGATGACGATGCCGATGCCCTGGCTGGCGACATGACGGATCATGTCCAGCCCACGCCGGGTCTGTTCGACGCCAAGCGCTGCAAAGGGTTCATCGAGCAAGACCAGCTTGCCACCCCAATGCACGAAGCGGTTGAGCTCGATGGCCTGGCGCTGGCCGCCGGACAGATGCTCGACCTTGGTGCGCATGGAGGGAATACGGGTGCCGGCGCTGGCCAGCGCCTTGGCGGTAATGTTCTCCATGGCGCGTTCATCCAGAAAGGGAATGCCCGCCACCTTGCGGGTCAGCTCGCGGCCCATGAAGAAATTGCCGACCACATCGACATTGGTGCAGAGCGACAGGTCCTGGTAGACGGTTTCGATACCGGCACCCTTGGCCTCGGCGGGCGTCTTTGCCTGAAAAGGCTCGCCTTCAAACAGCATGCGTCCCGAGGTCGGCTGCAAGCCGCCCGAAATGATTTTCACCAGCGTCGATTTTCCCGCACCATTATCCCCGAGCAAGGCCACAACTTCGCCCTTGCCGATGGAGAAACTGATGCCCTTCAGGGCTTCGATTGCGCCGAAATTCATGCGGATATCGTCGAGGACGAGGAGGTTTTCGGTCATACGGCAATCCCTTTATCTGAGGTTTCAAACATCTGACCAAAGCGCGGCGACAGAACGCCGAAGACCGCGAGTGCAGCAGCCCCTCGCAGCGCCGAGCGCTGACAGTCGCTGGCGACAACAACCCGTGGAACGGTGCGATTGGTGCGGGCGGAAATCGAGTTGGTGAGACCGTTGCTCAGCGTCGCCAGCCGTTCAATCAGGGACTGCGGCGCAAGACCGCCCAGCACGATGGTTTCTGGGTCGAACAGGTTCTCGATCGTGCGGACAGCGCTGCGGAAAATCGGCGCAATCGCATCGACCCAAGCTTCCTCAGACAAACCACTTCTCTTGAATGCATCGAGCGACAGATAGCGCTCCAGGCAGCCACGATTTCCGCAATGACACAGTTCACCATCGGGAATGGCGGCGATATGGCCGATTTCGCCGGCATTGCCCCAGGCTCCCCGCATGACGACACCGTCATGCATCATGGCACCACCCAGGCCGACGCTGAAGAACAGATAGAAATAATCAGAGAACTGCTGTCCGAGACCATAAAGCTGCTCGCCCAAAGCAGCCGCTGCCATGTCGTTTTCCATGAAGGCTGGCAGACCCGTCGCATCGGCAAGCCGCTGACGGATATCGACATTCTTCCAGCCCGCCATGGTGGTCGGCCCGACAAAGCTCATGGAGTCCACATCGAACGGCCCTGGCAGAGCCAGACCTGCACCGAGCAACCGGCCCTGGCGCGGGCTTGCCTTCAGGTCTGCGACCATCTCGCCAATCAAGGCAAAAGCCTCGTCCGGCATGGCATTCGGCGCCGGGCGCTGGCGGCTTTCGACCACTTCGCCACGAAGATTGACGAGTGCCGCTTCAATGCCGAGCGGCGTCAGGTGAATGCCGACAGCATGGCCGCCTTCCGGGTTGATGGTCAGTGCCGATGGAGGAATGCCACGCCCCTTCGGTTTTTCCCGTACCGAAAGGAGAAGCCCCTGATCCTCAAGTTCGCGCACAATGGTGGACACGGTCTGGACCGTCAGGCCCACCCGTTCGGCAACATCGCCGCGTGTTGTCGGCCCGTGCAGCCGGATCGATTCCAAAACGATCCGCCGATTATACGGCCTTCCCGATTCTTGATTGGTGCCACGCAAAGCCATGTTGAAAGCCCCCTGGATGACAGAAGAGTGACACCGGTCTTTTATTTAGTCAAACGGTTTTCAAAAAAGAATCCCGCTATTTCTGCGGTCGCAGGATGACGTCTTCCGGGAGCGTCATAAAAGGCAAAAGCTAGAGTTTGTCAGGGAAAAGTGGTCACCGGTTTTCCCAAACAGACAGACTCTCGCTCACTCGCTGTCGCTGCGCGCGTCGAGCGCATCACGCAAGCCATCGCCAATGAAGTTGAAACTGGTGACGGCAAGCGTGATGGCGACACCTGGCACGATGGCAAGCCAGGGCGCGCTTCCCAGATATTGCTGCGCGCTGTTGAGCATATTGCCCCAACTCGGCAAGGGCGGCTGGATGCCGTAGCCGAGGAAGCTGACATAGGCTTCGAGCAGGATGGCACGGGCCACTGTCAGCGTGGCGGCAACGATGATTGGACCGACCGAATTGGGCAAAAGCTCGTGGATCATGATATGGGTGTTGCGCAGCCCCAGCATTCGGGCGGCCAGCACGAAATCGCGCTCGCGCAGCGAACGCACCTCCGCTTCCACGATCCGGGCGACTTCCATCCAGCATGTCACCGCGATGATGACCGTGATCATCAACGGGCTTGGCCTGATAAAGGCGGCAAGTGCCAGCAGCAGAAAGATCGACGGAAACGACAGGAAGGCATCGACAAAGCGCATCAGCACCGTGCCGATCAATCCACCGCGATACCCCGCGACCACACCGACGACGGCACCGATAGCGGTGGACATCAACATGGCGAAGAAGCCGATCAGCAGCGAAATACGTCCGGCATTGAACAGTCGCGCGGCGATATCACGCCCCAGCGGATCTGTGCCGAAAATGTGCGCCCCGGTCAGGGGTGGCGCAAAGCGGGCGCGCAGGTCGATAAACAACTCGTCATAGGGCAAAAGAGAGGGACCGACCGCACAGGCAAAGATCAACAGTGTGATCATCACCAGGCCGACAAGGGCGAGTTTGTGACGAAAGAACCGGCGCGCGACGCGGCTCCGCCACCAGCGCGAAGGCCGCGTGGGCGGCACCGGAGACGGAATGGCAATGGACATGGGCTTCTCCTTCGGTTCGCGACAGGGTTTCGTCAACCGAGCCGAATGCGGGGATCAACGAATGCGACAAGAAGATCGGCGGCAAGGCTGCCGATCAGCGCGAAGACGGCTGTAAACATCAGCAGGCCCATCACGACCGGATAGTCATGATAGCCAAGGCTGTCGAGGAACAGCCGACCCATACCCGGCCAGGTAAACACCGTCTCGGTGACGAGCGCGCCGCCGAGCACGATGGGAAGCTGCATGCCGGCAAGCGTAATCATCGGCAGCAACGCATTGCCAACGACATGTTTCATCAGCACGCGGCGGGGTGATACGCCTTTGGCCTTGGCGGTCCGCACGAAATCCTGGTTGATCACCTCCAGCGTGGCAGACCGCATATAGCGGCTCCACACAGCGATATCGACCAGCGCCAGCACAAGGCTCGGCATGACCAGATGGATGGCATAGTCGGACAGGGAGCCATTGCCGATCGTATACATGTTGCCAGCGGGCAACCATTTCAGCTTCAAGGCAAACACATAGATCGCCACAAGACCAAACCAGAATGTCGGGATCGAGAGCGCCACCATGGCGCCGACAGTCGCCGCATAGTCGAACATGGAATAGCGACGGGTGGCGCCCTTGATACCGATCCAGACACCGACAATGACGGCAATGACGGTCGATGTTCCCATCAGAAGCAGGGTGGCGAAGAAATGGCTTGATATGATCGACAGCACCGGCTGCTGGTCGCGGTAGGATTTCCCCCAGTCGCCTTGCAGCAGGCGCCAGACCCAATCGAGATACTGGATGGGCAGGGGCCGGTCGAGACCCATCTGATGGGCGATCCGGTCCATCGCCTCGCGCGTCGTGCCCGGCGTCAGCGCATATTGCGAAAGCGGGCCGCCAGGCGCGAGATTGAGGATGGCAAAGCCGATGATCGAAACGAGCAGCAGCAGAACCAGGCTCTGCATCAGCCGATTGAAAAGATAAGAGAGCATAGGCAGGCTCCGGTTCATGGGTGAACGGGCTCAGGCATGCCGGACGCCGAGGCGTCCGGCGCACTACAGCGCCGTGCGCCATATATGGCGCACAAAGGTTCGCTGTAGCTCCTTATATTCGTTGCATAATTCTCTCTTTAAACCGATTCCGGTTTAAAGATTTATGCAACATGTCGTTAGGCCCAGCGCCAGGTGGCGACGTTCCAGGTGTCGATGCGCACATTCACGTTGGGCGTCACGTTCTCGACGCCCTGCTTGTGGCCGCGCACGGTCGCATACTGGAACATTGGCAGAAGCGGCAGTTCCTTGCGCATGATCTCCTGGATCTTCAGGTAAACGGCCTTGCGCTCCTCCGGAACGAACAATTCGCCACCCGTGGTGAGCAACTCGTCTACTTGCTGGTTGGAAAACTGCCAGGTGTTCTGGCCGGAACCGCCCTTGGCCGGGATGGCCGTAGACCGGAAGAAATTGGAGGTGTCAGGATCGGACCCCGTCAGGAAATCCAGACCGACGATAACGGCATCGAACTTCGACAGCGTCCAGTAATCCCCCCACATCACCGCTGGCGGCAAGTTGGAAATAGTCATTTCCACGCCGATATCCTTGAAGGATTGTTGCAGGAATTGCTGCACCTGTTCGCGGATATGGTTGCCTGCTGTCGTCGAGCAGGTGAAAGATAGTTTAACCCCACCCTTGGCGCGAATGCCGTCGCTACCGGCCATCCAGCCAGCGTCATCCAGCAGCTTCTTGGCCTTGGCGATATCATATTCATGCTTCGGCAAATCAGGATTGAAGTAGAAGGACTGCTGCGGAACGTAGCTTTCGGTGGGGGTCGGCAGTCCGTAATAGAGCGCTTCGATAATCGACTGCTTGTCGATGGCGGCATACAGCGCTTCGCGCACCGCCGCTTCCTTGAACTGCGGGCGCTCCATGTTGAAGGTGAAGGATTCCACCGTCGAACCCGGCACCACATTGACCACCTTGCCATCCAGCCCCTTGGCTTCCTCGTAGTGATCGGGCGTGATCCATTGCAGGCCGACCACATCGATGTCACCCGTCTTGAACTGGGTGTACATGACATTCAGATCGGGAACGTATTTGTAAATCAGCTTTTCGACATAGGGGCCGTCACCAAAATAGTCCGGGTTGGCAGCCAGCAGGATATGATCTCCAGCGACCCGCTCAGCCCATTTGAACGGACCGGTGCCAACCGGCGCGGTGTTAAACGGCGCATTGTTCGGATCGGCGCTGGCAGACAGAAGATGTTTCGGCGTGATGAAGGTCGAGGCGAGGATGGACGGATAGGGCGCGAAGGGCTTGTCCATCCGCCAGGTAATTTCCGTGGGCGAAACAACGGTCAGGTCGCGGACGAATTCATGTCCGGTCTTACGCCAGCTGCGGAAATTGGCATCGACCAACAGTTCGAGCGTTGCCTTGACGTCTTCAGCGGTGAACGGTTTGCCGTCATGCCATGTCACGCCGTCGCGCAGCTTGACCTTCCACTTCAGGCCATCGGCGGAAATACCGCCGTTTTCGACGCTCGGCACTTCCACGGCCAACCCCGGAACGAATTTGCCAGCGGCGTCAACGCTGAACAGCGTATCGAATATGCTGAAATGAATGCCTTCATCCACTTCGATATGAGGCATATGCGGATTGAAAACCGTCGGCTCCTGCGAAAAGCCGACAGTCAGTTGCCCCTTGATCGATTTGGTCGCGGCACTGGCCGCGCGAATGCCTGAGAGTCCCGAGAGAAGCACGCCGGACGCTCCAAGCGCCATGAGACCAAGCGTCTGGCGACGCGTGGGATGCGGTATCGAATTGCGTTCCTTATCGGACATTGCATGTTCCCTTTTTTCTGGTGGTTATCGACCTTCATCCTGCTCGCTCTCTGCCGGAGCGATTTAATATGGCAAACCATTGAAAATGGTGCGCCGTATTGCATTTTCGAATATCTCAAGCCTCTGATGCATTTGAGATATTCGAAGTATGAAGGCGAGGATGCGTGAGCATCTTCGAAGCCTTCGCATAAGCCATGCCGCGTTCAAAAGCCGCTGATCAGTTCGATTTTCGAGCCATCGCTAAAGCGGCTGAACCGGAAATCCTTGCGATCGACGATCGGGTTGCGTCCCGTGACGATATCGGCCATCAGCCGACCGGCAGCTGGCCCGATACCGAAACCATGGCCGGAAAAGCCGGTGGCGACGTGAAAGCCTGGGATTGCATTGATGGCATCGATGACCGGAATGGCATCGGGCGTCACATCGATCATGCCGGCCCAGCGCTGTGAAATCTCCGCCTTTTCGAAGATCGGGAAGGCCTTCTTGAGTTGGGCGAGCGCTCCGTCGGTCATCGCCTTTGACGGCACCGGGTCCAGCACGCGGTTGTATTCGAAAGGAGACGCCTCATCGAGCGACCAGCGGCGCGGAATGCGCCACTCATCGAAGAACCGGCCCGTCAGCCGCAGATCGAGGGAGCGCCATTCGTGGCGCAGCGCGGGCAGGAAATTGCGGGCATACCGGAAAGAGGCCGGTACGATATCGACGATGTTCTGAAAGCCGTTGGCAATCGTGTAGCCGCCATCCGACCGCTTGCGAATGGCAAATCCATTCGACCAGATGGCCTCCTCCGGTCCACCCTCCAGCGGCTTGGTGCGCAGCACGGAATTCATCACTTTCAACTGCGGAAGGTCGAGGCCGTTATTGCCGCAGAACAGGTTGGACCATGCACCACCCGCCAGAACGACGGACTGACAGGCGATCTCGCCGCGCTCCGTCACCACACCCGACACCTTGCCGCCGGAAAGCTGAAGACCCCGCACCGCGCATTCGGTGAGGATGAAAGCGCCCCGGTCGCGGGCCGCCTCGGCAATAGCGGGTGCGGCCTTCTGCGGTTCGGCGCGGCAATCGCCCACTGTGTAAAGCGCACCGGCAATGTTCATGTCGGAGCCTGGATATTTCTCCCGGAACTCCTTGGCGCTCAGCATCCGGCTTTCGATCTGGTAGCCGTCCAGATTGCTGTTCCAGCGCTCGTGTTCGGCAAATTCCTTCTCGGTGGCGCAGGTAAACACGATGCCAGAGCGCTTGAATCCGGTTTCCCGGCCCGTGCGGCGGTTAAGATCGGCCCAGATGCGCAGCGACTCGGCCATCAGCGGCACTTCGCGCGGATCGCGCCTGGAAATCCGCACCCAACCCCAGTTGCGGCTGGACTGTTCGTGGCCGATGCCGCCTTTTTCGCAGAGCGCCACTCTCAGTCCCTGATCGGCAAGTTCGAGCGCCGTGGATGTACCGATAATGCCGCCGCCGATAACAACGACATCCACATGGCTCGGTAGTTCCGCATCCCCGTGGACGGGAACGACATAGGGACCTGGCATGGCAGAAAAACTCCTCAAGCTGGCAGTTGTTGTTTGTTGTTTCGGGAAATGCGGGTTCCACTTTTCTCTGACAAACTCTACAGCGCCGTGCGCCATATATGGCGCACGGCGCTGTAGCTCTTTATATCTGCTGCATAATTTTCTCCTGAAATCGATTCCGATTTAAGGAATTATGCAGTAGGGCAAGCCCTAAAGCCCCACGATGCGCCGATAAGTACGTCCGAGTACTGAAATCAGCATCTGATGTTCTTCGTCGGTAATATCGGGAAAGAAATCCCGCGATTGCTTCACCACGAGGGGACGAACACGTTTTGCCAGCGCAGCACCCTTGGGTGTGATGAACAGCCCCTGAGCGCGGTTATCGTCATCATCCGCCTCACGGCGCAGCAGTTCCTGCTCTTCCATCTGATCCACCAGCCGCACCATGGCCGACCGGTCCTTGAAGATCAGTTGCGCGATGACAGAAGACCGGATGCCCGGATGGCTATCGACCAGCAGCAGCGTGGTGATCTTGCCGGTCCCCTTGGCAACTTCGAGCTTACCAAGTTTCTGATCGAGATCACGGGAAACCGCCATGTTGATCGTGCGGATGTAATAGCTAAGGACATTTTCCAGAACATCCAGTTCTACCGCCGCCATCTGGTCGCCCCCTGCCCCACCGCCATCAACAAAAAACACCCCGCCGTACAGCTACTCAAGCGAAAGACACAATTAACCGATTTTCGGTTTACGCCCGAAAGCACAATTTTTTCAGTTTGTTGAACCCGTGATAGTGACGAAAGGACGTGGGACCATTCTATGGCCTACTCTCTTCTTGATAGGATTGAACGCCCATTAATGGACATTTGCAACTATTTTTTTGAGATTGAAGATGCAAATTTACGCATCTCGCAATATCGCCCAATATATAGCCGATCAGCCAGAAGACATACCCATTCCTGCACGATTGGCAGGCAACCGAACCTCGATTGAGGACAAGCACCCAAGGTCATTTCGAGCTGAAGCCGGGCCAGGCCAATGTGGGCATTATGCCATCACGGCAGGTTCCCATTCGCTGCCGGGAATAGCGGAGACGAGTTGGCGGGTATAGTCATGGGTAGGGTTGCGGAAGATCTGCGAGGGTGGTCCGTATTCAACAATACGGCCCTTATACATCACCGCGATCTCATCGCAGATCTGGCTGGCGACGCGCAGATCATGGGTGATAAAGGCCATGGCCAGTTTCATTTCCTGTTGCACTTCCGTCAGAAGCTGAAGGATCTGCGCCTGGATCGAAACATCGAGCGCCGAAACGGCTTCATCCGCAACGATCAGCATGGGATTGAACATCAATGCGCGGGCTATGCCGATACGCTGCCGCTGGCCGCCTGAAAATTCATGCGGATACCGGTCATAAGCGCCTGCATCGAGACCGACCCGCTCCAGAAGCCGCATCGCCCGTGTTCTCGCCTCATGGATGGGCGTCGCCTGCGCCACCGGACCGACGGTCAAGATGCGGCCGATGGTCTGACGGGGATTGAGGGAGGCGAAAGGGTCTTGAAAGATCATCTGGATATAGGGCCGCATCGGGCGGAAGGCCTCTTCCGACAGGGGTGCAATATCACGGCCACCGAAGAGGATTTCGCCGGAATCGCTGTTCATCAGCTTGACGAGAAGACGCCCAAGCGATGATTTCCCCGACCCGGATTCCCCAACAATACCCAGCGTCCGGCCTTTGGCGATCGTGAACGAGACATCATCGACCGCCTTGATCACGCGTCCTTTCGACAGGAAACCTGAACTTGTGCCATAGGTCTTGCAGAGATTTCGGGCCTCCAGAACAACGGGGGTATCCGCCTCATTGTCGCGGTCGGTGGCGCGCATACGCGGCACGGCGGCAAGCAGCCTTTGCGTATAGGGATGATCAGGGTTTTTCAGCACCACGGATGCCGGCCCTTGTTCGACGACATGCCCCTTTTCCATGACAATCACACGGTCGGCAATCTCGGCCACCACGCCGAAATCATGGGTAATGAACATTACACTCATCTGCTTGCGGCGTTGGATAGACGCGATCAGTTCAAGGATCTGCGCCTGTGTTGTCACGTCGAGGGCGGTGGTCGGCTCGTCGGCGATCAACACCTTCGGTTCAAGCGCCAGCGCCATGGCAATCATCACGCGCTGTCGTTGACCGCCGGACAATCGGAAGGGATATTGATGCTGCATCAGTTCCGGGTCCGGCAGCCCCACTTCGGTGATCAACTCGAGAACGCGGACCCTGCGCTCCTGCTGCGTGCCAATGCCGTGAGCTTCCATGACCTCGGCGATCTGATCGCCTACGGTCATCAGCGGGTTGAGCGCCGACAAAGGGTCTTGGAAAATCATCGAAACGACCCGGCCACGCAACGCGCGCAAGGTGGCGTCATCGGCCCCCACCAGTTCCTGGCCCTCCAGCATAATGCTGCCGGATACAATGTGGAGAGACTGTGCCAGAAGTCCCATCGTGGCATTGGCCGTCACGGATTTGCCCGAGCCGGATTCGCCGATAATGCAGAGAATTTCTCCAGCCTTCAGGTCGAAGGACATATCTTCCACCGCATATCGGCGGTCCATGCCCGGCGGCAAGCCGACAGTCAATCCTCGTACGGACAGCAGCTTACCTGCCTCGCTAGCATCGTCTTGAACAGTTTTCGCCATGAGTTTCCCCTTATTGTTGCGCTTGACGCTCTTTTGAAAACAGAGATGCAAGAAAGGTGCCGTAACGCCGCAGGGTCCCCAATCCGTTACATATGACTATGCGCCAAGACCCAATGACCGGGCGAAACCGCCTCATTGTGCTTGGGACCTGTGCTGGCGGCGGGGTCGCCTGGCATAGGCTCGAAAGCGGAAAGGCCCCCGTTACCCAGCCGGCAACTGGCATAGAAAATGCTTTTCATCAAGTTACTCACCGTCAAAGGAGTACGAGCATGTCGGAGCAGGCCTATGCAAATCTCGATATCCGTATGATGCGCACCCTGCGCTTGCTGCTGACGGAATGCAGCGTGTCGCGCACAGCCGATCTGCTGGGCCAGGCGCAGCCGACCGTCAGCCTGACCCTGAAGCGGCTGCGCGATATTTTTCAGGACCCGCTGCTGGTGCGTTCCGGCAGCGCGCTGGTGCCGACCGAGCGCGGGCTGGCGCTGCGCTCGGCTATGAATGACATTCTCGGACGGATCGATACCCACCTGATTTCTCCGACCGCTTTCGATCCCGCCGCATCCGTTCGTCATTTTCGCATTGTTGCCAGCAATTGTCTCGGCACCGTGTTCATGCCGCAACTGATCGGCGCGATCACCGACATGGCCCCCGGCATTTCCATCGATGCCTCGCCAATGCCATCCCAGGATGACCTGCTATCGGGATTGTCTGAGGGCCGGATCGACGCAGTGATCGGCAATTGGCCCCACCCGCCGGAGCACCTGCGCATCGCGCCGATGCTGAAGACCGATATCGTCTGCATGGTCAGATCCACGCATCGTTTTGCGCGACGCAACCGGGATCGCATCCGGCTCGATGAATATCTCGAGGAAAGCCATCTGTCCCCGACGTCAGAACGGGACGCGCAATTCAGCCCCATCGACGGACGATTGCTCGATCTCGGCGTCAAGCGGCATATCCGCGCCACGGTGCCGGAATATTCCATCGCGCCCTACGTGCTGGCCCGCTCCGACCTCGTCTTCACCACCGGACGGCACTTTGCCGAACAGGTGGCGCAAACCTTCCCCTTCGCGGTTCTGGACGCTCCGGTTGAATTGGGGCAGATGCACTTCTATACGCTCTGGCACGACCGCAAACATCACGCGCCAGACCAGGCGTGGCTGCGCCGGATGATCAAGAATGCCTCCACCGAGATGCAAGCGCTCGACCGCCCCGGCCCCTTGCCTCTTCCGCCGGTGCGCCACATGCAGCTCAGCTGAAGGTGGTTCGATCAACGCAATAGACACTATTGCCTTTGCCTTATGGCCGTTTCGATCGAAAGTCCGCACACTGTCCTCATCGCAACAAGAACCGGATGGGGCTCCATGAAACGGACAGGTATCACACGGCGTGACGTGCTGGCGGGAATGGCGGCGGGTGCTGCCGCAGGGGTGGTTTCAAATGCGGGCATCGCACGCGCCGCAGTCTCCGACATGGTCTGGGCAACCTGGGACTCCAACGGCCATCCTGAATATGTTGCCGCCTTTGAAAAGGAAACCGGCGTCAAGGTCAAGCTTTCCTATCTCTCCAGCGAAGACGCACAGTTTGCCGCGCTGAAAACCGGGGCCGCTGCCGATTGGGACATGATCAATCCGTCGCTGAACGGCAGTTGGCGCTATATCAAGGCCGGTCTGCTGAAGGAGCTGGACCTGTCGAAAATTCCCAATGCCAGCCTGATGTATGATGTCTTCAAATCCACACCCAAGGTAATGGACGAGGCTGGCAAGACCTTTGCCATTCCCTATCTCTGGGGCCTGAACCCGATCGTCTACCGCAAGGACAAGTTCGACAAGGAGCCTGATTATACCACGCTCTTCGATGCGAAATATTCCGGCCAGCTCGCCATGCGCGATTACGCCCTGGAATCCATCGCCATCGCCGGTCTGGTTGCCGGTGTGCCGCGCGACAAAGTGTTCGTGATGGAGGCCAAGGAACTGGCCGAGGCGAAGAAACTGCTGATCACCCAGAAGCCGCTGCTGCGCACCTACTGGCAGACCATCGGCGACCTGACCAATCTTTTCGCCACAGGCGAAGTCTCCTGCGCCTTCTCCTGGCGCGTACCCTATGACGAGCTACAGGCCAAGCTGCCAATGGGCATGGCCAAGCCGAAAGCTGGCGTGATGGGCTGGTGCGACTGCTTCGGCATGCCTGCCGATCTTTCGCCGGAAAAAACCGAAATCGGCTATAAATTCATCAATTATCTGCTTGGGCCGAGCTATTCCACCGATGTGGCCCGGATCGGTCATTACGCCACCACCTCCTCGGTTATCCGTGACAAGCTTTCGCATGAAGAACAGGCAACGATCTTCGTTGACGATATGGACGTGATGAAATCCTTCATGTGGCCGGTAGCTCCGCCCAATTATTCCGACTGGCTGAAAATCTGGAACGAAGTCAAGGCGAGCTGAGGCATGACGCAGGCATGGGATACGACAGCACCGGACCAAAACCTCGGAACCGGTTTGCCGATGCTCTTGTCCGCAAGAGGCCTCGTCAAGTCCTATGGCCGCAACCGTGCGGTCGATGGCGTGGACCTGGAGATTCCAGAGCGCGCCTTCACCACCTTTCTCGGCCCCTCCGGCTGCGGCAAAACGACGATCCTGCGGATGATCGGCGGTTTCGAGGCCCCGGATGCCGGGTCGCTGGTTCTCGACGGACGCTCATTGGCGGGCGTGCCGCCCGAGCGGCGGCCGGTCAACACGGTGTTCCAGAATTACGCCCTGTTTCCGCATCTGACCGTGTTCGAGAATGTCGCCTTTTCCCTCACCTTGCGCCGTGGCGCACAGGACCCGGCACCGCGTGTGAAGCGCGCGCTGGACGCCGTACACATGGGCGAATTCAGCAGCCGCTATCCGCACCAGCTGTCGGGTGGCCAGCAGCAACGGGTGGCGGTGGCCCGCGCCATCATCGCCGAGCCGCATCTGCTGTTGCTTGATGAGCCGCTTTCGGCATTGGATCGCAAGATGCGCGGGCATTTGCAGATCGAGCTGAAAGACCTGCAACGGCGCCTCGGCATTGCTTTCGTCTATGTCACCCATGACCAGGAGGAAGCGTTTGCGCTGTCGGATATCGTCGTGGTGATGAACAAGGGCAAGATCGCCCAGAAAGCCGACCCGGTGACGCTGTATGCGCGACCTGCCGACACGTTCGTCGCCGATTTTATCGGCTCGGCGAGCCTGGTGGAGGGCGAAATTCTGGCGATTGATACGGAGACGGCAACCATCGGGACGCCGCTTGGAACCATCACCACTTCAGCCATCCATGGTCTTGCGAAAGGCGAACGCGCCGCCCTGGTGATCCGGCCTGAACATTTGCGGCTCGGCGCAACGGATGGACATGCTCCGCCATCTCTAGCTCTCACAGGGAAGGTCCGACATGCCGTCTTCAAGGGCGACCGTTATCTGATCGAGGCGGACATATCAGGCGTGACGGCGCGGCTGATGGCTGACCGGCCAGCGGAACCGGACTCGACAATCACGATGACGCTCGACTGCGCTTCCTGCTTCATCACGAGGCTTGCATCATGACGCTCGCCCTCAACCGTGCGCATCTGGCGCTTCCCGTCTCACTGCTGCTGGTCCTGGGCTGTCTCTTGCCGCTGATGCTGCTGGTGGCCTTCAGCCTGTTCACGGTGGATCTGGATGCTTTCGTCATGGTGCCGGACCTTTCCCTGCATAGCTGGGGGCAGATGATCTCCAATCCGGTCTTTGCCCTGTTGATCGGCAAGGCGGTTCTGTCCGGGCTGGTCACCGCCCTTCTGGCGGCGGTGCTCGGTTATCCCATCGCGCTCGCCATTTCCCGGCTGCCTATCGCCTGGAAGGGCATTGCCCAGATCGTGCTGTTGACGCCGCTTTATACCGGCGAAATCGTCCGCATCTATGCTTGGCGTGTGGTTCTGGGCTCCGAAGGGCTGGTCAATGCGGTGTTGAAATGGCTTGGTCTGATTGATCAGCCCGTCAAATTCCTGTTGTTTTCGCCTTTCACCACCCATCTCGTTCTTCTCTACGACACGCTGCCCTTCATGGTGCTGCCAATCTGGATTTCGACGGAATTGATCGATCGACGCTTGATCGAAGCCGCCCGCGATCTCGGCGCCCGCCCACTCGATGCCTTCACAAGGGTGATCTTTCCGCTGACGGTGCCGGGCCTTGCTGTCGGCTTGCTGGCAGTCTTCGCCCTCGCCGCCGGTGACATGCTGACACCAAGCATGCTGGGTGGCACCTCCGGCGCAACCCCGATGACGATGATCGACAACCTGTTCGGCACGGCTTTCGACTGGCCGCTCGCCTCAGCCCTGGCGCTGTGCCTGTTAATTGCGCTGTTTGCAACGGCAAGCACTATGGCCTGGCTGCTGCTGCGGCTGAAAGGGGCGCGGGCCGTCCTTCAGGGGAGCTTGAAATGAACCGGCGGATCATCCTGACACTTGGCTTGGCTGTCGGCTTCTTCTACCTGCCGATCATCGTGCTGGCGCTTTTTTCCTTCAATGCCTCCAGCCTGATGGCTTTTCCGTTAAGCGGTTTCACGCTGTCCTGGTACAAAGACCTGTTCGGCAATGCGACCTTTCTGAATGGCTTCCTGACCAGTTTCCTGATCTCACAGCCCGTTGGCCTGCTGGCGGCCTTGATCGGTCTTTGCGCGGCCCTGGCCCTTGCTTCGTCAAAGCTCGCCCTTCGTCCGGTCTTCATCTTTCTGATTGTCCTGCCGTTTCTGGTACCGAAAACGGTGCTGTCGATTGCCCAGGCCATGCTGATGAACTGGGTAGGGCTGGGACGCGGGGCCGGTGCGCTGATCGCTGCGCAAACATTGGTCGCCATCCCGTTTGCTACCACCATCATTGCCGCCACCGTCATCCGTCTCGACAAACGGCTGGAAGATGCCGCTCGCGATTTGGGGGCCACCCCCTGGCAAAGTTTTCGCCGTATCGTGCTGCCGCAGTTGAAGGGCGCCATCGGCGCGGCCTATTCCATCGGTGTCATCCTGTCGCTCGCAGATCTGACCATTTCGATGTTTCTCGCCGGTCGCACCCAGCCGCTGTCGTTGATCGTCGCATCGCAATTCCGGCGCGAGCTGAAGCCCGACCTCAACGCCATGCAGGTCGTGGTGCTTTTGCTGACAGCCTTGATTGTCATTGCCAGCGAGCTTTATCGCCGCAATCGGCACAAACACAGTGTTTCAGGACCCTCAGACCATGCTTGACCCTCTCCCCGACGCCGTCGCAGCACTTGCCCGTTTAAAGGACGCTGCAAGAGCCGATCTTGCCGCCCTCGCCTATCCGGCGGCTCCCTGGCTTGCGCCACTGTCCGTCTCTGCCCCATCCGTCTGCGATGTCGCCATCGTTGGCGGGGGACAGTCGGCGATCACCATTGCGGCGGCGCTGAAATGGGATGGGGTCCAGCAGATCCGCCTGTTCGACAGCGCCCCGGCTGGCGCGGAAGGGCCATGGATCACCTTTGCCCGCATGGAAGAATTGCGCACCCCCAAAACGGCGGTCGGCAACGAATTCAACGTCGCCAATCTCTCGGTGCGCCGCTGGTTCGAAACCCGCTATGGGCTCGAGGCCTGGCAGACGCTGGGCCGCATCCCCCGCACCGATTGGAAGGCCTATCTGGACTGGTATGCCGAGGTTTTCGACATTGCCATTACCAATGAAACAAGCGTTACGGATGTGTCGCCCGAAGGCGACCTTATGGCCGTCATCACTCTGCGGCAGGGACATGTCGAGCGCCATCTGGCGCGGGCCGTGGTTCTGGCCACCGGATTTGACGGTGCCGGTGCCTGGCGGGTGCCGCGCTTCATTTCAGACGCTTTGCCACCAGAGTTCTATGACCATACCAACGGACCGGTGGATTTCCATCGCTTGAAGGGCAAGCGGATCGGCATTCTCGGTCACGGCGCCTCAGCCTTCGACAATGCCGTCACCGCGCTGAACAGCGGCGCTGCCTCGGTCGATCTCTGCTTTCGCCGGACACGTCTGCCCCGCACCAATCCGCACCGCGCTTTGGAAGCACCGCCGCTTCTCAGTGGTTTTGGGGCGCTTTCCGACCATACTCGCTGGCAAATCGCCCGGTTTTTCCGCAGTACCGATCAGCCACCGCCGGTGCGCGCCTTTGAGACGGCCATGGCCCTGCCGGGCTTTACCCTGCGCCCCGCCACACCGTGGCTGGAGGTTTTTGAAAAGGACGGCGCCGTGTCGGTGAAAACGCCCGATGGCGTGCTGGTTTTCGATCACCTTTTGCTGGCAACCGGCATGGATGTCGATCTCTCAGCACGCCCGGAACTGAAAACCCTGGCCCCAAAAGTTGCGCTTTGGAGTGAGCACTTCACGCCTCCCGCCGGAGAGGAAGATGCGCGGCTGTCGCAATTGCCCTATCTCGACCCCTATTATGCGTTCCTACCGAAGGTGCCGGAAGACAGCTGGGTCAGCCGGGTTTTTGCCTTCAACAGCGCGAGTTTCGTCAGCCATGGCCCGCATTCCACCTCGATCAGCGGCCATCGCTATGCGCTGCCAAGGGTGGTGCGCGGTATCGAGCGCCGAATGTTGCTGGATCAGGAACAGGCTATCCTGCCGGGGCTGGAGGCCTATTGCTCGCAGGACCTGCCGGTCAGTGATGATTTCGAAGCTGATATTGCTGCCCGAAATGCGGCACGGATGATGGAAAAAGCATCATGATCAGGTCTTTCTACTGGGTCGATCATTCAACCCAGGCCTTTGCCGATCGGGATCTCTCAAAAACCGTGGTGGTGCTTCCCATCGCCGCTGTCGAGCAACACGGCCCGCATCTGCCCGTCGATGTCGATGCGGCCATCAATGCGGAGATCATCCGGCGCACGGTGGAACGCTTGCAGCCGGACACCGACGTCCTGTTCCTGCCGCCCATGGTGGTCGGGAAATCCGACGAGCACATCGCCTTCCCCGGCACGTTGGCGATCTCCGGCGAAACCCTGCGCCACGTCTGGCTGGATCTGGCCCGCAGCGTCAAACGTGCGGGTGCGGCGAAATTGATTCTGTTCAATTCCCATGGCGGCCAGATGGCGCTGATGGACATCATCTGCCGCGATATCCGTATCGAGCTTGGCATGTTGGCGGTTTCCTTTTCCTGGTTCCGCATCGCGCCGGTGGAGGATCTGTTTTCACGCGAGGAAATCGACCACGGCATCCATGGTGGCGACATCGAAACCAGCATGATGCTGGCAATTGCGCCGGAGCGGGTGGCCATGGACAAAGCCGAGGATTTCATCCCCCTGACGGTGGCGATTGCCGAGGCCGGTAGCATGTTGACGGCAGAAGGTGCCGTGGGTTTCGGCTGGCAGGCGCAGGATCTGCATCCGGCTGGCGTCTGCGGAAATGCCAGCAATGCAACGGCGCAGAAGGGCCAGATCGTGCTTGATCGTGCCGCCGACGGACTTGTCAACCTGATTGCTGCGACGCAGGCCTTCGATCTTTCGCAACTTACATCGCAGACGCGCTTTTCGAACCTGTGCTGAGCGAGGAGAACACCATGATGGCACCAGCCAAAGCAGCGGAGGTCGAGGCACTGCTTGCCGAAATGCCCGTCTGGGGATCGGAATTTACCGGTACCTTCGCCAACCATGCGCCCATGGTGCTCTGCGCCCTGGCCGAAATTGGCGGCACACCTGCCCAGATGCGCCGTTTTTTCAACCACTATAAAAGCTATAAAAAACTGCTGCCCTTCGGCCAGCCATCCACGCCGCTTGATGCAGCAAGCTGGCGCTCCGTTCTCGGTCAACGCGAGCGGGAGCCGGATCTGCGGCTGTTTTTTTCCGCTGAAGTCTCCCGGCTCGGAATAGAGGCAGCGCTCAAGCACTATCTGCCGGATCTTGCACCAGGCGTAGCGGCAAGCGCCTTCCACGCCCTGATGCGCACGGCCTATGGCGTGTTGCGCCAAAACGAAGATGATATCGCCATTGCGCTTGCCTATTGGGCGGCGACCTATCTGGCACTGCCGCCTGCGACCGGCGCAAGCCCTGTCACCGATGATCCGGCAGAAGTGCTGCGCCGGGTCACGCTGATCGCCCCCATGCACACGCTGACGCTTCATGATCTTCTGTGGCAGAACATGCGTGACGCTGCCGCCCTGCCGGATTTTGTTCCTGTTGTAGACTGGCTAGAGATCGGCTCCGATACGATGGAAAAAATGGCTGATGTCGCCATCCGCTTATTTGCGGCCACTCAGCATTTCGCCGCCCTTCATGTGGTCACAGGCCTGCATTGGATACGCCTGCTCAGCCCCACTTGCGACCGGCAAACCCAGGGCACCCTGCTGCGGGTATTCTGGCAGGCGATTGCGGCGCTGATGCGTGAACTGGACTTTCCGACCCTGCCGCTGGAGGAGGAGATCTCGCGCTGGCGTGCGCTGCCCGTACCGGATTGGCCGGAGATTTTTGCGGCGGCAGCCAGCAGCTATGACGAACATGATATCAGCCTTGCCTATTCGGCAGCGCAGGAAATGACGATCTATGCAGACCCGCTCTGTCGCGTGGCCGCAGCGCGGCGTCTCGGCCTGATTGGAGACTATCGGACATGACACAGGCCATTGCGATGCCGGACAATCCCGGCGCAGATTGCATCATCGAGGCCGGCACCGTGCTGACCGGCCTTGAGGCCGGCACCGGGCTGACCGGCCTTGGCGCGGATGGCAAAATGACCATGCGTCACGATGTCGGTATCCGCGTCGAGAAGGGGATGATTGCCCAAATCGGGCCGATGGAAGCGGTCGGCTATGGCAATGACCACCTGCCACGCTTTGGCTCGCGCCGGATGATTGCCATGCCGGGCCTCGTCAACGCGCACCACCATTTCGGTGTGACGCCGCTGATGCAAGGCGTGCCTTTTGCGCCACTGGAACTCTGGCTGCCGCAATTTCGCGCCATGCGCCGCATCGACCAGCGGCTGGATACGCTTTATTCGGCGATCGAAATGCTGGAAAGCGGCACGACCACCGTGCAGCACATCCATAGCGGCTTTTCCGGCACGCCGGATAGCTGGATGCAGACGGCAGAAGCAACCATCTCGGCCTATGGCGAAATCGGCATGCGGCTCGGCTATTGCTTCATGATCCGCGACCGCAATATTCTGTCCTACGAGCCGGATGCCGATATCTTGAGCCGCCTGCCTGCCAAGGCGCGTGACTGGATTGCGCCACAGCTGGCGAATGCCGATATTCCGGTAGCCCGGCTGATGGAATTCTACCAGGACCTGCGCAATCGTTTTATGAAAAACGACCCGCAGCATATCCGCATGAATCTGGCGCCCGCCAATCTGCACTGGTGCAGCGATGATGCCTTGCAGACGATTTTCGAGACGGCCAAGGCGGCTGGTGGCCAGGTTCACATGCATCTTCTCGAAACCGAGCGGCAGGCGGAATTTGCCCGGCGCACCTATGGCCGCAGCGCGGTCAAGCATCTGCAAAAACTGCAATGCCTTGATGCCAATGTGACGCTTGGCCACGGCAACTGGACGAGCGGCGAGGATCTCGACATCATCGCCTCCTGCGGCTGTACCATCTGCCACAATGCCTCTTCCGGCCTCAGGCTCGGCAGTGGCATCGCGCCTCTCAACGAGATGCGGCGGCGTGGTATTCCGGTGGCCCTCGGCATCGACCAGTCGAATATTGCCGACGACCGCGACATGACGCTGGAAATGAAACTGGTCTGGGCGCTGCATCGGGAAACCGGGCTTTGGAACGATAGGCCGGATGCGGGCGCGGTACTGCAAATGGCCAGCGAACATGGCGCGGCCTCTGCCGGGTTCGGTGGATTTACCGGACGCCTCGAACCCGGCTGGCAAGCCGATATCGTGCTGATGGACATGAACCGCATCGCCCGCCCAGCCATCAACCCACGCACTCCGCCCGTGGAAGCCCTGCTGCATCGCGGTGGGCGTCACGCCATAGAACAGGTTTTCGTTGGTGGAAGACTGGTCGTCGATGGCGGTCGCGTGACAACCGTGGACCGCGATGCCGTGATGGCGGAAATCGAGGCCATTTTATCACGCCCGGAAACATCAGCGGAACGAGACGCCTGGCAGGCGGTAGAAACGCTGCTACCGCATCTCGAATCCAGCCTGCGCCAGCTTGGCCTTGGGGCTGGTTATCGTCGTTACCGCTACAATTCAATGTCGGATCAGTAAACCGGCACGTAATCGCGCCCGCTATCAATAGCCGCAGGGCGACCTTCCAGAAACAGCTCTCCAATGCGGGGTGCTGTGCGGGAAATCACCTTGCCGCCCTTGACCACGAACAGGCGCGAGGGCTTGAGGCGTAGCGCCTCAAACACGTCAGCGGCCTGCAACACCACGAGATCGGCCTTGCAGCCAATCTCTAGGCCATAGCCTTCGAGACCCATGGTTTTCGCGGAATTGACGGTGAGAGCGTCAAAAATCTGTCGCTTGTCGTCCAGCCCACCCATCTGCGCCACATGGATGGCCATATGGCCCACCTCCAGCATGTCGGCTGATCCCATAGAATACCAAGGGTCCATGGTGCAATCCTGACCGAAGGAGACGTTGAGGCCCGCCGCCATCAACTCGCGCACCCGTGTCATGCCGCGACGTTTCGGATAGGTGTCGTGGCGGCCCTGGAGCATGATGTTGATCAGCGGGTTGGGGATGACATTGATCTGCGCTTCCGCCATCAGCGGAATAAGCTTGGAGACGTAATAATTATCCATGGAATGCATGGAGGTGAGATGCGATCCCGCCACGCGGCCTTGCAGCCCATGGCGAATGGTTTCCGCCGCCAGCGTCTCGATATGGCGTGACATCGGATCGTCAGTCTCGTCGCAATGGATATCGACTGGCAGGCCCCGCTCGGCAGCGATACGGCAGAGAGCCTCCAGCGACAATCGCCCCTCATCCATCGTCCGCTCGAAATGCGGAATGCCGCCGACGATGTCTATGCCCATATCCAGTGCGCGGTTGAGCGAGGAAACGCCGCCTTCAGCACGGTAATAGCCATCCTGCGGAAAGGCCACGAGCTGCAACTGGATATAGGGTGCCACCCGTTCGCGCACCTCAATCAAAGCTTCTGCTGTGACCAGTCTTGGATCGGACGTATCGACGTGGCTTCGGATAAACAGCAGGCCTTGAGAGACCGCGAGATCGCAGTAGCGCAAGGCGCGTTCAACCAGCGCCTCCTTGGTCAGCAGCGGTCGCAGCTCGCCCCAGAGCGCGATGCCTTCCAGCAATGTGCCTGACACATTCATGCGCGGCATGCCAAGTGACAGCGTTGCATCCATGTGAAAATGCGGATCGCAAAAGGGTGGGCTAACGAGGCGGCCCGTTGCATCGATCTCCTCGCCGCACACAGCATCCAGCCGCTTTTCGATGGCGGTGATCTTTCCGCCGGAAAGGCCAATATCGAAACCCTTGCGGCCATCTGGCAGGTTGGCATTGCGGATGATGAGATCGAACATGGCGTGTTTCCTTCGCTCAGCGCTCGCCGCGCCGATAGGGTTGCATCAGCGCCTGCGGTACGCGGGCGCGGCGCGCCATCACCGCAAGGGCGGCGATGGACAGGATGTAGGGGGTCATCAGAAACAGTTGGTAGGGCACTGCCCCGCCCAGCGCCGTTTGCAGGCGCAGTTGAAAGCCATCGAAAAATGCAAAAAGCAGTGCACCCAGCAGCGCCCGCCCCGGACGCCACGATGAAAACACCACGAGTGCAATGCAAATCCAGCCGCGTCCCTGCACCATGGTGGGGAAAAAGCTGTTGAACGCCGACAGCGTCAGGAAAGCCCCGGCCATGCCCATCAGGGCCGAGCCAGCAATCACGGCACCGTAGCGCACCGCCATTGGGTTAATTCCTTGCGCTTCCGCCGCATGGGGGTTTTCGCCGGTCATGCGGATGGCAAGGCCCAGTGGGGTGCGAAAGATGACATAGGCGAGAATGACCGCCAGCAGAATGGCAAGATAGGTTGGCGGTGTCTGCACGAAAAAGGCAGGGCCGACAAAGGGCAGATCGCTGAGACCCGGAATGGCTATCGGCTTGAACGGAACGATGGTGGGCGGGGAGCCTGCGACTGGAACCGCCAGACGGAAGGTGTAATAGCTGAAGCTGGACGCAAACAGCGTAATCCCGAGGCCACAGACATGCTGGGATAGTCCGAGCGTGACCGTCAAAAGCGCATGTAAAGTGCCGAAAACACCGCCCGCAAGTGCCGCAATCAAAAGGCCAGTCCACAGATCAGCACCGTGATAGACCGATAACCAGCCAATCATGGCACCGAACGTCATAATGCCTTCGATGCCGAGATTAAGCACGCCCGCCCGTTCGCACAATAAAGCGCCCAGCGTGCCGAAAATCAGTGGCGTCGCAATCCTGAGGACTGCGGCCCAAAGACCCGTTGAAACAAGGATGTCCATCATGGCACTCATCGGACAATCCTGTATTGGGTGAAAAACAGCGCGGTCAGCATGGTCAGTAGCGAGAGCGCCACCGTCACATCGGCAATATAGCTGGGAATGCCCATGGCGCGGCTCATGCCGTCGGCACCGACGAACATGGTGGCCGTAAACAGCGCCGCCAGCACAACGCCCAGCGGATTAAGATTGGCCAGCATGGCCACCACAATGCCCGAATAGCCATAGCCGGGAGAAAGGTCCGTCGTCACATAGCCCTTGACGCCCATGACTTCCACAGCCCCTGCAAGCCCCGCAAGACCACCGGAAATGCAGGCAACTGTGACCAGCGTGCGGCCAAGCGGCACGCCAGCAAAAACGGCCCCTGCCGGGTTGAGGCCAGCCGCTCTTGAGCGAATGCCAAACACCGTACGCTGCTGGACAAAATGCAGCACAAGAGCCAGCAGCACGGCAATGACGAGGCCCAAATGCAGGCGTGAGCGCGAAAGCAGCTTTGGCAACATGGCAGCATCGGCCACCGATTGCGATTGCGGCCAACCGAAAGCCATCGGGTCTTTCAACACGGTATCAATCAGCATTGAGACAAACAGCACGGCAACGAAATTGAGCAGCAGGGTTGTCACCACTTCGTCCACGGAAAAGCGCAGGCGCAGCCAAAGCGGCAGGAGCAACAAAACCATGCCCGCAAGTGCGCCGAGGATCAGCAGGGCGGGAATCTGGATCACTGGGGGTAAATCACCCAAAAGATGCGAACTTGCCGCCGCAACGGTGATGGCACCGAGATAAAGCTGGCCCTCGGCCCCAATGTTCCACAGCCGCGCCCGAAACGCCACTGCCGCCGAAAGACCTGTCAGTATCAGGGGTGTCGCGCGGGTCAGTGTTTCTGTGGTTGAAAGTCGCGAGCCGAAAGCACCGGTGAGAATCCGCCAATAGGCTTCCAGAACCGGTGCACCGGCTATGGCAATGAGAATGCCTGAGATCGCCAACGCGGCGACAATGGCCATGATCGGCGTGGCGATAACCAGCACAAGCGGACGATGTTCGCGTCGCTCAAACCGCATGGGACATCTCCGTCTGCCATTCACCTGCCATCATCAGGCCGAGTTTGCGGGCATTGGCGTCCTCCGCGTTGATCGGCGGCGAGAGCTTTCCACCAACAATGGCCTGAATGCGGTCGGCTAGCGCCATAACCTCGTCCAGATCCTCGGAAATCAGCAGCACAGCGGTTCCGGCCCTGCGTGCTTCGAGAATGCGCTCATGTACCGCCGCCACCGCCCCTTCGTCCAGACCCCGCGCGGGCTGGGCCGCCAGAAGAATACGGGGTCGATTGATGAGGTTGCGGCCCAGAATAAGTTTCTGCATATTGCCGCCGGACAGCAGCCGGATGCGGCTGGCGGGCGTGCCACCGCGTACATCGAATTGTTCGATGATGGTGCGGGCGAATTCCATCCCCGCCTTGCGATTAACAAGACCGCGCCGTGAAAAGGCAGGGAGGCGCTCAAGGATAGCATTTTCCCAGATCGCCATCTCGCCGATCACGCCTTCCTTATTGCGGTCTTCAGGAATGCGACCGATGCCAGCCGTCACGGCATCTGCCACCGAGAGACTATCCATCGGGGTGCCGAACACCAGAAGGTTGCCAGCCGTATGCGGCATGGTGCCGGAGAGCACTTGCGCCAAAGCGCCCTGACCATTGCCGGAAACGCCAATGATGCCGAGAACCTCGCCAGCCCGCAGCCGGAAATCGATTGCCTTCAGCACATCGACCCCGTCTTTGCGGACGCTCAGGTGTGCTGCTTCCAGAACAATATCACCGGGTTTGGAGGCCTCTCGCACGGGTCGGGTCACAGTGCGCCCCACCATAAGCTCGGCAAGCTCTGCCTTGCTGGTATCTGCTGCCTTGCGTTCCGCCACCCGCCGCCCGCCCCGCAGCACCACGATCCGGTCGGCGGCAGACATCACCTCATCCAGCTTGTGGGAAATGAAAATCAGCGACAGGCCCTGTGCTGCCATGTCTTTCAAGGTGGCAAACAGTGTTTCCGCCTCAACTTGGGTGAGAACGGCGGTCGGTTCATCCAGCACCAGAATGCGGGCATCATTGTAGAGCGCCTTGAGGATTTCGACACGCTGCTGCTCGCCCACCGAGAGATCACCGAGACGGGCATCGGGATCGACTTTCAGGCCAAAGCGGCTGGAAATGGCCATGAGCTTTTCCCGTGCCTGCGCACGCCGTGACCGCGGGGACCATAGGCTCTCTGTTCCCGTTGTGACGTTTTCCAAAACGGTCAGGTTTGGGGCCAGCGAAAAATGCTGATGCACCATGCCAATGCCTGCCCGAATGGCGGCGCGCGGTTTGCCGGGTGGCAACTCCTTGCCCTCCACCAGAACCTTGCCGGTATCTGGCACATAATGGCCAAAAAGGATGCTCATCAGGGTGGTTTTTCCCGCCCCGTTTTCCCCCAGTAGCGCCAGAATTTCGCCCTTCGCCAGTGATAGCGAAATGTCATCATTGGCCCGATTGCTGCCAAACCGTTTGCTGACCCCAATGATGTCGAGCACTGGCACGGTCATGGTGCAAATCCAGCAATCGGAAATCTTTGCTGGAATCGCTCGTCCTGCTCAAGGCGGTCCGCCAGTTGTAAAAGCAGCGGCTCACTGCCCATCGGGGCCAGCATTTGCACCGGAAGTGGCAAGCCGGAAGCATCGCTTCCATATGGCAGGGTGATGGCCGGGCAGCCTGACGCATTGGCAAGGGCTGCGAGCGGTGCAAAGCGCGCCATACGGTCGAAATGCAGATCGGTATCGCGATGATCGCTGGGGAAAGAGCCGATTGGCAAGGGTGCTGATGACAGCATCGGGCACAACAGACAATCAACATCCTCGAACAACCGCCATAGATCGCGGCTGACAAGCACCATGGCGTTAAGGCTGCGCCAGAGATGGGCGGCGGGCAGTGCCAGTCCGCGCTCAATGGTCGCCTGTGTCAGTGTTTCGGTCTTGGATGCATCAAGGTTGAATTTCGAAAACGTTTCGGCGAGATTAGCACAGACGATATTGACAAAGGCATCGTTGCTTGCCGCCGCTGGCTGGGCGATTTGTGAAAAGGCAATGGGCACAAGCTGATGGCCATCGGCTTCCAATGCTTGCCCTGCCTCATCAATTGCCACCAAGCGGTCACTGTCGGTGGCGTATTGATCGCCAGTGTCGGTGAGAATGCCGATGCGCAAGCGGCCAGCCTTTGGCGGCGTGGGCGAAAATGGCGGGAATGGACCTTTCACATTGCCACTGAGCACAGAAAAGCTAGTTGCCGTGTCGCGCACGGATCGGGAAATGACCAACTCGCTGGCAATACCGCCCAAATGATTGCCAAAGCTGGGCCCAGAGGGCATGGCCCCTCGGCTGGGTTTCAGGCCAACAAGGCCGCAGCAAGCGGCGGGCACGCGGATGGAGCCGCCCGCATCGGTGGCATGGGCAATGGCCACAATGCCAGCAGCAACAGCGGCCGCAGCACCACCAGAAGATCCGCCAGCCGTGCGGGCACTATCCAGCGGATTACGGCAGATGGGGCCAATCTGCGGCTCGCTTGCCAGCGAAAGGCCAAATTCCGGGCTGGTGGTCAGGCCGAAAACGCAAAAGCCCTCAGCTCGAAAACGCACCGCCAGATCGGAATCAACCAGCCCGCCACGGCGCGCCATGAGCCTTGATCCCGCCACCACCGGAAAACCCGCAAACGGCCCGCCCAGATCCTTGGCGAGCGTTGGCACGCCTGCAAAGGCCATGGCAGAGCGCGGCGTGGCGTCCAGCGGCAGGGCATCGAGTGTCCTCGCCGCCTCAAGGCCTTTTTCCGCATCGATATAGGCAATGGCACCCAGATCATTGAGCGCCTCAGTGGCAGAGATTGCGGCCTGCATTGCCTCGGTTGCAGACAAGCGACCGCGTGCGATTGCTTGGGCCAGAGCAGTAGCATCAGCTTGCATGGTTGGCTTACTTTGGCTCGGTCATGATTTTTGGCACTTCAAACGTTCCGGCCTTGATCTCGGCGCGCTTGGCTTCCATGGCCGCTTCGGCATCAGCGGGAGCCACACCCTTGACGAAAACAATGTCGCTGCCACCTTCCTTCATCAGGCCATAGGCGGTGTAATCGCGGCCGGTTGGTTTACCGGCTGCAACATCGGCCAGAGCGGCATTGAGGATTGGGCGGAAGTTCCACAGCGCGTTGGCAAACACTGTGTTGGGATAACGGGGAGTGTAATCGATCAACGAGCCAACGGATTTGATGCCGCGTTCTTTGGCTGCATCTGCCGTGCCAATGCGTTCACCAAACAGAATGTCTGCGCCTGCATCAATCTGGGCAAGGCCCGCTTCGCGTGCTTTTGGCGGATCAAAGAACGTGCCGATGAAGGTCACAAGGTGCTTGGCATTGGGGTTGACGGCTTTTACGCCTGCGCCAAATGCGTTGATCAGCATATTCACTTCCGGGATCGGCATGGCACCTACAGAGCCGACGATGTTGGATTTGGTCATCTTGCCAGCCAGCATCCCGGCCAGATAGGCACCGTCAAAATTCCATGTGCCGAAAACACCAAAATTATCGCCGGACAGCTTGCCGCTGGAGCCCATGACAAAGGCCGTCTTCGGATAATCGGCAGCAACTTCGCGCGCCTGCTTTTCGACGGGGAAAGTTTCGCCAATGATCAATTTGGCATTCTGCTCGGCATATTCGCGCATCGCGCGCGGATAATCTGTGCCGGACACGCCCTCGGAAAACACATATTCAATCACGCCTTCCTTGGCTGCATCCTGCAAAGCCTTGTGCAGCACCGAGTTCCATGCATTTTCCACAGGCGAACCATGAATGCCAGCCACCTTGATCGGCGCTGCCGCCCGCAAGGATGGCGCAAAAGCGCTGACACCCAGAGCCATACCCGACGCCAGTATGGACCGACGCGACATCAAAAACTGCTTACCCATTCTGAACCCCTTTTTTTACCATTTGGTAGAAATTGTTAAGGGTGGCCTAAAAATGTGTCAAGCACGCGGGGCGATTATAAAATGAGCAATTTCGCGTTTCTGGAACCGGACGGACATAGCATGCAAGACGCTTGAACAACGAAACGTCAGCCAGCCACTTGCGCAATAATTCTAACGCACATCGGGAAGAAAGCCTTCTGGCAGCATACATTCCATTATCATTTGGAGCATAGCCCAACTTTGCCATCATCAAGGCGAAGGAAGACGACACCTCCCCCTTCCAAAGCAAGGCTCAACTGGGCTGCGGTGGCACGATGAAGATCGTGACGACAGTTTTCGTAATCCTTGATGGTGCTGCGCGAGACACCCGCGCGCTCGGCAAGGTCCTGTTGCGTCCAATCCAGAAGGCCGCGTGCTGCGCGACACAGCGCTGGTGTTAAAAACTTGGACTCATTTCCTTGACCCATCGCCAAGTATCACCCATATTGATTGATATCCATCATATAGCGCAATAAAGCGCGGATCGCTAGATGCCAATCCATTGAGCTGCGTATGCAATCCGGGCTCGAATCAAAAGGAAATAATGCGTTGGGATAACAGCTGGACCGTCTCTGCTCGTTGTTCTGTTGCTTCTGCCGTTCGTCGGAAGTCTCTTATCTGTATTTTTGCTGAATACGCCATCTCGCCGCCTTCCGGCAGGCTCGGCCGCTATTGTCATGCTCATTTCGCTGGCGCTGACGGCAAGTCTCTATCCGGCGGTCGCCGATGGCGGCGTCGTAAAGTTCAACATGCCATGGCTGCCGCAGCTTGGTCTGGATTTTACGCTGCGGATGGATGGCCTGGCATGGATCTTCACCATGCTGATCGCAGCCATCGGCTTTCTGGTCGTGCTCTATGCCCGCTATTATATGTCTGAAGAAGATCCTGTTCCCCGGTTCTTCTCCTTTCTGCTGGCCTTCATGGGCGCGATGCTTGGCATCGTGCTTTCGGGAAATGTCATCCTCCTGTCGGTCTTCTGGGAACTGACAAGTATCTTTTCATTCCTGCTGATCAGCTATTGGCACAACAACCCTAATGCGCGCGACGGCGCCCGAATGGCGCTGACCATTACCGGGATTGGCGGTTTCTGCCTGTTGATCGGCCTTATTCTGCTCGGCAATATCGTCGGCAGCTATGATCTCGATACCATTCTCGATTCCGGCAATGTCATTCGCGAACATTCTCTTTATGTCCCCGCCCTAGTGTTCATATTGCTCGGCGCATTGACGAAAAGCGCCCAGTTTCCGTTTCATTTCTGGCTTCCAAACGCCATGGCCGCTCCAACCCCGGTTTCGGCCTTTCTGCATTCGGCAACCATGGTCAAAGCCGGGGTGTTTCTGCTGGTTCGTTTCTGGCCTGTGCTATCAGGCACCTATGAATGGTTCTGGATCGTCGGAGCGGCTGGGATCACGACCTTGTTGCTCGGCGCCTATTTTGCGATGTTCCAGCAGGATCTCAAAGGGCTGCTTGCCTATTCGACCATCAGTCATCTCGGACTGATCACCACATTGCTCAGCCTGGGAAGCCCATTGGCAACAGTGGCGGCCATTTTCCACATGCTGAACCATGCGACCTTCAAGGCGTCGCTCTTCATGGCAGCTGGGATCATCGATCACGAGACGGGAACCCGCGACATGCGACGGCTGAGCGGCCTGTTCCGTTTCATGCCGTTCACCGCAACGCTTGCCATCGTCGCCAGTGCCGCCATGGCAGGCGTTCCGCTTCTCAACGGTTTTCTGTCCAAGGAAATGTTCTTTGCCGAAGCGGTTGAAACCCATGCGGATTCGATCCTGGATATCATCCTGCCCTATGTCGCTACGCTTGCTGGCGCTTTCAGCGTCGCCTATTCCCTGCGGTTCATTCATACCGTGTTCTTTGGCCCGCCGCCTCAGGATCTCCCGGTTACCCGTCCACACGAGCCGCCGCGCTGGATGCGGTTTCCCGTCGAGTTTCTTGTGCTGGTCTGCCTGATCGTCGGCGTCATCCCGGCAATCTCGATCGGTCCCTTTCTTCACGTCGCCGTCGTCAGTGTTCTCAGAGCCGATACGCCGGAATACAGTCTGGCAATCTGGCATGGCATCAATCTGCCCCTGGTGATGAGCATGATCGCCCTTGTCGGCGGCGGACTGATCTATTTCCTGTTGAAGGATTATTTCGCCCGCTGCCACGATGGTCCGCCGTTTTTTCACAAGTTCAAAGGCCAGCGCATTTTCGAGCGCGTTATCGTTGAAGTCTCCTGGCACTGGGCACGTATCGCCGAACGTCGTCTCGGCACCCGCAAGCTACAGCCGCAACTCCGCTGGCTGGTGACAGTGGGTTTTGCGGCGGGAATGCTGCCTCTTTACCTCAGAGGCTTCGAGGTTCGCCCGCTTGTCTATTCCGGCGCCGATCCGGTGTTTGCAGCCCTTTGGGCCATCGGCATCTGCCTTGCCCTCGGCACCGCCTATCTGGCGAAATACCACCGTCTCGCATCATTGGTGATGCTCGGTGGCGTCGGTCTTATCGTCTGCCTCACCTTCGTCTGGCTCTCGGCCCCTGATCTCGCCATCACCCAATTGCTGGTCGAAATCGTCACCACGGTCCTCATCCTTCTCGGCCTGCGCTGGCTGCCCAAGCGGTCCGAAGGACTTGGTGAGACCATGACCTTGAGGGCGAGGTTTCGCCGGTTTCGGGATTTTGCCCTCGCGGTTCTCTGCGGTGTCGCCATGTCGTTCACCGCCTATGCGGTGATGACCATGCCGGTTCCCGATGCTATCGCCAGCTATTTCCTGGAAAACGCCTATTCGCAGGGCGGTGGCCGCAATGTGGTCAATGTCATACTGGTGGATTTCCGTGGTTTCGATACGCTGGGCGAGATCGCCGTTCTCGGGGTCGTGGCACTGACGGTTTACGGGCTTTTGCGCCGCTTCCGCCCTGCCGAAGACAGCATGGGCATGCCGGAACAGCAGCAGGCGCAAAACCGCTTCGATGAGGAACGGCCGGAACGGTCGGCGGGCGATACGGTGCGTGACTATCTTCTGGTTCCCTCGGTCATCATGCAATGGCTGTTTCCAGTCATCGTCACGTTGTCGGTCTACCTGTTCATGCGTGGACATGACCTGCCGGGCGGTGGTTTTTCTGCCGGATTGACGCTGTCGATTGCGTTTCTGCTGCAATATCTGGCGGGTGGCACACGCTGGGCGGAAGATCGTATCCGTATTCTGCCGCTGCGCTGGATGGGTGCAGGCCTGCTAACCGCTGTCGCCACCGGCATCGGCGCCTGGTTGCTGGGATATCCTTTCCTCACCTCCCATTCCCGCTATATCGACTTACCGTTGATTGGAAAGATCCCGGCGGCAACGGCGCTGCTGTTTGATCTCGGCGTGTTTTCTCTCGTGGTCGGCTCCACGGTTCTTATTCTCGTCGCTCTCGCGCATCAGTCCTTGCGCATCAATCGTCTGCGCACGATCGATGCTTCGAAATCGGAGGAAGGGTGATGGAGCTTGTTCTATCGATCGCCATCGGCGTCATGACCGGCTGCGGCGTCTGGCTTATCCTGCGTCCTCGCACTTATCAGGTAATCGTCGGGCTTTCGCTGCTGTCCTATGCCGTGAACCTGTTCATCTTCGGTGTCGGCGGCGTCAAGGCCAATGTGCCACCCATCCTTGGCGATGACGGGGCTGGACATCTGGCGGACCCGGTGCCGCAAGCGCTCGTTTTAACGGCTATCGTCATCGGCTTTGCAACGACCGCCTTGTTTCTGGTGGTGTTGCTGGCCTCGCGCGGTCTGACGGGAAGCGACCATGTCGATGGGAGGAACGAACCGAAATGAATGGTTGGGCCCACCATCTGATCATTGCACCCGTGCTGGTGCCGTTGGTTGCCAGTGCGGTGCTTCTGCTCGTCGATGAGCGCCGAAGGCTGACCAAGGCGATGATCAGCCTTGTCTCCGCGGTCGTGCTGACTGCCATCGCCATTATTCTGTTTCGCATCGAGAGCGGACCGAACAGCTTCGAGGGCGTCTATCTGGTTGGCAACTGGGCCGCGCCGTTCGGCATCGTGCTGGTGCTGGATGGTTTGTCGGCCCTGATGCTGCTGTTGACGGCATTGCTCGCCATCCCGGCCCTGGTGTTTTCGTTTGCCCGCTGGCATGCGGTCGGCGCACATTTTCACAGCATGTTCCAACTGCTGCTGATGGGCGTCAACGGCGCTTTCCTGACGGGAGACCTCTTCAATCTCTTCGTGTTTTTCGAGGTGATGCTGGCCGCATCCTATGGTCTCCTGCTGCATGGGTCCGGACCGCTTCGGGTCAAGGCGGGGCTGCATTACATTGCCGTCAACCTGGTCGCCGCCCTGCTGTTCCTGATCGGCGTCAGCTTGATTTATGGCACGGCTGGCACCCTCAACATGGCCGATCTTGCGGCCCGCATTCCTGAAATGGAACCGGACCGTCGCATGTTGATGGAAGCAGGCGCTGGCATATTGGGTGTCGTCTTCCTCATTAAGGCGGGCATGTGGCCGCTCTGCTTCTGGCTACCGACCGCCTATAGCGCCGCGGCGGCTCCCGTGGCCGGCATTTTCGCCATCATGAGCAAGCTCGGGATCTATGTCATCCTGCGGCTGACCATGCTGTTGTTCGGGGAAGGCCCATCGGCGGGCTTTGGCGCGGGCGTGCTGCTCTATGGCGGCATGGCAACGCTTATTTTCGGGACGATTGGTGTCCTCGCCTCCCAGGCCCTTGGGCGGCTGGCCGGGTTTTCGGTTCTAGTGTCTTCGGGTACCTTGTTGATGGTTGTCGGGATCAATGACGGGGCCGTCTCCTCTGGCGCTCTGCTTTATCTTGTCAGCTCGACACTGACCATCAGCGCATTCTTCATGCTGATCGAGCTTGTCGAACGGGGGCAGGATGCCGGCGCCAATGTTCTTGCGGTGACGATGGATGCCTATGGCGATGCGGATGAGCAGGCGCCCTATGAAGAAGAGGGCGTCACAATGCCCGGCACCATGGCGATCCTCGGCGTTTGTTTTGCTGCCTGCGGAATATTGCTCTCCGGCCTGCCGCCGCTGTCCGGCTTCATCGCCAAATTTGCGATGCTGTCGGCGATGATGGGCACCGGTGCCATCGGGTCGCCACCGACCATAGCGATCTGGGCGCTGATCGTGCTGGTCATTCTCTCGGGTATCGCCGCGCTGATTTCCATGACCCGCGCTGGCATCCGCACGTTCTGGAGC
This sequence comes from Agrobacterium vitis, assembly GCF_037039395.1. Lineage (NCBI taxonomy): Bacteria > Pseudomonadati > Pseudomonadota > Alphaproteobacteria > Hyphomicrobiales > Rhizobiaceae > Gillisella > Gillisella vitis. The sequence goes on along the minus strand of NZ_CP146244.1, from coordinate 581,947 downwards.
TCTATCGAAGGCACCGTTCCGCGTGTCCTCGTCATCGAAATCGTACCCGTGATGTTTTTGCTGGCGCTCACGCTCGCTCTGACCATCCAGGCCGGACCGGCAATGCAATATATGGACACGACGATCCGCGCATTGAGCAAGCCGGCAAATTACATCGATGCGGTTCGCAATGCGACGCAAATTCCCGCCTTTAAAATCGAGCCCAGCGCCGGAAAGGAGAGCGAGTAATGTTGCCCTATCCGGTTCTCACCCTGTCGCTGGTCGTCATGTGGCTGCTGCTCAATGGTTTCACCCTTGGCCATTTGATCCTGGGCATATTCGTCGCTGTCTTCGCAGGCTGGGCCATGGCATCGCTGCGTCCTGAAAAGCCGCACCTGAAAAAATGGTATCTTCTGCCCAAGCTGTTTCTTGTCGTGCTCTACGATATCGCCAAGTCGAACATTGCCGTGGCCGCCATCATCATCAGGAGCGGATCGCGGCAGCACGATCCGGGATTTGTGATTATTCAGCTGGAAATCAAGAGCCAATTCGCACTAGCAGTGCTGGCGGTGATCCTGACAAGCACACCGGGTTCGGCCTGGCTTGAATATGATTCCAACGACAATTCCGTGCTTCTTCATGTGCTCGATATCAAAGACGAATCCGTCTGGCGCGATACGATCAAGAACCGCTACGAAAAACTGCTATTGGAGATATTCGCATGAGTGCAATTATTCTCTTCAGCGCCGTCTCGCTCGCCCAATTGATGCTCGTCGCCTCCATGGCTATCGTTTCGGTGCGAATGTTCATCGGACCCCGCGCTCAGGACCGGATCATCGGCCTCGACACGTTCTACATCAATGCCATGTTGCTCCTGGTGACTTTCGGTATCGGCACGGGCCGGGTGATTTATTTTGAAGCCGCCCTGGTGATCGGCATGTTGGGATTTGTGGCCTCCGTAGCCCTGGGTAAATTTCTGATGCGTGGGGAGGTGATCGAATGATCTATTCCGCAACGGATATTCCGGTCTGGGCCGCCATCTGCATTGCCTTTTTCCTGCTGGTTGGCGCGACGCTGGCGCTGATTGGCGCAATCGGATTCCTGCGCTTGCCAACCTTCTATGAGCGCATCCACGCGCCAACGCTTGGAACCAGCTGGGGCGTCGGTGGGATCATGCTTGGATCGATGATCTTTTTTTCAATTGCATCGTCGCGCCTGGCGATCCATGAAATCCTGATCGGCATTTTCGTTACGGTCACAACACCAGTCACGCTGATGATGCTGGCCCGTGCGGCGCTTCACCGTGACCGGGTCGAGAGAAATGGAAATGTGCCGCCCAAACAGATTGCAAAATCTCAAGGGGAGTAAAACCCGCTTGGCAGCCCTTCATGTGGCGATGCGTTGGCGAGCCACATCAATAGGTCCAGTCTCCCGATCTTGCTGCACTCTCCAGAAATCATTTTCCAGCCAACGGCTTTCAGAGCAATAGAGGCTTTGCCGCCGGGTGCTATAGATTGCCCGGACGCGCGCCAGTTCCTGCGTGTAAGACGACAAGCCCGTCGCTGAAGAAGCAAGAATGCCCTCGGCTGCTGCCATTCCAGTGCGAAGGGCATTGAACAGGCCTTGGCCTGCAATCGGATCAAAAGCCAGGGCGGCATCCCCGACAGCATACCAACCTTCACCGCACGGTGCGATGGCGCTCAGACTGCGGGCATCACGGGCAAAGACCGGCCCCTCCCATTCCAGCGCCCCCAGACAGGAGGTCAAATGGGGCGCTTCAGTAAAAATTGCAATACGGCGATCGGGCAATCGCCGCAGCCGCACAGCCTCCTGGGGCGATGTGTGATAGCCAACGGCCCAAAAGCCATTTGCAAGCCGGCCCGCATAAATCCAGCCATCAGGCGTGGCCTCGATCAGCGTCCGCTCCAGATCAGCATTTTTTTGGGGCTTTGCGACTTGATATAGAGAGACCAGCGCAGCCCCGCGTTGCTGTGCAACACTAAGCAGGCGGACAATCCGCGCCGAACGCCCCGTCGCATCGATAATATAGGGAGCGCGGATGATACGCCCGTCATCCAGCCCGATCACCCACAACCCGTCTTGCCTTTTGATGTCGCTGACATTCACCTTCCACCAAAGGCCATTGGCTTCAAGGCTGGCATTGCGAAGATCCGCATCGAACTGGGCACGATCCAGGCGCAGACCAGGCCCATAGGGATCACGCAAAGTATCGCTTGCCACCACATGCTCATCGCCCCAGACCGTCAGGCCGCCGCCAACCGGAGCATGGTGCGGCCCTGGCACGGCAAGATCGGCAAGACCCTGCTGAACCAAAAGCCTTTGCGCCGCGCCCGGCAATGTTTCGCCTAGACGCGGTGTATGGGAACGCAGCCGGTCGAGCATGACGACAGACCGGCCTGCGCGAGCAAGGTGACGGGCGGCAATGGCCCCTGCCGGTCCCGCCCCGGCCACAACAATATCGAACACAGCCCCGCCGCCCTCCGGCGGGGCCGTTGGCTCCTGATTTTTAACGCTTTTGAACACGGACAGCCCGAAACGCTTCAAACTGCTCGCGGCTTGCCCAACCGGCCTTTTCCAGCTTGGTCAGCGGCTGCGGAGCCTCTGCAAGCAAGCGAACCGCATGATCGGCGGCATGCTTGAGTTTGCTGACGGCCAATGTCTCGACATAGATATACTCGGGGAAATCAGGATCATCCTTTACGCCCGGCCGTGCCTCGACAATGCCGAGCTGCCCGAATTCCGCGATCATATCCATCATGACCTGCGCCGTATCGTGGTTCATGATTGCACGCAGCCAGTTGACGCGGCGGCTATAGGCCGCAAGACGCTCCGCGCGTGGCAGGGAGGTGTCGATGACCTTGTTGTAATCCTCCTCGCTCAGCACCTGATTGGGCACGCGCGCCGCCCAGAAAGTCGGCAAATAAGGATCAAATTCTGGATCGTAACCCGAGCGGCAGAAAGCCGTGTCGCCCTGCCAGGGTATGGCCATCCAACGGGTAATGCCGCCCGGCGGCTGGGCGTAGAGCGGTCCGCCAACCTTTTCCACCAGAATGGGCGTCATGGTCGATCCATAGTCCGGCTCAGGGGTACTGGCAGGACGCAGACGGATGCGGAAGGGGGCGGAGTAAAGACTGGCGTGGCGCATTGGCCAGGTCATCTCGCAGCCCGGATGGAATGTGTCGGAGAGGCAATAATGCAAGGCGGCCTTATCCAGCATATGTGGCTGCCCAGCAAGCGGAACCTCTTCAATCTTCGAGACCGGTTTTATCGCCTCCGGCCAGTCGTCGATAAAGCTGCCTCCCACCCATTTGCGCAGAATGGCTTCTTGCAGACCCGTCATGGTCAGCATGTTGCCGGGGCCAGTTTCGGAGAAACTGCCGAAAGCATCTCCATAGATCCAAGGCTGCACATGCGGCCATTGCACCGGCTCGGCCACAATAGGCGCCGACGGGCGGAAACTGTTGAACAGTGCGCGGCGCAATTCGCCGTAGGGATCATCGCCATCCCTCAACCCTGCCGGTTTCTGCGACAGCTTGGCAAGCAGATCGGGATTATTGAAATCCAGCGGGCAGCCTTTGCCGAAATAAGCCGCAAAGCCCTTGTTGACCCATTGCAGATTGCTGAGACGCTGCAATATCGGCAGGATGTCTTGCGTAAAGGATGGTTCACTGGGCATCGGCATCCAGCCCGCCTGAACCGATACATCGCACATCAGGTCATACATCGTGCGCCAACTGATGATGTCGGGCGCGTAATTTGGCGGAGCCACCACCACCCAGGCCGATTCCACCGGGATCGATTGACCATTGATGGAAACCTGCGCCATCACAGGGCCGTCGGACGTATCGTCATACCAATCATTGGCATTGTTGAAGCTCGGCGGGTTAGCCGGATCAAAGACCGGGGCATTGGTCGGCGAGGCCGATTTACCATGCCCACCCAGGAAGATCAGTCGCCCTTCCGCATCCGTCTTGAGTTCACCCAGCGGCACGACAACCGGCTCGGCGGCGGCCGCCTTGAAGGTGCCAGTGTCGAAGGCATAGGCCGGTCCAGATACATCGCAGCCTGAAATGCTGCGGGGGCCGGGATCGATGGCAAGGGTCGAACGATCCATGACTTTTGGATTGCGCAGGGGAAAGGCATTGTCAGGCGCATTGATTGCCTCTGGAATATCCAGAGCATACTGGAACTGGTACCATTGCGCTTTACGATTGGCGACATGCACAGTCCAATGGATATCGGCATTGCCGCTGGTCAGTTCGCTGACGACATCGCCGGCAGCATTATAGCCATAGATACGAAACCGGGCAGCCTGCCGCTTGATGGCGCCCGTCTTGTCTCGGTAAAATGATGGCGGCGGTGCATTTTCCGGAGGGGCATCGGTAACTTCGGGGCCGATGAAATATTCTGTTTTGGCATCACCAATACGGGCAATGCCGATGGCTGGATGGATTGCGGCGCGCACGATGACCGTGTCACCGACCTTTGGCGCGTTACTCTCAGCAGATGATTTCATGTGATCCATGGCGCTTTCCTCCTCAATTGCCAACAAATTACACTTATAAGAAGAATATTTATAAAATAAGCAACTTAAAGCTATCCTTGCCTTGAATGACGGCCCTCCGTCAGCGCCCCTCAACCCCCTAGTAAAAAGTGCTGACACCCATCGGTCATCTGACAAATCAGGGTATCGCTGAGCCTGCCCCGTCATCCAAACAACAGCTCTCTACGGCCTATGAGAGGGCGGTAAATTACTGCCTGACCCGGCAAACCAATGCTGTTTCAAACCAACGCGACAGCGGATAATGAGCCGAGACTGGCTATCCGCAGCCATGCTCAGCTCAAAATCCTGTCTCTCTGACTTGCGTCAAAATTTCCGCGACAATCCGACTTTCGCACCGACCGATTTTTCACCCTCACCTTCAATATTGAACAGAAGATTGCCTTCAATCGCCCAAGCCTCGGAGGTTTGCAGTGATGCCCCAGCCGTGACCGATCCGAACAAACCGGAGCCGTCAAGGCCAGAAAAGCCGGTGGTGAGACCAAGTTTTGGCGTCAGGGTCGAGCCGCTTGCAAGCGTAAAGGAACGGGCGATTTCAGCGCCGAGGCTCACCCTGAACTGCTCCGAGGTAAAACCGTCCAGATCGATCGTGTCGCCGGAGCTGTTTTCCACGGCGTAATCGTCGACGGTTTCGGAAAAATAAACCGCTCTTAGCTTCGGTGTCACCACGGTCGCTTCGTCTAAAGCCCATTTTCCCTTGATGGACGTATCCAACATCCAGCGCCGGGTCTCAAAATTGCCATCCCAGAGCTGGGTATCGATGGTGTTTGAGGACCCGCCATAAAGCAGGCTTGCATCCCAGAACAGGCCTTTGCTTACTTCGAAAGAGGTATAGGGGCCAGCCAGCCAGCCATTGCCGGTCAGCGTGGCGTCCTCATCCGTCGGGTCCGTCATCCGGTCGTAGTGAAACGAAAGACCCAGCAGCGCCTTGTCGGTCAGCAGATAGTCGGCTCCCATGTTGATCATGGCAAAGCTCCCCCACTTGCTGCCATTGGTATCCTTGTCGTTATGGGCCAAAAAGACGCCATCAATCCAGATATTGAACGGCGAAGAATAGCCGCCAGCAATGCCGTCAGCACTGTCACGGGCCGATTCCATCTGTGCAAGACTGGTGGAAAAGCCGAATGTCATTCCCTGCGCGGAAGGAGACATTTTGGTTGTCACCGGGGTCGTCGCCCTGGCCATTCTGCCTCGTTCCATCAGGCCTGGCACCTTGATCGCAGAGGAGATCAGGTTTTGGCGGGTCTCTACGAAGCTGTGTACGAGGTTGTCGATATCCGTTGCGACCTGCTCGGCATTATAATTGATGTTGTAGGTGACAGTGCCCGTGTTGGAATTTCCAAGCGAACTGGCAAGGCGATAGCTGATGCGGGCTTGTCCTGAATAGGCGGGGTTCGGGGTGAATTTCAAATACCAGCCGACAGGCGAAGCTGAAGAGACGGCTGCAACCTCACCTTGAATAAGGGTCGCCGTCCCTGCCTCGGGAGGCTCGACGGAGACAATATCGGCCTCGGTAAACGGGCCCCCGGTGGCGTCTTTGTTGAGATAGACGTTATTCGGCGTGGAGCCTGCGGGAACCTCGACCACATGATCCGCCACAGTTACCGCGCGCGTGGTCACTTTGACAGTATAGCTTGCCGCACCGGTCACACCATTGCTGTCACGGGCCTGGATGGAAAAGGAATAGTCGCCTTCCGTCCCCGCATCGAGCGGACCATTGAGCGCACCGGTCGAGATATTCAGCACCATGCCTTTCGGCAGGCTTCCAGAGGCTAGGCTGTAGATCAGCGATCCCGTTCCGCCTGTTGCCGATATCTGCTGGCTATAAGCCTCGCCCGCCATGGCTTCTTTTAGCGCTCCGCCAGCCGGCGAGAAGGCGATGGATGCCGCGGCGTTAACCGTCAGCGTATAGTTGCCCGAGCCATTATTGGCGGGCGACGCGCTATCGGTGACCGTCACAGCGACAGCATAGCTTCCTGCCGTCGTCGGCGTTCCGCTGATGGTTCCGGTACTCGTATCAAGGACAAGGCCATCCGGCAGGCCGGTTCCAGCGTAGGTATAAGGAGCGGTACCACTGGTTGTCGTGACGGACTGGCTATAGGCCGTGCCCACTGTTGCCGTGGTGAGCGTTCCTGAAGAAGGAGACAGAGTCAGCGTTACCGATGGCTCCGTGACGGCAAGCGAATAGCTTGCCGATCCTGTGGCGCCGTTGGCATCGGTGGCCGTGATGGTGAAGCTGGTATTGGCAGCGGTCGTCGGCGTGCCGGAAATCGAGCCGGTCGCAGTGTTCAACGTCAGACCAGATGGAAGCGTGCCGGAACTGACGGCATAGCTATAGGGAGACGTGCCACCCGAAGCGGTGACCGTCTCGCTATAGGCCGTTCCCACGGTTGCCGCTGTCAATGTGCCGGAGGCCGGCGATAGGGTGAAGGTCGGGTCTGTGACGGTGACGGTCACCGTGGCTGGCGAGGATGTTCCCGTGGCATTGGTTGCCGTGTAGGTAAAACTGTCTGAGCCAGAGTAGCCAGCCGTTGGCGTATAGATAAGGGTGGTGCCGGATACCGTTGCTGCCCCATGGCTTGGCGAGGAGGCAATGGCAACCGACGTCGCGGCACCACCGGTGATGGAGGGTGCCAGAACGTTATCCGCAGAGTTTGCCGTCACCGTTGCCGACAGCGCATTGGCGATTGGCGCTGCTGCATTGATGGTGATGGAATAAGATGCGGTGACCGTTGCGCCATATGCATCGGTAATTTTAACCGTGAAGTTACTCGTTCCGGCAGCCGACGGCGAGCCGGAGAGAACCCTGGCAGCGGCGGCGCCGCTTGACGTTACGGACAGGCCGGCTGGCAAGGATCCAGACAGGAATTCGTAATCATACGGCTCTGCGCCACCGGAGACCGCAATGGTTTGGCTATAGGCCGCACCAACCGTGCCTGCTGCAAGGGTACCAGCCGAGGGCGAGAGGACCAGGGTTGGCACTGTGACCGTTATGGTCACCGTAGCTGGCGAGGATGTTCCTGTGGCATTGGTGGCAGTATACGTAAAGCTGTCGGAGCCGGAATAGCCCGGCGTCGGCATATAGGTGATCGACGTGCCGGAGGCTGTGGCCGTTCCATGCGATGCCGCTGAGGCGACCGCAACGGAAGAGGCCGTGCCGCCGGTAATGTTCAGCGTAACTGCGCTGGCCGACGAATTGGCCGCAACTGTTTCGGAGACGGCGTTGGCAACCGGGGCCTGGAGAACGGCAGACGGGGTGACCGAGTTCGAAGCGACCGAAGCCGTCCCGGTTCCGGCACTGTTGGTCGCGGTCACGGTAAACGTATAGGCCGTGCCATTGGTGAGGCCGGTCACCGTGATCGGGCTTGCCGAGCCGCTTGCCGTTGCGCCGCCCGGACTTGCCGTCACGGTATAGCTGGTGATCGCCGCGCCACCATCGCTGGCCGGGGCGATAAACGAAACGGTCGCCTGGGTATCACCGGCGGATGCCGTCCCAATCGTCGGTGCGCCCGGAAGGTCTGCTGCCACGGCAAGCGAATAGCTCGCCGATCCCGTTGCGCTATTGGCATCGGTGGCTGTGATGGTGAAGCTGGTATTGGCAGCGGCTGTTGGCGTGCCGGAGATCTCGCCGGTCGATGTGTTGAGGCTCAAACCGGCGGGAAGTGTCCCTGATGTGACTGCATAACTATAGGGCGACGTTCCGCCCGAAGCGGTGACTGTCTCGCTATAGGCCGTCCCCACGGTTGCCGCTGTCAAAGCGCCGGAGGCAGGCGAAAAGGTAAAGGTTGGCGCTGTTGGGGTGACCGCGCTCGTTGCCGCCGAAGCCGCACCGGTTCCGGCACTGTTGGTGGCGGTCACTGTAAACGTATAGGCCGTGCCATTGGTGAGGCCGGTCACGGTGATCGGGCTTGCTGATCCGCTTGCCGTTGCGCCGCCCGGACTTGCCGTCACGGTATAGCTGGTGATCGCCGCGCCACCATCGTTGGCCGGAGCGGTAAACGAAACGGTCGCCTGGGTATCTCCGGCGGACGCCGTCCCAATCGTCGGTGCGCCTGGAAGGTCTGCTGCCACGGCAAGCGAATAGCTCGCCGATCCCGTTGCGCTATTGGCATCGGTGGCTGTGACGGTGAAGCTAGTATTGGCTGCGGCTGTTGGCGTGCCGGAGATCTCGCCGGTCGATGTGTTGAGGCTCAAACCGGCGGGAAGTGTCCCTGATGTGACTGCATAGCTATAGGGCGACGTTCCGCCCGAAGCGGTGACTGTCTCGCTATAGGCCGTCCCCGCGGTTGCCGCTGTCAAAGCGCCGGAGGCAGGCGAAAAGGTAAAGGTTGGCGCTGTCGGGGTGACTGCGCTCGTTGCCGCCGAAGCCGCACCGGTTCCGGCACTGTTGGTGGCGGTGACGGTAAACGTATAGGCCGTGCCATTGGTCAGGCCGGTCACGGTGATCGGGCTTGCCGAGCCGCTTGCCGTCGCGCCACCCGGGCTTGCTGTCACGGTATAGCTGGTGATTGCCGCGCCGCCATTGCTGGCCGGGGCGGTGAAGGACACCGTGGCCTGGCTGTTGCCAGCTGTAGCCGTTCCGATTGTCGGCGCACCAGGAAGGCCTGCGGCTACGGCAAGGGAATAACTTGCCGAGCTCGTCGCACTATTGGCATCCGTGGCTGAGATGGTGAAGCTGGCGCTTCCGGCCGTCGTCGGTGTGCCGGAAATCTCCCCGGTCGTCGTGTTGAGGCTCAAACCGGCGGGAAGTGTCCCCGATGTGACTGCATAGGTATAGGGCGACGTTCCACCTGAAGCGGTGATTGTCTCGCTATAGGCTGTCCCCACGGTTGCCGCTGTCAAAGAGCCGGAAGCCGGGGAGAAGGTAAAGGTTGGCGCTGTCGGGGTGACCGCGCTCGTTGCTGCCGAAGCCGCACCGGTTCCGATGCTGTTGGTGGCGGTGACGGTAAATGTATAGGCCGTACCATTGGTCAGGCCAGTCACGGTAATCGGGCTTGCCGATCCGCTTGCCGTCGCCCCACCCGGGCTTGCCGTCACGGTATAGCTGGTGATCGCCGCGCCACCATTGCTGGCCGGGGCGGTGAAGGATACCGTGGCTTGGGCGTTACCAGGTGTGGCCGTTCCGATTGTCGGCGCACCGGGAACAGTCGGCGCACTAGCGTAACACGCGGCACTGAATGTGAGTGTGTTGTAATTGGAAGGACTAGCTGATGAATCCTGAGTGACATCAAGGATCATCTGTAGATTGTCTACCGAAGCACTGGCTGTAAAATTGCCGGATTTATTGATATTTCCACCAAGATTACTCTCGTTGACGAGAAGATTGTTATAATTGTCGCTGTATATGACAATTGCCGATGAGGTGCCGCCAGCTGCTGTTCCAGTAGTGGAAAAGCTCCAGGAGATATACTCTCCAGCGCTCAAGCCTTGATAATCAGGGGAAAAGTTGTCGGTATTGGTGAGATAGCGTGGTGAGCTGAAGTCTGAATTGACTTGGCTGCATGACGCTGAAAGTGCGGCATTGGCCGCCGTCGCAAAGCTCAAGCCGGTAATCAGGATGGTGAGGATGCCGATGAAAGCCCGGAAGACGGCGTTAGCTGATCGCTTGAGCCAAGTCCATGCCGCCTTTTTTGTCTTTGCCAGAGCAGGCGTGACACGAAACGATTTACCGCATTGCATGCTTATCTAAACCCCTGCTCAATCAAGGCAGCGATAATCAATCTTGTCGTTTGACGAACAAAGATATACCGCCCCTAAAGCGAGCGCTCACCACAAGACGCCCGTCATTCGAGCATTATTCGAGCGTTGGTTGAATGACAATCTCATCAAATGCGAAGAGTCGATGTCCTCCACTGTTTTGTCTCGACTGTGGCTAAAACACATCGCTCTAAACGCCTAGGTAGAGTTTTCGGCAGAAGCAGACATGGGATGATGCTTTCGAAATTTGTCCTTGCGAGCTCCCTCAAAAAATTGCAATAGTTTATTTTACTAAGTTAAAGTTAATAAATATGCTCAAATCTCATCAGCCCGAATCGGCCGTTGATCAGCGATGTTCCGGTCCCCATGGAGGATTATTATGGATGCATATCTTGCGACTATTTTGCCGGTAGGCTTCAATTATGCGACCGAAGGCTGGCTCATGTGCTGGGGTCAAAAACTGACGGTAAATCAATATACTGCCGTTTATTCTCTTGTTTCAAATTATTACGGTGGCGACCAGCAAACCTATTTTAACCTACCGGACCTGCGCGGCAAAATGCCCATTGGATATGGACAACGCTTGCCCACCAGCCCCGATTACGGGATTGGTAGCAAAGGCGGAAACGACACCATTTCGTTGAATTCGAGCCAGATTCCTGCCCATACCCATGCAGCTGTCTTTACGCCCACTGGCCAGGCAACAGTGAATATACCCGCGCAGACAGGAAGCCAGACTGCAACCTTGAAGGCAAGCCCCGCTGCGGGAACGTCTCAGTTGCCAACGACGGGCTCTGCCCTTGCAGGTGGAAATACGGCTGCGACAAGGATCTACGGCGCTGCTTCAAGCGCCCCGATCACCCTCGATAGTAGCAGCGTTGCGATTTCCGGAAATGCGCCGACGGCGGCGCAGAGCATTGCCACCAATGCGATAACTGGCGGAGCTGTCGCCGTGCAGCCATTTGGCGCCGGTGCGGCGATTGACGCCAGGCCTCCTTACCTGGCGATCAACTTCATTTTCTGCGTTCAAGGCCTCTACCCGGTTCGTCAATGACTGGTCTCATTCTGAATGCAGCAAAATTCACGCCCTATATCGGCGACGATTTCACACTGACCGCGCAGGAGACAGTGATCAACGCGGTGTTGGCCAAGGTTGTCGAATATCCTGCCAGTACCGCACCGGGAGCAGCGCGAACGGCTTTCAGCCTTTTTCTCTGCGTCCAGCACAACGCTTTTCCCGAGATTCAAAGCGGAGACTACGTCATCGAGCATCGCAGTCTGGATAAGATCGGGTTTGCGTATATTGAGCGTATCCTCAGCCCTCAGCCCGGCGTTATCCGTTTGGAAGTTGCTTTCAATTGATCGTGGTGAGGTGGACGAGACATATATGAATGGTTTTACCGGCTCTTTCGCATTCGGAAACGGTTTGAATTTGCGTCTTGTTCGGCCGAGCGATCAGGATCTGATTTTCAAACTGTTTATCGAAACCCGCCCCTGGCTCGCATGGGCGGAAGGAAAACCCGATTTTATTCGTGATCTCTATGAACAGCAATTCAAGACCATGCGTACCGGTGTTGAAAGCGTCTATCCCGATCATCTCGACTTTATCATTGAGCGGCTTGGTTCCGCAGTCGGACGCACCATCATCGACCTGGGATATGCAGATTGGCGGATTTCCGAGTTGCAGGTTTTAAAGCAGGCCAGAGGCGCAGGAATAGGCTCCAATGTCATCAGAGGGTTGCAGGCGGCTGCTTTGAACGGCAACATTCCACTGACGCTTTCAACGCCGGTCTTTGGTTCAAACGGCTTTCCTATGTACCAGCGGCTTGGGTTTCAGGTCGTCCAGGCACAGCCGCCGATGATTCATATGGCATGGTTTCCTCCTGGTCATCCTGATCGAAAGGAAATGTCCGGAGTCAATGGAGTGGGACGGTAGGCTCTGATTGAACCCGCCATATTCTGGTTTCTCTCGTTGACGACGCAATCACGCATCCAGCCAGCTATCAAAATGTGTGCAAGCGGCGAATAATTCCAGAAATTTGGCAATCTTTCCGGACATTCCGGTCCCAACACGCTCTTGCGAACTGAGATGCTTGGCGAGATCGCGGTAGAACGCCACCCTCTCTGCCGGAATGTCTCCCAAGGCATGTCGTCCGGCAGCCCGGAAGAGGTAATAATCCTCGACCATCTGCCGAAACGGCTGGGACATAACCTCCGAGTATCCGACGTTAAGGCCTTCCAGACCGGCATCTTCATGGAATATGCGCCCTATCGGCACGTCGAGGCATGCCTGAAACTCAGGTGGCCAATCATCGGGAATATGTTTCGCTTCGATCAGATTTTGCAAATGGACCCGCAGAAACTCTGCATAGGTCCCGCAATCAAGCACCTTGGCCAAACATGCGCTGTTTTTATCACCGGACTGGACCTCATAGGCCGGGAACGCGGCGTCGAAACCCGAGACGTCTTCAAGCTGGGCGATCTCTACGTCAATCTGCCTGGCGCCACATGTGACGATAGCGTATCCACCGGGATAGGCGACGGGCGACGGCACGGCGATGTTGACGAGACCCTCCAGTTCAACCCGCCCGGCGACATGCATATGGCCACTGAAATGCAATCGAAGCCCGGCACGAGCGAGACGCCGGCCACTTTCAGGCGATGGCATACGCTTCGACCAGTCCGGCGTACTCGCCGCCCGCACGCTGTTTCCTTCTCCCGCCAATGCCAAAGGCAAGGCCGGGTAATGGGAAAAAGCCAGCAAGGTCTTAGCCAAACGGCTGGCACGTTCAGCTACATCCTCTATCCATGTCAGGAGAGAGGGCCGTTCCGCCAGAACATGATCCCATGCGGCATCCGCCCTCACCTGCCAGATATCGCCAATTTTGTGAAAAACATTGGCGTCCAGCATCAAAAGCCAGAGCCCTTCCTGCGGCTCGACAAGATAAGATGCGTCAAGATGCACGCACTCGTCGGTTGGCAAGTGTCGGGGCGCACCGTCCTCCAGAGTGTCATAAGGAGACTCCCAATGGAGAATGGTGGCGGGGCGCGTGACGCCATAGGGTGCCATGGCCTCCACAGCCTCAGCTGTCGACATGCCACGCATCCCCGGGCAGACGATTGCCGGTGCCAGAGCACGTTCATCACTCGTCACCAACAGAGGATCAAGCCCATCTGCCTGCGTCAGCAGCTTGGCCAGATGACGCGGCGCCGGTCCGTAACAATCATGATTGCCGAAGGTTGCGAAAAACCGCAGGCCGTGTCTGTCTTCATAGTCGGAAAGAAGGCGTTTGACGGCTGCAACCGCGTCAACCTGGCCATCATCGGAATAATCGCCGAGAAGCACGACATCGCGGATGCCGCGCCGAACGATATCGTCAAGCACAGCTCGAAAGGCAGCATGGCTCTCGTTGAACACGCGGGTTGACGCCATGGTATCCGCCAGCGTGCGAAGGGCAAGTCCACCGCCCTCCTCCACCATGCCATACCCGCCGTACAAATCATGCAAATGGACATCGGCGACAACTGCGATCTGCATCAGGCGGCAGCTTCCTGACGTTCGCAACGGGCGGCCTCAAACAGGTCCGGACGGTCAAGATTGATGTAATCGACACCGGCTTTGGCGATTTCGCGGTGAATGGCCCTGTCGTCCCCTCCGTAATAGATCATCACCTCAAGCCCGGCTTTGCGGCATGCATTCAACAGACCCGGCCGCCGCATTTGCTCAACAGTCATCTCGATGATCGTGGCATGATGGACGGCACCGACCAGAGACGGCGACTTGGCAATATTGAGCGTCATCATCTTACGGAATTCCGGCGCGATCAATTGCAGATCACGGCGCATGTCTTCGGAAAACGAAAAATAGAATGTGTCGCGCACCATGCCGAGGCTTCGCACCAATGCAACCACCTTGGCCGGATCGCAATATTTCAGCTCGATATAGACGCCAGCGCGGCCACGCAGATGCTGGAGATAGGCATCAAGCCTTGGCACGACCGCGCCCTTGAAGGCGAGGGAGAACCAGCTTCCTGCGTCCAGAGTGTCGATTTCGTCCGACATTGCATGGCCGATCGGGCCGGTGCCATTGGTGGTGCGGTCCAAGGTTTCGTCGTGGAAGACGTAGAGCACACCGTCAGCACTCTCTCGCACATCAAGCTCAATGTAGTCTGCCCCTTGCTGGAGGGCAAGATCGGCTGCCGCAAAGGTATTTTCCGGCGCAAACCGGTTGGCCCCGCGATGGGATACGATTTTGGTCATTGAAAAATCCTGTCAGTTTGCCGGCTCGAGTGCTTTCGCCCTTATGTCGGAATGATGCAAAAACCTGGCGTTGAGATCAACGATACGATTGCCGGAGGCGTTGAACAAAAGCGTGTGTTCCGGCTTACAGACGATGCCGACCCTGGTGCCGGGCGCATGCCGCACGGCTTCGCCATATTCCAGCGCATGGATGACGCCTGCGGGCGTGTCGATCGTGTAGAACACTTCACGCCCCATAGGCTCCACGCTGATAATGTCCCCACCGAGCAGCGCATCTGCATGCGAAACAAGTGTGATGTCTTCGGGCCTCAGACCGAGCGTCACCTCCCCTTCGCACTGCGCCGTGAGCGCCACGGATGCCTCGCCGATACGCAATCGGCACCCCATGGCATGCCCCTTGAGAAGGTTCATCGGCGGCGTGCCGATAAAGCCTGCCACGAACAGATTGCTGGGGCGGCGATAGAGATCATCCGGCGTGCCAACCTGCGCGATCTCGCCATTGTTCATGCAGATGATCCGATCTGCCATGGTGATCGCCTCGATCTGGTCATGGGTGACGATCAGCGTGGTAAAGCCGAGCCGCTTCTGTATGCTTTTCAACTCGGCCCGCATGGTGATGCGCAGGGTCGCGTCGAGATTGGAAAGCGGTTCGTCGAGCAAAAGGATATTCGGTTCCTTCACCAGCGCACGGGCTAAGGCCACACGCTGCTGCTGGCCGCCGGAAAGCTGCGAGGGACGGCGGTCAAGCAGGGAGCTGATCTGGACAAGGCTTGCTGCCTCTTCGACACGCCTGGCAATCTCGTCCTTGCGCATGGTTTTGAAGCGAAGCGGAAAAGCGATGTTTTCGCGCACCGTCAGGTTTGGATAGAGCGCATAGGACTGAAAGACGATGCCGACATTGCGATCGCGGGCGTCGACGCGGTTGACGATGTGTCCGTCGAAGGTGATCTGCCCGGATGTCGGCGCATACAGACCGGCGAGCAGAAACAGCGTCGTCGATTTCCCGCAGCCGGAAGGTCCAAGGATGGCGACCAACTCGCCATCCTCTATGGTCAAGCTCATCGGCTTCAGGACCTGGGTCTCGCCCCAGCTTTTGGTGATGTTGTCGAGAGTGATCTTGGCCATTTCGGTTATCCTTTGATCCCGCCGAAGCTCATTTGCGTGATGTACTTCTGGGTGAAGGTGTAAAGGACCAGCACAGGCAGGAGATAGACGATGCCGACGGCGGCGATCATGCCGTAGTCCGCGCCGATATGATCCTGCGCGACGAAGAACAGGTAGAGGCTCATCGTCATCTGGTTCTTTTCGATCAGCAGCGTCTGGACGAAGACATATTCTTCCCAGCCTCTGAGAAAGGTAAAGGTGGCGACCGCAATCAGGCCACCGCGGATCTGCGGCAGGATCACCATGCGAAACGCCTGGAAGCGCGTTGCGCCATCTGTGACCGCGCTCATCTCGATGTCCCATGGCACGCCGTCAAAGAACCCTTTAAGGACGAAGATCGCAAACGGCATTTCCAGCGCACTCAACACCAGCACGACACCGACCAAATTGTTGAGCAGGCCCATATAGTACAGCTGGATGAAGATCGCGACGGTGAGCGCCAGCGCCGGAAAGGCATGCAGCAGAAGCAGGCCGCGCAGAATGTTTTCGCGCCCCGCAAAGGCGAACCGTGACAGCGCGTAGGCCGCGGGCGTGGCGACGAGTGTGACGATGGCCGTCTGGGAAATCGCAAACACCAGCGACGTGCCGAGCGCCGACCAGATCGATGGCATCAGGTCCATGCGATTAGTGCCGATTTTAGCGATATCAGGGTTCCACAGAAAGCGATAATTGTCGAATGTCAGGTTCGGAGCGAGAAAAATCGCCACCAAAACGACGATCACGGCCCCAAGCACCGCCCAGCAAAGACCGGGCCTGCGCAGCCGATCCGCCAGCAGAGCCAGCGCTATCGCACCGAGATAACCGGTACCGGCAAGCGCAGTGCTGCGCCATAACACCAGCCGGCTGACGGCGCTGTCGGACGAGGTGAGCGATTTCACCAGCAACCAGAGATAAGGCAGCAGAATTGGGATCGAAACGATTGTCAGGAAGAGGATGAGCGCCGAAAGGAAACCAGCACGATGAGCAATGCCCCGACGTTCAAGGCGTGCCCAATCGGTGGACGGCATGGTATCGGCCTGGACCAGTGACATCACAGAACCTCGATTTTTGGAGCGGCAAAGGTGGAGCGCATGTTGGCAAAACGCCATTGCACCAAGGTCACGACAACCCCGAGAACCATCAGGCCGAGCGCCAGCGCCGCACCATAGGCATAGGCGCCGCTTTCGAAGGCCCGCCGGTAGATGTAGAGCGCGTAAGGCGTGGAATCGTAAACAGGCCCGCCACCGGTGATGAGCGGTGATGAGCGGTGATGAGCAGGATATATTCATAGGTCGTCATCAGCGAGAGTGCTTGATAGATGGTGATGAAGCGGATCGGCTGCGAGAGCGCTGGCGCCACCACATGGCGCAGCACACCCCATTCGCTGGCGCCATCGACCCGCGCTGCATGGGCGAGATGCGAAGGGATCGAGCGGATCGCCGAGGTCAGGATAACCATTGCAAAGGAGGCCCCGACGACGCCATTTGCCAGAATGACCAGCAGCAGCGGAAAATCATTGCGCAGGTTGACCGGTGGCAGGCCAAATGCGCCCGTCACCTGGTTGAGCAATCCCAAGGGCGTCGGATCGGCGATCCAGATCCACAAAATCCCATAGAGCACAGCCGGGCTCATGCGCGGCAAAAGCCATAGTCCACGGAAGAAATTACCCAATCGGTCGGGAATCGCGGTTGAGGTCATCGCCAGAAGCGCGCCGAGGCCAACATTGAAGATGAAAAGGGTCGCGGTAACGTAGATCAGCGTCGTCAACAACACCATGGGGATACGCGCATCACGCTGCACGATCCGTTCGAAGTTCTGCAAAGTGAAATGGCCAACCCGAAGGTTCGACCCCATGTCGGTAAAGGCGATCACCGCATTGACCAGGATCGGCGCCAGAAAAAACACGGTAAGCAGCGCGATTGCTGGCGCGAGGTAAAAAATTGGCCGGGCCGGTCGATGCGCTCGAAGCTGGAATTGGGACATTGTGGATTACCAATGAGAATAAAAGATGCCGCCCGACGAAGAGACGGGCGGCACGCAGCAGGGCCAAGCTTAGTTGCTGGCGGTATCGCGGATTTCGACGTCAGAACCGAACTGCGTCTCAAGTTCGTCGGCGATGAATTCAACGGCATCGGACGCCTTCATCTTGCCGGTTTCCACGGCCTGTAAGCCGCTGAAAAGGATCTTGTTGTAGCTGCCGAACTGGGTATGGTTCGGCACGAACCCGGCATGGGCCATCATCGGCGATGCCGCAGACAGAACCCAATTGTCCTTGTATTTCGGCATCGCCGTTTGGGCGTTGCTGATGGCCGTATGATAAGACGTAACGGCATGCTGGTTGTTGAAATACGGCAATGTTGCAAGTGCTACGAGATCAGCGGCAATGTCAGCATTTTTGCTCTTGGCATTGACGGTATAGAGCAATGGATGGGACAGATTGGAGGGTTTGCCGCCCTTTTCGGCAGCTGGCGCCGGAATCCAGCCGATCTTGTGGAAGTAGCCAGCACGATCCGTCGGCCAGGTGGCGCCGTTCATCTCGCCGAGCTGCCAGGCAACCGCCCAGACACCCTGATGGAAGATGAATGCCTTTTCCTGCTTGAAGGCGCCCTGGATCGCGTCCCAGCTCATCGCCGTGTTGTCGACAGGGGTCACGCCTTGCTTGGCATTGCGCTCGTACCAGCCGAGCGCCTTGGTCATTTCCGCTTTCGGAAACACCAGCTTGCCAGTTTTCTCATCTTGGAATTTGACGCCATAGGACTGGAAGACCATCAGATAGTCGATGCCGACATTGGGGCGATGCAGCATGCCATATTGAGCGGCCTTCGCATCAACCACTTCCTTGGACAGCGCCGTCAGATCATCGAGCGTGAATTCGCCGGCCTCAACCTTGGCCGGCAATCCTTCGATAAAGGCCTCATCCTTGCCGATCTTGCGCAGCATGTCCTTGTTATAGAAGAACATACGGATCTCGGCATCCTGCGGTATGCCGTAGATCTTGCCATCATTGCCCTTGGCGGCCTTCCAGAGAACCGGCAGGATGTCGCCATAGACCCAAGGGGCAGCAGCGATCCGTTCGTCCATCGGCAGCGCATCGCCATCCTCGGCGAATTTGCTGATCCATTCATGCGGCACGACATAGATGTCCGGCCCCTGACCGACAGAAAATGCCTTCAGCGTATCGAGCGCCAGATCGTCCCAGCCTTTGACGGTGCTGTTGTTGGCTTCGATGACAATATGCTTATCGACGCCAGCCGCCTTGAACTGCCGGTTCATGATGTCTGCGGCGGCTTCAATATTGGTGATGCGCGCCGGAGCCGTCTTATCGGCAAGCGTCGAAAGCTTGATCTTGATGTCTTCTGCATGCGCCCATCCAGTGGAAAGCGCAGAAATCGCCACGGTGGCGAGAAGGGCAAGGCATTTGGTCATGACTGTCGATCCAGTTGATGGTATTTATTTAATTAACTTGCTTAAGTAACTGATTTATGACATCGCCGGATCAGTGAGGTGGAGAAACGAAAGCCTGTGCTGAACAAACGAGGTCCTTTGCACGGCATCGGCCATACGCAAGCAGCGGTGCTGAAGCACTTGCGGCGAAAAGGCATCGCATCGCGTGCAGAACTCGCGGATTTATGTGGCGTCACCCAGGCCGCCGTCAGCATGATGACCCGTGACCTGATAGAGCGCGGTATCATCGTGCAGGGAGCCAGGCGACAGAGTCAGCGCGGCGCACCGCATATCGACCTCATGCTCTGCGAAAACATCGGGTATGCGCTTGGTGTCCATGCCAACAGCTATTCGCTGACACTGACGCTGCTCGATTTTTGCGGCAACCGGATTGGCGAACAGCAGGTTGAAGGGCCTTACGACAGATTTTCCGACGTTCAAACGACCATCAAAACTCTCAAGGCCGACTTACTGGCATCGAATGGTATTGATCAACGCCTGCTGATCGGCGCTTGTGTGGCCATGCCGACCCGTTTTCGCCATGGCACGGCATTCCTCGATCTCGCAGAGGAAATCGTATCCTGGGCAGGCGCAGATCTTGCCTCGACCCTGCGCGAGACACTTGACTGCCCAGTGATGATTGAAAACGACGCCAATGCTGCGGCCATGGGCGAACTTGCCTTGGGCAATACCACCGAACACGACAATTTTGCGTATCTGTACCTGTCCGAGGGCATCGGCAGCGGCATCATCATTGGCAAGGAACTCTATCGCGGCAATCTGGGAAATGCCGGCGAAGTGGGTGCGCTTCGTGCGCGAGGATTATCGCGCCCCTCTTTTGACGATCTTGCGGCTTGGTGCAAAGAACATCACGGAAACATACCGAAAGGCCGGTCTTCAGACCAATGGACGGCATATCTGGAGGCTAACCCAGCGGTTTTTCACGCATGGCTGGAGAGAGCCGGGCCGGAATTAGCCACGCTCGCCTTTATGGTCACAGCCGTTCTTGCACCATCGGCGATCTATATCGGCGGAACACTACCCAGACTGGTTCGGGAACAGCTTGCACCCTGGCTTGATTTCTCAACATCGGATCCGTTCGATGGAGCACGGGTCATTCAACCGGACATATGTCTCCCGCAAATCGCAGCGGTCGATGCCGTCGCTTTTGGCGCCGCAGCTATGATCCTTCATAGCGTGCCGGGCAATCCGGGTGTCTGATCTCTCTCCACACCTGGAGGACGCCTGAAAGGCATTCCGGTTTTGATCGAGCGGAGAACTGAAATCGCTCCGTGCCCCGGCTCAACTTTAAAACCATTGTCGATGTAAAAACCGCCCGGAGCTGCCTCCGGGCGGTTTGCTGTCATAGCGTTATTTTCAGTTCGGCAAAGCGTAAGCGATGACGTAGTCGCCACGATCGGTCGACTGGCGCGCGCCGCCTGCCGAGATCACCACATATTGCTTGCCGGTCTTGGGTGACTTGAAGGTCATCGGGCCGCCCTGGCTGCCGACAGGCAACCGGGCTTTCCAAACTTCCTCGCCCGTCGCCGCGCTATAGGCACGCAGATAATAGTCCTGCGTGCCGGCGATGAAGACCAGACCACCCTGCGTGGCAAGCGTGCCACCAAGTGTCGGCATGCCGATTGGAATGGGCAGACCCATCTTGATGCCAAGCGGTCCCTGATCCATGACGGTACCAACCGGTACCTGCCAGACGATCTTCTGGGTTTTCATATCCACCGCTGTCAGCGTACCGAACGGCGGCTTCTGGCAGGGAATGCCTGCGGCTGAGAGGAAGCGATCCTTGAGAACCGCATAGGGCGTCCCCTTCATCGGCACGAGGCCCATGCCGGTATTGACGCTTTCGCCGCCATTTGACGTCTTGGCCGTGGGTGCCGCTTCCTGCATTTTCACCCAAAGCCCGACGCGCATGTCGTTGACGAAAATCATGTTGTGGACCGGGTCGGTGGAAAGACCACCCCAGTTCATGCCGCCGAGCGAGCCAGGGAATGCAAGCGAGGTATCGGTGCCGGGAGCCGTATACAGGCCTTCATAGCGCATGGATTTGAAGGCGATACGGCACATCAGCTGGTCAAACGGCGTGGCACCCCACATGTCGGACTCGGTAAAAGGACCGGTACCGATCTGCGGCATGCCGACCGACAGGGGCTGGGTAAGAGAGTAAGGCTCGTTCGGAATGTTGGCCGCCTTGACCGTGATATCCTTGACCTCCGTCAGCGGCTGGCCGGTTTGCCGGTCGAGAACGTAGAGCTGACCGGCCTTGGTGCCGAAAACCAGGGCCGGAACCTTGGTGCCATCCGCCTTCGGGAAATCGATGAACGACGGCTGCATCGGCACGTCGAAATCCCAGAGGTCGTTATGGACCGTCTGGTAGACCCATTTTTCACGGCCCGTGGTGGCATCAAGCGCCAGCATGGATGCGCCGTATTTATGATCAAGCGCTGTGCGTGTCTTGCCGTAAAGATCGACCGATGGGCTGCCAACCGGCATGAACACCGTATTGGAGGCCGGATCGTAGGACATCGCAGCCCAGACATTCGGCGTCGAGCGCGTGTAGGTCTGGCCCGGAGGCGGCAGTTTGGTGATATCAGGATTGCCGGGATCAAATGCCCAGCGCAATTCACCGGTGACAGCATCGAAACCACGCATGACACCACCCGGCATATCGACCTGGACGTTATCGGCGATACGGCCACCGACCACGACAGTGGTTCCGGCAAGCGTGGGTGCCGATGTCAACACATATTGCGGATCGGGCGCATCGCCCATGCCGATCTTCAGATCGACACGGCCATTGGTGCCGAAATCCGGGCAAAACGCGCCGGTATCTGCATCGAGTGCAATCAACTGAGCCTGGATCGTGTTCATCAGGATGCGGCGTTCGCAAAGCGCACCCGGTGCAACAGTCACCGCAGAGACCGGCGTCGAGCCGGGAACCGTTGGCTGATCCAGCGGACGGGTCGCGTCGAAATAGGCAAGACCGCGGCACCGCATCCACACCGACGACTTGGCGTTGATCTCGGCCTTCCAAAGCTGTTTGCCGCTATCGATATCGACGGCGATGACGTTGTTATGGGGGGTGCAGAGGAACAGCTTTTCGCCAACCTGCAACGGGGTTTCCTGATCTTCCGCACCGTTGTTGCCGGGGCTGATCGGCGTGTCGCCGGTATGATAGGTCCAGGCGACCGTCAGAGCTTTGACATTATCGATATTGATCTGGTCGAGCGCGGCAAAGCGGCTACCGCCTGATGTATTGCCGTAATGTTCCCAGTTCTTCTGTTCGCTTGCCGGATCGACCGGCACACGGGCAATCGGAGTGCCGGTAAACGGCACGGAAGGATGGGGCATGAACATGCCGGCCACACCGCCTGCGGACGCCAAGGCCAGAACTGCGGCAAACGTGAACGAACCGGCATAGCCGGGTGCCAGGCCGCGCGCCTTGCGCAAAAGCGGCAGCGAAAGCAGCACCACGGTGGAGCCGATACCGAAGGCCAGCAGGCGCGAGATCAGCGGCCAGAAATCCAGACCGGCATCCCAGATCGCCCAGATGGCGGTCAACAGCGTAATGATGACGAACAGCACAGCGCCGAGCGGGCGCCGCATCAAAACCAGCAGACCGGACAGGACCACGGCAATACCGGTGATGATGAAATACCAGCTACCGCCCAGCGTGATCAGTCGATAGCCGCCGATGGCAAGAAATAAACCGGCGAGAATGAGCACCGTGCCCAGCAGGATCAGCCAGAGTTTGGCAACCGCCGAGAGGGCGCCTTTTTGTTGGACCATCGTATTTCAGCTCCTTGAAAGGTTGATCGGATCGACAGTCAACGGATCGCATGAGGTTTCGCCAGATCGACACGAGCCCGAACGCCTTCTATGGTTGGATTTCCGGGGACACTGCCCTCCCGTCACAGGGTTCGCCGGAGGCATGTCTGCCTGTCCCGCTTATCCTTCGTCCGCGCCTTTTTGACAAGAGACAACAAACTCGCATGGAAAAGTCATCGCTATAGCGGACGAAACCGTTCCTCATGTTCGAATTAACGGATGTTCTCGTTGCAACACCGGGCCTTGCTCCTGTAAGCGACGAAGATCAGATAACATTCACTTCAGGAGCAGGGTCCGTGGCTGGCGATAACGACGATTACATTTATGATGAAGCGACCGGCGAATGGCGCCCCGCCTCCGAAGTGGCAACTGCTGCCGCTCAGGCATCGGAGGTCCGTGATGCTTCGGGCAATATTTTGCAGGATGGCGATTCCGTCACCCTCATCAAGGATCTGAAGGTCAAGGGCGCTGGCCAGACGCTGAAACAGGGCACCGTCATCAAATCGATCCGCCTCACGGACAACCCGGAAGAGATCGATTGCCGTCATGACGCGATCAAGGGACTGGTGCTGCGGACGGAATTCGTCAAGAAGCGTTGATGATCGGCGGGCCGGGCGAAAACTCGGCCTGCACTCTCAAGGCGCCCAGACTCCCAAGGCGCCCAGCCCTGGCGCCGGGCCAAGTGCCGGATATTCACCAAAAAAATCTCTGAATGAGCGACGGAATTGCGTTTCTCCCGCGTTGAAGATCCATCGATTGAGCTGTCCTATCTCATCTTCGGGAGAAAATTTGATCCGCCTCACCTTGATGCTTCCCAGGTCCTTGCGCATTTTGACCTCCAACGAGGCAAAACAGAGCAGCCGTGTCCGCGAAGCTGCCCGAGTTGCGGTGGATGGGTTGCGGAAGAGGACATGACCGACGATCCCGATGAAGAGTTGGTCAGACAAGTTGCGACGGGCGATCAGGCTGCGATGCGGACCATGGTCGCGCGCAAGCTGCCGCGTTTTCTGGCGCTTGCCAATCGCATGCTCGCAGACCCGGTGGAGGCGGAGGATGTGGCGCAGGAAACCTTTCTGCGCATCTGGAAACATGCCGGCGGTTGGCGACAAGGCCGTGCCCGGTTCGATACCTGGGCGCACCGCGTGGCAATCAACCTTTGCTACGACCGGCTGCGCAAGCGGCGTGACGTGCTGATGGCCGAGCCCCCGGACCGGATGGACGAAGCGCCTCTGCCCGATGCCGGGCTGACGGAAGGCGAAGCAGACAGTCAGCAGGTCAATGCGGCCTTGCAGGCGCTCGCCCCCCGGCAAAGGGAAGCAATCGTCCTGGTTTACTACCAGGACATGTCGAACCTGGAGGCGGCCAGTGTGATGCAGATCAGCGTCGATGCGCTGGAAAGCCTTTTGGCGCGTGGACGACGGTCTTTGCAAAAGACGCTGACCGCAGACGGTCTGACCAGCGACGGGCTGAACGGAGATGGTAATGAGTGATGACAACAAGCAAGGCATGGATGCGGAGCGATTTCGCGCGCTCGTCGAAGCCTATGGCGGCGACCGCAAACGCTGGCCCGAAGACCGGCGCGGTGCGGCTGAGATTTTTGCCGCAACCGAAGCCGGTCGCGCCATGGTGAAGGAGGCGTCCCGCCTGGATGTGTTTCTCGCACGGGCAGCCCCACCTTCTCCGTCCGCTGCCCTGACAGGCCGCATCCTGCAATCGGCGGACAAGCGCGTCACACTGCGCCGCAGGCTGCATCGCTGGCTGGTCGGCGCGGGGCTTCTCGGCGTCGGCCTTGCGGGGGGCCTTACCGGTGCGCTGGCGGTTGCAATAGTTGCGCCGCCCACCCAGATCCCGATGACCGATACCGCGACGGCGTTTGGCAATATCATGACCGAAGGCGAGATTGCCCAGGAGTTACGATGACGGAACACGGTTTCAAGCGGCTGGCCATCGGCCTTCTGGTGCTCAACACCTTCCTGATCTGCGCCCTTGCCGGGGCCGGTTTTTTCTATCTCTATGACAATGCAACGGTGCCGCCCTCGCGTCTGCCGCTGGCGGGCGAACAACTGCCTTCAAAATTGCGCGGTGAGTTTCAAAAGGCCCTGAACGATGCGCGCCGTGACGTGCGCTCCACCGGGCTTGAAGCACGGCAAGCACGGGTCGAGGCCGCAGCCCTGATGGGCAAGCCGGATCTCGACGGTGTGGCGCTGGCCGATGCGCTGAAACGGGCCCGCGAGGCCGAATATGCGGTACGGGCCGCCACCGAGCAAAAGGCCATCGATTTTGTAGCCACCCTGTCGGTCGATGAACGCCGCCGTCTGGCGGACGGATTGATCCAGCGGGAGGCGCCACGGCCTGCCACGAAATGATCATATTTCAAAAGCGACGGATTTGAACCGATAGCGACGTTGAAAGGCCGATGATGAAACGGAGTTCATATCGGCCATGTCCAATTCCAACGATGTCGATGCCGCATTGGCGCTCTGGCGCTTCGGCCTTGGCGCTGCGGATGGCGGGATCACCGCCATCAAGGATGCCCCTCGCGATCTTTTGAAGGAAGAGATCACGGAGCGTGCTGTACCAACACCAGTCGGCGCGCAATTGCGCTCCAGCTCCGATCTGCTGGTGGCGCTTTACGAATACCAAAAACAGGTAAAAGCCGAGCGCGACAAGCAACCCGCAGCCGGTGCCATGGCGGGCGCTGCCATGGCTGGAGCGAATGCGATGCAGGGCGCGGGCGGCCCGCCCCAGGCTGCCGGCATGCAAGGCAATGCCATGCAGGGCAATGGCGTGCAGGCGGGGGCCATGCCGCCCCAGGCTCAAGCTCAAGCTCAAGCTCAGGCCCAGGCCCAGGCCCAGACCATGGACAAAAAGCCGGACATGCCGGTTTCCAAGCGACCCTATTTCCCGCAGCAGATCCTGCTTGCGGAGGCCGATGCCCGTTTCAACGGAACGATCCACCAACCGTTGATCGGCTTTGGCGAACGGCTGGCGATGTTCTGGGCCAACCATTTTTCGGTGGCGATCAGCAAGGGTGGCGAAGTGCATATTCTGGCTGGCGCGTTCGAGCGGGAGGCCATCCGTCCCCATGTCTTTGGGAGGTTCGAAGATATGCTGCTGGCGGTCGAAACCCATCCGGCCATGCTGGTTTTCCTCGATAACCAGCAATCCATCGGCCCGACCTCGCCCGCCAACAAGAACGGCAAGCGGGGCCTCAATGAAAATCTGGCCCGTGAGATCATGGAACTGCACACGCTCGGCGTCGATGGCGGCTATAATCAGGGAGATGTGACATCGCTGGCGCGGATTATTACCGGCTGGACTTTCTATCGCGATGAAAAGCGACCCGGCCCGCAAGGCAAATTCATCTTCAACGCCAATGCCCATGAACCGGGCGACCACACGGTGATGGGCATGACCTATGCCGAGGGCAATGTGGAACAGGGCCGCACCGCCTTGCGCGACCTCGCCCGCCACCCGGCAACCGCCAGACATATTGCTACGAAACTTGTCCGGCATTTCGTCGCCGACCAGCCGCCCCCGGCCCTGGTGACGAAACTGGCCGCCGCCTATACCAAGTCGCAGGGCGATCTCTCGGCTGTCTATACAGCCCTTGTCGATGCCGACGAAGCCTGGAACCCGACACTGACGAAAATGCGCATGCCACAGGATTATGTGGCGGCAATGCTGCGCACCAGCGGGATCAGGCCGAAGCCGGAGCAGATCATTTCCATGCTGAACGCGCTTGGCCAGCCGCTCTGGAACCCCGCCGGTCCCAACGGTTTTTCCGACGTTACCGATGCCTGGGCCTCGTCGGAATCACTGGCGACCCGCATCGATGCGGCCAACCTGTTTGCCCATCAGATCCAGGGCCAAGTCGATCCCCGTGCCTTTGCCGGTGACCGGCTGGGACCGCTTCTCACCGCCGATACATTGCAAGCGATTTCCCGGGCGGAAACCCGACCGCAGGGCCTGTCGATTGCCTTCCTTTCCCCCGAATTTCAGAGGCGCTGAACCATGCTGTGCGAAAACCTCTCCCCCACCCGCCGCGCCGTTCTCGGCACATCCGGCGCCTTGTTTGCCTGGGCCTTCATGCCCCGATTTGCCCATGCGGCTGGCGGACGCGACCCCCGCTTCGTCACCATCATCCTGCGCGGCGCGCTGGATGGGCTGACCGCCGTTCCGCCCATCGGCGATCCCGATTATGAAGGCCTGCGCCAGTCGATTGCGCTGAGGCTCGATGGAGACAAGCCGGTGCTGCCGCTCGATGGCTTTTTCGGACTGCATCCCTCGATGCCGAATTTCCAACGCCTGTTCCGCGCCAATCAGGCCGCCGTGGTGCATGCCAGTGCCACCGCCTATCGTGAGCGCTCGCATTTCGACGGACAGGATGTGCTGGAATCCGGTTTTCCGACGCCAGGCCATGTCGAAACCGGCTGGATGAACCGTATGCTGGAGGGATTGCCAGCCGGTGACAAGATCGCTCCCGGTGCGGCAGAACGCGTGCAAGGGCTTTCCGTCGGGGCAACCGCACCCCTCGTCATTCGCGGCAAGGCACCCGTACTCGGCTGGGCACCATCCGTGCTTAGACCCGCCGACGGCGACCTTGCACCGCGCCTGATGGATCTTTATGGCCGCACGGACCCTATGCTCTCGAAGCTTCTGATTGAAGGCATCCAGACCGGCAAGATCGCATCCGGCCTCGACATGAAATCAAAGGGCGGCCCCGGCGACCCGAACGGCATGGAGCAGATGGCCCGCGGCGCTGCCCGGTTGTTGGCCCAACCGGATGGCCCGCGTGTCGCAGCACTCGCCTTCGAGGGTTGGGACACCCACGCGCAGGAAATCGACCGGTTGGCCAAGCTTCTGGCCGGGCTCGACAAGTCTATTGCCGCCTTCGAACAGGAACTTGGACCCGCATGGAAGGATACGGCGATCATCGTCGCGACCGAATTCGGTCGCACGGCACGCATCAACGGCACTGACGGAACCGATCACGGCACCGGCACGACCGCCTTTCTCGCTGGCGGTGCCGTGCGGGGTGGCCGCGTCATCACCGATTGGCCGGGGCTCAAACAGAACCAGCTGTTCGAAGGCCGGGATCTCGCCGCCACCACCGACATTCGCGCCGTCATCAAAGGCATGGCGGTCGATCTGCTCGGCGCCAGTGCCGGTCATCTGGCCAGCGTCGTATTTCCAGGATCGGACAGTGTTCAGCCTATGAAGGGTCTCATCGTGTAAAACCAGAGATCCCCCAGCACGAAAGTCTGGCAGGTTCCATGCTCCCCGGACAGACTTTCGTGCCGAAACTCGGCCAAGCCTTAATCATGCTACAGCGCCGTGCGCCATATATGGCGCACAAAGGTTCGCTGTAGCTCGTTATATCTGCTGCATAATTTTCTCTTTAAACCGATTCCGGTTTAAAGAATTATGCAGTAGGACAGCCTTGGCTGTTTGCCTGATTTGATCCTGTCGGCAAAACGCGAGAAAGAGGCTTTCGAGGCACGTTGGAAAAGTTCGAACATGGTGAGGTGCTCAAAAACCGCCTGTCAGGTCGAGATCGGTTGCGTATGTCCGATCTCCGGCAAGTCCGGCATCGACTTGCCCAAAATCCAGAGCGTTAGAGGCTTGGGCAGAATATGGGTGAGCCGGATTAACCAGCGCAGGGTGAACGGGAACAGATAATCCGCCTTCTCATTTCTCAGCGCATAGAGGATGTGGTCAACGGCCTTGTCCGCCGAAATCTCAAGAGGCGCAGGCATCCCATCGCTTGCCGTCGCCTCGGTGGCGACAAACCCAGGATAAACACTGGTGAACTTGATGCCATAGCGGGCAAATTCGATGCGGCAGGTGTCGATGAGCAGCATCGCCGCTCCCTTGGCTGCCGAATAAGGGCCTTGAAGCGGTACGCCGAGGAAGCCAGCGAGCGAATTCGTATGCGCGACATGGCCGCCACCCTGTCGCATCATCTGCTTCAAGACCGGGAAGAGGTAATTGACCACGACATCGTAATTCAAACGCATGCAGGCGTTAACCTCAACGGCGCTCATCAGCCGCATATCCAGCGCTGGCGCACCGCCTGCGTTAAGATAGATCATGTCGATCCGGCCATAGTGCTCGACCACCGTTTTCACCACCTCGGCGGCGGCATCCGGATCGGTTGCATCAGCCGCGATGGCCAGGCACTCGCCACCGGCACTGCTGATATCCTCGGACAATTCGATGAGCATCGGCTTGCGCCGCGCCGTAACGATCACCCTGGCACCCTCGCCTGCAAGCCGCAGGGCAAGCAGCCGCCCCATGCCGGAGGACGCGCCGACGATCAAAATAATCTTTCCTGAGAAATGCATGATCGATCTCCTCCCCGGCTATTGTCGCCTGTTTCTCCGGCCTGCCTTCAGCGCCGTGCGTTTTACGAAGCACAAATCTGCGGACGGCCCGAAGGCAAAAAGACAGTTCCACGCAGCAATCGTGCCATTGGCCTGCCGCCCACTATGTTGGAACGGCGCTGTAGCGCTTCATTCAGTATCCGGCCTTCATGATTGATCGTTCTCCGCGAAGATGCCGGGCTGCGGCCTCTTTCTGATCTTTCTTCAAACGACCATTGGCAATGAACCTGATGAGCCATGGGATCTGCTTGACCTTGACCGTGGCACTTTGCGCAAGAATGAAACATTCAGCACATTTTTCCAGGGTCTCGATATTAAGCAGCAGGCGCTCAAGACCCATGCCAAAGCACAGCGCCATGTCATCAAGGCAATAAGCGTTGGCGCCGTTCGACAAGGCCTTTGTCGGGTCATCGGTCGAGCACATGCCCAATCGTTTTGCCTCCAGGCCCAGATGACGGACCTGCTCATCGAATATTGCCGGCATGGAGAGGTCGAGACGCGCCAGCGCTGATGTCCAGGTCAACCCGCCTGAGGCAATGGCACCCACATCCGGGCGTGCCCGATAGATGCGGTGATGCAAGCTCTGCGGCGGCGCGGAAAGGCTTGTCCATTCGAATTCATCGGGCACGTCCTGGCCGGAGTTGATCCGGACAGCCACAAAGGCGTTTTGTTCGGGAATGCGTTGCGACAGCACATCGCCCGGTTTGAGAAGCCCTTTTCCCGCAAGGCGTGCCGCAGCCTGGCCCAGAGCCTCCTCGATAGAGACAGTGTTGACGTTCATAAGCATGTCACACCAAACGGAAAACGGTTTCAAAACGTTCAAGGGCATCGTCGATCACCTCATCGGTGTCCGCCATACTGGTATAGATGCGGCTACCCGCCAGGGTCAGGATGCCATGGGCCATATAGGCCGCTCCCATTTCCTCCATCAGGTGCTTGCGGGCATTGGCTTCACGCATCAGCTTGATCGGATTGCGCATGCTCATCAACAGCACGGCGGACGTCTGGAGATGGACGATGGAGCCCATATTATAGACCACATAGGGAAGGCCGAGCCTACTCAGGATCTCCTTCAAGCCTTTGGCCAGCCGGTCTCCGGCCCGCCCGGCAATAACCGGCGCATTGGTGCGTGCCATTTCCTCGATTGCATAATAACCGGCCACGCAGGACAGCGGATTGGCCGAAAGCGTACCGCCGACGAAGGCGCGCTTGCTCGATGTGCCGATCCCGCCGACCAGCGTCATCATGATATCCTTGCGACCGCCGATCCCACCTGCCATCAGATAGCCACCGGTGAGGCACTTGCCGAACACGGTGATATCGGGCGTCACGTTGAAATAGCCTTGCGCGCCACCCATGCCGACACGAAAACCGGTGACGACCTCATCGAAGATCAGCAAGGCGCCGAATTCGTCGCAGAGTTTGCGAACTTCGCGATTGTATTCGGGCGTCACAGGCCGCGTGCCGCTTTCCGGCCCCAGCGGTTCGAGAATAACCGCTGCTGTGCCGCCGCGAATACGGTTCAGCATCAGCTTGCGCCGGAGCGTGCCAATCTCATTGGGGAAAACTTCCTGGGTATAGCCGGTGACGCCTTTCGGAATGCCCGTGGCTTCGCGCCGGCCCGTACCAGGCACCCGCATGCCGTAGACCATCTGGTCGCTCCAGCCATGATAGTCGCCACCGACCTTGATCACCCATTTCTTGCCGGTATGGGCGCGGGCCAGACGAATGGCCCCCATACAGGCTTCCGTGCCGGAGCCGAGCATGCGGAACATTTCGATACCAGGCATGAATTTGCGGATGATCTCGGCGAGCTTGAATTCGTATTCGTGAAGCAGGCCCGTCACCGGGCCGCATTCATCGATCAGCTGATGCACTTTTTCGCGCACCGGCAGATAGTTGGAGCCGAGCAATGTCGGTCCACCCGCCTGCAAAAAGTCGGTATAGCGATTGCCGTCCGCATCCCACATATAGGCGCCATCGACTTTCGTAGCCGCAATGGGAAACGGATAATTGAAGGCGAGGTTATGCTGGACACCACCCGGAATGACCTCCGCCGCCCGGGCCGCCCAGGCCTTGGAGGTCTGGCATTTCTGTTCGAAATAATCGAGCACCTTCGGCATATTGGTCTTGGAGATGCCTTTGGGCGGTTGTTTCAGCAGGGCGTTCAGCCGGTCCATGAGGTCTTTGTTATCAGGCCAGGCACTGATGCTGTAGGAAAGTTCTGAGTTACGAGCTGCCATGTTCATTTCAAGCTCCCTTGGTCTCAGCCTTGTCCAGAACGTTCAGAATGAACGCCTGGAGTTGCCGATCGAGGTTGAGGTGTTTGTTGATGCGTTCACGAAGATGGACGGCGGCAGCGGCTTCGATCTTGCGGATCATGCCCGCAGCGGTCTTGAGATCGGCCCCCGCACAAATGACGCCGTGGCTGGCCAGCAGATACGCAAAGATGTCGGGCCGCAGCGACTTGGCAAAAATCTTTGCCAGCATTCCCGTGCCCGACGGCCTGTAGGGAATAAGCGCAATGTGGGGACCAAGCGCCCCAAGATCGCTGCCTCTTGGCCAGGGCAGGATTTCATGTAGCAGGGCGACAGCGCTTGCGATGGGCTGGTGGGTATGAACGCTGGCATGACGGTTAGGATGCATGAGGAGCATCCTGGCATGCAGTCCTTTTTCCACGGTCGGCGTCATGTCACCCTCGACAATGTCGAGGGTCTCGATATCGAGGATCACCACGTCTTTGGCTTCAACTGCGTAATAGTCGGTAGCCGAGGGGGTGACAGCCATCAATCGGCTATCGACGCGGACACCGATATTGCCGCCGGTTCCGGCAAAATAGCCGTTATCCGCAAAATAGCGGCACATATCGGCAATCTCCTGCCGCTGGGCTATGAATTTAGCCATGAATCTTGCCCTTCGATCCGTTCAAGCGTTTGTAAAGCGGCGCCAGGCGCCGATGGAGTTCCGTGAAGATACCGAAGCGCTCGTCATAGAGCCGCTGCGTTGCCGGATCAGGCTCATAGACCCGGTCGATCACCACATGGCGCGCGACATCATCGAACTGGATGAGGCCGAGCCCTACAGCTCCGATGAAGGCCGCACCGCGTGCATTGGCCTTCATCGGATCATGCGGCTGGCGGATCTGGACGCCCAGAACATCCGCAAAGATCTGGCACCACGCGGGCGACATCGCGCCGCCGCCGATCATGGTGATTGCCTCAGGTCTGCGGCCAAGAAACCGCGAGACCGGCTTCATCATCCACCGTGTATTGAGCGCCACGCCTTCGAAGACCGCCCTCACCAATGTCTCGCGGTTATGCTCCATGCTCATGTTGAAGATACCGGCCCGAAGGGTAGGGTCATCCACCGGGCAGCGCTCACCGAAAAGCCAGGGCAGATACATCATGCCAGCCGCTCCGGCAGGGGTGCGGGCGGCAATCTCATCGAGAAGTCTGTAAGTATCAGGCGTCGGTTCGGAATCGATCAGGCCATCGTCATGGAAGACGATCCGGTCCTTCAGGAAGGCGATATTACTCGCCCCGCTCGATTGCATGGCGATCATCAGATATTTCGACGGCACCGGACAAGGAACAGACGTGATCTGGTCCATGACACTGGTTTTCTTGAAAGGCACATGCGCCGAGATCCAGGACGATGAGCCCATGTAGAGATGGGCATCATAATCGGCCAGCGTTCCAGCGCCGATGGCGGCGGCTGAATTGTCGATGGCACCGGCAACGACCGGCGTTTTCGGTGACAGGCCCAACAGATCGGCGACGGGAGGAAGCAGGGTTCCAACGATATCCGTACACCTGACGAGATCGGGAAATTTCGCCTTGTCGATGCCGCTGGCACCGATCAACCCATCGTCATAGCGGATATGGTTGACGTCGCGGTTGTCAGTCACCCAGGAGGTGAGAATGGAATCCTGCGTGGCGCAAAACCGGCCCGTCAGCCGCAGATTGAAGAAATCGAGAACGTTGAGAAACTTGTAGGTCTTCTCGTAAATATCAGGGAAAGCATCGCGGATCAGCAGCATGTGGCCCGCGGGGTCCTTGCCGGACAAAGCCGGGGCGCCGCCACACAGCCTCAACCATTTCTGCAACTTGATCGCGTCATAGCCCGCAACCTTCATTGCCCCCCGCATTTCCTTCTTCAGATAGCGGGCGCCGCGCATATCGAGCCAGATAATCGCGTTCATCAGCACATTGCCGTCGCGGTCAACGGCAACGGTTCCCTCCCCTTGGGTGGATGAGCAGATCGCAACAATATTCTGACGCAATGCGGCACTCTGGCGGAGCACATCCTGGCTTGCCTCAATGAAGGCGTTCCACCACTGCGAGGGGTCCTGCTCTGCCCCGATCGTATCGATGACCTGGAGCGGAACCGGCCGAAATGCCCAGGCAACCACCTGTCCGGTCGTCGACACCAATCCGACTTTGCAGCCACTGGTGCCAAGATCGATCGATAAAACATATTGGTCAGACTTGGCCATCTCTTGCCGTGCATGCAGCCTGGATAGATTCCAGGCCACTCCCCATTTTTATTGGCTATTGCACCTATAATAGGGGGGATACCCGCCTGATGCGTAGCGGTGAAGCTGTCCTTTGAGGGGTCTTTACCGGTCAAATAGGTGAGAGATCCGCACGAAGCGCACCGGGCGTGGTGCCGGTCCAACGGCGGAAGGCGCGCCGGAAATTATGAGGGTCCGAAAATCCGACCGCAAAGGCGATCTGCTCGACAGACATGTTCCTGTTGCCCAATAGTTCGAGCGTGCGGTTCTTGCGAAGATCATCCAGAAGCGATTGGAAGGATACCCCGCTTTCGGCAAGTCTGCGGCGCAGGGTGCGCTCGCTCATGCCAAGCGCCCGGGCCACCTTGGAAATATGGGTGCGACTATGCAGTTTCTGCCGGAGAACCCTTTCGACGGATTCGATAATTTCCGCCGCTTCGCGGCTTCTGGCCCGGTTATAGGCCATGAATTCAAGGAGCTGGCGGTGGCTAAGAGGATCGGAGGTCAGCAGCGGCTGCTTGTACCAGGCGGCATCGTAGATAAACGCGTTTTCCATCTGGCCAAATCGAATAGGACACCCGAAGACCCGTTGATAGGCTTCCGTATGGGCTGGCGCCGGATAAGCAAAATCGACCCGGACCGGCTTGAAGCCCTCCCCGACAAGACCGTGGGCTACCCCCATGAAGCTGGCAAAAGCCTCTTCCACCAGGAAAACATAGATATCGGGATCGTGAAACCGGCTTGCCGCCGTGACGACGACACCCTCCGGGCTTTCCCTGGTGTCGAATTCCAGCATGCTGCCGGTATCTTTTTGCAGATCGAGACCAAGCTTGACCGCATCACCCACAGTCGCTGCCGTCACCATCACGTAGCCGACCAGGCCAACAGAGGTAATCTTTTCGCGAATCCCGGTCTCCAGTCCAAGCGCCTTGCCCCTGGTCATTTTCATGGCGCGCAGGATCGCCTCGCGTCCCTGGCGAAACGAAACACGACAGGCTGGGTCCGCAAGATCCTCCATGGGAATGCCGAGGCCCGCAGTTAGTCGCGAAGCATCAAGACCAAAATCCGTCAGCGTCATGACGAGGCTGCGAATGAGAAATGCCGGGATATTGGCAGTCACGTAACGCGCATCGACTGTCTTCATCGGACCCCCCTTATGACTTATCCTTGTGACGTATCCTTCACGTCCATTTCCACCGCGTCAGCCATGCCTGCACCTGCTTCATTCTCCTCCAAGAGAGCCGGTTATGGCCGGAAATAGCAGGTATCATGCGGCACTTTCCCCAAGCCTACAATATTCCTTGGCTGGCAACTGACCATTCAGCCCAAGTATAGCCGCTGCGCGGAGCATGAAATACAAAGACACCTCCATGACAGCAGTCAATGCCGGGGCGGCCCTGGAAGATAGATTGGCCGGATATGACACCACAGTGTCCCCGAACTCCCTTGTGATGCGGTGTCGTCCTCCTATTCTGAATTTCACCGCGCTCTTCAAGGGCCGGACAATAAGAACAGGCGGAACATTGGGTAAGCGAAAAGCGACCCGGCCTCTCTAGGGATCAACCTCTCAGAGGGGAAACCTCTCTGGGAGAATGACGATGCTTTTGTGGATACTCGGCTTGAGTGCTGCCTATGCGGTCGCGCTGAATGGTACAATGGTTATGCCCGTCGTCGTTCTGTCGATAAGCAAACTGGCCGGCTATAGCGAAGCCATGGCGACAATCGTCGCCAGCGCCGAACTCGCGGGAATTGCGTTTTACGGGATATTCCTAGCCAAACTGGCACTCAGATCATGGAAAGCCGTGGCGATTGGCGGCATTGTCGCGGTTATGGCCGGTGAAGCACTGAGTTTCTGGCTTCAAAACCCCTACAGCCTTGCCACCGCAAGATTTGCAACCGGCCTGGGGGAAGGCGCTTTGTTCAGCCTGGTTTCAATGAGCCTTGCCTCGCTTGCCAATGCCGAGAGATACTGGGGCGCGCTTAGCCTGATTGGCGGAACTGCCATGGGACTGCTGCTTTTCGTGGTATCGCTCATGCCACCGGACGAAGCCGGAGCACCTGTCTTTCTCATGCTGGGCGCGTTCACCGCCATCCTTGCGCCGCTTATCTTTTTCGTTGCCAGGCGCTCGTCCCGGCTGCCTGTGGCAAGCCATCATGCCAAACTCAACAATGGGAAAATGCTGCTTGCAATGATGGTTGTATTTCTCGTTTATGGGGTACAGGCAGCGCAATGGGCAGTCTGCGGCTATGTGGGGGAAAAAGTGGGGCTCAGCAATGGTGAAGTTGGCTTCTATCTCGCCCTATCGTCGCTGGTAGGCTTTCTGGGGGCAATCATTCCCTCTTTCACCCATGACAAGGCCAAAAGACTGCCAGCCGTGCTGCTGGGTTTTCTGACCATGGCGATGTCGATCTATTTCCTGTTCACCATGCTAACACCCCTGATTTTCGTGATGACGCAGGTTCTGGTCAATATCGGCTTCTATATCGTGACCCCGTTTATCACGGGTATACTGACCGAAAACGACCCAGATGGGTCGGTGATGTCACGAACCCTGGTGGTCGCCATAGTGGGGGCCACGCTGGGAACAGCAATTGCCGGGCCAATCTTTGAAGGCTACGATTCAAGCCTTTTCGCCTGGTCCTGTCTGTTGCCCCTGGCAATCGCGGCGATCTTTGCTGCAATCATCTTTGGCCAACTGCACCGCAGCTTTCCAGCGACTGTCGTCAATAAATAGCGGAGTGAACCTTGTTCGATATGGCCATTGAAACTCTCCAGCCTGTCCTGGAACGCCAGCGTCAATCCTTCCTGCATGACATTTATCCGTCACTGACCTTGCGTCTGGACCGGCTGAACCGGATCGGCCGATTGCTGAAGGAGAACCGACAAGCGTTGTGCGACGTGGTTTCGCGGGATTTTGGTCATAGATCCCATCATGAAACGGTGCAGTTGGAGATTGCCCCGCTGATGGGCGCGCTTCGCCACACACGGTCCCATCTGCGCAAATGGATGAAACCCGAACGCCGTGGGCGCTCGATTGAGTTTCTCCAGCTTGCAAATTGGGTTCAATACCAGCCGCTCGGGGTGATTGGCATTATGGTGCCGTGGAACTATCCGCTTATACTGGCTCTTGGCCCGCTGATTGACATTCTGGCTGCCGGAAACCGGGCGATCATCAAGCCATCGGAATTGCTGCCGGAGACCTCGGCTCTTCTTTCCAAGCTTGTCGAGGCCTATTTCACCCCGGAGGAGGTTGCCGTTATCCAAGGAGGAGTGGAGATTGCCGCAGCCTTTTCTGCCCTGCCATTCGATCATCTGATTTTCACCGGCTCAACCGCCGTGGGCCGCAAGGTTATGGCGTCAGCGGCCGCTAATCTTACCCCGCTCACCCTGGAACTTGGTGGCAAGTCACCTGTCATCATCGCCCCGGATTATTCCATTGCCGGTGCGGCCCGTGATATCGCCTTCGGAAAACTGATGAATGCGGGCCAGACCTGCATTGCGCCGGACTATGTTCTGGTCGAAAAATCAAAAATCGAGGAAATCGCATCCGCGCTGATCTCTCATGCAGAGGCTTTTTATCCAAAACAGGCAGAGGATCAACACGCCGATCCCCAACACGCGGGCCAAGGGCAGTATTCAAGCCTTGTCGGAGCCAGAGCGCATGAACGATTGCTCAAAGGGATCGAGGAATGCCGCGCTCGTGGGGTCAAACTCATCACCGCTGATATTGACATGCCCTCCAAAGGGCGAGCGATTGCTCCCACGCTGGCAATCGATCCGCCTGGCGACTGCTTGCTGATGGAAGAGGAAATCTTCGGGCCGGTCCTGCCCCTTATTCCCTATGAGGACTTTGATTCTGCATTGAAATTTATCCGCGAGCGCCCGCGCCCTCTGGCGCTCTATCTCTTCACTGGAAACCGGGCGACCGAGAAAAAAACACTGTCGAACACGATTTCCGGCAATGTCACCATCAATGGGACGCTGCTGCATATCGCTCAAAACGACCTGCCGTTTGGCGGTATCGGGCCAAGCGGCATGGGGGCCTATCACGGCCATGAGGGCTTCAAGCGCTTTTCCCATGCCCGCGGCATTGCGAAAGTCCGTCTTTTCAATCCTGCCCGCCTCGCCATGCCTCCCTACGGACGCATGGCTAAGCTGCTGGCCTGGTTCATGACCCGCGGCTAATGCCAACAGGCGACTAAATAACGCTTGAAGTGTCATATTCAGACATCTAAGACATTGATAATATTGTAATTTTTACTGAACCCCTACAGCGCCGTGCGATTTTAAACGCACGGCGCTGTAGCCGCGTTGGGGCGACCGTATAGCGGTCAGGTTCGGTCCGATACGGCAGAGTTTTGCGTAAGTCATCGGTTTCCTTCATGACCAGCATGACCTTCCAGTCTCATCCGTTGGGACAAGAACCATATCCCGATCCCAGCTGAACAGAATTGCTCCATCCGCGGGCAAAGACTTGGCCTCATATGACACCAATATGACCAGGTTTTCCCTTGATGGAAGCGCTGTCCAATTTATCGTCGTTGAATTGGGGAACCGTCATATGCCGCGCGTTTGAACCGTTGCGGCCAGGGCATCGAACCGCTGGAGGCGGCAGTCGATTTGGCATTTGTCGGGGGATAGGCAGGCCAAAGCTTTCCGAAAAAACAAACGAAAACAAAGAAATCCAAAGGATGACTGCTTCGATCTGAACCTGACAGGCTCGAGACGACACATAACAAAAAAGAGGGAACGAAATGAACAGACACTGTTTTTGGCAAGCACCTCAGTTTGCGCTGGCAATATGTGTCGGCGCAATATCGTTTGCGCCTTGCCTTGCACTTGCCGGAGGTTTTAGCCGAGGCGAAGCTGACACCGATATTCTCTTTACGGATGGAAACTATAGTTTCCGCACCGGAGCGATATATGTCTCACCAAGCCGCTCATTTTCAACCCTGAACGGCGCACGTGCCTCTGATAAAGCCTATTCGGATGAGTTTTGGATACCAAGCGTCGCCGTCAAGGCAACACTGGGTTCCGGTATTGC
The DNA here is from genome assembly GCF_037039395.1 of Agrobacterium vitis. Classification (NCBI taxonomy): domain Bacteria; kingdom Pseudomonadati; phylum Pseudomonadota; class Alphaproteobacteria; order Hyphomicrobiales; family Rhizobiaceae; genus Gillisella; species Gillisella vitis. The sequence goes on along the minus strand of NZ_CP146244.1, from coordinate 543,052 downwards.
CTGCGCTTTGACATATACGCAACCATTTGGCGCATCTGCAACGTATGGAAGGGAAGCCCAGAACGCCGAATATACCACAGCTGTGAGCCAAGGATTGGCACTCGTCAATCCGACCTCAAAGATGCAGTTTTCGACGGATGAATATGGTGCGACCTGCGATGTGCGGGTCGACGCAGGGCCGGGCCGCTTTTACATGATCGGCGGCGTTTTTCTGGAAAGCTTCGAGTATAAGGAGAATACCCTTTACGGCAATATTCGATTGAAGGATGACGGTGCCTTAGGCTATCGAGTTGGTGCCGCTTACGACATTCCCGAATATGCCATGCGCTTCCAGCTCCTGTACCGGTCGCAGGTGTCGCACGATGCGGAGGGGACATTTACGCCCTCAGCGCTTGCCGCCGCCGCCGGTGTGACAGACACTGCACCTGCTAACGGAACCGGAACCCTCCCGCAGTCGATCAAGCTGTCTGCCCAGACCGGCGTGGCGCCGGGTTGGCTGGTTTACGGTTCCTTGACCTGGACAGACTGGAGCGTTCTTCAAAACTTCAGATATGACGTCACCGGGCTTGGCACAAGCGACAAGACCTTCAACTACAAGGACGGCTATACGGTCCAGATTGGTGTCGGTCATGAATTTACAGAAAAACTGTCTGGAACCATCAATGTGACCTGGGATGAAGGCGTCGGGACAGGAGCAGACATTACGACCGACACATGGTCGCTCGGACTAGGCGCCGAGTACAAAACCAAATTCGGTAAATTCGATCTCGGCACCTCCGTGTCTTACCTGACGGCCGGATCGCAGAGCGTCAGCGCCGGAGCGACCTATGATGCAACAGCCAAGCATGATTGGGCGGTCGCCGTTGGATTGGGCTATCTGATCGAATTTTGAGTATGCCAATGGATGCTCGGAATGGAACCGATGCCTGAAAATATCACAAGCCTCTTCCGTCAACCCGGCGGAAGAGTGGGCCAGGTTTCAATAATCCGGCCTTTGGAAAAAACGTGAATTCCATCGAAATGTTGCAGCACCGCCTCGCTCTGGGTCGGGCGAAAGAAAGCAAAATCGTCGGGCTTTAAGGTACTGTCGTAAGGGAGAGCCATCATCTGCTGATTGGATGAAAGCCCCCAGATCCGGTTTTCCCGCATGCCTTTGGGAAAAACCGGCTTGGCCATCCACTTGCCGCCATAGAGAAAACACCCCTTGCGCGGAAAAAAGCCTGTCGCCTGCATCAGGCTTGTCAGCAACGGAGGCCCCGGCAGGCGGACCTCCTCCACTTTCAACACGGGCGTGGCAATAAACACGGCAGGCTGCACGTCCTGAAGAGACGGCATGTCGAAATCCGTCGGCTTCAGGAAAGCCGAGCCCACGGAGACTTCATTCGCGGCACCGGCATCATGATAGGAGAGCGCGGTTTTACTGCCTCCCGTATTGACGATGGTACACGCGCCATCCGGAAAGACCGAAACAAAGGCCTTGATGCGCGATACGACTTTCTCCCTTTCCGCAGCGCCTCCGATGAGACGCGCGACCTCCGGGATATGCGCCTCATAGCCGACAAGCCCCTCTATTCTCAATTCCTTTTGCTGAATGGCGCGCGCGCAGATGGCAGCCAGCGCATCAGGCGTTTCAAACCCACCGCGATGCATGCCGGTATCCGTCTCAAACGCTATTCTGATTGTTTGCCCAGCTTCGCGCGTCAATGCCGCATATTGATCGAGCCGGTCCGGGCTATCGATCAGAAACACGGTGCGGCGCAGAAGATCATCGACCAGATGAGGAGACGCGAGCCGCATCCAAGCCGCAAGCGCTCTTATAGGAAGCGGTTTCCCGTACAGGATTTCCGCCTTCGGGAAAGCCTCCAATACGGCACAGGTTATCGGCAGATGGAAGCTCATCAGCCGCATCGTTCCGGCTTGTGTCAGAATACGCTCGAGCAATGGGAGGGATGCCAGAGACTTATCGACGACCCTTAGGCCAAGACCCGGCGCGAGACCGCGCGCAATCGTGGCAATATTTGCATCGAGCCGATCTCGGTCGACAACAAGCACGGGACGAAACAGGTCAGCCTGGGAAAGCGCATCGGAGAGCATCCGAAAATAATCGGCTTCAGCCATTACCGAACCCCAAGAAGCTTCGCCATGTAAGGCGAGATAAAGCGATTTTCGGGATCGATTTCGGATCTGATCTCCATCGCGTCCTTAAATCGCGGATAGATGCCGGCCAGATCAGCGGCTGTCAGGTTATGCAATTTACCCCAATGCGGTCGCCCGCCCCGCCTGCGAAACACGGCTTCGGCAGCAAGGAAGAACGCCGCCGGATTTTCCCCGATGCCGTGATGAATGGCTATCGAACACGTGTCACGCTTGTAGAACGGGCTTAGCCAGAATTCGTCGCCTTTGACGGCACGGACTTCAATCGGAAAATAGATCTCCGGAAAACGTTTCTCAATCAGTTCAATGATTTCCGCCAGAGCTCCGGCTCCCTCTTCGAACGGCAAATGATATTCCATTTCATTGAACTTGGTCTGGCGGTCGGTGACATAGACCTTCATCCATTCACCCACGGCTTCCTCATCGGACAGCTTTGCCATGGCATTGCCGATCAATTTGCGCCGCAAGCCCGGAAACCAGCGGAGAAAGGTTCTGATTTTTTTCAGCGTCGCAATAGCGTCCTCGTCCTCCAACGTGACTTGAAAACCACCCTGCCCGTCAGCGATATCCAATGTCTGAAAAACAGCATGATTGGCAAAGGGAACAAAGAAAACCTCCGCCGATCGATGGGCTGCCATCAGGCTTTCGAAGTTTTCAAGCGTATCGCCAATCGGCAGCATTGTCCGCTTGCGGCGCAGATTATAAGCCGGGACATTCTGAAAGGTGACGGCCGTCAAGGCTCCGAAACTACCAAGCGTCACACCGGTCGCATGGATCATCTCGTCATCGCGTCCGGCTGTAAATTCCCGGTGCATACCGCGACCATCGATGAATTGCATGCCTTTCAACTGCGAATGATAAGCGCCCAGGCTAAGTCCCGAGCCATGCGTTGCCGTGCCAAGCGCGCCAGCGACAGACTGTTTGTCGATATCGCCCATGTTGGGCAGCGCTTGACCAATCCCGGCGAGCAATTCCGTCAGATCGCCAAGCTTGGTGCCCGCTCCAATCGTTGCCGTCAGGGCATCACGGTCATAATCGATCAAGCCGGATAGAGCCGACAGATCCACGATCGTTCCAGGGGTTGAGACAAGCGGCGTAAATGAATGGCCCGAACCAACGAGCCGGAGCGGTCCAGGCGCCGAGAGGATGGCACTCTCCAGTTCCTCCTTGGTCCTGGGACGAAGAATTGCTTTCAGTTTGGTCTCCACGCTGCCTGACCAATTACTCCACGACAAATTGTCGCCTGGAATCATCATAACCTCCCCTGTTTATAAGAGTCCTCTTTGGCCACGCCGACAGGCAAGCCTTGAGGCCATATTCATGCAACTCCAATCATTTCTGCTTTCTCGCTGTGCGCCAGCATGCCCATTTGCTATGGTAATCGAGAAAAGCTGACACTGTGTCAATTTTACTTTGGCCTATGACGCGATTTTGTCAACGAGAAAGGGGAGCATGCCATGACGAGCGACCAAAAGGCATTGCGGAGGCAACCCCGCCAGGAGCGCAGCAGAGATCGCATTGATGATATCCTTTCGGCAGCAATGGAGCTCATCGGTCAAAAGGGCAGCGCTGCTGTCACCATGCGCAGCATTGCCTCCGCGAGCCACATGCCTCTGGCGACCGTCTACCATTACTTCCCAAACAGAACCGCAGTCATCGCTACGCTTTTTGAGCGATATTCCGAGGGAACACGCGAAGTCATCGATACGGCTCTTCAGGACATCAAGGATGCCTCTGGTATTGGCGATACAGCGGAAGTGATCGTCGATTTTTACTATAATCGCGTCCGGAATGACCCTGCCGTGCAGGACCTGCTCGACGCCATTCATGCGGACAAGGCACTGCATAATCTCGACATCGAGGAAACCCTCAGGCAGGCCGATCAGTTCAGTCGGAGCACAGAGGTCTTTCTGGCGGAAAGTTGCAGGCAGGAATATGCCCGCGCCGTCTATTTGCTGTTCCAGCTCGCCAGCGCTGCAATTCGTCTGGCCTTGCATGAGAATGACGAAAAAGGCGCTGTGATCATTGATGATTATCGACGTCTTATTCGTGGCCGGTTCAGCCAATTCGAACAGCTATAAGATCGGGAATGGGCCGGCTATTCCATGTTTTGACAGCAAGCTGACGGACATCAAACAGCGGACAATGTCTATGTCCGAGCCCCATAGCCCCACTTGTAAACGCTCGGTCCCACTCTGTTTTCACGAGGGCCACCGTCGGCAAAAAGCGCTTGACATTTCTGTACTGTACCGTTTAGATCAGTTTCGGAGGGATTGATCTAAAAAGCGCCTTTGGGTTGCGATCAATCAAAGGAGGAGTTCACATGTCCACACAGTCGCGCAATATGCGCCCTATGCTTGGTAAGCCGTGCGTTGTCCGGCGGTACCCTTCAGCTGAAATGCCAGTCAAACTGATTGACCGGATTGAATCGCGACATCCGCGAAAAGCCTAGGACAAATCATTACCCTATATGCCGACGCCGTGTCACGGTGAACGGATTTGTGCGCCGACTTAGATGTCGTCATTGCGCTTTAGCGCCTTAAAATACCAGAAACAAAGGACCCCAGACAGTGAGCGGATTCACAATTGTCAACGGCATCGCTGAGATCAGCGATCCTGCTATCTACACCAACTGGCTTGACAACGAAGAGTTCAAAGCCGCGGTCGCGGCCGATCCATCGCCAGAGCGCACAGCGATCAAGCGGTTACTGATCGAGTTCGAAGCCGACCTTTCCAGGATCGTCCGTGACAATGTCGTGAAAGAGCGGGTCGTTGAGGTGATGACGAAGTACATCGCCGAGGACTACATTCAGCACGACCCAAACGCATTCGGCCATGGCCGTGAAAAACTCATTGAGCAATTCCGACTGGTGCCTATCGCCGGCTCGACTCCGCCGCCCGTGGTGAGCGTCATTCTCGACGGCGAGGTCGGTTGCCTGATGATGCGCGAGCTCGCGCCCGATCCGGTCGTGCCGGGTGCGGTTTACGAATGGAACATCCTGACTGTCTTCCGGGTCCACAACGGCAAGATCGCGGAACATTGGAGCACCTTCCGCAAGGTCGTTCCCGGTCAAAACCCGATGGGGAATTGAGAATATAGAAGACGATCGCGCGCCAGATCTGTGGACGAATTTGGCCGGGTTCGCCGACATCGCCGACATCGCCGACATCGCCGAGTAGAGTTTGTCAGGGACCAAGTGAAAGCCAATATCCCCGAAAAGACAAACGAAAACAAGAGAACCGAGCGTGTGTCTGGCTCGATCTGAACCTGGCATACTCTTGTAAAGTGGAGCAACCGATGACCTTGCAAAACAAACCGCCTGTAGGGGGTCTTCCTCCGGAGTTTCCACCGCTGGCAGGGGCCCTGCCCCAACAGCCGAAATTTCCAGACTCGCCGTATCTCAGTGAGATTGGGCGTCGGATACGCGACGACATTCTCGAGATGCTGCCGCTGTTGCGCAAACATGCGGCTGAGAGCGAACAGCTCGGCGCGCTTGCACCGGAGACGCTAGCGGCCGTCGATCGCTCCGGTGCCTTCAAGATCACCATCCCGACCGAGCTTGGAGGCTATGCATTGGGCGCTCGCGATGCTGCGGAAATCGTCAAAGCACTTGGCCAGGGCGATGCTTCCGCCGGTTGGCTGGTGATCGTCTCAAGCGCGGCCAGAAACGCTCTGGGCTTTGATCCAAAGGCCCGCGATGAGGTCTTCGCCGGCATTCAAGATTGGGTTGGGCCAATCATGTTTGGCGCCACTGTCTTCGCGCCCAAGGTTGGCGACGGTCGCAAGGTCGAAGGCGGCTACATGGTGCAGGGAAAATGGTCCTTCGGCAGCGGTTGCAAACATGCCGCCTGGGGGGCTGTCGGTTTCGAATATGACGACCCGGCAAGCGGAGCGCGGCTGCGCGCCATGGGTATCCTGTCACGCGACCAATATGAAATCGTCGATGACTGGCATGTCATGGGCCTGCAAGCGACAAATTCAAACAGCGTCCGGGCCGACCAGGAGATTTTTGTTCCTGACTACCGCGTTGTTCACACCAATGACCTGCCGCGGATAATGGACTCATTGAAGGGAAAATATTCTGGGCTAGCCTTCAAGCACAGCCCGATTGGCGGCATGGTCGCCATGACATGCACCTTCGCCGCCCTCGCAGTCGGCATCGCGCAAGGCGCCCTCGACTCTTTCCTCGAACAGGCAAAGAAGCGGCCACCCTTCAACCTTCCCTATAAGACGATGTCGGAAATGGCCTCCATTCAAATGGTTGCCGGTAAGGCGCGCGCCGTTATCAACGGAGCGAATGCCGTGCTCTGGCGCCACGCCGACGAAATCGACCGGCGTGCGATTGCAGGGGAAGAGTTTTTCCCCTGGAACGAACCCGAGATCACCATGGACCTTGTCCACCAGATCCACGAATGCCTGCGCGTGGTCGACGGGCTCCTACTCGCACTTGGCTCATCTGCTGTCGTCCTCAGCAATCCGTTGCAACGCGCCTTGCGCGATATCCATGTGCTGGCGACACATGGTGCGTTCCGGATCGATCCAATGGCCGAAATCAACGGACGCGACATGTTCGGTCTCGAACCTTTCCCGATGATTGCCGCCCTGAGTTCACCTCCTCCGGGCTTACCTCCTACTGGTAAGGGTCCATCGCAAATGCCTCCTCCGGGCATGACACCGCCGCCCGGCATGGCGCCACCACCAGGCATGGCCCCCCCACCAGGTATGACACCCGCGCGAGGTTAAGCCTCCCTACCGGTCGCCATCATCAATTTCGGATAGCGCGGTCATCACCGTCGGCGTCCGCCTTCACTGAGTTCAAGGAGTTCCGATGTCTCAAACGGATCTATCTATGGCGAAGGGGCTTCCCGCTACGCCCTATTCAAGTGGAACAATGCCGGCGCGCGATGGCGCTCCGCCGAAAGTCAGCTGGAAACAGTATATCGCCGACTTCGTAAAGGCCCCCAGCAAGGCAAAAGCCGCACTTGTCGGCAGTCTTCTTCTTGTGGCCATGGGGCCGGCTGGCCTCTCGGCGCTCACTCCGTTCGTGGTGCCTGCATTCGCGATGAAAACCGGGACGCCGCTGCCGGAAGCTATGCTGATGTTTGTCGCTTTGCCACTGATTATCGGTCCGCTCGTCCTGCCTTTCGCCGGACAATGGGTCGATCGGTTGGGTGCCCGACGTGTCGCTCTTCCCGGGATCGTCCTCTACGCACTTCTCACGGCGATCATACCGCTTGCGGCGGGCAAGCTCTGGCTGATGGGAATACTTCTCGTTCTCGCGTCGATTTTTGGATTTGGGTCCAGTTTGGGTATAGCGTTCAAGGTGATTTCCGAGTGGTTCCCCAAGCATCGGGGCGTCGGTTTCGGTCTTATCGGGGTCGCATCCAGCCTGTTCAGCGCAATTTTTTCTCCTCTGTTCCAATGGCTTGTAAACGGCAATGCGCCGGTGTCACTACCAATGATGCCAGGCATGGGCACTGAAGCGCCATCCAAACCCGCAGCGGTGGTTGCAGCCATCGACCCCAACATTTACGCCGGGCTTGGCTGGAACGGCGCCTATTACGTGATCGCAGTCGCAATCGCCGTCATCGGTATCCCCGCGGCCCTTTGGCTTATCTCCGAACCGAAGGTGAGCACGGCTGCGGAGGTACCGAAGACCGTGGATGCCAACCTGCCCGGCGTGCCGTTCAAGAAGGCCATTCCGACACGTGCCTGGATCTCGATCACGCTGTTCATCGCATTCGCCGCCGCCGGGCCGATTGCCATGCGCCAGAACGCAGTGGACTTCTACGGCCAGACCGGTATCGATCCGGCAACCGTGTCTCTTGCGCTGTCCTTATGCTTCAGTACATCGGTTATCGGTTTGCTCGCCGCCGGAGCCGTCCTTGATCGGGCAAATCATCCCTGGGTGGTCCCGGTTCTCCTGGCGACGGTTCCGATCGGTCTGGCACTTGCCCTCGTAAACAGCGGCAATCCTGCGCTTCTCTATCTTTCCATGGCGCTTCTCGGTTTCGCAACCGGCGCAGAATCCACTCTCGGTCCGACATTGATCGCCAGGTATTTCGGGCTGAAGTCCTTCGCCGCCCTGCAAGGTCTCAGCCTCGCGATCACCTCCCCGGCCTTGGCATTGGCGCCATTCCTTGTCAGTGTGGTCAAGACAAGCTCGGGCAGCTATGTCGGTCCACTGCTGATGCTGACTGGAATCGCCCTGGTCGCGGTCGTTCTCGCTGCCATGCTTCCGAGATACCCGAAACCATGGGTGCTCCATCAGCCCTCGGCAGACACAGGGCCCAGCCGGGCGACAACGGCAACCTCGTAGGCCATATCTTGCTCAACCGGGCCAACCCAGCCGCAGGGCTTGTTTCACAATGCCAAGGGTCATTAAAAATGACCCTTGGCATTCCTTTGCAAATGCCTCAAGCCATTGATGCAGTTGATTTATTTTTACTCTCTTCGATGCGGCAACGCATTGGTATCTTCAAGGCCTTTGGCTTAAGAAGCGACCACGCGGTTCACGCTACTTTCGCCAGAGGCATCATGTTGCGGTCGAAATAGATCAGCGGCAGCTTGTCCTTGTCACCGGATGCGACATGGACATTGCAGATGAAGATCGTGTGCGTGCCTGACTGCATTGTTTCATACACAGAACAGGTGAAGCGCGCGCATGCACCTTGAAGCGATGGCTGCCCAAGGTCGTCCTCAGCCCACTCGCCAATGTCGAACCGCTTGTCCTGAGCAACCTTTCCGCCAAAAGCCATTGCGACATCCTGCTGGTCGGTGGCAAGGATGTTCAGCGTTAGCCTGCCATTCTGCTGCAAGAACGGATGCGCCGAAGCGGTCACATTCACGCAGACCAGCAGTCGCGGCGGCTCCTGGCACACCGAGCAGGCAGCGGTTACGGTCAGACCCCCCCGCCCGGCAGGGCCATCAGTTGTCACCACTTTTACGGCTGCGGCCATCATAGCCATTGCGTCCTTGAACTGCACATCATCAGCAGCACCCATATGGATTATCTCAGACATTCCAATCCCTCCAGAATTGATAGGCGGGGAACCCGGCGTCAGCAGGCTCCCCTGCGACATTATTCAGCAGCAGCCTGGGTGGATTGGGAAAACGCACCGCGATGTGCCGCCCCGGGATGGTTATCTGGAAGACGCGGGCCGTGACCGAACAGCTTTTGCCGCAAAGGGCCTTCGGCATAGTCACGCTGGGCAAGGCCACGGTCCTGCAAGACCGGCGTGACGTGATCGATGAAGTCGATATAGGTGTCGGGATGCAATTGGCAGATCATGTTGATGCCATCAATGCCCGCATCCTGCCAAAGCGCCAATTCGTCAGCGATACTTTCCGGCGTGCCGACAATACGGCAATTGTAGGAAAGCGCGTTTGCAACCTCCTTGACGGTGGCCTTTTCGCCATTTGGCTTGCCCATCTCGATCATGCGTGCGTAACCTTGCAGGCCATCGAGACCGGACTCATCGACTGGCTTGTCGGGGTCGAGATTGGAGAGATCGACACCCATATCGCGGCTGACATGCGCGGCGAGGCCTTCATAGCTGACCCATTCGTCGATCTCCGCTGCCTTTCGCTCCGCTTCTTCCATCGTGCTGCCGACGACGAAGGACAGGCCCTGAATGAACTTGAGGTCTTCGGCACCGCGTCCCATTTGCGCCGCCACCGCCTTGGTGCCAGCAATTCCGATCCGGGCACCGTCGACATTCGGATAGAGAACGAAGGTTCCTTCCGCATGCTGCGCCGCGAACTGGCTTCCACGCTTGGAGGCCCCGGCCTGATAGAGCATCGGCGTCCGCTGCGGAGAAGGGCTGACGAGATGCGGCCCCTGCACCTTGTAACGCTCTCCGACATGGTTGATCCGATGCACTTTGGTATGATCGCTGAACACGCCGCTTTCACGGTCTGCGATCATCGCGCCGTCCTCCCATGACCCTTCCCAGAGCTTGTAGAGAACGGACATATATTCGTCCGCCCAGTCGTAGCGCTGGTCATGGGGCACGATCTTGTCATAGCCGAAATTGCGGGCGGCATTGTCTGTCACGCTTGTGACAATGTTCCAGCCGATGCGGCCACCGCTGATATGGTCGAGGGTCGAGGCCTTCTTTGCAAACGCGAAAGGATGCTCGGACAGGATCGAACTGGTGAAAACAAGGCCGAGGTTTTTCGTTACCCCCGCAAGGGCCGCGCACAAGGTGAAGGTGTCGTTACAAGGCATGTGAAGACCTTGCTCGAAATAAGCATCCCACTTGCCATCATAGGCCGGATCGATGCCGAGAATATCCGCGAAGAACATCGCGTCGAACCGCCCCTCCTCCAGTTTTGTCGCCAGCGTTGACCAGGTCTCGAACTCGTTGAAGCGGGCGAGTTGATTTTTCGGATGCCGCCATGTCCCGTGGTAGATGTGCGAGGGAACGTTCATCGTGAAGCAATTGAAAATAAGCCGTTTGCGCATGTCTGCTGCTCCTGTTGATCTTTGTTGCTCCTCCCAAAACAAAGATTATGAGACAGATCGCCTCCCGTCTTGGCTGACAGTGAACACCGACTATGCTGACCGTGCAGGGAAGCCATCAGCCTTTCGAATTCGCGGCACTGCCGTTTGCGAGCCCCATCAGATGACTGGCATGATAATTGCTTCAAATTCGGGAATTGTGCCCCGGAGGCGATGACATGGCAGTCTGGAACGCGAACGAAATGCCGGAGCGGGACCGCTTTCCCTATTGGAGGGAGGTTCTGTGCGAAGCCTATATCGCCCTCAATCCCACTCTTGAGGGCGAGCAGCGCTTCAAGGGGGAGGTTAAGGCCAATCTTCTCGATTGCATCAACGTGACAACCATTTCATCGAGCCGGCAGAAGATCCATCGCAGACCCCTGGATATCAGCCGTATGCCGCACGAAGTCTATTTTCTCAATCTTCAGGTAAAGGGACAGTGCCGGATGATGCAAGGCTCCCGGGCAGCGCTGCTGGAGCCGGGTGATTTTTCGCTTGTGGACTCAACCGAGCCTTATCTCAACGATTACTGTAGCGATGACTGGACCCAATATTCCTTCCGCATCCCGCGAGCCATGCTCAAACCGTTGCTGAAGCAGGCAGACAAACAGACGGCAATCCGCTTTACCAGTGCGCATCCCATAGCGTCCGTCGCCATCGACTATCTGAAATCCGTCGCGCAGAATGCGGAGCACATTGGATCTGCCTCGACCCCGATTGCAAATCACATCGTTGATCTCGTCGCCTTGACGGCAGGCGTGTCCACAAGCGAAGAAGACCGCGCCCGTGGGACACTCAGATCGCAACTTTCCCGGTCGGTTATCCAGTTTATTGGCGCGCATGCCGCAGACCCCACACTGACCCCCGCCAAAGCAGCGCAGCATTTCAAGATATCTGTCCGCTACGTCCACCGTCTTCTTGAGGAGAGCGGCGAGACCTTCAGCCGGCTGCTGCTCAAGCGGCGTCTGGAGCGATGTGCCGACGATCTTCGTGCTGAGGCCGCTATTTCGATCAGCGAAATCGCGTTCCGTTGGGGCTTCAACGACCTTTCGCACTTCAGCAAAACCTTCAGGCACCATTTCGGAGTGGCTCCTCGCGACTATCGGGGCCAGTAGGCGGCGCTTGCGGCGCCGTCTATGCGACGAAGCAATCGACGATAACGCCGATCCGGTTCATCTCCCCAAAGGCATGACATCACCTGGTTGGGCGATCTGTCCAGGACGGCGGAGCGCCAACGACTCCGGCCAGAACACCCCGGAGACCCGGCGCCCGCCCAAACGCCTCACACGCCGCATTTTTAGGCTTTCCACCCAGCTGCGACTTCAATTTTTGTCCCGAGGGCAAGGAAAGGTCCAAACCGGAGGATTGTCGGCCTTTTACCAGTATCTCTGAGAACTGGCTGGCAAATGACGATGCAAGACCATAGGCGTCACCGACTTCTGAAACACGCGCAGTGTTGGTGATGGAATTTGCACCGCGGGACCAGACGATGGCCGCTCGTTGAGCACCTTTTGCGTCAACCGCCTCCGCCTCGACAGCAAGGCCTCCCAGTCCGATCGGCAGGCGCGGGACACCTACGGGAAGAACAAAGGAGGTTCCCAATGTGACTGCGGTCGACAGGCCCGCCACGGCTTTGCTGGTCGGGACTATGTCGGTTATCACGGCGTGAATGGTAAGATCAGCTGCCTCTCCGGGACCAACGACCCGGTATTTGTCACTGAGATCGATACACATTGCGCGATCCAGAGCATTGGAGACCAGCCTGTCATTTCCGGCGTCATGGAGCCTCGAAGAGGCAAGCGGCGACAACCGTGTGGGAGAAATGGAAACCGTTTGCGCCGCCAGTATAGCCGGGGTGTCAGCAAAACTGCGCGATTTGCTGACCCGACCTACAACGGGCCCCAAGCCTTTATAGGAGGAAAGCGTACCGGACTGGGTGAGCGGAACGGAGCTACACCCAGCCAATGCCAGCACAAGCAAGAGACCCACTGCCTTTCCCTTGGCCGACTGACCATGGAAAACAGGCGAGTTGGGAGTTTTCCTATCGACTAGATGCGTCTGCATTTTCGTGACTTTCATGAAATGGATGGTTTTTTGAAATTGCGGTTCCGGCAGATGTCGAACGATCGTCTTCACGGTTGAGCCTCCGCCTTGCCATCCGGATCACTTTTCGAGCGCGATTTTTGTTCAGCAGCCAGTAGCAACGACATCGCACAAGGCAGTAGCGTCAGGGTCAGCATGGTTGCCACGGCAAGCCCGCCAATGATGGCAAAGGCCATGGGGCCCCAGAAAATCTCGGCGGCAATCGGGATCATGCCGAGAATTGCGGCACAGGCGGTCAGAACGATCGGACGGGCGCGATGGATCGAGGCAGCGATGACGGCGTCTTTTGGCGATTGTCCAAGCGCGACGTTCTGATCGATCTCCTGAATAAGGATGACGGCATTGCGAATGATCATCCCGCACAAGGCGATGACACCAAGTTGCGCGACGAAACCCATGGGCGTACCGGTCGGCCACATAGCTGCGACCACGCCGATGAGGCCGAATGGCGCCATGAACAGGGCCAAGGCCATCCTGGAAAAGCTCTGCATCTGGACCATCAACAGAACTGCAATGGCAAACAGCATCACAGGAATAACGGCGTAGATTGACGAATTGCCTTTCTCGGATTCCTCCGTGATGCCGCCTGCAATGATAGAGTAACCCATGGGAAGCTCCGCGCGTAGAGCATTGAGCTGGGCATCTGCTTGCTCGGCGACCGTGGCGGCCAACGCATTCTTTTGAACGTCGGCCTGAACGATGATCATCGGCTTTCCTTGCTGGCGCCAGATGATCGGGTCTTCCACCCCGTAAGCGACCGAAGCGACTTGCCGAAGCGGCACATAGTTTCCATCGCCGGTGCGCAGTTCGAGATTGCCGATGGTCGAGACCGAGTTACGGTCGGCTTCAACGCCCTTGACCATGACATCAACGAGTTTGTCCTTGTCGCGAACCGTTGTGACCTTTGATCCGGAAAAGACCGAGGCGATCTCGCTGGCGATGGATTCCGAACTCATGCCTAGGGTACGCGCTTCGATCTGGTTGACCTTGATCGTCACGCTTTTCTGCGGTTCGCCGGCTGTGAGATTGACGTCGCGGGTATCTGGATTTTGACCGATGATCGCAGCCACTTTTGTCGACAGGGCACGAACCTGCTGATAATCCGGCCCCGAAACCCGGAACTTCAACGGCCATCCAACGGGAGGACCGAGTTCAAGAGGCGAAACGCGGGTGACGAGATCCGAAAAATGCTCATTGAGCACCGCTTCGATCTTGCGGCGGACGGCCTCCCGTTTTTCAACGCTCTTGGCGACGACGACTGTTTCCGTGACATTGTCGTTGTCGAGTTGCAGATCCATCGGCAGATAAAAGCGAATGGAGCCTGAGCCGACATAGGTGATGAAATGATCGATATCGTGGTCGGTTCGCAAGATCGCTTCCAATTCACGCGCACGAATGTCTGTGGCGGCCCGGGATGCATTTTGCGCAAGCGTGAGACTGACCAGCAGTTCCGGTCTGTCGGAAGCCGGGAAGAACTGCTGTTTCAACTGTCCGAGCCCACCAAGGGACAGGGCAAAAGCGGTAATCGCTAACAGGATCGTCAGCCACCGATGCTTGAGGTTCCAGCCCAGTATTTTGCGATAGGTCGCCATGACGATACCCGTCTTCTTATGGGTATGCGCAAGGCTGCGCGGCAATATCCAGGTGCCAAGGATCGGCGAAAACAGCACCGCGACGATCCAGGAGGCCGACAGCGCAATCAGGATCACCATGAACAAGGAGAAGGTATATTCTCCAGCACTTGAGGCGGCAAAACCCACCGGAATGAAGCCGGCGATCATCACCAATGTGCCGGTCAGCATCGGAAATGCAGTGGTCTCATAGGCATGGGTTGCCGCAACCAGACGCGACTTGCCCTTTTCAAGGCAGGAGACCATGCTTTCGACGGTGATCATCGCGTCATCCACCAGCAGGCCCAATGCGATAATCAAGGCGCCCAGAGAAATGCGCTGAAGTCCGACACCGGTCAATTCCATACCCAGGAATGTCAGGGCAAGAACAATCGGAATGCAGGCGGTGATAACCAACCCGGCCCTCGCCCCCAGAGAGACAAAGGAGACGGCCACCACGATGATGATCGCCTCCACCAGAACCTTCATGAAGCCGTTAACGGCATCCTTGACGACCGTCGACTGATCCGCGACCTGGATCATGTCGATCCCGTAGGGAAGATTGGAGGCAATCGCGTGCATGCGATCTTTCAGGGCCTCGCCGAAGGTGAGGAGGTTTCCATCCTTGGCCATCGAAACGGCCAGAGCAATGACCTCCTTTCCGTTTACGCGCACCGAGGCGGCGGGCGGATCGGTGATCGTGCGGGAGATCGTCGCGATGGAGTCGAGCCGGAAATATCGGCTGCCAAGCTTTAAGGTTATATCTTTCAGGCTGTCTTCGGAGGCAAAGGCGCCAGTGACACGAACCGAAATCTTTTCTTCTTTGGTCTGGATGGTTCCAATCGGATTGACGGAATTCTGGGCTCTGATGGCTTCGATAGCGGCAGACGGATCGATACCCAGGCTGGCAAGCTTGCTCTGCGAGAATTCGATGACGATCTGCTCGTCCTGAGCGCCGAGAATGTTGACCTTGCCGATATCTGGCAGGGACAGGATTTCACCACGGATTGCCTCCACGCGGTCGCGCAGTTCACGTCGGTTGATCCCCTCTGCGCGGAAAGCATAAATGCTTCCATAGGTGTCGCCGAATTCATCGTCGAAGAACGGCCCCTCGACCCCTTCGGGCAATGTCGAGGTGATGTCAGAAATCTTCTTGCGAACCGTGTACCAGATACCATCGACTTCGGCGGGCGGCGTGTCGTCACGCAGGTTTACCATGATGACCGACTGGCCAGGCCGCGTGTAGCTTCGCGTATAATCGAGATGCGGCGTCTCGGAGAGCTTCTTTTCGAGTTTGTCGGTCAGCAAATTCACGGTATCTGCAGCACTAGCGCCCGGCCAGCGTGCCCCGACGACCATCGTTTTGATGGTGAAAGGTGGATCTTCATTGCGCGAGAGCTTTTGGTAGCTCAGGATGCCACTGATGATCGCGGCAAACATCAGGAAGATAACAAACGACTGATGACTGAGAGCCCATTTCGATAAATTGAACCGGGCACGCGACTGGGGTGATTGTTCGCTCACGATTGCGCCCCCTTCTCAACAGTAACCGCCTCGCCATCGCGCAATTTGCTCACCCCGGCCGTGGCGACGATGTCGCCATCGGCCAGTCCTTCAGAGATGAGCATGTCGTTTTCGCCATATCGTTCGATCTTGACCAGGCGAGCCTGGAGTGTGCTGGTTTCCGGCCGGTAGACGAAAACCGCCTGGTCCTGCCCCCGGCTGGTCAGCGCGGATGCCGGGACCTTGAAAAGACGCTTTGGCGAAAGGGTTACTTTGCCGGCAACCGCAGCACCCAGAGGCGCCCCACCCAAGGCGCCATCCAGCGTGACTTTAACCCGGTAGGTCCGCGTCGCCGCGTCGGCGGAAGGCGTGACTTCACGAACCTTTCCTTTGGCGGTCAGGGCCGGATTGGACAGGAGACTGACCTCCACGTCGCTATCGTTCAGGTTTTCGATCAACATCTGTTCTGGCACATCGAAAACGGCATCGAGTTCGGTATCTGAGCTGAGGGTCAGGACCGTTTGCCCCGTGGTCACGACCTGGCCCACATTGATGGAGACGCCTGAAACGACCCCGTCTCGTCCTGCTTTCAGATCCGTATAGGAGAGGTTCTGTTGTGCGCTCGCCAGGGTCGCGTTGGCGACCTCGAGCTTTGACTTCGCCGCTTGCAGATTGGCATCGCTCTGCTGGACCTGGGCTCGGGATACCGCATTCTTGGCGATGAGTTCCCAGTTACGGGCTGCGGTAACATCCGCCAACGCCAGATCCGACTTTGCCGCATCGACTTGCGCAGACGCGGACGCCACATTGATCAAGGCCGGTGTCTTTTCTACCGTCGCAAGCACATCACCCTTTTTGACGGATGAACCCGTCTCGACACGAAAAGCCACCTGTCCATCGATCCTGAAGCTCATCGGCGTTTCATAACGCGGACGGATCTCGCCGGTCTGGCGAAAGACTTCTCCGACAAGCTCCGATTTGACTGTGACCGCCTTAATGGCGCGAGGTGTCTTTTGCGTGCTGGCTTCATCCGAACAGGCGGTTAGAAACACGGCAAAAATGCCTGTCGTACATAGGATCATTCGTCTAAGCATGAGCACTCCAGTGTTTGCTGGCGTGCCTCTGGTGAAAGAGGCAGCAGATTAACTGCCGTTTTCTCCCACGCCCGCAGTCGGGCAGGCGTTGCATTGTGTTAAGTTTTATTAAGGCGACGCCGCAAATTCCGGTCGGCCATAACAAAACTTAATATTAAGTCGTCCGAAGCCGGATACGATTATGCTAAGAGTCTGTTCAAGAATTGATGCTGGCCTGGCGAAAATGGTGATTTCGAGAACTGGAACGGAGCGTACTTAAGTACGTGAGGACCGGAAGCGCAGAAATTGCCATTTGCAGACGGCCAGCGGCGATTATTGGATAGACTGTAAGAGAGTGCCTTGAAGGCGAAGTTACTCTTATAAGCGACAGTGGATAAGCGATGTCAGATGCGCCAAAGATCCTGATTGTAGAAGATGACGAGCAGATCGCCGGCATGGTCCGCGATAGCCTCAACGAGCAAGGAATGCTTGTCGAGGTCGCTGCTGATAGCGCCGCCATGGACGCCAAGATGCGCGTACTGGAATTCGATCTCGTCGTACTCGATGTGATGCTGCCTGGAGAAGACGGGTTTAGCATCTGCCGGCGGCTTCGAGGCAGTAGCGATATACCCATCCTGATGCTGACCTCGGTGAGCAGCGATATCGACCGTGTCGTCGGCCTGGAAATCGGCGCTGACGACTATGTCACAAAGCCTTTCGTTCTCCGGGAATTGACGGCGCGGATCAAAGGCCTTCTCAGGCGCTCCAGAGCGACCTCCCAGCGGCCAGACAGTTTACGGAAAAGCTTTTTCCGCTTCGATGGCTGGCAGGTCGATCCTGCCCGGCGGCAGATTCACGATCCAAGCCACGCGCGTGTTGCGATGACCACCCATGAATTCGATCTGCTGCTGGCCTTCTGCCAAAATCCTGGACGCGTGCTGACCAGGGAGCAATTGCTGAGCGCGACCCATGCTGGCCTGGCAGGGCCGATTGAACGCAGCATTGATGTTCATATCAGCCGCTTGCGACAGAAAATCGAAAAAGACCCGCGAGATCCGGCGCTTTTGAAAACGGTTCGCTTGGGTGGCTATGTCTTCACTGCCGCCGTGGAAGAGGTTCATGTCTAGGAATTTCCGCGCGCTACCAAGAACCCTTCGCGGCCAAATCACCGTTATCATCCTCCTGGCATTGGTCACTGTCATCGTAACAGGCAGGACATTGGAAAATGTTGCGAAGAATGATTATGCCATTCCCAATCTGGAAAGCACGGCCACACAAGTCAGGACACTCGCGCTGCTTTTGGCCAAGGCCTCTCCTGACGAACGCACCTCCATTCTGACCAACGCGCAACACGCAGGCTTGGAGGTCTCGCTTGCACCGATATCGCTGGCTGAGCAGTTCAAGACCTCCCCGGAGTTCCAGGGCTTTGCCGAGACCGTCGTCGATTTTCTGTTTCCGCCTGAGGGAGAACCGCCCCTTGGCGGCTGGCGGGCGTTTCTGGATGGTCGTCGTGTGTTTGCCGAGAAAGTTGATGACCAGACAATGGTTGTATTTTTCGGTCTTCCCGATACCATCCTGACGACTTCGTTTCTTAGCCAAACGACATATTACTTCATCGCCGTGGTCGTCCTGATCGCTTTTTTCTTTGCCTTTGCGATCAGGGCGGTGACCGAACCGATAAAGAGAATATCCGAGGCGGCGATAAAGTCGGATATCAACAATAGCTCCCAGATCTTCGAGGAACGCGGCACGGTCGAGATCCTGTCGCTGGCCCGCGCCCTGAACGGGATGCGAAACCGTATTCGCATCATGGTGGATGGCCGGACCCGAATGCTGCGGGGGATTAGCCATGATGTTCGCACGCCCTTGACGCGGCTGAGACTACGCTCGGAGCGCATGGAGGCCGGCGCTTTGCGGGAGGCCCTGCTGGCGGATATCGACCATATCGATGATCTTCTGACCGAAAGCCTGAATTACCTGCGTGACGATTTTGCAAACGAAGGCATTGAACGCGTTGATGTTGCAAGCATCCTGCAAACCGTTTGCAGTGACTTTTCAGACATCGGCTTCGATGTCGAATATCAGGGGCCAAACAAGCTGATCGCCAATTGCCGACCGCTCTCAATCATGCGGGCAGTCACCAACCTTTGCGACAATGCAACAAAGTTTGGAAAAACCGTCCTCGTTAAACTCCAGGTCAATGGCACGGTTTTTTCGATCCTGGTCATCGATGACGGACCGGGCATTCCCAAAGATCTCAGAGAAAAGGTTTTCGAACCGTTTTTCAAAGGAGATGCGTCGCGTAGCAAAAGCGCCGGTTTTGGCCTCGGTCTGTCGATTGTCGCAGATATAGCCCATGCCCATCAGAGCAAAGTTACCCTGCTGTCCAACCATCCGACGGGCCTGATTGTCCAGATCGACATACCCCAACTTGCGCTTTACAGCGACGTGGGTTTTATAAAACGCACAAAGGACGCTGTAACACTATAGATCTGTTGCATAATTTCTCCTGAAATCGATGCCGATTTAAGGAATTGGACACCTCTAAAAACCTCCCCATTTTCCGCGTTTCATGATTCAATCCGGCCAGTGTGATTTTCTGGGAGCGGATGATGCGTGGGCAACCGGGCTTTTGGGATTTGGATGATCGTTACGAACGGCTGAGTGCCGTCGGCGATCCGCTGGAGAAGCTCAACAGCATCATTCCATGGGCGATATTTGAAAAACCTTTAGCGAAGGCGCTGAAGCGGTCCGACGGATCGAAGGGTGGACGTCCACCATTTCCGTCGGTTCTGATGTTTAAAATCCTGGTGCTGCAAGCGCTTTATAATCTCTCCGACGACCAAGCAGAGTTTGTTATCCAGGACCGGCTGTCGTTTATGCGTTTCCTTGGCCTTTCCCTTTCGCAGAAGGTGCCGGATGCCAAGACGATCTGGCTGTTCCGAGAGAGTTTGGTGCGTGCAGGTGCCATTGATAATCTGTTTGCCCGTTTCGACAAGCATCTCTCACGTTCCGGATATCTGGCCAAAGGCGGGCAGATCGTTGACGCCACGATCATCCAGGCTCCCAAGCAACATAACAGCCAGGACGAGAAAGACGCGATCAAGGCCGGCGAAATCCCTGAGGACTGGAAGGATAAACCCGCCAGGCTGGCCCAGAAGGACCGCGACGCGCGATGGACAGTGAAGTATTCCAAGGCGAAACGGCCAACGGAGACGCCGACGTCGACGACGACTGGCCAGCACGATATTGCCATTCCAATGTTTGGTTACAAAAACCATGCAGGCATCGACCGAGCCCATGGCTTTATCCGGGGATGGACGGTGACGAGTGCGAGCGCCCATGACGGAGCCCAGCTTCGAAACGTAGTGACCAAAGACAATACCGCGTCGACGGTCTGGGCCGATA
Organism: Agrobacterium vitis; assembly: GCF_037039395.1. Lineage (NCBI taxonomy): Bacteria > Pseudomonadati > Pseudomonadota > Alphaproteobacteria > Hyphomicrobiales > Rhizobiaceae > Gillisella > Gillisella vitis. The sequence goes on along the minus strand of NZ_CP146244.1, from coordinate 522,697 downwards.
CGGCCTATCGCTCCAAGACCAACGAGGAATGGTTGCAGGACAATGGCCTAAAGTCCGACATCCATCAGAAGAAGCCAAAGGGCAAACCCATGCCGGAGGCGATGTCGCGCGCCAACGGCCGTCGTTCGAAGGTCCGCTCCGCCATCGAACATGTCTTTGCGCGGCAGAAGGACAAGATGAAGCTCTTCGTGCGCACCATCGGAATCAGCCGAGCGAGGGTGAAGATCGGCATGGCCAATATCACCTACAACATGCTTCGCTATGTCTGGCTGACTGGAAAACCACGGACCGCATAACGCGCAGCTGGCCGGAAGGCCGAAATGCATGCCGCAGATGCGGCAATCATCACAAAAAATGGGCGATCATCCGCGCGAGTTCATCGCGGAAATACATCCACGGCACCATCTTGCCAACTGCGACCGGTAAATCGAGGTGTCCAATTATGCAGTAGGGACGCGTGAGATGTGCGATACGGAATATTATTGGAAATGACCCGTCTTACCGCATGGTGAAGGGGCTTTACCTCAATGGGCCTGGCGTGCGCTCCACGTATGACTGTGGTCCAGCGCGGAGCCAAGCGCTTGAGTGCCATCTTCATTGCGAGCTTGCCATCCCAGTTGCGGGGCGATTTTGGTGGTGAAATCCTGTAGGATCTGCCGGTATTCGTCCTGCTCGAACTCATAGGGCAGTTCCAGACGCAACTCCGTCACCTCGCTCAAGATCGGGTCGGCATGGAGCCATTCGAGAATATCGTCAGAACTGCCAACCAGATCACGCGGGAAAAGCGTGCGGCGCTCTCCATTCGGATGCAGCGTTCGCTCCAGACGCCCGGCGGCAAAATCGAGATATTTGCGCCGGGTCGGCGCGTCGGCGCTATCGAGCGGTACGATCACCCGGCCCAGCGCCACCCGGCTGGCACCCCCGCCTGCTGCGCGGTACAGACTGAGTTGCCGGGCCTGCGCCTCATAGAAATTGTCGGTATCCTCGCCGGACGTGACATTGCCGATTAGCAGGTTGAGACCGTTGCTCCCCGCCCATCTGGCCGAAGCGATGGAACCGCCACCATACCAGATCCGGTCGATCAACCCTTTCGCATGCGGTTGCAGCCTGGGGCGCTGCGGACCGAACGGCGTTTTCAGCCTTGTATCTTCGCCACCAAGATAGTCGCTGCGCAGATTGTCGATCAAGCGCAGAACACGGTTATGGGAAAAATCATAGGTCGTCCAATCGCCATCGAACACCTTCTTGCCGATCAGTTCAAGATGGGCGGGCAGGCCAGCGCTGACGCCGATATTCAACCGGCCAGCGGACAGTACATCGCCAAGCGCCAGATCTTCCGCCAGCCGGAAAGGACTTTCATAGCCCAGCGGAATGACCGCCGTACCAATCTCGATCCGGCGGGTCCGCTGACTGGCGGCGGCCAGGAAAACAGCGGCAGAGGAAATGCCCGGCTCCAGATGGCGATGGCGCACCCAGGCCGAGTCGAAGCCGAGGTGTTCGGCGAATTCGAACAGGTTCAGCGTCGTTTCAAGGCCGGATAATGGGTCCGTTTCCGGATAGTTACCCGGGATCAGGAAACCGATGTGATTGATCGCAATGGCCATAGAGCGGTCCTTTTATGCGGGAGAAATGATCATCGGGAGTCTTCAATAGCTTGGCAGACCGGGCGGATTGACCTGCGATTGCGTCAGGGCTTCATGGGAAAGACCCCAGCGCGATAATGCTGCCTGGTATATCCCGCCAGCAATCAGATCGTTGATGGCAACGGTGATCGGTTCTGCCAGACCGCTCCCCTTGCGGGTGGTTACACCGACATCCGCCGTCAACGGCCAGCCAGCATTGACGGTGCCCACCAGCCGCTTGCGGTGCAGCGTTGCCGCCTGCCAGGCCTGCATGGCGTTGGGTCCGAAATTGGCGTCGGCCCGGCCCGATTGCAACGCCAGATCGGCGGCGGCCTCGTCATCGTAATACTGCAATTCCAGCGGTTTCAGGCCGTTTGCCCTGTTCTGCTTGTCCCATTCCAGAAGAATGCGCTCCTGGATCGTGCCGGAGGCGACGATGATCCGCAAACCGGCGACATCCTTCTGCTCCCTCAGCACCGTGATCGGGCTGTCGTTCTTGACGTAAAAACCGTGCATCCCATGCCGATAGGTGGAGAAATCGAATTTCTGCTTGCGTTGCTCGGTGACACCGACATTGGAGATAACCGCATCATATTTGCCAGAGGCAAGTCCCAGCGGCCAATCCGCCCAGGCAACCGAAACGAGGTCCAGCTTCAGACCAAGGCTTTCCGCCACCAGAAGGGCAAGATCGGGATCGAAGCCGATCACCGTGCTGGCGTCGGTTGCATAGGCCGCAATCGGCAGCGAACCGACCGCAACGGCAACCGTCAGGGTTCCAGGGGAGACGAATTTATAATTCGCCGGAAGGGCCGCTACGGCCTTTGCATCCTGCTCCGCATGCAGGCGGCCCGGCTGTTGTGGCGAAAGATCGAAGGGTTCAGCCGAAACCGGCAAAACTGCTTGCAGAAAGAACATCAAGGCGGCAAAAACTTGGCTTGCCCGCCGCTTGGCATGGTCCATGGAAACCTCCTGAAAAAATGTGGGGCGGATTGGCCGTCCGCCCCAAGGTTGCATGAGGTTACGAACCGCTCTTTGGCAGTCCGGGCGGATTGGTGCGGCTTTCCGGAATGGCTTCCGCCGTCAGGTTCCAGCGCTTCAGCACTTCGCCATATTTGCCGTTTTTGATCAGTGCGTTGGTGGCAATGGTCAAGGCATCGGCAAGCCCCGCATCCTTGCGGGTCACGGTGGCGATATCCGCCGTCAGCGGCCAGCCGCCATTGACATTGCCGACCAGCCGCGTGTTGCCCTTGATCAGCGCCCCATAGGCCTGGCTGGCATTGGTGTTGAACCGCACATCGGCACGTCCCGACTGAAGCGCCAGATCGCTGGCGGCGCTATCCTCGTAATATTGCACCTCGATCGGCTTCAGGCCGGCGGCGACGTTCTGGCGATCCCAGTCGAGAATGATTTTTTCCTGGTTGGTGCCCGATGAGGTAATCAGCTTCAGACCCGCTACATCCTTCGGCTCCTTGATTTCGGTAATCGGGCTGTTCTTGGTGACGTAAAAGCCCAAAAGGTCGCGGCGATAGGTGGAGAAATCATATTTCTCCTTGCGCTGCTCCGTGACGGTGACATTGCTGATGACAGCATCATATTTGCCAGAAGCGATGCCAAGCGGCCAATCCGCCCAGGCCACCGGGACAATTTCAAGCTCCAATCCCAACGAATCCGCCAGCAATTGGGCAAGATCCGGGTCCGCTCCAACGATCGTCTTGGCATCGGATGCATAGGTTACGACCGGCGGATCGAAAGGGCTGACAGCCACCGTGAATTTGCCTGGCGTCGTGAATTTGAACCCGGGCTTGATCGCTGCAATCGCCGCCTCGTTTTTCTCGGCCCGCACCCGGTTCGATATATCCGGGCTAAGATCGAATTTGTCGGCAGCCAAGGTGCTGTCTGCGGCCAATGCCGTGAATGCCGCCAGTGCCAGGCCCGGCAGGATTTTCCGAAATGTCATGCTGCTCTCCAGTCAGAAATGGGGTTGATGGGGTTGAGTTTCAGTGCGGGCGCTCACAGCACCTTGGCCAGGAATTCCTGGGTGCGCGGGTGAGCGGCATGGCTGAAGATCCGTTCCGGGGTATCGACATCAAGCACGCGTCCGCCTTCCATGAAGACGACCGTATCGGCGACTTCACGGGCAAAGCCGATTTCATGGGTGACGATTACCAGCGTCGTACCGGTGCGCGCCAGTTCCTTGATCACATCAAGCACTTCCCCCACCAGTTCAGGGTCGAGCGCCGAGGTCGGCTCGTCGAACAGCAGAACCTTGGGCTTCAGCGCCAGCGCCCGTGCAATCGCCACACGCTGCTGCTGGCCGCCGGACAATTGCCGGGGATAGGCATGGATCTTGTCGCTGAGGCCGACACGGGCCAGCAGGTCCTGGGCCAGCAGAATGGCCTCGTCGCGCGGTAGGCCAAGCACAGCAATCGGCGCTTCGATCAGGTTTTCGAGCACGGTCAGATGCGGGAAGAGATTGAAGCTCTGGAACACCATGCCGATCTCGACGCGGCGTTTCAGGATGTCCTTCTCCTTCAACTCGTAAAGCACATTGCCGCGCCTGTTATAGCCGACCAGTTCGCCATCGACCGAGATGAAGCCGTGATCGACACGCTCGAGATGGTTGATGCTGCGCAAAAGCGTCGATTTGCCGGAGCCCGAAGGGCCAAGAATCGCCGTGACGCTTCCGGCTTTCAAGGTAAGATCGACACCATCCAGAACCTTGAGATGACCGAAGCTCTTCGACACATTCTGGATGCGCACCAGGCCGCCCTGGCGAAGCGCTGTCAAATCCTTCAGGGCAGATCGGCGTTTGGCCGCCACCGCTGGCACCGTCGTTCCTCTACGCCCGAAAAACCCACGGAATGGCAGGGGCTTCGGATTGCGCAGGGCGCCCTTGGAAAAATGCCGCTCGATATAGTGCTGGGCGACGAAAAGCACCGTCATGATCACCAGATACCAGGCCGTAGCGACCATCAGCAGCGGAATGACTTCCAGATTGCGGCGATAGATGACCTGCACGGTATAGAACAATTCCGGCAGCGCCAGCACATAGACAATGGACGTGGCTTTGGCCAGGCCGATAATCTCATTGAAACCGGTCGGCAGGATGCTACGCATCGCTTGCGGCAGGACGATTCTGAAGGCCTGACGACGGCGCGGCAGGCCAAGGGCAGCCGCCGCCTCCAACTGGCCCTGATCGACCGAGAGAATGCCGCCACGAACAATCTCGGCAAAGAAAGCCGACTGGTTGAGCGTCAACCCGATAAAGGCAGCGGCAAACGGTGTCAGCAATTTGACGGTCGGATAATCCACCAGCACTTGCCCGGTAAAAGGTACGGCAATGTGAATGGTTTCGTAGAGATAACCGAGATTGTTCAGCACCAGCAGCAGCACGATCATCGGGATGGAGCGCAGCAGCCAGATATAGCCCCAGGACAGGCCAGACAGCAGCGGCGAGCGCGATACCCGCGCCAGTGCCAGCGCCGTTCCCAAAACCGAGCCGCTAATGGTGGCCAGCACGGTCAGCAACAGGGTCCGGCCAAGCCCGGCCAGAACCGGCTCCGCGAAGAACCATTGCGCAAACACACTCCAGCCCCAGCGCGGATTGGTGAAGATTGAATAAAGCGCGGCAATGATGACGACCGCCGCAAATACCGTGCCGAAGACGCGGGCGGGATAGCGGGCAGGAACGACCTTCAACCGCGAAAGGTCATGGGGTTGATCGCTGGCGACATCCACATGCCGGATGCCTGGAAAGTCCGAAGTGAGAGCCATGGCGCCGTCCTTTCTAAAGGAATTGGGTCTGGAGGAATTGGGCTGGAGCGGTTGAGCTGAAAGGTCGAGAAGGACTATGCCGAGACCGCGCGGCGCTCCGGGCGAAGCTGCGGCTTTTCATTGCCCAAGGCGAGACGGCGGATATCCTTCTCGAAGGGCAGTGTCCGATGGATTTCGGGATCGACCGCCGGATCGAACAGGGCGCTATAGCCATTCGTCAGGTAGAGCCCAACCGCCTCCGGCTGGCGAAAACCGGTGGTGAGATAGATCCGTCCATAGCCCTGCCGGGCCGCCTGGATTTCCAGTTCTGCCAGCACGATGCGTGCGAGGCCCTGACGCCGATAATCGGGATGGGTCCAGATGCGTTTGAACTCGGCAGTGGTCTCGTCATAGAACTTGAAAGCACCGCCGCTGATCGGCTGGCCATCGCGCAGCAGCAGCAGGAAATTGCCGAACGGTGGCTGAAAGGCTTCCGCAGGATAACGGTTGATTTCCGCTACCGCGCCTTCCGCGCTGAAAAACGTTCCGTAGCGGCCGTCATATTCACGGATCAGATCGTCGATCAGCGGCTTGGCCAAGGGATCGAGCGGAGAGGTGTAAACGAAGGTATCGGTCATGGCGGTACACATCCTCTAGATAATCGTGGTCGAGGCCGGGGACGACAGGTAGCTCTCCACCAGCCGCACCCAGTAGTGAGCGGCGGGCAGAATGATCTCGTCGTTGAAGTCGTAGGAAGCACTGTGCAGTGGGGCGCTATCGCCATTGCCGACGAACAGATAGCTGCCGGGCCGCGCTTGCAGCAGAAAAGCAAAGTCCTCGCTTGCGGTGCGCGGCTTGAAATCGGCAATCACCTTGTCGTCACCGAAAGTTTGCAGCGCCACCTGGCGGGCAAAGGCGGTTTCATCGGCATGATTGAGAACGGGCGGAAAACCGAAGCGATAATCGACCTCCGCCCGCGCCCCGAAGCTTTCGGCCTGGGCACGCGCCAGTACCGGAATGCGTTCGCTGAGCTGCTGCCGGATGGCTTCGCTGAACGTGCGCACCGTCAGCTTCAGCTCGACGCTTTCAGGAATGACATTGGACGCCGAACCGCCATGGATCGAGCCGACGGTAATCACCGCCATTTCGCGCGGATCGACATTGCGCGATACGATGCTTTGCAGGGCAGTGATCAGCGAGGCCGACGCCAGCACCGGATCGACGCCGCGATGCGGTTCCGCCCCATGGCCGCCCTTGCCGATTACGGTAATATGGACCTGATCGACGGAGGCCATGGCCGGACCCGGCACGAAGCCGAAATGACCGGCGGGAACATCCGGCCAATTGTGCAGACCAAACACCGCATCGACGGGAAAGCGCTCGAACAGGCCCTCGGCCAGCAATTTCTTCGCGCCCGCGCCGATCTCTTCGGCGGGCTGAAAAATCAGCCGCACCGTGCCATCGAATTCACTCGTCTCGGCCAGATAGCGGGCCGCCGCAACCAGGATGGCGGTATGCCCGTCATGGCCGCAGGCATGCATGACGCCTTTGGCGCGGCTGGCATAGGCAAGCCCTGTCGCTTCGTGAATGGGCAAGGCGTCCATATCGGCGCGAAGACCGATGACACGGCCGCCACTCCCCTTTTTCAGGCTGGCGACAATACCCGTTCCGGCAATCCCATGCTCCACCTGATAGCCAAAGGAGGCCAGATAGGAGACGACCAGATTGCTGGTGCGCTTTTCTTGAAAAGCCAATTCCGGATTTTGATGGAGTTCCCGCCGGAAGGCGATGATATCATCCAGATAGGCACGGATTTTCCTTAGCCCCCGGTCTTGCACCAGGGGGCTGTCAATGGCGATGTTCATGGTTGCTTTCAGCCGATGCGTTTAGAGCATTCCCAGCAAAAGTGCAGTGCGGTTTTGCGTCCGGAAATGCGTTAAAAAAGAGGTAGAGTATTCATGCGTTTCCAGGAAACGCGGGAATGCTCTAGCTGGCTGCCCTTGTTGTCTGATCGTCTGATTTCGAGGCATAGCGGCTTTCACGGAAGGGCAGACCGAGATGATCTCGCAACGTGTCACCCTGGAAATTGCGATCAAAATAGCCCCGCGCTTCAAGGCGTGGCAGCACATGGGCGACAAAGTCATCCAACCCTTCCGTGATGACCGGAAAGCCCAGGATGAACCCATCGGCGGCACCGCCATCGACCCAGCGAATGATCTCATCAGCGATCCGGCCCGGTGTGCCGACAAAGGTGCTGCGGGGCGTTGCGGCTTCCAGCGCCACTTCGCGCAAGGTCTGGCCCTTTTCCCTGGCGCCTTTCTTGATCTTGTCGGTGGTGGAGCGGAAACTGTTTTTGCCGAGATCGCCAAGCTCCGGGAAAGGCTCATCCAGCGGATACTGGCGGAAATCATGATGATCGAAGAACCGGCCCAAAAACAGCAATGCTTCTTCAATCGTCACCAAAGCGCTGATTGCCCGATATTTTTCATCCGCTTCTTCCTGCGTTGCGCCAACAATCGGCCCGATACCGGGGAAAATCAGCACATCGCTGGCGCTACGGCCTTGGGCAATGGCGCTCTGTTTGACCTGCTTGGCAAAGACCTGCCCTTCTTCGAAACTTGCGCCATTGGTAAAGACCGCATCGGCATGTTTGCCCGCCAGATGAATGCCGGAATCCGAGGAGCCAGCCTGAAACACCACCGGTTGACCCTGCCGGGAGCGGCCAATATTGAGCGGACCCTCGACGCGGAAGAAGCGGCCCTTATGGTCCAGCCGATGCAGCTTTTCCCGATCAAAGAACGCCCCCGTATCGCGGTTGCGCACGAAGGCGTCATCGTCCCAGCTGTCCCAAAGGCCCTTGACGACATCCAGATATTCCTCGGCAATCTGGTAGCGCAGCGAATGCTCGGGATGTTCACGACTGTAATTGCGACCGGAACCTTCCAGCGGCGTGGTCACCGCATTCCAACCGGCCCGTCCGCCGCTGATATGATCGATAGAGGCAAATTGCCGGGCGACGGTAAACGGGTCCGAATAGGAGGTGGAAATCGTCCCGACCAGCCCGATTTTTGAGGTGGATGCGGCGAGCGCGGAGAGAATGGCAATCGGCTCGAACCGGTTGAGAAAATGCGGAATGGAATGCTCGTTGATATACAGTCCGTCGGCGACGAAGGCGAAGGCGAGGCCAGCGGCTTCCGCCTTGCGGGCCGTCTCCACATAGAAGGGAAAGTTGACGCTGGCGTCAGCTGGCACGCCTGGGTGTTTCCAGGCATTCATGTGACCGCCCGGGCCGTGCAACATCACGCCAAAATTGATGGATTTCTTGCTCATGGGAACATCTTTCTCTAAAAATCAGGCTGCGAGAGACAGGCGCGAACCGGCAATCAGCTCAATCGTCTTGAGCCGGAAAGCCGCCTGCGGAACGGGGATGTCGATGATAAATTCGCTCACTCCGAGCTTGGAATGTAGAGCATCCAGCTCGTTGCGGACCTGCTCGCCCGTGCCTGCCAGAACATGCGGGGTCTTTTCTTCAACCCGGTAATCCGACACGCCGGACTGACGCGCAAACTCGGCGGCCTGTTCGGGATTACCGACATTGACGCTTTGACCATTGGCCAAAATCACCTTGAAAATCTTGATGTCAGCCACCAGGCTTCGCGCTGTCTCTTGCGCGTCGGCAGCCAATGCAGCCAAAGCCAGAACGGGAACCTTGCCGCCGGTCTCACGACGGTAAACATCGAAAGTCTCCTGCAGATTGTGCTGGTCGCCATTCAGATGACCGGCGAAAACCAGAGTCCAGCCTTTTGACGCAGCCAATTTTGCACTGGCAACACTGGCGCCAAGCAGGAAGCGCTCTGCCGGAACGGACGGCACCGGCGTTGCCAGCAAGGCATTGGCAGCAGCGGCATCCGCCAGCAGATAGCGGTTCAAATCCTCAAGCTGCTCCTCGAAATCAGCAGGCGCAGCCGCTTTCCGGCCAGCTTGCAGGGCACGAGTAGCATGCGGAAATCCACCGGGTGCCTTGCCGACCCCCAGATCGACCCGGCCCGGCGCCAGAGCAGCCAGGAGGTTGAAGGTTTCTGCAACCTTATAGGCGCTGTAATGCTGAAGCATGACGCCGCCAGAACCGATCTTGAGCCGCGACGTCCTGGCCAGGAGATAGGCGATCAGCGCCTCTGGCGCCGAACTGGCAAGCGCCGGCAGGTTGTGATGTTCCGCAAGCCAGAAGCGCCGATAGCCAAGGTCTTCGGCGCGCAGAGCAAGAGCGACCGTGGCTTTCAGGGCATCGGCGGCAACAGCACCCGGTTCGACCGGGCTTTTGTCAAGCAGGCTAAGGGCATAGGTCATGGCAGGTCGGCAGCTCCAATTCTTATTTATCCATTAAATAGGTAGATTTAATGTTTTATAAGAAATGGTTTTTCATTTTTTCCCGTGATGGTGGAAAATTGCAAGGGAAAAGGAGCGTGTGGAAAAGCAATCAGGAATGCGTTGAGGGCCAGACGCTATTCGATAAAGTTTCAGGAGAGTTGCAGAAGAAATCCGCTGGCAAGATTCCAAATTCACCAAAGCGAATAGAAAACTCAGCACCTCACATCTGCGTCGGGGTTCGCATACGGGCGGACAGGATCGGCCAGCACTCCACCAAAGTCAATGAACGCAAGATCAAGGAATTTATCCCTGGGCTCCGCCGCGCAAGGATCAAGGGCTGGAGCGCATCTCGACACGATACGACAGATGCGCTCACACATTCCTATCTGGACCAAATGGCAGCCCAGTGACTTGCCGGATCAGGAAACGCGATTGGAGTAGTAGAGTCCGAAATTCAAAGCCAGCATGACCAGCAAAATTCCGATCGACACCACAATAAAATAGCCGATCCTTTTAAGAGCGCTCCACGGTTTGTTCTTTCGGCTGAAAGCTGCAAAGCCGGCAGCGCCGAGTGAGATACCGAGAATGGCGGGGAGTGACAGCATTTTTATCATCTTTCTTCATTTCTGGCACCGATTTGCTTTCTATTCGGTGCACAAACCAGCTTTCTGGCGCATGCTGTCCGCAGTCTGCCGAAGGACGACCTGCGGAAGCTATCTGACCAAAAGTGTTGAATTCCCCCTATAACCCCTATCCTGTTCAATAACTCGGAGGGTGGAAAGCGGCAAATGGAAATTTCAGCCGAACGCATTTCGCCACTGTCTGCCAGGTTCAGATTGAACCACACAGACTCTAGGTTCTTTTGTTTGAGTTTGTGTTTTCGGGAAAACCGGGTTCCACTTTTCCTAGGGCAACCTCTAGCGGCAACCAATTCCGATCATGCTGGTTGCAAAAACCGGAGCTATTTTAACGTGACACCCCTGATAGGTTTAGCTTATCGTGCCCATCAATAAATCCAACTTAAATTTAACGTCGACCTCCTCTATGAAGAGGCCAGGGATAATTTCCGTCAGGCCCTTTATGCCATTTCCCGGTCAAAATCGGGCGAGCCGTCATACGAGAGCACATTGCCGACACTACGAAATTGAATGGTCGACGGAAGATGCCCCGGAGTAGATGAAGCATTAGGATATCAAGGGAGAATCCTATGGATACCAAGGTTGAAACTGGTGGAAAATGTCCGGTTGCACACGGGGCACCCGGCGCGAAAGGTCGGGGCAACCGCGATTGGTGGCCTGAACAGCTCGATGTGCAGATCCTTCACCAAAAGAACAAGATCGCCGATCCGATGGGTCCTGACTTCGATTATGCGGAAGAATTCAGGAAGCTCGACTATGAAGCTCTGAAGAGCGATCTGCATGCGCTGATGACGGATTCTCAGGATTGGTGGCCAGCCGACTTCGGCCATTACGGCGGTCTCTTCGTCCGCATGGCATGGCACAGCGCCGGCACCTATCGCATCACCGATGGCCGCGGTGGTGCAGGCGCCGGGCAGCAGCGTTTCGCGCCGCTCAACAGCTGGCCGGACAATGCCAATCTGGACAAGGCACGTCGCCTGCTCTGGCCGATCAAGCAGAAATACGGCAACAAGATTTCCTGGGCCGATCTCTTCGTTCTGACCGGCAATGTCGCCCTGGAATCCATGGGCTTCAAGACCTTTGGTTTCGCTGGCGGCCGCGCCGACACATGGGAACCGGAAGAGTTGTTCTGGGGTCCGGAAGGCACCTGGCTGGGTGATGAACGCTACAGTGGCGAACGCCAGCTGTCCGAGCCGCTCGGCGCCGTGCAGATGGGTCTTATCTACGTCAACCCGGAAGGCCCCAATGGCAATCCCGATCCGATCGCTGCGGCCCGTGACATCCGCGAAACGTTCAGCCGTATGGCAATGAACGACGAGGAAACCGTCGCGTTGATCGCTGGCGGCCACACGTTCGGAAAAACGCATGGCGCGGGCGACCCGTCTTTGATCGGCGCCGAGCCGGAAGGCGGCGCGCTTGAAGACCAGGGCCTGGGCTGGAAAAGCAAGTTCGGCACGGGTTTCGGCGCAGACACGATCACCGGCGGACCGGAAGTCACCTGGACGCAGACCCCGACCCGTTGGAGCAATTTCTTCTTCGAAAACCTGTTCAACTTCGAATGGGAACTGACAAAAAGCCCGGCTGGCGCCCATCAGTGGAAGGCAAAGAACGCCGAGGCCTCCATCCCGGATGCCCATGATCCGTCCAAGAAGCATCTTCCAAGCATGCTGACGACAGACCTGTCGCTGCGTTTCGATCCGGCTTACGAGAAGATCTCGCGCCGCTTCCTGGAAAACCCCGATCAGTTCGCTGACGCTTTCGCCCGCGCCTGGTTCAAGTTGACCCACCGCGACATGGGGCCAAAGGTTCGTTATGTCGGTCCGGAAGTGCCGTCAGAAGATCTCATCTGGCAGGATGTCATTCCTCCCGTCGATCATCCGCTTGTCGACGATAGGGATGTGGCCGATCTGAAGGCCAAGGTTCTGGCGTCTGGCCTTTCGGTGCAGGAACTGGTTTCGACAGCATGGTCATCGGCTTCGACTTTCCGGGGCTCTGACAAGCGCGGCGGTGCCAATGGCGCCCGCATCCGTCTTGCTCCGCAGAAGGACTGGGACGTCAACCACCCGGCGCAGCTTGCCAAGGTCCTTAGCGTTCTCGAAGGAATCCAGCAGGAATTCAATACCGCCCAATCTGGAGGTAAAAAGATTTCCCTGGCCGATCTGATCGTGCTTGCCGGTGCAGCAGGCGTCGAGAAAGCAGCCAAGGCTGGCGGTCACGATGTGACCGTTCCGTTTACCCCAGGCCGGACAGATGCGTCGCAGGAGCAGACCGATGTCGCCTCCTTCAATGCCTTGAAGCCACGCGCCGATGCTTTCCGCAACTATCTGAGCGGGCATCAATTCATGAAGCCCGAAGAAGCGCTTGTCGACCGTGCACGGCTTCTGACCCTGACAGCACCTGAAATGACCGTTCTCATCGGTGGTCTGCGCGTGTTGAAGGCCGGCCAGCCGGAACATGGTGTCCTCACCCGCAATCCCGAGGCGCTGACGAATGATTTCTTCGTCAACCTGCTCGACATGCGCACGCAGTGGGCGCCGGTTGCAGGCAAGGAAGGCGTCTATGAAGGTCGAGATCGCAAGAGCGGCGAACTGCTTTGGACCGGGACGCGCGTCGATCTGATCTTCGGATCGCACTCGCAGCTTCGCGCATTGGCGGAAGTCTATGCGCAGTCGGACATCAAGGAAAAGTTCGTCAAAGACTTCGTTGCTGCCTGGACGAAAGTGATGAACGCCGATCGTTTCGATCTGGTCTGATCGATGACATTGAACGGGACGCGGCATCTGCCGCGTCCCGTCAGATTTCTGCCCCCCTGCCAGACCTCGCGGCAATGCCGCCTTTGCGAAATGCAGCGCCTTAGCGCATCCCTCCCCTTTGCATACCCGCACCACATTCAAAGCCAAGCGCACCGCTCGATGCCGAAGACGCCTTGAGCAATGCCATGCGCCCCTCCCCGATAGCTATACTCCTCCGGTACAATAACACGGCACGTTACGCCGCCATTGAATCCTGATTGCACAAAGGGTTAAACAGGAACTGCGGCGTCAAGGAAACAGCACCGCCTTGGACTAAGCACGCTCAGAATTTCTGGACAGTGCTGCAACGGATTGCGCCATTCATCGCTTAAAGGGATGTCTATTGGGCAAGGGATGCCACCAGAGCGGATATTGTAGAGTCAATCAGACGGAAAAATGATTTGAGATCCAACGGTTTTATTCGGCTTTTCGGCATGCGCAACGATGCCTCGTTCGACACCGAGCGGGCGCAGGCGATCATGCGCATCGCCGTTATTTTCATAGTCGTCGCCTATGTCATGCCTCTGGTTGCAAATGGCGCGACGCCTCCCGAAGCCCACAGTTTCTATTGGCTGTTTGCGATCTACATCCCCTATTCATTCTTGCTGCTCCTGTGGATCGTTCTGCGGCCAGGCGTCAACATGCTGCGGCGAACCGTCGTTACGCTGCTCGACTACGCATTCACGACATTTGCAATGTCTGTCGGCGGTGCGCCACTTTTTCCGATTGCAGCACTTGTCGTCTGGCATACGGTTGTCAGCGGCTTACGTTTCGGCCCCAAGCATTTGCTTCCGGCCACAGCATTGGCGTTGAGTTCTTTCGCAATTGCCACTTATTTCAATGTCTATTGGCAGCAGAACCCTTATGTCGTGCTGACATTCATAATGATGGCAATTCTCGCCCCATCTTACACGCTGGCATTCTTGCTTCGGCTGCAAAGTGCCTATGCCGCCGAGCAGGAAGCAAACCTGTCGAAATCGCGGTTTCTTGCCCATGCGAGCCATGACCTTCGCCAGCCTATCCACGCCATCAGCCTGTTTACGGCTTGCTTGCGCGACGCGGGGCTGAAACCGGACGAACTGGCAATGGTCGACAATATCGATCGATCGCTGCAAAGCGTGTCACGGCTCTTCAAATCCTTGCTCGATATTTCCACCCTGGACAGCGGCAAACTGATCCCGCAGATGGAAACGGTAGCGATTGCCGATATCCTCAACGAGGTTGTCGATCAGAATATGGAGGCCGCACAAAAAGCCGGATCACAGTTACGGCTCGTCAATTGCACCCATTTTGTTGCGATTGATCGGTCTTTGCTGAATACAATTCTGCAAAATATCCTGAGCAATGCGATTAAATATGCCGGAGGCCGTAAAATCCTGATCGGCTGCCGCCGTAGGGGTGGCAGCCTGACCATTCAGGTCTATGACCAGGGCCCCGGCATTGCGCCAGAGCATCACCTTCACATATTCGAGGAGTTTTATCAGGTCCGTGAGCGGGGCGACAAGGATGTCGACGGGGTTGGTCTGGGGTTGGCAATCGTCAAGCGCCTCGGCACCCTCATGGGTTTGCAGGTCTCATTAAAGTCTGTCGTCGGAGCGGGAACGGCGATCTCCGTATCGGGATTGAAGATTGCCGTCCCCATGAAGGTTTTGAGCGCGGAGCAAATAGCGCCATCCGCTGCCAATCCGGCTCATGGCCTGCGCGTGCTGCTTGTTGAAGACGATGAGGCAGTGCTGCTTGCCACAGCCAGCCTGCTGCGCAAATGGGGCTGTACGGTTCAGGCCGAAACAGCGATACCCTCCGTGCTGCACCATTGCGATCTGCTGATAACGGATTTTGACCTCGGCGGCCGCATGACCGGCACGGAATGTATCGCCAAGGTCCGCCAGCTTGCCGGTTGGAAAGTCCCGGCAGTGGTGATGACGGGACACGCTCCCTCGAGAGTGATCGAGGATATTGCCGACAGTGACATACCGATCCTCTCGAAGCCGGTTCGCCCCGCCGAGCTTCGATCGGCAATCCTGCTACCTGGAATCGGAGTTCCGCTCCGATGAGCCAGGAGAGGTCGGCACCAATCCCATGGCAATCCCCTTGGTCACGGCGCCGGCGCGGGTCGCCACGCCAAGTGCGCGGAAAATAGCCGAGACATGGATGCGAACCGTGAAAGGGGAAATACCAAGAATGATGGCGATCTCCTTATTGGTCCGACCCTCGGCAAGGAGGTGCAAAACATCGAGCTGGCGTTGGCTTAGCGTCGGGCTGGCATAACTGGCAATGGCGTTCGTCGATACCGGCACCTGAACAACGACGTCACCTTCACGAACCGCCCGCAGGATTTCCTTAATCTCATCCGGCAGGGCTGCTTTATTGATGAACCCATTGATCCCGGCATTCATGACGGTATCGACCAAAGCTTTGTCGCTGGCCATGGTGACCACGACGATCGACGCCAGGCGAAACTCTTCGCGAAGCGCGCGCAAATTCGATACGATACTGTTTCCCTCAAAAAACAGGTCCAGGATGAACATGCTGGGCGGGAAAGGATTGGCTCTTGCAATTTCAAGAGCGGCGTCGAGCGTGTCGGTGGACGCAATTTTTGAATTCGGCAGAAGCTGCCGAACCAAAGCGAAAATGCCCTCCCGGAATATCGGGTGATCATCAGCGATAATAATGAATTCGTCAGTCATATAAATTTATGATCCGCTTCATCTCCATTTATACCAAGGCTTGAAGATGCTTACGCATCCTCGCCTGGAAGGCATTGCAAATATCTCAAATGCATCAGGCACTTGAGATGTTTGCAAAGGGAATACGAAGTGTCCTTTTTCAATGACTCTTCGCATTACACAACGCGTATCGCTGAATGTCCACTCCTGTCGGATGAAAACAGCCGGCGTGTCCTTTGTGTCATATGCGACACCTTCATTTCGACAGGACGGCGATCCTGTCGAGCCCACTTGCCAGACCTTTCAAGGAAATCGTGAACGGAACCTCTGTACCTGCACCATAAGCGTAAGCAATGAGTTTTAACGATTTGCCACTTTTCAATGCGTTAGCACCCTTATCCGTAAAGGTCAGGGATACAAGGCAGCCGGAGGGAAGGCATGTCGAAAACCGCGAGGACTTTCCAGGCGGTGTATCGTCTATCGCAAATGCGACCCCCTTATCCAGGTCCAGCCCAAAAGGCAGAACAAGCGAACCCTTTATGCTCTTGTCGGCAGCAGGCGTGAGTTCGATGCCAAGAACCTGCTGTCCATTTTGCTGCACCTGTCGTTGAAACGTCGAGCAGACGCGGCTTTCGTTGCGCTTTGCGCAGGCAACCGTCCAATCCTCATAGGTTTCGGAAAGCGAAGACGGAGCATTGGGGCGACCATTGCCGTCTTGTGAAAAAGCGACGGTGGACGCAAGATTCGCGGCCACCATGATCGCAACAAGTTTGGCGATCTTCATCAGAAACGGACATCCAACTTTGCATTGATGCTGTTTGAGGTTTCATTGCTACCGAATTCACCGGAATAGCCAATGCCGATCGTGGCGGTATCGCTGAGCCCGACATCGATGCCGAGTTCGACAACAGCCGCATCCTTGGTCAACGGCGTGCCGGAGACGACATAACTCTGGCTGCCGACAAATGCCAGGCGTGAAGTGGGGTCGGTGTCACCGAAGGCGTGCTGCCAGCCAAGCATGCCTCTGGCCTTGGCGATATAGCCGCCCAGCATGAAATCGGAAGAAGCGCGCAGGCCAAGGGTCGTCAGTGTCGTGTCCAGGCTGTCGCTCGGGCTCGACAAGGCCGAAATGCCACCGCGCTCATTGAAGCCGTCTCTCTGAACATTGACATGGGTGAGGTTGGCAAAGGGCTCGAAAGCGACATTGCTGACATCGATGCGATAACCGAGTTCGCCAAAGGCCTGGAAGCTGCCAGCGTCGTAATCAGCCTTCAAATGGTCGTTGAAACCGGAGAATGCCACGGACCGATTGGTCGACACCTGATGCCAGGTATAGGTAAGGCCTGAGCGGAAGGACAATTCACCGTATTGCGCTCCGGCATACATGCCGAGATGATAGTTGTCGCTATGGCCAAAGGATGAGCGGTCATTCGCATCGAAGCTGGACCGGCTATAGCCGCCGACTGCACCCAATCTCCAATCGGCGGAGACCGGAATGTCGAGACCAGCCACGAAACCGCCGGTGGACGAACTCAGGTCTGCGGCATTGCCATTGCCGTCGATGCTGTTCCATGTGCCGAAGCCCTGGCCCCAGGCCGTAAAGAGCGGCATGTCCTTGTAAGCCGTGTCGAATTTGGTATCACCGTCCGCATAGGCCATGACCGGCGCCGAACGAGTCCCTACGGTATTGAACGATGCCCGCATCCGGTCATTGATCGAATTGCGCAGCAGCGTGCTGCTGGTGACCAAGGTTCCCAGGGCAGACGCATGGACTTCGCCTGATAGTGCTTCAAAGGCATGCCGCGCTTCTTCTGCGCTTAACGGCAACAGGCTGTTATAGAGCGCAAGCGACTGCCCGTTTTGCTGCAACGTGTTCAAAGCCCGGGCCACATTACGCTGGTTGCCGGTTATGGCAACGGAATCGAACAGGCCAGGCGAAGGATTTGGCGTCGGGGTCGGCGTCGGCTCGGGCGTTGGAGTAGGCGTCGGCTCCGGTGTGGGCGTCGGCTCTGGGGTTGGCTCTGGCGTCGGGGTCGGTGTCGGCTCCGGGGTCGGTGTCGGTTCCGGCGTGGGTGTCGGTGTTGTGGTGTTTTTGACCGCGATGGTCAGGTCAACTTCATTGGTTTTTTGAGTTAAGGCAACATCCAGAAATGCGGATTTGGAAACCGCCTGGGCAAACTGCCCCTGGATACCGCCAGCCGATGACAGGATCGTATAGGTCTGGCCATCCTGATAGCTGGTCGCGGCGTCGAGAGCCGTGACCTGCACGGACACGTTTTGGCCAATAAGCGTTTTGCCACCAGAATCCGAGGTCTGCCAAACGCCGTCAACAATGTTTCCATTGGCTGCCTTGAGTGTCTCCACGGACACCCTATCGCTTTGACCGTTGCCAGCGACGTCGACCGCATAATTCGCACCATCATTGAAAGCAAGTTGACCGCGCACGACCATGCTTCCAATTGGATTGCCGCTGTCCCCAGGCGAAAGCGTTGCACCCGTATCAATAAAAGTGGTTCCTACAGTGCCATTACCCGCCAGAGTTCCATAGACACCTTTGGAAAGCCCTCGATTATCACGGATATAGTCTCCCCAAACTTGAACTGAACTCGTGTAGAATTCTGTCCCCATATAGTTGGTGACGAGACTGCCCGTTTCGCCGCCGATGACGAGCGTGCCATTTTTAACCCAGAACTGATTGCTCGATGGAAGTGTAGTACTATCGGGTGCGACCTTGGTGCCAAGATCGCCCTTGATCGTGAGCTTGCTGCCGCCATCCACGATCACGCCGCCGGAAACATTATCACGAGCGCTGAATTCGGTGAGATCGCCGCTGACAGTGGTATTGCCTGCGAGGCTGGCAATCGACCCATTCCCGGTGAGTTTGTTGGAGAGTAGATAGCCACTATCGGTGTGATTGAAGACGATACGCGCTGTTTCCGTCTTTCCGAAATCGATAACGGCTTCAGAGTTGATGCTCCCGGCTGCCCGGGTGTCGATAGCAACGGGATCTGCCCCAAGCTTTGTATTGTCGACGCGTCCGCCAAAGATCAGAAACGCATCCTTCGTCATCTTGATGGTGTTGGCAACGTTCAGCTTGCTCCCGTCCGCAACGACGAGCCTGCCATCCAGGTCGATCTTGTCCGTCACCCTCATTGTCGTGTTGGCGCCAGAACTCAGCACTTCGCCTGAGGTGCCTATATCAAGGTATTTCGTTTGGAACGTCGCACCGTCGCTAACCGTGAGCGCACCATTGGCATAGGCATTGCCACTATTGATCCAGCTCGTGCCAGCGCCGCGAATATTCATATTCGCGATACCGTCGGTATCTGAGATGTTAAAACCGGCTGAATTCGTCGAAACGGTAGCGCCATTCTCCACGGTAAAGAAAGAGGAAGGCCTCGATGCTAAAGTGGCGTCTGCGTCCAGGCTAGAATTTGCTGAAAAGCTATCGGCGGAAAGGATTGAGCCAGCACCGGACACAGTCAGATAGCCGCGCGAGTTCACCCCTGAAGCCAATGTAATTTCCTTGGCATCAACCTTAGCGCCGTTCAAGACGTTCAGCGTCCCAACCCCTCCGAACGGGCAGTTAATCGAGAGGCAGTTTCCTCCGATTGTCAGCGTGTTACCAAGCACCGAATTTGTGCGCACCACCGTCAGTTCGGAGCCTGCGCCGGATACAGTAACGGTTCCCTCAGAGGTGTCGGAACTGCCGATCATCGCGTCCGAACCGACCGATACCTTTGCGCCATTGGTAATTGTCGCGCTGACACCCTTATTGTTCAATCCGATGATCATATCGCCGGTGATAACCTGGTTGGTCGTCCATTCGACGCTGCCATTGTCCAGTATATAGTTGACCTGTTGTGCCAGGCTCACGCCTGAACACGACACGACAACGGTTAGCGTGAGAGATGATAAGGCAAGAGGCTTCGAAAGTCTTGGAACGACACTGGCTAATGTTTTTCTCTGTACTAGAATAGCATTACTGTAATTCTTACTGAATTCTTTGATCATCGTGTCGCCCCGTATTCCAGTGAACATTTGCAAGCAACATTGTTTTCCACAATAACAATATTGCCCATATTATTTGTCGACATGTCTATGTCGCATTCAGCACAGAAACGGGACAGAGGCCATTAGTGCAGATGTGCTATACGCGACATCGAACTTCGCAGAACGATCACCCTTTCCACGTTTGCGCCTGTATCGGAGCCGTATTCTTGAGGTTCGGAGCCGGTGGGAACGGGTCGGTTTTAGACCTTAAAGCGAACCTGAAAGACCACGACACGCCTTGGGCCACGCATTGATAAATTGGTCATCGCAGGTGCCTGATGAGCTTTATTGAGCGCCCTCATTTCTCTTCACCACATTGAGAGAGGAAAAAACCCAGGCCACAGGCGCATCAATTGAATAATTAAATCTATAAAATCGATAGATTAAGAATGATAAATCTTTCCCTGATTTCTATGCTCGTCTAGCTTGTTGTTACAGCTTCTCACCAATCAAGGCAGGACCGCACCGTGATCATCGCAGCGACAAAGCGCGCCACCTGTTTGCGCTCGCACTCAACATAACCTTCGCAAACGAGGCCGTCCGTCAGTCTCGACATAAGACGCCACCCGACCAGGACTTATTTCATGATCAAACATTCCGATTCTCTGGCTGTTTCCCGACGCAGGTTGCTGCTTGCCGGTTCTGCAATTCTCTCTGTCGCTCTCGTGGCATCGACTGGCCTGAAGCGTGCTCATAGCGCGGGCAAGCCGCAAGACGGTGGCGAAATTACGTTTCTGATCGACTCGCTAGGCAATACCTGGATCCCCAACAACAGCGCGATCTCCAGTTTCCAGGGGCATGTCTGGGGCCACGTGGCCGACAAGCTCGTCTATGTCGATGCCGTTGGCAAAGTGAGCCCGTGGATTGCCGAAGGCTGGGAACAGAATGAAGCCGCAACCGAGTTTACCCTTCACCTCAAGGCGGGCGTGACCTTTTCCGATGGCACGCCACTCGACGCGGCCGCTGTCGTTTCAAATCTCGACATCTGGTATGCAGGACGCAAGAGCGAAGGCATCAACCCGATCGGCCTGTTTCCCAAGACCTACGATCACGCAGAGGCGATTAATCCTTCCACGGTGAAAGTCGTCTTCAAAAAGCCGACACTCGGCTTCATTCCAACCCTCGGCTATCACGGCTCGATCCTTATTTCCCCCAAAACCATCGGCCAACCCGCGACACAGCAGGCAGACCTCAGCAAGACCTCTGGCAGCGGCCCTTACGTGGTTGAATCCTGGAAGGAAGGCGACTTCGTCAAACTGGTGAAACGCAAGGATTACAATTGGGGACCAGCAGCTGTGGGCCATACCGGACCGGCGTTTCTGGATAGCATCACCTATAACCTGGTCTCCGAACCATCGCTTCGGGTTGCGGCGGTTCAATCCGGCCAGGCCGATATTGCCTATAATGCCTCGCCCCAGGAGTTGAAGTCGCTCAAGGATGAGGGCTTCACCGTTGCCACGCCGCGCTATCTCGGTTTCGTCAATGGCTGGGCGGTGAATACCAAGCTCGAGCCCTATAATGATGTCAGGGTGCGCCAAGCCCTCCAAGCTGGCATCGATCGCCAGGAAATCATCGATACCGTCTATACATCTGACTGGAAGCTGGCGACCTCGTTCATCCAGAGCAATGTGCCGGGCGCAACCGACCAGAGCGCGCTTCTGGCCTACGACCCTGCCAGGGCGGAAAAGCTGCTGGATGACGCAGGCTGGACGAAAGGTGCCGACGGTATCCGCGCCAAGGATGGAAAGCCACTTTTGCTGACGCTTTACTCCAACCCCTATCTTGCGACGTCAAAGGCGGTGGATGAACTGATCGCCCAACAGCTCGGCAAGATCGGCTGGAAGGTCAATATCCGCGCCTATGACGTCGTCACCTTCACCGAAAAGGTCAAATTCGCAGGCCCGGCCGTGCCAGCCTATGAAGTCACCCGCAGCTTTATCGATGCCGGCACCGTGGCCAGCATTCTGACCGATGCCAACAATGGCGAGAACTGGTTCGCGCTGGATCAGAGCGACCAAGAGATCAATGAGCTGCGCGATAAAATTGCCGGCGCCCCGTCCATAGAGGTTCGTGATCCGCTGCTGAACGCGCTACAGAAATACGTCATCGAGCAGGGCTATTTCATCCCTCGCACGCAGATCGTGCAGCGCATTTATGTCCAGTCTCCGAAGCTTTCGGGCGAGGTCTATAACGGCATCGCCTATGCCAGCTACTACACGGCAAAACTCAGCCAATAACCAGCATTGTGAGGAGGTGCCCGGCATGCGCAATGCCTATTTGACATACGCTGCAAAACGACTGGCCCAGGCCTTTGTGGTCATCCTGCTGGCCTATATCTTTACGTTCGTGGTGGTCAGCATTCTGCCGGGCGACCCGGTCACCTCCGTCCTCCGCGACCCGCAAAACGGCTTCACTGAGACGGAGATTGCCGAGATCATTGCCGCCCAGGGATTGGACAAGCCGATCTCCGTCCAATTGTGGACATCGCTCACTCATTTTGTAACCGGCGACTTCGGCCTGTCGATGCGCTCCAGCCGTCCGGTAACCGCGCTGATTGCCGAAGTCCTGCCCTCCACGCTGATCCTTGCATCGACGGCCCTTGCCTTCGCGCTTATCCTGGCGCTGGTGATTGCTTACGGCACGCAGTTCCTGCCGAAACGGTTCGGGCAAGGCCTGCTGCGAGGGTTTCCTTCCCTGTTCCTGTCGGTCCCCAATTTCGTGATCGGGCTGGCACTGATTCATATCTTCGGCTTCCAGCTGGGCATTTTCCGCGTCATTGAACCCGATAGCGTCTGGGCAACCCTGTTTGCGGCGATTGCACTCGGCATTCCCGTCTCGGCTCAGATAGCGGAAGTGCTGATTGCCAACCTCGACCATGAATCGAGCCAGGAATACGCCGCCGTGGCCAGGGGTCGGGGTCTTTCCCAGGCGCAGCTGTTTTTCAAGCACCTGCTGAAGCCCTCATCATTGCCGGTGGTTACCGTGATCGCCCTGACCGTTGGCGAGCTGCTGGGTGGTTCGCTGATAACCGAAACGGTCTTCGGGCGAACAGGCATCGGCAGTCTGGTGCAGCGCTCGGTCACAACACAGGATCTGCCTGTTCTCCAGGCGGTCGTATCGCTGGCAGCTGTTGCCTTCGTTCTCGTCAACCTGATTGCAGACCTCGTCTATCCCTTGCTGGACCCGCGTGTGAAACTCCTCGGCGTCCAACGGCCCCGCACGTCCGCTGAAGACACAAGCTCTACCGAAACCTCCCGTGCGGTGACAATATGACGATCGCTTTTTTCTCTTCGGATAGAGGTGTGCCGGCAGCCAAAAAATGGCCGGTTTTCCGCATGCCGCCAACGGTGTTCATCTCCTTTGCCATCATTGCACTGGTGATCGCCTGGGCACTCGCCCCCGGCCTGTTCACAAGCCACAGCCCCGTCATCGGTGTTCCCGCTCAAAAACTGCTGGCACCCAGCGCCCAGCATTGGTTCGGTACCGACCAGCTCGGACGCGACCTTTACGCCCGCGTCGTCTATGGCACGGCCTCTTCGGTAACCAGTGCGCTGATTGCGGTTGTCATTGGCGTTGTCATCGGTGGCTTCATCGGCCTTCTGGCGGGCTTCCTCGGTGGCTGGGTCGATATCGTGTTGGCGCGCCTGGTCGATATGCTGCTGGCGATCCCCAGTTTCCTGCTGGCGATCATCGTCGTCACAGCGCTTGGTTTTTCCACCACCAATGCCGCAATCGCGACCGGGGTCTCCGCCGTGGCGGTCTTTGCCCGTGTAATGCGAGCCGAGGTGATCAAAACCCGGCAGGCGACCTTCGTCGAGGCATCGTTTCTGCTGGGAGGGTCCCGCTGGTATATCCTTCTGCGCCATGTGCTTCCAAATGCTTCACGGTCCCTTCTGACGCTTGCCGTCTTGCAATTTGGCCTGTCCATTCTGGTGATCGCCGGTCTTGCCTTCCTTGGCTATGGCGATCCGCCACCCGCCTCAGACTGGGGCCTGCTGATTTCAATCGGCAAGGATTACCTCAAATGGCCGTGGCTGGTTTACGCACCTGCGTTCGCCGCGATCGCAACCGTCCTCTCCGTCAACAGGATTAGCCGATGGCTCCGCAAGACAGACTGAACACCCCCCTCACCTGGCCCGCAACCGCTGCTCCAGTGCTCCAACCTTCAGCTCCGCTGCTGAGCGTGGAAGGCCTGTCGGTATCCTACGGGGCTAGCCAGGTCGTGACGAATGTCGGGTTTGAACTGGGTCGCGGCAAGAGCCTTGCCTTGATTGGAGAATCCGGCTCAGGCAAATCAACCATCGCGCGGGCCATCCTGAGGCTATTGCCCCAAGGCGGACATGCGACGGGGAAAATCGAGTTCAAAGACCAGAATATATTGACCTTTACCGAGCGTCAGTTCAGGCCTCTGCGTGGGCGCGCCATCGGCTTTGTTCCGCAGGATCCCGGCAACGCGCTCAATCCGGTGCGCACCATCGGCGCTCAAGCCATGGAAGCGGCTGCCCTTCTCGGCGAACAGAACAAAGCCATCCGCAAAGCGCGCATCCTGGAAACATTTGCTGAGGTCGGCCTCGACAAGCCAGATCGCATCTACGATTCTTATCCGCATCAATTGTCAGGTGGCATGCTTCAGCGGGTGCTGATCGGCCTTGCCGTGCTGCCGCGCCCGACCCTTCTGGTGGCGGACGAACCGACCTCCGCGCTGGATGTAACGATCCAGAAGCGCATTCTCGACCTGCTGACGCGGCTCCAGCACGATCTGAATATCAGCCTCCTGCTAATTACCCACGATCTGGCAATCGCATCCGAGCGGGCAGATAAGCTGGTCGTGCTAAAGGATGGCGTCGTGCAGGAGGCAGGAAATACCCAGGCTGTCTTTGCCGCACCGGCTTCGGCCTATGCCAGAAAGCTGCATGCCGATGTTCCCGCCCTCAATCCTGACCGCTATGCCAAGCTGCGCGATGGCGGGTTTCGTAACCTCAACAATGCTGCTGAGATTGACGCCAAGATCGAGGTCAAAGGTGTGACGAAGACCTTCACGGTCGATGGCAAATCCCTGACAGCTGTCGATAATGTGACGTTCTCCGTACCATCAGGCACCACACACGCGCTGGTTGGCGAATCCGGCTCCGGCAAGACAACGACGATCCGGCTGCTGCTCGGTCTCGAAAACCCAGATATAGGCCAGATCTCGGTCGCCGGTGAGGAGTTTTCAAGCAGTAAGCCCCAGTCCAGACGGGCCGTTTGGCGCCATCTTCAACTCGTCTACCAGAATCCTTTCACCTCACTCGATCCCACCTGGAAAATCGAACATCTGGTGCGTGAGCCGCTGGACCGGTTCAAGATCGGCACTGCGCGGGAGCGAAGCGAGCGGGTGCGGGAGGCTTTGTCCAATGTCGGACTGGGCGAGCATTTGCTTGGCCGCAAACCGGGCGCACTGTCCGGTGGCCAGCGTCAGCGCGTTGCCATTGCCCGATCGCTGGTTCTGAAGCCGGATGTTATCGTGTTGGATGAGCCCACTTCAGCGCTCGACGTCAGTGTCCAGGCCGATATCGTTGACGTGCTGTTGACGCTACAGGCCAATCTGGGTTTGACCTATGTGTTCGTTTCCCACGATCTCGCCCTGGTCCGTCAGCTTGCCCATACCGTCTCGGTCATGCATCGCGGGCGCATCGTCGAACAGGGCGCCGTCAAAACCATCTTCGATAACCCGCGCCAATCCTATACCCGGTCACTGCTAGCCTCGATCCCTTCGGGTGGCGCCCGCCCGACGCAGTTGAATTCCGGTCTCGACTTCAAAGAGCCCGTTTTCAAACAGCCCACCTTCAAAAAGCCCGCCTTCAAAAAGGAAAAGATCGCATGACCGCAATCGCGCAAAGCAAGACCTCTGCGCAGCCCTTCCGCACAAAGCATCGGCTCGGCTTTAATACCCGCGTGTCTTTCAACGATATCGACGGACCCGCGCACGGATTGCGCGAGGGAATTGAACTCTATCAGAGTGCCGAGCAACTCGGCTATCAATCGGGCTGGGCCTACCAGCGGCATTTCGATCATTACCTGTCTTCCCCGCTGCCGTTCTTTGCAGCTGCCGGTCAACACACCAAACGCATCACATTGGGGTCGGCAGTTATCCCGATGCGCTACCAGGACCCTATCCTGCTGGCAGAAGCCGCTGGAACAACCGACCTGCTGGTCGGTGGACGGCTGGAACTGGCCATTTCAACGGGTGCGAATGCCACATTCGACGCCGTCTTCGGGACAAGTGACACCGATGCCCGTACTGAGGCAAAACGACGACAGGCCGCTTTCTGGCAGCAATTGCCGGTAACGTCCTGCATACGGTAGACGGCCCCGGACAAGGCGCCCCAGAGGGTACCGAACTTCGGGTGACGCCGCATAGCCCTACTCTGCGCTCACGGATCAGACAGGGTGCGGCAAGCCTTGCCTCTGCCGTGCAGGCTGCAGAGCTCGGCATCGGACTGATCACCGGCACCGTGCAGCATGACCAGGCTGAGGGCGAAAGTTTCGGGGCATACCAGGCCCGCATTATCGAGGCTTATCGCACGACATGGCGCAAGATCTGGTCTACCGAGCCGCCACCGGTCGCAGCCGCAGCCTCCATTCTGGTTGGAACCACATCCGAACTGAGAGAGAAATACGCAGCCTACGATCTGGAGCGCCGAACCCAGGGCATCGCAGCCTCAAGGCCCAAGGGCGCACTACAACCGGCTTTCCGTCAGCCATCGGGAAGCCAGATCTCACCTGTCTTCCAGGGAACGCCCGAGCAAGTCACCGAGGCGGTCTTCACCGATCCGGGCCTTGCCAGTGCCGACGAACTCATCCTGTTTCTGCCGCCTGCCTTTGGTCTTGCTGAAAATATCAAGCTCTTGGAAGATCTAGCCCAGACGGTAGCCCCGCACTTTGGATGGCAACCCGCGCCATGATCTGCCCCTCATTGCGGTTGGACCGTAGATACGGCGGAACCCGATACGTCTTCAGATGCATCAAAATATTCTATAAAATATATAGAAAAAGAATAGATTTTCTTCCTCTCGCAGAGGCATCATCATAGGTTGCATCAAAGGCTCAGAACCAAAATGGAGAAGTCCCAGAATGGCCACTGAATTCATTAGCGCCAGTTTCGCCAACGGATCGAATGATCTTCGCCCCATCCCCGATGCGCCGGTGGACCCCGATTTTCTGCAACGCTATGCGCGTGCGCTGGACGATTACGGTTTCAACTACACTTTGATCCCCTATTCTTCCGCTTCCTTTGATCCTTTCACGCTGGGCGCGACCATTCTGGCCCATACGAAGAAGATCAAGATCATTGTCGCCCTGCGTCCGAACACCGTCTACCCGACCGTTGCGGCGAAATCGCTGGCAACGCTCGATCAGTTGAGCGGCGGCCGCGTTGTCGTCCACTTCATCGCTGGCGGCAGTGATGAGGAGCAGGCCCGCGAGGGCGATTTTCTGAACAAGGAGCAACGCTACGAGCGCCAGGAAGAATATATCCGCATTCTGCGTCTGGCCTGGACCTCGACCGAACCCTTCGACTTCAACGGAAAATACTACCAGTTCAAGCAGTTCCGCAGTGCCGTACGCCCGACCAACGGCCTGATCCCGATCTCGCTCGGTGGCTCGTCGGATGCTGCCTATCGGATTGGCGGCTCCTTATGCGATATTTTTGGCCTTTGGGGCGAGCCGTTGGCAGAAACCAAACAACAGATCGACCGCATCTATGCAGAGGCGGCCAAGGCCGGACGTAAGGATCGCCCGCGCATCTGGGTCACATTCCGTCCGATCATTGCCGAGACGGACGAACTGGCCTGGCAGAAAGCGCATCGCATTCTCGACACGCTGAACGAAAATCGTGAGAAAGGCCTCAGCAGGACACCCTTGTCCGCACCGCCTCCAGCCAATGTCGGCTCGCAGCGTCTTCTGGATATTGCCAAACGTGGCGATGTTCACGACCGGGCCCTCTGGTATCCGACAGTGACGGCAACAAACGCCAGCGGCGCGACCACCGCCTTGGTCGGTTCGGCTCGCACCATCGCCGATTCCATATTGGATTATATCGACCTCGGCGCCGATCTGATCTCGATCCGTGGTTATGACAATTACAATGATGCCGTGGACTATGGTCGCTATGTCCTGCCGCTGGTTCGCGAAGGCATCCGTGACCGCGAAGAAGCAAAGAACAAGGCCGCCGCCTGATTAAAGCATCGGACCGAAAAGTGGAAACCGGTTTTCGGATAAATCCGATGCGCAACAAAACTTGGAGCATCGTGTTGGCTCAGATTTCTGCACGATGCTCTAGCATCACCCGGCGCGTTATGGACAGACATATAAAAGGCTTCAAAACCATGGCCCATGATCAAACCCTGCTCGACGCAACCGTGCGGATCGTTGCAGAGGCCGCGCCGGATGCCGATCGCACCGGCCAGTTTCCCTGGGCGGGCATTCGTGCCGTTCACCAAAGCGGACTTCTCGAAAGTACCGTTGCGACGCGATATGGCGGCCAGGGTGGAACGCTCTACGATGCCGCTCATATTCTGGCGGCTCTTGGCCGTGGCGACCCATCGGTTGCCCTGATCAGCGCCATGACGATCTTCAATCATCTGGGGCAAGCCTCTCGGAACCACTGGCCTGAAGACCTATATCAACGGCTTCTGGCCGAGGCAAAGCAGCGCCCCTTGCTGCTCAACGCTGCCCGGGTCGAGCCGGAGCTTGGATCGCCAGCCCGCGGCGGCCTGCCGGCAACACTTGCCCGCCGCACGTCAAAGGGCTGGTCGATCACCGGTCGCAAGCGTTTCGTAACCGGTGCGCATGGCCTCACGCATTTTCTGGTCTGGGCCCATACGGACGAAACACCAACCCGGGTCGGGACCTTTATTGTCCCGAACGGATTGCCGGGCATCCGCATCATCGAAAACTGGAACAGCCTCGGCATGCGGGCGACAGGCTCGCATGATGTCGACTATACAGATGTCGAAATCCCTCTCGAAAATGTTCTGGAGCTGACGGGCACAGAGATCGCCCAGCAGGACAATCGCGGCCACGCGGCAATCACGCTTGCACTGACGGCGATTTATCTTGGTGTTGCAGAAGCTGCGCAAGCCGCCTTCAACCATTTCGCCCATGAGCGTGTTCCGACCAATCTGGGTCATCCCATCGCCCGCACCGAGCGGTTCATAACGCTATCAGGCGAAATCGACCTGCTGGTCGGCGGCGCCCGCCAGATTATCTTTGACGCGCTTCTGCACGGTCAAGACGATGCGGAACGCTTGATGCGTGCAAGGCTTATCGCTGGCCGCCAGCTGCGAAGCGCCGTGGAAATCGCCGTACGCGGCATAGGCAATCCCGGCCTCAACGCCGATATCGGGCTCGAGCGCCACTTCCGTGACATTCAGGCTGTGCTTGTTCATGCTCCCCAGGAAGATACCTCCCTGTCGATCCTTGGCCGTGCAGCATTTGATCGCTGGCAGCGCCAGGAAACGGCACAGCTAAATCCTGTCGCAAAACACTCCGTTCTGAAAACCGCCTGATGACACGATACATTATCATTGGCGCAGGCGCGGTCGGCGCAAGCCTTGCAGCGGAATTTCACAGCAAGACCATACCCTATCTTCTCGTCGGGCGCGGAACGCAGATCGCGCATATCGCGGCCCATGGCCTGACCTACCACCGTCCGAAAGAAAGTCGTGTCATCCGCCTCAACGTGCTCGACACCACACATCCACCCGCTCTTCACCCGGACGATGTTCTTCTCCTGACGGTGAAGGCACAGGATGTTGAGGCCGCAACCCAGTTTTGGGCGTCTCAGCCCGTGGGAAACACAGGTCTGGCGTCAGAACTGCCCTTGGTGACGTTTCAAAATGGTCTTGCCGCCGAAGACATCGCATTGCGGCGCTTTTCCAAAGTTTATGCGGCAAGCATTCTCATTCCAGCCCGTTTTACAGTGACCGGAGAGGTTGTCGTGGGAGGCGAACCTCAGGTGGGCGTGGTCACGCTCGGACGCTATCCGCAAGGGCTGGACGACAAGGCACTTGCCATCGCTGCCGACCTGTCGAGCGCTGGTTATCTGGTCGAAACGTGGGCCGATGTCCGGCGCTGGAAAGCAGCAAAGCTCGAGCATAATGTCACCAACGTTGTAGAACTCTTTGCAGGAACGCCGGAAGCACGGTCAAACGCAGCGCAAGCGCTCGCTGCCGAAGCAAGCCTGGTGTTGCGGGCCGCTGGCTACGATCCTGCGTCCCGCTCTGAAAGAAACATCGATATATCCGGCTGGCATGTTGCCGAAGACGCTGGCATTGAACCGGGTCAGCAATCGACCTGGCAAAGCTTCATGCGAGGCAGTTCGAGCGAAGTGGATTATCTGAACGGTGAAATCACTCGCCTCGCCCGGTTTCATGGTATCGATGCGCCGATCAATACGGCTTTCCAGCAAGCCGCCGCCAAACTCGCACGGGATGGAAACAAACCCGGTTCACTTCCGATTGAAGATGTGATCGGAAAACCGCCTGTTCCTCTTCCACCCCATGCGTGAATTTCAGTTATGGCCGAGCGACCCCGAGATGATCGCGCAATGTCACGCCGCTATAATCTGTCCGAAACAGGCCACGTTCTTGTAGGATTGGAACCACCAGACGGGTGAAATCCTCCAGGCCCTCCGGGAAGAACGGCGGCATGATGTTGAAACCGTCGGCGGCGCGTGTTTCAAACCATTGCTGCATACGGTCGGCGATATCTTCAGGTGTGCCGAGCACGATGTGATGTCCCCGACCGGCGGCAACCCGCAGGGCCAGTTGCCTTATGGTGAGATTTTCGCGCCTGGCCAACGCGGTCAGCAATTCGGCGCGGCTGCGCAGCTGGTCGGAAATCGGCAGGTCCGGCAGCGGACCGTCCGGATCGTAATTGGCAAGGCTATGGCCGATCCGCTCTTCAAGCAGCGGCATGGCGCTTTTCAACTCCGTCCATTGGTCGAGTTCGGCCAGCTTGTCAGCAGCCTCCCGTGCCGTGCGGCCAATGACCGGCAGGAAGCCGGGCATGACAGCGACATCGTCTGGATGCCTGCCAAAACCGGCGACACGATCCTTAAGGCTTTTGTAGAAAGCCTGTGCCTCATCGAGGCTTTGCTGAGCCGTGAACACCACATCGGCGGTCCGGGCAGCGAGATCCTGCCCCGGCCCGGATGAGCCTGCCTGAATCAGGATCGGATGGCCCTGCGGAGACCGGGGAATATTCAGCGGACCTTTGACCGAGAAATATTTGCCCGTATGGTCGAGGAGATGCACCTTGTTCGGATCGGCATAGATCCCGCTCTGCTTGTCCTTGATGAAGGCATCGTCATCCCAGCTATCCCAAAGGCCGCGCACCACATCGACGAATTCTTCGGCGACGGCGTAGCGTTCATCATGGCCCGGATGCGATTTGGAAAAATTATTGGCGGTCCGGGCATAGGATGTGGTGACGATATTCCAGGCGGCGCGCCCCTGGCTCAGGTGATCGATGGAGGAGAAGGCACGGGCAACATGGTAGGGTTCGCCATAGGTGGTCGAGGCCGTTGCGGCAAGGCCGATCTTTTCGGTCACCATGGCAAGTGCCGCCAAGAGGGTCAGCGGTTCGAACCTGGCAATGGTCGAGGGATGCGCATCGACGCCGCTTGTCAGGCCATCGGCCAGGAACACCATGTCGAATTTTGCCTGTTCGGCGAGCTGCGAGACGCGGCGCAGCAGGTCGAAATTTTCGCTACCGGCTTCAGCATTCGGATGCCGCCAGCCGGAGACATGGTGGCCAGCCCCTTGCAGGAACAGGCCGAGGTGGATTTCTCTCTTGCGGGTCATGGCACAGTCTTTCGTCACGTGTGGGTCTAGAGTCTGTCAGGTTCCGATTGAACCAGGCAGACTCTCGTTTCTTTTGTTTTCGTTTGTCTTTTCCGGAAAACCGGTTTCCACTTTTCCCTGACAAACTCTAGTTTCATTTACGGGCATTGAAGGCGTCCTGGTTGAGGAGGACAAGCAGGCGGCGCAGATCGGCACTGCTGCTCATATGCCGGACGAGCGAAGGGATCTCGGCAAAGGAGGTATCCGCCGCAGTCGCCTCGCGGAATTTGTCGGCTGGATCGGCAAGCCCAGGCAGGCCGTCGAACCGGCGCTGGATGGTACCGCCGTCTTTCAGCACGATATCGAGGATGACAAACCGCGTCTTCGGATCGCTCGACATCCGGGGCGCAGTCTCCTGATGCCGCCGACTGGCGCGGGCAGCGAGTGCCATCAGCCGCGGTTCCACTGGTCGCTCATCGAAATGGTCGAGCCGCAGGGCTCCGTCGATCAGGCTGGCGGCAAAGACATATTCCGGGCTGAAGCGTGCCTCAATCCCATTCGTCGGCTTGGTGACAACCAGTGCAGCATCGGCACCGGGCGGATAAGTGAAGGTGATCGTATCGATGGCGTCAGCGGCAAGACCCTCGCGATGCAGGTCTATGCCGAGGGAGGCAACCGGATGGCTGGCCGTGCAGCAGGGATAGGCTTTCAGCGTCAGGCCGGGCGAAACGATTTGCCAGGGCGCGCCCCAGTTCTCAACGATTGATTCAGGATGCCCTGCCCCGAAGGCATAGGCGGAATGAAAACCAACCGGACTATCCAGGAAATCAGGCGCGCCTCCGAAACCTGCCGAGGCCAGTCGCGCCGCCAGCAGGCCGGAGCGCGCCGCCATGCCGGCATGATAGGGCTTGGCATCGAAACCAAACTGCAATCTGAGGCCGGAGGATTGCGTGGCCGCAAGGCCAAGCGCCACGGCTGTTTCTTCCAATGGCGCTTTCGTCACATGGCAGATCGCCGCCGCAGCACCCACCGTGCCAAGGGTCGCCGTGGCATGAAAGCCGTTTTCGTAATGCCGGGAACCGAGCGACAGGCCCAGCCGGGCCATGGCCTCCAGCCCGACAACATAGGATGCAATCATCGCGTCGGCGGTAAAATCGCGCTCCGCCGCCAGCGCAAGCAATGCCGGAATAATCACGGTCGTCGGATGGCCGCGCACGCTGGAATGGACATCATCATAGTCAAGCACATGGCCCGCATAGGCGTTGACGACAGCCGCAACCAGCGGATCGGTGCGGCGCGCGCTGCCGATCAGGATGGCGTCGCCGCCAATACTCCCGCCGAGTGCGGTTGCGACGATACCTGTTGTCCGCTCTCCTGCACCAGCAATCGCGCAGGCCAGAAAATCGATGATTGCCGTGCGGGCCGCCGCCATCGCCGCATTGTCGCGGTCAGGCTCAGACTGCACAATTGCCCGTGCGAAAGCGCCGGTCAGCGGCGCGGCTGTGGTCGTCGTCATGGCGGCTCCTATATGCCTTCGCCTTCGCGCACCGTTCCACGGCCAGACAACCCGCCGACGAACTGGCGAATGCGTGGATTGTCGCTCTGATGGAAGATCTGCTCCGGCGAGCCTTGGCCAACGATGCGGCCATTCTCGGTAAACACCACGGTGTCGCTGATCTCTTCGGCAAAGCGCATCTCATGGGTGACGAGAATGCTGGTCATACCCTCGCGGATCAGGTCACGGATCACCCACAAGACCTCGCCGACGGTTTCAGGATCGAGCGCCGAAGTGACCTCGTCGAACAGCACGAGGTCGGGCTTCATCGCCAGCGCCCGGGCAATCGCCACGCGCTGCTGCTGACCGCCCGAGAGCTGGCCGGGATAGGCATCGGCCTTTTCGCCAAGCCGCACCTTGTCCAGCAATTCACGCGCGACCTTTTCCGCTTCGCGTCTTGCCGTCCCCAGAATACGGGTCGGGGCAAGCATGATATTGTCGAGCACCGTCAGGTGCGGAAAGAGATT
Organism: Agrobacterium vitis; assembly: GCF_037039395.1. Taxonomy (NCBI): domain Bacteria; kingdom Pseudomonadati; phylum Pseudomonadota; class Alphaproteobacteria; order Hyphomicrobiales; family Rhizobiaceae; genus Gillisella; species Gillisella vitis. The sequence goes on along the minus strand of NZ_CP146244.1, from coordinate 488,958 downwards.
ATATTGCTGGAAGACGATGCCGACCCGCTTGCGCAGCGCAATGCGTTCGCTTTCCTTGGTCAATTGATCAACGCGGGTACCCGCCACCGTGATCCGGCCGCTTTGGGCCGTTACCAGCGCGTTGATGCAGCGCAGGATGGTGGATTTGCCCGAGCCGGACGGACCGATGATCGACACAGCATCGCCCTTGTTGACCGTCAGGTCGATGCCCTTCAGCACCTGCGTCTGGCCGAAGGACAGGTGTACGTCTTCCAAACGGACGATGGCATTGTCGGTATTTGCAGTCATTCTCTCAAATCCTCAGGCCGCCTTGAAACGGCGCTCCAGGCGGTGGGTCAGGCGGGCGATCGGGTAACAAAGCGCAAAGAAGGCCGCCATTACCACGACATAGGCAATGACGGTAAAATCAAGCCGGCGCACAGATGTGCTGGCATCGGTGGCGGCATGGAGAAGTTCATGGACGCCGACCAACGAGGCCAGCGAAGTCCCCATGGTGATTGAGGCAAGCACATTCATCCATGGCGGCAGTGATCGGCGCAGGCATTGCGGCAGGATGATCCAGCGCAGCGCCTGCCAGCGCGAAAAGCCCAGGCCTTGTGCCGCCTCCCATTGCGCGGTCGGAATGGACAGGATGGCACCGCGAGTGATTTCGGCGATATAGGCGCTTGCCGGTATGGCCAGACCGACCATGGCTTTTACCCAATCGGGAAAGGACAGATAATTGCCGAAGATGACGATCTCGAAGGGAAAGATATAGGTGGTCGCAAAGATCAGCACCAGATGCGGCGCATTGCGAAACACCTGCACATAGACCGCCGCCGGGTAGCGGACCAACCGAAACGGCACCATTTGCAGCATGCCAAGCAGGACCCCCAGCACGGTTCCCAAGGTCATCGCCGACAGGCTGATAACGATGTTCATCGCAAAACCGGAGCCGAGATAAGGAAGCCATTGAAGGAGTTCACGGCCAAGCGACAGATCGGCCAGCGCCCAGACGAGGAGTGCCAGCGGCAAGGCGACGAGGGCGATATTGCGCAGGGCGGGGCTGCGGCCCACATGGTTCTGAAGCATTGGCGACATCATAGCCCATATCCCGGAATGGCGAGCTTGCGCTCTACCCAACGGCCGACGCGGGCGACGACCAGATTGATGAGGCTGAAGAAAGCCAGGATTACGATCATCAACTCTATGACATTGTCACGCTGCGTCCAGACCATGATCGACGCATAGGTGATTTCGCTGACGGCAATCGCATTCCCGACCGTCGTCAGTTTGACGAGATTGATCAGGTTGTTGACGATAGCAGGCAGCGACGCCCGAAAGGCCAGCGGCACCTCGACGTAACGCAGGATCTGGAACTGGCTGAAGCCGATGCCGCGCGCCGCCTCGATGGTCGAGGCCGGTACGGCTTCGATCCCGGCGCGGATGGCTTCGGAATGCAAGGCCGCCACATGCAGGCCCACCACCGCAACCACCCAGAAAAATGGTGTCAGCGGATTGTTCTGCGCGCCGCCCACAAGATTGGACACCACCGTGTTCAACACCAGAAAGCTGAACATCAACTGCACCAGCGTCGGCGTATTGCGGGTCACTTCCACGAACGCACGCACGGGTGTGGAAAGCCATGACCTGCCCGATGTCAGGCAGGCCGCAAACAGCAGACCAAACAGCAAACTGACGGGAATAAGCAAAGCCACCAGATAAAGCGTGGTCAGAAAACCATCCCGCCAGATCTGCGCCTCATATCCCGTTGCCAGGAACTCAAAATTGAGACCGATACTGCCCGTCAGACGGACGAACAGATCGGTGAGATTGATATCCTGCATGTGTTTCTACCATTGCGCCGCTGATGCCACGAGTCTTCAAAAAATGGCGCGCCGTATTTCGTTTTCAAACACCCCAAGCCTTTGATGATTGGAGATATTCGAAATCTATTGAAGGCGAGGATGCCTGAGCATTCGATGCCTTCGACTTACTTGGTCGCAGCGAGCGCCTTGTGTTCCTGCTCGAGATAGTCGGTATTCAGCAGGCGGCTGGACTTGGCGAAATCGAGCAACTGGCCCGAAACATGCAGTTTCTTGACGGCATTGTCGAGGGCGGCCTGGGTATCCTTCTCACCCTTGCGCAGCCAGATGACTGAGTCCGAGGGGACCAGTTCGGTCGGGAACGGAATGGCATAATCCTTCCATTCCTCCGGGCGATCCTGCAACAACAGCCCAACGGTTGCGCCAACATGCACGGCGGCCACACAATTGCCGCCCTGCAACGCCAGCAGCGATTCCGGCTGGCTCGGCAGCGCTTTGACGATGGCACCATATTCCTCGATCAGCGGCTGGGTATAGTTGGACCCTTGCGAGACGCAGACCGGCTTGCCTTTCAGGTCGGCCCAATCCTTCAGGCCGCTATCCTTGCGCACCACGGCAGCGCCGCCGCTGCGATCATAGGGTGTCGGTACGAAATCCAGCACCTTGGCGCGGTCCTCGGTATACTGCATATTGGCGATCAGGATATCGACCTTGCCCTGCTGAAGAAACTGCACGCGGTTGGGTGGCGTGACCGTCACCGTTTCCAGCTTGACGCCGAGATCGTCGGCCAGCGCTTTGGCGATGTCGACGTTAAACCCTTTCTGCTCCTGGGTTTTCGGGTCGATATAGCCAAAAGGTGCGCCAGACAGGATAACGCCGACAGTCAGCTTGCCACGTCCCTTGATGCGGTCAAGCGTGGCATCCGCGCAGGCCTGGGTTGCGACGAGGGCGGATATCGAGAGAACAAAACCGAAGATTGTCTTGGTCATGGTGGCGGCAAGCATGGCGAGGCTCCTTATTTTGGCGACACCGTATTGAAGAGCAGCACCAATCACGAGCAATGGCGTTCTTCCATATAGCGCCATCAAGGATCGGTCTACCGGAGATTAAGACTAAAGTAGAATTTCCTTTATGTCTCGCCGGTTTCGCCCCCTTGGCACGAGCCCAATCCTGTCAATCTTGAGGCGACAGCAACAGGGGCAGCAATTGCTTTCCCTGACGTTCGATTTCCGCAAGATAAGGGGTATCGGACAGAATGAAATGGCTGATCCCGAGATCACGATAGTGACTGAGCGCGCGGGCGACATCCTGCGCGGAGCCGACGAGCCAGGTCGTTCCAGCCCCACCACCGCCGAATTTTCCGGGTGCTGTATAAAGGTTTTCGTCCAGCACCTCGCCTCGTGAGTGAAGATCGAAAAGCCGCTTTTGTCCGATCGCCACCTCCCGCTTGTGGTCATGCCAGCCAGCGCCGCTGGTTTTCGCCATTTCCGCCACTTTGGCCTCAGCATCAGCCCAGGCTTGCTCCGTTGTGTCACGGACCAGGGTGGTAATCCTGAGACCGAATTCCAGCGGCGGAAGATCGCGGTCCAATGTCTGGCTGAGCGCCTTCAATCGGTCGATCCGTTCCCGGACCCCGTCAAGCGGCTCTCCCCAGAAAAGCTGCACATCCGCTTGGGTGGCGGCGACATGTTCAGCCGCTTGCGATGCACCGCCGAAATAGAGCTTCGGATGCGGGCGCCCTTCCCGTGGCCTGATCCGTGGTTCCACGGTGGAATTCGAAACATGAAAATGCGCGCCTTCGAAACTGACATTCTCTTCGGTCCATAGCCGGCGCACCAGCCGCATGAATTCTGCGGTGCGGGCATAACGATGAGCGGAATCGCCTTCGCTATCGCCATAGGCGGCAAGATCGTCCTTGCCCGAAACCACATTGATGCGGACACGACCATTGCTCAAGTGATCGAGCGTGGCGGCTGCGGAGGCGAAATTGGCCGGTTTCCAATAACCGGGCCGAATGGCGATCAACGGTTCGAACCGGGTCGTGCGCGCGGCCAGTGCCGTTGCCACCGTAAACGTATCCGGCCGTCCCCAACCGGTGCCAATCAAAGCGCCTGCCCAGCCATGATCCTCCAAAGCCTTGGCATGCGCAGTCAAGCTATCAAGGCTGTTATGGTCCTCACCAGCGATATCACCGCGATGACCTGCCTTGACGTCATTGGGGATATACCAGAGAAATTCAGTCTTGCTGGTCATGCATCCATCCGGTTTTTTGGAATATGCGGTTCGACAAGGCGCGCCCATCGGCTGGGGATTGTGTTTACGATCATGGTGTTTGCGATCACGAAGGGCGCTCCGTCTTGGAGCTCAAGGCCAGCACCGAAAAAATCAACAGGCCCGTTGCAACCTGCTGCCAGTAGAAGTTCAAACCGGACAGCAGCAACCCGTTCGAGACGAGGCCAAGCAGCAGAACGCCAAGCACGGTGCCAGTCACATTGGGTCGGCGCAACGGATGGAGCGTCGTGCCGATAAAGGTTGCGCCAATGGCATTCAGCAGGAAGGCATTGCCGGATGACGGAATGTAGACATTGACCGTTGCTGTCAAAAGGATGCCGGCTATCGCGGCAATCACCCCGGCCAGAATATAGGCGCTCGCAACAATTGAGGCGACAGACAGGCCGGAATAGCGCGCCACGCTGGCCTGCGTCCCGATTGCCGTTAGAACCCGCCCGAAACGGGTCATTGCCAATATCACGGCAGTCACAACAATCAGCAGGAGCGTGACGACCAGCGGCACAGGTACACCGAACAAGTTTCCATGGCCGATGAAGGAAAAGCCTGGCGGAATGGCGGCTTGGGACAGATAGACCGGATTGCCGCCATTGGTCAGCAATTGCTGCACGCTGCGGCCAATGAACAACGTTCCAAGCGTCGCCAGAAACGGCGAGATGCCGATTGCCGAAATCAACAGACCATTCAAGGCACCGACCAGTCCGCCGGCGAAGATTGCCGCAAGCACGGCAAGGCCGACGGGCACACCACCCAGCACCAGCGAGACGAAGGTGAAACTGGCAAAATCCACCGCTGTCGCGACCGAAAGATCGATGCCGCCCGAGGCGACGGCAAAGGTCATCGCAATCGACACGATGGCGAGCAAGGCGACATTATTGACCAATACGCTCATCAGGTTGGCGCCCGTCAGGAAACTTGGCGCCACCGTTGAAAATATCACGATCACCGCGAAGATGGCGAGGATCAGCGCATAACGCGCCAGATACACACCGCGACGGCGGCCAGTCGCCAAGGCCCCGGCCGTCCATGTCTTCGCATCAACTGTCGACATGATGATCCTATCTCCTACGCAGCAAAGTGGTGGCCGAGACGACCAGAAGGATCAGCGCGCCCTGGACGCCGGCAACCAGTGTGCTCGACAGATTGAGCAGTTGAAACCCATTGATCAGCACACCGACAAAGATCGCCGAAACCAGCGTACCGGGAATGGTCGGCACCAGCCGCCGTGAAAACACCGAGCCCAGCAGGGTGGTCACCACGACGGGCAGCAAGATATCGCCAGCGCCGGTGGAACTGCCGCTGAGATAGGACGTATTGAGGATACCGGCGATACCGCCCAGCAGACCCGCCGCGATGAAAGCGCCTGCCGTCAGGGATTTGACCCTGAGACCCGCCGCCCTTGCGGCTTCCGGAAATTCGCCGACCGCGTAAAGCCTCAATCCAAGCGGGGTATATTGAACGACGGCTCCGACCAGCAAGGCTGCCCCAAGCAGGATATAGGCCAGCACCGGCAAACCGAATGGCCCCGTGGCCGAAAGCAGTGAGAGAAAGTCGGTTGAAGCCGGAATGACGGTGTTCTGGGTCAACACCAGTTCGAGACCGGCCACCACATTCATCACCGCAAGCGTTGCCAGAAGCGGTACGATACCGACAATGACCACAGCCAATGCGTTGACGAAACCGATGACCAGTCCGGTGGCCAGCGCCCCCAAAACAGCAATGCCATCGCTCCATCCCAACTGCACAAGGCTGGAATAGACCGCAGCGCTGAGGCCCATATTGGCGGCCAGCGACAGATCGATCCCACCCGTCACGACATTCGAACCGCCCGCGATAATCACCACCGTCAGCCCAAAGGCCAGCACCCCGAGAATGGCCGACTGCGCCAGTACATTGCCCAGATTGCCGAGGCTGAAGAAGAAGGGCGCCGTCAGCGAAAAGAACAGGAAGACGCCGAGGATTCCGAGTATGGACCCGGTCCGCAGCAGCCAGGCCGCGCGCCATACATCACCTTTGCGGGGCTGGGCAAGCTCACCTCCCTGGGACGAGCCGTGATGACGCATTCCGGTGGCTTTTGGCGACCTCACGCCAATCGAAACGGAATTGACCTCAGCCGACATGGCGCAATCCTTCCTTCGACCTCATTGCGGCATCCGAGCCTGTTGTGGCGGCAAAGACTGCATCCGCCGTCGTCTGGCTGGACGTGAGTTCCGCCGTGATCCGACCCCGGAAAAACACCAGAATCCGGTCGGTTATACCGACCAGTTCCGGCAAGTCGGACGACAGGATGATGACGCCGGCCCCCTTTTCGACCAGTTCGCCGATCAGCTGGTAAATTTCGACTTTCGCGCCGATATCAACGCCAACAGTCGGCTCATCCAGAAGATAGAGTTCCGATTGGCGGCTCAGCCATTTTGCAATCGCCACCTTCTGTTGATTGCCACCGGACAGGGTTCGGACCGGTGCATCGCGGCCTGCCGTCTTGATCTGCAATTGCGCGATCAGTCGGTCCACCGCACTCTTCTCAAGACCGGTCTTCAGAAAACCCACCCTCGAAAACCGGTCGAGACTGGCAAGCGTGGTATTTTCCGCCACCGTGAGGTCCAAGGCCACGCCGTTGCCGCGCCGGTCTTCCGGAACAAGCGCCAGATTGCGCGACACGGCTTGGCGTGGATTTGCAAATGACACCACCGTCTCGCTCGTTTGAAACTCACCAGCATTTGCCGTTTCCAGACCAAACAGTGTCTGCAACAGTTCCTTGGCACCGGAGCCTAAAAGACCGGTAATGCCGAGCACTTCGCCCCGGTACAGGCTAAAGGACACGTCCTCATACCGGCCTTCGGCGGTCAAACCGCGAACGTCCAGCAGGCGCTCACCCTTGGCAACGACCGGTTTTGGAAACATCTCGGCAATGTCGCGCTCCACCATCAGGGTTGCGATCTGTTTTGCCGAAAGACCGGCAAGCGCGCGGCTGGCAACCACCTCACCATTGCGCAGCACGGTTACGTCGTCGCAAAGCGCTTCGATTTCGGCCAGGTAATGCGAGATATAAACGATCGTCACCCCCTCATCCCGCAGCCGCCGGATCAGGGAAAACAGCATATCCGCCTCGCGCCGCACCAGCGCCGCCGTCGGCTCATCGAACACCAGCACCTTGGGCTTGGCCAACAGCGCGCGTGTGATCTGCACGATCTGCTTTTGCGCGGTGGTCAGCTCGCCGATCAATGCACCGGTCGGCAGGCTGAGGCCGAAATAATCCTGCAAAATCGCCTGTGCCTGACGTTTCATGGCCCGCCGATCCAGAAATGGCGTCCCGGCAATCTTCGGTTCGCGCCCCAGAAACAAGGCCTCACCAACCGTGAAGGACGGAACCAGAAGACGATCCTGATGAATGAAATGGATGCCCAGCTTTTCGACCAGCGGCGGCGTTAGATCCGGTATTGCGACCCCGTCGATCTCAATTGTTCCGTCATCCTGCCGATGAAGACCGGCGAGAATTTTGATCAGGGTTGATTTTCCCGCACCATTCTGGCCGACCAGCCCATGGATCGTCCCGGCCCGGACGCCAAAGGACACCTCGGTCAGCGCTCTTGCTCCGCCAAACCATTTGGAAATGCCATGGAAGCGGATTGCATCGCCCTTCGCAGGCTGTTTGTCACGCATGAAAATGTCCTTCGCAAAGCCACTTGGCGCCCTGGCTTAAGTTGTGGCGTTCCATCGCCGTGTCTTGGCGATCAGCCGATCCCGAGCTTCCTGGTGACATCGTTGACAGTCTGCTTGTTGGCCAACAGGGCTGGCACGTAGCTCTCGCGCGGCAAGGTCTTGCCGGACAGCAACAGCGCCACATTCTGAATCGCCTGACGACCGAGTTCGGCAGGCTGTTGGGCAACATCTGCGGCGGCAGGCGAGGCAGGGTCCGCCACCAGTTGCAACACTTCAGGGCTGCCATCGACGCCGTAGGTCTTGATTTCCGTGCGCCCGGCTGCCGCCAGCGCCTGGGTTGCCCCCAATTGCGGAATATCCCAGGCGGACCAGATGGCTTTGATCGAGCCTTTTTCCGGATATTTGTTGAGAATGGCGGTGACCTGCGCAAACGCATCCTGCACGGTATTGGGGATGACGTCGCGCAGTTCCGGCTGGATAATCTTGACCTTCGGGAAATATTTGATGACGTTGACAAGCTGGTCATAGCGGATGGCGCAGGGCGTCACGCCATAAAAGCCGTTGAAGACCACAACATTGCCTTCGCCGCCAATATCAGAGACCAGTTGCAGGGCCAGATCCTTGCCGATGCCCCAATTGTCGGAGGTCGAATTGTTCAGCGAATGGCTGGAGCCGACATCGATGGTCAAAACCGGAATGCCTGCGTCACGCGCCCGTTTCAGCCAGGGGTCGATAACCGTCAAGGTGCCGAGCAATTGGACAATGGCATCCGGCTTTTGTGCGATCAAGGTTTGGAGTTGAGCCACCAGCTTGCCATCGCTGCGGCCCGCATCGACGGCAAGCGGTTCGCCGCCTAAGCGCTTCACTTCAGCGATCTGGGCATTATAGGCCTGGAGATCAAAGAAATGGTCAGTCCCCGCCGTGCTGATACCGATGCGCTTGCCCTTCAGGCTGAGAGCTTCATCTGCTGCATGGGCAGCATTGACACCAAGCAGGCTTGCCCCCGCAGCAGCTACACCAGCAAACGCTGAGAGCTTGATGAGCTGACGCCGTCCCATTCCACTATTGAATTCATCGCCCGACATGCGCCTTCTCCATTTGTCTATTTTTTCTATAGATTAAGATAAATTACTGTTTGGCCCAGAAAGAATTTTGCGTCTTGATAAACCAAGCGGGAAAAACAGACCCAATCAGGAGAGAAATGTCGCAGCGATCATCCTGACGGGTTTTCGTCCGGCGACACCGCGTGCTTGAACATCCGTCCTTCAAGTCAGGCGCAATTTCTAAGCGCCAGTGAAAGAAGGGAAGAATATTTCTCTACTTAATCGATAGAAATAAAACATCATACATCCGTCACAGAAGCCGAAGGCATGGCAAAAATCCAGGGCAGTGACTGGCGGAAATTCAACACAGGACGGGAGTTACAGATGAGCAGCAAACCATTGCACCCAGAAACGCTGGCCCTTCACGCTGGCTGGCGCGCCGACCCGACAACCGGGTCTGTCGCCGTTCCGATCTATCAGACCACGTCCTTTCAGTTCCGGGATACGGAACATGCGGCCAATCTGTTTGCCCTGAAGGAGCTGGGCAATATCTATAGCCGCATCGGCAACCCCACGGTGGATGTGCTCGAACAGCGCATTGCCGCCATCGAAGGCGGCGTGGCGGCTTTGGCGCTTGCCTCCGGTCAGGCAGCGTCTGCCTTTGCGATCCAGAACCTTGCCAAAGTTGGCGACAATATCGTCAGCTCCACCGATCTTTATGGCGGCACTTGGAACCTGTTTGCCAACACGCTGAAAGATCAGGGCATTGAGGTTCGTTTTGTTGATCCGACCGACCCGGAAAATTTCCGCCGCGCCACAGATGAGCGCACCCGTGCCTATTATGCCGAGACGCTGCCCAATCCAAAACTGACGGTCTTCCCCATTGCCGAGGTGGCAAGCATTGGCCGGGAATTTGGCATTCCACTGATTGTGGACAATACCGCAGCCCCCTTGCTGGCACGTCCCTTCGATCATGGCGCAGCAGTGGTTGTCTATTCCTCCACCAAATATCTCGGCGGCCACGGCACATCTATCGGCGGTTTGATTATTGATGGTGGCAATTTCGATTGGGAAGCCCACAAAGAGCGCCAGCCTGCGCTGAACACACCTGATCCAAGCTATCACGGCGCCATCTGGACGGAAGCCACCAAGCCGCTTGGACCGATTGCCTATATCATCAAGGCGCGCGTCACCCTGCTGCGTGACCTTGGGGCTGCACTCTCACCCTTCAACGCCTTCCAGATTTTGCAAGGCATTGAAACCCTGCCGCTCCGCATTGAGCGCCACGTTAAAAACGCCGCAGCCGTTGCGGAGTATCTGGCCAAGCGTCCGGAAATTGCCAAGGTGATCTACCCATCCCAGCAGAGCGGCGTGTGGCGTGAGCGGGCCGATACATATCTGAAGGGTGGTTATGGTGGTCTTGTCGGCTTTGAGCTGAAAGACGGGCTGGACGCTGGCCGCCAGTTCATCGACGGTCTCGAACTGCTGTATCACGTTGCCAATATTGGTGATGCCCGCAGTCTGGCCATTCACCCGGCTTCCACAACCCATTCTCAGCTCACAGCCGAAGAACAGGCCGCAAGTGGCGTTTCGCCGGGCTATGTGCGCCTTTCGATTGGTATCGAGCATATCGATGACATTCTTGCCGATATCCAACGTGGTCTCGATGCTGCATCTTCAGTAACGCAGAAGAGCAAAGCGGCCTAATCAAACATTGAAAAACGGAAGCACCACGAGGTGCTTCCGTTTTTGTCTGCGCAGAGCCTGCTTGGGAGGAAATCGCTCAAAATGCCGCAGACGGAATCCAGCTTGCCGTCGCTGCCGAGCTTGTCGAGAAACTCGGAATTTTCTTTGCCAGGTCTTCGATGGTCTTCACATTGGCATCCCGCAATTGCTTTTGCGTCACCAGAACCGGATCAACGATAATCTGATGCGGCACCGTTTCGCCCGCAATCTGCAAGGCGGCAGCGCGGATGGAAACGGCACCCACCACTGCCGGATTGGTGGCAGCGGTTGCAACCCACGGGCTGCCATCCTCAACAATTTCCTGAATATCCGCGGTGGAAATATCCGCCGAATAGATTTTCAGCTTGGCGCTGATGCCCAGATCGGCGGCAGCGAGTTTGACGCCACGGGCGAATTCGTCATAGGGCGCAAACACCACGGAAATATCCGGGTTGGCACGAAAAACCGCTTTGGCCTGATCGGCGGTGGAGGTGGCTGTGGTATCACTCACCGTGCCGAAACGGGCTTTTTCTACGATACCACTATTGGCTGCTTTGACCTTGTCCCAGATCTCGTTGCGACGATCCAACGGCGCAAAGCCCGCCACATAGGCATATCCAGCGTTGAAACTCTTGCCATTGTCCTTGATGGCCTGATCCAGTGTCAGTTCCGCCAGTTTGTGATCGGATTGTTCGACCTGCGGGATTTTCGGATTGTTCAGGTTCACATCGAAAGCCACGACCTTGACGCCCTTGTCGAGCGCCTGCTGCACCACATCACCAAGCGATTCCGGCAGGCCGTGGTCAATGACAATGCCCTTCACACCGAGATTAATGGCCTGCAAAATCTGCTCGCGCTGCTCGGCAGCATCCTGGCGACCAGGAAAAATCCGCAGATCAACACCCAGCGCCTTGGCCTGCGCCTGCGCACCTGCCTGATAGGCCTGGAAGAAGTCGCCAGCCGAGATATAGCTGATCAGGGCAAGCTTAACGCCGCCCTGATCAAACGGCGCCGGTGCGCCGGCAATGCCAGCCGCGCCAGCCGATTGCGTGAAAATCACAGGTGAAAGAGCGGTGAGTGCCAGAAGGCGCAGGATCGATGTCATCGGGTTCCCCATGTTGAACAAAGGCCACCAATCGGGCCGCACAGGGATTATTATCAATAAAATCTACAAGATTTATAGATTTTTGATATGTGAATTTTCGGCCAAGAATAGATTTCTTTGCCCTTTGCACCGCGTTCTCCGGTTATTTTATCCGGGGAGACTGCGATGACGGCACTCCAGCAATCGTTGATAAATGCCAGTTCTGATCGCGCTATGCGACAGTATAGTGATCGACACACCACAACAGGCATCGTTCAGTCCATCTGTTATGCAAATTTATTCTATATATTAAATGATGTTTGAAACCGCCATTCTTGCTGGTGGTCGCCAAGGGTTTATCACCTGATCAACACAATCGGTGAACCCAACATGCCCCTTCTTGATGTCAATGCCGTCTCCCGTTCCTTCGGCTCAACCAGGGCATTGATTGATGCATCGCTGGTCATTGAGCCGGGCGAAATCGTTGCCCTGATGGGCGCAAACGGGGCCGGGAAATCCACTCTGGTGAAAATCCTTTCCGGCGTGCAATCGGCTGATTCCGGCTCCATTCTGCTGAAAGGTCAGCCTTTTGCACCACAAAGCCCGGCAGAGGCCGCCAAATTCGGTGTGGTGACGGTTCATCAGTCCACGGATGTGGTGGGCATTCCCGGCCTGAGCGTGGCCGATGCACTGCTGCTCAATCACTATGTCGACGGCCGTCAGCCGTTTTTTCTCTCAAGCAAAAGCGTGCGGCGTGAGGCAGCCAAAATTTTGCAACAGGCGGGTTTCGATCTGCCTCTGGATCGGGATTTTGCTGATCTTGGGGCGGCTGATCGGCAAATGGTGGCCATTGCCCGTGCGCTTGCCAACAAGGCAGAATTGTTGATTTTGGATGAGCCAACCGCCAGCCTCTCAACGCAGGAAGCGGAACGCCTCTATGCCATCCTGCTGGGTTTGAAAGCCCGTGGCATCGCCATTCTCTATATCTCGCATCGCACCGCCGATCTGGCTGCTCTTGCCGATCGCGTGGTAATTCTGCGAGGCGGGCGCAATGTCGGGGCGCTCCGTCGTCCGATTGATTTCGATGCAGCGCTGGAGACCATGATTGGCCGCGCATTGAACACCGCGCGCCCGGATCGACGCACAGAATTTGGCAAAACCGTGCTGGATTTGCGTGGCATTCGACTGCTGAACAGCAGCAAACCCTTTGATCTTACGGTGCGCGAGGGTGAAGTGGTGGCCATAACAGGCGTGCTGGGCGCGGGCAAAAGCAGGCTGCTATCAGCATTGTTTGGAGCGGGCCAATTTGTGGCAGGTGAAGCCGTTGTGGATGGCAAGCCCTATGCCCCCAAAAGTCCGGCGGAGGCCATTGCTACGGGAGTGGCGCTTGTGGCGGAAGATCGTCACCGCTCAGCCTTGATGCCTGCCGATTGGCCGGGAGAGAGCGTCGCAGCCACCATCAGCCTGCCCCATCTCAAGCGCTGGTATCCCTCGGGTTTTCTGCTTTCGGATGCAGAGAGGGTGAAGGCAAAGGCTGCCATTTCACGGCTCGGCATCAAGGCATCGAGTCCAGACGCTTCCGTCTGGTCTTTGTCCGGTGGCAATCAGCAAAAGACAGTTATTGCCCGCTGGGAAGTGGAGCAAAGCCGCCTGCTGTTGCTGGATGAGCCATTTCAGGGCGTCGATGTCGGAGCACGACAAGACATTATCACCACCATTCGCAGCCACGCGGATCGCGCAACGCTGATTGCCACCTCGGATTTTGAGGAAGCACAGGAAGTGGCCGACCGCATTCTGCTGATTGATCAACATACGCTGATTGAACTGACGCCCACGGCGACCTCAGCCCATCACAAGGAAATCGCCTGATGACGACGGTGAATGACATTCCCAAAGACGCGCTTGCGCAAACGCATGACCGCCAAAGCGCGGCAAGCCTTGTGCGGGAGACCATCCGGCGCGATGCTGTCTTCATTCTGCTGGCAGGTCTTATTGTTGTTTTCAGCCTCGCCCAGCCTGCCTTTATCAATATCAACAACCTGATGAGCATTCTGCAAGCGGTTGCTGTGGTGGCGATCATTGGGGCAGGCGTTACGGTGACGCTGGCAATTGGCGGTTTTGATCTCTCGGTGGGCGCGGTGGCAGCCTCCAGCGTGATGGCATCCAGCTATGCGATGATCGTGCTGGGCTTGAACGCCTATCAAACCGTGCCGCTGGTGCTGGCTTTTGGCGCGTTGATCGGCTTTGCCAATGCCTTTTTGATCGTCAAGCTCAAGGTGCCGGATCTTCTGGCCACGCTGGCCATGATGTTTCTGCTCTCGGGTCTGCAATTGATCCCGACCGCAGGGCGCTCCATTTCGGTTGGCCTCATTCTGCCCAATGGAACGACAGCAACTGGCAAATATGATCCGCTGTTTCTCACCATCGGTCGCTCCAGCCTTTTTGGCCTTATCCCCTTCCCGGTCATCCTTTTGGCCATTGTGGCTGTGACGCTATTTGTTCTGACAGAGCGCACCCGGCTTGGTCGGTTGCTGTTTGCCACCGGCGGCAATGAAGTGGCAACCCGTCTGGCCGGGGCCAATACGGCAAAGATCAAGACCTTCGCCTATGTGCTGTCCGGCACGCTTGCGGCCTTTGGCGGGATTATCGTGGCGGCGCGGGTTGGCCGTGGAGATGTCTCTTCCGGCGCGTCGCTGCTGATGGATTCCGTTGCTGCATCACTCATTGGCTTTGCCGTGCTCGGTCTGCGGCGTCCCAATGTCCTGGGCACCATCATTGGCGCTGTGTTTGTCGGCATTTTGCTCAATGGCCTCACCATGCTCAACGCGCCCTATTACACCCAGGATTTCGTCAAGGGTTTCGTGCTGGTCGGTGCCCTTGCCCTGACCTACGGCGTCAGCCGCGCCCGGACATAAACATCTACCTTCTCATCTGAATGGAACCCAAATGATCAAGACTCTTCGCACCTTTGGCGCAGTTCTTCTGGCCGGATCGATTTTTGCCACCCAGGCCTCTGCCGCTGGCCTTGCAGGCGCACCTGCACCATTTGACAAGAAAACCGTCAACATCGCCGTTGTCAGCTATCTTGGCGGCGGTGATTGGCTGCAAGCCTTTGAAGCAGGCGTGAAGCGGCAGGCTGATGCGCTGGGCATTAACCTCACCGTATCGCAAGCCCGTAATGACAATGACGCGGAACGCGCCCTGATCGAGCAAGCTATCAACCTGAAGGTCGATGGCATCATCATCAACAATGGCCGCCCGGAAGTGTTGCAGGACGTTGCGCAAAAGGCGCTGGATGCAGGCATTAAGGTGGTGGCCTATGATGTGAACCTCGACAACCCCAATATTCCGCAAATCGAGCAGAGCGATGCCGATATGGCCAAGCTGGTGCTGGATCAGGCCGTCAAGGATAAGGGCGATGGCTTTGTCGGTGGTGCTATCTATGTCGCAGGCTTTGCCCCGCTGGATCGCCGCTATGCCGTGTGGAAAGACTATGTTGCAAAACATAACCTAAAGGAAAAGGCCGTCTGGGGCGTGGTCAATGACACGGTTCCGGCCACAGTGGCCGACCAGACTAAGGCTGTATTGCGCGCCAACCCCGATATTTCGGTGATTTTCACCCCATGGGATGAATTCGCCAAGGGCGCGAAATTGGCGATTGATGAGCTTGGCCTGTCCAGCAAGGTCAAAATCTATGGCGTCGATATTTCCACTGCCGATATTCAGTTGATGGTTGAGCCAGATAGCGCTTGGGTGGCAACCGCTGCCACCAATGCCGCCGTGGTTGGCGAGGTTTCTGTGCGGGCCGTTTCGCTTGCCGTTGCCGGACAAAATCCCGGCCATTCCGTGTTGCTTAAGCCCACGCTGATCACTCGTGATGATCTGGTCAACAACAAGATCGGCTCTATTGAGGAATTGCAGCAGAAATTCCCGGCCTTCTTGAAGAGCGATGCCGCCACGGCTGCGTGGATTCCATCAACCGTCAAATAAGTGCCGCAAGCCGAATGAAAGTGAGAGAAGCCCGATGACCACCACAGACCTGCCAAAGCCAGACTTTGCCCGCAATATGAAACTGATCGGCCATAGTGATATTGGCGGACGTGGCGATGGGCTGCAATTGATGGTGCATCACGGCCATGCCTATGTGGCGCATCCGTGGTCGCAGGGCTTCTCCATTATCGATGTGCGGGATCCGAAACATCCGAAAACCGTCAACTATGTGCAGGCCCCCGCCAACACATGGAACATCCATCTGCAAACCCATGGTGATCTGCTGTTGGTGATCAATGCGCTTGATCTCTTTGCCGATGTAGAAAGTTTTACCGATGAAAAGGCCTATTACACCCAATCGGTCGGCGAAACCGTAGCTGCCAGCAAGCGCGAACGGGCGTGGACGGCTGGCATGACAGTCTATGATATTTCCACGCCAGCCAACCCGCGCAAGATCGGGCAATTGGATGTGGAAGGCGTTGGCTTTCATCGGCTCTGGTATGTTGGCGGGCGTTACGCCTACGCATCGGCCCTGCTCGATGGCTTTTCCGATTATATTTTCGTGACCATCGATATGGCCGACCCCACCAAGCCGGAGCTGGTTGGCCGCTGGTGGTTGCCGGGTATGAACACGGCAGCCGGCGAAAGCCGCACATGGGCCGATGGCAAGCGCTATGCGCTGCACCACGCACTGGTGCATGGCGACACGGCCTATGCGTGCTGGCGCGATGGTGGGCTGACACTTCTCGACATCAAGGACCATGCCGCGCCAAAACTGATCAAGCACCACAATTGGTCCCCACCCTATGGCGGCGGCACCCATTCGCCTTTGCCGCTGCCGGGGCGTGATCTGCTTGTCGTGGCCGATGAGGCGGTGTTGGACAATGAGGAAGATGGCCGCAAGCACACATGGGTGTTTGATATTCGCGTGCCGGAAAATCCGATCAGCATTTCCACCTTTCCGATTCCTGACGAGATCGATTACACCCAGAAAGGCGGCCATTTCGGCCCCCATAATCTGCATGAAAACCGTCCCGGCTCATTTGTGTCCGAGACGCTGATTTTCGCCACCTGGCAAAATGCGGGCATTCGCGCTTTTGATATTTCTGATCCCTATCATCCGGTTGAAACCGGCGCGCTGGTGCCTGCCGCCCCAACCACGATGACGGACCGCAGACCCGGCCGCCCCAAGGTCATTCAATCCGCAGATGTGTTTGTGGATGCCAATGGCTTGATCTACGCCACCGATTACAATGCTGGGCTGGAGATTATTGAATATGGCGGCTGACAAAATGTGCGGATTGATGACGCCCTAATCCATCCTCGACGTCATGCTCGGCCCTGTGCCGAGCATCTGCCACATTCAATTTAGCAATCAAGATCAGTGACATAATCGGAGGGAGCAGACCCTCGGGACAGGCCCGAGGGTGACGTTGAGTATGACGATTGGTCCGATCTCCCCTTACACCACTTGATCGTGAGAAGGCTTTTCCCAAAGGTTGATACCACCTTCTACGGCGTAGCGGTCAATCTCGGCCAGCTCTTCGGCTGTGAAGGAGAGATTGTTCAAAGCATCGGCATTTTCCTGAATTTGCTTGGCAGAGCTGGCACCAATCAGCGCAGAGGTCACGCGCGGATCGCGCAAGACCCATGCAATCGCCAACTGGGCCAGAGACTGGCCACGGCGTGCGGCAATCTCATTCAAGGCGCGGGCGCGAACAATGTTTTCTTCCTTCAAATGCTCAGGCCGCAGGAAATCGCCGCCGGGACGGTTGACGCGGGCATCTTCTGGAATGCCGTTGAGGTATTTATTGGTCAGCAGGCCTTGGGCCAGTGGCGTAAAGGCAATGATGCCAGCACCAACCTCATCGGCGGCATCAATCAGGTCTTTTTCAATCCAGCGGTTGAACAGGTTATAGGCGGGCTGATTGATCAGCAGCGGCACCTGCCGCTCCTTCAACAGGGATGCAATCTCGCGGGTCTTGGTGCCGGAATAGGATGAGATGCCAACATAGAGCGCCTTGCCTTGCCGCACGGCCTGCGCCAGCGCATCGGCGGTTTCTTCCAACGGTGTTTCGGCATCATAGCGGTGGGAATAGAAAATATCGACATAGTCCACACCCAGCCGCGTCAGGCTCTGATCAAGGCTGGAAAGCAGCGCCTTTTTCGAGCCGCCGCCGCGACCATAAGGACCGGGCCACATATCCCAACCTGCTTTGGTGGAAATAATCAACTCATCGCGCAGACCTGCAAAATCTTCGCGCAGGATGCGGCCAAAGTTGATTTCGGCGCTGCCCGCTGGAGGGCCGTAATTGTTGGCAAGATCGAAATGGGTAATGCCCAGATCAAACGCCTTGAACAGGATGGAGCGCTGGGTTTCAACTGGCGTGGTATCGCCAAAATTATGCCAGAGGCCAAAGGAAAGTGCAGGCAGTTTCAGGCCACTTCGGCCTGTGCGGCGAAAATGGGCGTTATCATAGCGCTTGGGATCGGGCAGGTATGTCATGCGATGGTTTCCTATGGTCAAGAAAAGGCCGGGCGCAGAGGTGTGCACCCGGCGGATAGAAAAATTGAACGTCAGATGGCTCCGTGGCGTGGGGGTAGCTGATCATTCAGGTAGAAATTGCCGATATGGTGATATTTCCAGCGCACGGGATCGTGCAGCGAATGGGTGCGGGCATTGCGCCAATAGCGATCCAGCCCATAAGCTTCCAAAGTGGAGCGCGCACCGCCAAGCTCGATCAGCTTGGTGGAAGCCAGTTGTGCCACCTCGGTGCCCAATGCCTTCACTTCGGCCACGGCAATCGAGGCTTCCGCCACGGTTTGCGCGGTTGGATTGGCGGTGGCAATATCCAGAATGCGTCCCGCCCGCGCCAGAAGCGCATCGGCGGCATGCACGCGGATTGAAACATCACCCACGGCATGGATGGTGTGCGGGTCTTCATAGCCATGCTCAATGGTCAGCTCAAAAAACGGCCTTGCATGAGCGCGGACATAGGAAATGGTTTCTGCCAAAGCGCCCCGCGCAATGCCTACTTGCACCGCCGAATGGATGATCTGAGCAAACGGCCCCATCGGCGTTGGCTTATCGAAATTCTCATCATGATCCACCACCTGAAACGGGGTGATCTCGACATCGTCAAAGGTCACCGTGCCGCTGCCGGTGGAGCGCTGGCCAAAGGAGGTCCAGTCATCCACCAGATCAAGGCCGGGTGTGGCGCGATCGATAAACACCAGATGCACGCGACCGTTCGGCCCCTTGGCAACGGCCACAATGATATGGGCAAACAGCGATCCGGTGGCATAGAATTTCTGCCCATTCAGCAGCAGCTTGCCGTCGCGATCAGTGAAGTGGGTCTTGTAATCCACCGGGGTTTTGGTGCCGATTTCGGTAAAGGCATTGCCCAGACGATCTCCATCCAGAACCCGTTGGAAATAATGGGCTTTCTGCTCATCAGAACCAGACAACCGCAGCGCTTCGACCATATAAAAATGGTTTTGCGGAATCTGCCCAATGGAAGAGTCGGCTGCTGAGATGATCGCCGTTACCTCCGCCAGCGTCACTGCCGAGACGCCAGCGCCGCCATAAGCCTTGGGCACTGAAATGGCCCAAAGCCCACTTTGGGAGAAACGCTCAATCTCGGCCACCGGCAAACGCCGCTGCCGATCACGCTCTGCTGCGCCCACGGCAAAGTCACGGGCCAATTCCTTGGCAACAGCAATTGCCTCAGCATCATCCTTGATCACATGCGCCTTGATCCGGCGCGGCGGAATATGGGGCGCTGGACGGCCAGCCGTGAGGGCTGCCTGACGGTGGAGTGTACGATCTGTGGTGCTCATTGCTCTGCGTCAGTTCCCCACTCAATTCCATGCATGGCGCGGCGGATGCTCGCCGTTCAGGTAGTAATTGCCAACGTGGAAGAATTTCCAGCGTACTGGATCATGCAATGTATGCACCCGCGCATTACGCCAGTGGCGATCAAGACCATGTTCCGCCAACGTCGAGCGGGTACCAGCCAGTTCAAACAGCTTGTTGGTGGCGAGAATGGCAATCTCGGTGGTCAGCACCTTGGATTCGCCTGTCTTGATGGTGGCCTCGGACACCGTGTCCAGCGTCGTATTGGCCCGTGCGGCATCAATGCTGCGACCAGCAATCTCCAGCAGAGCTTCCGCCGCATGCAGGCGGATTTTCAGATCACCAATGGCGGCGATGGTGAACAGGTCTTCGCTGGCCTTTTGCTTGCCGCTGTCAATCCACGGACGGCTGAGGGTTTTGACGAAGGTGATGGTGTCATCAATTGCCCCACGGGCGATGCCTGCATCAATGGCGGACTGGATGATTTGCGACACCGGACCACCCACCGTGGGATGATCAAACGATGTGACTTTCAGGGCACGAACCTTCGGCACCCTCACATTCTCAAGCTTCACAGAGCCAGAGGCCGTGGTGCGTTGACCAAAGCTGGACCAATTGTTGGTCACCGTCAGGCCCGGCGTTTCCCGATCTGCAAACACCAGATAGCCCTGGCCGGTTTCATCCACACTGACAATCGGCACGACATGGGAGAGAAGCGCACCGGTGGTGTAGAATTTCTCGCCGTTGACGACAACATCATCACCGTCATGGACCACTTTGGTCTCGAAATCGGCGACCGTCTTGCTCTTCAATTCAGAAAACGCATTGCCGTAACGCAGGCCCTGCAAGGTCCAGCCAAAGAACAGCTTTTTCTGTTCTTCCGTGCCATCCAGATCAACGGTTGCGACAATGGCCAAATGGTTCTGGGTGATTTGCGCAATGGCCGGATCGGCAGCAGCAATCGTGGAGATCACCTTGGCAAGCGTGGCATAGGAAACCTCCGGCCCGCCATAGGCCTTTGGCACATTGATGCTCCATAACCCGCTTTGAGAATATTCATCCAGCTCGGTAATCGGAAGCAGTCCTTCCCGATCACGCAACGCGGCACCCTGCTTGAAACGCGCGGCAAGACGTTGTGCTATCTCAATGGCCTCGGCATCGGATTGAACAATATGCGCAGGCGTGGTCGGGCGCGGACGGGGTGCGACCGGATCGTTGGAATTGACGCGCGGGTGAACGGTGTAATCGATCTTGGTGTCAGTAACGGTACCCATAATCGTGCCTCGTTGCTTGAAATTGGAAAGGGAATTAGCTGGCGTTGGCCAGCGGAGCGGTCTTTGCGCCCTTGAACGCCTCAATATCGCGGTATTGATCGGCGGGATGATTTTGCGGCAAGTATGGGCCTTGGCCGAACAGCTTTTCGCGTAGGGTTCCGGGCTTGTAGGCGGTGGGATAGGCCCCGCGCTTTTGCAGTTCCGGCACAATGTAATTGACCACATCCTCAAAGCTACCGGGCGTGACGGCATAGGCAATGTTGAAGCCATCGACATCGGTGTCCGCCACCCATTCTTGCAAAATATCGGCCACCTGATCAGGTGCGCCGACAAACACTGGACCCAGCCCACCAATGCCGCCGAATTTTGCCAGCTCTTCAATGGTCCAGGATTTGTCGCCGCCGGCGATATGCTCCACAAACGAATGGATGGCGTTGGTCTCCACCTTCTGGATCACATCGGTTGGCGCATATTGGCCAAAATCAATGCCGCTCCAGCCGGACATGAACACCAGCGAGCCATCGTAAGAGACATATTGACGGTAATCTTCGAACTTGGCCTTGGCTTTTACTTCAGTCTCATCGGTGACGATGGTGATCAGCGTATAGATTTTTAAGGCTTTGGGGTCGCGCCCTGCGGCAGCCGCCTGCTGGCGAATCTCCGCAACATAGGCTTTCAGCACCGATTTGGTGGGCGCAGCCACAAACACGCATTCGGCGTGTTCAGCCGCAAATTTCTTGCCCGGACCAGAAGCCCCTGCCTGATACAGCACCGGGGTGCGCTGTGGCGAAGGCTCGGTCAAACCATAACCGGGAACATCGAAATGTTTGCCCTTGTGGCCGATTTCATGAACCTTGGCCGGATCGGTGAAAACCCGCCCCTTTGGATCACGGACTATAGCACCCTCTTCCCAGCTGCCTTCCAGCAGCTTGTAGATCACCTCCAGATATTCATTGGCGATTTCATAGCGGTTATCATGGCGTTTAAGCCCGGATTGGCCTACATTCTTGGCACCGCTTTCGAGATAGGACGTGACAATGTTCCACCCCACCCGACCTTTCGTATGGTGGTCCGCCGTGGCAAGCCTGCGGGCAAACGTATAGGGGTGCTCAAACGAGGTTGACGCGGTGATACCAATGCCCAGATGCTCGGTGGCTAATGCAATGGGAGCCGCCAGTTGCAACGGATCGTTGACCGGAATTTGCGCCGCCTGCTGGATGGCATGGAAATTGGAGCCTTTATAGACATCGTAATAGCCGATCACGTCGGCAATGAAGATACCATCAAAAATTCCGCGCTCCAGGGTGCGGGCCAGATTTTGCCAGTAATCCAGATCCTTGTAGGTATAGGATCGGTCATCCGGATGCGCCCACAATCCCGGCGATTGGTGTCCGACGCAGTTCATATCGAAGGCGTTGAAGTGAATTGTCCTGGTCATCGGCGCCGTCCTCTGCTGCAAACATGCCGAGGCAGCATCGCAGACATTGACGGTTATTGAAGTTAATCTATGTTTTTTATGCACTAAATGAAGGTATGTTTTTCTGTCAGGCAGGACCATTGAGAAAAACGCGGTGTCGACGCGGCGGTCTCGTAATGAGTGTTGAAGAAGTCTTTCAGGTGCAAGGCCTTCAGTCAGGAAACATTGCCCGCCGTAAAAGTTTTCACCGCGATGTCATGGCGCTACCTTTCCGAGTGGCGATAGTGGCTGCCGACATGGCGGGCGGGAAGCCGGTTACCTTCACCAAACAGCCGGTGTCGCAAGGAACCGTCGCCATAGCCTGTCTTGTAAGCGCCCCTGCTTTGCAATTCCGGCACCACAAACTCGATAAAATCCTCGTAGCTTTCCGGCGTCACGGTGCGGGTGAGATTGAAACCATCGATATCGCCCTCATCCATCCAGGACATCAGTTCCTCTGCCACCTCACCGGGCGCGCCGGTAATCAGCGGATAGCGCCCGCCAATGGAAAGCTCGTTCAACAATTGCCGCTTGGTCCAGTTCTTCTGTTTGGCAAGCTGCGTGACGGACTGGATAGCGTTGGTGGGGCCGTACTGGATAGGGTCATCAAGATCGTAGCGGGAGAGATCGATGCCGCTTCCGGCCGAAAAATGCGCCAGGCCCGCTTCCGGGCTGGCATAGCGGCGGTAGTCCGCCAGCTTGTCGGCGGCGGCTTCCCGGCTTTTGTCGGTCACGACAGTAACACCGAGAAAGATCTTGATGTCGTCAGGGTGGCGACCTGCGGCAACTACCTCTTCCCGCAGAGCCTGGGAGGTTTTACGCGCTGCCGCCTTGTCCGTTGCGCCGATAAACACGCATTCGGCGTGACGCGCGGCAAATTTTCGGCCCCGACCCGATGTGCCAGCCTGATAGAGTACCGGCGTGCGCTGGATAGAGGGCTCAGACAAATGG
This sequence comes from Agrobacterium vitis, assembly GCF_037039395.1. NCBI lineage: Bacteria > Pseudomonadati > Pseudomonadota > Alphaproteobacteria > Hyphomicrobiales > Rhizobiaceae > Gillisella > Gillisella vitis. The sequence goes on along the minus strand of NZ_CP146244.1, from coordinate 465,822 downwards.
TAGCCCTCGGACTGGTAATAGGGGCCATGGTGCTGAACCTTGTGAACCCTGGCAGGATCGGCGTAGATCCGCGCCTGCTTGTCGAGGCGTACGGCCCCCTCCTCCCAACTCCCCTCCCAAAGCTTATAGAGCAGGTCCATATAGTCATCGGCCTGGTCGTAGCGGGTATCATGCTCTGTCATGCCACTCTTGCCCAATGCCTTGGCGGCGCTGTCGAGATAACCGGTGACGATGTTCCAGCCGATCCGGCCTGAGGTGAGATGATCGAGCGTCGAGATTTTCCTGGCAAAGGTATAGGGCGCCTCGACACTGGTGTTCACGGTAATGCCGAAGCCAAGATTGTCGGTCACGGCCGCCATGCCCGACACCAGCAACATCGGATCGTTGACCGGTAGCTGGATCGATTCCCGCAATGTCAGATCGACCGAGTTCTGGTAAATATCGTAGACCCCGACAATATCGGCGAGAAACAGCCCATCGAACAGGCCGCGCTCCAGAGTGCGGGCCAGATCGGTCCAGTAGCGCAGAGATTTATAATCATGCGAACGGTCGCGGGGATGCGCCCATAGCCCGTGATTGATATGCCCCACGCAATTCATATTGAAGGCATTGAGAATGATTTGTTTTCTGGGGGACATATTTAGAGGTTCACCCGGATGAATTGAGATTAAAAATTATCGCGTTCGCAAGCGGCGGGCGATGACATCGCCAGGAAACTTCTAGCAAGAAGATGGTGAGGGTCACAATGATAATGAGTGAAATCACCACGATCGCATCGAACCGATGATCAAATGATTAAACGCCTTACGTGCATGCGAAACTCCGGGAACTGGCCCTTTTGATGCCTCTATACCCTGGAGAATGGCGTGATTGGTAATTCTATACTGAAATATGTCATAAAAAACGTAATGACGTTAACCGCAGTTTATCCAAATTGGCTTTGAATGCGTTGAAGTTTGCAACCACTGGAACTTGCCATGACGCTCTCCATCAGAAATGTGCTCATTAGCGTTTTCGCCCTGCTCAGCCTTATGCTGAATGTGTTGGTTGGAAATTCAATGCTGAATTCGTACCGCACCTATCAGGTCAATGCCGAAATTTCGGAACTGACGGGTTTTGACAAGGCGTTGTTCAAGGCGCTTTTGGCATTTCGCAGCGAGCGCGGCGACAGCGCCTCCGCCCTGTCGATTTCCATTGCCGATGGTGGTGGCTCCGTCCAATCGGTGCAGAAAAACCGGGCGGTTGTCGATGCCGGTATGAATGAGGCAAAAGCGATCGCTGGAGGGATCACGGCTACCGAATTGTCGGCGCCGATCGCAACGGTGTTAGCCACGTATGAAAAAGTCGCGACCTATCGCAAAACCATTGATGCCGAGCTGACAAAGCCGCTCGAGGCTCGTGACGCAAGCATCACCAAGGCGTCAATGGATCTGGGCGGGACTTTCCTGGCCGATCTTGAAAAGGCGTCCGAGGCTGCGGAAGGCCGCATGCGCACGCTCGATGCAGCGATGATGCCAATGATCCAGATACGCGCCTATGCATGGTCGACCCGTGCCCTTGGTGGCGGCAGCGCCCTGATCCTCAATAACGCGGTGACGTCTGGCCAGCAGATTTCGGCTGAGAACCAGGCCAAATTGGCCGTGTCGGACGCCAATGTCGCCTATGCCTGGAAAGCTGTTCGGGTGCTTGTCGATCATAGGGATACGCCCCAGGCCATCCAGGATGGTTTCAAGGTCGCTGACACAGCGTATTTTACCGGCGACTACGCCAAAATGCGCGCAGACGTGATTGCCAAACTGAGCGCCGGCGAAAAGTCACCGCTGACAATCGATCAATGGAGAGCGCCGACCACGGCTGCCCTGGGGAAGGTTGCCGATATCGCATCGCTTGCCATGGATACGTTGAACGCCAATGCCGTAACGGCCAAGTCTGCCGCGCTGACCCAGACACTATCGTTCCTGGCGCTCTTCCTGTTGGTGCTGGCGCTCGGCATCATCGGCTTGGCCGTCATCGTGCATAAGGTCATTCGCCCGATCGGCGCGCTGACACGTTGCATGGGCGCACTGGCCGACGGCGACCTGTCGGTCGTCGTGCCCGGCGCCAAACGCCGGGACGAAATGGGCGAAATGGCGCGCTCCGTGGAAGTGTTCCAGATTGCAGCCATCCGCAACAAGGAGCTGGAGGCCAACGCCGAGGAAAACCGCAGGATCGCCGAGCGCGACCGCATCGAGACGCAGCGCCGTATCGAAGCGGAAGCCGAGGAGCGACTGACCCGCGCCACCGGCGCGCTGGCGAGCGGTCTGCAGAAACTTGCCTCCGGTGATATGCTCTGCGAGATTTCCGAGGAGTTTGCGCCGCGCTTCGAGGAGTTGCGCCAGGACTTTAACGCCTCCGTCAGCCAGTTGCGCACCACACTTCTGGCGGTCGGCGGCTCGGCCTTGGCCGTATCAGGTGGCAGCAGCGAAATCTCGCATGCCTCGGACGACCTGGCCAAGCGAACCGAGCAGCAGGCTGCTTCGCTCGAAGAGACCGCCGCAGCCCTGGAGGAAATCACCGCCAATGTGAGAGCAACCTCGAAGCGAACCGGCGAGGCCCGCGATCTGGTGCGTGACACCAAAAGCCGTGCGGAGCAATCGGGCGTCGTCGTCAATAATGCTGTCACGGCGATGGAGCGCATTGAACACGCCTCCCGCCAGATCGGCCAGATCATCGGCGTAATTGATGAGATTGCCTTCCAGACCAATCTGCTGGCATTGAATGCCGGGGTGGAAGCCGCCCGCGCCGGTGAGGCAGGCAAGGGCTTTGCCGTCGTCGCCCAGGAAGTCCGTGAACTGGCGCAACGTTCGGCCAACGCCGCCAAGGAAATCAAATCGCTGGTCTCCAATTCGGAAGTCGCAGTTAGCGAAGGTGTCAAATTGGTCAACGATACCGGCGAAGGGTTGACGGCAATCGCCAGCCTCGTCCAATCGATCAATCGGCATATGGATGCGATTGCCACGGCAGCGCAGGAACAGTCCGTGGGGCTTGGCGAAGTCAATACCGCTGTCAACCATATGGACCAGGCAACACAGCAGAACGCGGCCATGGTCGAAGAAATGAACGCCGCCGGCGCTGGCCTGGCCCAGGAAAGCGGCAAGCTTGCCGAATTGCTCGGCCAGTTCCGCACGGGAGATAACCGTCAGGCCGGACACGCGCCCACGGCACGCGCACCTGCCAGACCGGCAACTCGTCCCGCCACACCTTCACGCCAGACCTATGCCACACAGGGCAATGTGGCGCTGAAGGGCGAGAGTTGGGAAGAGTTCTGAGGTCGGCTTTGTTCTCGACGGACACCGTCCTCAGACTACACAGTTCGTGAGCGCGTTTCACGCCTGACAAGAATGGTATTGATGCCCACTGACACGCCGCCGAACACGCGGAAATCGTGTCAGCGGGCATCGACGACACAGCGCAAGCGCCTTTAGCCCCGGCTGAGCGTAGCCTCGATTCCCCATCCTGATTGAGAAGAATTCGGTTTACGATGCCCGTCCGGCGCGGTCATATTATATGGTCATGCACCACCTGATTGGTCTGTCCGAGATAAAAGGATTTGACATCGTCTCGCTCGCGGATCTCGCGAGCGGTGCCAGTCAGCACATCCTTGCCATTTTCGAGAATGGTGGCGCGATGCGCATAGGTGAGCGCAATCGCTGAATTTTGTTCGGCGACGAGAATGGACAGCCCCTCTTCCCGGTTCAATCGGCGCAGGGTGCGAACGATGTCCTGCACCACGATGGGGGCAAGGCCCATGGACGGCTCATCGAGAACAAGCAAACGTGGGCGCGACATCAGTGCCCGGCCAACTGCTGTCATTTGTTGCTCGCCACCGGAGGTAAGGCCCGACAGTGTCCGGCGCTTTTCCTTCAGTCGGGGAAAGAGCCCATAGATACGCTCGAGATCATTGGCGATTTCCGCGCGCGAACTGCTGCGTCCCAAACCGCCGCACGTCAAATTTTCCTCGACGGACAGGCTATGAAAGCAATGGCGCCCCTCCAATACCTGTACCAGGCCAGCGCGGACCAGCGCCGCCGGGCTTGTTTTGGTGACATCTACGCCGTCAAAGTGGATAGACCCTGCATTGATCTGTCCGCGCTCTGCCGAAAGAAGGTTTGACACCGCCTTCAGCACCGTCGTCTTGCCCGCTCCATTGGCGCCCAAAAGCGCCAGAATTTCGCCCCGCGCAAGCGAAAAACTGACGCCATGCAAAGCGGTGATGGCATGATTGTAGGTGGCTTCCAGCCCGTCCACCCGCAACAATCTGGCGTCTTTCATCGGATCGAATCCTCGTTGGTCTGGCAAAAAACTTGCCCCGTCACGACGTCATTTCAATTGACAAGCTAAACCGCGAAATCAGCCCATCTCGTTGTCGATGAGCTGATTTCCCAGGCAAATATCTCAAATCCGTCAGTCGCTTGAAACATTTGCAAAAGGAACAGGAACTGACATCTTCAGTCCCTGTTGGTGTTAATTGGTAACACCATCCGCATCGGCAGCCGTGCGGATCTTGATGCCTTTATCCTTGGCATAAGCCTCGGAGGACTTTTCAATGATCGGCCGCAGCAATGCCCAATCCGGTGCGATCCAATCGGACACGACGTTCCATTTCTTGCCGTCCCATTGCTGGAAGGTCACATAGCCATTGCCCTCGTGATTGTCCCAGGTGACATTGATGGAGTGAAACAGGTCTTTGGCCCCAAGTTCCTCAACGCGCTTCTGGTCCAGTTGCAAATGTTCGAAGCCCCAGCGCACTTCGTCGCCGGTCAGCGTGCGTTTGCCGAATTTTGCCTGCGCGATGCGGATCGCCTCGACATTCAGGATGCCATTGACGATACCCAGGTTGTGATAGACGGAGCCGATGCGTTTTTTGTCTTCCAGATTGCCCTTGCCACTATCATAAAGCGTCTTGACGATTTCCTTGACGACTGGATATTCCGCGCCGGACGCCTGGGTGGTGATGGCGGTATAGCCTTTGGCGGCATCGCCTGCCGGGATCACATCCTCTTCAGAATTGGACCAGACATTGCCAATGATATGGTCGACCGGAAAGCCAGTCTTGGCGGCTGTTTTCAGGGCCACCGGGTTCATCACGCCCCAGCCACGCAGCACGACATAATCAGGTTTGGCGCGACGAATGGTGAGCCATTGGGCCTGTTGTTCGTTACCCGGATGCGGCACCTCGATCTGCTGGACATCGAAACCGTATTTCTTGGCCAGCAATTCATAGATCGGAATGGTTTCCTTGCCGTAAGGCGAGCCGTGATAGAGAACCACGATCTTCTTGCCCTTGAGGTTTTCGATCCCGCCCAGCTTTGAGCCGATATAGTTCACGATGCCGGAGGTTTCGCTATAGGGATTGAGCAACAAGGGGAAAACATAGGGAAATACGCGGCCATCGGTGGAATCCGTGCGACCGTGGTTGATGGTAATCAACGGTGTCTTGTCGGCGGTAATGCGGTCGATCATCGCATAGGCGATGCCCACGGATAGCGGGTTCCAGGCGGCGACGTTCGGATTGCTTTTCAGGCGCTCATAAGCTTCGACGCCGCGCTCGACCTCGTATTGGGTTTCGGCTTCCGACCAGGTGAGTTTGACGCCATTGACGCCGCCATCACGCGTGTTGATCAGGTTGAGATAGTCGATGAACCCACCAAAGAAACCGGTTCCGCCTGCGGCATAGGGACCGACGCGGTAGCTCTGCAAGGGGAAATACTGCTCGTCGGCATGGGCTACGGGAAGCGCGACACTCAATGAGATGCCGATCACCAATGCCGTGGCTTTGAATTTCGAAAGAATGCTCATGCTTGGATACACTCCTGGTATTGCCCGGTGCGATGCGCATCGGACGCGTTCATGGATGATGGATGGATTGCGGATAAACGGCGTGCTGAGAGGGAGCCCGATCAGGCTGGCCAAACCGGCACGCCGAAGCGTTTTCGGATCCTGTCGACAAGGGCGGCAAGCCCATCCGGCTCAAGGATCAGGAAAAGAATGATGAGTGCGCCAAGCACGATGCGCTGTGTCATATCGAGCACGCCGCTATCGAACAGGTCACCAAAGACGAAGCCCCCAAACCGTGACAGCACCACCGGAAACACCACGATCAAGGCCGCCCCGAAAAAGGCGCCGCGCAGCGAGGCAAGACCGCCAATGATGATGATGAACAGCACCTGGAACGAACGATCCAGGTTGAAGCCCGCTGGCTCGACAGTACGCAGATAGGCAAAGGCCCAGAGCACACCGGCGATGCCAATGATGAAGGACGACACGGCAAAAGCCAGAAGCTTGGTGCGTAACACCGGAACGCCGATAATACGCGCCGCCGTTTCGTTATCTCGCACCGCAATGAAATTGCGACCCGTTTGAGAGATCACCAGCCGATGGGCGAGAAAGGTGACGAGTGTGACGATGATCAGCGCAAAATAGTAGCGTCCGACCGGTCCTTCGAAGGTAAAACCGGCAAGCGTCAGCGGCGGCGCATCGATGACGCCCGAAGCGCTATCGTTGGAAAACCAGCTGAATTTCGTCAGCGCCCATTGCACGAAGAACTGTGCAGCGAGGGTGGAAACCGCAAGATAGAAGCCGCGCAGCCTCAGGCTTGGCAAGCCGAAGACGATGCCAATGGCCGCGGCGGATAGGCCTGCGAGCAGGATGCTGACGATAAGCGGCAGCGAACCGGCCCGCAGGTCAAAATTGAAGCAGGCAAACGCGCCAACCGCCATGAATGCGGCGCTGCCAAGCGACACCTGGCCTGCATAACCGGTCAGCAGATTAAGCCCGACCCCTGCGAGGCTAAGAGCCAGAAAGGGCAACAGGATACCATCGAACAGGTAGCTCGTGCCGATCATGGGAAGAATGCCATAGGCCACCAAAAGCACAAGCAGGGTGGTGACAGAAATCGGCATCGCTTTTGCTGGCGTGATCCTCGCAGTCGTCACGTTGGGCGAAACAGCAAACATGGATTAAACCCTTTCCACGAGCTTTTGGCCGAAGAGACCGGACGGACGCACAAGCAAAAACAGCAGTGCAATCACATAGGCGAACCAACCTTCAATCCCACCGCCGAAATAGGCGCCGATATAAACTTCCGCCAACTTCTCCGAAGCGCCAATCAGCAGCCCGCCGATAATGGCCCCCAGGATGGAATCAAAACCGCCCAGGACCAGCACGGGAAGCGCTTTCAGCACGATCAGGGATAAGGAAAACTGCACACCGGAGCGCGCGCCCCATAAGAGCCCGGCAACCAGCGCGACAAGCCCGGCGGCGGCCCACACACTTGCCCAGATCCAGGGAAGTTTGAGGCCCACGGCAAGAGCCGCAAACGGATCATCGGCGACCGCACGGAAACCAAGTCCAATGCGGGTATAGCGAAAGAACAAGGAGAGGGCGACAACAAGCCCAAGGGCGACGACAGCTGCGAAAATATCGAACTTGCTGATGAACACGCCGGCGATATCGAACGGAACATCCTCAATGCCCAGATCAAGACCATGCACCTGCGTACCCCAGAGCAATTGGGCTGCCCCTTCAATCATGTAGGACAGACCAAGCGTGGCCATGAACATCGTAATCGGCGGCTTGTTGGTAAGCGGGCGAAGGACCGTCCGCTCAATGCCAATGCCAAGCAGGATCATGACGGCGAAGGTAACCAGAAAGGCGAGCGGAAAGCCAAACCCGCGCTCCGTGAGGCTGACGAAGGTCAGCGCTGCAAACAGCAGCATGGCGCCCTGTGCAAAGTTCAAAACACCCGATGTCTTGTAAATCAGCACGAAACCGATCGCCACGAGCGAATACATCACGCCGGACAGCAATCCGCCGACAAGCACTTCGGTAAAAAACAATCCGTCAAAATCGGCCATCAAATACCATCTCCGTCTTCATTCTCCGGTGCTACACCGAGATAGGCATCAATGACTTTCTGATCGGCGGAAATTTCCGCTGGTGTGCCATCGGCAATTTTCCGCCCGTAATCCAGCACCGCCACATGATCGGAAAGGCCCATAACGACGCCAATATCGTGTTCGATCAACACCACAGTGGTGCCAAACTCATCCCGTGCGGCACGCACATAATGCGCCATTTCGTTTTTCTCAGTGGCTGTCATGCCTGCCATTGGTTCGTCCAGCAGCAAGATGTCTGGTTCTGCGACCAACGCACGGGCAAGCTCGACCCGCTTTTGCAAACCGTAAGGTAACGTACCCGCGAGGCGATCCCTGAGGTCGGTGAGATGCAGAAAATCGAGAATTGCCACCGATCTGTCACGGGCGTCTGCCTGTTCACGGGCAGCCCTGCGATAGCCGATGATCTGTTCCACAAAACTGGATCTATTGCGGTAAACTCGGCCCGCCATGACATTGTCAAGAACACTCAACCCCCTAAACAGGGCCAGGTTTTGAAAGGTTCTGGCAATACCAAGCTGCGCCAATCTCTGGGTCGGCACACGGCTGAAATGGTGTTCACCGATGGAAACGCGTCCGTGATCGGGCGGATAGAGACCGCTGATCACGTTGATGATGGAGCTCTTACCGGCGCCGTTCGGGCCGATGATGGCGCGAATTTCACCTTTCCTCACCTCAAGATCAATATCGCTGAGCGCCACAACGCCCCCGAAAGACAGGGTGATCTCTGAGAGGGCCAAGGCATTTGAGGAAACAGCCGCGCCGCTGACGGCAACAATATCACCCCCTGATACGCGCAGATCAGCCGGAGAAATAGCACCAGAGCGAGCCTCCTGCACAGCAATCGTCATGTCTTCCGCCCCCTCATCTCCATAGTGCTGCGTCAGAAACCGTCCTCCATTGCTTTTTGGAATCAACTGAATGATTTTCGTGTCAATGGAGCAGTATTTTATAATTAAGAGAAGAATCGAAATATTACTGGGTAAACTTCTGGATATACGGCCTTTTTTCAAGACAATAATGTAAGTTATTACCTTGACGAATATTCGATTCACGCGATGTATAAGAAAAATATAATTATAGACTTATATTTATATTTTCCTTTTAATTTTATTGTTGATTCCCCACTCTCGATTTCTTGCCTGTCCATTGGCGTAATTTTCTATAATTTCCATAGATTTTAAAGGTTTTATTTTCTAATTTTTGCACTCGGCGAAGAATGCCCGTGGTGCGGCTTGATGAAAAAAGACTGCTTTTGGCCCGGCAATGAATGCCCTATGCCGACGGGATACTCCAAACAGCAGAATACCCAGCTAGAGTCTATCGGGTTCAATCTGAACCTCACAGACGCCAGGCGTGACCATTATTGGAATAGGCAAAGGTCAGGGAGCGTTGGTAGAATTGCCGTGCGGCACATTATGCATTGATGGCGGCAGTTCGCAGTTTTGTTGGCGATTGGCCAAATGTCTGCGCAAAGACCTTGGCGAAGTGGGATGCATTCTCGAACCCGACCTCAAGTGCAATTTCGACCAAAGGCGCTTTGGATTGGACAAGAAGATGTTTCGCGCGCTCCAGTCGCACTCTTCTATAGATCATTGCCGGAGAGTTCTTGGTCTCGTTCATAAAGAGGCGTTCAAGTTGTCTTCTGGACAAGCCAACCGCTGCTGCCAGATCCTGGATCGGCAGATTACCCTCGATGTGCTGTTCCATCATAATGAGCGTCGCCCGGATCCTGGGATCGTTGCACTCGATGGAAAGCGGTTTGCGTGTTTGAATTGCAAGGGCTGATCGGGCTTTCTCGATGTGAAGAACCTCGAGAGCATTTCTCTCGGCATCCTTGCTGATGTGACGGCGGACGATCAACGCCGCCATGTCAGCGGCGCTGCTTCCACCAACACACGAGCCTCGTGTTCTGTCGAGATTGAAAATACGGTCGGAGCGGACCTGAAGATCGGGGAACCGTTCCCGAAATGCGTTATAATGCAGCCAGCTTACGCATGTGCGATGGCTTTTCATCAAGCCAAGTTCGGCCAGGATAAAAGTACCGGTACAGACGCCGATCAGCTTGACATTTTTTGCGGCGGCCTTTTTCAAAAACGCTGCCGTTTCCCGGTCGATAGGCTGTTCGTTGTTCAGCAAACCACCGACGACGACAATGAATTGAAACTGGCTTGGGTCTTCCACCAGGTCTGAGGTCGGTGCAACCTGAACGCCACAGCTGGAGGTGATGAGGTGCCGCGTGCTACCGAGCACATCCCAGTCGGCCAGCACCCGCCCCGAACGATCGAATTCATCGCTGGCGAGGCGCAGCGTGTCCACGAACAATGCGAAGGCCGAGAGCGTGAATGACCTTGCGAGCACAAAGCCGATCTTCAGGCGGTCAACCGCAGCACTGGTGTCGGAGGACGTCATTGTAAATTCCAATCGGAACGAGCGTGCATAGTCAGGATATCTGTAAACGTCACCTTATTTGATTTGGAACCCGTGGGCCAGAGGATCGCGATCGTCTACGAAGATGGTGTTGTGACCGATTATCCGTGCCCAGCCGCCAACGCTTGGCTTGATCCCCTTGAAGGAACCGACCATCACGTCTTCCTCAACCCGTCCTTCGAAAACAGTGCCGATGATGCTTTCCTGACGGAACGTCTCACCCACCTTCAATCGACCCTTGCCGTAAAGCTGGGCCATTCTTGCTGAAGTGCCGGTCCCGCCCGGGGAGCGATCGATGGCCTTGTCACCGTAGAATACGGCTCCACGACCGTCTGCCGCATCGCTTGTCGGTTTATCGCACCAGAGGGCGTGATGAACGCCTCGAATCCGCTCATCGTCGGGGTGTTGGGGATCGCAGATATTTGCCAGCGCGTCGCGCAGCTTCACGCTGAGGTCGACGATATCACTGCCGGACATGCCGTCCAGTCCCGCCCATGATGCCTGCGGCTCCACCACGGCATAATAATTGCCGCCATAGGAAATATCGACAACGAGACGCCCGATACCGGGAACATCAACCTCAACATCTGCGGCATGGAGATAGCTCGGCACGTTGAACATACGAACGGATTCAACAAAGGCACCGGGCTTTTCATAACGTATATCCACCCGACCGGCCGGGGTTTCGATGGAAAGCTGTCCTTCGACCCTTGGCGTGATCAGGCCTTCTTCGATACCGGCTGTCACCAGGCCAATCGTCCCAGCGCCGCACATCGGCAGGCAGCCGCTGACCTCGATGAAGATGACTGCGAAATCGCAATCCTCTCGGTAGGCCGGATAAATGATCGCGCCGGACATGACGTCATGGCCACGCGGTTCAAACATCAGAGCCTTTCGCACCCAGTCATGGTCCCGGACAAACAGTTCCCGACGCTCAGCGATTGGCAAATGCGGCAGAAGCGGTCCGCCCCCGGCAACGAGGCGGACTGGATTGCCACATGTATGGCTGTCGATACAAAAAAAGCTGTGCCGCATGATCGTTCCTTATCAGTGTCAGGTGCTGGCTGCGCCGGGTGCCCGGCCACGCTGCAATGCGCCGCGTGACAGTCGATCAAGGAAAATCGCCACCGCAACGATTGCCAGTCCGGCCCGCAAGCCAAGACCCATTTCCATGCGTGTCAGCCCGCGCGTGACCTCGGCTCCGAGGCCACCTGCCCCGACAAGACCCGCCAGAACAACGATGGCCAGCGACAGAAGAATGCACTGGTTCAACCCCACGAGCAGCGTGGGCGTTGCCGCTGGAATTTCGATCTTGAACAAGATAGAGCGCGGCGACGCACCGGTCGCCTGTCCAAGTTCAAGCAGGTCCTTGGGCACCTGGTTGAAGGCCAGCGTTGTCAGACGCAGCATCGGTGGTATGCCATAAACAATCGTCGCGATGATCGCCGGAACCCGTCCGAGGCTGAAAATCATCACGGCTGGGATCAGGTAGACCCATGGCGGTACCGTCTGCATGATATCGAGTAACGGGCGGATGATCGCCTCGACCTTTCGATGCCGGGACGCCAGAATGCCAAGCGGAAAGGCGATCAGCACGGAGATACACACCGACACCGTCACCAGAGCCAGGGTCTGCATCGACGCTTCCCAGAGACCCGACAGGAAGCAGAATGACAAGGCAAACGCACTTGTCACCGCGACACGAAGCGTGATGAAGACAGCAGCCAGGGCAACGATGATCAGAATGACCGCATAGAAAGGCAGGAAGAGAAGAACGGTTTCGATACTGCCAAGAACGGCTTCGATGATCTTTGTCACGACGTCGAAGAAGGGATGGAAATTCGCGTTCAGCCAATCGACGACGGGAGCGAGATAGGCACCCGGAGAAAACCAAACTGTTTCTGGAGTCATGATTTTGCTCCCGTGTTACGGTTCGCCGCACTTTGTGTCAGTCGATCAAGCACCATGGTGAGAATGACAATGGCAATCGCGGCATTGATCGAGGTTGCGATATTCAGCGTTCTGACGGCGCTATAGATGGTTTCACCAAGCCCGCCGGAGCCGACGATACCGGCGATCACTACCATGCCGAAGGCCATCATCAGGCTCTGGTTGATCCCGGCCATGACGCTCGGTATCGCGAATGGCAGCCTGATCTTGACGAACATCTGCCAGGGCGTCAGACCGCTGGCCTGTCCCAATTCAATAAAATCATTGGGCGTTCTGCGAATGCCGAGAGATGTCAACCGGATCGCCGGTGGCATGGCGACAATGACCGTGGCAAGAAGGGCCGTGGCAGGTCCATATCCCATCAGCGCGATGGTCGGCAGAAGGTAGATATAAGGCGGCATGGTCTGGATGAGATCGAGTACCGGCTCGACAACCTTGTCGAAGGCTTTGACGAAACCCGCAACGATACCAAGGGGAACGCCGATCACCAGAGCCATGAATGTCGCGGTGATCACGAGCGCCAAGGTGCTCATGGTCTCGGCCCAAAGGCCCATGACCGCGCAGCCCAGTATGGCGACACCGATCAAAAGACCGGCCTTGCTGTTGATCAACCGCCATCCGAGAATGGCTGCAATCAGAGCAACCACATAGAATGGCGCAAGCTGAAGCAGCCAGAGAACGCCGCCATAGGTGCCTTCCAGCACCGCTCTGATGGAATCGAACAACCATGAGGCATGATCGCTGATCCAGTTGAGCGTGTCGTCAATGTGTTCATCGAAGCTGTCTGTAATAACGGAGGTGTCCATGACATTCCCCCTATGCCGCTGCGGTCGGCTGGGCCGGACTGCCGGCAACGCCGCAGAGCAGGCCTCGCGTGGTGACAATGCCGACGACGTTGCCGTCCTCGACAATAGCCACGGCATCGCGTTCAGATTGCATGGTCAAGGCGATCAGCGCACCGATATCCGCCTCCGGTGAGGTACGCAACAACGTGTCAATGTCGGAGCCGGGATGATCACGCTTATAATCCTCAACCGGGATCATTACGGAATGCGCCTTCACCAGATGAACTCTGGAAATACCGGCGACAAACTCGGCGACATAGGCATCTGCCGGTTGCGTAACGATCTCTTCCGCATTGCCGACCTGAACGATGACACCGTCCTTCATGATGGCGATGCGGTCGCCGATGCGAATTGCTTCTTCCAGGTCATGGGTGATGAACACGGCGGATTTTCCAAGCGACTTGGTAAGTTGCCGGAATTCGTCCTGAAGCTGGCGGCGGATCAGCGGGTCGAGCGCGCTGAACGGCTCGTCCATCAGAATGATCTCGGGGTCGGCGGCAATGGCGCGGGCAAGACCGACGCGTTGCTGCATACCGCCCGACAGCTCGGAAGGATATCGTGCCGTCCAGTCTGACAGGCCGACCTTGTCCAGCGCAGCGCGGGCAGTCTTGTATCGCTCTTCCTTGCCGACGCCCCTGACTTCAAGACCAAAGGCGGCATTCTCCAGCACAGTCCGGTTCGGTAACAGGGCCACGCTCTGGAAGACCATCCCGATATGGCGCGCGCGGATGTCGCGCAACTGGGCGGCGTTCAAGGTAGAGATATCCTTGCCCTTGACCAGGATCGTGCCAAGGCTTGGTTCGATCAATCTGTTCAGGAGGCGGATCAGGGTCGATTTGCCGCTGCCCGACAATCCCATGATACAGAAAATCTCGCCGCGTCGAACCTGAAGGCTGGCGTCCGAGACACCAACGACACAGTCGTATTCCGTCAGGATCTGTTTCTTGGAGAGACCCCTGGTCTTGACCGCCTCGACGGCGGCGTTCGCCCGAGCTCCGAATATCTTCCAGACAGACTGGCAGTCGATGAGGACTTCACTGGCATCATGCATTGACGTGGTCATCGCGTTCCCCGCGCGCCGGTATTGACCGGCATTCTCTCTTGTGGACGTCAGGGCCGGGCCGCTATCGTGCAGCCCGGCCGTCTCATTTTATTCCGACTTGATGTTTTCCCAACGCTTCAGGAGATCGGCATGGCTGTCGGTCCAGCTCTTGATGGCCTCATCCATGGTCTTGCCGTCGTTAACCGCACTGTTGATCGCGGCAATGTCGGCAAGCGGCACGTAGACGCTGGCGATCACTTCACGCGCATGCGGGTTCTGAGCCGAGAAGCCCTTCTGCCCGATCCAGTAGTAGCTCTGGGCCGGAGGGAACACGCCCTTGGGGTCCTTCAGGAACTTCACGTCGTATTTCTGAGCCATCCATGATGGTTCCCAGATCGTCACGGCAATCCATTCCTTGCGGTCGGATGCAGACTTGAGAGCTGCCGTCATCGCGGCGGTGCTGCCTTCGACGAGCTGGAGCTTGAGGCCGTAGTCCTTGACGGCGTTGGCCGCGTCCTTCATCAGGCCCGAACCAGGCTCGATACCAACGATCTTGCCGCCGAACTTATCGGCATTTTCGTTCAACTGCTCGACGGAGTCGATGGGGACGTATTTCGGAACAGCGATTGCCTGGTACAGGCCGTGCGAGACTGGCGAGATTTTTTCCAGACGCTTCTTGTTCTTGTTCCAGTAATCCTGCGCAACATAATCGGTCTGCGAGGCCAAAAGCTGGACATCGCCCTTGCTCAATGCGGCATAGGCGATACCCCATTCGGAGAAGGGTACGACTTTCACGGTGTAGCCGGAATCCTCAAGAACCTTCTTGGTGATACCGGTGATCGGGGTGAGGTCTTCCCAGGACATCGTGCCGATGGTGACGGTTTTTTCTTCCGCATGTGCCGACAGGGCGGTCATTCCGACCATCGCCGCCGCGCAGAGTGCCTTCCACAGAATCTTCATTTTTCGCTCCTAGTTTCGCGTTCCCATTATCGTTGAAGCCTCGCACTTGAGCGCGGTCTCCCTATTGCGCGGCGACGGTTTATCCCTCGCGGCCTGCGCGCAATTCCTGCCATTTGATCACGGTATTGGCGCCGAGCCATGTGAAAGGCTCCGGCGGAAGCCTGCTCGGCTCCGCGTGATCGTTGAATTCTTCGAGATGTGTCGAGGTGTTTCCGGTGGCGAGTTCCGCTGTCAGCATTCCGGCCAGCGTGCTTTTCACCGTGCCAAGACCGTTTTCACAGCAAGCCGAGTACAGTCCTTCTTCGACCTCGCCAAAGGCCGGCACATGGTTGCGGCTGAGGCAGATACGGCCTGCCCAGCAATGTTCGAACGGAAGGTCCTTCAATTCGGGGAAACGCCTGTCCAGCGATATCCGATGTTCCCGAGCCATTTTTCGCAGACGTTGATCCGTCAGCTTCAGGCCGAAGTCGTAGGTCCACTTGGTCCGCAAAACGATGCGCGACTGGCCGTTCGATGTGATTTTCCGAACAGTCGCGCCCATCGGATCGGCCGGCAGCAAAGCCCATCGATCATGCCCGCTTGCCTTGCGCCCGAAATCCTCTGCCGGGAACGGAGCCGTCATCGAAGCATATCCGAAGAAGTGCAGGAGGCGACCGTTGAAATGGCCGAAGTCGTTGATATGACCGTTGACACCCAGAATGACCTTCGGCGCAGAGACAGAGCCCCGTGGTGAGGACGCCGTCCATAGGCCGTTTTCCCGCATCAGGGATGTGACAGGCGAGCGCTCGAAGATATCGACCTGCTGCCAAAGTCCGGCTGCGAAGCTTCTGATATAATCGGCGGGCTGGATGAGCACGGCCCCCGGCGTGTAGATGCCGCCGAGGTAGAAGTCGGTTCCGGTGATCTCCCGCATTTGTGCCGCATCGAGGAAACTGTGTTTCTCGCCCGCTTTCAGCAGGGATTTGCCAAAATCCTCGTTCAGCTTCATGCCGCGCTCGGTCGACGCAGCATTGATCTTGCCGGACGGATCGAACGTCTCGTGTGACATCCCGTATTCCGCAGCGGCCTGCGTTGCGAAGGCAATCGCCGTGCGGTTTTGCGCCATTTCGATGCGCGTATCGTCGGTACTGCCGCTTGAATATTCGCCAGACGACAGGTCGTGCGGAACATCGATCATGAAACCGGAATTTCGTCCCGAGCCGCCTTTTCCCACTTCGCTCGCGTCCAGAATGACAATTTTGTCCTTTGGCCGAAGCTGCAGCAGGCGGCGGGCCGCGGAAAGACCCGCAAAGCCCGCACCGACAATCAGCCAATCCGCAGTCACGTTGCCTTCAAGGCTGCGGAGGGGAAACGAACGCGTGCTGATCGCCTCCCAACCGGAGACACCATTTTCAACGGGCAAACGTTTGACCGACGTTTTTTTCATCGGATCGTCTCATCCACGGAACGCTCGGAAATATCGATCCAGATCGTCTTCAGTTCGCAATAATTGTCATGCGCGAAGATCGACTTGTCGCGACCACCGAAGCCCGATTCCTTGTAGCCACCAAACGGCGTGGAGGCATCACCTTCGCCAAAGCAATTGACGGTGACGAGCCCGGCGCGAATGTCACGCGACAACCGGATCGCCTGACGCAGGCTGCCTGTATAGAGCGATGCGGTAAGGCCGTAATTGGTGTCATTGGCCAGCGCGACGGCTTCGGCCAATGTGTCGAAGGCGGTCACGGACAGGATTGGTCCGAAAATCTCCTCCTTGAACAGGCGGCTTGAAGACGTGACGCCATCGACAACAGTCGGCTCGATATAGATGCCGCCATGCGTTGCCCCGCCATGGACAACAGAGAGCTTCTCTTTTTTCGCATCATCAAGAAACGACTTCACTTTTTCAAAGTGAGTTTTGCTGACGAGCGCCCCGATGCGGTTTTCCGGATCGAGCGGATTGCCGGTCTTCCATTCGCGCAGATAGGCGCCGATCCGCTCCAGCAATTCGTCCTTGATCGTTCTGTCGACAATCAGGCGGGAAGTTGCGGAACAATTCTCACCCATGTTCCAGAACGCACCGTTGACGACCTGCTCGGCCACCAGATCGAGGTCTTCGGCATCGGCGAGAACAACGGCTGGGTTCTTGCCGCCGCATTCGAGAACCACCTTCTTCAGGTTGGAATCTGCCGCATAGCGCAGGAAGCGACGTCCGGTCGCCGTCGATCCGGTGAAGGCCACCATATCGACATCCATATGCAGACCAATCGGCTCGCCCGCTTCCTTGCCGCCGCCGGTGACGACGTTGAAGACGCCAGCCGGAATTCCTGCTTCAATTGCGAGTTCGGCAACCCGCAGCGCGGTGAGCGAGGTTTCCTGTGCTGGCTTGACGATCACGGAGCATCCAGAGGCCAGCGCCGGACCGATTTTCCACGCCAGCATCAGCAGCGGAAAATTCCAGGGGAGAACGCAGCCGACCACGCCGATTGGCTCGCGCACCACCATGGCAAGCGCGTTTGGCCCGACCGGATTGGTATTGTCGTAAAGCTTGTCGATGACTTCGGCATGGAAGCGGATGGTGTGGATCGTATCGGCCACATCAACTGTCTGGCACTCGCGCACGGGCTTGCCGCTGTCGAGACTTTCCATGACAGCCAGTTCGTGGCGATTTTCCTCAATCAGCCTTGCCAGTTTCAACAGGGCGGCCTTCCGGTCGCCGGGAGCCTGAAGCCGCCAGCGGCCATCGTCAAACGCCTGTCTTGCCTTGGCAACCGCCTCATCGACGTCGCTCGCGTCACAGGCGGCAACCTCCGCCAAGGTCTCGCCGGTTGCGGGATTGATCGAGGTGAAGGTCTTGCCCGACTTAGCAGGACGAAATGCACCGTCGATGAAAGCGTTGGTCGGCAATTGAAGACTGGCAGCGATGGCCTTGTATTCGGCCGCGGTCAAAGGTTCATGCATTGTTGGCTCCCGAGGTGATCTGGGCAACCGTGCGCTTCACAGTCGTGACGACGGTTTCAAGGGTTCTTTTTTCTTCGGCGTTCAGCGGCCGTAGCGGTGCGCGTACCGAGCCGGTCTTCAGGCCGATCAGTTCACAGCCATATTTGATCGACTGAACGAATTTACCGCATTCGAGAAAATCCATCAGCGGCAGCATCGCGGTCATGATCGCGCGGCCCTTGTCGAAATTCTTCTCGAGAACGCAGGCTTCATAAAGCGCGACATGCTCGCGCGGCAGGAAGTTGGAGCCAGCGCAAACCCAGCTTTTTGCTCCCCAGGCGAAGAATTCGAGCGCCTGATCGTCCCATCCACAGGACAGGCCGATATGCGGATACTTCCGGGCCAGCAGGTGAAGGTTGGCCATGTCGCCAGAGCTTTCCTTGATTGCCACGACATTTTTGGATTTGCCAACCCGGGAGAAATATTCATCTCCCATCACCACACCCATACGGGCCGGATAGTTGTAGAGCATGATCGGCAGGTTGGCGGCGCGATCCACCGTCAGTGCGTGAACAGCGTTCTCGCGTTCCGTCGGCAGCGCATAGGGCGGGGACGATACCAGGATGGCGTCAGCACCGATGTCTTTGGCGGCAATGGCGTAGGCCACGGAATCTTCCGTTCTGGTTGCGCCAGTGCCGATGATCAGCGGAATTCTGGTCCCGATCACGTCTTTTGCATGGGCAGCCAGATCGAGGCGCTCCTGCGTGCTCTGGGCATAATATTCACCCGTCGAACCGCCGACAATGATACCATGAACCTTCGCTTCGATGAGCGATTCAAGGACGGCGGCAAAGCCTTCGCGATCAATCTGCCCATCCGGCCCAAGCGGTGTCACCGCCGGGGTATAGATACCTTCGAATTTCATGATGATTTCTCCATCGATTGCATTGGCGTATCGACCAATGCGTCCGCCTTAAGCGCTTGGGGAGCGATGAACATTTCCATGTTCTCGCGTGACAATTCCCAGTGTTCAAACACGAGATCAACGACGGCGTCTTCGTCACGCGCACTGATCGCGGCAATAAAGCCGTCGTGGTGTCCGACTGATTTTTGCAGCCGCTCATGCATGTCTGCATTGCGCGGCCTAAAGAAAGTATGGCCGATACGGCCGTGATCGATCAGCAACCTGCCAAGGCTTGGCTGAAGATATTCATTGCCCGACATCTCACCGATAATCGCGTGAAACCGGTTGTTTGTAAGCGTCATGGCCAGAGCGTCTTGCGCGATGCTCGCCTCGCGAAACTGTTCCTGGGTGGCCTGAAGGTCGGAAAGCTGTCCGGCCTTGAAGTTCTGGACCGCCAGACGTCCGATGGCAGCGTAGATCATCGGCGCCACAAGAAAGAAGTGACGCAGCGTCGAATGATTCATCGGGATGACCCGCGCACCTTTGTTGGCGCGGATATCAACATAGCCTTCACCTTCCAGACGCCGGAAAACTTCCCTGACGGGCGTCCGCGAAAGGCCGTATTTTTCACTCAACGATGCTTCGTCCAGATCCTCGTCCGGATCGAGTTCCATTGTCAGAATTTGGCGTTTGAGATCATCATAGAGCTCGCCTTTGCCACCCTTCATCCCAGTTCCCCGTCATCAACTTATTCGCCCAGTGGGCGCCGTTGTTTATGACAACAAAATTTGCACGACATCCGGGCGATGTCAACGGCATTGTATTTTATAAGTACACAATTATTTCAAACCGAAAAATACAAAGCTGAAATTGTCACAAGCGACATGGATAAGTTCATCAGATTCCGTCAACGCGAAAGCAATCCGAAACGACCGTTTCAGCGCAAACGGGGTCTTTGCATCCGCA
Source organism: Agrobacterium vitis (assembly GCF_037039395.1). Classification (NCBI taxonomy): domain Bacteria; kingdom Pseudomonadati; phylum Pseudomonadota; class Alphaproteobacteria; order Hyphomicrobiales; family Rhizobiaceae; genus Gillisella; species Gillisella vitis. The sequence continues at coordinate 445,872 of NZ_CP146244.1, read as the reverse complement.
CCCCAAATATTGCCAATCACAGTCGTGGAGGCTATGCCATTGCCTGCACCGCGATTTGTCCGTGCGTTGCGCGTGTCGCCACGGACAGGTAGACGCTGATTGATCTCCCCAATGATCGGAAAGCGATTGAATGGCAACGGTTTGCCGTGTGATGAGGATGTGAAATGAAAGTCGGGAAGAGCAGTCTCTACGACGATCTCAAACGTCAGATTTTGACGATGGAACTCGACCCGGACGAGGACCTGGACGAAGTCAGCATCAGCGAGAAATATGGACTGTCACGCACACCGGTGCGGGATATTTTGCGCCGTCTTGCGGGTGAAGGCTATATCGACATCAGAGAAAACAGAGGCGCTCGGGTCGCCCCCTTGAACCATTCGACGCTCAGGCATTTCTTTCTTGTGGCGCCGATGATCTACGCCGCCATCGGACGCCTTGCCGTCCAGAACTACAAGCCAAGGCAGCTTTCGGAGTTGAGCGATACGCAGGAGAGGTTTCGTTCAGCCAGCAAGAACGTCGATACACTAGCGATGGTCATTGAGAACAACCGGTTTCATGCCATCATTGGTAAAATGTCCGGCAACGTTTACCTGCAACCGAGCTTGAAACGCCTTCTCGTGGACCATGCCCGTATTGGGCAAACCTTCTTCCGCCCGCGAAATGACGACATGCGGCAGCGCCTTCGGCTGGCGACCGAGCATCATGACGGCTTCATCTCGTCCATTAAACACCATGATGAAAACGCCGTGGTTGACCTGGTCTTCCAGCATTGGGAGTTGTCACGGGAGAATATGGAATTATACGTTGCCCCAGGTGATATGAAGGCAGACCTACCCGTCGCCTCTCGCACCCCGCCTGGAAAGACCGAGACTCAACAGGCTTGAGAAGAGAACACCAACAGGCACAGAATAGGAATTACCGGCGAAAGTGGCTTGAGCCGCGCAATATCAAATTGCAGTCAAGAGTGCGCGTGCGTATGTCTGGAACATTGTCTTGCGTTAACCGCGACAGAACGTAAGCACTGATAGATTGCGCTATTTTTTCAATAGGTTGGGCGATGGCTGTTACGCCGTCATCATAGAGGCGAAACAGTTCCACATCATCGAAACTGACGATGGCGATGTCTTCCGGCACACTTGCCCGGTGCTCCCGAACCCATTCCAGAATGCCGTAGGTCATTTTATAATTGGCTGAGAAAATAGCTGTTGGAGGCTCAGACAGTGCCATGAACTTCTGAATGGCGGAATATCCGCCTTCTTCGGTCCAGTCGCCTGAATGCAGGTAGGAAGGGTTGAGAGCAATCCTGCCCTCTTCCAGCGCCTGATGGTAGCCATTCAGGCGCTGTAATCCCGATGACGTATCCAATGTGCCAAAGGCGGTGGCGATCCGTGTGTGACCGAGATCGATCAGATGGCGGACAGCGCGGTAGGATGCCTTGGCATTTTCAACGAACACGCGATCAACCCGCAACCCCATGATATCGTTATTGTAGACGGTTACGGGAATACCGCGTTCCACGAATCTCTCGACTTCATTGGGAATGTCTCCATGTCCCGCAAGAATGAGCGCATCGACATTCTGTCCGGCGAAATAGGAGAGGGATTCACTCAACAGCCTGCTGTCACCATCATGGCAATAGGTCAGAAGTGTTCTGCCGCTCTGGCGAAACAACCGGGCAAGATGATTGAGGAGTTGGGCATGAAATTCGTCCAGCTCCGGTGTCAAAAAGCCAATCACATCGGTCTTGTCGCTTTTCATCGCCCGCGCGGCAGCGCTACGCTGAAAAGACAGGGCCTCAATGGCCCGCTCAATTTCGGCACGGTTGCCATTGCGCACCGTTTGCCCATTGAGATAGCGGGACACCGTGCCGATAGCGACGCCCGCTGCCTCGGCGACATCGTGGATGGTTGCCTGTTTTCGCTTGCCGGTTGTTTCCACAGGTTCTCTCCCAGATCCATTGGTAGCTCCAGCAGGGACAACCAACCCATGGCCTCACATCATCCGGGTGCCATTCCGTCAATAACAATCGCACGGTGAATGGAAATGCCGGGCAGATCAACCGTGATTGCGCCATCTGCTTGTTTTTTCCAAGCAAATGTCTCGCCCGAAATCGCGTCATAGACGGATGACGGCGTCCCAGGCAGCCGGACCGTGAAGGAGACCGGCCCGATCGAGGGAATATCCTCGATCATTTCCATGGGTCTCGCTGTCGGCTGCCAATTGATCCGCACCGACTGGCCGCGGATCTGTGGAATGCCGCAAAGGAGGTGAACGATGCTGCGATTTTCATGGGCCTGCACCGTCAGCGTCGCACGGCCTGCGGATGGCAAAGTGGTTTCAAGCGCCCGCCCCGGCATCAGCCGTTCGATCAGCGCATCGACCAGATATTTGTAGAGAGGCTGCCCCATGGCGCGGTAAAGTGCAAAGACCGGATAGGCGATAGTGCCCACCTTGCCATGGATTGCGCAGGCCACCCCAATAGAATCGGCCTCAGGATCGTCAGGGGTATGCTGATGCGAGCAGAAATGGTTGAAGGCGCGATTGAAATAAGGGGGCCGGATGCTTGCCAGAACAGTGGCGCCAGCCGCTTGCAGTTTTTCCGCCCCGGCATAGACCACGAAGGGACTTGCTGGCAGGCGTGCATCGCTCAACTCTTCGGTGATCTGTGCATAGGATGGCTCGAACGCGATGTTTTCGCCTGTGAGTGTTAGGCCCGTCTCAAAGGCAAAAGCGCCGGTGTCCGGTATGCGGCCAGACTGGCCGGAAATGAGGACCGCGCCACCGTCGGCGATATAGGCATCGAATTTTGCCTTTAATGCAGCATCCACCGGGATCGTATCGGGCAGGATAATCAGGCGATGGCGGGAAAAATCCATCTCCGGGTCGATCACATCGAAACATCTGTGCAATTCCAGCAGCATCTGTACCGCGCCGTCATCGCTATCGCGCACACGCTCCACACCGTCCCGATGGAAATATTCGGTCGCGAGAATGGCGATGTCAGAAACCTGTTCCGCCCCGCCCAGAAAGGGTTCAAGAGCGGCGATCCGGCGAAATGCCGGGGCTATGCTGCGATAGGTATCGGTGTTGATCCGACCATTGGGATGAAGCTGATCACCAACCAGACATTTGGAGCCAAGTGCCACCATCATGGCGCATTCGTAGTCCAGCGCATCGGGATGTTTGAAACCGCCGAATTCGCCCCAACTGGTGTGAAATTTGCCGGTGTGACTGACAAAATCCAGGCCAAGCCGCGCCGCATAACGCGCGCTGGAGGGAAAGTGATTATAGCCCCAGCCGCCCGTGGGCAGGCTTTCCAGCTCAAGATGGGTGTAGGACGCGTAACGGTCCTTGCCATATTTGTTGACATGGCCGCTGTTGTAAAAGATCCGAGCTTGCGGAAATTCGCGCCGCAGAACGGTACTCATCTCCTCGCGGAACTGCGCGTTGACGGCCTCGTCATTGGCCAGCCGATCTGCCTTGCTCAATGGGTCGAGATTGAGGCATGCCATACGGGCAAGGCAGGCATTGCAGACGCAATCCGGTGTCTGGATAATATCGAAGAACAGCCCGGCGGTTGGGTAAAGCGTCAGAACCTCCCGGGCCTCGGTGATCAGGTGGCTGCGAAACTCATCGTGGTTGAGGCACAAGGTGTGCCAGGCGGCGCTTAACTGGTTCTGGGCCGAACGATCATGGTCATCCGCATGATCCAGATGGTTGTTGGCCTTCATCACCCGCCATTCAGGATGCAGGCGGGCGGTCCGCTCATCCCACTGCACCGAGAGATAGATCGGCGTTTCAATGTCGGCGGCGTTGCAGGCGGCAATCATCTCTCCCAGCAGATCTGGACGCGACAGATTGGGATGCGGCGCACCCACCTTGGTCGGATAATAGGACCAGCCATGGTGACATTTGGCAAACAGCGTGATGGAATTCACATGCGACTGTTTGAGTGTTGCAACGAACTCTTCGGCGTCAAACTGGCTGCCAATGCCCGGAATATGTTCGGACGTGTGGAAATCGAGATGAATTTGACGATACCGCAATGGACGCAATGAATTCTGCGACATGATGGCTCCTTTTCTCCGGCACGAAAGCCGCGAAAACCCTGTTAGAACAACAGAAAATGCATGTTGAAATATCTGCTATCGATTTTCCCAAACCTCGCCTTGCTTGAGCTGAACCTCAAAGACATCAGCAGGTTGGCGGATGGTCAGAGACCCGGAATGGCCAGCCGTGATGCGGAGTGAAGACAGCATTCCCCCCTGCCTGCTGAGATCAACCGTGTGACCGCCACGGATGCGGACACCCTTGAGGCTGCCGCTTGACCATTGTTCCGGCAAGGCGGGCAGGAGGCGAAGCTCGCCGGGGCGCGATTGCACCAGCATTTCGACAATCCCGGCCGCTCCCCCAAAATTCCCGTCAATCTGGAAAGGAGGATGGGCATCCATCAGGTTCGGATAGGTGCGCTCAGGGGTCAAAAGCTTGGTCAGAACCTGTGCGGCCCGATTGCCATCGGCCAGTCTGGCCCAGAGGTTCAGCCGCCAGCCAATGCCCCAGCCCGTTGCATCATCGCCGCGCCGTTCCAGAACAACCTGTGCGGCCTTGGCCAGATCCGGCGTGTCCAATGGGTCGATTTGCAGGCTCGGATAAAGCCCATAGAGATGCGAGACATGGCGATGCTGCTGCTCTGGCGCGTCCAGATCCCAGTCTTCCATCCACTCCTGCAATTGACCGCCTTTGCCGATGCGGTCTTCCGGCAGGCGGGCACGGGTGGCGACCGCCGCTGTGCGAAGCTCACCGTCTCGCCCAAGCGTGGCGCTGGCATCTGCGAAGGCCTCAAACAGGTCTCGCAGAATCTGGCTGTCCATGGCGGGTGCGGCGCAAAGCGATGAGCCGAAGGGATGGGAGTTTTCCGGCGACAGTGATGGGCAAGTGCCGAGGTAATTACTATCAGGCAAAGCAACCAGCGTATCCAGCGCAAATTCCACCGCCCCCTTGAGCAACGGATAGATGCGCTCCAGCACTGCGCGATCGGGATTGAAGCGGTAGTGATCATAAAGCTGGGCGCAGAGCCAGGCGCCGCCCATCGGCCAAAGCCCCCAATGGGGTCCATCAATCGGGCCGGTGGCACGCCAGATATCGGTGTTATGGTGCAGAACCCAGCCACGCGCACCGTAATGGGCCTTGGCCATCTCGCGGCCCGTTTCGGCCACATCTTCCACCAGTTCCACCAGCGGCAGGAAGGTCTCGGACAGATTGGCAACATCGGCCAGCCAGTAATTCATTTCGAGATTGATGTTGACGGTGTATTTGCTGCCCCAGGCCGGTAAAATATCTTCGTTCCATATGCCCTGGAGATTGGCGGCCTGCGTGCCGGGTCTGGAACAGGAAATAGCTAGATAGCGGCCATATTGCAGATAAAGCGCGGCCAGCGAGGGATCATTGCCTTCGGCATAAGCAGCAATGCGCTTGTCGGTCGGGATGTTTGGCACGGACTTGTCACCAAGGGTAATCTGCATCCGATCAAACAAGCGACGATGCTCTGTGACATGGGCCGCGAGCAGCGCCTCATAGGACAGCATAGCCGCCGCATCCAGGCGTGCTTTGATCTGCGCCTGCGGATCACCATCAATAGTCTTGTAGTTTTGAAAGCTGGTGCCTGCATCGATCAGCAACACGACGCTGGACGCTTCACGCACCCGAATGGTTTCTTCGCCAATGTCGACAAAGCCACCCTCAGTCAGTACCCGCACCCGGAAGGCAAAGCGCAGCGCGCTATCAATGCCATTTTGCCGACGATTGCGCCCGTCATAGCCAAGGGTGGCATCGGCGATGTCAACAGGGTCGCCGTTTTGCGGGCTGCTGAGCATCACCGTCATCGATAAGGCACCCGGCTGATCCACCGCAATCCGGCAAACAATCACATCCTGGATGGCAGAGACGAAGACATCGCGGCGAAAATGCACGCCGTGGCAATCATATTGCGTGACAGCAACAGCCGTTTCCAGATCGAGCGAACGACGATAATTGGTGACGGTCATATCATGGTGTAGATCAAGCCAGACATCGCCAATCGGCTGATAGGAGGTCTGCCGATCCGGCTTGGCCATGGCCCCTTCATAGGCCTTGCGGTCGGCCTCCTGATAGCGCCCGGCAAGGATCAGATTGCGCGCCTCAGGCAAGGCGACATGGGCATCGGGATTGATCGGCTGGTAAGGGCCACCGCTCCAGAATGTGCTCTCATTGATCTGAAGGCGCTCATTCCAGGCATCTCCGAACACCATGGCGCCCAGCCGACCATTGCCAACGGGAAGGGCCTCGGTCCAGACGGATGCGGCACGGTCGTACCAGAGTTCATTATCGCTCATGAATAGAAATCCTTTTGAAATATCAGCTGAATGACCTGTCACCGAAGGCGCGCACCGCTGGCCGGATCAAACAGCAAGGCCTTGGACGGGTGAAAACCGGTGTGGATCGTATCGCCGGCCCGCACCGACCGATCACCCTTCAGATCAACCGTCAGCGCGTCTTCGCCCCGCATGTTGCTGTAGCCATAAGAGACGCCGCCGAGGCTCTCCACCATGTCCACCCGCAGATCGAACCGGGCTGATCCGTCAGAAGAAAAATTCTCTGGTCGCATGCCAACGGAAATCTTTGCACCGGGGGCAAGATCGGCACCCAGTGCAAGCTCGAATTCAACGTTCTCGAACTCGCTGAGTTTGACGCGGACTGCCGCTGTGCTGCGCGACACCACATGACCCGTCAGAAAATTCATGCGGGGTGAGCCGATGAAACCGGCAACAAACATGTTATCGGGGTCGTCATAAAGGCTGATGGGCGTGCCGATCTGCTCGACATTGCCTGCCCGCAACACCACGATCCGGTCGGCCAAGGTCATAGCCTCCACCTGATCATGGGTGACGTAAATCATCGTCGAGGCCAATGACCGGTGCAGTTCGGCAATCTCCAGCCGCATTTTCACCCGCAATTCGGCATCAAGGTTAGAAAGCGGCTCATCGAACAGGAACACATTGGGGTCGCGCACGATGGCCCGCCCGATGGCAACCCGCTGACGCTGGCCACCAGACAAGGCGGCAGGCTTGCGTTCCAGAAGCGGGGTGATGTGCAAACGGTTTGCCGCCTGTTCCACCCGCCGTCCTATGTCGGCGCTTTTCATGCCCGCCATGCGCAGCGGAAAGCCGATATTGTTGCGCACGGTCATATGCGGATAGAGGGCGTAATTCTGAAACACCATGGCCACACCGCGCTCGGTGGGCGTGGCATCGTTGATGCGTTGACCATCGATGAAAATGTCGCCGCTAGTGATTAGCTCAAGCCCGGCAATCATCCGCAGCAGGGTGGATTTGCCACAGCCGGATGGCCCGACGAAGACGGTCAGGGAGCCATTTTCAAGGTCAAGATCAATGTCATCGATAACCTTCAAGGCACCGTAGCGCTTACCGACCCCTTTGAGTTCAACGGTTGCCATATGATTTTTCCTCCCGATGGCCGGTTTTGAGCCGGGACATGAACACTGTGGCTGACGCGGTCATTCCTTGCCTCCCGAGCGATTGCGTGCGTCTGCGGCAAAGAAGCGCTGAAACACGATGAAGACCACCAGGGGCACCGCCATGGTGACGATGGCCGCCACCGATTGTTGATCGAGGTTGGGCTCGAATGAGCCTGCAATGCGGGCCAACAGCACCGTCAACGGCACATCAGAGCGCAGATACAGCATGGGCAGCAGCATGGAATTCCAGCACCACAGGAATTGCAGGATGCCAACGGTTGCCATGGGTGTAAGGGAATTGGGCAGAACGACATGAAGAAAGGTCCGGATCGGCGTGCAGCCATCAATTTTTGAGGCCTCGATCAATTCACGTGGAAATTCCGCCAGAAAACTCTGCACCAGAAAGATCGACCAGGCGAAAGACAGTCCGACAAAGGGAATAAGCACGGCCCAGACATTGTCGATCATGTGCAGATCGCGCCAGAGCGTAAACAGCGGAATGATCACCACCTGCTGCGGCAACACGAACGAATTGACGACAACAAGCAGCAGAATGCGCCGTCCGGGGAATTTCAGAAACTGAAAGGCATAGGCCGCAGCCGGTGCCAGAAGAACCGTCAACAACGTCGCAAGCCCGGTCAGCTTCAGGGATGACAAAAAGGCGGGGGCCAGCGGATATTTTGTCCAGACCGTCAGCCAGGCCTCCAACGTGAAGCGCAGGGTGTGCAATGACCACCAACCACCAACGGCAATATCGCCAGCAGGCCGGATGGAGGTCAAAACCAGACCGACAACCGGCACAATCCAGAGGATAGCCAGAAGGCCAACGAGAACCGGAATCCAAAGAGGGGCACGAGCGTTCATGTCGCCTCCTTGGTGCGCTGGCGCAGCAATGGAATCGAGACGAACAGCACAACGGCGAGCAACACGACGGTGGCCGCCGCGCCATAGCCAAGCTTGAACTGCATCATCGATTCCCGAAACATGAAATAGCCAACCGTCTCGGTGGAGCACACCGGGCCACCGCCCGTCATGACGAAGATCATGTCAAAGGCCCGCAAGCTACCAAGAAGATTGATGAAAACCGCCACTTTCAACCCCGGCATCGACAGAGGCAAAATGATGTGGCGCATGATGGAGAGCGGCTTGGCCCCATCAATATAGGCCGCTTCCTTGATGCTTTTCGGAATGGTCTGGATCGAGGCAAAACAGGTCATCAGGGGCAGGCCCACTTGCGTCCAGGCATAGGCAATCACCAGACATGCGAGGGCTGTGGAGGTATCGCCCAGCCACGCGCGGGTCAGGTTTTCCAGACCGAGCGTGTTCAAGACGGCATTCAGCAAACCGCTGTCGCCCGGCCGGTAGATGCCGAGCCAGATGAAGCCGCTGACGGCCTCGGCAATGCCATAGGCACAGAAAATCATCACGCGAAACGGCAGAGTGGTGCGCGGGGCCAGCGAACACAGTACCGCAAGGCCCCAGCCGATGCCCACGGACAGGGCTGTTGTACCGACCGTCCAGACAAGAGTGGTGATCACGGCTACACGAAAACTGGCATCCGCCAGCAGGTTTGCGTAGTTGGAAAGCCCCACCCATTTGGCCGGGGCAAGACCGCGAATATCGAAAAACGACAGACGGATCGTATCGATCAACGGATAGACGACAGCGCACAGAAACAACAGCACCATCGGTGCAAGCAGGACGAGAGCCGCTCCCCCATCCGTCTGGAAGAAGCGCCGGTTGGCGCTCCCTCCCGTCCGTGGCAGATCGGTGATGGCCCGCATCAATACGATCCTTTTGCCTTGGCCTCGATGGCAGCCGTCACCCTGTCAATATTGGCATCACTGGGATCACCCAGGAATTTCTGGAGCTGGATGCGATACTCATCCGCCAGATCGCCGGGCAGGCCATCGCCCAGGACAAAGGCCGTATCTGCCCCGGTGACAAAGGTGTTGGACGCCTGAATGGCAGGGCTATAAAGCCCAACATCAACAGCCTTGGAGGAGGATGCTAAACCGCCCTTGGCAATGATATTTGCACCCTCACGGCTTATGGTGAAATCCATGAAGGCATCCGCAGCCTCGCTGTTGCCACCGGAGGCCAATGCGACAAACTCCTTGGCATCGACACTGGCGGCAGTGTCATGCCCCTGCCCCGTGGCTGGAAACTGGAATAGGCCGAACTGATCCGGCGCAAGCTTGTAGACGGTCTCGGCGCGGTTGTTGATCCACATTCCCATCTGGAAAAAGCCTGCTTTGCGCTCTTTCAAAACCCGGTCGGAGGCATTGTCCCATTCCGTGCCGAGCATTGTGGAGGCATCGCCGCAGCAACCGGCGCTCAACAGTTCGCGCCATTTGCGAAAAGCCGCCTTGACGCGATCATCGGTCCAGGGGATCTCGTGGGCCACCAGCTTGCGCGAAAGATCCGCCCCGCCCTCGCGTAAGATCAGTGTTTCAAACACTTCGGCATGCGCCCATGTCTTGGCAGGAACGGCCATTGGCACCACACCGGCGCTCTTCAGCTTGGCGATAGTGTCCAGGAACTGCGCCCAATCCTTGGGCGGCGAGGTAATTCCTGCCTTTTTGAAGGTCCCGGTGTCATACCAAAGACCGCTGCGGTCGCCGTAAGTGAAGGTAACGCCGTAGAGTTGGCCGGAGACAGATCCGAGATCCTTCCAGCTATTGTCGAGACGTTCTCCCCACTTCATGGCGGAATAGGCATCATCCAGCGGGCGCAAAAGGCCGGCGGTGACAAGTTCTGTGCGGAACGCTGGCCAGGTGTTGATCATCAGGTCGGCCTTTTCGCCGCCCATCAACGAAGTGCGAAGCCCCCCACGCGGATCGCCGGACCATGTCACCGGCACTTCCTTGATTTTCACATCCGGATATTTGGCCATGAAGGCTTTTTCCAGATTTTGAATCACCTCAAGGTCAGACCCCGCCATCCATTGCAGGATGACCAGATCCCCTTTGGGCGCAGCCAGCGCCGAACCGCTTGAGGCCAATGCAAGGGTAAATGCTGCCAAACTAAGACGCGCGCAACGTGACGCATCCCCGGCGATAGCCGTGAAACTGGTAGTCATCATAGGGGCTCCTCCTCCCGTTATGACGCCATACTGTCATCTAAAATGAAACGATGTCAACTAAATTGACTTTGCAAGCAAAACTGCCGGACTGCTGATCTGTGCAGGAAATTTCGTATTGCGGAATTTGGAGGACACCGGTGACAACGACATAAATCGAGAGGAAACGGTAGCAATCTCGGGCTGGTTTGAACCAGCATCCGCCGTTCTCGTCGCCCTATTGGCCAGCGCGCTACCTGCGAAATTCACCAGCAAAATACCGGATTCCCCCGACCTCGGCTCCCGGTCGAAAGTCCTGACCATTGGAGGCGGCGGAATGGCCGCGTCACCGGTCAATTTTCGAGCCACCGCCGTCGTGATGCCGTCAGATGGGCATACATCGCAGCCTGTGCCGCGAGCGGGTCTCGTGCTTCCAGCGCATTCAGAATTGCCTCATGCTCGATCAGCGCCTGTGACCAGGTTTCGGGCGTCTCAAAACGCCCCCTTATATGGTCCGAGATCGGACTATGACGTTCGTCAAACAGATTGGCGACGATCTCCGCCAGAACCGAATTGCCCGATTGCTCGGCGATGGTCAGATGAAACTGGCGGTCCTGATCGATCGGCTTGCGGCCCTCGGCAATCTCCTGACGCATCGCTTCGACAATCCCGACAAGCGCCGCAAAAACCGCATCGGTCATTGCCCCAGCGGCCTTGACGATAACAGCGCTTTCGATGACGGCACGCGCCTGCATCAGTTCCGTCGGGCTCTCCCCCAGTGATCGCCCTGATACGGCAGACTTGCTGGCGGACAGGACATAAATGCCCGATCCCATGCGAATCTCGATTGTCCCATCGATTTCCAGTGCAATCAACGCCTCGCGCAAGGACGGTCGCGAGACCCCGAGGGTTTGCGCCAACTCACGTTCCGGGGGCAGCCTCGACCCTGCCGAATAAGGGCCGCTTTGGATCAGATGCCGAACCTGGTCGGCAATCTGCTGGTAAAGGCGTTTGGGCAATGTCATTTTGGTCAGTCCAATTTAAAGAATTTCATCAATAAAACTATATTTATCCGAGATATTGCAACGCATGCAAGCACGAAAGAATAATTGGCTTGACCAATTATCGCAGCATGCCCTATGTCTGTCTACCGAAAGTCTGGGAGGCTTTCACGAACTGGAGGACATCGCGATGGGAGGAGTGTCGCTTGCCGCTGGCGAGTGCAAACCCGTGCCGCTGCTTTTAAAACTGGAAGGCGTCACCAAGGAATTCCCTGGGGTGAAGGCCCTGCAGGACGTCAGCCTTGATGTCAGGGCCGGTGAAGTCCATGCGGTTTGCGGAGAGAATGGAGCCGGAAAATCCACGCTGATGAAAATCATCAGCGGCGTCTACCAGAGAGACGCCGGCAACATGATCTACAAGGGCGAGACGGTTCATTTCACCTCCACATTGCAGTCGGAAGCCGCCGGAATTGCCATCATCCATCAAGAACTCAACCTCGTTCCGCATCTCTCCGTCGCCGAAAACATCTATCTTGCCCGCGAACCACGGCTAAGTTTTATGGGTGGGCGTTTTATGGTCGACAGGCGCAAGCTGCGCCAGGACGCCAAGCGATGCCTTGATCGCCTAGGGGTCGACATCAACCCTGACGCGCAGGTGCGCACGCTATCCGTCGCGCAGCGGCAGATGGTCGAGATCGCCAAGGCCCTTTCGCTCGACGCCTCCGTGCTCATCATGGATGAACCGACCTCCTCGCTGACGCAACAGGAAGCACAGCTTCTCTTTCGCGTCATCCGCGACCTGAAGCGCGAGGGAACCGGTATCATCTACATCTCGCATCGGCTCGACGAGATGGCAGAGATCGTCGATCGCGTCACGGTGCTGCGCGATGGGCGCTACATCTCGACGGATGATTTCGATGCGATCACCGTGGACTATATCGTCGCCCGCATGGTGGGCCGCTCGCTGGAGGAAAAATTCCCGGCACCGACCCGTTCGCCAACCAAGGACACCATTTTTTCCGTTTCGGGTCTTAGCCGCCATGGCGCTTTCTCCGATATCGGCTTTGAACTTCGCCGTGGCGAAATTCTGGGTTTTGCGGGATTGATGGGTGCCGGTCGGACGGAAGTGGCCCGGGCAATCTTCGGAGCCGATCCGTTCGACAGCGGAACAATCCTGCTCGAAGGGCGGCCCCTTTCGATTTCCGACCCACGTGCGGCCATTGACGCAGGGATCGCCTATCTTTCCGAGGACCGCAAGGCGGGAGGCCTGGCAGTCAAGATGCCGGTCGATGCCAACCTGATGATGGCCAATATGGAGGCCGTTTCCAATCCGTTCGGCGTGATCGACAAGGAACTGCACCGCCAGTCGAGCCAGCACTATGTCGATCTGCTCAACATCAGGACGCCCAGCCTGAACCAACCCGTCCGCCTGCTGTCGGGCGGCAACCAGCAAAAGATCATTATTGGAAAATGGCTGTTCCGGCAGCCGAAGATCATGTTCTTCGACGAGCCGACACGGGGCATCGATGTCGGCGCCAAGCTCGCCATCTACCGGTTGATGGATGAGCTTGCCGCCAAGGGCATCGGCATCATTCTGATCAGTTCCGAGCTTCCGGAAATCCTGGGATTGTCGGACCGCGTTGCGGTTTTCCACGAAGGCCGCATCACCGCAACCCTGACGACGCGCGAAACGTCGCAGGAAGAGATCATGCTTTATGCCTCCGGCCGTGTCCGGGAGAACGCGCGAGGAATGACCCATGGCTGAGATCATCACCGACAAGCCGCCGCAGGCGGGCCAGAAAAAGGGCCAGACAAGGGGACTGAGCGACCGGCAGAAGGATATCATCCAGAAATTTGCCGCGCTTGGCTGCCTGGTCGTTCTGGCCGCTGTCTTTGCCCTCACTTCCAATGCTTTCCTGAGCGTCAACAACGGCATGACGATCGCGCTACAGGTCACGTCGATTGCCTTTCTCGGCATCGGGGCAACCTATGTCATCATCACCGGGGGTATTGATCTCTCGGTCGGCTCCGTGCTGGCGCTGGCCGGGGTGGTCGCCGCCCTTGCCGTCAAGGAACTGGGCGCGCCGGTGTGGATCGGCATGGTGCTCGGCGTTCTCACAGGCACGGCCTGCGGGGTCATCAATGGCCTGGTCATTACCAAGCTGAAGCTGCCACCGTTCATTGCCACCCTTGGAATGATGCTGATTGCGCGTGGCGTCGCACTACAAATCACCGGCGCACGCGCCGTCTCGGGCCTTGGCGAATCCTTCGGGGTTTTGGGCAATGGCTCGCTGTTGCGCTTCGAAAGCATTGACGATCAAGGATTTCCGGTGGTCAGCTTTCCGGGCATTCCCTATCCTGTGGTGCTGATGGTCATCATTGCGGTGGCCGCAGCCTTCGTGCTGAACCGAACCGTGCTTGGCCGGCATATCTATGCCACCGGCTCGAATGCGGACGCCGCCCAGCTTTCAGGCGTCAATGTCGCCCGCGTCACCGCCTTCACCTATATCGTTTCCGGCACGCTGGCCGGTCTCACCGGCTGCGTGCTGATGTCTCGTCTCGTCACTGCCCAGCCGAATGAAGGCGTGGCCTATGAGCTGGATGCAATCGCTTCGGCGGTGATTGGCGGAACCTCGCTGATCGGCGGTGTCGGTACGATTTCCGGAACCTTCATCGGCGCCTTTGTCATCGGCATCCTGCGCAATGGCCTGAACATGAACGGCGTCTCCGCCTTCACCCAGCAGATCATTATAGGCCTCGTCATTCTCGGCACCGTCTGGATCGACCAGATCCGCAATCGGAAATAATACCGCCGTCAGGCGGAGGCAGAACGAACATGGGAAGGGAGGAGCCTTCCCCCGCATCGGTCCCCGGCTGGGCCCGTCACACTGAGGAGGAAAGACATGCGTAAACTAGCCCTGGCCCTTGCGGCCTCCGTCTTTACACTGTCGGGCGCGATCACCGCTTCGGCGGGCGAAATCGCCGTGATCGTCAAGACCGTTAACTCCACCTTCTGGCAGAACGTCCAGAAGGGCGCGGATACCGCGATTGGCAAGCAGAAGGCGCACACGATGACCTTCCAGGGTCCGGCTGCGGAATCCGCCATCGCCGATCAGGTCAACATGGTCGAAAACGCCGTGAACCGGAAGGTCGATGCCATCCTGCTTGCACCATCCGACCCGGACGCACTGGTCCCGGCGGTGAAGAAGGCTTGGGAAGCCCGCATTCCCGTCGTCATCATTGACTCTATGCTCTCAAAGGATGCCGAGAAATATTATCAGGCCTTCCTGGCGACGGACAACAAGGCAGCCGGTGAACTGGCGGCCAAGGCGATGATCCAGAAGGTTGGGACCGAAGGCAAGATTGCCGTGATGTCCTATGTGGCAGGTGCCGGTTCTGAAATCGGCCGCGTTGGCGGCTTTACCGACTACATCAAGGCCAACTCGAAACTCCAGATCGTCGGCCCCTATTATTCGCAGTCGCAGATGGCCACCGCGCTGAACCAGACGACCGACGTTCTTGCCGCCAATGCTGACCTGAAAGGCATCTTCGGCGCCAATGAGCCCACCGCCATCGGCATGGGCCGGGCAATCAAGCAGGCTGGCAAGACCGGCAAGCTCGTCGCTATCGGCTTTGACGGCAACCAGGACCTTCAGGAATTCGTCAAGGACGGCACGCTGGAAGCCACCGTCGTCCAGGGTTCCTATCAAATGGGTGAAAAGGGCGTGGATACGCTTTTGAAGCTTCTCTCGAAGGAAAAGGTCGAAAAGTTCATCGACACCGGCGTCGTGGTCGTCACGAAGCAGAACATCGACAAGCCGGAAGCCAAGAACGTGCTTTACTAATGTAATTACGGCACGCGGGGTTACCTCGCGTGCCGTTTCCCCAGATTTTCCAGTTTATGGGCAGGACAATGCAGGTCAACGACAGGCGCACGCTGCGCAATCGCGATGTTTCCTTCACGGTGATGGGTCTCGGCTGCGCGCAGATGGGCAATCTTTATCGCTGGACGAGTTACCAGGAAGCGCTCGGGGCCTTCGATGCCGCCTGGGATGCGGGCATTCGTTATTTCGATACCGCTCCCTTTTATGGCTACACCCGCTCCGAACGCCGTCTCGGGACGATGCTGACCGAACATGAGCGGGCAGACTACGTGCTCTCCACCAAGGTGGGCCGCGTGATGGTTCCCGATGAGACCGTTGGACAGGAGGAAGACACCTTTATTCAGCCTCTGCCGTTCCGTCCGGTCTATGATTACACCTATGATGCCATTCTGAAATCCTTTGAGGCAAGCCAGCAGCGCACGGGCGTGCTGAAGCCTGATATTCTCTATGTCCACGACATCGGCCAGATGACGCATGGTGAAAAACACGGGCATTATTGGGAGCAGTTGACCAAGGGCGGCGGGTTCAAGGCGCTCGGCCAGTTGCGCGAGGCTGGCCTCGTCAAGGCCATCGGCCTCGGCGTCAATGAGTGGCAGGCGGTCTGGGATGCGATGGATGCCTTCGATATCGATGTCGCCATGCTGGCCGGACGCTATACGCTGCTGGAACAGGACAGCCTGACGCTGCTGGACCGGGCGGATAAAGCCAATGTCGGGATCGTGGTGGCCGGGGTCTTTAATTCGGGCCTGCTGGCGGGAAACCGCAAGTTCAACTATGCCGAGGCACCCGCCGACATTCTTGCCCGCGTCGCCGAGATCGAAGCCGCATGTGCCGCTGAAGGCGTATCGCTACAGGCGGCGGCCTTGAATTTTCCGCTGCTGCATCCCGCCGTCGTCTCCGTGGTATCCGGCGTCCGCAACGGCGAGCAGATCCGCGCCAACGTCGCCTGGATGCAGGAAGACGTCCCCTCCTCCGTGTGGCGATCCCTGAAGGACAAGGGCATCATCGCCGATGGCGTCCCGATCGGAGCGTGATCATGATCATCGATGCACATCAGCATTTCTGGCTCATGAAAAACCGGCAAGGACAATGGCCCCCACCGGAACTAGCCGCCATCTACCGAGATTTCGGGGCCGCAGACCTGGAGCCGCAGCTGACCGCGACGGGCGTTGGGGGGACGGTTCTGGTTCAATCACTGCCAAGCATCGATGACACGCGCTTCCTGCTGGATCTGGCGCAATGTCATGATTTCATTCTCGGCGTGGTGGGCTGGGTTGACCTGAAGGCGGCGGATGCGGCCACCGTCATCACGGAGCTGGCGACCTATCCGAAGCTGAAGGGCCTGCGCCCCATGGTGCAGGATATTGCCGAGGATGACTGGATTGACGATCCCGCACTCGACCCGGCCATCGGGGCGATGCTGGCGTCGGGTCTCACCTTCGACGCGCTGGTTCTGCCCCGCCACCTCGCGCCATTGGAAAGGTTTGCGCGCCGTCATCCCGCTCTGCCTGTCGTCATCGATCACGGTGCAAAACCCGTCATCGCGCAAGGGCTCTATAGCGACTGGCGCAACGCCATGACGCGGCTTGCCGATCTGGAAAACATCTCCTGCAAGCTGTCTGGCCTGCTGACCGAAGCCGGTTCGCAACAGCCAGAAGCCATTCGTCCCTATGCCGAGACGATCCTCGATCTCTTCGGACCGGAACGGGTAATGTGGGGCAGCGACTGGCCGGTGCTGACCCTCGCCAGCGATTACCAAAGCTGGCTTGCCCAGGCCCGGGCCATCGTGCCGGAAGCCGCACATGATCGGGTATTTTGTGAAAACGCCCGCCGCTTCTACGGCCTTTGAGGGACCCATAGTGACCCGTTTTTAAATGAACTGAAGAAGGCACCAATGCTTGTTTCAATTTGCAGGCCCGGCGCAAAAGCGCATCACCGCTTTGTGGACCTGCCCGAGAGGCTGATATGACCCGCATCACCAATCTCAATGTTTTCGACCTGCGTTTTCCGACATCCGCAAGCCTGGATGGCTCCGATGCCATGAACCCAGACCCGGATTATTCGGCAGCCTATGTGGTTCTGGAAACGGATGAGCCTGGCCTGGAAGGCCATGGCCTGACCTTCACCATTGGCCGTGGCAACGACATTTGCTGCATGGCAATCAAGGCCATGCGCCATCTGGTGGTGGGCGTGGATCTGGACGAGGTGCGCGCAGCACCTGGCCTGTTCTGGCGAAAGCTGACCGGCGATAGCCAGCTGCGCTGGATTGGACCCGATAAGGGTGCCATGCATCTGGCAACGGGCGCTGTCGTCAATGCCTTCTGGGATGCCATGGCAAAGCAGGCCGGTCTGCCGGTGTGGCAGTTCGTATCGACGATGTCGCCGGAAGAGATCGCCGATATCGTCGATTATCGCTATCTCACCGACGCGCTGACCCGCGAGGAAGCTGTTGCTATCCTGCGCAAGGCGGAGGACGGCAAGGCCGACCGCATCGCGCTTCTCGAAAAGCAAGGCTATCCCTGCTACACGACTTCAGCCGGATGGCTGGGATATGACGATGACAAGCTGCGTCGTCTGGCGCAGGATGCCATTGATCAGGGCTTTGATCATATCAAGATGAAGGTTGGACGTGATCTTGAGGACGACATTCGTCGCCTGACGATTGCCCGCGAGGTGATCGGGCCGGATCGTTATCTGATGGTCGATGCCAATCAGGTCTGGGAAGTAGGACAGGCCATCGACTGGATGAAAAAGCTCGCCTTTGCCAAACCCTTCTTCATCGAGGAGCCAACCAGCCCGGACGATGTGGCAGGTCACCGCAAGATCCGCGATGCCATTGCGCCGATCAAGGTCGCAACCGGCGAGATGTGCCAGAACCGTATCATGTTCAAGCAGTTCATCACCGAGGGCGCGATCGATATCGTGCAAATCGATTCCTGCCGGATGGGCGGGCTCAATGAAGTTCTGGCCGTACTGTTGTTGGCGGCGAAATACGAAAAGCCGGTCTGGCCGCATGCTGGCGGCGTCGGGCTCTGTGAATATGTCCAGCATCTTTCGATGATCGATTACATCGCGGTCTCCGGCACCAGGGACGGTCGTGTGATCGAATATGTCGACCATCTGCACGAACACTTCATCGATCCCTGCGTCATCCAGAACGCCGCCTACATGCCGCCGTCGAGTCCCGGATTCTCCATCGAGATGAAGCCGCAATCGATTGCCGCCTATACGTTTCACAAGTCAAAGACGGTCTGATGCGTCAGTTTCCAAACGCGCGACCCGTCATCCACTGAATAAAGGACATCCTGATGAAAGCGCTCATCTGCGACGAGCCCGGCCGCCTCTCCCTTATCGAGCGCGCGCCACCCTCACGGGCAGCAAACGAGGTTCTTGTGCGCATCCGCCATGTCGGCATCTGCGGCACGGATTTTCACATCTATGCGGGCAAGCATCCCTTCCTGGAATATCCTCGGGTCATGGGACATGAATTGTCGGGAACGGTTGCGGAAGCGCCTGCAGGCAGCCGGTTGAAGACCGGAGATGCCGTCTATATCGTTCCCTACCTGTCCTGCGGCGCCTGCCATGCCTGCCGCAAGGGTCTGTCGAATGCCTGCCAGAACATCCGGGTTCTTGGCGTTCACTGTGACGGCGGCATGGCCGAATATGTGAGCGTGCCGGAAGAGAATGTCGTACCGACGGGGGGCATTTCACTTGCGGATGCGGCGATGATCGAGTTTCTGGCCATCGGCGCCCATGGTGTGAAACGCGGCAACATCCAACAGCAGGATCGTGTTCTCGTCACCGGCTCCGGGCCGATCGGCATGTCGGCTATCATCTTTGCCAAGGCAAGAGGCGCGCATGTGACGGTGATGGATACCCGCGAGGATCGCCTGGCCTTTGCCGTGGACCGCCTTATGGCGGATCAATCGCTGTTCGCCGATGCGTCGGCTGAGGCCGAAGTCGAGAGGATGACCGGTGGCGATGGGTTCGACGTGGTGATCGATGCCACCGGCAATGCCATTCCGATGCAGCGTGGTTTCAATTTCCTCGCCCATGGCGCACGCTACGTCCTGCTTTCCGTCGTTCGCCAGGACATCACCTTCTCTGATCCGGAATTCCACAAGCGCGAGGCAACGCTGATCGCCAGCCGCAATGCCCAACCGGACGATTTTGCCGAAGTCGTCCGCCAGATCGAGGCTGGCAAGGTGCCAACGCGAGCCCTGAACACCCATACCGGCCACCTTGATGATGGCGTCAAGCTTTTTCAGGAATGGTCCCAGCCGCAAGCCGGTGTGATCAAGGCTATCCTAGAGATTGGCTAGGTTCAGGGGTTGGCAATTCAGGAGACAGGCCGCACTTGAACCTGGATGTTCTTTCGTGTGCTACACTCAACAAAATCCGTTGAGCTTAAGGATTTTATGGGCGTCGATCGAAGCCTGAAGCTTGTCCTCGGAGTTTCGATCGCCGTTATTTGCGTCCGGATGATGCATTTTGAGCTTCTGCTTATAGCGGCTTCTGATCTCTTCCGGCGTTGCATCCGGCGAAAGGCCAAGCGTCTCGAAAGCCTTCGCTTCCAACACCTTGAGCTTACGGCGCTGAGTATCCAATTTTTCCGCCTGGCGCTGTGCAGCACTTTTACGTGCGTTTGTCGCCTTTGCCGAGCCGGAGCGGGCCGTGGAAGGGAGCGGAATTTCCGAGGGTTTATTGACGCTGGTTCCCCACGTCTGCAGCTTGCCGCTCGCCGCATCCTTCTGATAGCGCGCTGTTACAGGGTCGGACAGATTGGGTGCGAAATTGTAACCTTTGGTATAGGTTTTCACATGATCGGCACAGAACAGCAGATAGAGACCCTCGGCATTTCGTCCGACAGGGGCGCGATGCGTTCCACCCTTTTCGCAGCCATCCCATTGGCATTTCGGACCTGTCGATCCACGGTCTGGAGCAGGCTTTTTACGTGTCGACCGTAGGCCAACAAAAATCTTTGAATCAGAGGTCATGCTGCCTTATATGGCTTTACCGCTACGGTCGGCAAGGAATTTGGACAAGGGTGCTTTACAGAAAATGCGTCGGCCGTCACGATTGGTTGACCAGTCAAGATAAGCGCCATTTCATCGGGTTATTCTAGGGAACCTTTGGCGGCTGGAAGTACAAGCACCGCACGTAAGCCGGTCGGGGCAATCCGCTCCAGTTCAAACGATCCCCCATAGAGACCGGCCATTTCCGTTACAATCGTCAGACCAAAACCATCACCTGGAACCCGTTCATCTTCCCGAACGCCAGGCAGTAGAACTATATGGAGACGCTCCAAGGGAATGCCGGGACCATCGTCTTCAACGCTGATCCTCACCATGGGACCGTCCCGCACAGCAAGAACTGAAACATGCTCCGATGCCCATTTGAAGGCGTTGTCGATCAGGTTGCCAAACATTTCCTCGACATCCTTGTCGTCGCAGGCGACACACAACCCGTCCGCCACTTCGGTTTGAAAGCTAATCCCACGATCTGCATGGATAAGGCTGATCGCTCCATAGACGTCGGCAATTGACTGAGCCACATTGGTGCGCGCAACTATGTTTGCCGATGCCATCACCCGACGAGCGGCACTGAGATGGTGCTTGATCCTATTGTCTATTCTGGCAACGAGGTCGCGCAGCGCGCCGTCCTGATCATTCCCGTCATTCAGCGCGAGCAGCAGGCTGGCAACGGGTGTCTTCAATCCATGCGCGAGATTGGCAAACTGAATGCGTGTTGCGGCAAGTCTTTCCTCATTGGCTTCAATCAGCGCATTGGTCTTGGATGCCAGTGGCGCGAGTTCGATGATGGGTATATCGGGAAGCCGAGACCTTTCTCCACGGTTGATGGCGTCGATGTCGGCAGCCATCGAAGTGAGGGGGCGAAGGCCAAAGCGGATCTGCCAGAGCGTGCCAATCATCAGCACAGCGCCCAACAGCAGCATGCTGGGTGCCAACCAAAGCAAGGCGCCAACAGCAGGATCGGCAAGTGCGGCTTGAGGCGCGGACACTGTAATCGTCATGATGGCGCCAGCGACATCCCGGGTGCTCTGACGCAAATAGAGCTTTTGCCCGTGATCATGCCCCTCTCCAGGGGTCGGCGTGGCGGTGATCATGTGGAAAAAATCTTGGCGCAGTGGCGGTGTGTCTATGGTTCCATCCAACAGCGAACGCGAGGTGAGCTGCTGCCCCATGCTCTCGATCTGCCAATACCAGCCTGATCCGGGGCGATCGAAAGGCGGCGCATCCAGCGGTGTGGAAAGCTTGAGCCTACCGCCTTCATCCCGCACCACCGCACTGGCCAGCGCACTGATCTGCGTGTCGAGGCGCTGATCGATCTGCTCGCGGATGACGGTTTTGAGCGCCAGCCACAGAACGACAGACGCCACCACGAGGGCCAGGGTCACGAAGATACCGGAAAAGACCAGCAGGCGTCCGGCAATTGATCTGGGCCGATTAAGCGCCGGAAATATCATGGCTGCCCCGACGCTGTCAGCATATAGCCCCGACCGCGGACGGTCTCGATAATGTCAGAACCAAGCTTCTTGCGCAGCCTTGCGATGATGACTTCGATGGAGTTGGAATCCACCTCAGCGTCTCCGTCGTAAACCCGCTCATTCAGCTCGCGCCGATCAACAACCGTCTCCTTCCTGAGCATAAGGCATGACAGCACCCGCCATTCCAGCGCGGTCAGTTTGACTGGAAGCCCATTCAGCTCAAATGTGCCGAGTTGAGCATCAAACATCAGCGCGCCACAGCAAATACGCGAGGAAGCATGGCCGGTTGCCCGGCGCACCAGAGCCCGCAGCCTTAGCACCAGCTCTTCGATTTTGAACGGCTTTGCAAGGAAGTCGTCCGCGCCAGCCTTGAAGCTCGAGACCTTGTCCGGCCAGCCGTCACGCGCAGTCAGGACAAGGACGGGGAGATTGCGTTCGCTTTCACGCCACCCTTTCAGGACCGTGACGCCATCGATCTTCGGTAGCCCGAGATCAAGCACGGCAATATCGAACAGCTCGGTCAGTCCGGCATGGAGCGCGTCCTCGCCATTGCGGGCGATGTCGACCACGAAGTTCTCCGACCTGAGCGCAGTGGCGATCCGGCCACTCAGGTCGTCATCATCTTCGACGAGCAGTACGCGCATGAGAACTGACTTTCATTTGCAAGGAGGAGATCCAGATTTATCGAAAATGGCTGAACTGAATCTGAACCAGAAGGTTCAGCGGGGTAACGGCAGATGAGGTGTAGTTTTCCCTGGAGTTTGTCAGGGGAAGTGGAAACCGGTTTTCCCGAAAAGACAAACGCACACGACAGACTCTAGAGCAGTTCCAACACAGTATGCAGCGGTTTTGCATTCGGAAATGCTCTGGTCAATCACCAAGGAGAATGAATGATGACGGTCGAACATCCTAGCGACGGGCATCCGGAAAAGGCTGGCAGGCCTTCTCCTCCGCACGAGCGACGGAAACGATACTGGATGGCTCTTCCCGCCATCGCCGTGGCGCTCGCCATCGGCGCGGTTGGGGGTGCCGGTGTAATGAAGCTGGTGCGTCCCGCCCCCGAAATGGCCCCAATGTCTCCCGTTGCCATTTCAATGATGCCGGCATCAAGTCTGGTCACCATCAAGGGAAAAGTCAGCGAGATTTACGGCAACAAGTTCATCCTGCAGGACGACAGCGGCAAGGCTCTGGTCGAAACCGGACCGGCTGGAGACGGCGGCGGCCTCGTCACGAAGGATGACGTCGTGACCATCCAGGGTCGGTTTGACGATGGCTTCGTGCATGCGAGCTACCTTGTCGATAGCAGCGGGAAGACAGCGGATCTTGGCCCGCCAGGTCCGCCGCCGCATAGACCGTTCGGTGACTTCGCCAATAAACCTGTCCCCTGAGCTTCGTGGACCATGAGCAACCTGGACCAGAAGTCGCCCGAACCAAAAGTCGTTTGTCACGTTAAGTGATGCGCTTTCCACTCCACCAAAGGAAAAGTCCTATGAAACGCTACATTCTTTCCGCCGTCGCTCTTGCTGCACTGGCCGGAACCGCATTTGCCCAGCAGCCGCCAGTACCGCCACAGCCACCAGCAGCACCCGTTGCGGGCGCCGTGGCTCCCGACGCCGATGCCGCAACTCCGCCACCACCGCCATCAGGCATGCCAGCCGGGCCGGAAGAGCGTGCAGGACCTCCGCCGCGTGGCCCGGAAGGCCCGATGGGTGGTCCGCGTGGCCATCGCCCACCGCCGCCGCCAGCGCCTTCCAAGGCAGCCCATTTCCGGGTTGAGGATGGCGACACCAGGATCGACATCAAATGCGCTGACGATGAGCCGATGAAGGCCTGCGCCGATATCTTGCTTCAGGTTATTGATCGGTTGAATGGACCTGCACATCCCTAAGCATTGACGATCCCCGTTGTCGCACGGCCAGATAGCCGTGCGACAACAACATCCATAACGGGCAACCATTAGGCTCGTTCATGCTTCAAGGCATAGTGAGCGGTTCGCTTACCCCGTCAAGTTTCGATTCAAACCACCACCAACCCGGCAAATGGGGTGAACCCGCCAGCACCTCATCATTCGTTCAAGTCCCGCCTATGAAATCGAGCCGGTTTTGTCTCGGCCTCAACAACGCTTTTCACCATGCTTGAGTACATTCCGGTCGTTCTGAACTCGGTCGGACTGGCACCGAAATGACGCCTGAAGACCTTGGAGAAATAGTTCGGCTCTTCAAAGCCGCACATCGTCGATATCTCCTTTACGGAAAGATGCGAGCCTTTTGTCAGCAGTTTGACCGCTCTTTTCAGACGTTTGTGCAGCACGAATTCCGCTGGCGGCATGCCTTCGCTCGCAGCAAAAACCCGTGAGAAATGGGCTCGGCTGAGACCAGACACTGCCGCCAGTTGCTCAACGGAAAGAGACTGATCCAGATTGGCCGAGATATGATCGATGACATGCTGCATTGTGCGATATTCCGCGCTCAAGGTCGGATGTGAGCCAAAAACATCGTCATAAAGCGCCATGGCGGCCTCATAAGCGATTGCCGAGGCCCGGCCAGGCGTATCCGCGCCGCCGGCAATGAGGCGTTGGCTGCAATCGGCAAGGTGCTCGATGGTCTGCTGGTTCAGGGTGAGAATAGGCCCCATGGCCGTGAGGATCGCGTTGTGGATTCGCAGCGCTTCCTCGCCATTCATCGAGATCCAGAAGAATTCCCAGCGCCCCCCGGGCTCCAGCCAATAACGGTGATTATGCGGCACCAGGACCAGCAATGTCTGGCCCGGCATGACCCGATAGGTGCTGTTTTCATAGCGCAGGTTTCCGGCACCCGAGATCGTGTGCTGAAGAACGGTAAACGGTGTTTGCCCGCGCTTCCTGCCATCCCAATCATAGGTAGCATCGCTGCGCACTTCATAGCCTGTGCTTGTCGGCATGGTATGCAGGCTATGGCGCCCCCGGGGCAGCGAGACGGTGCGCATGATTGGCCCAGCGTCAATCATCGTCTTTAGCACAGAATTACCCATGAAAGCATAATACCTCTCTGGTGGTCTGAACGATTTTACAGATAATGCCGCTCAAGAGGAAAATATACATTGATCGCGGCAATATTCGCAAGCAATGCGACCGGCATCGACGGGGCGTTTCATTTCGCCTGTGCGAATCAATTTTACCCTCTCGAGAGACAAAACGGTCTAACACCTGTGGAGGAGCATTGTATGAGCAGCTTCAAGATCGCCATCATCGGGGCTGGCAGCGTCGGCTTTACCAAGAAACTTTTCACCGACCTTTTGAGTGTGCCGGAGTTTCACGATGTGGAATTTGCTCTGGCGGATATCAGCCAGCACAATCTTGATATGATCAAGACAATTCTGGACCGGATTGTCGAGGCAAACAGGCTGCCTGCCAAGGTGACGGCGTCTACGGATCGCCGCGACGCCATTGCCGGTGCCCGTTATATCATCAGCTGCGTGCGCGTCGGCGGTCTTGGGGCCTATGCCGACGATATCAGCATTCCGCTGAAATATGGTGTTGATCAATGTGTGGGCGATACGATTTGCGCCGGCGGCATTCTCTATGGCCAGCGCAATATTCCGGTCATCCTGGATTTCTGCAAGGATATCCGCGAACTGGCCGAACCGGGAGCAAAATTCCTCAACTACGCCAATCCCATGGCAATGAATACCTGGGCGGCGATCGAATATGGCAAGGTGGATACGATCGGGCTTTGCCACGGTGTGCAGCATGGCGCCGAGCAGATAGCCGAGATTTTGGGGGCGGGTCCTGGCGAGCTGGATTACATTTGCTCTGGTATCAATCACCAGACCTGGTTTGTCGATGTGCGCGTCAAGGGCCGCAAGATTGGCAAACAGGAACTGATCGATGCCTTTGAGGCCCATCCGGTATTCTCGCAGCAGGAGAAGCTGCGTATCGATGTTTTGAAACGCTTCGGGGTCTATTCGACCGAGAGCAACGGCCATTTGTCGGAATATTTGCCATGGTATCGCAAGCGGCCGGAAGAGATTACCCGCTGGATTGACATGTCCGACTGGATTCATGGCGAAACCGGCGGTTATCTGCGCTATTCGACGGAGACCCGGAACTGGTTTGAAACCGAATTTCCGCAGTTTCTGGAAAGTGCGGGCAAGCCGCTTGATCCGGCCAAACGCTCCAATGAACATGCCAGTCATATTCTCGAAGCTCTGGAAACCGGGCGGGTCTATCGCGGCCATTTCAATGTGAAAAACAATGGAATCATCACCAATCTTCCCTCGGATGCCATTATTGAATCGCCCGGATTTGTCGATCGCTTCGGCATCAACATGGTGGCAGGTATTACCCTGCCGGAAGCCTGCGCGGCGACCTGCATTTCCTCCATCAATGTTCAACGGATGTCAGTGCATGCGGCTATTTCGGGGGATATCGATCTTCTGAAACTCGCGGTGTTGCATGATCCGCTGGTGGGGGCGATCTGCACGCCGGAAGAAGTCTGGCAGATGGTGGATGAAATGGTGGTGGCCCAGGCCGAATGGTTGCCGCAATATGCCCATGCCATTCCGCAGGCCAAGGAGCGCCTGAGCCGTGCCACCGTCAAGACACGCGACTGGAAGGGCGTTGCCCGACGCGATGTGCGCTCCATTGATGAATTGCGGGCCGAAAAACAAGCGACAAAGCTGAAGGCCGCAAGCTGATCCAGACAAAAGCATGACATCCGGTTTCTGAGGAGGGACTGGATGCCATGACCCGCAAGGGAGCGCCGCGCATTTTGCGGCACAGCTATAAGAAGTGAGGAGGGAACAACCATCATGAAAAGCGTCATCCATACCGGAAAGGCCGCTGCCCTGTTGCTGGGCGTGTCGGTTTTTGCTGTTGCAGCCTTTGCGTCCGAGCCGACCGTGGTGCCCGAGGCTCCGCCCTTTCCGGGGCAAGGCAAGATCACCTATGTGCCGCGTGACTCCATTGAGGAGTTCAAAGCCCTGCCAAATTACAGCGAGCCGGATTGGGTGACGGAGAAATTCGTCAAAACCGGCAAACTGCCACCAGTGAAGGAGCGCCTGCCGAAAGAGCCTCTGGTGTTCAAGACCGGCAATATGCCCGATGGCATCGGTGTCTATGGCGATACCTTGCGCCACGTGATTGGTGGCAGGCCCGAGGGCTGGAACTATTCGGCAGGCCAGACCCAAGGCTGGGGCGGTATCGATATTGCCATGTCGGAATGCCTCACCCGTACAGCCCCGCTGTTTCAGGTGAAGGCCGATGATGTCGAACCTTTGCCCAATCTCGCCAAGAGCTGGGATTGGTCTGCGGATGGACACACGCTGACCATGCATCTGATCGAAGGCGCAAAATGGTCGGATGGCGTGCCGTTCACCTCCGATGATGTGATGTTCTACTGGAATGACAATGTTCTGGACCGAAACGTCACGCCCTTGAACGGCGCAACGCCCGAAACTTTTGGCGAAGGCACGAAACTGAAAGCCATTGACGATTATACCGTCGAATGGACCTTCAAGGAGGCGTTTCCGCGGCAATATCTGTTCGCCATGGCTTACGGAACATTCTGCCCCGGTCCAGCCCATATTCTCAAAACCAAACACCCGAAATATGCCAAGGACTTCACCTATGATCAGTATAAAAACGGCTTTCCGCCTGAATATATGAACATTCCGGTGATGGGTGCCTGGGTGCCCGTGTCCTATCGTTCTGATGATATGATCGTGCTACGCCGCAATCCCTATTACTGGAAGGTGGATGAGCAGGGACATCAATTGCCCTATATCAATGAGATTCACTACAAGCTCTCGACATGGGCCGACCGCGATGTGCAGGCGATTGCTGGCTCCGGCGACCTGTCCAATCTTGAGCAGCCGGAAAATTTCGTCGAAAGCCTGAAGCGGGCAGCGCAGCCATCTGCCCCCTCACGCCTCGCCTTTGGGGCACGCCTGATTGGCTATAATCTGCGGCTCAACTATTCGGCCAATGGCTGGGGTGATCCCGATGCGCGCGGTCAGGCGGTGCGCGAGCTGAACCGCAATGCCGATTTCCGCAAAGCCATTACCATGGCCCTTGATCGTAAGAAGATCGGGGAATCTCTGGTCAAGGGACCGTTCACCGCCATTTATCCGGGCGGACTGTCGTCTGGAACGAGCTTTTATGATCGCCAATCGACCGTTTATTATCCCTTCGATCTCGCGGGTGCCAAGGCGTTGCTGGCCAAGGCCGGGCTGAAGGATACAGATGGCGATGGTTTCGTCAATTTCCCGGCGGGCGTGGCGGCTGGTCAGGATGTGCAGATCGTTCTGCTTTCCACTTCAGACTATGGAACCGATCGCAACCTTGCCGAAGGTGTGATTGGCCAGATGGAAAAGCTGGGCCTGAAAGTGGTGCTGAACTCGATGGATGGTGTCAAACGCGATCAGGCCAATTTTGGCGGTCGGTTCGATTGGATGATCCGCCGCAATGATCCCGACATGACATCCGTGGTGCAAAACACCGCGCAACTGGCGCCGACCGGGCCACGCACTAGCGGGCATCACCGCGCGGGGAAGGACGGCACGGTTGATCTGATGCCCTATGAGAAGCAGTTGGTTGACATCGTCAACAGGTTCATTTCGTCTCAGGACAATGTCGAGCGACGGGATTTGATGAAACAGTATCAGAAGATCGCCACCGAAAATGTCGATACCATCGGACTGACGGAATATCCGGGGGCGCTGATCATCAACAAGCGGTTCTCCAACGTTCCGGTCGGCGCTCCGATCTTCATGTTCAACTGGGCGGAAGACACCATCATCCGCGAACGCATGTTTGTCGCCGCAGACAAGCAGGGTGATTTCGAACTGTTCAAAAACCAGCTTCCCGGCAAGCCCGGTGAAAACAAACCTCTCAACTGATCAGCAGCGCTTCAGCCTGTGAATTTTGCGCAGGCTGAAGGCAACTCCCTGAAACACTAGAGAGCACGTTCCCATGTTCCGATTTCTGCTTGTGCGCATTGCCTCTGCCATTCCTGTGCTGTTTGTTCTCAGCGTCGTGACCTTTGCCATCATCAAGGCCCCGCCGGGAGATTACAGCGACTACATCCGCTCCCAGATGATCAATCAGGGTGGCGCATCGTTTGAAGCCGCCGATGCGCAGGCGCAGGCCTATAAGGTCGCCAACGGGCTGGATAAGCCGATCCCCATCCAATACATCAACTGGATCACCGGCATCGTCACCCGGGGCGATTTTGGCCACAGCCTGTTCTACAACAAACCCGTGTCCGAAGTGGTGGGAGAGCGCCTGCCTCGAACGTTGGCGCTGGCGCTGGTTTGCCATATCCTCGCCTCCGTCATTGGCATCACCTTCGGCATTCTGGCCGCGACCCGGCAATATACCTGGGTGGATAGTCTGCTCTCCGGCGTTTCATTTCTGGGCATGACCGTGCCACGCTTCTTGATGGCGCTGATCATCGTCTACATCATGGTGTTCCATTTCAACGTCACCGAAATCAACAGTTTCAATTCCGCCAAATATGGCGG
The DNA here is from genome assembly GCF_037039395.1 of Agrobacterium vitis. Lineage (NCBI taxonomy): Bacteria > Pseudomonadati > Pseudomonadota > Alphaproteobacteria > Hyphomicrobiales > Rhizobiaceae > Gillisella > Gillisella vitis. The sequence continues at coordinate 416,405 of NZ_CP146244.1, read as the reverse complement.
AGCGCCGTGGTCCTTTGCCAAATTCGTAGACCTGTTGCAGCATGTGTGGCCGGTGATTGCCATCGCCACCTTTGGCGGGCTGGCCTATAATATGCGCGTCATGCGCGGCAATCTGCTGGATACACTGAACGCGCGATATGTCGAAACCGCCCGCGCCAAGGGCCTCAGCGAGCGACAGGTTATCTTGCGCCATGCAGTGCCGAATGCGCTGCATCCGCTGATCATGTATCAGGGCGTGGTACTGCCCTATATGCTGACCGGCGAGATCGAAACCGCGATTATTTTTGCCCTGCCAACCGTTGGCCCAGCCATTGTCGGCTCGATGTGGGTGGGCGATGTCTATGTCACCGCAACCTTCATGCTGGTTCTCTCTGCCACACTGATTGTTGGTAATATCATTGCCGACATGCTGCTGGCGCTTCTTGATCCACGGGTTCGATTGGGCGGAGGGGCGCACGCATGAAAGCCGATGTTCAAACCATAACCATGTCCTCTTCTGCCAATACTCACGGCAATGAGACCTATCTGGCACTGGTCTGGCGACGTTTGCGGCGCTCATGGACCGGGATGATGGGCTTGGTGCTCGTCTGCCTGCTGATGCTGATGGTGGTGTTTGCCGAGTTTTTCGCCCCCGTCGATCCGAAACTGACCGGCACCGCCTTTGCGCCACCGCAGACTATCAGCATCACCGACCAGCAGGGCAATCTCGTATGGCCCCGCACCTATCCGCTCGGGGAAAGCACGGCGCTTGACCCTATTACCTTCCAGCCCATTTCAGGGCCAGACTTTGAAAACCCCGTCAATCTCGGCTTTTTCGTCAAGGGTTTCAGCTACAATCTGTTCGGTCTTTTGCCCACAGATCGACATTTCTTCGGCGCAACGGATGGCACGCCGGTGAATTTTCTCGGCACCGATAAATTTGGCCGCGATGTGCTGTCGCGCATCTTTTACGGCTCCCGCGTGTCCTTGATGATCGCATTGACGGTAGTGTTCATCGTCACCGTGGTGGGCACAACGGTTGGCATGGTCTCCGGCTATTATGGTGGCCGCTTCGATACCTGGGTGCAGCGTTTTGTCGAGCTGGTTCTGGCCTTTCCGCAATTGCCGCTCTATCTGGCACTGACTTCGCTGATCCCGGTCACCGCTCCCACCAATGTCTTTCTGGGCTTTGTCATCATCGTCATGTCAGCGCTGGGCTGGGCGCAGATGTCACGCGAGGTGCGCGGCAAGACATTGGCGCTGGCGCGTATTGATTATGTGCGGGCCGCCATGGCCATCGGGGCCACGGATCGGCGCATCATCCTTCAGCATATTTTTCCCAATGTGATGAGCCATGTCATCGTGTCCGTGACGCTGGCCATTCCAAGCGTGGTGCTGCTGGAATCCTTCCTTGGTTTTCTGGGCTTTGCGGTGAAGCCGCCGCTGATTTCCTGGGGCCTGATGTTGCAGGATACCTCGACCTATTCCGTCATCGGGTCCTATCCATGGATCCTGTCTCCCGTGGCGTTCGTGCTGATCACCGTGTTTGCGTTCAATGCGCTGGGCGATGGGTTGCGCGACGCCGTTGACCCCTATTGAGGAGGCCAAGTCATGCCAAACACCACCAATGCATTGGCGCCTGATCAGAGGCACGATCACACCAGCCGCCTCGGCACGCCGATAATCGACGCCCGCCAACTGGCCGTATCCTTTAAGGTCGAAGGTGGCACGGTGGAGGCGGTCAAGAACGTCTCCTTCCAGCTGTATCGGGGCGAAACCATTGCGGTTGTGGGCGAATCCGGCTCTGGCAAGTCGGTCACGGCCCGCATTGTCATGGGGCTTCTCACCAAGCGCGCCGCCTTATCGACCCGCTCCAGCATTGCCTATGACGGACAGAATATCCTGAAATTTTCGGATCGCCAGCGTCGGGCGCTGCGGGGAAACCGCATCTCGATGATTTTTCAGGAGCCGATGAGCTCGCTCAATCCGGTCTATACCATTGGCGCTCAGATCACCGAAGCCATCCGTGTGCATCAGAAGATGAGCAGCAAGCAGGCCATGGAGCGCACATTGGAGCTGTTGCGCCAGGTGCAAATCCCGGAGCCAGAAGCCCGCCTCAACCAATATCCGCACCAGCTGTCCGGCGGCCAGCGTCAGCGCATTATGATCGCCATGGCACTGGCCAACAACCCGGATGTGCTGATTGCCGATGAGCCGACAACGGCGCTGGATGTCACCGTACAGGCGCAGATTCTCAACCTGATCCGCGATCTGCAAAAAAGCCTGGGCATGGCGGTAATCCTGATCACCCATGATTTGACGGTCGTTCGGCAGTTTTCAGACTATGTCTATGTGATGCAGAACGGTGAGGTGAAAGAGCACAACACCACGACGGCACTGTTTGAAAATCCGCAGCATCCCTACACCCGCCATCTGCTGGCATCGGAACCCAAGGGCATGGCCAATCCCATGCCTGTCGACTCTGCCAGTATTCTGGAAGGCCGCGATGTGCGCGTGTCTTTCATGCTCAAGCATGGCGGTTTCTTCAAACCGCAGTTGAAAGAGCTGGTCGCCGTCAACAGCCTTTCCATCACCCTGCATCGCCATGAAACGCTAGGTCTGGTGGGCGAGAGCGGTTCCGGCAAAACCACCTTTGGCCAAGCCCTCGTGAAACTCATGAGCGTTGATAGCGGCCAGATCCTGTTTGACGGCCAAGCCATAGAGAACAACAGCCGCGAACAGATGCGGCCCTTGCGCTCCCGTATGCAGGTGGTGTTTCAGGACCCATTTTCCTCGCTCAACCCGCGCATGTCGGTGGGCCAGATCATTGAGGAAGGGCTCGTCGTCAACAATATCGGCACAAGCCGCAGCGAGCGGCTGGACCGCGTGCGCGAGGCGCTGATCAGCGCCGGAATGCCCGGCAATATCCTGTCGCGGTTTCCGCACGAATTTTCCGGTGGTCAACGCCAGAGGATCGCCATCGCCCGTGCCGTGGCGCTGGAGCCGGAATTCATTCTGCTGGATGAGCCGACATCGGCGCTTGATCTCTCCGTTCAAGCCCAGATCATCGACCTGTTGCGCAAGCTGCAAGACGAAAAAGGTCTGAGCTACCTCTTCATCTCCCATGATCTCAAGGTTGTTCGTGCCCTCTGCCACCGGGTTGCGGTGATGCAGCACGGGCAGATCGTCGAGCAGGGACCTGTTGAGGACATTCTCAGCCATCCCCAAACCGCCTACACCCAGCGGCTCGTCAGAGCTGCTTTCAACGTCGCCACATAATCCCCAAGACAGCGAGACCCCTATCATGACAAAACAGCCCAAAATCACCTTCATTGGTGCCGGTTCCACCGTGTTCATGAAGAATATCATTGGCGACGTATTACAACGTCCGGCACTCTCAGGTGCGCGGATCGCGCTGATGGATATCAATCCGCAGCGTCTGGAAGAAAGCGAAGTTGTTGCCAGAAAGCTGATTTCCACCCTTGGCGCATCCGCCACGGTCGAGACCTTTTCGCATCAGCGTCAAGCGCTGGAGGGGGCCAATTTCGTGGTCGTCGCCTTTCAGATCGGCGGTTATGAGCCTTGCACCGTCACCGATTTCGAAGTGCCAAAGAAATACGGTCTGCGCCAGACCATTGCCGATACATTGGGTGTCGGTGGCATCATGCGGGGCTTACGCACCGTGCCGCATCTGTGGAGCATTTGCGAGGATATGATGCAGGTCTGCCCGCAAGCGATCATGCTGCAATATGTCAACCCGATGGCCATCAACACCTGGGCGATTGCCGAGAAATATCCGGCCATCAAACAGGTTGGCCTGTGCCACTCCGTTCAGGGCACGGCCATGGAACTGGCAGAGGATCTGTCCATTCCCTATGAGGACATCCGCTACCGCTCTGCCGGTATCAACCACATGGCGTTTTACCTCAATTTTGAGCATCGCCAGCCGGATGGCTCCTATCGTGATCTCTATCCCGATCTGTTGCGCGGCTACCGGGAAGGCCGTGCGCCCAAGCCAACCTGGAACCCGCGCTGCCCCAACAAGGTGCGCTATGAAATGCTGACGCGCCTTGGCTATTTCGTCACCGAAAGCTCGGAGCATTTCGCCGAATACACGCCGTATTTCATCAAGGAAGGCCGCGAAGACCTGATCGAGAAATTCGGTATTCCACTGGATGAATATCCCAAGCGCTGCATTGAGCAGGTGGAGCGATGGAAAGATCAAGCCGCCGCCTATCGTTCCGCAGACAAGATCGAGGTCAAACCATCGAAGGAATATGCCTCCTCGATCATCAACTCAGTCTGGACGGGTGAACCCTCGGTGATTTACGGCAACCTGCGCAACAATGGCTGCATCACCTCGCTACCGGACAATTGCGCCGTGGAAGTACCCTGCCTGGTCGATGACAACGGCATTCAGCCCACCACCATCGGTGCCCTGCCACCGCAACTGACGGCCCTGATGCGCACCAATATCAACGTGCAGGAACTGACGGTGGCTGCCTTGATTAACGAAAACCCCGCACACCTCTATCATGCCGCGATGATGGACCCGCATACCGCAGCCGAACTCGACCTCGACCAGATCTGGTCATTGACGACGGACCTGTTGAAGGCTCACGACCAGTGGATTCCACAATGGGCCCGCATCGGTGGGGTAGCGTAACGACGACAGCCTGTCAGGTTCAGATGGAACCTGACAGGCTCTAGCGAAGACCGGTGTCCACTTTTCGCTGGTGCGATCGTTCAATTCTGTCTCATCAGCGCTGATACCGGCAACCGATGACCCATCGTTTTGCATTCGCTCCAGATCACGGCGAGATAGCCGTGATCTCAAGCTCTTGATCACCAAGATTGACGACATCACCGACAGCCTTGCCGATAAGCACCCTTGCCACCGGGGAGACATAGGAGATCGATCCCGCTTTTGGATCGGCTTCGTCTTCGCCGACGATACGATAGGTTTGGACGCGCCCATCATCACGGGTGAACGTCACGGTCGTCCCAAAAGCAACATGATCTGCGGAGGTCGGATCGGGCATGACCTGAGCCGTGTGAAGCCTCTCTTCAAGGTAGTTCAAATCCCGAAAAGGGCTGGCCATCTGCCGACGCCGTTCATTGACGTCCTCAATTGCCCGCGCGGCATCATAGGCCTCACGTGCTTGCAAACGTTGCCGTTCCAGAGCTTTTAATCCCGATTCCGTCACAAGATTCGGATGTGGCGAAATCGGGCGCTCGGGCAGTAGTGTTTCAGCTGCCGTTTCCGCACTGTCTTCCTTGGTAAATGCAACACTCATATTCGATCTCTATTCAAAACTTTATAAGCCCCTACCGTCCAGGAAGTTCCACGTTTCCCAAGGCAAAGTCTAACGGCCAATGCCAAACCCGAGGACACCGAAAAAATAACCGCGCAGCGATCATCGTACGGGATAGTGTAGCATGACACATAGTGTGCTCGTAACGCCCTCAGCAGAAAACTATCGCTGATGCAGGAAGCCTTGAAGACGCGGCGCCATGAAATCGAGAAAGACACGGACGCGATGCGCCAGACGGCGTCCACCGAGATAGAGGGCATTGATCTCCTCCTCGTCACCTTCCACCGCCGAGGCAAGAACCTCGACCAGACGCCCGGCGGCCAGATCGGCGCGGACGTGATAATCGCCGAGGCGGGCGAGCCCGACGCCTGCAATTGCCATGCGCCGCACCGTCTCTCCGTTGTTGGCAACGAGCGATCCATGGACGGCACGATCGACGATCCGGCCACTCTCCCTTAGAGGCCACACCGGTGCTATCCTGCGGAAGTTGAACCCAAGACAATTATGCTGCCCGAGATCCTCGATGGTTTGGGGCATGCCGTGGCTCTCAAGATAAGCGGGGGCTGCGACGATCTTGCGACGGGCGACGCCGATGCGACGCGCCATCATCGTCGAATTCTGCAAACTGCCCACCCGGAAGGCGACGTCGGTACGCTCCATATAGAGATCGATAATGTCATCGGACAGCGACAGGTCGACAATAATGTTGGGATGGGCTTGCCAGAAGGCGGGCAATAAAGGTTCGAGACCAAGCACGCCAAACGCAACCGAGGCATTGACCCGCACCGTTCCGCCTGCGCTGGCCGCACCCTTGGACAGTTCCTGCTCGATGTCGTCGAGGTCGGCCAGCAAGATCAGACTGCGTTCGTAATAGATCTGCCCCTCATCGGTCAGCGACAATCGGCGTGTCGACCGCTCCAGCAATCGGACGCCCAATCGCTGTTCGATCCGATTGAGAAGTTTGCTGACCGTTGATGGCGTCATCTTCAGCAGGCGTGCGGCCTCGGAAAAACTACCCGCTTCCACCACCCTCGCGAAAACCTGCATCTCGCCAGCCCGGTTATCCATTGGGGATCTCCATCTGTGAATAAGTTTCACAGATAAAGTGGAGATTGGACCGGTTATCAAGTGCCTTTTAGGCGCATACCTATCCTGCATGGCGAAATTTTCTGATGATGTGGACACCCCCACCACTACCGCCGAGAATATCGGCAGGGACCAATCAAACGTTGGAAAGGAAACGGGATGTCCAGGCTGACAATCGGAATCGACCTTGCAAAGAATGTCTTCCAGGTTCACGGCATTGATGACAGCAGTCGTGTCGTGATCGCTCAGAAACTCCGGCGCACACACCTTCTTGCATTCTTTGCCAAGCTGGAGCCGAGTCTGATCGGCATGGAGGCGTGCGGCTCCGCGCATCACTGGGCTCGCGAACTGACAGGCATGGGCCATGAGGTCAAGCTGATGGCGCCGGCTTATGTGAAGCCGTACGTGAAGCGGGGGAAGAACGACATGGTGGATGCCGAGGCGATCTGCGAGGCTGTGACCCGGCCGACCATGCGGTTCGTTCCAATCAAAACCGCGTCGCAGCAGTCGATCCTGATGGTGCACAAGTCGCGTGCTCTCCTCATCCGGCAGAGGACCATGCTGGTGAACGCCTTACGAGGCCATCTCACCGAGATCGGCATCGTGGCGCCGGTCGGGATCGAAAGAACGGCAGAGCTCGTCGAGCGGGTGCTCGCACACGAGCCGACAGAGCTGGACGTTCCGCCGCTCGTGACTGACATTGTCGTATCCTTGGCCAGGCAAATCGACTCCCTGACCGCCGAGGTCAGGACACTTGAAGCCAAGATACGCGAATGGCAACGAACGAGCGAAGCAGGCCGCAGGCTTGCGACGATCCCGGGCGTCGGCGTCATCACTGCCACAGCACTGGCGGCGACGGTGCCTGATGCGTCAGTCTTCAGGTCGGGGCGAGAATTTGCCGCATGGCTCGGGCTGACGCCACGATCGAATTCGTCTGGAGGAAAAGAGCGCCTCGGCAGGATCACGAAGGCCGGGAACCGATATCTGCGAACGCTGCTGATCGTCGGCGCGACAGCCGTCCTCAGGCATGTCAGGCATAAGATGCACGGGCCGCTCATCGAGTGGGTCAGGAAATTGTTGTTAACGAAGCCCCCGCGCCTGACGACCGTGGCGCTGGCGAACAAGATGGCGCGGATCGCATGGGCCGTGATGACTCGGCAGACGGTATACACAAACGCCATCGCATAGAAACCGACGCACCAGCGTCACCGAGTTCGGAGGGCCTGCCAGACGATCGTGATGAATACCGGTTCCGCCGGGGATCAGGACAACCCGTTCGCGAGACTGCATCTGCAGAATGCGCTTTTTTGATTGGGACCATGATCCGCGGATTTCATCAAGGCCCGCGGCCGTTCGGCCGATCATCAGAGAGGCCGGACATATGCGAGCAGCCAGCCGGGTTCAAAAAGATCAGAAGAAAGGCTTGACCGAGGGGGTGTCCACATATGCTCGCGAAGGGACGCCTAAACCCAACCATAGGTCCCCGCGCAGCGACGCGAGCCGGCAGATACAACACCAGGAGACGACTATGCAGACAATCACGGCGCATGGCGCCCACATTCCGGCGCTCGGCCTTGGAGTGTTCAGGATGTCCGACGAAGAGGTGGAGAAGGTCGTACCAGCGGCGCTTGAGGCTGGCTTCAGGCATTTCGATACCGCCCAGATCTACCAGAACGAGGCAGCTCTTGGCCGCGCACTTCAGGCGGCAGGTGCCCGTCGCGACGACCTGTTCCTGACCACCAAGGTATGGGTAGACAATTATGACACGGCGAAGTTTGGAGCTTCGGTCGAGGAAAGCCTCGACAAATTGAAAGTCGACCGGGTCGATCTGCTGCTTCTGCACTGGCCAGCCGACAAGATAGCGATTGGAGACCAGATCGACATGCTGAACGCGGTGCAGGCCGCAGGCAAAACGCGGTTCATTGGCGTCAGCAATCAAAATATCACCCAGTTGAAGGAGTCGCTCGCGCGCAGCAAGGCACCGATCGTCACCAACCAGATCGAATTGCATCCTTATCTTGATCAGCGCGTTATGGCTGAAGCGGCTAAGGCGGCGGGTGTTGCGATCACCACCTATTTCGGCATGGCTGACGGCAAGGTGCCAGACGATCCGCTGCTTCAGGAGATCGGCAGAAAGCACGGCAAGAGCGCCGCGCAGGTCGGTTTGCGCTGGTCGATCCAACAGGGTTTTGTCGTGCTTTCCAAAACCGCCAAGCCTGAGCGGGTCGTGGAAAATTTTGCCGTATTCGATTTCCAGCTGAGCGCGGACGAGATGGCCTCGATCAGCAAATTGGCACGCCCCGACGGCCGTCTCGTCAGTCCTCCGGGTCTGGCTCCAGACTGGAACGCCTGACCCCTTTATCCGCTACCCCAAGGATGTCCGTCACCGGGCGTCCACATAATTATCAACCAGGGAGACAAACCTCATGGATTTGCAAATCGAAGGCAAGACAGCGCTGGTCACGGGCGCAACTGCCGGCATCGGCCTCGCTATTGCTCGCAGACTGGCCACCGAAGGCGCCAGTGTCATTATCTGCGGACGCACCCAGGCGTCACTCGACGCCGCAATGCGCGACATTGGCGGCAGTGTCCGCAGTGTTCTCGCCGATCCCGCGACCGAAGCGGGGGCAAAAGTACTGACTGCGGCAATCCCGAAGATCGACATTCTCATCAACAATCTCGGCATCTACGAATCCAAGGATTTCAGCGATATCACCGATGACGATTGGCGCCGGTTTTTCGAGATCAACGTGCTGAGCGGTGTCAGGCTTGCACGGCATTACCTGCCGGACATGCTGGCGCGAAATTGGGGAAGAATAATCTTCATCTCCAGCGAAAGCGGCGTACTGGTTCCGCCCAACATGATCCATTACGGGATGACAAAGACGGCACAGCTCGCCATCTCGCGCGGCCTTGCTGCAACCACCAAAGGCACGCGCGTGACCGTCAATACCGTCATGCCGGGGACCACGCGCTCTGCCGGGATTGAGGATTTCATGCGCAGCGTGGCAAGCGATCCGAACCTGTCAGCCGACGCGATGGAACGCGAGTATTTCGCCAAGGAGCGTCCGACATCGCTGATCCAGCGAATGATCGAGCCAGAGGAAATTGCCAGTCTCGTTGCCTATGTGGCAAGCCCATTGTCCGCTGCAACGAATGGCGCGGCCCTGCGTGTCGATGGCGGTATCACGCCGACGATCGTGTAAGACGACGGAAAACTGGAGCTTGCCAATCTCATTGGGCATTAATCCCAACGGCAGGCGGTATGCACAACCGGAAAAGTCGCCGCGTTCGCGTTAATCACCGCGACGCGGTTGTCGCCGACACCCTCGCCATTATTGCAATAATCGCAATTAAATCTGAATTAATAATGTAATTGTTAGCAAGGGTGTTTGGCGGCAATATGCCCTCATCAGACGAACCGAGTGGTCTGACGATACAGAAACAAGATCGCAGGACGCGGAACATGACCAACAACACTCTTCTTTCCCTGACACGTCGTGGCGTCCTGCTTTCCGGATCGGCCGCCGCCGCAACGGCGCTCACCGCATCATTCAGCTTTGCAGCCAAGCTCGCTGCGCCCACCAACACCTCAACCGAAGGAAACAAGACCATGGGTACCATCACCACCAAGGACGGCGTTGAAATTTTCTACAAGGATTGGGGCTCGAAGGATGCCCAGCCGATTGTATTTCATCATGGCTGGCCGCTGTCATCCGATGACTGGGACGCACAGATGCTGTTCTTCCTCGCCAACGGTTACCGCGTGGTTGCCCATGACCGGCGCGGCCACGGTCGCTCGGCGCAGGTTTCCGATGGCCATGACATGGACCATTATGCAGCAGATGCCTTTGCGGTCGTTGAAGCCCTCGACCTCAAGAACGCCGTCCATATCGGTCACTCCACCGGCGGAGGAGAAGTCGCCCGGTATGTGGCCAAGCATGGCCAGCCAGCCGGTCGCGTCGCCAAGGCGGTTCTCGTGTCTGCCGTCCCTCCGCTGATGCTGAAGACTGACGCCAATCCCGAAGGCCTGCCGATGGAGGTCTTCGACGGTTTCCGTTCAGCACTGGCTGCCAACCGCGCGCAGTTCTTCCGCGACGTTCCCGCCGGTCCGTTCTATGGCTTCAACCGCGACGGCGCCAAAGTCCAGGAGGGCGTGATCCAGAATTGGTGGCGTCAGGGTATGATGGGCAGCGCCAAGGCGCATTACGACGGCATCAAAGCGTTCTCTGAAACCGACCAGACCGAGGATCTGAAGACGATAACCGTCCCAACTCTCGTCCTGCATGGCGAAGACGACCAGATCGTCCCCATTGCCGATGCAGCACTGAAAGCGATTAAGCTGCTGAAGAATGGTACGCTCAAGACCTATCCCGGCTTCTCGCACGGTATGCTGACCGTCAATGCCGACGTGCTCAACGCCGACCTGCTGGCTTTCGTGAAGTCCTGATCCAAAGGCGTGGTCGGGGTGGAAAGCCGCCACGGCCACGCTTCTCCTGTTGTCGTTTGTCTTTCGGGAAGGTCGGGTTCCACTTTTCCCAAGGCAAACTCTCATCTTTCGTCAGAATGCGGATTGATACGATGATGCAGTTAACACCCGAGCTTGTTGCCCTGACCATCAGAGGCGTCCGCGACGACGGCCCGGAGCCCGGCTGGACACCGCTTTCGGAAACTGAACTTGATGAACTCGTCGACAGGATTGAAACCGAGGCAGGCGGTGATCCTCTGCTGGTTTTTGCTTATGGCTCGCTGATCTGGAATCCCGAATTCGAACCAGCCACTCGCCAGCGCGCCACCGCTTACGGATGGCACAGGTCGTTTTCCCTCAAAATCGAGCGCTGGCGCGCCACCAGCACACAGCCCGGATTGATGCTGGCCCTGGAGCGCGGTGGACAGTGCGATGGCATTGTCTTCGAGCTTTCGGCTGAACGATGCCGCCGGGATCTGCGCGCCCTCATCGCTCGGGAGATCAAGTATCGGGAGGTGAGGAGCATGGTCCGTTGGGTCTATGTGAAGACGGCAAACGGAGTTCACCGCGCCCTGACATTTTGGGCAAGCACCAGCCGACTTGGACTAACCAAACCCTTGCCGGACGAGCAGTCAGCATCCTTGATAGCCAGCGCCTGCGGCCAGGGCGGATCATGCGCCGAGTATCTCCACAAGACCATTGTCGACCTTCAGGCCGAAGGAATCCGTGACCGCAATCTCTGGCGCTTGCAGGCGCTTGTCGCTGCGGAAATAACCGCGCGTCACAGGGCCATGGCACAGTAGGGCCTCTCACAGAGAGAGCAGGAGAGACGCCAGCAGGTCTTTGACAGGTTATCCCTCAATCGAGGTGGTCATTTGGGCGGCGACCTGGTCCTCGAAGAATTTCGAGAAAGCCGCGATCCGAGGCGGTAGAGCCTGATAGGGCGGATAATAAAGTGTCAGCCACAAATCGGGCGGCGACCACCCTCGCAAGACGTGAACCAGGCGCCCTGTTTTCAAATGTTCCGAAACATGAAATCCCGGCAGCATCGCCACCCCGGCGCCATCTGCCGCCATATCAGCCAGAACTTCTCCATTGTTGGTGCTGAACGCCCCTCCGGCTGAGATCGTCATGCTTGATCCGCCGTCTGACAGGACCCAGTTTTCCCGCCGGCTCTCGCCGCTATAGGCGAGGCAATCGTCGGGTGTCAGTTCGCCAGGATGCCGCATATCGACGAATTTGCTTGTCGGTGCGGCAACAAGAATACGCGGCACGATATGGATCTTGCGCCAGATGGTGAACTTATCCGATGGCTGCGAGGAGATGCGGATCGCAAGGTCATAATCGTCGTCAACAATGTTCACCAGACCGTCCGACAGGGAAATCTCAAAGCTCATTTTTGGATAGAGCCTCCTGAAGCCGGAGAGGATCGGCGGTAGCACGGCCTTACCAAACCAGGTCGGAACGCTGATCCGCAACCGTCCCTCGTCCGTCTTGTTTGCGTTCCTGACGTCGCGCCGCGCACTATCCAAGGCGGCCACGGCTGGCTGGATCTGAGCGGCGAAAATGGCGCCATCTGTCGTAAGGGCAACCTGACGGGTCGTTCGAACGAAGAAGCTGGACACCAAGATCACGTTCCAAGGCGGCGATTGCCCGGCTCACGGCGGCTGGTGTCATGTCGAGTTCGCGGGCGACCTGCGCAAAATTCCGCTTTTCGGCAGCCAGAAGAAACACTTTCAGCGCTTTATAGTCATTCATCTCGATTATTTCAAAATAGACACTTTATTTGCAGTAAATATTGCAATTCATCACATCAATCAATCCACCCGCCACCAACAGCCCGGTGTGACTAAACCGGCTACGAACTCGTCTCTCTCGTCCTGCGTGTCTCCAAGGCGGCGACCATGACCACCGACCGAAGCTCTGCCGGTCGTACGGGCTTTGACAGGATTGGAATATCAGCCGATCCCAGGTCCTCTCTGACCCGCCCCTCGTCATGGCCGCTCATAACCACTGCGGGCACCTGCCTGCCGATCAGGTCCTGGACGATCTGGATGCATTCCGTGCCGGTGACGCCACCGCCGAGATCAAAGTCGGTGATCAACAGGTCAAAGTCCCCCACATGTCTGGGTATCGTCGCCTCGGCCTGGACGTGGCATCCCCATTTTCGCAGCAGGCTTGCCGTGGCGATCAATACGGCCTCATCGTCTTCCACCAGCAATATGCGCAGTCCGTCGATGGCCGCCGGATAGTGCCCCGCCGCCAGGGTCGATTGGGACCATTCTTGTTTATGCGTCACATGCAGGTTGCCGAGCGTGACGCTGGTTCCCTTGCCTGGATTCGACTTCAAATCCACATCAATGTCGAGCAGGCGACCGAGACGCCGCACGATCGGAAGGCCAAGGCCAACCCCATCAATGTCCTTGTCGCCCCGCTCACGCACCTGATAGAATTCCTCAAACACCCTGGCTTGATGTTCGCGGGGAATGCCGGGTCCTTGATCGCAGATCTGGACAGCAAGCCGGCCACCGCGATGCCGGCAGCCAATGACGACATCTCGTCCCGCCGCATATTTGATGGCGTTGTTGACGATGTTCTGCACCATGGTCGTCAAAAGCGCCCTGTCTATCTCCACAACCGCGCTGCAACCGACCGTTCGCAATGTAATGCCGCTCTGCTGCGCCGCTTCCCGGTTCTGACGCAAAATATCATCGATCACTTCGGCAATCGCGATACGCTCATATTTCGGAGTGACCCTGCCGCTGTCCAGGGTCGAAATATCCAGCAGCGACTTGAACAGGCGCGATACGCTCTGGAGAGATCGGTCGATATTTTCGACCATTTGCAGTTCTTTCGGCTGCAAGTTGGCATCGCGTAGACAAGCCGTGAACAAGCTGATGGCATGGATCGGTTGCCGAAGGTCATGGCTCGCTTGCGCCAGGAACCGCGATTTCGACAAGCTGGCCTCCTGGGCGACCTCATAGGCTTTGCGCAATCGTCCAAGCAAAGCATAGATATAGGCGGGGACAAGGACGGTCGTGGCCACCAATGTAAGGACCAAAAACGGATTTTCACGCCAATAGGAATTGACGGAGGTTATAATGGCAATCCCGGCGAGCGTCGCTACCGTTGAAATTTTGAGATAGGCTGGTCCAAAGCGCAGGCCGTTGCCGACAGTCACCCACAACATAATGGCAAACAGCGGCAGAAACGTTTGACCTCCAACGGCAATAGTAAAGGTCAGAGCGCCAAAGTCATGGGTAATGGTAATTGCCCGCCGCAACCTATTTTCACCGGGCCGATGTGCTATCCACCAGTATGCCGCAAGCGAAAACAGAAAATAATAGCTGAGAAGAGGCACGACGGCCCATGCCTCGACCGGTGTCACTCCCATTAATATGACTGGCAGAACGTAGCAGATTGCCCCGGTGACAATAATGATACGAACCAGCGCTTGCGCCTTCTCCGTATCAAACTCTTCATCCAATCGACCATCACGCACCGGAGCCTTGATACGAAAGGCAGTCTTTATCACGTCGCGAAAGTCGATCATGTCCCGTTACCCGCTCATCGACAAGGCCTTACCCCGGTTCGCACGGAAACGATCATCTGGCTATTAGCACAGATGGACTGTGGATCGGAACAAGAGTTGCTCCAAAGGCTGCACGCGGGTCTGTCAGGATCTAAAGCAAAGGGATGAGAAGAGCCATTTTTCAATGGCTCTTCTTATAACAGGCTGCCGTGAGCGAGCAAAACGCTCAGAACCAATGTCGGACACGCTAAACTCGACGTCAGGCAATGTCAGGCAAGCCACCGATCAGTTTATCGAGGGTGATCGGATAGTGCCGCACCCGAACGCCCGTGGCGTTATAGATAGCATTAGCGATTGCCGCGGAGACACCGCAGAGGCCGAGTTCACCAATGCCCTTTGCCTTCATCGGCGAGGACATTGGGTCGGTCTCGTCCATGAAGATAACCTCCTGATGTGGAATATCCGCATGAACCGGAACCTCATACCCGGCAAGGTCGTGATTGACGAAAAAGCCCCGCTTTGCATCGACCACCAGTTCTTCCGACAGGGCGCCTCCGGCACCCATGGTCATTGCGCCGATCACCTGGCTGCGCGCCGTGATCGGATTGAGGATACGACCAGCCGCACACACCGCCAACATGCGCCGAATGCGTGTTTCGCCGGTGGCGACATCGACGCCAACCTCGACGAAATGAGCACCGAAGGTGGATTGCTGATGCGTCTTGGTGAAATCGCCCCACTCCATGGTGTCTTCGCCGACAAGCCCGTCAGAACCAGCGACCTCGGCAAGCAGAACCGAGCGGTTTCCAGCTTTAACGCTCCCATCCTCAAAAACAATGTCATCGGAATTAAACCCAAGTTTTTGGGTGATCGCTTCACGAAGTTTGACGCAAGCCGCATAGACACCTGATGTCGCTGAATTGGCCCCGAACTGGCCACCAGAACCCGCCGAAATCGGGAACCGAGAGTCTCCAAGATGCACGGCGACTTTATCGATGCCAACGCCCATCATTTCCGCTGCGGTCTGAGCGATGATCGTGTAGCTGCCGGTTCCGATATCGGTCATGTCGGTCTCAACCGTGACAATGCCCTGGTTGTCGAGTTTGACCCGGGCGCCTGATGGAAGGACCATGTTGTCGCGGAATGCGGCGGCGACGCCCATGCCGATCAACCAATTGCCCTCCCTGCGAGATCCGACCTTCGGTCGATTGTCCCAGCCGAAGCGCTCCGCACCACGCTTCAGACAGCCGATCAGGTCCCGATGCGAGAATGGGCGCTCGGGATTTTCCGGGTCGACCTGGGTGTCATTGGCGATGCGAAACGCGATCGGGTCCATACCAACCTTTTCAGCCATTTCGTCCATGGCAATTTCCAGCGCCATCAGGCCGGGCGCCTCGCCCGGGGCCCGCATGGCGTTGCCCTCTGGAAGGTCGAGGGTTGCAAGACGCATGGCCGTCATCCGGTTTGCACCTGCATAGAGCAGGCGCGTCTGGTTGACCGCCACCTCAGGACCGCCGCCGGGAAGATCTCCCGACCAGCTCTCATGCGCGATGGCGGTGATTTTCCCATCCCGCTCAGCGCCGATGCGGATGCGCTGGATCGTTGCCGGGCGGTGGGTGGTGTTATTGATCATGAATGGACGTGGCAAGGCGACTTTGACAGGTCGTTTCGCAGCACGTGCCGCGAAGGCGGCCAAAACGGCGTCGGCCCGGAGAAACAGCTTGCCACCGAATCCGCCGCCGATAAACGGCGACATCAAATGGATCTTCTCCTTGTCAACGCCAAGGGTTGTGGCGAGATCGGAGCGCCACCAATCGATCATCTGACTGGATGTCCACACGGTCACCTCATCACCATTCCAAGCGGCGATCGAAGCGTGCGGCTCCATCATCGCATGAGATTGGTCAGGCGTCGTATAGGATTGCTCGAAGGAGACCGGAGCGGCTCGGAAAGCTGTTTCAAAATTGCCGACAGCCGTGTCGGGCTTCTGGGAGTCATCCGGCTTTTTCGCCGTCTCTCGCGCCGCGCTGAGATCGAATGACCCCTTCTCCTCGT
Source organism: Agrobacterium vitis (assembly GCF_037039395.1). Lineage (NCBI taxonomy): Bacteria > Pseudomonadati > Pseudomonadota > Alphaproteobacteria > Hyphomicrobiales > Rhizobiaceae > Gillisella > Gillisella vitis. The sequence goes on along the minus strand of NZ_CP146244.1, from coordinate 399,970 downwards.
CATAGTCTACTTTAACCAAGGCAGCAGCGGCCCGCGCCTGCTCGAAAGTCTCCGCGACCACAACGGCAATTGCCTGATGATAATGCTGAACCTCATCGCCGCCGAACAGGTTTGCAGTATTGAGCTTGCCTTTCTCGCGCTTGCCGACATCCAGGGTCGTCAACACAGCGAGCACGCCATCAGCTTTCCTGGCTGCTGTCGCATCCATGGCTTTGATCCGGCCTTTGGCAATTGCTGCCCCAACCGGGTAGCCATAGGCATAACGCGTGTTTGGATCTCGCCACTCATAGGCATACATCGCCCGGCCAGTTGTCTTCAATTGGCCATCGATGCGGTGGATCGGCTGGCCGACGACCTTGAGGCGGTCGATTGGATTGGTTGTTGCAGGTGTCTCGAACTTCATGGGTCACCCCCTTGCGTCGGAAAGGACGGCGCCAAGCGTACGCTCGACAAGATCGACCTTGAACCGGTTCTGTTCAGTCGGACGGGCATCGGCGAGAATAGCCTTCGCCGCATCGCGGGCGCCTCTTGGTAACTCCGCTTCCGCAGCTTCGATCCGCCAGGGCTTATGGGCGATGCCACCGACGGCAACACGTCCCGTGCCATCCGCTTGAATGACGGCGCCGACTGAAATCAGCGCAAACGCGTAGGACGCCCGGTCCCTGACCTTTCGATAGATATGCTTGCCGCCGATCGGTGGTGGTAACAGGACGGCGGTCACGAATTCGCCGCGTTCCAATACGCTTTCGATATGCGGGGTCTCTCCGGGAAGACGATGGAAATCGGCAATCGGAATAGACCGGCGGCTGCCATCTGCCTTCACTGTCTCAATGGTCGCATCGAGCGCGCGCATGGCGATTGCCATATCACTGGGATGGGTGGCGATGCAGGCATCACTCACCCCGACAACAGCATGTTGGCGGCTGAAACCGCCAATGGCCGAGCAGCCACTGCCCGGCTGACGCTTGTTACACGGCTGGTTCGGGTCATAGAAATAAGGACAGCGGGTGCGCTGCAACAGGTTACCGGCAGTGGTCGCCTTATTGCGAAGCTGGCCGGATGCACCCGCAACCAGGGCTCGTGACAACAGACCGTAGTCGCGGCGGACAGTCCCGTCCGCGGCAAGATCGGTGTTTCGCACGAGAGCACCGATGCGCAGACCGCCGTTATCAGTGGATTCGATTTTATCGAGACCAAGCCCATTCACATCGATAATATGGGTTGGCGTCTCGACTTCGAGTTTCATCAGATCGAGCAGGTTCGTGCCGCCAGCGATAAATTTGGCGTCGGGGTTGGCAGCCGCCGTCTTCACTGCGGCCTCAATCGAGGCGGCGCGCTCAAAGGTGAAAGCTTTCATGCCTTGATCCCTCCAACTTCGGAAATGGCGTCGACAATGTTGGAATAGGCGCCGCATCGACAGATATTGCCGCTCATCCGCTCGCGAATTTCGGGGGCTGTCAATTGTGCTGGCCCGTTGAGGTCGGACGTCACGTGACTCGGAATATTGGCCTTGATTTCTTCAAGGACCGCTATGGAGGAACAGATTTGCCCGGGCGTACAATAGCCGCACTGAAAACCATCATGCTTGACGAAGGCGGCCTGCATGGGATGAAGATTGCCAGGCTGACCGAGACCTTCGATCGTGGTGATCTCGTCGCCGTCATGCATGACGGCCAGGGTCAAACAGGCATTGATCCGCCGACCATCGACCATGACGGTGCAGGCTCCACATTGACCATGGTCACAGCCCTTTTTTGTGCCCGTGAGATCCAGGTGCTCCCGTAGCGCGTCGAGAAGGGTCGTGCGGTTGTCGACCTCAATCTCACGACGCGCTCCATTGACGTTTAGCGTCACAGGTGTCGTTAATTTCATCTTGTCTCCTGCAGGCTGTGCTGCCACGCTCCTTTCGCCGGCTCCCGTGACCACGACCGTTACAGCCGATGAGATAAGAAGATCCCGGCGGGAAAGATCCAGTTGGTTGCTGTTCGACATGTCCGCTCCCCTTTTCGGTGACATGGAATGAGGTCAAGACCACAGAACTCTTGCGTCATTTTCTAACGTAGGGTTGCGGACTTTCACGATGAGGTGCCGTTCATTGAATGAACTTATCGCTCCATTTCCTAAATGGAGGTCCGGCAGGATAGTTCCCGCGATGGCGATATGAATGCAACGCAAAGGCGCATGCCACGCATGTGGTCAGGTCAATTGGACCTTTCGCACAAGCGCTGAGGGCCCAGATGGTTTCCTGGCGAAGGCAGAGATCAACTGTCGGTCAGGGTGTCAGGTTCTTAGCTTCAAGGCCGATGGTAATGGCCAGGAGGAACGCCACGACTGTCGCGGCCAGAAAAGCGAGAGTGAAGGCGCCAACCGCCTTCAATTCTCCAATAGCCAAATCCTGCTTAAACCATCGAACCTCGGCTTGCGCGTACCAGAGTGTTGCAGCAGTCAGCGTCAGGAGGCCGATCAGGACACCTTGTCCGTCGGGCATGAACATCAAGTCGAACGCCAGACCTATGATGAATGCGAACGGAGCCGCGACATAACACTGGCTGAAAAAGGGCGGGCGTAGCGAGCTTCTGGTGATCCTTACCGACTTGCGCCGTAAAAGGGTGACTGCCATGCAAAGGGGATAAATCCCGAATAACACACCACGCGCGATGAGCAGGTTCGACACTGACCCCAGTTCCTTGGCGGCAACCGTGGTATCGTAACTGGACGGAAAGGCAGTCGACAGCCCTTGGGACAGAAGCAGCGTGATAAGCAGGAACAAGGGAGGGCTCAGGGTATCGTCGTATTGATCCTCCGGTCTGTCGGCAAGTTCGAGATCGGCGTATCGCATCATGCTGAGAGGTCTCGTCACCGAGCGCCACATGGTGAGAGGATAAAACAGCAGCCAGGACACCAACTCGTAGAGCAATTCCTCAAGCGACTTGAGCAATTTCATGAAATCCAAGGCAGCCTCCCGTTTCGCCGCACTGCTCGTTTCATCGCACTGTATGTCCGTTATTCTTTGCTTAACAGCGCAGAGTAATACCGTCACGAAACGATTGTGATTTCCCAAAGAGCCAGCATTTGATGGATGAGATCAGTGGTCAATCGATCCGATTCAAAAGTACACCGATTGCAGAAAACCTCGCCGAAAACTGTAGGCAATCAATGATCGGCCTGCGGCAAGCGTGACATGGCAGGCCGCTGAATGCATCGAGGTAAGGGACGAGATCAAACAGCCTGCCTGCCGTCTCCACCACACTCTATATCTCGATGGTTGTCACGTCGAATTGCCTCAAGATGGCAGGGCCGAAGGCAGTTGAAAGCGCCACGTCTGTGGCATCCCGTCCGATGGCCATGAGGATGCGGCCTATCCGGGGCTTGTTATGTCGGGCATCAACCGTATGCCACCGACCGCCGAGATAGACTTCAAACCATGCACTGAAATCCATCGGGTTCGGATCATCAGGCACGCCTATATCCCCCAGATACCCGGTGCAATAACGCGCCGGAATATTCATGCAGCGGCATAGCGTGACCGCAAGATGCGCAAAATCGCGGCAAACACCGGTCTGATCGGTAAAACCTCCGAACGCCGTGCGAAGAGGATCCGCCTTCTGATAGTTGAAGGAGATGTGATTGTGGACGAAATCCAGGATCGCCTTCACCCGTGGCCAACCCAAAGGGGTAAAGGAAAAGGTCTTCCAGGCGAAATCTGACAGGCGATCCGTATCGCAATACCGGCTGCCGAGCAGAAAGACGAGCACATCATCGGGAAGATCCTTGATGTCATGCTGCCACGCATTTTCAGGCACCGGATCTGGAAGGCCACCATCGTAGATCTCGAATTCGGTAGAGATCGTTGTCAGTCCCGGTGGCGCGACGATGCGGCTACAGGCATTGCCAAAACTATCGAAATAACCCCAGGCCTCAATCGGCCGGTCGAAACTCAGGACCTGGTCCTGCAGAAGATCGGTGCGGCGGGATGGATGGATATTGAGCACCAGCAGCATAGCCGTGTCTTGCTGGCATTCGTAACCTATGCGAAATCCCGCGCGTATCTTCATGATGAATAGGCATCCTCTGATAAAAAACTTCCGAAATGCGGGCTACGAATGTTCGTTCAGGCGGCAAAACGCTCAGGCGACCGAGCTGTTCCATTTATGCTGCGCTATTGCTCAGCTCATCGGTTGTAACGTTAACCTGGACGGACATCGTATCGAAATCCGACGCGTCGCCGTCGTAGCTTCCGGAAAGCGGCACCGCTTGTTTTGGATCACGCGCCACACCGACACGGATAAGATCGCGGTTTCCGACAATCCCGTTGGTGGGATCGAATTCCACCCATCCGGCACCGGGAAGATAGACCTGGCACCAGGCATGGGTGGAGCCACCGCCAAGCTTCGTTGAGCCGTCGCGGTCGGGTACATAGATATAGCCGGTAACGAACCGGGCGGCGAGCCCGAGCGACCGGGCCGCCTCCATCATCAGCAGCGCAAAATCCCGGCACGTGCCACGGCGAAGCCGGAGCGTCTCAAGCGGTGTCTGCGTTCCATGCTCAAGGCGCCGGGCATAGATAAAACTCTCATGGATCGCATAACAAAGGGTCATCAGCAGGCGACCGGTTTCAGTTGGCTGACCGATCCGCACAAATTGCCGTGTCCATCTGCCAACCTCATCGTCCGGATCTGGAAAATGCCGTTTGATTGTCCGTTCCAGATCGACAACTTCCTCCGGGTCATATGCAAAAGGATAGTGGAGAGCTTCTGCATCGATCTGCAGATCCATTTCAACCTGCTGGGTATGGTCCAGGCGGATCGTGGTCCCGAAACAGAGTTCCCGCGCCTTACCGGTAAACCCCACCAGCGCAACGCAATTGCCAAACACATCATGGATCCACCTGATGTAGTCAGGTTTTGGATCGACATCCAGATGAGAGCTCAGAAGTGTTTGGTCAAAACTATCCCGCGGCCGGAACATCAATCTGTGCTCGCCGAATTCGACCGGTCTCTTATACCGATATGAGGTAATATGCCGGACAGAAAATATCGTCATTCAATCGCCAAACTGGAGTAGCGGTGGCACAGAATATCGTGGAAAGCAGCACGATTGCTGTAACAAGCCCATCGTCTTGTCAGGCATTAGACTCCACTGACGGCTTTGCCGCAACGGATATTCCTGAAATTCGGAGTGTTTGCGCATCTTTGACATTTGATGCAAACAGGATGCGAGCGGCTGACCATCCAAAGTCAACGGCTGTCGGCGCGTCTGGCGGTCGGAAGGAGATCAGGAGCTGTCTGGATACAGTCCCTCCCCGCCGCCTTGGCTGCATAGAGCGCTGCGTCAGCCTGCAGAAGGAGGTCCGTCTTGCGCAGGCCCGGCATCGATTTCAGATTAGCGGCCCCGACGCTCACCGTGACGATGCGCTTTTCGCTTCCAACATGCTCGATGGCCAGAGTACGCACCGCTGCACACACGAGCCTGGCAACTGCCTCGGTTTCGGATATCGATGCATTCGGCAATACGACGGTCAGTTCCTCCCCACCATATCGCGCCACAATGCTTCCCGCGAATGACCTGGACGTCGCATGAACCGTGTTGGCGACAATCTGAAGACATTTATCCCCGGCGGGATGGCCATAGGTGTCGTTATAAGCCTTGAACCAATCGACATCAATAAGAAGAAGGCCGACATTGGCGCCCTGATCCTTGGCTCGGTCAAAAGCCTGGTCCATGGATGCTTCCAAGCCACGGCGGTTCATCAAACCAGTCAATTCATCCGTATCTGCCAGTGCCGACAAGCGATCGTTCAACTCATGCAACCGCGCCTCTCGTTGACAATGAAGGGTGATATCCGAGTAAACGATCATTGCCTCCCCCTCGCCCGTGACCCGCGTTCTTGCCTCGATTGAACGTCCGTCGGCCAGTTGGATCAGGCGATCGCTGGGCCGGAACAGGCCTTCCGCAACGCGATCGATGACCGGATCGACATCCGGTTCCACGCGCGCTTCTTCACTGCGTTCGAAGGATGTCCGCAAGATTTCCCGGATGTTTTTCCCGGGCACCCTGACATCCGCCGTTTCCTTGAAGATATCGAGGTATCTTTGATTGGTGAAAACCAGCACCCCATCGCGGTCGAAAAGTGCCAGGCCATCCGCCATGGTCGCGAGCGCATCGGCTAGACGGATCTTTGCCGCGGCCAAATCCCTTTCAAGCCTTGTCCGCTTCATCTCCTGCGCAATGGCAAGGGCGGATAAGAGGGTGGCTCCAAACAAGACCACCATGAATGGACCGACCGTCACGACAATCATATTGCCCCAGACCTCAAAGGGACGGACAAAGAAGAAGCCGGCTACGCCGCTGACTGCGACGAACAGAGCAAGCGCTGCGATCTGCGGGAAAGTCGGGATATTGCCGCGAAGCAATCGGCTTGCGATGACACCAATGCATGCAGCCGCGATGATTTGCGGGATGCCAACCGAGATACCCACGCCTCCGATCATCAATCGCCTGATAATTCCCACAATAAGTGGTGGGAAGGCCGCAATGGGGCCGCCGAAGAAACCCGATATGGCGAGAAATGTATACCGGGTGTCCAGGAAAACACCGTCGGTGAAGCGAAACGGCAAGGCCATGGTGGCGACCAGCCCAACCGCCATGAGGCAGCCAAAAATCAACGAAAAGGCGCGTGGTCCCTGGCAAACGAGGTGTGGCCGGACGAATGTCCAGGTCGACGTTGTGATGGCAACGATTGCCAGGTTCGCAAGGAGTTCAGACCAAGGATACATTCAGTGCTCGCACGGTGATGCGATATTTATATCGAACTCCCCTAAATAAAGCGATAGCGCGAATGGTAAGAAGCGTTCGACCAAGGATAGGCGCTGGAGCGCGACCCTGAAATGAGCGGAGGGAGGTTTGTCAAACCGCTGATCGTTCTGTTTCTGCCTTCCGCTCGACGGATTTCCGATGGAAATGTGACCGGTAAATTTCACGCTGACTTCAAACCGTCATTCCTGACGATCATTGGCATGGACACCATTACAATTTCGGTGCAATCGCCAAAGCCGAGCGAGGGCGGTGATCAATCCGGCCAGCGCAGCATGGAATCGAAGCGATGGCGGCCCCATTCTTCATGCGGCGTGTTGATCACTTCATTCGACGCTCTAGCCTTGTCGAGTTCTTCCACCAGACGGTCACGCACGATGATCTCTTGGCCCGGATGCAGATTGCAGGGATCAAGATAGAAATAATGATGTTCTGCCTCATGGTCGCGAACGATGATCGGTGGATTACCCCGGGCCAGTGCTCCGGCCAGATCATAGGCGCTGATATGGGCTTCTTGTGGTGAGAGGATCACCCGCAGCCGATCCAGCGGATTGTGGGTTGGGTCTGGCTCTATCAAGGCCGTCACGCCGGGCCGGCCATCCAGTGCACCTTTCCAAAGGTGCAAATAGCCGGTTTCACGCGCACGCACCGCTGCATGATCACGCTTTTCCCATACTTCCAGCGCTGCCATAACGCCAAAGACGCTTTCCTTGCCCACTTTCATACCCCGGCCAATGCCCATGTTTTGCAAATAGGCATTGCGCACCAGATCCTTGCGCCCGGCAACAATGCCGGATGTGGGGCCGCCGAGGAATTTATGGCCGGAATAGAGAGCAATATCCGCGCCCTGATCGAGGAAAATCCGCAGGTCATATTCCGATGCGGCATCGACAATCACGGGCACGCCGCGCGCATGGGCGATCTCGACAAATTCCTTCAGATGCAGAAGGCCATAATGCACCACATGGTGAGAAACGACATAGACGGCGGCGGCGGTGTTTTCGGTAATGGCATTTTCCATATGGTAGCGGTGCGCAGACGTTGCCTGCCCCACCAGCACCACCTTGCCGCCAGCCAGACGGATGGATTGATCGACTGGGGCACCGTAGCTGACCAGATGGCCCATCTGTACCAGCACTTCGTTTTTGGTTGTGCTGACATCGGGCAGTTTTTCAATGGCCAGCAGATCCGGCCCGGTAATGGTGCCTGCCACGGCAAGGCTGATGCCTGCCGAGCATGAAGCGGTGATAAAGCCTGCTTCAGCCCCGGTTAGCCGCGCAATAATGGCGCTGGCCTTGCGCTGAAGATCACTGATCTCCACAAATTGCGGCAGAATGGCCGTCATGGCGGCAATGGCGTCTGGCACCACAATGGATGCGCCAAGGCTGGTCATGGTGCCCGAAACATTGATCACAGGGCGAAGGCCGAGCTGGGTGCGAATATCGTTGGTCATAAGCTTTTCCACTTCTTGTGGGCAAAGGCCCGTCATTTCTACAATCGACAGCTATGCCGTTATAATGTAATAGCCGATCATTCAGGTAAGGATCGCATGATGGATAGCAAGGCACGCACGGTATCGGTTGCCGCAGACAGCCAGCCCGCTGAGGCCCCGGCGGAGCGGCGCTCTCGCGTCAGCGGCATGGACCGCGCCTTGCAGGTGCTGGATCATCTGTATGAAACGGGCGCCCCCGTTGGTCCTTATGCCATTGCCAAGGCGGTTGGTGCGCCATTGTCCACCATTTACACCATCATTGATGATCTGGTGGACAAGAACATGCTGACCCGAAGTGCGGATGGTGCCATCTGGCTCGGCCCTCGTCTCTATCATTATGGCCTCGCCTATTCCCGTTCGCTGGATTTCATCGGCATTGCCACGCAGGAAATGCACGATTTGTGCCGCGAGGCGGGTGAAACCGTGCAAGTGTGCGGGCGCGACAATGACCATATGCTGGTGCTGGCCATGGCCGAGGGGCCAAGCCATTTTCAGGTCGCCTCGCGCGTTGGTACTCGTGTTCCCCTGAATTGGACGGCCTCTGGCCGCCTTCTCGTTGGTCATTTGCCTGCGAGTGAGCGCATTGAGTTGTTTGCCCATTGCGCCCGCTCGTCGCCAACCGGCCGGGCGGAGATTGATGCACAAACGCTCTCCGATGCGGCGGCGCGCGCCTTCCAGCAGCGTCTGTCGATTCAGGCAGGCGAATCCGATTATGCGGTGGCCTGCATTGCCTCGCCGATTTGTGATCGGGATGGTGTCTGTGTCGCCACCATCTCCATCGTCTTGCCAGAGCAGAAGGCGTTTTCTGAAGGCAATCCCTATGTTGGCCATGTCAAGGCATCGGCGGAGCGGATCGAAAAACGCATGGGCTGGCGGGGTCACTGAGAGGGCCTTTTTCATTCGTGCAATGCCACAATCACTTCGATTTCCACGGTGATATTGCCGGGAAGCGAGCCAAACCCAACCGCCGAGCGGGCGTGCTGGCCTGCTTGCCCAAACACCTCCATGAACAGGTCTGAACAGCCATTGATCACCTGCGGATGATCGCGAAAATCCGGCGCGGCATTGACCATGCCGAGCATTTTGACAATTTTGCGCACGCGGCAGAGATCACCCAGCGCATCATGCATCACGGCTATCAGGTTAATGCCAGTGAGGCGGGCGTGGCGATAGGCGTCTTCCAGCGGCACGTCGTCACCAACCTTGCCGGAGTAGAGAAAGCCATCTGCCTCGCGTGGGCCTTGACCGGAGAGGAACAGCAGATTGCCTTCCCGCACATGGGTGACAAAATTGGCGATTGGCGGTGGGGATGGCGGCAGCGCAATGCCCAGTGCGGCAAGGCGCTCATAGGGTGTTGGCAATCCGGCATCGGTGGAGGGTGAAGTCATGCTCACGCGGTTTCCAGTTCTAGAGTTTGTCAGGGAAAAGTGGAATCCGGTTTTCCCGAAAAGACAAACGACAACAAAAGAATCTACAGTCTGTCTGGTTCAATCTGGACCAGACAGACTGTAGAATTATCAAAAGCATTTCAGCGCCACGAATACCCATGGCTGTGGCGCACCAGTTTGCGGGCGCGCGGAATGTAGCGGCTGGCAGCAATGGCCTCACGGCCAATCACGGCATGGCGTGGCTCAAACAGCTGGGTGAGGCGGGCAACATCGCCATTGGAATCGGTTGCTTCGAGATCGGAATCGACCAGATCGAAAATGGTGAAATCGGCCCGCGCTCCCGGTGTAAGCCGATCCTGCATCGACAGGCGGATAACGGAGGCTGGCGCATGGGTGACGGCCTCCACCACCTTTTCAAACGGCATGCCCACCGAGAGCAGTTTGGACATGGTGGTGGCCAGATCCCAGACCGGGAAATTCATCGAATGCCCATGCAGATCGGTGGAGATGGAAAAGGGCAAAAGCCCCCGTTTGATGGCCGCTTCTGCCACTTTGAACGAGAAGGATGCACCGCCATGGCCGATATCCAGCCGGATACCTTCGCCTGCACAGCGCTCGGCGAGGTTATAGAGGTCTTCGTCTTCCATGATGCTGGACCCGGCCTTGCCGTTGAAGCAATGGGTGATGACATCGCCGGGGCCTAGAATTTCCAGCACTTCATCGTAAAGTGCTGGCGGTTCGCCCACATGCACCATCATCGGAATTTTCAGGATTTTGGCGATTTTCTTGCCGAGTTTGACCGGAGTTACGCCCCATGATCCGGTAATAACATGGCTGGCGCGCACTTTCAGGCCAACGATATGCTCACTGTTGTCGGCGTAGCATTCCAGAATACGGTCGAGATCGATATCCTTGATGTCGCGCAGTTCCGGCACGCGGTTGCAGGCCACCAGACCAATCGAGCCGAGGTTCAAGAAGGCTTTGATCCGCTCGCGCGATGGCTCAATGATATATTCGCGAAAGCCGTGGAAATTCGCCTCTCCAGCGGAGCCTGCATCGACCAGCGTGGTCACGCCGCGTTCAGCCCCGCATTCCGATGGGCGAATGGAAATATCCGTGCCGCCATGCCAGATATGCACATGCAGATCGACCCAGCCGGGCGAGATCCACGCGCCTTTGCCGTCGATCACTTCGGCATCTTCTGTCAGGGCAATATCTTGCCCAACCTTGATGATCTTGCCATCAGCGCCGATCAAAATATCGATGACTTGCGGGGGCGTTGCCGCGCCAAAGGCCAGAGGGCGGAGGTTTTTCAACAGCAGGAGGCCCAAGCCTTGTTCCTGAGGGAGCATGGTCAAATATCCTTTTGCAGTCTTGGGTCGAGCATGTCGCGCAAACCGTCACCGACGATCTGAAGCGACATCACAGAGAGAATGATGGCAAAACCGGGAAACAGCGTCATCCAGTCGGCCTGATCGACATATTGCCGACCAGCCGCAATCATCGTGCCCCAGGTGGGGATTTCCGGGCTGACGCCAACGCCCAGAAACGACAGGCCAGCCTCAGCCAACATGGCGCTGGCAAACAAAAATGTAGCCTGCACCAGAATGGGCGACATCAGATTGCGCAGCACATGCCGCACCATGATGTGTGTGGTGGAAATACCAAGCGCACGGGCCGCTTCGATATAGGGTAGCTCGCGGATCACCAGTGTTGAGGCTCGCACAATCCGGGCCAATCGGGGGGCGTAAACCACTGAAAGTGCAATGATCACCGTGGTGAGCGATGGCCCAAGGGCCGCTACCAATGCGATGGCCAGCAGAATATCGGGAAAGGCCATCATCGCATCAATCAGCCGGGCGATGGGGGTGTCCAGACGGTGAAAAAAGCCCGCAAGCAGCCCAAGCGTGACGCCGATCAGCGATGACAGCACCACCACCGACGCCCCAACCAGCAAAGACAGTCGCCCCGCATAAATCGTGCGTGAAAACACATCGCGTCCAAACTCATCGGTGCCAAACCAATAGGTTCCGCTCGGTGGTTTTAGCCGATTCATGATCGAGAGTTTATAGTGAGAATAAGGGGCGATCCATGGTGCCAACACTGCCAAAAGCACGAAGATGGCGAGAATGCACAGGCCAATCGCCACCGTCTTGCGGCGCAAAAGGCGGCGCAGAAAGCGCAGGGTTTCTGATTGCGGTGGGGGTGCGCTCTCAAAGGATATGGGTTGGGTCATCAGTAACGCACCCTCGGATCAATCAGCAGATAGAGCATATCAATGGCGAAATTCACCAGCACGTAGAGGCCAGCAATCACCAGCAAGGCCCCTTGGATAACCGGATAATCGCGGCGCAAAACGGCAGAGACCACGAGACTGCCAATGCCGGGCAGGCCAAACACCGTCTCGGTGACAACCGCGCCGGAAATCAGCACCGCCGCCGTCAGTCCCACCACGGTGAGGATGGGGATCAAGGCGTTTTTCAGCGCATGGCGCAGCACCACATGCCGCTCTTGCAGGCCTTTGGCGCGGGCGGTGCGCACAAAATCATCGCCCAGCACATCCAGCATAGAGGCACGGGTAAAGCGCAGGATCAGGGATGATGAGACCAGACCCAGCGCAATGGCTGGCAAAGCCAGATGGTACATCCGCTCCAGAAAACTTGTGCCCGGTCCGCCATAGCCGGAGACGGGAAAGAGTTGCAACTTCACCGCAAAGAACTGCATCAGGATCAACCCCAGCCAAAAGCTGGGAATGCTGGCCGCCAGCATGGCAATGGCCGTCACCGCTTGATCGAGCCATGAGCCGCGCCGATAGGCGGCATAAATACCAATGGGAAGCGCCAGCACGCAGGCAATCAGCAGCGCAAACAGCGTGAGGAAAAAGGTTGGCTCGGCCCGCTGCAATAGGGCAGCGCCCACTGGCATATCCAGAAAGATCGAGCGGCCCAGATCACCTGTCAACAAGGCCCCGATATAAAATACGTATTGCGAGATCAGCGATTGATCCAGCCCCAGCTTGGAGCGCAGATCGGCAACATCTTGGGCTGACGCATCCGGCCCCAGCATGACGGCTGCGGGATCGCCGGGGGTGACGCGCACGATGATGAACACAATGGTCACCACCAGAAACATCACCACAATCATGCCAAGCAGGCGCTTGACGATATAGCTGATCATGATCTGCCCTCTCGTCGCTTGGATTTATAGGGCATTGGCGGCAATCACATCGCTGAGCCAATGATAGGATTGTTTGGGAATGCGTTGCAGAGTGGGATTATCGACGTAAACCAAGCCAAACCGCTTGGAATAGCCGCGGCCCCATTCGAAATTATCCATCAGCGACCAGGCGAAATAGCCTCTGATATCATGGCCCTCATCCAGCGCATCCAGCAGCGCATTCAAATAGAGGTTGAAATAGGCGATGCGGTCATTGTCGATCACCTTCCGGTCTGGGCCAAGGGCATCCGGGTAGGAGGCACCGTTTTCAGTGATGTAAATGGTTGGCTTGCCATAGCGGGCGCTGGTGTCCCGGATCTGTTCCAGAAAGGCTGCCGGATCGACCACCCAGTTGACATCGGTGAGTGGTCCCATGCCTGTCGGGGGTGCTGTTTCCGATACGCCAAAGGTGGTGGTTTTATTCGGGCCAACAAACACCGGATTATAGTGGTTGAGGCCGAAAAAATCCATTTTTTGCGAAATGGCGTCCATATCACCGGGTTGAATGAAGGGCTGCATGGCATCCGCAATCGGCTCTGGGTAGGTGCCGAGCCAGAGCGGATCAACAGTCACCCTGCGCCACAGGCAATCGCCCAGAACTCGCGCTTCTTCATGGGCCGCATCGTCATAATGTGGACGCACCGGGCCAAGAGAAACAATATTGCCCACCTCGGCTTGCGGCGCTTCTGCCCGCACTGCTGACACCGAGTAACCATGGGCGAGATTGAGTGTGTGAATGGCCTGAAGGCTGGAGGGATAATCCTGCTTTCCGGGCGCATGACGCCCGACATTATAGGCCACCCACGGAATCACATTCGGCTCGTTGATCGGCGCAAAGCGTTTGACCCGATCACCAAAATGCCTGGCGACAACGGCGGCGTAATCGGCAAAAACCTTCGCCGTATCGCGATTGCGCCAGCCGCCATTCTCTTCCACTGTGACGGGCATGTCCCAATGATGCAGGCAAATCCACGGCTCAATTCCCTCATGCAAGGCCAGATCGATCACCCGGTCGTAGAAATCCAATCCCCGCTGGTTCACCTGCCCACTGCCGGTTGGGAAAATACGCGGCCAAGCGGTGGAAAGCCGATAGGCCTTCACCCCAAGCCCGCGCATCAGCGCGATGTCTTCCGGGTAGCGGTGGTAATGGTCGCAGGCGATATCGGCGGTATCGCCATTGGTGGTGCGGCCCGGTGTGTGGCTGTAAACATCCCACACACTTTGGCCGCGCCCATCGGCATGGACAGCACCTTCCGTTTGAAAGGCAGAGGCCGCCACGCCCCAGAGAAAATCAGGAGGAAAGGATCTCGACATGATGTGTTTCTTTACTCAGACGGTAAGAGATGGCTTACTTTTTGGAGCTGACATTCCAGAAGTAAGGCCATGGCGATGGATGAAAGCCCTCAAGCGTCTTGGCCTTGGCCGAAAGCGCATTGAAATCACCAACCTTGAACACAGGGGCATCCTCATAGAAGGTCTTCTGAATCTCCGCGAAAAGCTTCTGGCGCTTGGCAGGATCAGACTCGGCAATGAACGGCTCAATTGCCTTGGTCTTCTCTGGAGTAGACCACCAGCCGGGATAGCTATCCGACATCCAACCATTCAGCACAGGCTCTGGCGGAAACGGGCCGTGGGTGATGAAAATATCCCACAAGGCAGGGTCTGCACGGCGCGTTGTCAGCGTTGCCCAATCATAGATTTGCAGATCAACCTTGAAGCCAGCCGCTTTCAGATATTCGGCTGCCACCTGCGCCATTTTATAGTGAAACTCATATTGGCGGCTGGTGAGAATGCGCACTGGCTTGCCATCATAGCCCGCCTCTTTCATCAACTTGGCGGCGGCTTCAGGGTCGCCACTGCCGTAACGAGCAATGCCTTCCTTGGTGTGCCAGGCATAGCCTTCAGGATAGATCGCACCATCGACAGCAAAGAATTCCGGGTTGCCAAAGGCGGCCAGCAACATGTCCTCAGGGTTCAATGCCACCTGAACGGCATGGCGCAGGGTCTTGCTGGTCATGATGCCCTGCTTGGTGTTCATCACAAACACCGGCGCACCATAGGGCTTGAGTACCACTGGGTCAGAGGCTTTCGAGCCTTTCAGGCGGTCATAGCTCTCGGGTGCGAGAGAATCCGTGTAGTCAAACTGACCGGAGACAGCGCCCTCAAGCCGTGTATTGGCATCCGGCACGGGAATGAAGCGGATTTCATCCAGAATGGCTTTGCGCGCACCCCCAAAGCCGTTTGCGGCATCGGTTCTGGGTGTATAACCATCAAACCGCACCAGCTGAATATATTGGTCTGGCTTGCGCTCTTTCAGCATATAGGGGCCGGTGCCGATGAATTTCGTCAAAGGATCGGCAATGGTGGATTTTGGAATGATCACCGCTGCGGAATTGTTGAAGGCCAGCAGCGATAACAGCGGCGCATAAGGCTTTTTCAGCGTGATGCGAATGGCATTGTCGCCCTGCGCGGTTACCGTGTCGATATAGGCCACAACCTGTTTGCCGCGTGATGCCGTTGCAAGCCACCGCTCAATCGAGGCCACCACGTCAGTGGAGGTCATCACCGAGCCATCATGAAATTTCACGCCAGCGCGCAAGGTGATGTCGTAGGTTTTGCCCTCATCGGTAATGGCGGGCATGGTCTCAGCCAACAGCGGAATGACATTCCATTTGTCATCGAAGGTAAACAGCGTTTCAAACATATGCTGTGTGGTCATTCCGACCAGGTCAGCAGTTGATGCCATCGGGTCCAGTGTAGGTGGTTCACCAATGGTTGCGACGTTAATGACCCCGCCCTTGTCCTGCGCCAGACCCTGCCCCGGCAAGAGTGCAAGTCCAGGTAAAAGTGCAAATGCCAGCGTTGCCAGCAATCCCAATTTGCGTTTCATGACATTCCCCTTTTATTATTCTATAATTACGCAATACAGATCATAATTAAAGACTATCGGAACGTCACGGTCTGTCAATGCCTGTTAGCGATGATGCACGAACTGAAAACAAAAGCCGTACTGTCTGGAGGGAACGAGATCTGTGATACGAAGATTCATTAAAAATGACTCTTCGTATTCCGTTTGAAAATATCTCAAGCCTCTGATGTATTTGTGATATTTTCAATTTCTTCAAGTCGAGGATGCATGAGCATGTCAGAGACTTGGTATGAATCGGGAGGCCAATGGAGGCCTCCGGATTGTGCGTGCTTTTAGCTCCGTATATACAGAATCTCAAAAAATATATTTTCATAGAAATAAGATAGAAGTGTGGAGATGACAGTACGATCCCGCACCCTGGAAACCTATGAGGTTCTCCGCCATGGCTTGCTCAACGGCCGCTTTATGCCCGGGTCGAAGCTCAAGATCGATACTCTGTGCCAGCAACTTGGCGTTAGCCCTGGGGCGGTGCGGGAGGCTTTGGCGCGTCTGACATCCGATGGACTGGTTGTCGCAGAGGCTCAGCGCGGATTTCACGTGACCCCGATCTCGATCGAAGATTTAAAGGATTTGACCGAGGTACGGATAGAAATCGAACTTCGCTGCCTTCGCCGATCGATTACCAAGGGGTCCTTAGCCTGGGAAGGTCATATCAAAGATATCAGCCATCAACTGCACCATACCTCGATGTCTGACCCTAACGGCAGCGATACCGTTAATCCGGCCTGGACTGAACTTCATGCGGCATTCCATGATGCCTTGGTTATCGCATGCGATAGTCGCTGGTGGCTGAAGCTTCGCGACTCGATGTTCTGGCAGGTCGAGCGATATAGACGCATGGCGGTCCCGTTCATGAAAGAGCCCCGTCACGTTGACATTGAGCATGCAGAAATCGCTGAAGCCGTCCTGGCGCGCGACACAGAACTCGCATGTTCTCGGCTTGAAGCACATCTACGCAAGACAAGTGATCTCCTTTTGCGTTTAGACGGCCCCTTTGACGGCCTCTTTTCAAATACGGGAAATAACGACAGCCATTCACGTTCGTAAGCCGGATCACCAGCTCCCACACCAACATACCCCCGACAATCCTCCGCCATCAACCCCAGGCATTGTCATGCAATTTGGCGGCCTCTTCGCTCAACAAAGGGCCGATAACCTCGACGCGGCGTTGGCCCGCCGCGAAAACCACGCGGCATGGCAGATCGAGTGTCGGATTTTCGGGATGATTTCCTGTCATCGCCTTTAATTGGCTCTCGCTCAAGCCAAAAACCACCCGCCCAATCCCAGCCCAATAGGCTGCACCGGCACACATGGCGCAGGGCTCGGCTGATGTATACATGGTGCATTGATGCAGGCGTTCGGGCGTGTAAGCTTGCGAGGCGCGGGTCATCAGAACCCGTTCTGCATGCCCGGTCATATCGCGCGTCGGGTTATAGGCGTTTTCCTGTTCCATCAGCACCTCGCCATCCGGCCCGACCAGAATAGCCCCGAAAGGATGGTTGCCTGTTTCTTGAGCCCTGAGCGCGACTTTGAAACTCAGACGAAGGAAATATTCGTGATCGAGTCCGGCCACAGACGAGAATGTCATTGTCATACTCCTTGCAAAATCGGGTTGAGGGTGCGCGATGAAAAATCGAATGACAAGCACAGTTTTCCGGCTTTATCGTTCGAGAAAATGAAACGCTGGGGCCACCGAATGCAACTCATCTCTCCTCCGCAATCTCGGCGGATGCCGTCGCCGCACTGGCTCTTTCCGGGGAGCCGCTGAAAAACTGAATATGTCCGCCTCGGCGATCAACCGGCGGATCATCAATTCGGAGCCCGGATATAGCATTGCGCTTGCTGGAAAGATTGCCGCCTACAGCGCCGTGCGTTTTATAAAACGCACAAAGGCGGCTGGCGGTCTGCGGTTCCTCTAGGAGAAATTCAGGGTGATGAGGAGGGAGGGCCTGCTTTCTCATCTGGCATAGGGTCGTGCGGTTGCAAGGGTCTGGCCGGTTCAGGTTGAACCAGACAGACCCTAAAGGCAGAGTATCTCAATTGGCTATCTGCCAATCAACGTTGATGGATTATCGCTCTTCGGCAACGAACCGGTTTTCGATTGATCCCAACCCGTTTACCTCGACGCGAACGACATCGCCCGGCTTCATGAAGGTATCGGTTGCAATCCCAACATTGGACGGCGTTCCCGTTATGATGATGTCACCCGGCTCAAGGGTCATAACGGTTGAGAGATAGGAAATCTGATCCCAGATATCGTAGATCATATCGCCCGTAGACGTGCGCTGCCTTTCCTCGCCATTCAGAGAGAGGGACAGCGTCAAATTGTGCGGATCCGGAACCTCGTCCGCCGTCGTGATCCAGGGGCCGATGGGGCCGTGGGTATCAAAGCTCTTGCCAAGCGTATAGGTCGGTGAACGGAACTGCCAGTCTCTGGCGGTGACATCATTGGCAACGAAATACCCGGCGATCACCGATTGCGCGTCTTCGCGCTTCACATGGCGGCACCGCTTGCCAATGATGAAACCCAGCTCAGCTTCATAATCGACCTTTTCGGACACGCTGGGCAGCACCACGTCGTCATAGGGTCCATTGATGCAGGTGACCTGTTTGTTGAACCACAATTGCGACTTTGGCGTGGGTATTCCTGCGGCGGCTGCTTCCTCGGCATGGGCCCTGTAATTCATTCCTATCGCGAGAAACTTCCTGGGATCGGCGATTGGTGCAGCAAGCTGAACATCAGCCAGTACGAAAGAAGGGCCATCAAGCGCTTCCAAAGCCGGTCTTAATTCATCCAACCGCTCAATCAGCGCCTTCATTGAGCTTCCGCATTCAGGAGCTGCGGAACTCAGATCAATGATTTGAGAGCCCACGACTTTACCGAGCCGAGGCTTTCCCTCGACAATAAATCTTGCCAGTTTCATTCTATTGTCCTTATTCCTGATGGCCCGGCTCTACGGGGCGGATGCTATTGACCGAAACGCCAATTCCCGGACCTGAAAAGGCCACCATTTCGGTTTTGACGATTTCAAAACACGGCATATCTGCCACGGCGTTGACGATATGAAAGGTTGTCGGGAGCTGTTCAAACGTCGCCTTGTGCCAGTTAAAGCTGCCCTTAGCCCGCCAGCGCTTGAACTCATATCCATCGAAATTGATGGCATCCGGCTTGCCCGCTCCCGGCGGTGGCGCTGGCGTCGTGATATAAGCGACGTCTGCTCCCCCGCCCTGAAACGGGTTCGTCCGAGGTACGTATTTATAGTACATGGCAGCGCCACCGCCGGAACCAGGCAGGCTTGGCGGGGCGTCATCCTCTTCCATTTCACCAAGAGCAATGTCGAAAAATTTAAAGCCGAACCACGATGCTTCGCAGGATGCGGTGGCTTTCTCCTTATCCCAGGCGATTTCCGGCATATCGCAAAACAGTTTTGGAAAGCCCATTTCATCCCGCCCAGTCAGGATCGCATCGGGCGCGCCCTCCCAGATAACCGGGCAGAAAGACCCCTCCAATCGTTCGGTCTTGCCTTGATAAGTTACCGGAAAATCAATCGATAAAATGCCGTAGCCACGCCCTGCAAGCCAATAAAGATTCTTGAACCAGGCGCAGGAGACACTGATGAGCGGCTCACCACGCAAGCTCATTCCCGGAGGCAGAAGCGCCTCTAACTTATCCGCACTGGTGCGATAGGTAATGGCCATCCATTCCGCATTCATCGTACCGGTTTCTTCCAGAGCCCACATGCCGCCGCCCGGCTTTTGGCGGGGACCTACGGCCGGCCCGAATACCGTGGGCATCCGATAGCGGAACTCCTGATTGAATTTGAACCCCATAAATCGATCTCCCATCGAATATGACAGATGGCGCTGAACGGCGACATAACCATCCAGTGGACCTCTGATGACTGGCTGCCCGTCTCAACAATCCGCGTTCGTAAAATGCGGAGTGGCATTACACTGGTGGGGGGTAAATCAGATCAGTCATAGGAACCTCCCTTCCCATTATAAAATATTTTATCATAAAAAATATATTTTTTAATGCCTCGTCAAGCGAAAAGGTTAGAGACTGTTCTCTGACTTTGCTCAGGGACCTCTCCGGGGAGAAAGTCCAAGGACGGTACTCAAGTCAAATGCGAGCGCCGCATAAATGACGACGCCATCCTTCTGCCGTGCGGTAGAAAAATCAGCGAAAGCGGAGTTCGGATTGATGATATAGGCCGCACCGAAATCCAGAATGCCATTGCCGAAAACACCTGTGCTTCCATGCACATCGAACATGAACATGTCTTGTGGCTGCTTCTGATCGACGCCTGAGAAGAACCGCCGCGCATTGCGCTCGTACTCGGCTCGCTCCTCGCTGATGCGAATATAGTGAACAGAGGCGCCGACACTTGCCAGCGGATTGGCTTGCCAGAACCCCGAATATTCAACACCTGCATAAGCTTCCCATGGATAGGAATGACCTTCACCGAAGTAATGCAAAATGCCGCCGTAAAAAGCGACATTTTCCGGATTGAAACTACCCGAGGGATTGCTCCAAACCACCTTGCGGGTGTGCGCATATACTGCGGTCGTTCCGCTATCATGCGTGACGATCTTGGTATTAGCGCCGTAAGTCGGATTTCCCCATCCACTGTTGTAAAGCGTATCCTCATAAGGCGTGGACCGAAAATAGGCTCCAGCTTCAAGTTTAAACGGCTTGTCACTGTCCAGAAAGGTTTCGATATGGCGGACGTTGGCAACGGCAATATAGCCTTCGGCGTCTCCAACGCCCCATTCCCAACCTTCGCCATTCTGCCAGTTGTCCGGATTATCCTCGATCAAACCGAAGGCTAAAGTCGTGTTGGACGTCAGTTTATAGGCTGCTCGCCCGCCCCACACGGAACGCACATCATCCGGCAAGTTGAGGCTCAGCCCCTGTGTCGCGTTTATAGAGCTGATACCGCCGCAAAAGCCCCTGATCGAAAAGTCCCGAGCCAATCCAATCCGGCCCACTTCTATGGTCAAGCGGTCATCCAGAAAATCTGCCTCAAGCGAAAACCGGGCGAGAGCCGTATCGGTGGTGCCGGTGACCGGCGGAAGAAAGGCGGTTAAGTTGCCGGTGACATTCTTATTTGGCATGTTCACCGTTTCGGCAAATCTGATCCGAAGATCAGGCGTGAGATTGCCGGTAACGTCGATAAGGAACGATCCATAGCCGACTTTTCTGAAGCCATAGGCAGTCGCGCTCTGAGCGATGTTGATATAGTCAACGCGCAGATCGATCCCATTGTCATGGAGCCATCTCCCGGCTTCCGCAAGCGGACCGGAATAGACGGGTGGCGGACCATCCAGAAAAGGTGGTTCTTGCGTACCGATCTCCGGATCGATGGCAAAGGCTGGGGTCATAGTTGCAATCAGCAACGGTATAGTGATCATGTATAGAATTCGCATTATTATCCTCCCCTAAGAATCGAACCTGCTCACTCCGTTGCATTTGGTTTGATTGACTGTTCCTCATTGCGACCGTGCTGCGGTGAAGCCTTTGACAAAGCGACGTCGCAGACTGCCAAGTCGACCAGGACCACCTCCCGTATGGTCCTGACGAAGCGAAGAAAGCCCTGCTGATCCGACGCCGATCGCCCGCACGTGCTGGGATCGACATCATCGAAACAATGCTCGCAACGCTGATTATGAAAGATGAGACACAGGATGCCGAAAGGTTGGCCGTTCTTTCGACCAATACCGGCGCGGCGGACTTGGCTGCCATGGCCTCGGCTGTTTCGGCCGGTGAACATCCGACAGAAGCGCAGCGCCTTTAACGCGGTAGCGAGTAACGATCGACCACGAGGTTCCGCGTATTTGTGCCGCATGGTCATTGTGATCGAAGTCACTATTCGTCCCAGGATTGGCGACGGCATGCGTCATCATTGCCTGTTTCAAGGCTTCCTCCTCCTCTTCTTTCAGGTATGGCGTGCGGCCTCCCAGCGCACGCTTCCTCTCGGTCGGATCGGCGGCTGAGCCGGTCGATCCGACCCCCTCCCCGAATAATGGGGTGGGGTTTGCCCAAAAGCTGCCACCCATGGCTTCCAGCGCAACATTGCCAGCAGCAACTTTAAGTCACAGCGCGTCGTTCCTCGAAGATCGTGTTCCTCAAACACAAGCCCCAAGAAGATCTCACGCCGAGCCGGGCAACCGGACAATGTATAGGCCTGGTCTTCTCTCCCGACCACGCCCGCTCATCATTCGTCCACCGTGCTGCCCCATCAGACCGTTGGGTCGAAGGCTATGCCGGGACGCAGGAAACCGGGTGTGGGAGGCGTGCCCCAGAGATTGAGCCAGCGTCCCGCCAGACCCTCCGAGATATCCCAGGTCCGTGGCTCGTAGGTCGCGTCATTGTCGATGCGGTCAAGCTCGATGGAGTTTTCCACCAGGCAACCATGCGGGTCGGCGTAATAGGTGAAGATATTGCCTCCGGCCCCGTGACGGCCCGGCCCCCAAACCATCGCCCGGTCCTTGAGGGTCAGGTTGTCAGCAATCGCAGCGAGATCCTCAAGCGAATGGAGATCAAAGGCATAATGGTGCAGCCCGCTTTCACCCGGTCCCATCGCGATCGTGTGATGGAAGCCGTCTTCGGCGCGGTACCAACGCAAACCGTCCTCGCCTGTCATGTCCGAGAGCTTCATACCCAGCACCTTTGCGCAGAACTCGCCGAAGGCATGAGTATCCGGCGCGAAAGCGTTGATGTGCTCGATCCGGCGGGGTCGGGCACCGGGCGTCGAATAGTTATACCGCCGCGGCTGATTGCGGGCGATCGGCGTATGCACCTCGAAAATCGCCCCCCCTGGGGCAACGATCCGCACGGCCTTGTCGTAGTGTTTTCCAAGCGGCTTGTCGTCGAGGACGGTTAGCCCGTCGGAGAGAGCGCGTCGCTTCACCTCGTCCACGGCGTCGGCGCTGACGGCTTCCAGGCCGCAGGCGACGGCCTTGCCATCGCCCTTGATGTAGGTGAGTTCGTGATGGCGATCGTTGCTGGAGAGATAGACCGTATCGCCGTCCTGCTCCGTGATGCGAAGACCAACCACGTCACAAATATCCTTGGCCGCACCAAGCGGATCAGGCGAGGAGATGACAACATGTCCCATCTGCCGAATTAAATAAGTCATTTTCGTTCCTTCTATTTCACATCAAGTGCCAGGCTTTTTCACATCAGGTTCCGGCAGCAAAGCCACCGAAAGCGCCACGGCAGAACAGCAAGGGCGGGCGATCCCGGACCACACTCAGTGTGAGCACATTGCCCATGACGAAGAGGTGATCTCCCGCCTCATGCGCGCTGTGCAGGGTGCAATCGATCCAGGCGACAACGCCGTCGAAAACCGGCAGGTCAAGGCTGGAACGGCTGTGCGCAATATCCTGAAAGCGATCGGCATCCCGTTTCGCAAACCGCCCCGGAAGATCGGATTGATCATCGGCCAGGATATTCACGCAGAATGCGCCAGCTTTCTCGATCAACGGCCAGGTTTGCGAGCTATGCGCAGGCAAGAAACCAACAAGCGGTGGGTCCAGGGATACTGACGTGAATGAGCCAATTGTCATGCCAATCGGCTTATTGTCATGGTGCGCGGTCACAATGCACACACCGGTAGGGTAGTGACCCAGCGCGCGGCGAAATTCCGCCTGGTCGTGAGGGCTGAGTTGCTCAGCGGAGGCTCGTGCTTGGTTCAACATAGGATACCTCTTGTTATTGTGTCGCCAATCATGGGAAGGGCTGTATCGGGAGCGGCCTCATCCCGCTTTTGCTGTGCGATACCGGATCATCGCACCTCTCCCCCCTGGCGCTGGTTTACTTTCCAGAGACTTCTGCCCCGGTCGGCCATTCTGGTGGGTAGTTCGGTAAAAGGGTGCCCAGCGCAACGGCAACCACTGTCAGTCCGGTCAGAATGGCAAACGGGACGAAATAGCTTCCAGCCGCAGTCGCCATTGCGCTGGTAAGGAATGGCGTCAAGCCGAAGGACAGTGAGCAGATTGCCAGTGTCAAACCTTGAATTTGAGCAAAGGCTTTGGGTCCGAAATAACGGGCAACCAGGAAGGGGCCAAGCGCAGACTCCGCACCCGTTGCAAATCCGAGAGAGCTCATTGCCACATAGAGCAGGAAAACCGAACCGTGGTTGAAATAGGCAATGGTTAGGCCAATCGGAACCATGGCGAGCAGGGGTGCGATGACCCAAGGGCGTCGGCTGCGATCGAGGATCATGCCGCCGAGAAAAAGACCGACGACCGAAGCTACGAACAAAACAGATTGCGAAAATGCGATGTCGTTGAGATCAAAACCACGTTGCTGGAAGAAATCGACGGAGTTCTGTCGGACAGTCATCGGGCCAGCTGCGGTGATCGCAAGAAAAAGCGTGATGAATATCCAGGTCTTGGTCTTGATCGCCGCCTTGAGCGGTATTCCGGCTGCATTCTCCAAATTCAGGTGGGAACCCGGCATGGGAAGGCGCTTGGCGGCAGACGGCTTGGCAGGTTCAGAGATGAGAAAGAGCGCTGAGGGAATGCCAAGAACAGCGATGGTTGCTGCGACGACGAAGTAGGAACCGCTCCAACCGATGCCGCCCAGTTGATGGAGGCCAGAAGCCGACCCATCACTGTTCGTCGCTCCATAAATCAACCACTGGAACAAGGGAGAAAAGAGCGCATTGGCAAAGCTTGAAAGCACCCCAACCAGTGCAAATCCGATCCCCCGATGCTCTGGAAACCAGCATGTGATGATTTTGAAAATCACGGCAAGGCTGGACATGAAGCCGAATAAGGCGGCCAGGATGATCATGGGGGTCAAGATCCAGATCGTTCCGCTGACCAATGGGATCATCGCGGTTGTCACGGCGTATAAAATGACTGCGGGTATAGCAACGGCTCTTGCCCCCCAGCGGTCTACCCATGCGCCAGCGAGCGGCAGAATCAGCGGGGAAAGCAGCAAGGGCAGCGCCACAAAAATCAGCAGCGCATCGGACTGCGCCCGATGGGTCTCCGCTGAGAAGGCTGCAATCACAAAAGGTGTCATAGCCGAAAGACCGGCAGGACTGATAACCATCAAGATCAGGCATCCCGCCAAAGCCATCCTGGCTTTCCTGGGCGCACCAACCAAGCTTTTGAAATATGTTCGTAATGTATTTCCCTCGAAAGGTGAAATAGTCGAAATCTGCGCCTGTTCCATGGAACATATGCCCCTTTTTTAATGCAGACGCCTGGCGATCCCTCCTCCAAAGACGGGGCTCGGCGCTGGTTTTATTTTCGACGATTGCGGCTGTCTGTTTCCTATCAATAAGAGATTATCTGCCCACTCCATCGGGCCGCTCAGCCGGCAAGCTCATCCCAGCCAGCGCGGGATGGTGTGTTGGACTTAGCGCCAAATGGGTTCGATCAAACACACCCGCGACATCTGTTCACGAGAGTGTGCAAACCTGCTGATTTCATTAGTCTAGAGCGCGCCTTGCACGATTGCTGGAACCGAAGCCGTGGTGCAAATTATGCAGGGCTTATGCGTGCTGGAATGAATTTGCGTGCCTTATCACACGCAACACTCACCAGTGGTTGCCAATAGAAACTGGCAACCGTCTTCCCTAAAAGGCAATCTCCAACAAAGAGCCCGAGCAGCTGTCTGGCTCAAACCAACCCGTCAGACTTTAGTGTGGCGGCTTTGGCGGTATCATGGTTGCTGCCATCTTCTGGAAGGCACTCCAATGCTCACGCAGCTTTCCATTCCGCACCCGAAAAACGGTGAGAATATACCAGTCGTAGGTTTGCCCTGGGGCGGTGGGATCCGGCATCGGATGTTTCATCATCACGCATCCCAACTCCCCCTCGACAACGACGCTGACCACCGGAGGCGCCGGACCTCTATCCACCGGCACTTTTCTGAAATACTCGATCAGGTTAGCCAACCCATTGCCGTTCGCATTCGGATCATGCTGAACATAGTCGTTGTCGGCATATTTCGTCATGATATCGACGACATTCTCTTCGACCGACTTGGCGCGCACCATCTTGGCAAGGTCGACCTGAAAATCGACCAGAAGTCGCTTTTTTGCGGCAACTTCCGGTGACGGTGATGCCGACACGGCCGCAATATAATCCTCCCTGTCCAGCCAGGTTTCGTAAAGTTTCGGCTCGTGGATATGAGCGACACCGTCAATGATCGTGAAATCGCTCATGACTTACGACCCCTTCGCTTCCAGATTAGCGCGTTCCGGCACGGCACCGTGCGATGCCAGTACACGAACGTCGCGGACAAAGCGCTGGATAGGGTTGTTGAGCGACATCGTCGATGACCCCAGCGTCTTCTGCAGCAGGTTAATGGCGTCTTCGCAAAGGCTCGCAACGTAAGCGAGGGTCAAGCTGATCTCCGAGTCCTCGTCATGCGTAAAGTCTTGCCCCTCCGCTGTCCTGGCATCGACCTGGTCTGCATAGCTCTCGATAGCGGCCTGGGCGACCTTGATCATGGCAAGCGCCTTGCCGGCAGCAACTTGCGCCGACGCCATGTCAGAGATTGTCGGATACGGAAGTGAAAAAGGCGGACGCTTCTTAGCTTGCTCTGCGAAACACGAAAGTGCCCCACGCGCCATACCGAGCGCAATCGACATATCACACAAGGACACGGTAACCAGATTGGCAAGCCCACGCTGCTGATATCCAAAGCCCTGGTATCGCGTATGCAATTGCTGGAAACGCAGAGGGTATTGGCTCAGGTCAAGAAACCGACGATCGGGCACAAAGACTTCTTCCTTGATGGCAAGGCTGTTGCTGGCGCTGCCAGACAAGCCCATGACGTGCCAGTCATCCAGGATCTCATATTTCGAACGGTCAACGACAACAACGCCGCGCCCTGTGCCACCAGCAACCTTCGGATCGTATTCTATGCCCAGCATCGCCCATTTGGCGTGCTTGCATCCGCTACCGAAAGCCCAGCGGCCCTTGACCATCCAGCCGCCTTCGACTTTGCGACCTTCTCCGACTTTTGTCGCAAAAACGGACGCGCCGACAACGGTAGGGCCAGCCCAACCCCGGGTATCTTCAAGAACTTCTCCAACAACCTCGCCATCAAGAGCCAGCAGGTTCTTCACCCCAACGGCGACGAAGCCAGCCCATCCAGCCGATCCATCCGCCTCGCCCAGCGTGGCGATAATCTCGACCAGATCCCGCGCACCAAGGGCATAGCCGCCCCATTCAGCGGGCATCGCCATCTTGTAGATACCGATATCGCTGAGTGCCTTCAGAACCTCCGGCGTCAAGGCGCCAATCTTCTCGCCTTCGCGAGCCTGCTCCCGAATAAGGGGAATAAGCGCCTTGGCCTTATCGCGGATATCACGACCCTTATCGGTCAGCCATTTCGACTCGACAGGAGCCGCAGGCACTGCGGGCGGCATGGGGGGAAGGCCAGACATGGGCGGCAAACCGGGCATGGGTGGCATCCCTGGAGCGGGCTGCCCACTTGGCGCGGGCGGCAGGCCGGGCATAAGCGACAAGTCACTAGAGAGTGCAGACATCCTTGAATTACCTCCATATTTCCAAGACGTGGTACTGTTCTAAACGGTACAGTACAGTTGTGTCAATTGATTTTTTACAAGGCCTCGGAGATTGCGCTTTTGTGAAGGAAGGTTAAGAAACTAAGCCCTTGATTGCCCCTCTTTTTGGACAGAGACCACGCGACGCGCCTGTGACATGCCTCCCTTGGGGCCTTGAATGGACTGCTGCGCTAATGTAGGAGCTGAGGTATGCCTCATCCACGAAACAAGAATTCTAGATCAAAACGAGAGTTGATCATGGCCGCTGCCGTCGATCTGCTTTTGGCCAATGGATATGAGAGAACCTCTATGGATGCGGTGGCCGCCAAGGCCGGCGTTTCAAAGACGACTGTCTATGCGCATTTTTCCGACAAGCTTGAGTTGTTTCACGCTGTCATGACACATGCCGCTTCCGATTTCGCGCTGGACCTCGGTAGCGTTGTGGAAAGTCGATCCGTCGCAGATCCCCTGGAGCAACTGACAAGCGTGCTGCTTGAGGTCGTCAAGGCCGCATCCGCCCCCGAGCTGACCGCCTATTTCCGGGTTCTCATTGCAGAAATCGACAGACGCAGCGAACTGCAAGCCATGTCGGATCAGGTCCAGTCAGATATGCCTGACGTGATCCGCATCATTGCCTCGCTCATCGTGAAAGTTGCCGCCACGCGCGGCTATGTCGTTGAAGATCCTGAACGCTATGCCACATTGCTGGTGCGCATGACAGCACCGGGAACTCAGTTCGACATCCTCGTCGCAAACTTCCGGCCCTCTGACGAAATACTCGCAGCCCATATCGGCCTCATCGTCCGCATTTTCTTCGATGGCATAGGACCGAAAGACAGCGACAACAAGGTTGTAAACCTACCCCCGCTCTATCTCTATCCAATCAGACGATAAAATCCGGGCCTGGGTTTCTAACAGCATCAGCAGTCCACCCGCATCCACAAATCGTGCTTGCTGCCCACCGGACTTTCCACAAGCCGAGAACTGTATTATCAAAAAGATGATTATGCCGTTCTCATCGAATGAACTTGACATTTGCTAGGCCAACTGTGGCAATCTGGAGTGTGCCGCGAACGGAATCAGATGTCGGGGTTGGACCACTGGAGCATTTCGAGGAAAAGTGGCGCGCGCCCTTACGTCTGGAAATTTATAAAAACAAAGATTTAGAGAGTTTCTGCGTTACGATCAAACGCGGAAATTCTGTAGCATTCGACATCAAAGGGTGTGGGAGGTTTAATCAGCCTATCGAACGATTGGGAGCAGTATATTCGCATACAAACACGGGGAGGAGACCGCGTGGAAAAGGATACGAGTGCGACTTCGATCATCTGCGTATCATCTCGTGACGCTGCGCCAAATGCGGGCACGGCAGACACAGAATTGGCAAGCCCGACACAGGGCCAGATACGCAAGGCGCTGGATCAGCTCTGCAACGGCAATACGTTCGCAACGGCAAAGCGCTCCCGACAGCTGCTGCAGTATCTTGTCGAGGAGGCGCTTGCAGGTCGTGCGAGCGCCATTGGCGAACATGCGATCGCCCAGGACGTATTCGGCAAGGATGAGCATTTCGATCCAAGGATCGATACCTGTGTGCGGACAGAAGCCTGGCGTCTTCGCAACAGATTGCAAAGCTATTACGAAAATGAGGGGCGCTTCGATGCCGTGAGGGTGGCCTTCATGCCCCGCTCCCTCGTGCCGATCTTCTCCGCGCAGCCGTCCTTGCCCGCCGCAGATATCAAGGATTTTCCGCGCCGGATTGCCATTCATCTGGACTGCGAACCCAATGCTGGAGAGAATGAGCAGCGCCTGGCGCGACAGCTACCCGAAGAGATTGCCAGCAGCTTTTTCAAGCTTTCCTCGATAATCCCGGTTCTTCCTGGCGGAACGAGTAGATCAGAGCTGGAGTTACGGTGTGCCATTCGCTCCGATGCGCAATGGATCAGGATCGTGACGACAATGGTCGACCTGGATGGCTTGGTTCAGGGAAGCAAAACCTTTTCTTTCCCACGCAATTCCGAGAGCCCCTCTCCCACCTTGATAGCCAATGCCATCGGCGAAATGGTCTCAGATTCGCTGTCACGCAATGTCGCGGGTCAGGCCTCGGACATACCAGGCGATTCTGAAGAGAGCCGGTTTCTCGATCAGCTTCTGCGCGGCTCCCACATCAATCGGCGTGAGCGGTTGATCGAGCTACGCGCCGCCGTCTTGCGCTACGAACAAATCATCGCGGACGACCCCTTGGATCAATTGTCCCACCGCAGGCTTATTGGAGCTTTAGGACAGTTTTTATCGCTTGCGCCAGGCTCGATATCCAGGGTGATGCCCAAGCTGGCCGCCTCTGCCCACAGCGCTTTGTCGCTGAATGGCAACCTCAGCGACGTCTGGCTGATTTTGGGTTGGGCTTCGAGCTACGCCTATGACTGGCCACAGACCGAACGCGCATGCCGCCAGGCCATTGCCATCACCCCGCTCGACCCTTCGCCCTACATATTGCTTGCATTGACCTATCTGCAAAGCGGACAGATCGTTTCTGCGCTGCAAATAGCGGAAGAAGCGATCAATCTCGATCCTTACTCTCCCATGGTCGCCAATGTCTATGCGCTGACCCTGAATGCCGCCCGCCGCTTCAAGGAAGCGGCGAAAGTCGCACGCGACGCGCTTGAGGCCGAACCCGGTTTTGTTAAGTTACGACTTACCTATGGAGAGGCCAAGCTCAATATGGGTCAGATTGATAGCGCTATTGAAGAGTTTACCGCTGCCTCACACATCATGACCGAAGATGCCACTGCCTGTGGGCTGCTAGGACTAGCCTATGGGCTTTCAGGCGAAATATCAGAGGCTGGTCGTCTTCTTTCCAGGGTGAAGCAATCGCCAAACCTGCGAGGCCAGGCTGTGCATGCGGAGGCGATGATCCATCTCGGGCTCGGCGCTCGCGATGAAGCCATTAGCGCCTTGGAGCTGGCGGTGACACGAAGAGGCACGCCAGGGCTGTTTCTGGCAAATGCTGTCTTCGATCCCATTCGTCATGACAGCCGCTTTTCCAAAATTCAGCACCAGATGGAGCTGGCACATTAGGCCCAGGACGTCGGCAACAGGGCCGTGTGAGCACCCTAAAACACATCGACCGCAGGAAGCAGTCATACTGCCACTGGGATAATTGCACGATGCCGATCTTATGACGCGCTCCACCAAGGTCTGCGCTGACGCAGCGGTCAATGATACAAAGGCCCTTTCGGTCAGACTTTCACACGCTGCACGCCGATTGCGATAATGGAGGCGAGCACTGTGTATGCACAGCACGCCAGCGCCTGCCAAGACAACGGAAAGCCGGCATCAATCAGCAATCCCATGATCACAGGTGAAGCACCGCTTGCTATAACGGATCCGGCTTCGACCGCAGAACGAACTCGCGCCAATTCAGTGGCTCCAAAAAGCTCGACCCAAAGGGCGGTGGCAAGCGTTGATCCGAAGGCGGAGGATATGCCCATCAGAACCATATAGAGCAGCGCAACCCACGACAATGAAAGCAATCCCAGCGCAAGCATTCCAATGGCTTGCGGCAAGAGAAAATAAGGCAGAATTCGCTTCGTCCCAAAACGGTCGATGATGGGACCAATCACCACAACGGACACCGCCTGTACAATGGCAAAGACCACAAATCCGGCCGCAAGCCATGCGATGTCCCAATGCTTCTGCTCGGCCAGGCGGCCTTGATGGAAGAAGAAGCCGGTGACGATGAAGGGGCTTGCCAAAACGGCTGGCAGGGTCATGAGGAGACGTCGGTCAAGCAACAGAGACGTTTGCCGGGGCTCGGTTGAGGCCTGTCCTTTGGGCCAGCGCTGACGCAAAGGCCGGTCGCCCGCCCTTGGCAAGACCGTGAGCGCTACGCCGACACCGGCGATGACAAAGAGCGCGTTGATAGCCCAGGATGCACGCCAACCGAACGTGTCGTTCATCATCACTCCGGCCAGCGGAAAAATTGCCTGCGCGACAGACATGCCCAGAGCGATAATGCCGAGCGCTTTACCCGCATCTGCTGGAAACGTGCGGGCCGTTGCAGTCAGCGCCGTATGAACCATCAGACCCTGGCCGCCCAGGCGCAAGAGGTAGAATGCAAGCAGGAGCACATAGATATTGGGGCTGAACGACACCATTCCACATGCGCAAGCCAACAGAACGGCCACAGCCCAACTGAACGCTCTTACCGTGGTGTAGTCGATCAGGCGTCCGGCCCAGGTAAGGGTCAGGGCGCTTAAAAACGTGCCTATTGCATAGACAGTCCCCAAGCCGCCGTCGCTTAAACGAAAAGCCTCGCGAAAATGCGCCCCCGAGATCGAAATGAAATAGGTTTGGCCGAAGCTGGAAATGGCCAGAAGCATTGCGCCAAATGTCAGATGCTGCCAATTGCGGCTGGAAAATTCCCAATAGTTTTTGATCATTCTGGACTTTCAAACAGGAACAATGGCGTTAGCCAGAGTTCCTGCATGTTACATGACAGCGCTGTGGGTTTTAA
This sequence comes from Agrobacterium vitis, assembly GCF_037039395.1. NCBI lineage: Bacteria > Pseudomonadati > Pseudomonadota > Alphaproteobacteria > Hyphomicrobiales > Rhizobiaceae > Gillisella > Gillisella vitis. The sequence continues at coordinate 368,082 of NZ_CP146244.1, read as the reverse complement.
AAACCGCACAGAAAAGAGTGTTCGATTCGAGATCAGCGGAAAATCAACACAGGCACTTTGCAGGCCCGGATCATTTCCGTTGTCGTTGACCCAAGGAAAAGTGCGCGCAGCCTGGAATGGCTATAGGCGCCCATCATGAGTAGGTCGTATTCCTCACGCTCGACAATTTCCGAAATCGCCTTATCCGGCTGCCCCGCAACGATGGCGGTCTCACCCGGCACGCCCACATCCGTAAACCTAAGCTTACCTTCAGCAAGGGCTTGACGGGCTTCCGGCGTATCATCCCCCACCGTCACCAGTTTGATAGAGAGCCCGGCAAACATCAGATTTCCTGATATATAGTCAATCGCCTTCATCGCCATCGCGCCACCGTCATAAGCGATCAGCACTTTGTGGATCGGCTTGAAGGCACGTGATGCGATGGCGATCATCCTGTGACTGGAGCGAACCACCCGTTCGAGGTTTGAGCCAAGGTGCAATTGCGCAAAATCAGCGCCTTCACCACGCTTGCCGATCACGATAAGGTCGGCGCTTTCCTCCAGCTCTTGCAGGGTTTCAGCCAGATCGCCATTGCGCAGCATGGTGTTGACGCTATCGATGCCCATGGCTTGAAGGCGCGCCTTTGCCTCTTCCAGCAAAAGCCGTCCACGGTGTTGGGCCGTTCTTGCTTTTTGCGCGTCCAGTTCCGCCAGTTCCTCCAGAAGCGCCGTTCGAGCGCCCAAGCCGATATTGCCGCTGAGATTGACCGGCGCCGTGGAAAGGTCGCGACGCCCAATCACATGTAGAATGTCCACGGACACCTCGGATCGGCCGGCAATCCATGCGATATGGTCGCAGACGCTCTGGGCATATATCGAACCGTCTATCAGTCCTATGATCTTGATCATGATTGTCTCCCTCAATGCCCCATAAGGCGTTCCATGGCGCCGGGCTTGTCGTGAATTGCGAGCTTGTCAACGATTGTCTCGCTTGCCCGGTTCAGTCCGAGGATAGACACCTCGGCTCCCTCTCTGCGGAATTTCAGCACGATCATATCCAGTGCCGCGACACTGGATATGTCCCATATATGGGCGCGGGATACGTCGATGATGACGTTCTCCAAGGCTTCCTTGAATTCGAATGCCTGGTTGAAATCCTCGACGGAGGCGAAGAAGATTTGACCTTCGACCTTATAAGTGCGCGTTTTGCCATCCGGTGAGAGGATCGAGGTTATCTGGAATATCTGGGCGATTTTCCAGGCGAAGAAGACCGCCGATAACAGCACGCCAACCAGGACACCGACAGCCAGATTATGAGTGGCGACGACGCCAATCACCGTCGCGACCATCACGAAGGAGGACGAGCGCGGGTGATCCTTGATATTGCGGATCGATGACCAGGAAAAGGTGCCGATGGACACCATGATCATGATCGCCACAAGGGCGGCCATGGGAATTTGACGCACCCATTGCCCAAGCACGAGAATCATGAACAGCAGGAAAACACCGGCGCACAAACTCGACAATCTGCCGCGCCCACCGGATTTTACATTGATCATCGACTGACCGATCATCGCGCAGCCTGCCATGCCCCCCAAGAAACCGGTTATCGTATTGGCAACGCCCTGGCCGATGCATTCGCGGTTCTTGTTGCTTGGCGTATCCGTTAATTCATCGACAATCGCAGCGGTCATCAGCGTTTCGAGCAGGCCAACAACGGCGACTGCGGCGGAATAGGGCAGAATGATCAGAAACGTTTCAATATTCAGAGGGATATTGGGAAGGAGCAGGACCGGCAATGTCGAGGGCAACTCGCCCATGTCGCCGACAGTTCGGATGTCTAACCCGAAATAGATCGAAATCGCCGTCAATATCACAATACAGACGAGAGGCGACGGAATGGCCTTCGTCACATAAGGAAATAGATATATGATTGCCAAGCCCGCCGCCACCAGGACATAGGTTAGAGCGGGGACATGGATCAGCTCCGGCAGCTGGGCCATAAAGATCAATATTGCCAATGCATTGACAAAGCCCGTCATGACGGACTTCGACACGAAACGCATCAGGCGACCGAGTTTCAGCAGACCGGCAATAATCTGGATGACGCCGGCCAATATGGTGGCGGCCAGCAGATATTCGACGCCGTGTGTTTTGGCCAGCGTGATCATCAACACAGCGGTGGCGGCGGTCGCGGCAGAGATCATCCCGGGCCTGCCACCCACAAATGCGATCAGCACCGAAATGGAGAAGGATGCATAAAGGCCAACCTTGGGGTCGACGCCAGCGATGATGGAAAAGGCGATGGCTTCTGGAATAAGCGCCAGGGCCACAACGACGCCAGCCAGCGCATCGCCTTTGATATTGCCGAACCACTCTGTTCGAGCCTGATGTAAACTATTGCTAGACAATGACATTTCTCCTGACCGTCAAATGTTCCGGCCAATCTTGAGTAGGGCGCTGAATGCCCTGCAGGTGTAATAATGAATGGATGAATGCCAGCGCCTATTCGGCGACATGGCTCAACGGAACGGGCTTGCAGATCTCCAGCTCCCGCAGGCGGCTTTCAGCGGCATGAATATAATCGCGCCGCAAAGGAGCAGCCGACTGATCGCGCGCCAGCTGAATTTGAAAAACCATCATCCCTTGATACCGAAATGCGGTCTCCGATGACGCCAGATAAAATTCCCACATGCGGGCGAACCGCTCATCATAAAGGGCAACCGCTTCTTCCCGCCGGGCCAGGAACCGCTCGCGCCAAGCTTTCAAGGTCTCGGCATAGTGCAGGCGCAATATCTCGATATCGCAGACCACCAGCCCCTGCCGTTCGATTGCCGCCAGCACTTCCGAAAGAGATGGAATATACCCGCCTGGAAAGATGTATTTCTGTATCCAGGGATTGGTATGGGAGGGTCCATCGAACACGCCGATGGAATGCAACAGCATCACCCCGTCAGGCTTGAGCAAAGCCCGAACTTTCGCAAAAAATTCATCGAAATGACCAATCCCGACATGTTCAAACATGCCGACGGAAACGATCCGGTCGAATTGTTGCTTGATATCCCGATAGTCTTGCAGCAAAAATCGAGGCCGACGCGAGGATGCAATGTCCTTGGCGCGACCATTCGAAATTGCATGCTGATGTTCCGACAACGTCACGCCGGTGACGTCCGCCTGGGTCATCTCCGACAGATAGAGCCCAAGTCCACCCCATCCTGATCCGATATCAAGAACACGATGCTCCGGCTCAATCAGCAGCTTGGCAGCCAGATGCCGTTTTTTGGCAAGCTGCGCTTCTTCCAGCGAACTGCCCCGCCCCTCGAAATAAGCACAGGAATACTGACTGTCTGAATCGAGAAATAACCGATAGAGCGAGCCATCGAGGTCGTAATGGTGCGCCACATTGCTCTTTGAGCGCCCGACCGGATTATATTGCTGGATACGCCGTTTCAAGCGCGTGAACCGGCGCATAAATCGGGCGGCGCCCGTCAGACGATCCACGCCTGTGTTCTGAAAAACCAGTTCAAGCAGTTCATAGAGGGTGCCTTGCTCAATGCGCAACTTGCCATCCATAAACGCCTCGCCAAGCGCGAGTTCTGGATTGAACATAACGTAGCGTTGGGTTGCGCGGTCTGCGAAACGGATAACGATCGGCTTGCCGCTTTCGTCTCCGATACGCCTATGTTGACCGTCGCAGGTGATGACAATGAGGTTTCCCACCTTGATGTGGCGGGAAATGAAACGAGTGAAAAACGAAGACATTCAATATCCTGAAATGCGTCGTCGTACCCTGAAAACATGCGTCATCGAACTGAAAACCCATAGACGGGCTGATCAGCGCAGACTGATAACGTTAGACATGATCAAGCCGCTCTAGTAGAGACGGCTATCGATCCCAACAGATATCAAGAAATTTTCATTTTCATGGGTTTAATCAACGGATAGCTCATCACGCCTGAAATGACGTTAGTGAGTTAACTGTGGCCGGGGGATAGGCGCCCGGAGAAGCCACTCGTCAAAACGAGTCCGATGCAGTGAAATTACTGCTACAAAATCCTGCGGATTGCAAGACACATATATGTTGTTTTTTATAGGCCACGAGCAGGCATGCTAACGTGCCCCAGTGAGAACCAGCACAACATGACCAATCGGTGAAAACGATAGGATCGCGGCCTTAGACGGATCGATGCACCTTACCCGCGCTTCCCCAATGCTCTGCTAGCTTTCCATCAGAGATGCGGAATGCGTTGAAAACATACCGCAGGCACATCTCACCGGGATGTTCGGGATCGGGCTGAGGCATGAGGGCCGACAGAACCACCATATCACCTTCCGCGACGATAAATTCCGGCGGGTGTTGGAGCTGCGGGGGCGTCGGCACCGGGCCGTCGGGAAAAATATTGCGAACAAACGCTTCCAGCGCGGCCAGGCCACTCGGAAGCTGGTCGGTATGCTGGATATAATCCTCGGTAACGAAATCGCGCGCGGCATCCGGGTTGCGCGCCTCAAAGACACAGCGGAAGAAGTCCAGCACCAGGCGTTTGTTGGCAGCGGCGCGATCTTCGCTCATGGCATACCCCAATCGATGTCATTTGAGAGTGGGTTGGTAAAAATTTAAATGCGCAGCAGCATTAGCAATGCTGGTGCTGCTGCGCATATCTCACTCGACAGTGAAACAAGCCTTTCAGCCGACGAAACGTCCTTTCATAGCCGACTCCTGGAGCGGACGGCGCCCGTTTGGCTGCTCGCGCTCCTGCAGGGGCGGCGGCAACAAGCTCTTGTCGCCGATCCTCCCGATCGCGATGACGGCTTCAACTCGAAAGCTGTCTGGGACCCCAAGCACTTCGTAGCTGCGTGGAACGTCGAACCCTGCCATGCCATGAGCATACCAGCCGAGGCGCGTTGCTTGCAGCGCAAGATAGGCCCAGGCAGCGCCAGCGTCGAAGGAATGGCTGTAAGAGGGAACCGGCTCAGTCTGCATCGGCATGATCGCTGTATTTGCGGAAACAATCACCACCAGTACCGAAGCACGCGATGCCCACGCCTGGTTCATCGGCGCGAGCAGACCGAAAATATTCTGCCATTCCGGCGTATCGCGCTGCGCGTAAATGAATCTCCAGGGCTGGGCATTGAATGAGGACGGCGCCCAACGAGCCGCCTCCAAAATCGTCATCAGATCTTCCTCTGACATTGCCTGGGGATCAAGCGCCCGAGGAGACCAGCGATCCAGAAAAATCTGATCGATATCGTAATCCGAAGAGCGATTATTTGAAGAAATGGACACCTGAGTATTCTCCTTGGACTATTGACACAGCACTGCGCCACGATCAGCCGATGCGCAGAGTTCGTCGCTGTTATTTTTGCGGAAGACCGCCCGCGAACATCTTGAAGGGTGGCAGGCCCAGCACGTGCCGGCCGGCGATTTCGGCAGCCGGATCCTGACGGATAGCCCCGTGCGAGATAAGAACCCGTGCGTCACGCGCAAACCGCTGAATAGGATTCTTCAATGTGACCGTCGAGGAACCGAGGCAGATCTGCATCATATCGATAGCATCAGCGCAGAGACGGGCAGCGAATACCAGGTTCATGGTATTCAAAGCCTCTTCACGCGGCTCGAAATCGAGACCGGAAGCCGCACGCCTGTCCACTTCATCGGCCACACCATGGATTAGTGTTTCCGCTGCATTGATCATTGCGTTCACCCGTCCGGCAACAACCTGGGTCGAAGGCGTTTGCGCAACGGTGTCATAAGGAAGATTGAACGGTTTGCGGGCATTTGCCTGCTGGGAAAACTCCTGCAAACACCCTTTTGCCATACCAAGCGTGATCGCCACATTGGAAATGGTGACAGTCAACATCATCCCAAAGGCACCGGTCTGGTAGCCGACCCCCTCGAACCGATTGCGGATTTTCTCAAGCCGAATTGGCATTTCGGCCGAAGCCATCGTGCGGCGCGTGGGTACGAATACTTCATCAGGGGCGGTGATACTGTTGCTCGATGTGCCCTGAAGACCCATGACGTGCCAATCGTCGACAATTTCATACTGGTCCCGAGAAAGCAGAGCGATCCCGCGATGGGGCCCCCCCCCTCTTCCCATTGGATTCCGACAAATGCCCATTTCGCGTGTTTGCAACCGCTGCCGAAGCTCCACTTGCCGCGGACCATAAAACCGCCATCGACAAGTCTAGCATCGCCGACAATCTGCGAAAAAACCGATGCGCCGACCATGAGAGGCCCCACCCAGGAGCCGGCATCCGCCATCAATTCGGAAACAGTTTGCTCATCAAAGACAAATGCGTTTCTGAGGCCAACCGAGACAAAGCCTGACCATGCTGTCGATCCATCACCTGTCGCCGCAGCGCCGACAACCTCAGCAATGTCACGGGCGCCAAATCCATAACCACCATATTCACGTGGCAAGGTGATTTTGAAAAATCCGACTTCATTCAGCGCATTGACGACATCAGGCGTCATAGCACCCAATTTCTCGCCAGCTTCGGCTTCGCGTCGGATCAAAGGCACCAGCGCCAGCACTTTGTCGCGCATGATCTGTCCTGCCTCGCTTGGGCCAACAGACACAGCTGCGTAAGGTTGCCCGGCGCTTTCCTCATGCCGAGGCGCAGATGCCAAATTCATAGAATGTCTCCCCTGCTGACGACATGCGTTCTTCTCAATCCTCACCGAAAAAACGCTGTCGCCTGTTTAATGCCTGACTAATGGGCTTTCGCCACCGCCTGCAAAAGTCACGAGAGGTTACAGATGCCATGTAACATTGAGCTGAGGCTTCAAATTTAACGCCTATAGATTGCATGGAATCGCCGCAGACATGAGGGGGGCCGGCTCCGGCCAATCAGGTTGTTACCAGATAGTGAAATGCACCTGCCTCATGGCGACGCAGGTATTTTCTCAAGGGTCGGCAAAAAAGGTCAGCGACGACGTCGAGCGCCCAGCCAAGCGTGAAGCACCGGCTGGACGTTGGTAAAGGGCTGAGACGAATGCGGCTAACTGTTCACTTGCGAATATAATCCGGATATTCCGCACTGATGAGATCGATGATCGACAGCGTACCCGAAAGGTGTTTTCTGAGCGCCGAGGCGGCGGCCTCGGGATTGCCGGATGCAATAGCAGTGACAATCGCTTCATGATCCTCGAGCACGGTCTGCATCTTGCCGGGCATTGGCAGGTTGAGGCGCCGCAGCCGGTCGAGATGGACGCTTTGTCGTCGCACATTTGCCCATAGCTGTAGAATGCCGGTCTTCTCATAAAGTTTACGGTGAAACTCGCGGTCTATGCCATCGAAGGTGTCATAGGTCTCTTGCGTGGCCACTTCTTTTTGACGGGCCAGGATGGCGGCCAACTCCTTGGCGGTCTCGCCCGGCGCCTCTTCGGTCAGGCGCCGGACCGCTTCGAGTTCGATCGATAGCCGAAGGAACTGCGCCTGTCGGGCGTGATCGATATCGATCTTGGCAACGACCGTTGCATATTGCGGATAGACTTCGACAATGTCCTCTTCCTGCAAGCGCATCAGCGCATCGCGCACCGGTGTCTGGCTCACTCCGAATTCCAGTTGCAATGACGCCCGCGACAAGATCGTGCCGGGCACCAATTGCACCTTCAGGATCCTGTCTCGCAGGATTTCATGAACCTGTAATGCCACCTGTCGCGAGCGGTCCAGCTGCCCACCCCTGATCGTTCCGTTCATGCACCCATCCATCCATGTCGCCGTTAAAAACAGTAGAGCACATATTCGGGGTTGATGCACTGATGTTTTAGTGCTTCAATGCATTTGTCCGCTTTGGGAGAGAGAGCGGCGAGCGTCAAACATCGAATTGAAAAATGGGAACCGGCTTTCGGAACATCTGATGCGCAACAAAGGGCGAGCATGATGAAGCGATCCTGTTTCCCGCTGCAAAGCGTTAAATCTGCATCCTTGGGAGGAAAATCATGCGTTTCTTTATCGGCGGAGTGACCGCCATTGCCCTTGCTTTGGGATTGGCCTGTCCAAGCAAGGCACAGGAGAAGACCACCCTGTCCATCACCCGTCAGCCTGGGATTCTTTACCTCGCAAGCCATGTGATGGAGACCCAGAAGCTGATCGAAAAACAAGCGGCGGCCGAAGGTCTTCAAGGCATTACCGTCGAATGGCGCACCTTTAGCGGTGGCGGCGCGCAGACCGATGCGCTGCTGGCTGGCAACGTCGATGTCGTCAATACCGGCACCGGCAATCTTCTGCTTTTGTGGGATCGCACCCGCGGCAAGGTGAAGGGGATCATCACCAGTTCTGCGCAGCCGGTGATCATGGTGTCCAACGATCCGCGCATCAAGTCGCTGAAGGATATCCAGGATGGCGACAAGATCGCTGTGCCAACCGTTGGCGTCTCGACCCAGGCGATCCTGCTGCAAATGGCGGCAGCCAAACTTTATGGCGACGACCAGGTCAAGAAATTCGACAAGAACACCGTGCAGCTTGGCCATCCCGACGCGGTGGCGGCAATCGCCAATTCGCAGCATGAGGTCAAGAACCACTTTTCCGCACCGCCCTTTCAATATGTCGAGTTGAAACAGCCGGGCGTTCATAAAGTCACAGATTCCCGCGAGATCATCGGGGGAGCACTGACCCAGGCGACCTTCTTCACCACCACCGGCTTTGCCGAGGCAAATCCGAAACTGGTGAAGGCATTGCGGGTCGCAACGGAAGAAGCCATCGCCTTTATCAAAAAGGACCCGAAGGCGGCGGTCGAGGCCTATAAGACCGTGTCCGGCGACAAGACCAGCCTTGATGATCTGATGGCCATGATGAAGGAACCCGGCATGGACGAGTGGCGCACCGATCCGCAAGGCACGATGAAATTTGCCGCCCATCTGCATAAGGTCGGTACGCTCAAGACCATGCCGAAGGCCTGGACCGACTATTATCTGCCCGATAGCGCCTATCTCAACGGGAATTGAACCTCATTGCCCATGCAGCGGCATCGCCTGCCGCTGCACTTCCTTCGGCTTGTCAGGCATTGGTTTCCCCGACCTTGATATGCCGGAAGACGTTGAGTTCGACCTTCCCGAAAAACAACCGACACCACAGAGATCGAGAGTCTGCCCGGTTCAGTAAGGATCAGACGGATTTTAGGGAGTGAATATCATGATGCAGGCAACCGCTGCCGCCGAGCGCCTCGCGCCGGTCCCCGAAAGAGCCCCGCTTCTTTCCGTTGATCGCGTCACGCTGCGTTACAAAACGCCCAATCTGCTGATTACCGCCACCGAGGATGTCAGTTTCGACGTGCGGGAATCCGACCGCTTCGTGCTGCTCGGGCCGTCCGGCTGTGGCAAGTCGACGCTGCTGAAAGCCGTTGGCGGTTATATGACGCCGGTCTCCGGCACGATCCATATCAATGGCCGCCAGGTGAAAGCTCCCGGACCGGACAGGATGATGGTGTTCCAGGAGTTCGACCAGTTGATGCCCTGGAAGACCGTGCTGGAAAACGTGATGTTCCCTCTTCTCGTCGCCCGCAAAATGCCAAGGCCAGAAGCGGAGGCGCTGGCCCGCCATTATATCGACAAGGTCAAGCTGACCCGGGCCGTCAATAGCTATCCTCATACGCTGTCCGGCGGCATGAAGCAGCGCGTGGCGATTGCGCGCGGCATGGCCATGCAGCCGGATATCCTGTTGATGGACGAGCCTTTTGCCGCACTCGACGCGCTGACCCGGCGGCAGATGCAGGACGAATTGCTTCAGCTTTGGGAAGACACCAAATTCACCGTGATTTTCGTCACCCATTCGATTGCTGAAGCGATCAAGATTTCAAACCGCATCCTGCTGCTATCACCGCATCCGGGGCGCGTGAAGGCCGAGGTCGTCGATGTCGACAAGGTGAGCCAGGCCGATGGCAGTGCCGCAGCTCTGGAGCGCGATATCCATAACCTGCTGTTCTCCAATGAACCCGGTCACAAGGAATAGAACCATGCTGTCCCCCAACATCATCCTTGCCACCGATGTCGCGGCGGCCAAGCCCTATGACAATATCAAGCCGGTCGAACAAAAACTGAGCGTCTTTGAAACGCTGTGGGGCATCAGCGCCTTGCGCAAGACGCTGTTGATCGTGGTTCTGGCGATCATCTGGCAGGTCTATGCCTCCTTTCTCGACAATCCGCTGCTTTTCCCCACCTTGAGCGACACATTGGTGACGTTGACCGACCGCTTTGCCGACGGCACCCTGCCCGCCCGCATCTGGACGACGCTGCAAGTCCTGTTCATGGGCTATACTGTCGGCACGGTGCTTGCTGCATTGCTGACGGTGCTTGCCATCAATACCCGCATCGGCACCGATTTTCTCGAAACCATGACAGCGATGTTCAACCCGCTGCCAGCCATTTCGCTGCTGCCTTTGGCGTTGATCTGGTTCGGGCTCGGTGCCTCCAGCCTGGTCTTCGTGCTGGTTCATTCGGTCCTATGGGCGGTGGCTCTGAACACGCATTCCGGCTTTCTCGGCGTATCACGCACCTTGCGCATGGTCGGCGCCAATTACGGCCTGACCGGGATTTCCTATGTGCTGCGCATCCTGGTTCCAGCGGCCTTCCCTTCCATCCTCACCGGCTTGAAGATCGGCTGGGCGTTTGCCTGGCGCACGTTGATTGCTGCCGAACTGGTGTTCGGCGTCTCCTCGGGACAGGGCGGTCTTGGCTGGTTCATCTTCGAAAACCGCAATCTGCTGGATATACCCGCAGTGTTTGCAGGCCTGCTGACCGTCATCATTATCGGCCTGATCGTCGAAAACCTGGTCTTCCAGACGATCGAGCGCCACACAATCCAGAAATGGGGCATGAAGGAATAGCGCCTGCCGCATTCCGCTTTCGCCCTCGCAGAAGGTCAGTTCCATGACAAGCAAGAAAACACCTGAAACGCTGCGCAGCGCCCGCTGGTTCGCCCCCGACGATCTGCGCAGTTTCGGCCACCGGTCCCGCATGATGCAGCTCGGCTATGCGGAAGAGGATTTCCGCGATAAGCCGGTGATCGGCATCCTCGACACCTGGTCCGAGCTCAATACCTGCCACGCCCATTTCAAGGAGAGGGTGCAGGACGTGAAGCGCGGCGTCACCCAGGCTGGCGGCTTTCCGGTCCAGATGCCATCGCTGTCCGTCGATGAAAGCTTCACCAAGCCAACCTCCATGCTCTATCGCAACATGCTGGCGATGGAGACAGAGGAAATGATCCGCTCGCATCCGCTCGACGGCGTGGTGCTGATGGGCGGTTGCGACAAGACCACGCCCGGTCTGGTGATGGGTGCGATCTCGGCTGGTGTGCCGATGATTTACCTGCCAGCCGGCCCGATGCTGCGCGGCAATTATGCCGGCAAGATCCTGGGGTCCGGTTCGGATGCCTGGAAATATTGGGACGAGCGGCGCGCCGGACATATTTCCGACGCGGAATGGCTTGGCATTCAGGGCGGCATCGCCCGTTCCGCCGGCACCTGCATGACCATGGGTACGGCCTCAACCATGACGGCAATCGCCGATGCCATGGGGCTTACCCTGCCGGGTGCCTCCTCGATACCCGCGGTCGATGCCAATCACCAGCGCATGTCAGCGTCCTGTGGCCGCCGCATCGTCGAGATGGTCTGGGAAGACCTGACACCGGACCAGATCATCACCGACGCCGCCTGCCGCAACGCCGCTATCGTCGCCATGGCCACCGGCTGTTCCACCAATGCCGTTGTTCACCTGATTGCCATGGCCCGCCGTGCCGGTGTCGATCTCACCCTCGACGACCTCGATGCGCTGGGCCGCGTCACACCGTTGATCGCCAATGTCCGCCCGTCCGGCAAGGACTACCTGATGGAGGATTTCTTTTATGCGGGCGGCCTGCGCGCCTTGATGAAACAGCTCGAAGAGCGGCTTGACCTTTCAGCCCTGACCGTCACCGGGAAAACCATGGGCGAAAATCTCGAGGGTGCGGAGGTCTATAACGACGACGTCATCCGGCCACTGTCCAATCCGGTCTATCACCAAGGTTCGCTCGCCGTGTTGCGGGGCAATCTCTGCCCGACAGGCGCTGTCATCAAACCGGCGGCCTGCGATCCGAAATTTCACGTCCACCAAGGACCGGCCCTGGTATTCGACAGCTATCCCGAGATGAAGAAGGCGATCGACGACGAGCATCTCGACGTGACCCCCGATCACGTTCTGGTGCTGCGCAATGCCGGGCCTCTGGGCGGTCCGGGCTTTCCTGAATGGGGCATGCTGCCGATCCCCAAGGCGCTGATCAAACAGGGCCACCGCGACATGCTGCGGATCTCGGATGCCCGCATGTCCGGCACATCCTACGGCGCCTGCGTGCTGCATGTCTCGCCGGAGAGCTATATCGGCGGACCGCTGGCGCTGCTGCGGACCGGCGACATCGTGCGGCTGGATCTTCCCAATCGCAGCCTCGACATGCTGGTCGATGACGTGGAACTCGCCCGGCGCAAGGCCGCATGGACGGCACCGGAACCGCATTTTCAACGCGGCTATGGCTGGATGTTCTCCCGTCATGTGACGCAGGCCGACAAGGGCTGCGACTTCGATTTTCTTGAAACCAGCTTCGGCAAATCGGCCGGTGAACCGGATATCTATTAAGCAAAAAAGGACCTACGATGACAGACTATGTGCTGAGCGACGCGACCCGCGCCAAATACAAGAAGATCTCGACCGCATCGATTGCCACCGCGCTGTTTAAACGCGGCCTGCGCAACCAGTTCATTCAAGGCGTCGTGCCGGTGGCGCCAAAGGCCGAAACCATGGTCGGCCAGGCGTTTACGCTGCGCTATATCGTGGCGCGCGAGGATCGCAATCCGATCACGGTTTTCCGAGATCAGAAGCATCCGCAACGCGTCGCCATGGAAATCTGCCCTCCCGGCCATGTGCTGGTGATGGATGCGCGCAAGGACGCCCGTGCCGCCACCGCAGGCTCGATCCTCATCACCCGTCTGGCGTTGCGTGGAGCAGCCGGAGTGGTTTCCGATGGCGGTTTTCGCGATGCGGAAGGGATTGGTGCCCTTGATATGCCCGCTTATTACGCAAAGCCATCGGCGCCGACCAATCTGACTCTGCATGAGGCCATCGATATCAACGTACCGATCTCCTGTGGCGATGTCGCCGTATTTCCCGGCGATGTGCTGGTTGGCGACCGCGATGGCGTCATGGTCATTCCCGCCCATCTGGCAGACGAATTGGCCGATGAATGCACCGATATGGAAAGCTACGAGGATTTCGTCCTGGAACAGGTCAAGGCCGGTGCGGTCATTATCGGCCTATACCCCTGCACGAAAGACGAACATCAGCAAAAATACGAGGCCTGGCGCAAGGAGCATGGGCGCTAAATTATTCCCGCCATTTTTTTCAGTTTGGCGTCCAGACATACCTAAAACGAAGAGAGAGCATTTCAGTGTTTAATATAAACACTGAAATGCTCTCCAGATGCTTCCAGCAACTCAAGAAAATTGCACAAAATACGGTAATCAGGGCCAGTCGTGATAATCCATATTGGTCCCGAGGCCAGGATTTGCCGATGATTGCCGGACCATACGGCGATAGGCTGCCGGTGAAAGACCGGTTTTCCGTTTGAAAAAATGACTGAAATGAGCAGGATCACGAAAACCGAGCGCTTCTGAAATGTCGCGCGCGCTGCTATCGGAGCGCTCCAATCGGATACGGCCTTCCTGCGCCAACCGCTCATGCACAAGCTCAATTGGCGCGCGACCGAGATGTTTGCGGCAGAGCGCATGCAGACGGTCGGTCGAGATCCCCAGGCGGGCGGCATAAAAAGCAACAGGCCGGTGATGACGATAGTCCGCCTCCACCAATTGCCGGAATTGATGCAGGATGGGCGCTGCACCACCGGAAGAGAGCGATGCGGCTGGCCCGGAAGGCATAGTGTGGCGCCAGACCCAGTTGATCAACAGCCGCAGATAGGCTGACACCACCATATGCGAGGGTTGTCCATCCCGGTTCAACTCATCGATGAGGCCACGCATGTGCTGTTCCAGTCCGCTTGCCTGCTGTGGCGATAGTCCCGTCATGATCGTTGTCGTTGCGATGAACAGTCTAATCGGCTGGGATTCCGGATAATCCCCGACGGCATCCCCGACAATATCCATGGCCGCGCCGATAACATGGCCGCAGGAGCCGGCAGAAAGGCGCAGCCTTACCAGTTCCGAAGACGGTAGCAGCAGCAGGCACGGGCCTTGCAGTACCCCCGCAGTGTCACCCGCGCCAAGCCTGACCGTACCGAGCCGAATGAAAACCAGATGGGTAAACCAACGATAGGGATGGTTGCCAATACCGATTATGCGTTGTGAAAGCGTCGGCTCCAGGCTCTGGCCCCAGACCCGCCGCATCAGCGCGAATTCCTCCACCATAGGGGCAGTCTCCAAATTGCGGCAATTGACCAGAAATCGACAATGAGAACCCAGATATCTACATTCTTCTTTCCGTGCAAATCGTTAGAGTTGCCCGAAATACATGTCTGACGGATTTTCTCACCATGAAGAATTCCAGAAAAATAGCCTGAAACAGGCTGTTTCGGATCAATGGTGAAAACGCTGTCGGAGATACGCCTTTGGGAGGAGGCATTGCATATGGCCATGGAAAGGACCGCGTCACCTGAAAATTCCAGCCTGGACTGGATGGAGACGGCAAGTGGCACCCCCACGCCTTTTGCAGCTTCTCTGCTGATCGGCGGAAAGTCCGTCGACGCGCAAGGAGACAGGGTCTTTACAAGAGCCAATCCCCTGACCTCGCACATCGTCACCGTCGCTGCCGCCGCAAGTCTTGCGGATGCCGAAAACGCAGCACTTGCTGCCGCTGCGGCCTTTCCTGGCTGGTCAGCATCGCCTTGCGCCATGCGTCAGTCTATTCTGGAACAGGCGGCCACCCTGCTGATCGAAGCGACTGAGGTTTTTACCAGGACAATGATGGCCGAAACGGGAGCTACCCGTGATTGGTGCCGTTTCAACATCGACTATGGGGCAAAGATCTTCCAGGATGCCGCCACCATGGCGATGCATGTGCCGGGATCGATTTGCCCGGATGATCTGATCGTTGGATCGTCCTTTTCATTGCGCCAACCGGCTGGCGTCTGCCTTGCCATCTCACCTTGGAACGCACCAATCCTGCTTGCTGTCCGCTCAATTGCCTTGGCACTGGCCTGCGGCAATTGCGTGATCTTGAAAAGCTCGGAATTGGCGCCCGCCACGCAGCGATTGCTGGGCGATCTGCTTCAGCAAGCCGGTCTGCCCGATGGCGTGTTGAATATCATCTCCAATGCGCCTGCCGATGCAACAGTGATTGTCGAGACCCTGATTGCCCATCCCGTTGTTCGCCGGGTCAATTTCACCGGCTCGACCCGGGTCGGCAGGATCGTTGCGCAAATCGCCGCCCGCTATTTAAAACGCTGCCTGCTGGAACTTGGCGGCAAAGCGCCGCTGATCGTACTTGACGATGCCGATCTCGAACAGGCCGCCCGCGCCGCAGCGTTTGGGGCTTTTTTCAATCAGGGCCAGATCTGCATGTCCACCGAGCGGATCATTCTGGTCGATGCCATCGCTGATGATTTTCTGTCGCTGTTCGTCAGCAAAGCGAAAACGGTCAAGGCCGGCGATCCGGCACTCGGCCTGACACCGCTCGGTCCATTGATCTCGGTGGAGTCCGGCCGGAGAATTGCCAGCATGATCGACGATGCCGTTGCCAGGGGCGCGCATGTTCTGACAGGCGGGCGCGTTCATGACACGTTGATGGATGCCACTGTTGTCGATCATGTCCTGCCCGGCATGCGGCTCTATCGTGAAGAAAGTTTCGGACCGGTCGTGTCGATCATTCGCGTCACTGACGCGGATGAGGCCGTGACCGTTGCCAATGATTGCGATTACGGTCTATCCGGCGCGGTGTTCAGCCGCGATTTGCACCAGGCTCTGGATGTCGCAAGACGGGTGGAAACCGGCATTCTGCATATCAACAGCGCCACCGTGGCAGACGATCCGTTCATGCCGTTCGGAGGCGTCAAGGCCTCCGGCTATGGCCGGTTCGGCGGCGTGGCGGCGCTGGACGAATTTACCGAATTGCGGTGGGTGAGCCTTGCCTCAGGCCCGGCAGATTATCCGATCTGAACGCGCAACTCCCGCATAATTACCCAGGCATACCAACAAAAAACTGCGACAGGGGTCGCACATACGTGGAGGAAGAAGACATGCACGAAATCCAGCAAATCATTGGTGGCAAGAAAGTCGGAGCCTTGTCGGGCAAGACGTTCGACCGGATCGATCCATTCAATGGCGAGATTGCTTCACGCGCCCCAGCCTCCGGCCTGGACGATGTCAAGGCAGCGGTTGCCGCAGCCCAGGCGGCCTTCCCCGCCTGGTCACGCACAGGCCCCGGTGAAAGGCGTGCCTTGCTGCTGAAAGCAGCCGACATCATGGCCTCAAAAGCGGCAGACTTCACCGCGCTGATGATCACGGAAACGGGTGCGACCGGTCCCTGGGCCGGCTTCAATACCATGCTTGCCGCTGGCGTGTTGCGGGAAGCCGCCAGCATGACCAGCCAGATCCAGGGCGAAGTCATCCCCTCAGACAAGCCCGGTACATTGTCCATGGCTGTGCGCCAGGCAGCAGGCGTCTGCCTTGGCATTGCACCCTGGAATGCACCGATCATTCTGGGCACGCGCGCGCGCCATAGCCATGGCGATTGCCTGCGGCAACAGCGTCATCCTGAAGGCATCCGAAGCCTGCCCCGGCGTCCATGTCCTGATCGGCCAGGTGCTGGTCGAGGCCGGTCTGCCGGATGGCGTCATCAACGTCATCACCAATGCGCCTGAAAATGCCGCCGAGGTGGTGGAAGCGCTGGTCAGCGCACCGGAAGTACGCCGCGTCAATTTCACCGGTTCGACCAAGGTCGGACGCATTATCGGCGAATTGTGCGGTCGTCACCTCAAGCCCGCCCTGCTTGAACTCGGTGGAAAAGCACCCTTTCTGGTGCTCGAGGATGCCGATATCGATGCTGCCGTCAATGCGGCGGTGTTTGGCTGCTACATGAACATGGGCCAGATCTGCATGTCCACGGAGCGGTTGATCGTCCATGAAAAGGTCGCTGACGAATTCGTGGCAAAGCTGGCTGCCCGCGCTGCCTCGCTTCCGGCTGGCGATCCGCGTGGCCATGTCGTGCTGGGCTCGTTGGTCAATCCTCAGGCCGCCGTCAAAATGCAGGAATTCATCGATGATGCCGTTGGCAAGGGCGCAACCCTCGCCGCTGGCGGCAAGGTCACGGGCAGTGTGGTGGAAGCCACGCTTCTCGACCACGTCAAGGCTGGAATGCGCAGCTTCGACGAAGAGAGCTTTGGCCCGGTCAAACCGGTCATCCGGGTCAAGGACGAGGAAGAGGCCATCCGCATCGCCAATGATAGCGAATATGGTTTGTCCTCAGCGATTTTCAGCCGCGATATCCAGCGTGCCCTGGCGATTGCGGCCCGCATCGAAGCTGGCATTTGCCACATCAACGGCCCGACCCTTGCCGATGAGGCACAAATGCCGTTTGGAGGGGTGAAAAACTCCGGCTACGGACGGTTTGGCGGTAAGGCGGCGATCAACGAATTCACCGACCTGCGCTGGATCACCATTGAAGATCCGAACCAGCATTACCCGTTCTGATCTGTTGGGTTGAATGATAATACGAAGATTCATTGAAAATGACTCTTCGTATTCCGTTTGAAAATATCTCAAGCCTCTGGCACATTTGAGATATTTTCAATTCTTCAAGTCGAGGATGCGTCAGCATGTCAGAGACTTGGTATAAGATGGCATGCATTGTCAAAAATGCATGCCATCACACCCGCCTTGGAGCGAATAGATTACGACATCCGTGCGTGGTCCTGCTCGATGGTGCCGATCATCGCCGCAGCCGCCTCTTCGGCAAGGCCGCGCTCAATGGCGGTGACGAGAACGCGGTGGCTTTGCAACACGGCTGTGAGCTCGCAAACCTTGCCGTCGCGCACGGCGGGCAAATAGGCGAGCGCATGCGACAGCTCGATCGCCCCCTGCAAGGCCCGCAGGAACGGATTGCTGGATGCCTCGGCTATGATCCTGTGCAGTTCGAAATCTGCCAGGCTGAAGCTTTGCGGCTCATCCAGGGCAAGCTCCATTTGCCGCAGCCAGTAATGCATCAGGCGGATCTGGTCACCGGTATGATCGCTGGCAGCATCACTTGCCGCCAGCGGCTCCAGTGAGCACCGCACCTCGCCCAGTCCGCGCAGAAATTCGTCATCCGGCTGGATTTCGAGATACCAGGCCAAGACCTGGCGATCATACAGGTTCCAGCGGCTTTTCTTGGCAACCTTGGTGCCGACCTTGGGCCGGGCTTCCACCAGTCCCTTGGCCTCCAACGTCTTCAAGGCCTCCCGCAGCACCGTGCGCGAGACACTGAATTCATCCATCAGGGCGGCATCGTTGGGCAGGATAGAGCCGACCGCAAAGCGACCGGAAATAACGCCCGCTCCGATTTCGTTGATGACGTGAGAGTGGAAATTGCGCGCCGTGATCCGTCCGGAAAGGGAGCGAAGCAGGCTGCCTGGTTCGATCATGCAGACGCCTTTTTCGTCCTCGGCCGTCCACTTCCGGCATGAAATACCAGCTTCTGCAACAGAATGAACATAAACAGCAATGCACCAATGGCAATCTTCGTCCACCAACTGGAAAGCGTGCCTTCAAAAACAATATAGGTCTGCACCAGGCCTTGCAGCATGACGCCGATCAACGTGCCGAAGATAAAACCATATCCTCCAGTCAGCAACGTGCCGCCTATCACCACCGCCGCGATGGCGTCAAGCTCTATGCCAACCGCTGCGAGCGGATAGCCAGCCGAGGTATAAAGCGAATAGACGATGCCTGCCAGACCGGACAGGAAGGCGGAAAGGGCATAAATGCCAATCGTCACCGGCCCGGTGGGCACCCCCATCAGCGCCGCCGAAACCGGATTGCCGCCGATCGCATAGACATAGGAGCCGAACCGGGTGCGGTGGGCGATAAAACCGCAGACCAGAAACGCCGCCAGCATCAACAAACCGATGGCGCTCAACCGGCCTCCGCCGGGCAGGCGAAAATAGGCCTGCGAAATCGCACGATAGATCGGATGATCGATAGGGATACTGTCCTGGGTCAAAACCGAGGCGATGCCTCGCGCCAGAAACATCCCCGCCAGGGTGACGATAAAGGGCGGCACCTTCAGGAAATGAATAACCGCCCCCATCACCGCGCCGAAACAGGCCGAAAGCACCAGCACCAGTGGAAAGACTACAACCGGGTCGAGCCCCGCATGGCTGATCAACAGGGCGGTGATAACGCCTGTCAACCCAATGACGGCACCGACAGACAGGTCGATGCCACCAGACAGGATGACAAAGGTCGCCCCGACAGCAGCAATGCCCAGGAAAGCATTGTCCGTCAGGAAATTGCCCAGGACACGGGTTGAAAACATGCCGGGATAGCTGAGGACGCAGAGGGTATAGGCGACGATGAAAATCAGGGTCGTGGCAGCAAGCGGCCGATAGCGCGGGTTCATCCTGTTTTCTCCGAAGCCTGGATTTTAGCGTGAGTGTTTTTGGGCAAGATGGCGGACCGGTGTTTCCAGCCACTGACCAGCTCGCTGACGCGGTCCGATTGCAGAACCAGGATGATGATGATCACGCTGGCCTTGACGATGAGATTGAATTCCGGCGGCAGTCCTGAAACCAGAATGCCGGTATTCATCGCCTGAATGATCACTGCGCCCAGAACCGACATCGGAATGGAAAATCGACCACCCAGAAGCGAGGTGCCGCCGATAACGACAGCAAGAATGGCATCCAGCTCCAGCCACAGCCCGGCATTATTGGCATCGGCGCCACGAATATCGGCAGCGGCAATGGTGCCGGCGATCCCCGCGCAGAAACCGCCAAAAGTGTAAACCGCGAGGATTAGCGCACGGCTGCGAAGCCCGGTATAATTTGCCGCCGAAAGATTGGTGCCGATCGCCTCGATGAACAGTCCGATGGCGGTGCGGCGCATGAAAATATGGGCTGACAGCATCAGCACCAGGGCAATCACCACCGGCATCGGAAAGCCGAGCAGTGATCCTGTTCCCACGAAAATCAGAGCCGGATCGCTGAAGGTGACAATCGAGCCGGATGTGACCAATTGCGCCAGCCCCCTACCTGCCACCATCAGAACCAGCGTCGCCACAAAAGGCTGAATGCCGAGATAGGCAACCAGCAGGCCATTCCAGATGCCGCAGGCGAGCGCCACCGCTAGCGCTGCTGCCAAGGTCACCACCAAAGGCTGGCCTGCGACAGCGCAGGTGGCGGCAACGGCGCCCGCCACAGCCATGACCGCGCCGACGGAAAGATCCACACCGCGCGTGGCAATGATGGCTGTCATGCCGATGGCGAGAATGGCAACCGGTGCACCACGGTTGAGCACGTCAATCAGGCTGCCGAACAAGCGGCCATCGCGCCAGGCGATATCGAAGAAGCCGGGAAACACCATCCAGTTTAACAGCAGGACGGCGATGAGCGCTGCAAATTGCGGCTTCAAGAAAGACGTCATGGAGCGAATTTTCATGAGAATGCGCCTTCGGAATGGGCAGGCTGACCAGGTAAGTTGGATTGGGGCGTGTTGGATTGAGCGGCAATCGTCTGAACGATAACGTCAGGGGCAATATCAGCGCCATGCAACTCGGCCACCATGGCCCGGTCGCGCATGACGACGATCCGCGATGAATAGCTCACCACCTCGTCCAGCTCTGATGAAATGACGATCAGCGCCAGACCATCCTCCCGCAGACGGCTGATCATCCGGACGATTTCCGCATGCGCTCCGACATCGATACCGCGGGTCGGCTCGTCAAGGATCAGGAAGCGCGGATCGGTTGCCAACCAGCGGGCCAGAATAGCCTTCTGTTGATTGCCGCCGGATAGAAGCTTGATCGGCAATTCGGCTGAAGCGGTGCGAATGTCCAGCGCCTCGATGAATTGTCCGGCAATTTCCATCTGCTCGTCATAGCTCAGCGTGCGCAACCAGCCGAGCTTGGCCTGCATGGCTATGATAATGTTTTCCCGAACCGAGAGATCCCCGAAAATGCCATCGGCCTTGCGATCCTCCGGGCAGAAACCAAAGCCAAGATCGATGGCCTGGCGCGGTGAGCGGATCTTGAACGACGCTCCATTCAGGGTAAGCTCACCCTTGTCGGCGGAGTCGATGCCAAACATCAGCCGGGCCATTTCAGTACGCCCGGACCCGAGCAATCCGGCCACGCCGATCACCTCACCCTTATGGATGTTGAGCGTGAAGGGCTGCACCTTGCCGTCCAGCCCGTAGCCGGTAAATTGCATGAGGCTTTCCCCAACCTCTGCCTCGATCCCGGCAACGGCATCGTGATGCAGGGACAAGTCCTTGCCCAGCATCATCCTGACCAGGGTTGTCCGGTTGAGTGTGTCGATCGGCTGGCTGCCGACCAGCTTTCCATTGCGCAATACCGTGGCATGGTCGCAAAGCTCAAAGACCTGATCCAGGAAATGGGTGATGAAAACGATGGCCAGCCCCCTCGCCTTCAGACCTCGAACAATTTCGAAAAGCTTCAGCACTTCGGAACGGTCTAGGCTTGCCGTCGGCTCGTCAAGGATCAGGACCTTACCGGAAAGTTCGACGGCCCGGGCGATGGCGATGATCTGTTGTACAGCGACCGAAAACGTCGACAATTCGGCGCGAACGTCGATATCGAGACCGTAGCTGGCAAGAACACGGCGCGCTTCACGCTCCATGGTGCGATGATCGACCAAACCAAAACGGCGCGGCTGGCGACCGATGAAGAGATTATCGGCCACCGTCATATTCGTCAGGAGATTGACCTCCTGATAAACAGTGCCAATGCCTGCGGCCTGGGCCTGCTGCGGAGTGGAAAAACTCATGGGTGCGCCATCGACGAGCACTGTCCCGCCATCAGGCGTATAGGCGCCGGTCAGGATCTTGATCAGTGTCGATTTGCCCGCGCCGTTCTCGCCCAGCAGCGCATGGACTTCACCTGGACGGAAGGCGATATCGATATTGTGCAAGGCGACATGGGCGCCGAATGTCTTGGTAATGGCCGTCGCGGCCAGCACCGCCTGTTGGCTGATCGTCATCGTTTCACCCGGCTATGCCTGTCGATAAAGAGCAATCCGCGTCCGGCGCAGGTATGCGCCGGACGCGGTCTGGTTTGGATATCAGTAGCCCAAGCCCTTACGGCGCTCGTATTCACCCTTTGGGTCATCCGAAGGAGTGTAGAGCTTGGATTCCGTGATGATGAATTTTTCCGGCTGCTTCCCATCCTTCAGGTACGCAGCAAGAGCGTCAAATGCCGGACCGGCCATGTTCGGTGTCAGTTCGACAGAAGCATTGGCCTCACCTGCCACCATGGCCTGGAAAATATCCGGAACGCCATCGATGGATACGACCTTGATATCCTTGCCCGGCTTCAGACCGGCATCCTTGATCGCCTGGATACCACCGACTGCCATGTCATCATTATGAGCATACATGGCGCAAATGTCCTTGCCGCCATTTTCCGCCTTGAGGAAACCTTCCATCACTTCCTTGCCCTTGGCGCGGGTGAAATCGCCGGTCTGGCTGCGGATGATGGAGATATTGGAATGGCCCTTGATCGCTTCTTCAAAGCCCTTCTTGCGGTTGATGGCCGGTGTGGAACCAACGGTGCCCTGAAGTTCGACGACTTTGCAGGGCTTGTCTCCGACCGACTTTACCAGCCAATCGCCGGCAACCTTGCCTTCCTTGACCTGATCGGAGGCGACCGATGTCAGATAGAGGTCTTTTGGCGCATCGATACCCCGGTCCAGCAGGATCACCGGAATCTTGGCTTCCTTGGCTTCGCTCAACACGTCTTCCCAACCGGTTGCAACAACTGGCGCGACCAGGATGGCATCGACACCCTGGGCAATAAAGCCACGGATTGCCTTGATCTGGTTTTCCTGCTTTTGCTGGGCATCGGCAAATTTCAAGGTAATCTTGCGCTTTTCGGCTTCCATCTTGGTGACCGATGTTTCCGCCGCGCGCCAACCGGATTCCGAACCGATCTGCGAGAAGCCAACCGTCAGATTGGCAGCGACAGCTGACGAGCAGGCAAGCGCCGTCATGCTCACGCCAAGCGCGAGTTTGCAAAGCATATTCATGGATGTCCTCCCAAAAAAAACGTCACCTCCATGACGTCTGCTTAAATTCATAAGCAGAAATATGAGAGCTGTAAAGCTGATTAGTAGTATTATATATGCTGCATTGCAGCATATACTTTCCACCTTATCATTACAGGATTCCCCAGGCACGATAACGCCCTCGTCCGGTCAATTCGCGTAGCGGCAATTGCCGGATCAGACCAAGCGCTCCTTGCGGGGTGACGTCGAGATATTTTACGACAAGGCCCGCCGATACGAGCGGACGCGACAAGACCAGATCAATCAGATCCGGTAGCTTTGACGAACCGCGTTTGCCAATGGCCCGCCGCTCCAGATTGCCCCGCGCCAATATCAGCCGGTCATGTTCCTTCAAGCCTAGTTGGGCGCCCTTTTCGAAAGCCTCAAGAATGGCGAGCAGACGCTGGGTGCGGTTGGGAGACTGGCGCTGTTCACGCGGCACAGCCCGCAGTCCGACCGATAGTGCTGGAAGATGAAATTGCGCCACTCCGGCCTTTTGCAGATAGGCTGCCGCCAAAAGACGGCCAAGCCAGGGACTATGCTCACTGACCTCCTGGCTTTGCCAGGCGTCGAGCAGACAGGCTGCGGCAAGTACGGGAGGAAGCGCCTGAACATCGCCAAGCAGGGTCTGCCACTCTGCAAGCCGTGCCTCCTCGTTCCAATCCGGATCATAAACCACGGCCTGCGGATCTTCGGCACGCGGTCGCAACCGCATCTTGCCGACATCGTCGAGCACGGTTTCACTTCGCTTCAAAACAGCATCGAAGCGATCCAGCTCTGCCTGAAAGGCATCTTCGACGCTGCCTTCGGCAGCAAGTTCCTCAGGCGCGGATATGGCCTGCGGTACGGGCAGTGTCATGTTCTGCGAAAGCCAATGGTCACGGCCACGAAGCCGCAGCAAACCCACATCGCTAAATGCCCAGGAAGGCTCACGCTGAACGAGCTCTCGACGGCTGCGCAAAATCAGATGGGCAATGGTCAGTTCGTGGGTGGGCGTGCGCGTATCCATCCGGGCATCATGAAAGACCAGATCCTCCATATGAACCAATTCTCCATCTACCCATAACGAGGCAATGGCATCGGCATAATGCATTCGTTCACGCAATCCGCTTCCGACAGCCGAACGAGCAGCCCGCTCATCCAGACGCACAAATGCTTCACCTGCCGCCGAGAGCGGTTGAACAAGCTTTTGCCAGGGCAATGAATCGATCACGTAACGCATTGAATTTACGTTACACGAAGGAGACAATGAAAGGGAAGAGGGCTTTAACTTTCGTCAGGCATACTGCGAAAATCTACAGGATTAAGCATCCGACCTGCTTTAGTCACTTATTATGCCACGATTGGCACCGGATGAAAAGCCTATTTTCGCTTTTCACTTGGTAATGGTGGAAAACACATGCCTACATCTTTTGGCGATGATTACGGTAAAAGAATGAAAAAACCGGCGTCACCGTAATAGGTTCTACGTCTTTGGGACGGTGAAAAAGCAGTGCGGTTTGAGTGATGGGGAATTTGACTTACATCACACTGCGAGCATAAACCGACTTGATGTATGTATTATGCAATGACTGGGAGCCCTTGAATTGCATTGGGCGGCTGTGATCCCTTGGGGCTAAAACGATCCCGCCGTCACAGCGGCAGAATGATTTGCAGCCCTCCCCTCCTTGGCTTTCTTCGCTGATACAGCGGCAACGAAATCTTAGATGCATGTTGCGGGATACGGAAAGCCGATTGCCTGCCAACAGGTCGGCTATGGATTGAGGAAGTGTTCTTCGCAGACCAAGTGCGCTGACGGCGCGCACAGCATGGCGCGGTTTTCACACGCACCATGCTGTTGCAGCTTGAATCACACGAGACGGGACGCGGATCGCAATGATGTGATTTCAGATCAGCGGGGCCAAGCGGATCGCTTCGGCCAATCTGGATTACGATTCAGTACCGAGATTTTCATCCTCCAGAGAGAAAGGCAAACCAATCATCTCGTTTTGCTTGTCACCAGTCTCCGGTGAGGATTGACCGGTGACTTTCCTTTCGGCAGCCTCAAGAAGGTTCGCCTGGTTTTGGCGCAAATCGAGATGGCGAAGAATATCTGCGGCATAGACCGGATTGCTGCGAGGATCATAAAACGCGGCGACCGACACACCCATTTCCCGCCGCTGAGTTTCCAGGCGAACCCGCAAGGCACGCGCTGCATCACGTGTTTCGAAAAATTGCCGCATAATATCGGCCAGTTGATCTTCATGATCGAAACGAGCCATGGACCCACTCCTGTTTTTTATTGGAGCAGTGCGCTGACACGATTCGCATGGCAAAGTCGAGGCAGACCTTAAAAAACTAGGGATGTTTTATCGTGGAGAAAAGGGGCAACCCTTTGGAGCGTAAAAGCCTACTGCTTATGCTCAGAAGAAAACCGCGCGTACGCACTACATTTCGCGCTTGGCTGAGTTATGCACCGACAGGAGTAAAGAAGTGGTGAATTTTGCGCGCATCCTGACCATTTTTTAATTCGCGACATTCTCTGTGTCACCCATTCGAAGGGCTGTGCGTAGCGCATGGAGTGAGCATCGGCTTTTGACGTCCTATCTTCTTAAATAGAATTCACCAGAGGCACCTATTTCATTAAGGCACCGGACGCCGATCCGTTACGGCAGACAGATTGTCACTGTTGACAGCTGTCAACGCCGCACATCTTCTATCGTTGACAGCTGTCAACAGGGCAAAAGCCACCTCCTTAAGGCTGCCTCCGCAGCCCAAAACGCAAATGACCTTCCGTATCCTTATGCGATCGAAATCTCAGCTCCGGCTCCACACACGCGACGGCCGCCCATCCTTGGAGGCGCATTCGCATAAGCGAACCAACAAACCGCGGAATCAAGTGACGGAAAAACGTCGGCTTAAAAACAGGCGAAGGTCGCTGTGATTTTCGACAACCAACAAGCAACGAGCCCGAAAAAATTGATGGCGAAAAAATCAGCAGCTCTCACCATGATACTCCAACCCATAGCCGACAAGCCCCGAGGGAGGGGTGAGGAGAGGGCGTGGGCCGGAAAGAAGAAACCATCCACGGCATCGTTTAGACTGGACTCAGCAATAAGATTGAAGCATCCACCGCATTCAAACACAAACGTCATCGCAAGAAGTGCGGCAAAGGCGCCGGGATGGAAAATACGGCGCTGAGCTAGCCAAACGATCAAGACCACAATAATCAAGAGAGGCACGATCCAGGTCTATTTAGATCATCGCCCTCCACCCACAACGTTCCTCACCGTGCAACACACAAACACCTCTTGCGCACAATACGAGCCCTTGCAAACCAACTGACGATATCAATTTCAGGTTAAGGGCAACCTTCATAGAGGCGACCTTTTCTCTCCCAATAGCTTTATTGAAAATGAACTGCGCAAGCCTGTCAGCGCAAGCAAAAGTCTATCGCACCACCCTTCATATAGCAGTCCCTCTCAAAACCGAACGCTTAATCAATGCAAGCCAAAGCCAGAGGGTGAACACAGCCAGAAAGATTTCGTGAAGCCCGAATGACCGACGAATTCTTCGTCGGCTACAGCATCGCCTCTTTTTAACCGCTTGCTTCCTGTGTCCTCAGAAAACAGGCTTCCACTTCCACAAGCCACGACTCTCTCCAAGTTATCGCGTAAGTTGCATAAATAATTACACAACTCGAAATAAGTTTACCCTTGTTTTCCACTTGCACGAGCTCTTACGACGTCACTTGACGATATGTTATCGATAACATACGGTAATTGTCTGTGACTTTGGGAGGAGTAACAATGGTCGACGAAAAACTGCTGGAATTTTGTGCGATCACAAAAACCTTCGGCGGAACACGCGCCCTGTCAAACGTTTCGCTTGACCTGCGACCCGGTGAAATCCTCGCACTGCTTGGCGAAAACGGCGCTGGCAAATCGACCCTGATCAAGACCCTCGCTGGTATTTACAAGCCGGATCTCGGCCAAATCAGATTTCGGGGCGAGCCCTACAACCATCGCCCTCCAAAGCCAAACCAGCGTCAGCCCGTTGCCTTCATTCATCAGGATCTCGGTTTGATCGAATGGATGACCGTCGCAGAAAATGTCGGTCTCGCTCAAGGCTATTCCATACGCAATCGCCTTATCCATTGGAAGGCGACCGAAAAGCGTACAGCCTCGGCCCTGGCTCTCGTGGGCTGTGACTTCGATCCTTCAACGCGAATTCAAAGCCTGACACGTACCGAAAAATCCCTGGTCGCAATTGCCCGTGCGCTCGCGGTCGAAGCTGATGTGCTGGTATTGGACGAGCCGACCGCCAGCCTACCGGAAGACGAAGTAGAAAAACTATTCGCGGCAATCCGGCCGCTAAAAGAACGCGGCGTGGCAATGATCTATGTCTCGCATCGCCTTGACGAAATCTTCCGCATCGCCGACCGCGTCGCCGTCCTGCGGGATGGACAACTCGTCGGTGAAAAGCCTGTCAACCAAACAACGCCTGACGAATTGATCAGGATGATCGTCGGACGCAAAGCCGATCAACTTTTCACCAAGAGCACAAGTCCCGCAGGACCCGCCATCGTTAGCGTCAGAGAGCTTGGCTGCCGTGGGGCAGGGCCGGTGTCTTTCGACATCCGCCAAGGTGAATTGCTCGGACTTGTCGGCCTGCGCGGCGCGGGTCATGAATTGGTCGGTCGCGCATTGTTCGGCGCTGAGCCCGCCTCCGGCACCGTTACGATTTCCGGCCGCTCTGTCGATCTCACCAATTCCTCAACGGCCATGGCAAGCGGGGTCGGATTGATCGCCCGCGACCGAACAGAAGAGTCGGTGGCCATGTCCTTGAGCCTGCGGGAAAACACCTTCATCAATCCTGCCGCCTCGGGCCGCCGTCTCCTTTCCTTTCTGACCCCTGCCAAGGAAGCGGCCCAAGCTTATGCGATTGGCGCGCGTGTCGGCTTGCGGCCCAACGACCAGAGCCTTGCGATAGAAGCGCTTTCCGGCGGCAACCAGCAAAAGGTCGTGGTGGGTCGCTGGCTGGCGACAGGTCGTCGCCTGCTGGTGGCCGAAGATCCGACCGCCGGTGTCGATGTCGGCGCCAAAGCCGACATCTATCGCCTGATCGCCGAGGCCGTCGCGGGCGGATTGGCCGTCCTGGTGGTCTCCACCGATTTTGAGGAAATCGCCCATATCTGCCAGCGGGCGCTGGTATTTTCTCGCGGCCAGATTCTGCGAGAGTTGAGCGGGCCGGACCTGACAACAGAAGCGGTGATCGCCGCAGCCTCCGCCTCGGATGCGGCCTGAACCTGGGAGAGAACCAATGCAATCCATCGAATCCAACGCGTTGGAGCCAACGCGAGCCGAGCTTTCCGGCATGAGCACAATACAGAAAATCCAGCGTCTGCTGCCGGTCTACGGTCTGGTCATTCTGACCGCTGCGCTGATCCTGCTGTTTTCCATTCTCTTGCCGCAGACCTTTCCAACAGTTCTGAACCTGCGCTCGATCATCTCCGACAAGACAATTATCGCCATTCTGTCACTGGCCGCCATGATCCCTATGGCAGCAGGACGGATCGATCTCACCATCGGCTATGGCATCGTGCTCTGGCACGTGCTGGCCATTAGCCTGCAAACCATGTTCGGCCTGCCTTGGCCAGTGGCGGTGCTGGTCGTCATCGCACTCGGCGCCTTTACCGGCTTCCTTAATGGCCTCCTGGTCGAAGTCGCCAAGATCGACAGCTTTATTGCTACCCTCGGCACAGGCACCGTGCTCTACGCCATCGCGCTCTGGCATACCGGCGGGCGCCAAATGGTTGGCATGTTGCCGCAAGGTTTTTACAGCCTGAACGGCACCATGGTTTTTGGCCTGCCGATTACCGGCCTCTATGTTCTCGTTCTGGCGGTGGTGATGTGGCTGGTACTCGAATACACACCGCTTGGACGCTACGTCTACGCCATCGGTGCCAATCCAAAGGCCGCCGCGCTGAACGGTATTCCCGTTCGCCGCTTCGTTATCGGTGCCTTTATCACGTCAGGCACACTTGCTGCGGTGGCTGGCGTACTGCTCGCCTCAAAGCTGCGGATCGGCCAGGCCAGCGTCGGTTTGGAATATCTGCTCCCGGCCCTGGTTGGCGCCTTTCTTGGGTCCACCACTATCAGGCCTGGCCGCGTCAATGTCTGGGGCACGATGATCGGCGTGATTATCCTGGCCGTCGGCATTGCCGGCATCCAGCAGATCGGCGGGTCCTTCTATGTCGAGCCATTGTTTAACGGCGTCACATTACTCGTCGCCATCGGCATTGCTGGCTACGCCCAACGACGGCGCAGCCTTTCAGGTCGCATGGCGCCAGTCAGCACGCCTCAACCTAAACAACAATAACAGCATCCAGTTCAGTAATTTCCAGAGGGAGGAATGGACATGAAACGCAGACATATCCTGCAAGCAACCGGCGCCTTGATACTGCTCACGGCGGGCCACGCCTGGGCCGATCCGATGGCCGAAGCCAAGGCAGTGGTCGATAAATATGCCAGCAAGGTCACCACTTGGGACGGACCCAAAAGCGCACCGAAACCACAGCCGGGAAAAACCATTGTTGTTCTCGCCGGCGATCTGAAAAACGGTGGTATCCTGGGTGTCAGCAATGGCGTCGAGGAAGCCGCCAAGGCCATCGGCTGGCAGGTCAAGGTGCTGGATGGTGCAGGCTCGATTGGAGGTCGTACCGCTGCCTTTGGCCAAGCCATGGCCTTGAGGCCCGACGCCATCATCATCGACGGTTTCGATGCCGTTGAACAGGCACCGGCGCTGGAACAGGCGAAAGCCGCCAAAATACCGCTGGTCGCCTGGCATGCTGGCCCCACCATCGGACCGGACGAGAAGAACGGCCTGTTCGCCAATATCAGCACCGATGCCATGGAAGTGTCGAAAGCCGCCGCCAACTGGGCCTTTGTTGATGCCAAGGGCAAGCCCGGCGTCATCATCTTTACCGACTCCACCTATGCCATCGCCATCGCCAAGGCTGACAAGATGAAGGAAGAAATCGAGCGGCTGGGCGGCAAGGTTCTAGCCTATGTCGATACGCCGATTGCCGAAACCTCGCAGCGCATGCCGCAGCTGACGACCTCGCTGTTGCAGAAATACGGCGACAGCTGGACCCATTCGCTGGCCATCAACGACCTTTACTTCGACTTCATGGGACCATCGCTCGCCTCGGCAGGGAAGGGGGGAACCGATGCACCGATCAATGTTGCAGCAGGGGATGGCTCCGAATCCGCCTATCAGCGCATCCGCGCCGCTCAGTACCAGAAAGTGACGGTCGCCGAGCCCTTGAACCTGCAAGGCTGGCAATTGGTGGATGAGCTGAACCGAGCCCTCAACGGCGAAAAATGGTCCGGCTATATGTCTCCGCTGCATGTGGTAACCGCCGACAATGTCGAATTCGATGGCGGCCCGAAAAACAGTTTCGATCCCGACAATGGCTATCGGGATGCCTATAAGAAGATCTGGGACAAATAAGCTGAAAACCACGCCATGCGCTTTCACCGGCGCATGGCTTTACCCTCTACAGACTGCTGTCACGCAGGATCAGTTCGGGCGTGATGGTGATGTTTCCAGCCAATGGCCGCCCGTCGAGCAGATCCAGGATAAGCCGTGCTGCCTTCTCGCCGATGTCGCGGGAAAAGGCATTGATGGTGGTAATCGTCGGCACGGATATCGCGCCGATTTCATAATTGCCAAACCCGGCAATGGCGATCCCCTCTGGCACGGCGATGCCGCGCCGCTGACATTCCGTCAAGGCGCCGAATGCCGACAGGTCGGATACGCAAATCACCGCCTCGGTATCGGGCAGCGTTTCCAGCAGCCGCGTCATGGCATTCGCGCCTTCGCGCATCGAGATCGGCGGTGGACCGGCGGCGATCAACCGCGATGCATCGAGCCCATGGCGGTTCATCGCGGCAATAAATCCGTTGCGGCGATCGCTACCGCGTGTGTCTCGCCCGACATCCCCACCAATGAAGGCCAGTCGCCGATAGCCGACAGCAACGAAATGATCGACCATGGCGCAAACCGCACCGGCATTGGAAAAGCCGACATAGTGACCAATCGGCTCGGAGGGCACATCCCAGGTTTCGATCACTGGAATATGGGCATTGGCCAGTAATTTGCGGGCCCGGGGCGTATGCTTGCCACCGGTCACTACAATGGCCTGCGGCTTGCGACGCAGCAATTGCTCGATCAGCCGCTCCTCTTCCTGCATATCGTAATTGGTATAACCGAGCAGGATTTGCATCTTGTAAGCGCCAAGCGTCTCGGAAAGACCGCCAACCGTATCGGCGAAATTGGCAATGTTGATCGAGGGGATGGTGACCGCAACAAAATCCGAACGCTGCGATCTCAGATTGGAGGCAGTGGAATCGAATACATAGCCGAGATCTTCTGCCGCTTGCAGAATGGCATCTCGGGTTTCCTTGCTGATCAGGCTATCGGTCTTGAAGGCCCGCGACACCGTCATCGGCGACACTCCCGTGACGCGGGCAATGTCGGCCATGGTTGGCGGTTTGCGGAAATCAGTCACCCAATGGCCCCTGCTATGGTTATCAGCGCATTACACTGTGTTTATAAGGTGAATAAAAGCCAGCTAAAAGCTTTTCCAACCAACAAACCCACCCCAAACAGGGGAGGGGACCCGACGCGCCAATGGTCAGAGCGCAAATTCATTGGCAACCGTCACGTGATGATGGATGCGGCCATCGAAGAACTGCGAAAGCACAGCCTCGGTTGCCGCACGGGCTTCGGTGCGAACTGGGCTGGCCAGCGCGGCATCGACCGCCTCCAGATCGGGATAGTTGATCGCCAGGATCATCGGAAATTCCGGCGCGCCATCGTCACGGGCCTCGGCAAAGGACACTCTGACATCCATCGCCTTTGGAAACTGCTTCCATTTTGGCAAGATGGTCTCGAGAACAGCAGCGCGGAATGCCTCCGTCTGCCCCGGCTTTACCGTACCTTCAAACAAGGCGTAACGTGTGATCATCAGGAGGTCTCCCTTTTTGCTCCGGTGAAAAATTCCATCAACATGGCCTGGTCTTCTCCACCCAGGCCTGCTGCTGTCAGCATACGATGCACCTCAGTGCAGACTGCCGTCAGCGGCATGGCCGTATTGGTGCGCCGTGCCAGATCCTGCGCGCCGTTCAGGTCCTTGACCATATTGTCGATCCGGCCTGTGCGGCGATAATCCCTGGCGACATAACGCGGCATATATTCCTGAAGGATGGCGCTATCGGCACGTCCGCCCTTCAATGCCTGCGGAATTTTTGCGGCATCGACCCCGGCATCCAGCGCCAGTTGCGTCGCCTCGGCCACGGCCAAAAAATTCAGGCCACACAGCACCTGATTGATCAGCTTGGTGGTTTGGCCAGCACCCACCGGCCCCATATGGGTATAGTTGGATGCGACATGCTGCAAAACCTGATGAGCATCGGCCACGTCCTGCTCTGCCCCGCCGGCCATCAGCGTCAATTCACCAATCGCCGCCTTGGGCGCCCCGCCGGAAAGCGGGCTATCGACCCAGCGCAGACCTTTGCCCTCCGCATCCGAGGCCAGGAGCCGGGTTGCCTCCGGGTCGATGGAGGACATGTCGATAATCAAGGTGCCGGGTCTTGCGCCTTCAGCCACTCCGTCCTTGCCAAACACGGCGGCGCGAATGATGTGCGGCGCATTGAGACTGAGAATAACATAGTCGGAGCGCGACGCAGCCTCCGCCGCCGTCTGTGCGGATGACGCACCAACCGCAGTCAACTCCGCTACCTTTTCGGCATTGAGGTCGAAGACGGTAAGCTGGTTACCGGTTTCAACCAGTCTTCTGCCGATTGCCCCGCCCATAGCGCCCGCGCCGATCAGCGCCACTGTGTTGGTCATGATCAATCCTCCCCTATTGCCGAAACAATCGCCGCGACCAGACTGTCAAGCGGCTGATCGATATCGACGGTCACCGCATGTTCATCGGCAAGCGGCGGCTCAAGCGCTGCAAATTGGCTGTCGAGCAGCGAGGCAGGCATGAAATGATCCGGTCGCTCGGCAATCCGTCTGGCAATCACGGCATGGCTGCCAGCCAGATGGACGAGACGCACAGATCCACCGGCCTTTTCCCTGATCCTGTCGCGGTAAGTCCGCTTCAACGCCGAGCAACCGATAATGGTGACGCCTTGTTGCCCGGCAAGTCGGGTTCCGACCGCATCCAGCCATGGCCATCGATCCGCGTCACCAAGCGGAATGCCCGCCTGCATTCGGGCAATGTTTTGCGGCGGATGCAGGTCGTCGCCGTCGATATAGACCGCGCCAAGCCTCGCCGCCAATGCCAAACCAACGGAGGATTTACCGCAGCCTGAGACACCCATAAGTACCAGTTTCATCACGGCATTGCTCCTAGAGCGAGGCGGTGATGCCGCCATCGACATACAGAACATGGCCGTTGACGAAGGACGAGGCTCCAGACGCCAGGAAGATGCAGGCTCCCACCAGTTCCTCAACCTTGCCCCAGCGCCCGGCTGGCGTGCGCTTTTCCAGCCATGTGGAGAAATCAGGATCGGCAACCAGCGCGGCATTCAGAGGCGTATCGAAATAGCCGGGCGCAATGGCGTTGCATTGCAGCCCATATTTCGCCCAATCGGTCGCCATGCCCTTGGTGAGATTGCCGACCGCGCCCTTGGTGGCCGTGTAAGGAGCAATCGACGGCCGGGCCAACGCTGTCTGCACACTGGCAATGTTGATGATCTTGCCAGCCCCGCGCTTGATCATATGGCGGGCGGCGGCCTGACCGACATTGAAGACGCTGGAAATATTGGTGCGCAGCAACCGCTCGAAAGCGTCAGCCGGAAATTCTTCCAGAGGGCCGCGAAACTGCATGCCGGCATTGTTGACGAGAATATCGATCGGCCCTTTGGTGGCCTCAAAGCCATCGACGGCATCCCGCGACGCCTGATGATCGGTGACGTCGAAAGCCAGAATATCGCAGCCATCGCCGATCCGGGCGGCGGCTGCGGCAAGCTTGCCTTCATCGCGTCCGTTAACGATGACGGTCGCGCCCGCCGCCCGCAAACCTTGCGCCAAGGCAAAGCCAATGCCTTGCGAAGACCCGGTCACCAACGCGCGGCGCCCCGTCAGATCGAAAAGACCAAGCGACATGGCATCCTCCACTTTTATCTCGACAACATTTATTGAACCTGTTTATGTTATCGATAACATTACCTGTCAAGTTTTTTAGACGGGTTCGCCAATGGGAGGACGAGAAAGTGGCAAAGCCGGAGATTTTGCAGGTCGGACCTTATCCGCCCTGGGACGAAGAGCCCTTGAATGCGCAATTTTCCGTGCATCGCTATTTCGAAGCACATGACAAAGCCGCCTTTCTCACCACCGTCGGACCAAGCATTCGCGCTATTGCCACAAGGGGAGAACTCGGTGCTGACCGTGCCTTGATCGACGCCTGCCCGAAGCTCGAAATTATCTCTGTCTACGGCGTTGGCTATGACGCCGTGGATCTCGACGCTTGCCGCGCCCGTAGCATCCGCGTCACCAATACACCCGACGTGCTGACCAATGACGTGGCAGATCTCGGTGTGGCAATGATGCTGTGCCACTCGCGCGGCATGATCGGCGCCGAAACCTGGGTGAAGGATGGCAGTTGGGCTGCAAAGGGCCTTTATCCGCTGAAACGCCGGGTTTGGGGCAGGCGGGCAGGGGTGCTGGGCCTTGGCCGTATCGGCTTTGAGGTCGCCAAACGCCTCAAAGGCTTCGATATGCAGATTTCCTACAGCGATGTTGCACCGAAACCCTATGGCGAGGACATGACATTCGTTGCCGATCCCGTGGAACTGGCCAGAACATCCGATTTCCTGTTTGTCACGCTGGCCGCATCCGCCGATACAAGGCATATCGTCGGGCGCGACGTGATCGAGGCGCTGGGGCCGGAGGGTATGCTGATCAACATTTCCCGTGCCTCGAATATCGATGAAGCCGCCTTGCTGGACGCGCTGGAAACCGGACGGCTGGGCTCTGCCGCGCTGGATGTGTTCGAAGGCGAGCCCAGGCTCGATCCACGGTTTCTGGCCCTGGATAATGTCCTGCTCCAGCCCCACCACGCCTCCGGCACGATTGAAACCCGCCAGGCCATGGGCCAGTTGGTCCGCGATAATCTGATCGCACATTTCGCCGGTTCGGCTCTGCCAACCCCGGTTCTATGAGGATAAATCCATGAAAGCCATTGTTGCCCATGCAGCGAAAGACGTTCGCATCGAAGAGGTGGACGAGGTCGAGCCCGGTCCAGGCGAGGTAAAATTGCGGCTAGCCACTGGCGGCATCTGCGGCAGCGACCTGCACTATTACAATCACGGCGGATTTGGCGCGGTCAGGCTGAAACAGCCGATGATCCTTGGTCATGAAGTCTCGGCCTATGTCGAGACATTGGGGGCAGGGGTCACAGGACTGGAGATTGGCCAGCTCGTCGCCGTCTCACCGTCGCGCCCGTGCCACACCTGCGCCTATTGTCAGGAAGGCCTGCACAATCAATGCATCAATATGCGGTTTTACGGCAGCGCCATGCCCTTTCCCCATATCCAGGGTGCGTTCCGGCAAAGCCTTGTCGCTGACGCCAGCCAATGCGTGGTGGCGGATGGCCTGAGCGCGGGGGAGGCGGCGATGGCCGAACCACTGGCCGTGACGTTGCACGCAACGCGGCGGGCCGGGGAAATGCTCGGCAAGCGGGTTCTGGTCACCGGTTGCGGTCCGATTGGCGTTTTGTCGATCATTGCCGCCCGGAGGGCCGGAGCAAAGGAAATCGTCGCCACCGATCTCTCGGACTTCACCCTGGCACTGGCCAAGGCAGCAGGTGCTGACCGGGTGATCAACACCGCAACCCAGCCGGACGGCCTTGCCGACTATGCTGTGGGGAAAGGCACATTCGATGTGCTTTACGAATGCACCGGCGTTGCCTCGGCGCTGGCTGGCGGAATTTCCGCCATGCGTCCACGCGGCGTCATCATGCAACTCGGACTTGGCGGCGACATGACCCTGCCGATGATGGCCATTACCGCCAAGGAGCTTGACCTGCGCGGCTCCTTCCGTTTCCACAGTGAATTTGCCGTCGGAGTGGACCTGATGCGCAAGGGACTGATCGACGTCAAACCGCTGATTACCCATACGGTCGCCTTGGAGGACGCACTCTCCGCCTTCACCATCGCATCCGACCGTAGCAAGGCAATGAAAGCGCAGATTGCCTTTTCATGAAGGGCCTTCAAGTCGAAGATGCGTCAGCATGTCAGAGACTTGGTATAACCGCGTCAGGCCGAAGCAACCACCACTTCGGCTTCCTTCAGCTTGCGCTTTTCCGCATATTTCTGGGCGATCACCGCGCAGGCCATCAGCTGGATCTGGTGAAACAGCATCAACGGCATGACGATGGCGCCGATGCTTTGCCCGGCAAAAATAGCGCTGGCCATCGGTACGCCGGAGGCCAGACTTTTCTTTGAGCCACAGAAGGTGATGGCGATTTCATCCTCCTTGGAAAAACCGAGCAACCGGCTGCCGAAGGTGGTGATGATCAGGGCCAATGCCAGCAAGACGATATCGACCACCACGACCGCGCCAATATCGGCAAGCGAAAAATGCTTCCAGATCCCCTCGATGACTGCCTCACTGAAGGCGGCATAAACCACCATCAGGATCGAGCCGCGATCAATTGGCGATAGTAGGGATTTGCGCGCCCTGACCCAGTTGCCGATAAAGGGTTGCAACAGCTGCCCCACAATGAACGGAAGCAGCAATTGCACGAAGATTTGCAAGACAGCATCAAGCGAGATCCCGCCATGGCCACCGGCCGATAGCAGCAGCCCGCAGAGCAGGGGGGTGAGGATCATGCCGAAAATATTCGATGCCGAGGCTGAACAGATCGCCGCTGGCACATTGCCCCCTGCCATGGAGGTAAAGGCAATAGACGATTGGACGGTCGATGGCAGGACGCAGATATACAGAATGCCAAGATAAAGCGAGGACGGCAGGAAACCCTGTACGAAAAACCCCAGCCCGAGGCCGAGCAAAGGAAAGATCACGAAGGTCACGGCCAGGATCGATAGATGCAGTCGCCAATGCAACATGCCGGCAATCACAACATCCCGCGACAGGCGGGCGCCATGCAGAAAAAACAGCGCCGCAATCGCAACTTTCGTTGCCCAGCCGAAATAAATCGCCGGCTGACCGCTGATCGGCAAGACTGAAGCCAGAGCCACTGTACACACAAGCATCAGGGTAAATTTATCGGGTAAAAACCGCGTCATGATCGCCGCTCATCCATTCTTCACTGACAATGCGCGCGCAATGGCGCCTCTTGGCATTTGTCATATGTCAACTATTTCACGTGTTAGGGAGTAGGCCATTCACATCAACGATGCAAACCCCACTGGTGCAGACCTGCCATCACTTTTCAGCGTTTCAGACAAATCCGGTCCTGCGTCCGGCTCGTTTTCTGAAGATGTATCAAAGGGATCAAACGCCCGAAATAGCCGCAAACACAATACCTCACCCACGTTCAACGCAGCGTGACAGTCACAAAAGGAACAAATGCCGTGAAGTGATGTTGATAGCAGCAACGCATAATTGCCGCATAGAAAGCGCAATAATGCAGCAATGAAAGCAAAACCGCAGGGTTCTTGGCCCCATCGACAACGCCCCAAAAGCGATCTGCCATAGAGACCGCAAGCGAGGCACAACGAGCAAACCGTCCAGGACCATCAGCCGGAGAGGAGCCTCATGAGGCAAGGGAAAACGTCATGCAATGCGCCGGACCGGACACTCTAGAAAGCGGGAACACATTGCCGTGACAACACAGGTTTTTGCAGATACGGACTGGCTGACCCAATGGCAACAGCATGGCACAACAGGCGAAGAAGCAATCGCCAGGTTTCTTCAACTGCCAGCCCTCGAAGTCGATGACATGATCGGCATGTGGTTAGGGCAGGAGTTAGCGACAAATCATCTGATAGACGGCCTGTTGCCGCCTTTCGGTTGGCACGGCAAGAATTTCGTCTCAGCCGACGAAGGCCATCCGCTTATCATGCGCGACCGCTTCGGTTTTTATCCGTTAAACCCGTTTTTCATTCCGCTGCGGCTTTTGCTTGCATCGCCCAGGCTGTTCAATAACGCGGTAGGACGAACGGCAGTCCGTAATTTAGGGCGGTTTTTCGCTTCTGGCCGCCCAAAAGCCCGGTTAAGGCCTGTCGCATTGGGCGGCACTGTCAGCGCAGCGATGATCTATGACGAAAAGCCGATCATCGACCATTTCCGCCGTATCGATGACCGCCGCTGTCTCGGACTGATGGAGCATCGTGATTTCGACAGGCCATTCTTCTTTTTGCTAACCCGCGAGTGACAGACATACCGTCCCCACTCGCCGTTGACAGATGTCAACCTGTCAACTTTTGGCCGAGCACCATGATGCGATAATCAGTTGTCGTTATTTCCCGTGCCACCGATCGTGCTGGTGGTCGCCATCGAGACCGGGTCGCTGGCAGGAAAAGTATCTTCCAGGGCATCGTTGAGATCACGGTCGCCCTCATCCCGCCGGGCTTGATCGGCGTGGCGCGTACCCCCTTCAACAACCTCTTTCGTGCTGATTTCTTCCAGTAGCGACCTGGCTGCTTCCGGCGCATTTTCGCGTGTGAGAGCCCGTCCCTCGCTTTGTTTCAGTTGTACAGAGACCACATCACCGCTGTCGGAAACGAACTCGACATTATATCCGGACCGTCCGCCCTTTTCAGGATGCACCAAAGTGCCAATCAATTCCATTGTCTTCTCCTTTGTCCCACTGTCTTCTCTTCGTGTGTGACGCTCGGGTCGAAAACAGATGGGCAGGGGTTATTGTTCCTGAAAAAGCG
Source organism: Agrobacterium vitis (assembly GCF_037039395.1). NCBI lineage: Bacteria > Pseudomonadati > Pseudomonadota > Alphaproteobacteria > Hyphomicrobiales > Rhizobiaceae > Gillisella > Gillisella vitis. The sequence continues at coordinate 328,971 of NZ_CP146244.1, read as the reverse complement.
ATAATTCCTTGTCTGCCAAGGGCGTTGATCGACGGCACCTTTATCGCCCTCTGCCTATCCGCAAGTCAGCGATGAAAATTTCACTAAATCACTGCTGTTAGGGGAACAGAAACGGCCGATTTCACGTTAGAGGGGTGGTCAATGGGAGATAGACGATGAAGCCATCCGACAAAGAGTGGATCGAAAAGCGAGCCTATAGCCTTTGGGAAGAAGAAGGCAAGCCACACGGGAAGGATGATGCCCATTGGCAACAGGCCCATCGCGAATTTTACGAGCTATCCCAATCTGCGCAAAAGGCTAAGGCAGGCGCGCTCAAGCGTGCGAGCCAAGCCGCCAAAACGCAGACTGCCAAGGCCCCAACGACCAAGGCTCAGGCGGCCAAGACCAGACAAAGCCCAGAAGCTGAGATGGCCGATGTGCCCCAAGATCCAAAGCCTGCCGCAACGACGAAACGCAAGCGAAAGATAATCTGATGGCACCTGTTTTTTCAGACCGGCAGGACATGGCGATCGCTGCGGCTGGAATCCGCTGCCTTCCGCAACGCATGCAGAAAGGCAATGTCATCGATCAGAGTCTGCTCTCGCTTTCCGTCACCTCGGAAATTTTTCCGCTCGTCAAAACTGGCGGTCTCGGCGATGTCACGGGCGCTCTGCCAAAGGCGCTCGCAAGTTTTGGTGTTGCCACGCGGACGTTGATTCCAGGCTATAGCAATGTCCGCAGATTGATCCGGGACCAGCCGCCGCTGTTGGTTTTCGAAGATCTTCTTGGCGAATCCGCCGCACTCTATGCCGCCAGCATCCATGGCCTCGATCTTTTCGTGCTCGATGCACCGCAATTGTTCGACCGGCCGGGCGGCCCTTATGTGGATGAGAACGGCCTCGACCATCCCGACAATTGGAAGCGATTTGCGGTCCTGTCTCTGGCCGCCGCCGAAATTGCCGCTGGCAGCCTGCCGGGCTGGGTTCCCGATGTCGTTCACACCCATGACTGGCAAACGGCTCTGACCTCGGTGTATTTGCGGCACATGGATTGCACGACACCTGTGGTCTTGACCATCCACAATCTGGCATTTCAGGGCCAGTTCAATGCCGCCCTTTTGCCGTCCATCGGCCTTCCGCCAACCGTGATGTCGACGGACTGCATGGAATATTATGGCGATATCAGCTACTTGAAGGGTGGCCTGATGACGTCGAGCATGATCACCGCCGTCAGCCCGACCTATGCCCGGGAAATCCTTTCGCCGCGCTTTGGCATGGGCCTTGAAGGCGTTCTCAAGCAGCGCAAGGACAAGCTGCGCGGTATCGTCAATGGGATCGATCCGGAAATCTGGAACCCGGCCACCGATCCGCATCTGTTCTCCCGCTTTGACCAGAAGACCATCGGCCTCAAGCGGTTGAACAAGGTGGACTTGCAAAACCAATTTGGCCTCGATAACGATGACGGACCGCTCTTCGCTGCCATTACCCGTATTACCTGGCAAAAAGGCATGGATATGCTGGCGGAAGCCGCCAGCGAAATCATCGATGGTGGCGGTAAGTTGATCGTGCTCGGGCAGGGAGATCGTGCGCTGGAACAGGCGCTGATCGATACCGCACAGCGCTTTCCTGGCCGGATGGCAGTCAAGATCGGCTATGATGAGGAAACCGCCCATCGCATTCACGGTGGTGCCGATTCCATCATTCAGCCATCGCGTTTCGAACCCTGCGGCCTGACCCAGCTTTATGCCCTGCGCTATGGCTGCGTACCGGTGGTGTCACGCACTGGAGGGCTGGCGGAAACCATTATCGACGCCAATGACGCAGCAATGTCTGCCAAGGCGGCAACCGGTTTCCAGTTCGACCAGATTACCACCGACGGTCTGCGCCATGCGCTTCGCCGGGCGCTGGATGCCTATGCCGTACCCCGCCATTGGCGGCGGTTGCAGCTTCAGGCCATGCGGGCTCATTACAGCTGGGAGCGCAGCGCCGAACAATATGCCGCTCTTTATAATGCCGTCACTCATCGCCGTATCCCGGCGCGGACCAAGTCGGCTCGGAGCCTGCATTCATGACAGACGCAACGCCGGAAACCATGCGGGGGCGTATCAACGCCCACCGCGAATTGCTGATTTCACTTCTGACGGCAAGCCTGCAAGGACCCGAGGCCTTAAAGGATGTGATCCGCAATCTCGAGCAGGAAAGCCAATTGAGCGACGGCCAGGAAGATCCCGGCGCGGTTCCAAACCGGGCGCTTTCAGAAGCGGTTGCCAAGGCGCGCGAAACCCGCGACATTCTCCAGGCAGCCAAGGCCCGCGCGGCAGACACACGCACAGAACCGCCCGCCTGATGCAGAAGAGCAGGCGCTCTGGATGACTAACTTTCCATCACAAAATCGAATTGCCTGGTAAAACAGCGGCATAAAGGCTTGCCGCTGAGCGCCAAGCTTTTATGGTTGGCGGGTGTTTATTGTCAAAGGTGTCCCCATGACCGTTTCCCCCAATACATCCGCCGCACTTTGGTCGATCATCGATACCAAGACGCCTGATTTTATCGCGTTGAGCGACCGGATCTGGGGCATGCCGGAAACCTGCTATATGGAAGAATCGTCCGTCGCAGAGCATGTCGCCATGCTGAAGGCCGAAGGATTTCGTGTCAGCGAACAATTGGCCGGCATACCCACCGCCGTCATGGGCGAAGCAGGGGAGGGCGGTCCCATCATTGCGTTTCTCGGCGAATATGATGCCCTGTCCGGCCTGAGCCAAGAAGCAGGCGTCGCTGAACATAAGCCAGTTGCCGCAGGCGGCAACGGCCATGGCTGCGGCCATAACCTGCTCGGCTCCGCAGCTCTTCTGGCCGCCGCTGCCCTGAAAGACTGGTTGAAAGAAAAGGGCTTTCCCGGACGGGTGCGCTATTATGGTTGCCCGGCCGAAGAGGGCGGAGCCGCCAAGGCCTTTATGGTCAGGGCAGGGGCCTTCGAAGGTGTCGATATCGCCATCAGCTGGCATCCAAACTCCTTCGCGGGCGTGCAGCGCACCACCTCACTTGCCAACTCCCGCGTCGATTTCACTTTCCGGGGGAGGGCGGCCCATGCCGGATCAAACCCCGATCTGGGGCGCAGCGCTCTCGATGCGGTGGAACTGATGAGCGTTGGCGTCAATTATATGCGCGAACACATGCCATCCGATTGCCGCGTACACGCCGCTATTCTGGATGCGGGTGGCATTTCACCCAATGTCGTCCAGGCCTATGCTAAGGTCCGCTATCTGATCCGCGCCCCGGAACTGCAAGGCATGAAGACCCTCGTGGAAAGGGTCAAGAAAATTGGCGAAGGTGCGGCATTGATGACCGAGACCCGGCTGGAAACACAGGTAATCAGCGCCGTTTCCAACGTGCTGACCAATGGTCCGCTGATGGCGGCCATGCAGGAGGCCTGGGAAGAACTCGGCCCACCACCTTTCGATGCCGAGGACAGGGCTTTCGCCGAAACGATCCGCGCCGTCTTGACGCCGGAAGAGAAGTCGGCGCCCTGGCGTTTCGAGGGGCTACCGGAGCGCGATATCCCGCTTGCCGATTTCATCCTGCCCGCCCATGACCGCACGCCGCTATTGACCGGATCAACCGATGTCGGCGATGTCAGCTGGGTGGTGCCAACCGTGCAGGCCGATGGGCCGACTTGCACCATCGGCACACCTTTCCACACCTGGCAATTGGTGACGCAGGGGAAAAGTCCGCTGGCGCACAAGGGCATGATCGCGGCGGCAAAAGTCATGGCTGCCACAGGCCGCGCCGCCTTCGAAAGCGAACAGTTACGCGAAGCTGCACTTGCCGATCTTGTCGCCCGTCGCAAGGGCCAACCCTATCAAAGCCCCTTGCCCGCCGACGCCGAACCGCCAATCGTGGAAATGGGTGGCCGTAAGTAAGAGGCCGTATCCATATCTCTTTCATCGACCTATCTCCTTGAAGCTTTCCCGGATTTGTTCGGCGTGGCCCCCAGCCACCCGGACAAATTCCTAGTCTATTGCTTGACCCAGTTTAGGTAACGTTATAACAAAACCTTATGTCGATATAGTTTGAAAACGGACTTGTGCGGAACCGCAACCCATGTCAGTGATAGATCCAAATGGTGCTGTGGCCTTGCAAAGAAGGCTGCGGCTGAAAAGGGAATACGGTGAGGCTTACCCAAAAGGGACCGAAACCGTGGCTGCCCCCGCAACTGTGAGCGGCGAGTGGGCCTGCACGATGCCACTGGCGACAAGCCGGGAAGGCGCAGACCAACAGCGACCCGCAAGCCAGGAGACCTGCCATTTGGATGTTCAACCGCAACGGACGGGGTGTTCCGATGGCAGCGATAAGACTTCAGGTCCGCCGAGAGGCGTGGCCATCCGTTCCTTGTTCAGACGATCCGGCCCGAACCGGGGCACGCCTGATGTCCGGTTTACCGATACAGGCTCCTGCATGAGCTGTGACTGTCATGGTGCCTCGCTTGAGGTGAGGGGGCTCAGCTATGGGCCAACGGGCGCGCGATCCCTGATAAAAAACGTGGATTTTACGCTCGCCGCCGGTGAGCGTCTGGCCATTATCGGCCCGAATGGCGCTGGCAAGACATCGCTGCTGCGCTGCCTTTATCGTGCCGTGCGCCCCAGTGAGGGCAGGGTGCTGCTGGACGGGCAGGATCTATGGACAATCGATCCGCGGACGGTTGCCCGCCGGATTGCCGTCGTGGTCCAGGAAATGCCGGCAGATTTCCCTTTCACCGTCGAAGATATCGTCATGATGGGCCGAATTCCCTGGCAGAAAAGCGCGTGGAAAAGGTCGCAGGGCACCGGAGACGACAAAGCCAGAGCGCTGCATGCCATGGATCATCTCCATGTCACCGATCTGGCGCGACGTGATTTTGCAACTTTGTCAGGCGGCGAAAAGCAACGCGTTCTCGTCGCCAGGGCGCTGGCGCAAGACCCGCAATTGCTCATTCTGGATGAGCCATCCAACCATCTCGATATTCGCAACCAATTGGAAATTCTCGATCTGCTGCGCGGTCTCGGCATTACCATCGTCACCACGCTGCATGACATCAATCTTGCCGCAGGCTTTGCCACAAGAGCAATCATTCTGAAGGACGGACGGATGATTGCCGAGGGCTGTCCGCGCGATGTCCTGACCGCAGACCATCTGTCCGCAGCCTTCACCGTTCAAACTCATGTCCACAGCCTGGATGGCGGCGTCACCCGCAATTTTTCCTTCGCGCTCAGTGCCTGATCCGTAAACCATTGGACCATAGATGAAAAACGTACGTCTCACCTTCGTGCTTTCAACTGTTCTTGCAGCAGTCAGCCTCACCGCGGCCGCAGCGGAACCCGTTACCGTCAAGAGCTGTAACCGTGAGGTTACCTTTGATTCAGCCCCGCAACGCGCCGTCTCCAATGACGTCAACCTGACCGAAATGATGCTGGCGCTGAAATTACAGGACCATATGGTCGGTTATACCGGGGTCTCCGGCTGGAAGACGCTGGACGAAAAACTGCGTGATGGTGTCAGCCAAATGCCGGAACTGTCGCCGAAATATCCGAGCAAGGAAGTCCTGCTCAATGCCAATGCGGATTTCTATTTCGCTGGCTGGAACTATGGCATGAAGGTCGGCGGCGAGGTGACGCCGGACACCCTCAGCCCATTGGGCATCAAGGTCTATGAACTGACGGAAAGCTGCATTCATATCATGGCCAAGGCCAAGCCGACGATGGACGATATGTTCGTTGACCTCGTCAACTTGGGGCGAATATTCCGGGTCGAAGACAGGGCAGACGCATTGGTTGCAGGCTATCGCCAGCAATTGGCGAAAATCCAGGCCAAAATCAGCCCAACCGACAAGCCAGCAACCGTTTTTGTCTATGATTCCGGTGAACAGAAGCCGTTCACATCGGGCCGCTTCGGCATTCCGACCGCGATGATCGAAGCTGCAGGCGGCGTCAATATCATGGATGACGTGCAGAAAAGCTGGACGGAAGTGTCATGGGAACCTGTGATCGAGCGGAATCCGCAGGTGATTATCATCGTCAACTATGGCGAAGTGACCGCGCAGCAGAAGATCGATTATATGAAGCATAACCCGGCCTTCCAGAATATCGACGCTGTGAAAAATGATCGTTTCGTTGTGCTTGACTATGTCGAGGCAACCCCGGGACCACGCAATATCGATGCCATCGCCCGGCTGGCCCAAGCCTTTCATCCGCAAAGTCTGTAAGTCTTGACTTTCATTAGACGCTTATGTGTGCCGATCCTGCTGGTTCTGACGATCATCGTCGTCGTCAGTGCCGGTATTTCACTGGGTGCGGCTCCCATTCCTGTTGCCACCGTCTGGAAGATCCTCGCCAATCACCTGGTCCCGGGCAGTTTTACGGTGGATTGGCCAGCGGGGCGAGTGAGTATCGTCTGGGATGTTCGATTTCCACGCGTGCTGCTCGGTGGACTTGTTGGGGCTGGGCTGGCGCTAACCGGGGCGGTCCTGCAACCAGCGACCCGAAATCCACTCGCCGATCCGCATCTGCTCGGCGTCTCCTCTGGCGCCGCTTTCGGTGCAATCCTCGCCTTGCTGCATACCGGCATGGTCTTCGGGCTGCTGACCGTACCGCTTTTCGCATTTGGCGGGGCGCTGCTCGCCACCGCCACGGTGGGACTGGTGGCGGGATTGACTCGTAGTCTTCAGGCCGACCGGCTGGTGCTGTCGGGCGTGATTGTCGGGTTTTTCTTTACCGGGCTCGGCAATCTGCTGGTCTTTCTCGGAGATCCCCGCGCCACCCAAACCGTAACCTTCTGGATGTTGGGTGGGCTCGGCCTTGCCCAATGGCAGCACCTGATTTACCCCGCCGCCGTGCTCGCCGCCGGACTTTGCTATCTCCTGCCCAATGCGCGTTTGCTGAATGCCTTGGCCATGGGAGATGAGACGGCGGCGACCCTGGGCGTACCCGTCGCCCGGCTTCGCCTGACGCTGTTTGTGATCTCCGCGCTGATGACAGGCACAATGGTCGCTTTTTCAGGTGCCATCGGCTTTGTCGGCCTGATGGTTCCCCATATGGTGCGAGCACTGGTGGGATCAGACAATGTCCGCGTCCTGCCGCTCTCGGCGCTGACTGGCGCATTGGTGCTGATCCTCGCCGATCTCGTCGCAAGACTGGCCGTTGCACCGGAGGACATGCCGATTGGCATCGTCACAGGTCTTGCCGGATGCCTTGCCTTTCTCTGGATCATGCGCAAGACCCGACCCGGCGCATAGATGGTTAGTCTACGCAGACAGAGCCTTCGCCAATTGGTGTATATGCGCCGCGCCAATGCCGCAGCAACCGCCAATCATCGTTGCACCCGCGTCAGCCCAATCGCAGGCAAAGCGACAATAGGCATCATCCGTCAGGTCGGCGCGGGTCTCATGCAGGCCTTCATTCGCAGCAGTCTCCCCCTGCTCGCCTTCAAAGGCATTGGCATAGACACCGATCTCCAGCGAAACACCCTTTTGCTTGAATGTCGCTGCCGCCACATCCACGGCCGCCTTCATCACTTCCGGCTTACTGCAATTGAACAGCAGCGCCGATGCGCCAGAGCCAGCCGCCCAAAGAGCCGCATCCTGGACCAATTCACCGGAGCGAAGCTTCGGTTTGCCTCCAACGTCCTGCCCCGCTTCATCAGCCAGTGTAAACGAAATCCAGAAGGGCTTGCCTGTTGCAGCAACCGCTTTTTGAACGGCTTCGCCTTCGGCGATCAGGCTGAGAGTTTCTCCAAGCCAAACATCGACGAAGGGCGCTAGGTTGGCGACGAGGACATTGAGATAGGCATCAACCCTTGATGGATCGAAATTCTGCGGCTCATAGGAACCGAAGATCGGTGGCAAAGAGCCCGCCACGAGTACCTTTCGACCCGAAGCATCCGCCGCCTGCCGCGCCAACTCGCCCGACAGGGCAATCAGCGACGGGCCTTCGCTCTGGAACCGTTCTTCGCCAATGTGAAACGGCACCAATGCATAAGAGTTGGTTGTCACCACATCCGCACCGGCCGCAATAAATTCCGCATGCACCTGGCGAACGATATCAGGGGCATCGATCAGGGCCAGCGCCGACCATTCCGGTTGCTTCAACTCCGCACCGAGCCGAAGAAGTTCACGGCTCATGCCGCCGTCGAGAATACGAACCTTGGTCATATATATATAGTCCTGTTGGTTATCGCCGGATTGGAACCTGCGCCTCGACCACCCGAAAGCAACGGGCAATGATCGCGGTGAGAGCGAGATAGAAGAGGGTAACGACGATCAGCGGCTCATAGACAAGCAGCGTATCCTGGCGCACCTTGTAGGCGACCGCATAGAGATCCATGACCGTCACGGTAAAGGCGAGGGGAGTGGCCTTCAACTGCATGACCACTTCCCCGGCGATGGTGGGGAGAGCGATACGGATAGCACGCGGCAGCCAGACACGCCGAATGAGCGTGAAGCGTCCCATGCCGAAAGCACGGCCCGCCTCAAGTTCGCCCTTGGGCACGGCCAGCAATGCGCCGCGCAAAACTTCGGCCTCATAAGCCGCGTAATTGAGCGTGAAACTGACCGCCGCAAAGAAAAATCCTTCCCGTAGCAGCGGCCAGATAAGACTTTGACGAATGCCCGGGATCATCGGCAGCAATGATCCGACGCCGTAATAAAGCAACCAGAGCTGGATCAGTAGCGGCGTACCGCGAAAAAACGTCGAATAGCCGCGCGCAAGGACCCGCGTCACCGGTCCGCCGCTGACCTGCGCAAAGGCGAGGCCAATGGCCATTACAAATCCGAGGACGACCGAAATCACCAGCAATGCAAGCGTTTGCCATGCTCCGGTGAGCAGCAACGGCCAATAATTGCCTATCCAGGAGAAATCCATCACATCTCCTAGGACAGCAGCGGCTGACCACGCCGCACCCGGCGCTCGATCAGCTTGAAGAACAGATTGGAAACGAGAGTGATGGCGAGATAGAGCAGGGCGGCAGCCAGGAAAAACAGGAAATAATGCTTGGTACTCGCCCCCGCCAGCCGGGTCGCGAGCGCCAGTTCCTGGTAACCGACGACAGCAACCAGCGCGCTATCCTTGGTGACAGCCATCCACAAATTGGCAAGGCCGGGCAGGGCGTTGGGCAGCAGCGCCGGCAAAGTAACCCTACGAAACCGCAGGAGCGGCGACATGCCGAAGGCTTTTGCCGCCTCACTTTGACCAACCGGGATCGCCAGGATAGCCCCCCTGAGCACTTCGGTCATATAAGCACCCTGGACGACGCCCAGAACCGCAATCGCGGCAATCAACCCATTGACCTCGACCACTGGCATGCCAAATGCCTGCAAAAGCCGGTTAAGTCCATCGGTGCCTGCATAATAAAGACCGACGATCAGGATCAGTTCCGGCACGGCGCGCACCGCTGTCGTGTAGACATCGAGCAATCCGAGCAGCAGGCGGTTGCCGGATAGCTTGCCCAAAGCGCCGCCAATCCCAATCGCCAGCCCTATCAGAAAAGCGCCCGCCGAAATGACAAGCGTTGCCCCGGCACCCCATAGCAGCGTTCCGCCCCATCCGGGTGGATAGGGGGAAAGCAGATCGAATATGCCGGGGGAAACAGCCATTTACGTAAGCTATCGTTTACTTACCATAGATGTTGAAATCGAAATATTTCTTGGTGATCTCATCATATTTACCGCTGGCCCGGACAGCGGCCAGCGCCGCATTCAGCTTCGCCTTCAAAGCAGTATCGTCCTTGCGCAAACCGCCACCCACGCCTGAACCAAGCACGGCGGCATCATCGGCGACATCGCCCATATTGGCGCAGCAATCCTTGCCGGCATCACTCTTGACGAAAGTGTCGAGCACGATGGAATCGCCGAAGACGTAATCGATCCGTCCTGCTGCTAAGTCCTGAAAGGCTTCATCAAGCGTTTGATAGGTCTTTTCCGAGGCCACCTTGGCAAAATACTTTTTGTAATATTCAGACTGAATGGTGGACACCTGAATACCGATGGTCTTGCCCTTGACGTCATCAGCGCTGGCGCCCGGCTTCATATCCTTCGCGCCGATCAGCCGGCTGGGGGTATTGTAATATTTATCGGTGAAATCGATCACCTGTTTGCGCTCATCGGTAATCGACATGGAAGACCAGATCACGTCGAACTTCTTGGCGCCCAAAGCCGGGATCAGTCCATCCCAGGACAATTCGACGATAGAGCATTTCTCCTTCATCTCAGCGCAAACGGCATCCATCAGGTCGATTTCCCAACCCTGCCATTTGCCGCTCGCATCCTTGGCGAAGAAGGGCGGATAGGATTCATTCATAACACCGAAACGCACATCGGCCTGCGCCGAAAACGCGGAAAAGGCTAAGGCAGCGCCGGCCAAAAGCAGCGGGAACAATTTCATAGAGAGCTTTCTCCTGGTTGAATTCTGAGTTTTCAAAGATGCAGTCAGGCGCCGATGCCGCCGGTAAATTCTCGACACCGGACGCTGAGTGGATTGCCGAAGACCTGTTCAGGCGGCCCCTGCTCCTCAACACGTCCCTGATGCAGAAACAGGACATGGCTGGAAACATCGCGGGCAAAGCGCATCTCATGGGTGACGAGCAGCATGGTGCGGCCTTCCTCGGCGAGATCGCGAATGACCTTCAGCACTTCACCGACCAATTCCGGATCGAGCGCCGACGTTGGCTCATCGAACAACATAACGGCAGGTTCCACGCAGAGCGCCCGTGCAATGGCCGCACGCTGTTGCTGCCCGCCCGAGAGGAAAGCCGGATAGGCATCGCGCTTATCGTAAAGACCAACCTTATGCAGCAACGCATCGGCGCGTTCGATGGCTTCCGCCCGCTTGACGCCCATCACATGCACAGGCGCTTCGATAACATTCTCTAAAACTGTGCGATGCGCCCAGAGATTGAAATTTTGAAACACCATTCCAAGTCCGGTCCGCAACCGCTCAACCTGACGCCAGCTGGCGGGCCTTGGCTCACCACGCCGACCCAGCTTGATGGCAACCTCTTCGCCATTGACAACGATACGCCCTCGATCAGGCATTTCCAGGAGGTTGATGCAGCGCAGAAATGTACTTTTTCCAGACCCGGAGGACCCGATGATCGAAATGACGTCGCCTTTCGCGGCACGCACCGATAGGCCCTTCAGAACCGCGTGCGCGCCGAAGCTCTTGTGGATGTCTTCCACCTCAAGGGCGAAACCGCCGCCATCTGCCATACAGGATCCAGTCTTCAAATTGCCTGTCACAATAATGGCTTATCTGCGCAGTTTATGCGCGCAATTTCGAACCAGATTGCATAATTACCGCAGAAAATCCTTGCATAAAGCGGATAATCCCTGGAAAAATAGCGTGAAACGCACACTTGAGGGATCAGCCATATGGACCATTTGGATCGGTTCGATCGCCAGATCATCGATATCATTCAGAGAAATTGTCAGTTGAAGGCAGAGATTATTGCCGAACAGATCGGGCTTTCTCTATCTGCGGTACAAAGGCGCCTGAAACGGCTGCGGGAAGAGGGGATCGTCAAAAGCGAAGTGGCGGTGGTCGACCGCAAGATGACCGGCCATCCCATGGTGTTTATCGTCGGCATGGAGATTGAGCGCGACAATTACGATGCGCTCGCCCGCTTTCGCACCTGGTCGGAACGGCAGGATCATATTCAGCAGGTTTACTATGTCACTGGTCAGGTCGATTTGATCGCAATCGTCACCGCCCGCGATGTTGAGCATTACGACGATATCGCTGCCCTTATCATGGCCGAAAACCCGCAAATACGCCGAATGCATACCAATGTCGTGCTGCGGGATATAAAGCTCGGGCTCTTCGTACCGATGGCGAAATAGCGGCAATCTCCTTCGCCACCGGCAGAAAAGCCAACCAGCAGACCCGCTAAAATGCCCAGGTCAGCAGGTTTCCAGCGGCGGTGACGAGATAATAGGTCACGACACCGGCGCCAGCGGCAACGAAGAGTGAAAAAATCACCACAAGGCCATCACGTTCCGCAAGAGCGATAGCGATCAGGATGATTGCAAGCGCCGGAGCGGTATTGCCAAAGGGAATTGGCAGCGAGATTAACACCGCCAACGCGAGAATTGGCAGTGCCAGGATCATTCGCGCCGTCTTGCCCGTGAGAAACGGGAGGCGCCCGGCGATCAGCCAGCTCTCGAGTTTCAGCACCCAGGGCCGTCCGAGCCGCACCATTGTTTCCACCACCTTGAGCGACACGGTTCGCCGCGCAATGAAACCCGGAAGCCAGATCCGGTCCGCACCATACAACATCTGCACAGCAACGAACGCCAGGCAGGTGCCGAAAACCATGCCGAAAGGACCGGGCAGGGGGACCAATGTAGGCAGGCAAAGCACCAGCAAGGTGAAGGCTATCCCAATGCGCCCCCGCCGGCCGATCAGTTCCCCGATGGAAATACCACCACGCAAACGAGCAGTTTCCAGCACCTCCAACAGGAAGCCGGAGCCCCGCACAATGTCATCACCTGCGGCAGGACCCTGCTGTCGAGACATCATCATCATATTAATCCGTACAACCGCTATCCCGCAGCGCTTGCTGATGCGACGAGCGCAACACAAGGTGAATATCGGCTGTGCTGATTGCCATCTCAGCCGATGCGAAATCTGCTTGAATTTTTTCAACAAGATCGAGATCACCAGGCAATCGATGATCTTCCACATGCAGCGCCTGGGCGTAAAGCACCAGATCCTGGCCACGCAGTCCCAAACGTTCACCAGCCCAGAACCCAGTCAGAACATTCCGACGGGCACGGATTGTGAAGGTGGTGTCGTCCTTTGGGCACCAGTCCGGCCCTGAAACGCTCTGAACCATCGCATGTCCTCTGTCGTGAAGTTTTGTCATAACCTGTCCTTGTTCAAATCGTCTATACATCGTCGCCGGTCTCAGATCCAAGCATTGAGAGGGCGGTCCGACACTCAGGTGAAATTTCCGAGACAACCGCAACCGGCGTAGTCCAGCCAAAAGAAATGCGTAAGCCAGAGGCAACAGCCCAGCTTGGGTCATCAAGCGCCTGATGTAATAATTTCGGAGCTGAATCTCGCACGCATGTTTGCGCCTGTTCTATTATACTTGCCGATGCATTCATCGACGCCAGGCGATTGCGAAGATCCGCCTCTATCGGGTCGATAAGAAAAAAGCTCACCAGAGTGGCGAAGATTTCCGTAAACATAACCCTGCTCCTAGCGCACGATATTCAAAAGCTTAGGGGCGGGGATACGGTAACGGCAGTCACGACCGGCGCGATACGACATGTTTATCGCCATCGATGACAAGCAATTGAACTGGAAAAATGCGCGCGAACCACCTGGTAGAACCAAGACCATGGCTACAATCCTATGCCGGCGCATGTGTCGAAAACGGTCCGACATCGCAGAAGCGCCGGCGGCTGCTGCCAGAGGGGCCCGGACCACGGGTTGGCTTGAAGATGGCGCTGTAAATCGACTGTTTCAAGGCATGGGTTCGACAATTTCATGGAATTTTTAATTCGGAAAATGGACAGTTATCCAAGCCCTATATCGTGCAAAGCGTGTTTTCAGAAGAAAAAGACAGCACGTCGCGATTCCTGTTATTGCGGTTATGCGATACAAGACAAAGGAAACCATCCGGAGAAAAGCCAAGGGCGCATCGCATGACCGAGAACAGCTATTTCACCAATTACGGGGGCCTCCCGCCCCAAACCCAGTTGCTTTCGGGCAAGGCTGTTTTCAAAACCGCCTATGCCGTCATTCCAAAGGGCGTGATGAGCGACATCGTCACCAGTCTTCTTCCGCATTGGGAAAAGACCCGCGCCTGGATTATCGCCAGACCCATGACTGGATTTTCCGAAACCTTTTCACAATACGTGATGGAAATCCAACCGGGTGGGGGCAGCACGCGACCGGAACCGGATGCCAATGCGCAAACAGCCATTTTCGTTGTCGAAGGTGCGTTCACGCTTACACTTGGTTCAGCTGTGCACAACCTGCGTGCCGGATCATTCGCTTTTCTGCCAGCCGGTTCGACATGGACAATTCTCAACACCAGCGGTGCACCGACAAAATTCCACTGGGTTCGCAAGACGTTCCAGCCGGTAGACGGATTGGAGCCGCCACCGGCAATCTTCACCCACGAAGACGAGCACGAAATTGCTATGATGCCGAACACCGGTGGCGCCTGGGGGACGACCCGGTTCATCGATCCAAATGATATCCGCTATGACTTCCACCTGAATATCGTCAGCTTCCAACCCGGTGGCATCATTCCTTTCATGGAAACCCACGTGATGGAGCATGGCCTCTATGTGCTGGAAGGCAAAGCCGTCTATCGACTGAACGACGATTGGGTTGAGGTCGAGGCCGGTGACTTCATGTGGTTGCGCGCCTTTTGCCCACAAGCCTGCTACGCTGGCGGCCCCGGAAGGTTCCGCTATCTGCTTTACAAGGATGTCAACAGGCACGCCCGTTTGTGGCCTTGAGCTAGCTCAGCTTATCCTTAGGAAAATCGAAATGCGAGGGATGGATATTCCTTCGCATTTCAAGGATGAGCCCACCCGGTCAGAGTATTGAAATTGATAATCAACATTATGGAACTAATGGAGCATTATTCAACGCGCAATCAAGTTTGCATCGTAACAAGGAGCGGCAGATGATCGGACGCTTGACGTGCCAAAGGTGTGTCAATGACCCGTGCGTCAAGGATATTCAATCCACCTGATGTCAGTACGTGGTCCAGCCGCAGGAATGGAAACCGAGATGGAAAAGTCGGCTTCGGCCGACTGAGATTATCGGACTTGAGGTTAGCTTTCGTGGCATCGGCCAATCTTGCCGTCAAGAGTTTGAAAGCTTTGGAATTCGGTACAGCGTTCAAGTCGGCTGCGACCGCAATGGGAGCATCTGCCTCCAGCAATGGTCCTAGCCATTCCACACCTAAAAGCGTCCTTGCCTGCTCCGCTCGCTCCCCCGCCCTTAGGCCGAAATGTGTCACGCAGACGTTAACCGAAATATCCCCAATCAATACCTCTACCAACAGCGCACCCCTTTGCTCACCGCGTGATGGCAACATGCCCTGCTGGATGATCCGGGTCGGAAACCGGGTCAAAAGTGCATCGCCATATCGTTCCTCAGCGACATTCAAGGCGGAATGAAAATGTGATTGCATGGTGAGATAGCCAGCGATCACTTCCGCTTGATCAATTCCAGACGTTCGGTTTCGGCCGACATCCACTTCCTGAAGACAAACAATATCTGCATTGGTGGCTGCGATCACGTCGGCAATTCTGGCTGGATCAAGTCTTCTGTCTGTGCCGATACAGCTATGAATATTGTAGGTAAGGAGGCGAAATATGGAGCTCATTGCGAGGGAACACCTTAGGCGGGAAATCGTTCCCTGTACCAAGAGCAACCTCGGAAACGGTTTGATGCAGAAGAAGATTTTACTAAATGGCATTTTTCTTGCCGCAACAGCAATAGCCCTTTGGCTGAGCTACCGGGCGCTGAGCAAATTTTCTCTCAACGATATCGAAACATCATTGTCTGCCATCCCTTGGACAGGTTTTGCTCTGTCATTATTTTTCTGTGCCGTGTCCTACCTCTGTTTGACCGGCTTCGACTATCTTGGCATCCTCTATGCCGGTTCTCGTTTGTCCTGGCGCAAAGCCGCGGTCGCTTCGTTTGTCAGCCTCTCAATCGGACATAATGTCGGCTTGGCTGCGCTGTCCAGCGGTGCGGTCCGCTATCGATATTATCGGCGCTGGGGCTTAAAAAATGAAGAAATCGCCAAAATCATTCTCTTTTGCGGCGCAACCGTCGGAATCGGCTTGATAGGATTGGCTGGCATTTGCCTTGCCTTGTTTCCGCAGAGTGCAGCCAAGCTCGGCGGCATGGGGAGCTTCGCCGCTCGGCTAATTGGTTTTGCTTGTGTTGCTGCAATTGGTATCTATCTCGTCGCCTCAGCTTGGCTGCGCGGTGAGATACGAATATACAAATGGCGCTTCTCACTACCAACCTTGCCCATCGCTCTTGCCCAAGTCGCAGTTGGCATCGCCAATTTCACCGCAGTCGCTGCTTGTCTCTTCTGGTTGGCCAGATCTTCCGCTGGCTTTTTCGAAACGACAACCGCTTATGTCATGGCCAACCTCTCAGCGCTGGTTGCCCATGTTCCTGGCGGACTCGGCGTAATGGAAGCGACGATTTCATTCATCATGGGCAAAGACGCCTCGATCGGTGCGCTCATTGCATTTCGCGTCGTGTATTTTTTCATCCCGCTGGCAATCGGCATCCCGATCTTTGCTATCAGTGAATGGTATTATTCCCGCCGCGAACGTCGGGACAATTCCTCGTCAAATGAGACGGTGAAAGCAGCAACTCTTTGATGATGTCATAGGCAGCAGTCACAACAATAAAAGCCCAGCATAGAAAAGCCCTTGTGACCTTATCAATCACAAGGGCTTTCTGTCAGCTCCGGAATATAGTTCAACTGTTGTTGGCAGACATCCGCCGCTGCGAGCCATCGGCCCGGCTCAGTCCCGCCTTCGACATTGCCATGCGCCGGATTTTCTTCAGCATTGAAAATGGAATAGAAACCAATTGCAAAGGCCACCAGGGTGCTTTGGGGTCAACAAGTCCTGTTGCAAAATGCAAGCTTGTCTTGCCATGCTCGTCGCCTACCGGAAAAGATCGCAGTCCACGCGCTCCAATATTCACTCGATCCAAGGCACGCACCAATGATCCGGCCTCGTCCTGCGCTTTTGCCAAATCAGCACTCGGCAGACCAAGATGCTCACCAAGCAGGCCGTTTCGCATGTCGGTCAAGATCTGTCGTTCTTTGTCGCTATGCATTTCGATGGCGACATCAAGTTCCGTATCAAGGCCAACCGACCTCTGGTTCAGATTCGACGACCCGACGCGAATGAAAACATCATCGACGATAATCAATTTGGCATGGACCAAAACTTCCTCGCACTTATCATCGCGGCTCTCATCCGGGACAACTGGATAGAAAGCACGAAACCGACCAAACCGATCGGCCTGTCTAAGCTTGCGGATCATTCTATCACGATTTTCGCCCAGTACTTTTCTTTCAAGAAATCCATGCGAATTTAGCGTCGAAATCAACACAACCTCAGGGCCATCCGGCTCACTCAATCGAGCCGCCAAAAGATCGGCGACATCTTTCGAGGCAAAATATTGGCTTTCTATATAGATAAGCCTCTCTGCCCGTGACAGGCAATCAAGGGTGAGTTGGAGCGTCTCCCGAACGGATGTGCTTCTACGAATTGCCGGTTCGGTCCGCGCAAAAGCGATGTCACAATTTCTCAAGACATAACGTGCAGCCGGCGGAAAAGAATGAAAATAGCAGCGTGGACGCACCAGATCTTCACCCGTCGCCTGCCACCACCGGCGCCTGGCGATTTCAGCCGCGACTTCGGCTGCTTCGCCGTCAACAGCCATCTGAACATCGTGAACCGGCTCATACCGTTCGCCTTTAGGCGTGCGACGTAAAGGTTGATCGGCCCGGTGCTCGGGCGTATCCCACCGCTTGGCCGTAAGATCGATGCCGCCAATAAACGCCAGCGCATCATCGATAACCACCATTTTCTGATGATGAGAACCTCGAACGGCATGCCGCGTATCGAGCCGCAAATCTATCCTCGGATGCGCTTTAAGTTCGGTTTTCCCGAGCATGCGCAGGGATTTTCCAGAATAGATAGGGCCCATCGCCCAGACAAGAATGTGAATGGAAAGACGGCTATTGTTGTCGACAAGCGAAATGAGGAACTCACCTAATGTGGGTGAAGCTTGATCTTCCGGTATAAGCTGGATGTCAGGGTTAAAGTCCCAACCGATGATGAATATCTGTTCCTGAGCACGGGACAGAGCATCCGCAAGCGCACGAAAATATTGCGCACCATCGATCAGAAATCCCGCTTTAGATGCAACACCCGTCTTCCAGGCATTATGACCTACTCTGATCACCTGATCCGATCCATTGCGGTGATGGCTGCTGGCCTTCTCGAAACCCTGCATATTTCTTTATCCCAGCCGGATGATCGCGTACCCGAATTACGCTCCAATTGCCTGCTGCATCGTTACGGCCGTTTTCACGGTCAGAGTTGTCTACTCACGCTTCAGGACCATAAGGTTTCGCGTCATAGACAAACGCATTGCAGTGATATTTGTTCCGCCTCGATCTGGCAAAATTCCAGGGTCAGTGGAGAAGCGGAAGAAACCTGATCTTCAAAGGATGCGACGTAAACAAAGTTCCTATCGCATCAGCCAACTCAGATTTCTTCAACGCCATCAAGCTTTACGATTTGCTCCGTGGCAGGTTTTTCTCGAGCGCTTGAAGCATGGGGTAAACGCTGAACTGCCCTTGCTCAGCCTTTTCGGTCAATGTCCGAAGATAACCACCTGCGGAACGAATTGCTTCGGCTCGCTCAAGCATAACAGCGACGGTAATTGCAGCGGCCTGTTCACCCATCGCTTGTTTCGCCTTCAACCATGCATCAGGGGAGATGCCCAGCATCGTCCGCACAGTGTCAGCTGACCTGATCAAGTCATTCCATTCGGAAATCCCATCTTTAGCGTAGTCGTTGATTTGCGGGCAAAGCGTTTTCAACCTTTTCAGGCTTACAGCCAATCTGCGCTGATCGAGGGCAGGTGATGCCGGCTCCTCTGTTTTATGATCATTGCCGTTTTTATCAAATTGTAGTTCTGATTTTGAATTCTGTTGATGCCGCTCATTTTGATGCTCATTGCCGCTCATTTCCTCTTCAGAAAGGCTTGAAAGATAATCGTTTTCCACCTGTGCCAGCAGTTCACGCAGCTTCTTGCGCCAATGTTTGCATATCGCTGCTGAATTTCATTCTTGTGCGTGTTTTGCAAAAAGTCTGATAGCGAAGCAAATAGCTTTCCCAGTCCCCTGCTCGCCCCTCTTCAAGCGCGAGAGTGATTATCTTGGAAATGTCGCGGGATAAAACAGTGACTTCTCCTCGCAAGGCACGGAACTGCTTGGCTTCAGCACGGGCGCTTTCGGCTGCGCTGTAGATTTCTTCTGCTTTCAGCACAAACGGTGCTAGATCGAAGCCGAATGCATCCTCGATTTCTCCAGTTTCGTCTCTGCGGCAATAGCGCTTGCCATTGGCGCTATCACGCCGAAAGATCATGCCTGCCTCGACAAGGTAGGCCAAGTGCCTGCGTATGGTCGCTGGCGCCATTCCTCTTGCTCGAAAAGCCAATTCCCGGTTGGATGGAAAGACGATAACGGGTTCCCGGCCATCCAGTTCGCGCTCGGTGGTGAAGCTGACAAGCGCTTCAAGCAGGCAAATCGTCCTGTCACCCAGACCATAGACAGCACGCGCCTCCGTTAAGGCGCGAAGCAATTGCCATTTGTCAGCGCGACCAGAAGAGTTTGTGCCTTCGGTTTGCCGCAGTTCCGCTTGGCGTTCGCCAATGCGTGCTTGTCGCGCCAGGACGCGACCGGACATCCGTCCGCCGCCAAAGGGCGTTGTTGCAGCTCGTTCCATAATGTCGCGTCCCCTTTACAAGGAGACAAGCAGGCCCAAATGACAACCACTGACACTCAATCAACCCGACAGGGCGGGTTAACGATTTCCGGAATAGAATAGTTTTAAGTCCATTCCCTTCTTCGGCAATCCATCAATCGACTACGCAATTCCTAACTTGAAACACAAGCAAGGAGACTATTTCGCAGCAGGTTGACGTGATACGGCATCCGATTGATAAAATCGCAAGGATACCGTCGGCGCATGAATTCATTGCTTGGTATCTGAATGATCCAAGACCAGTGAACTCAGCAAAGTATCGACAACGAACGAGGCGTAAAGCAAAATTGACCGTTTCATGCGCGATAAGGCGCCATGTAAGGCCAATCTTATCTCTTATAGAATCCACAGGTTTGCTATCTGAAATCCGAGGAATTCAGCATATTACGCAACGGTCGATCTATTGCATAACTCCCTAAATCGGACCCGACGTAAGGAGCAAACTATGCGGCAGATCTAAAGCTTACGGCACCTACTGCATAATTCCTTCAATCGGAATCGATTGAAGGAGAAAATTATGCCGCAGATTAAAGTGTTACAGCCTCCTTTGTGCGTTTTCTAAAACGCACGGCGCTGTAATATGCATTTGATAAAATGCACAAAGCCGCAAGCATCGCCCGCATTGTGGTCGATACCATTCCATCATTTTGTCTAAGCACCATTATGGCTTGGCGCTGCTGCCAGCGCCGCAAAATCAAGACGCAAAAAGATACATCATGACCCACGAATATGCGGTCATGTCTTGACTTTTATGGCCAGAAGTGATTCTCTTGCATTGCTACATAGAAGAGGGCTTCCGAAATGGTGACGTTTTGGGGCCTTTTTTCTTGTCTCGTATTGCTTCCTTCTCGTTGCACTTTACAGCGCTTGCGTTCGATAAAACACAACGCGCCATAACCCGTTGTAACCTCTGCGTAGTGTCCTCTTAAAATCCCTTGGGATTTAAGTGGCATGCAATAATCCTGCAAAATGCAGGTCTACAGCACCCAGCAAAAGCCGGATGCAAACCGATTTCAGTCGTGTTCGCCGTCCAAATAGGCCGCATAAGCAGCCGCCAGACGCGTTTCGAACTGATCGACAAACCCCGGATTGGCTTCCGCCAGAAATTCAATCTTCAGCCGCCGCCCCTGCCGTCCGATACGGGCGAAGACACGGCCATCTGGGCCCCTGATGTCCTCTGGTTCCGGACGCTCCACAGGCGCCTTGCCGGACAGCGTATCGAATAGTTTTTGAAACCGTTCATCGGTGGCTGCGATCCGAAATCCGTCTGTAGACACCAATCCAGCCGCTTTCACCTGCCCCTGCTCGCTCGAGAGCAATTGGCCAAGTGCCATCCACCTCTCGCGGCCTGCCTTCGGAGCTGGGCCAACGGCGCGAGCAAAGCGCTCAGGGACACTCTCTGCCACCTGGATAAGCCGCGACAGCTCGCTTTTTTGCACCGAAAGCGCCTCGCCGATGACCTTTCGATCAAAACCACGATCGGCCAATGCCTTGGCAAACAAGGCACGCTCGATGAAGGTGAGATTGCGTCGCTCGGCATTTTCCTTGCCTTGAGCCAGCACAAGCTCGTCGTCGCTCAAGGGCCGGATAAGCGCCTTGACGGCAATGCCGAGGCGCTTGGCAGCACTTAAACGCCGGTGACCATAGGCAACCTGATAGCGGTCGGCGTCAACGGGATGCCGACGCACGAGGATCGGAACCTGCTGGCCACTCTCGCGCATGCTGGCAACCAGCGCGACGAAATCTGGATCGTCTCTTTCCTCATCACTCAAGCGATCTGAAACGAAGGACGCATCGATCTTATCCGTAGCAAGGGAAATGACCCTTTCGCCCTCGTCAATCGCCTGGCGCAAAGCACGCGCTTCTTCCGCCTCTCTGGTGATAGAGGACAAGGTCAATCCCATTGCCTTTATCGCCCCTGAGGCTGCGCGCGCCACTGGCGCTGCGGGGCTCTGTTCTTCAATAGTGTCTGCGCTACGCGGTTCGCCGGTCACCGTTGGTTGCGGAACAGAGGGTTCCGCAGTATCTGGACGTGCCCCCGATCCTGGATCGGAAAACAGCGCGCGCAACTCGCTTTTTCGGTTTTTTCCAATCATTCTTTGCGTCCCCACGCCGTGTGGATCAACTGTTCGATTTCGGCATTTACCGATTCCAGCGCTTCAATCGCCCGGTCGTACGTGCCACGGCTGAAATTTTCGCGGCCAACTTCGTAAAGCGTCTGTTTGGTCAATCCGGCATCGGAAATTGCCGTCGATTTGACCATCGGCGAGGTCAACACCCGTTCCCCGAACAACGACCGCAGAAAACCGACAATTTGCGCCTGAGGACCATCATTCGGCTCAAACCGGGTGACGAGATAGCGTAGAAAGTCGAAATTCAGTGTGCCACCTGCTTCGCGCACGACACCGAGTAGATCCGATGTCATGAACAGAAACTGGCTCATGGACGCCACATCCAGCATCTGCGGATGCACAGTGACAATCACCGATGTCGATGCGCAAAGCGCCGACAATGTCAGATATCCAAGCTGCGGCGGGCAGTCGATGACGACGACATCATAATCATCCGCCACGCTGTGCAAGGCATTCTGCACTCGGGCGAAAAACAGGCTCTTGGCATCGCCCGTCTTTCGTTCCGCCAAGGCACGCGGCGTCACATGCTCAAATTCCTGCAATTCCAGGTTTCCGGGCAACAGGTCGAGATTGTGAAAATAGGTCTTGCGAATGATCTCCCGCAGCGGCCTGACTTCATCGTCATAGCGGATGGCGCCATAAATCGTGTCATTGCCGACCAGATCGAGTTCCGGCTGATAACCAAACAATGCAGACAGCGACGCCTGCGGATCGAGATCGACTGCCAGAACCCGGTGTCCGGTCATGGCCAGATATTGCGCAAGATGAACGGCCGAGGTGGTTTTACCGGAACCGCCCTTGAAATTTGTCACGGAAATGATCTGCAAATGCTCGCCACGTTCGGCGTCACGCCATTTCACATAGGAACGGGCCTTGGAAACATTGCCTTTTATCATCGCCTGCTCGGCCAGGTAATGGCGCAGCGCGTCAATATCAGAGAGCGAATAGTAGCGGCGCCCACCTGCCCCAACGACGGGCGCAGGGCCTTCACCGGCAAGCGACAATTGCCGCAAATAGCCGTCCGAGACGCCCACCAGACGCGCAGCTTCGCCGGACGTGAAAGTCCGCAGGGTTTTGCGCGACGCTGGCGCAAACAGCCGCTCCCGCATGGCCTTCAGTCTGGGCTGAAAGGGCACGCGCGTCTTCGGCAATGGTCTCATCGGCGGGGCGCAAATTCGTCTCCTGTTGTTCAGTCGCCGTGCTGGACGCAACCGCCATGATCATCTCCCGATAAAGCGCCTGCCTTAGCTTCGAACGGTTTGACCATTCCACACTTGCATACGCCTAAACTTTCGTTACCGCGCAAACTGACTGATTCTCTTCTGGAATGATATACGCACCAGCGGAAAACTAACAGCATACACAGCTTGTTACGGCAATAGCAGACATATCGAACGTTTCATCGTAAATGTGCCGCATACAGCGAGTCGCGTCAAGTCGGTGCCGGAAGCTGAAGAAATGCTTAGCCGACCAAATCGTTCAGAGATTAAAGTTATTTTTTAACAGTTACTTAGGTCGACGATTTCATGTTGTGTGAGAGCGAGAGCCCATCCGCCGCATTTTCCTTCAGGTCGACACCTGAGAGTTTCAACCGTAAGGCTTCCTTCACCAGCCAGGAAATCTTTTCCGCCGCCGATTCGTAAGACAATCCGTCGTCATGAATATTGGAAATGCAGTTGCGCTCACTATCGCGCCGTCCTTTACGCGGTGCAAAGGTGATATAGGCGCCAAGACTATCGGGAACGCTAAGGCCGGGCCGCTCTCCAATCAGGACAATAGCCACTTGCGCTCCGAAAGCCGCCGCGGCTTCATCGCCAAAAGCGACACGCGCTTGTTTTCCAAGGATGACCGGGGCAACTGAGAAACCGCCGAGCCGGCGCACCGTGGCCTGGTAGACCGGAACGGCATGGCGCTCCACCGCCGCTGCCGAAAGGCCATCGGCAATGATGAAGGCGATTTCGTAGGTCTTGCCCGGTGCCGGAAGGTCATGGCTATCCGGCATGCGCCCAAGGTCGGGGCGGGTCAGGTAGGTCGCTCGATCTTTTGCCAGTGAGTGGACCAGCACAGTTTCAATGGGGGCAAGCGCCGTGGCGAGTTTTTCGAAATCCACTTCCCCGTGGACGGCATCACGCGCCCTGGCATGGGCCAGTTGAAATTCCAGTACGGCCTGTGTCGGCATCGCATCGCCTGCCCGGCCAAGTCCGATGCGCGCCCGAGTGGCGCTTCTGAACCTTGCAAAGGGGTCAAAATCGACGGAATTGCTCATGCCGATGCCTTGTAAGACAGAAGGTTGCGGGAAAAGGCGTTGGAATGGGGCAATGGCGCCAATCGACCGGACCGATCGATCATCCCCATCCGCTTCAGCCACGCTTCGAACTCCGGTGCGGGTGGACGGTTGAACTGGTGACGAAGACCGACAATATCATGATAGGATAGGCTTTGATAATTGAGCATGACGTCGTCTGCACCCGGCACGGCAATCAGGAAATTCACGCCTGCGACGGTCAGGAGCACCATCAGGTTGTCCATGTCATCCTGATCGGCTTCGGCATGGTTGGTATAACAGACATCGACGCCCATCGGCACGCCCAGCAATTTGCCACAGAAATGATCTTCCAGTCCGGCGCGGATAATCTGCTTGGCATCGTAAAGATATTCCGGCCCGATGAAGCCGACCACCGTATTGACCAGCAGCGGTTTGACCTCCCGCGCCACGGCATAGGCCCGCACCTCAAGCGTCTGTTCATCGACGCCATGATGGGCATCAGCCGACAACGCGCTGCCCTGCCCGGTCTCAAGATACATGACATTGTCGCCAACGGTGCCGCGTTTCAATGATAGCGCCGCCTCGCGCCCCTCGCGTAAAACCGCGAGATCGACGCCAAACCCGTGATTGGCAGCCTGTGTCCCCGCCACCGATTGAAAGACGAGATCAAGCGGCGCGCCTGCCTCGATCGCCTGGATCGAGGTTGTCACATGGGTCAGGACACAGGACTGTGTCGGTATTTCGAAACGGTCCCTGAGTTTGTCGAACAGATGCATCAACCTTATGCAGGCTTCGAGATTATCACTGGCCGGATTGATGCCGATCACCGCATCCCCTACGCCATAAAGCAGGCCGTCCAAGGTCGAGCCAGCCACCCCCTCCGGATCGTCGGTCGGATGATTTGGCTGCAACCGGCTGGAAAGCCGGCCCGAAAGCCCAATTGTCGAGCGAAACGCGGTGATAACGCTGCATTTCGCCGCAACCGTGATCAGGTCGTGATTACGCATCAACTTGGAAACAGCCGCCACCATTTCCGGTGTCAATCCGGGGGCAAGCGCCGCCAAAACCTCGCTTGTTGCCTCATAAGACAGCAGCCAGTCACGAAATTGACCAACAGTCATATGAGAGACCAGCGCAAACGCCGCAACGTCATGGCTATCGACGATCAGCCGGGTAACCTCGTCGGTCTCATAGGGAATCAGCATGTCCTGAAGAAAGGTCTTCAAGGGAAGATCGGCAAGCACATAGCGGGCCGCGACCCGGCGTTCATTGCTGCTTGCGGCAATCCCTGCCAATTGATCCCCGGACTTTGGCGGCGAAGCGCAGGCCATCAGGCTTTTCAGATCGTCGAATACATGGCGTTGCCGCCCAAGGATGATCGAATAAGATGCCATCACCGTTCTCCTTGCCAGACGAAGCGGGAAAATGCCCGATATGCCTGTCCATGCCATTCCGACCCCATGATTACCATGGGCCGGATGCTCGACCTACTGTAAATGCAGTAAAGCAAAGCGCATGCCATATGAACAAACGGCTGTCTGGGTTCAATACCCGGTCATTTCAAGATAGCCCGCACCAGCATGACTACCCGAAAAGCGGATCGGACCCTCCCAATAGGGAAAGGCCAGCGGCATCCAGCTTTGCGCATTCACGGGCGTTGTACGGATCGACATGGCTTTTTCAGGCAATTCCAATTGCCACTCCACTGGCATAGTGCGACCCGCAACCTGCATTTGCTTTAACACCGTCAGCTTGAGTGCGCCGGGCCGCATCGGCTCCGGCACACCTTCCGGCGTTATCCAGGTAGAGACGGTATAATCGTCACCCTTGCCACGCAGATGATAACCCATCAGTTTTGCGCCATTCTCAAAGTGAAGAGAGAACCAATCCCAGCCTTTTTGGTCGGCGGAGAGCGGTTGAGAAGACCATTCCCGGTCCAGCCAGGCCTTACCGGTTACCGGGACAGGGCCATTCGGCAGGTTCAAGACACCATTCACCGCATAGAAGGGTTGGGAATAATAATAGCTCGCCTGCCCTTCCGAAGATTTCACCGAGTAACCATGATCGCCCTGTGCCACCAGCGGACCGGTGGCATGTAGCGATAGATCGTAGGAAAAATCGACGCCTTTGGCCTTCATGGTCAAGGAGGACAAGGCATCGCCAGTGTTTTCGGCCTGAGGCCCTGCCGTGAGCGACCAATCGTCGATCCAGGCGGAAAACGGCGCAAGCGCCACGCCCGCCTGGCCTATTCCTCCACGCGCAAACTTTTCCGCAGCATAATGATGGTCCGCCGTGGTCAAAGCCGCATGGCCCATCCAGATTTGTGGGCTGTTCCAGCCCTCGGCCTCGCCCGGTTTCAATGCCGAACGAAACAGCGTCCATTGGATCCCGTAATCGCGCCCGTCCGGCCCGGTCAGATTGGCCGTCACATACCACCACTCGATCCGGTAATTGGGGTGCGGACCATGATCCATTGGAAAGGCAAGCGGCTGGCCTGGCTGCGGCAACGCGAAGCCGTCGCCAGCCTTGGCACCAAGACCGGCAAAGCCCTGGGCAAAAACCGGATTACCGCCAAGCAGCAGCACAAGAGCGAAAACCATGAACCGACGGATGTTAACGCTCATTGGCAAAGACTTTCAATAAATCCGATGGCTTCAATCGGGCAATACCAGCAAGTGGTACCAGGGCCGAGAGCAACGAAGCCAACAGTGCAAACCCTCCCAACCACAGCCACTGGACAGGAAAGACATGCATTGGCAAGCGCCAACCAAAAGCCTCGACATTGACCACCGCTAACAGAACCCAGGCCAGCCCAAGCCCTACAGGCAGCGCGGCAACGAGTGTAAAACCCGCAAGGATAAGAGTGCGGGCAAGCTCCAGCCCGGTTATCGCGCGACGGGTCAAACCCATTGCCCAGACGGGAGCGATCTGCGGCAACCGCATGCCTGACAGCGTCATAAGGCTAGCAAACATCGCAAGCCCAGCCACCCCCAGCGTCAATACATTCAGAGCGGCTGTAACGGCGAAGGTCTTTTCGAAAATCGCCAGTGATCGCGCCTTGATCACCGCCTGATCCACGACGTTATCGGGCGGCAAGCCGAATTCGGTCATCAAAGCCTCACGCAGAGCGCCGGTCTGCTCAGGCCGTATCCGCAGTCCAAACCGGAGGCGCGAGAGATCGGAAAAGCGGCTGACCAATTCCGATTGGGCGACAATCACATCCTCATTGGGATTGCCGTAATCGGAATAGACGCCGAGAATACGGGTCTTCCAGCCACCGGGCAGCGTGATCTTGTCACCCACCGCCAAGGCCTCGTGGCGCATCATCTGTTCATTGATCAACGCCCCCTCACCCCGCGCCAGCCTGTCCCACACATCCGGCGTGGCGGCAATCATCGGCCAATGATCACGGTAGGTCGCATCATCGACCACGCCATGAATAACCACGGTTTTGCCGCCGACCTCTCCTTGCGCATTCCAGATCGGCAGCACAGCCTTCACCCGAGGGGCAAGCCAGGTCTGCAAACGCTCGGCCTCGCCATCGTTGCGCGCCGTCACGTATAGCTCAGCGGCCAATCTTTGATCCAGCCAGCCGACAAAGGTCAGGCGAAAGCTGGACACCATGGTTCCCACCCCGACATTAGCCGATAGCGCCAGAAGAAGCGCCATCAAAGCCAGGGACAGGCTGGGCAATTGCTGTCGGGTATCGGCCCAGAACCATTGCCAAACAGGTCGCCTTGCCAGGAACTGCATCAGCCGCAGCACCGGCACCAAAACGACCGGCAAGGCCAACGCCGAGGCCAGCAAGAGCGCTCCCAACGTGGCAAAACCAGCCACCAGGCCATTGCCGAATTTCATCAAAATCAGCGTTGCCGCAAATAGCACTGACGAAGCCAGTGCCTGGAGAAACCAGGCGCGTTCCGAGGCTAAAGCCCAGGCGCGTGGCTGGGCCGGGGCCAGCAGAGGCATGCGCCAGACTTGCCAGAGACTTTGCCCGGCGGACGCTAGCGTGCCGACAACCGCAATACCGATCCCTGTCGCCCACCATTGGGGCCGAAAAGCCAGCGTGCCGGGAACATCGGCGCCATAAAGGCCCCTGAGGGTCAGCGCCACATCCGGCAGCAAGACAGAGGCAACGACATAGCCAAGCGCCACGCCCGCAACGCCCGCAGCCAATGCAAAGACCAGCAGCTCCAGGAAAAGCAGGAGCATCAAGGCGCTGGCCGAGAGACCGAGAGAGCGAAGCGTGCGAAAGGTGGGCCGTCTCTGCTCGAAAGCCAGCCGCACCGCCGCATAGACGATGAACAGGCCGACAACGAAGGACAGCAGTCCGAAGGCCGTCAGGTTGAGATGAAAACTGTCCGTCAACCGGGCAAGATCCCCTTCGCCATCAGGGGATTTCAGGCGCAGATCAGGCGCCAATGCCGCCAGTTGCGGTTGTGAAATCGGCTGTTCAGGCGAGACGATCAGCCGGGTCAACCCATCCCGCTGTGCCAATAAGGCTTGCGCCCGGCCAATATCGGTAAAGCCAGTCCCGAAAGGCAGATCCTTGACGATATTAAGTGGCGGCAGCGATTGCCCCTGAAGGGCATCTGCGGTGGCTTGCGAAACCGCGATCTGCCCCGGCGGCAAAAGGAAACGATTGATATTGCCATCACCGCGCAAATCGACAGGCTGGGCCACGGACGGGATCGTCAGGGGATCTATGCCGATCAGCCGCAGGCGAAACGTGCCAAGTCGCATTTCCCCCTCAACAACCGGGGAAACCAGCAGCCCCGCTCGCCGCAGCGTGACATAGGTCGAGATGGAGATGGGCTTGCCATCCTTGCTCTTGATGTCTGACAGGCGGTTTTGCCCCAGCATGGTGGCGGCCCGCGCATAAGAGGCTCGCGCCTCGGCATTGATCGCCTGCACCCCCGACCAAAGTGCTGTCGCCAGCGACAGACCGAGAAGCAGCATCGCCAATTGAAGCGGCTTGCGCCGCCAATGCGACAGCAAAGCCAGAAAAGCCGTGCGCAGCATCAGGCCACCCGCCCGGCACGCAAATGCAAGTTTTCATCCAGCATGGACGCCAACCGGGGGGAATGTGTCACCATCAACAAGGCTGCCCCCGTCTCCCGTACCAGAGATAGCATCAAGGCCATAACCGCATTGCCTGTCTCTTCATCGAGATTGCCCGTCGGCTCGTCAGCCAGAACCAGCTTTGGCCGAACCGCAAGTGTCCGACCGATGGCGACACGCTGTTGCTGGCCGCCGGAGAGCTGCTCGGGATAGCGCGCCAAAAGCGCGGAAAGCCCCAAACGTTCCGTCAATTCCGTCTGCCATTGGCCATCGTAACGCTCACCCAGCCGGGCATGAAAGGCCAGATTGGCTCGTACATCCAGCGAAGGGATCAAGTTGAACTGCTGAAAAATCAACCCAACTGTGCCACGACGCAACCGGGCCCGACCTTTATCGTCAAGCGTATCGATATCTTCACCATCCACGCAGAGCTTCCCGGCATCGGCGCTGTCCAGCCCGCCCGCCAGATGAAGCAATGTACTTTTGCCGCTGCCGGATTCCCCGGTCAATGCCATGGTTCGCCCTGCGGCCAGTGTCAGGCTGACACCTTTGAGAACCTCCAAAGGACCTTCCGATGTGCGGTATGTTTTTTTCACTGCATCCAGTACCAGCACCATCAGCTTATCCAGTCGTTTGCATGCTCATCAACGCGAGATATTAATCCGTCTGTCGGATATGGCGCTAGAGGGCAGTCCGGAAAGGCTTGCTGAGAAATTTAGACCCAGCCAAACCGAAGCGCCAGGGGTGATCGACAGCTTTGGTAATGCCAATGCGAGGACCGATCGTCACATCTGGACGGATTTTGGCAGGCACGAGCTGAAATGGCGGTAAGGCTAGAGGTAAGCCATCATGTTGAACGGTGATGCCCAATGCCTGGGCCAGACGGCCGGGCCCGGCGCATAGAAAACGCGGTGCCACGTTGCCACGCCGCATCTGCATGACATCCAAACCCTGGCTTGGTGCGAGCGCTCGGATCAAAACCGCACTGCCGGGCTGGCAAACGATATTCAAACACCAGTGAATTCCGTAGGAACGGTAGACATAGACACGTCCGGCTGGACCAAACATCGCATTATTGCGCGGTGTGGGCCCCCGGAAGCTATGGGATGCCGGATCGTCACGTTCATAGGCCTCGGTTTCGACGATCATGCCGCCGACACCCTCCACGAAAAGTTCAGCCCCGATCAGCTCGAGGGCAATATCGACAGCACTGCTGTTGAACTCAATCATGAACTGCTATCGAACTTTTCCATCTGTAGGACGCATTCTGAATGTCGGTCAGGCGAATTCCACGCCGATTTCGGTGACTTTCCGCCAACGGACGATACAGTGGACCTTGCGTCCGCCATCCAGCAGCAAATCGAATTCATCGGGAACATTGACAAAATTATCGCCAGCCAGCTTCGCGCCGCTGGAGGAAATATTCTTGACGGTGCAACTAAAGGTCGAAAATCCGTTTTTCAAGAGGATGCGGGCCGCTTGTAAAGTCCGTCCTCGATGATCTCTACGCTTATTCTCCATGTCCAACCCCCGCCGATCTCAGATCCAGACCATCCAGCAGTTATTACAATTGCATATAATGCCGATCACATCCGACCCGCCTGGCAACACTTTATTATCTCAGCAAAGTCGTAAATATTTCATCCATCTGCATGGCCATTGCTTTTGGGCTGACCTGATCGAGCAGATGATCCATGGCATGGCGGGCGCGCAGCCAATCATTTTTTCCATGGGTGCTGCGCGCCCGTTGCAAAACATCGATAATCTCGTCCTCTCCATCTCCTTGGACGAGATAGGGATAATCCTCACCCAGAAATGCGAGAGCATCGTCCTGAGCGGCATTTACCAGCACATTCGCACCACAGGCAGCCGCGATCACACCCTTAGTGAAGGGTTTATAGCACCTCGCCACCGTCTCGGTCTGGGGTGCGCGAATGCAGTAATGCAAACTGTAATCCCCCATACGTGCGATGATCTGGCGCATGGAATCGCTGAAAGCCGCATCATGAAAATCGACTGATTTTTCAATTTGTGGCGTCCTGACGGTATTTTTCAGAAAGCCGAAATAACCGGCGCGATAGTCGGCATGACGCTGGGTGCCCATGGCATAGATGCGTTCATCGGCACCATGCAGCAGCAGTCCTACCTGCCCTTTTGCCCCAGGCGTGTTTTTCAGCCTGTCGCGCATTGCATCACGCGCCGTATGTGAGCTGGCGAGATGCATATCGACATGATTGAAAACCATCTTGTCCAAAGGCGTATCGACATAGTCGAAACAGATGCCCCGGCTTCGACCATGCAAAACTTCCAGCGCTGATGCGCCAATGGAAAGCGCCGCCCGCTTGGTAAACACATAAATCGCATCTTTGGGCTGAAGGCTCGCCCAGAGCATTTGCAATCCAGGTATTCGCTTGTTCGGCAGGGCCTCCATTTCAAACTGGTATTTGTCGCCGAGATAGGGCCTCGTCAACCTTGACAGTTGAAATGACCGCATGGTCGTACTGCCGAATTTAACCGAGGACCGACGATAGACGAACCTCACTGGATAGAGCATTTCCAAAACCCGCCGCACTACTATGATCTGTCAGGCGGTGGAATCGCTGCCCAGGACAGACTATTCTCTCCAATGCCAAATTCAAGGACTACGACTCGCATCCTTGCCTGACTAGCACCTGAACCATTCAGCGCTGACTTGATCCTGACAACTCGGCTACAAAAAGGCCAAAAGGGCGTTAAAGCCCCAACGCATCTTTCAATGCCAGACCTTCCCGAACCCGCAAATCCAGATCCGCTTCGATATGATCGATGTGATGCAGCATCAGCGCACTCGCACGCTTGGCATCCCGCTGCGCGAGAGCCTCAAGTATCTGTTCATGCTCGTTATGACCGCAACTAGAGGCCCCGGAACCACCATAAAGTGCGATAACCAACGATGACCTGGCCACCAGTTCATCCATAAATTTTTGCAGAATGGCATTGCCGGCAACTTTGGCCAGCATCAGATGAAAATCGCCCGAGGCCTTTATCTCGGCGCGCCTCGCCGCAGGCCCGCGCTGGTGCAGATGGCGTTGTTCATCTTCCAACTGGGCACGAAAAGCCACCAGATCGGCCTCCGTCAGTTGCTCGACAGCTGCCAGAACGATACCCGGTTCGATCATTCGGCGGCAGGCAAACACCTGCACTGCTTCTTCGGGGCTCGGATTGGATACAAAAGCACCCCTGTTTCGTTCCGTCTTTATCAACCCCTCGAATGCAAGCATTTGCAAAGCGCTGCGCACAACGGTGCGACTGACATCGAACAGAAGACCCACTTCAGCCTCGGAGAGCTTGGTTCCAGGTGTCAAACGCCGATCTATAATGGCATTTCGCAGGGATTCCCGGATGGTGAATGCACGGTCTTCCAAATTTGAATCGTGAAAACTGATTTTTTCGTCAAGCTTCATAGCGTCACCCGTGCTGATGACTCCCTTTGTACATCGAACTCCCAAACTCGGAAAGTCACTGATTGCTGACAGGCAGAAAATCTATTGCGTACAATTTGACCATTGAGTGCAAACAATCGCACGCTTTTTGCGCAACAGTGGTGACGCTCCAAAAAATTCCGCAGGCAGTCAATAGAATAGCGCTACGATTTACCATGTTTTCCAAGAGCCAAGAGCATCTGGCACGTAAGATGCATGTAAAGCAGCGGTCATCAAGGGATCGCAGCATGAAACAAGCCGCCGCCATCGATATTGCCGCCGTTACCAAGGTTTACGGTCATACGACAGCCGTCCACAGCATCAGCCTGAAAATTCCGGCAGGCACCTATTGCTGCCTGCTCGGCCCTTCCGGTTGCGGCAAGACATCGACGTTACGGATGATTGCCGGACACGAGACCGTCACGACAGGCGATATCCTGCTGGGCAACACCAACATCACCGATCTGGCGCCCGCCGCACGCGGCACGGCGATGATGTTCCAGTCCTATGCGCTCTTTCCGCATCTCGACCTTACCGAAAATGTCGCCTTCAGCCTGAAAATGAAGGGCATAGACAAAGCCACCCGCCGCGCCAAGGCGATGGAGATGCTGCAATTGATGCAACTGGAGGCCTATGCGGACCGCCGCCCCGCCCAGCTTTCCGGCGGACAGCAGCAGCGTGTGGCACTGGCACGCGCCTTGATTACCGATCCGGAGGCCCTTCTTCTGGACGAGCCGCTGTCAGCACTCGACCCGTTTTTGAAAATCCGCATGCGGGCCGAGTTGAAGAAACTCCAGACTTCGCTTGGCATCACCTTCGTGCATGTTACCCATAGCCAGGAAGAGGCCATGGCGCTCGCAGATCTGATCGTGATCATGAACGATGGCCGCATCGAACAGGCTGCCGATCCTCGCACCGTATTCGAGCGACCGGCCTCGGCTTTCGTTGCCCGCTTCATGGGTGATCACAATGTCATTTCAGGCCGCGTTACCAGCGTTGCCGATGAGATCGCGATGATATCAGTCGCAGGCGGCGCGGATTTCGCGGCCACCGGCAAAGCCGTCATCGGCGAACCCGCCGATATCGCGGTGCGCACCGACCATGTGCGGATCGGCCAAAGCCAGGTCCCGGGCCTCGGCTTCACCGGCTCCGTCACCAATGTCGAATATCGCGGCTCCAGCGTGAAGCTGATGCTGAGTGGTGCGGGTATCGAAGACTTTACCGCCATCCTGACCGATGCCGCCTTCCACGCACATCCGGTCAAGGTGGGTGAGGCCATTGCCGTTTGCTGGGAGGCCGATGACGCCATCGTTCTCGGCAAACCGGCACAGAAATAATCAACCAATAAACCAGAGGAGAACTTCCATGACCGATACCAAAAAGCCAAAATCCGGCGTGACCCGCCGTTCGCTTTTGAAGACAGGGGCTGCGGCAGCGGGTCTTGCCGCCGGTTCCGGCGCCATTACCGGCTTTCCGACCATCTGGGCGCAGACCAAGATCACCCTTCGCCAATTCGGCA
This sequence comes from Agrobacterium vitis, assembly GCF_037039395.1. Taxonomy (NCBI): domain Bacteria; kingdom Pseudomonadati; phylum Pseudomonadota; class Alphaproteobacteria; order Hyphomicrobiales; family Rhizobiaceae; genus Gillisella; species Gillisella vitis. Next base: position 294,966 of record NZ_CP146244.1, on the reverse strand, counting down.
CCGGTGTTTCAAACATCAATGCCATCGCTGAAAAGTGCAAGGCCGACCTCGGCATCACCCTGGAAATGACCGCAACGGATTCCGACGCCGCCGCCCAGCGCGCCGTGACCCAGCCGCACTCCTATGACATTGCCGATGTCGAATATTGGATTGCCAAGAAGGTCTTCCCATCCGGCGTCTTGCAGCCGATGGAAGTCAAGAAGCTCAAATATTTCGACAAGATCGTACCACTGTTCATCAACGGAAAGCTGAAGCCGGAAAGCGTCATTGCCCAGGGTACAGCGCCACACACCGTTGGCTTTGTCGAAAAGCCCGGCGCGAAAACCTTTGCCAAGGCGCCGACCGAGTGGATGACGATGGTGCCAACCATCTACAATGCCGACACGCTCGGCATCCGCCCAGACCTCGTTGGCCGCGACATCACCAGCTGGGCCGATATCATGGACCCCGCCTTCAAGGGCAAAACCTCGATCCTCAACATTCCATCGATCGGCATCATGGATGCCGCGATGATCATGGAAGCCATGGGCAATATCAAATATGCCGACAAGGGCAATATGACCAAGGCCGAGATCGACAAGACCATCGATTTCCTGATCAAGGCCAAGCAGAGCGGCCAGTTCCGTGCCTTCTGGAAGAGCTTCGATGAAAGCGTCAACCTGATGGCCTCGGGCGAAGTCGTCATCCAGTCCATGTGGTCGCCAGCCGTTGCCGCTGTCCGCTCCAAGGGCATCGCCTGCAAATATCAACCGCTGAAGGAAGGCTACCGCGCCTGGGGCGGCGGATTGGGGCTTGCTGCGCATCTGAAGGGCGCGCAGCTCGATGCGGCCTATGAATATATCAACTGGTACACGTCCGGCTGGGTCGGTGGCTATCTGAACCGCCAGGGCTATTATTCCGCCTGCATGGAAACCGCCAAGAACTTCATGTCCGCAGATGAATGGGGTTACTGGATCGAAGGCAAGCCCGCCCAGGGCGACATCATGTCTCCTGAAGGCAAGGTGATGGAAAAGGCCGGTGCCGTACGCGACGGCGGCTCCTTTGAAGAGCGCATGGGCAAGGTTGCCTGCTGGAACTCCGTCATGGACGAGGACCGCTACATGGTTCGCCGCTGGAACGAGTTCATCGCCGCCTGATCATATCAATAGAAACCATGTCTTCCCCGTTCGCGGGGAAGACCCACAGTAGCCCCGAAGACGACAGGGAGACGAGCGATGGCAACAGTGCGGTTTATAGGCGTCGGCGAGCCGAAGCCAAGGCGCGAAATTCGCGTGCCTGCCTGGCTGACGGCCTATCTCCAGGCAGCCCCCCTCGCGCTTATCCTCGGCGGCTTCCTGCTATTGCCAATCCTGATGATCGTCATCGTCAGCTTTTGGGATTATGATTTCGCCCAGATGTATCCCGGTTTTGTCACCTTCAATTATACGGAAACGCTTGGTTCCTGGGTCACCTGGAAAACCTATCTCAACACGCTGAAATTCGCTGCTATTGTCTGGCTCCTGACGCTGTTCATCGGTTTCTGGGTCGCTTATTTTCTGGCCTTCCACATCCGCAGCGCTGCCATGCAAAGCGTGCTTTTCCTGATCTGCACCGTACCGTTTCTGACGTCGAACATCATCCGAATGATTTCCTGGATTCCGGTTCTGGGACGCAATGGCTTGGTCAACCAGGCGCTGGTTGGCACCGGCATCATTCCTCAGCCGCTGGAGTGGCTGCTTTACTCAGACTTTGCCGTGGTGCTGGCCATGGTGCATCTCTACACTCTGTTCATGGTCACGCCGATCTTCAATACGCTGATGCGGATCGACAAGGCGCTGGTCGAAGCCGCAAGAGACGCAGGTGCTTCGAGCCTGCAAATCCTCACCAATGTCATTCTGCCGCTCGCCAAGCCCGGCATGGCTATCGGCACGATTTTCGTCGTCACCTTGACCATGGCCGATTTCTCCACCGTGCAGGTGATGTCCGGCGGCCAGAGCGCCTCGGTGGCGCTGATCATGAAGAACCAGATGTCACTGCTGCAATATCCCGCTGCTGCCGCCAATGCCGTGGTGCTGCTGATCCTCGTCCTGCTGATGGTCGCCGGGATCTTGCGCATCGTCGATATCCGCAAGGAGCTGTAAGCCATGATCAGGGAAAAACGCAGCCGAGAATTCTATCTGCTCGCCATATTCTTTGCCCTCTTCGTACTGTTTCTCTATGGCCCCCTATCAGCGATCCTGATCCTGTCGTTCCAGGGAGAAAATGGTGGCCTGACCTTTCCGCTCAATGGCGTTTCACTGCATTGGTTTGCCAATCTATTCGAAACCCAGGCCGTCGGCGATTTTGGCGGCGCCATCAAACGCTCGATCACCCTCGGGTTGATGGTGATGGTGGTCACCGTACTGGTGTCGCTGCTGGCAGGCCTGGCATTTCGCCGCAAGTTTTATGGAGCGACGGTGTTGTTCTATCTGGCCGTTGCCAGCCTGGTCGTGCCGTCGATCATCATTTCACTTGGCATCGGGGTCGTCTTCCAGCAATTGGGCTTCCAGCCAAACTGGTACAGTTCCGCCTTCGGGGCGCATTTGACCTGGACCCTGCCCTTTGGTGTGTTGATCATGTTCGCTGTCTTCAACCGCTTTTCACCCGCCTATGAAGAGGCAGCCCGCGACCTTGGCGCTTCCTCCTGGCAAACCTTTCGCTACGTGTTGCTGCCGATGATCGCGCCCAGCCTGATCGGTGTCGGCCTGTTTGGCTTCTCGCTCTCCTATGACGAATTCGCGCGAACGCTGATGACATCAGGCAGCTTCAACACTCTGCCACTGGAAATCTACGGCATGACGACCAATGTCACCACACCGGTTCTCTATGCGCTGGGTACGGTGACCACGGTGTTTTCCTTCCTGGTCATTGCCATGACGATTTTCCTCATTCGCCGTGTCAGCCGCCCTCGTGGCCATGCCTGAGTGGGCAACCCTCGATCGGATTTTCATGCGCATTCTGCTTATCAATCCCAATACAACGGCAAGCATGACGGCGACGGCTGCGGACGCGGCCCGCCGCGTTGCGCATGCAGGCACAGAAATCCTGCCCCGCACCTCGCAGATGGGGCCGGTTTCCATCGAGGGCTATTATGACGAGGCGCTGGCTGTACCCGGCTTGCTGGTAGAGCTCGCCCACGGGGAAAAACAGGGCGCGGACGCCGCCATTATCGCCTGTTTCGACGATACCGGTCTTGATGCCGCCCGTGCATTGGCCGGTATTCCCGTCATCGGCATTTGTGAGGCAGCGATTGCGACGGTCAGCTTCATTGCCCAGAAATTCAGCGTGGTAACGACCATGGAACGGTCGCGCTTGCCCATCGAACACCTCGTTCGCCGTTATGGCGCATCCGACCGTTGCAAGGTGCGCGCCGCCGATATTCCGGTTCTCTCGCTGGAAGATCCATCCTCGAACGCAAGGGAACGGCTACGAGCGGAGATTGCCAGAGCGCTGGCGCAGGACGATGCGGAAGCCATCATTCTAGGATGTGCCGGTATGGCCGATCTGACGGAAGCCTTGAGCAGGGAGTTCGGCGTTCCGGTCATTGATGGCGTCGCCTGTGCGGTCAAGCAGGCGGAGGCGCTGGTTTCCCTCGGACTGCGGACGGCGAAAAACAATGCCTATGCCACACCGGTCAACAAGCCCTATCTCGGTTTGCTTAAAGCGTTCGAGCCGGCTGTTTTATCGGCAGACAAAGCTGCCGAGAATCAGCAGACAGGTCATTGAAAAAGCGCGTATTTAAAGAGTTGCGCAATACCGATGGAAGTTGGCCAAGAGACTTGCGGCGCAGCATGGCTGCCGCTTCCTTGCGATCTACCGCCTTGGAGAAGAGATAGCCCTGCCCCTCCTCGCATCCGAGCCGCAAAAGCAAATCACGCTGTTCCTGTGTTTCGATACCCTCCGCGATAACGCGGAAATTCAAACGGTCCGAAATCGACAATAGCCCGCCGACGATGACTGAAGCCGGCTCTTCCTCCAGCAACCGGGCAATGAAAGAGCGATCGATTTTGATAATATCGAGCGGAACGGTCAGAAGATGCGTCAAGGATGCAAAACCGGTGCCGAAATCGTCGAGAGCCACCAGCATGCCTGCCTGACGCAACTGCTTGATCTGGTCCACGACATTGCGCTCGCGATTGCCCAGATAAATCGACTCTGTCAATTCAACGACAATGCGATCTACCGCGACACCAACCTTGTCCATTGCGCCAACAATCCGCTCGGTCAGCGAGCCATCCAGAAAATCGCCCGCTGATACGTTCAGACCGATACGGCCGAATTCAAGTCCACTGTCCAGCCAATCGCGCGCATCCCGCGCCACATTCTCCAACACGCAAGCCGTCAGTGCCCGGGCCAGATGAACGTCGCTGGTTGCTTCATGAAAATGCGAGGCGGAAATGATATCGCCGTTACGGCTGGCAAGCCGGCTGAGAGCCTCAAACCCGACAACGGAACCGGAGGCTAGATCGACCACCGGCTGATAATAGGTCTCGATCCGATGTTCCCGCAATGCTTCGCTCACCTGCTGGAAAGAGCGGAACCGGCGGGCTATCGTCGAAACTGAACCAACCGAATATTCAACAAACTGACCGCGACAGCGTTCCTTGGCTTCATAAAGCGCAAAATCGGCATTCTGGCGAACATCGTCAACGCTCTGCCCATCGCGCGCCACCGCGCCGCCTATGGTTCCAGCTGGATAAACCGTCTGGCCCGCGCAAATGCAGGGCTCTTTCAGCACGGCCAGGACATGAGCCGCATGGTAGCCGAGATCTACACAATCGACCCCGCGGACGATCAGAGCAAATTCGTCTCCACCGAGCCGGAATGCGGTGTCGCAATCCGTTATCGCTTTCAGGCGCAAACCAACCGTGCGGATCAGATCATCGCCAGCCTGATGGCCGAATGTATCGTTCACCTGCTTGAGATTATCGAGATCCACCAGCAGCAATCCCCATGGATTGCGCTCCACATCTTCATTGATCACGGCTTCATTGAAGCCCGTGCGATTTGGCAATCCCGTCAGCACATCGGTATAGGCAAGCCGTCTGCGCTCCTTCATTCGTAACTCGCGTTCCAAGCCGATTGCGCAAAGATGCACACAGGCAGAAACAATGCTTTCCTCGATTTCGCTCGGACCGCGCTTTTGGCGGAAATAAAAGGCAAACGTACCCAATACCCGGCCATCGGAAATAATCGGCGTTGACCAGCACGCCAGAAACCCCAGTGGTAACGCGAGACCCTTGAACTCAGCCCAGAATGGATCGTTTTCAATGTCGGTCACCAGCACCGGACGACCACGAAACGCCGCCGTGCCGCAAGAACCGACACCTTCGCCGCAGGCCAACCCATTGATCGCCTGGGAATAATGTTCGGGAATGGACGGTCCGGCAAGATGATGAAGGCGCCCCATATCGTCCAATGTCAAAACGGAACAGACAATGTCATTAATAATCGTCTCAACGGAGCGACAGAGGAAATCAACGGTCTCTGCCAAGGGGTCACCTCTGGCGATCTTCTCCAAGATCCTGTTTTGCAGCTTGATCAACATGTATCCCCATTCCCTTTCACTGACCTAGCTTAACCAATAGGAATTAAGGGGCAGTTACAAACATTCGAACTTTCTTTAATACATGATGTAGCGCAGAAACGCGGGCCGGAAAGCACAGCTCCCGGCTCCGTTCTAACAATGATTTACAAATTGAAAAAAATTCCGTTCCATTTTGCGGGCCGGAAAACATGGCCTGAGCGCTCAATCGCGGCACGGCCTTGCGGCAAAGGCACCCCCGCAAAGGGCCATTCTGGACGGGCGCAAGAAAGCCCGCCCAGAAAAGGCTATCGCTTTAAAGCGCGCCGATCACCGGGTTGACGAGCAGGCCAACACCAGGAATATCCACCTCGAACACATCGCCCGCCTTCATGTACAACGGCGGCTCGCGTCTTTCACCGACGCCACCAGGCGTTCCAGTGACGATTACATCGCCTGCCGACAAGGGTGTGAAGGCGGAAAGATAAGCAATCAGCGCCGGAATGGGGAAAATCAGATCGGCCAGCGTCGCCTGCTGAACGATCTCGCCGTTCAGGCGCCCCGTGATGGAAAGCTGGGTATAATCCTCCACCTCATCCGGCGTCACCAAAGCCGGACCGAAAGCGCCAGTCGCCGGAAAATTCTTGCCCGGCGCAAATTGTGAACTATGGCGCTGCCAATCGCGCACCGAACCGTCGTGATAGCAGGAATAACCAGCAATATGCTGCATGGCATCTTCCTCACTGATATCGCGTCCGCCGCGGCCGATCACCACAGCAAGCTCCGCTTCGAAATCGAGGCACTCGGATTGGCTTGGCTTGATCATCGGTTGGCCATGGCCAATCTGGCTATCGGCAAAGCGAATGAAAACGGTTGGATGACCAACTTCAGGCCGTTTGGTTTCCTCCCGATGGGCGACATAATTGACGCCGATGCACAGGATCTTGGCCGGATCAGGAATGACCGGCAGCAGAGTAACATCCGAAAATGCCAGTTCCGGTTTGCGGTCACCGGCATAGTCGGCGGCGATTTCCAGGAGATCGTCCAGGATCGCCTGTTTCAGGGTCAGGCAATCATAGCTGAGACGACCGGTAAGATCGACGATGCCACCGCCGACCACCGCGCCGAATCCGGCCCGGCCAAGTCGGGTAAAACTGACGAATTTCATGAGGATGTCTCCGATCTGCATGCTGAAATCACGATGCGACTGGTTCCCATCGGAACAAGCCACCATCACCGTATGTCTAACAAGCCGACAAACACAAACCAAGCGGGTAAAATCACCCGCACTTCACGTTGGCGTGGAGGCTTCAGGAAAGAGCATGCCGCACCGATCCTGAAAGTCCTGAAAATAAGTCTTCAAATCAAGCTGATCCTGGCCGACATGGATCTCACCCGGCACAGGCACTGCCATGCCTGTCAACAGCGCGGCCCCTTCCGCGGTCCCGGTCGGCGTTCCGCCTTCAGCCACCACAACCTCACGCCCGGCACAGGCGGCAAGAGCGCGAAGGTAGAGACGGTTTTTGGCAAACGGCCCTTCGACGAGAACAGGGCCTGTCGCGCCAATCAACGACAGCGAAGATGCCGTCATCATCGCCGTATAAAGGCTCGCCGCTGCATAGAACTGTGCCGCGCCTTCCGGCATCACTGTCCATCCACCGTTTCGGGTCGGATAAGGACCGGAGCCCTTGACCACGCTTGGCAGGCGCATGACATCACCGCTGATCACCTGCTCTGCCGCCCGCTCGATCTCAACCTCATCCGGGGCCGCCAATCCCTGGGTCAGTATTTCGAATTCCCGTCCGCCCATATAGCGGCACGAGGGCACGGCCTGGCCATGCGCATCGACATTGGCCAAGGTATCGCGAACCGGATCGAGATGCGCGACAGTGCTGCCGACTGCAAATCCGATGATCCAGGTGCCGGTGGAAACCACAGCGAAAGGCTTTTCACGCCGCAACAAATGCGGCAGCAGCGACGCATTGCTATCGTGAATGCCGCAATAGACAGAAATGGGGCGTGAGAGCCCTATCTGTTCGGCCAGTGATTGCGTGACATCCCCCAAAGCATCGAAAGCCGAACGCAAAGGAGCGAGATACGGACCAAGTTCCAATCGCTCGACCAGGCTTGAATAACAGCCCTGCTGCGGTTGCCATAAATCCGTATGGCATCCAAGTGACGTCGCCTCATTCGCCGTCACGCCGGTCAGTCTGAAAGCCCAATATTGCGGATAGGTGACAATGGTCGCAACCCTGGCAAAAAGCTCAGGAAAGGCGGTCTTCTGGTAATGCAACTGGGCGCCGAGGTTGAGGCCGCCCGGCAGGCGCGGTGAAAATGTGTCCTCAAATCCCGGTCGCAGGGCCTCATACGCTTGAATAATCGCTTCTGGATAGCGGTATTCGTAATCCAGCACCGGCATTGACAGTTCACCGTCAGCGCCAAGCAGGGCAGCACTTGCGCCATGGGTGGTGATGGAAATTGCCTCGAAACCCGGCCCGGCAGCGAAGGCTTTCAAGGCGTCCAGGATAAAGGACCACAGCTTGTCCGTATCGAAATGCGGATAAGGCCCCTCCCCTACAACTGTATTTGGCATACGCCGACAGCCAAGCTCCAACCCCGTCGAGGCCTGCAAGACGACGACCTTGGCATTGGTCTTGCCAATATCGATGACGGCGACGGTTTCGGATATCCTGCTCATGGCATGTAAAACACCGGCACGAGATCGACAGCGACCGGCGACCCATCCGGATTGGTCGCCATGATATCACCCATATGCGCCCACCAGCGCTGCATGACCGGGTGCTCAGGCAGTGCGGCCATGCCGTGGCTTTTGTGACGGGTCAGCAGGCCGAAGAGTGTGTTTGTTTCCCGGTCGAGGTGGATGGAATAATCACTGACGCCAGCCTCATGCAACAGAGCAACCAGTTCGGGCCAGATTGCATCGTGCCTCTTTTTATATTCGGCCTCCATGCCTGGATGGAGCTGCATCTTGAAGGCATATTTTTCTGTTTCTGCCATGCTCATGTCCTCATATCCCGCATCCGGCGTGCCAGAATTGGCAGGGCAATGGTGATGATCAGCAACAGGCCGATGAAGATCGACATGACGATGCCCGGTACGTTCAACAGTCCAAGCCCAAATGTCACCAGCCCCATGACGAAGGCTGCAATCACCACTCCGCCAATCGTGCCAGCCCCACCAACAATCGACACGCCGCCCAGCACCACCATGGTGACGGCTTCCAATTCCCAGCCTTGAGCAATGGATGGCCGTGTCGAGCCCAGCCGGGAGGTCAGGCAAACTGCAGCAATGCCACTCATCAATCCGGTCAGCAAAAACAGGATGAATTTGACCCGATCGACCGGAATGCCTGAAAATCTGGCTGCCAGCGGATTATTGCCGATCACATAGACCTGACGGCCAAAATTGGTGGCATGCAGCAGCACCGCAAACAGGGCAGCCAGCACAAGGAAGAGGACGAATTCGAAGGAAAACACCCAGGCCACATAGCCCTGGCCGAAATAGGCGAAGCTTTCCGGGTACTTTCCATAGGCCTGATCGCCGAGCACAATATAGGAAATGCCGCGAAACAGGCTCATCGTGCCGATGGTGACGACGATGGAAGGCAGTTTCAGCCCGGCAACCAGCACGCCATTGAACACCCCGCATAACAGTCCAACGCCGATACCGATCACCACCAGGCCCGGCGTGCCGACACCCAACTGGGCTGCGGCGCCCATGGCCGTCGAGGCCAGCGCAATGATCGCAGCGACCGAAAGATCGATTTCACCGGCAATCACCAACAATGCCATGGCAAAAGCGATCATCGCTTTTTCAGTGAAATTGAAGGTGGCGTCCGACAGGTTCCAGGCGTCCAGAAAATAAGGGGAGGCCAGCGCGTTGGCGATGAAAATTATCACTGCGACGCCCAATAACAGCACTTCCCAGCTGGCCAGCAGGCGGCGTATCGGCGTGCCGAGCTTGTCGGGAATACGGCGCTTGGCCGGGGTTTGTTCAACAGGTGCCATTGTCATGCCGTAACCTCCTGAACCGTGCTGCCCGCGGCCCTGTCCCGCAGGATGATCCGGCCCTTTCTGCGTTCGGCACGGGCGTTAAACACCACGGCCAAAACAATCACCACACCCGATATTGCCATCTGAGCGAAGGGTGAAATGCCGATGACAGGCAACGCATTCTTGATAACGCCGAGAAACAAAGCCCCCAGCACGGTGCCGGCGACCGAGCCGATGCCACCGGCAATCGAAATGCCGCCGATAACGCAGGCCGCCACGCTATCCAATTCAAAACCGCTGGCTATATCCACATAGGCAACTGCATAGCGCGACACCCAGAGATAACCGCAGAGGCCAGCAAGTCCGCCTGATAGCACGAAGGCCAGAAATCGTGTCCGTCCGATATCGATGCCGGCATAAACCGCAGCCGTCGCATTCCCACCGGCGGCATAAGTGGCGCGGCCAAAGGTGGTGCGTCCCAGCACCACAGCCATGGCAATGACCACGATCACTGCGATCCATGCCAGGACAGGAAGCCCCATGATGACAATGCGCGGCAGGTTGAGGAAATCCGGCGTCATCTGATGGGCGTTGACCCAGGCCCCGCCAGACAACACGAAAGCCATGCCGCGATAGATCGTCAGCGTACCCAACGTCACGACGATGGGGGGGATCTGCAACAACCAGACGAGATAGCCATTAACAGCGCCAAGTGCCGCCCCGATCAGCACCGCCGCCGCAATCAGCAGCACCAGCGGCAGGCCGGGGAAGTTCGAATCCAGCATCGCCACCGCCATGCCGGAAAAGGCGAGATTGGCGGCAACCGACAGATCGATTGATTTGGTAAGGATCACTGTCATCTGCGCCAGCGCCAGAATGATCAGGATAGACGTATCGTTGAAGATCGTCGCCAGATTGCCTGGCGAGGCAAATCCGTCTGCCCGGGTGGAGAACCCGGCGATCAGCAACAGGATGATGACACCCAATGCGATCTCGCGGTGTTTCAGCAGGCTTTTCATTGTCAAACCTCACGCATTGCCGGTTGCGGCGCGCACCAGAACTTCCGGTGTCAGCGCCTCCCGCTCAAAAATTCCAGCCTGCAATCCCTCGCGCATCACCATCACCCGGTCGGACATGCCAAGGATCTCCGGCAGTTCGGAGGAAATCATGATGATCGACAGGCCCTCTGCCGCGAGTTCGGAGATAAAGCCATGCACGGCAGCCTTGGAGCCGATATCGATCCCCTTGGTTGGCTCATCGAGAATGATGACCTTCGGCTTGGTGGCCAGCCATTTGCCGATCACCACTTTCTGCTGATTGCCCCCCGACAGCGTGCCAACAGGCACGGACAGCGCCGCCGCCCGCAGGTCCAGCCGTTCGGCATAGTGGCGCGCCAGGGAAAATTCATTGATGGCCTTGAGAAAACCACGCGCCGAAACACGCGCCAGAGAAGGCAGGGACATATTCTGGTAAATCGGCATTTGCAGCGCCAACCCATGACGCCCGCGCTCTTCCGGCACATAGACGATGCCAGCGGCAATGGCATCCGCGGGCGAGCGGATATCGACAACCTTGCCCTCCAGCGTCACAGTTCCTGAGGCCGGGCGGGTAATGCCAAACAGCGACTGGCACAGTTCGGAACGGCCCGCACCGATCAACCCGTAAACGCCAATGATCTCGCCCTTGCGCAATTGAAAGGAAATGTCGCGAAACTCGGTTTCGTGGCAATACTGTGAGACGGAAAGCACCGGAGCGCCGATGGCCACGTCGACCTTCGGAAAAGCGTCATGCACATCGCGGCCAACCATCAGCCGAACGATCTCATCCTGCGGCGTCTGTTGCAACTGGCCGGAGCCGACCATCTTTCCATCGCGGAATACCGCGTAATTCTCGGCGATTTCATAGACTTCATCGAATTTGTGACTGATGAACAGGATCGCCTTTCCGTCTCGCTTCAACCCGTCAACAATGCGAAACAGATCATCGATTTCCTTGCGCGACAGGGCCGCCGTCGGCTCGTCCATGATAACGATCCGCGCTTCAACAGAAAGTGCGCGCGCAATCGCCACCAAATGCCGCTGGGCAATCGAGAGGTCCTTCAATTTAATGGTTGGATCGATCTTGCTTTCCAGCCGATCCATCAGCGTCCTGGCTTTGGTGTTGATGCCCTTCCAGTCGATGAAGCCGAAACGGGTTTTCGGCGCATGGCCGAGGAAGATGTTTTCCGCAACGCTCAACTCATCGAAAAGCACGGTTTCCTGGTGGATGGCCGTGACGCCCGCATCGATGGCGGCCTGGGCATTGGCGAAGCTCACCGGCGAACCATCAATGACGATCTCACCCTCATTGGGCCGGTAAATACCGGTCAGAATCTTGACCAGCGTCGACTTTCCAGCGCCATTTTCACCGATCAATGCCGTGACCTCGCCGGGATAAAGGGCGATATTCACACCATCCAGCGCCTTCACACCTGGAAAGATCTGCGAAATGCCGCGCATCTCCAGTATCGGTGCGCGATCACCGAGCGGTATTGCATCAAGCTTTTTGGTTTGGACACTCATCATCGATTGCACCAGATCAGGCCAGGGAAGCCAGGAACGGATAAGGGTTCCCGGCGGCAGCTGCCGCCGAGTTCGATTGCCTCAGACCTCACTGTATAAAGTGGCAGGATCAGAAGATTTTTGAGAACTGATCGATATTCTTGGCATCGTAGACAAAGGGATCGGCCATCGCTGCCTCACCATTGTCGCCGATCTTGATCTTGCCCATTCGTCCAGCCGGAACCTCGCTGCCGGGGTTGCCGGTCGCGTCACCTTTCACCAGATGATAGGCGATTTGGGTGGCCGAATAGCCGAGATCGATCGGGTTCCAGATCGCGAATTCCTTGGTGGCACCAGATTTGATCGCGCCAGCCATTTCCGATGGCAGGCCAAGCCCGGTCACATAGACCTGACCAATCTTGCCAGCATCCTTCACGGCCTGCGAGGCAGCCAAGACACCGACCGTGGTCGGAGCAACGATAACCTTCACATTTGGATGGGAGGTCAGGATGCCATTGGCTTCCCGGTAGCTCTTGTCAGCGAGGTCATCACCATAGACCGTGGTGGTGAGGTTGAGGCCGGGGAAGTCCTTCAACTGCTTTTTCATCTCGGCAATCCAGATATTCTGGTTGGTCGAGGTGGTGGTGGCCGACAGGATGGCGAAATCGCCCTTGCCATCAGCCAGATGATCGGCGGCCAGTTTCAGGCACATCTTGCCGATCAACTCGTTCGAAGACGGGTTGAGATGCATGATACGGCCAGCAGGCGCCACGCCGGAATCCCAGGAAATCACCTTGATGCCGCGCTGTGCAGCCTTCTTCAGGGCCGGAACCACGGCATCCGGGTCATTGGCGGAAATCGCGATGGCATCGACGCCCTGGGCGATCAGGGAATTGATCACTTCGATCTGGCCTTCAGCTGTCGTCGTGGTCGGACCGGTATAGATGATCTTGACGCCACCCAGTTCCTTGGCCGCCTCTTCCGCGCCCTTGTTGGCCGCCTCGAAGAAACCGTTGCCGAGCGATTTCACCACGATAGCAATCTTCATATCGGCGGCATGCGCCATGCCAGCCGTCGTCACGAAGGCAATCGCTGCCGCACCGAACAATCGTCTTGAAATTTTCATGTTGTTATCCTCCCAGATGTTAAAACCGTTATTCCCCCAAACGGTCGTATCGCTTCCTCAAGCGACCGAAGGGGCGTCCTCCCTGTCGGCCGAGGTCGAAGCCCGGACCGTCAAAAGCTTTATTCCAGCCGCCTCCACCATATGGGCCGCCTCTTCAGGCACGCCGTCATCGGTGATGATGGTTGAGACGGCATCCAGCCCACATAAAATCATGCTGGAACGCCGTGTGAATTTCGTCGAATCGACCATGACGATCAGCTCATCGGCCTGGCGCATCAGCCGTTGCTCGCTCTGGATCACCAGCGCATCCGGCTCCATCACGCCCAGCGCCGAAATACCCTGAGCACCGATGAACATCCGGCGGGCATAGAAATTGCGGATCGCATCATTCTCGAAAGGCGACAGGATCAGGCTTTGGTCCCGGTAGATCGCCCCGCCCGGCACGTTGATCGTGCATTTCGAATGCTTGACCAGATGCTCGGCGATCGCAAAGGAATTGGTCATCACCTGCAAGCGCCGGGCCGACATGAAATGCACCATCTGAAAGGTGGTCGTTCCACCATTGATGATGATCGAATCGCCTTCCTCGCAGAGTTCAACAGCGGCGCGCGCAATTGCGCGTTTCTTATCGATATTGACTGATTCCGACACCCTGAACGGTCGGGCAGCCAGATTGCCCTGTTGCGGTGGATGTACCGCTTCCGCCCCGCCCCGCACCCGGCGTAATTTCCCCTGGACATGCAGCGATGCAATGTCGCGCCGGATGGTTGCTTCGGACGCATCCGTCAATTCAGCAATATCCTGCACCGTCACCACAGGCTTTTCCTGGATGGCGCTGAGTATAATGCGATGGCGTTCGCGTTCGTGCATGGGGGTCCTCCTGAGCATGTTTTAGGCTTAACAGATTGATGATGTCAATCACAAACGATCAAAATAGATTATATTGCAACGCACAATGAACATTTGTGATCGTTTTTGATTGACACGAGCGATGAATTTGCGCGATACCCATAACAGGATGGAGCGCCCGCTGACATGGCGGGCCTTGAAATCACATTTGGGAGGACTTCCATGACGGGCCAAACCGCAGCGGGCCAACCCCGCCTTCTCGACAATCGCTGGGATGATGTCTACGCCGAAACGCTGGATGAGGCAGGCAAGCTGCTCTACCGGTCCAACCTGCTTGGCGCCGACAAGCGCATTACCAATTATGGTGGCGGCAACACCTCGGCCAAGGTCATGGAAATCGATCCGCTCACCGGCCAGTCGGTCAAGGTTTTGTGGGTCAAGGGGTCCGGCGGCGATGTCGGCACCATCAAACTCGACGGTTTCGCGACCCTCTACCAAGACAAGCTTGAGGCGCTGAAAGGTATTTACCAGGGCGTTCACGATGAAGACCGCATGGTCGGCTTTCTCCCTCATTGCACATTCAATCTCAATCCGCGTGCGGCGTCCATCGATACGCCGCTGCATGGATTCGTGCCGTTCACCCATGTCGATCACATGCATCCGGATGCGATCATCGCCATTGCCGCGTCGAAGAACTCGAAAGAGCTGACAAAGGTGATCTTTGGCGACGAAATCGGCTGGCTGCCCTGGCGCCGTCCTGGCTTTCAGCTTGGGCTCGATCTGGAAGCCTTCGTCAAGGCCAATCCGCAGGCCAAGGGCGTCGTGCTGGAAAGCCACGGCCTGTTTACCTGGGACAATGACGCCAAGACCTGCTACGAGCTGACGCTTGATATCATCAACAAAGCCATCCAGTGGTTTGCGCGCGAAACCGAAGGCAAGGTGATTTTCGGCGGTGCGGCGACGCAAAGCCTGCCGTCCGCCGAGCGTCGCGCCATTGCCGCAAGGCTGATGCCGGAAATTCGCGGACGGATCGGCAAGGCGGAACGCAAGCTTGGCCATTTCGACGATCAGGATGCCGTGCTGGAATTCGTCAATTCCAATCATCTCCAGCCACTCGGTGCGCTGGGTACCTCCTGCCCCGATCATTTCCTGCGTACCAAGATCCGGCCGCTGATCGTGGATTTCAATCCGGGTCAGCCGGATGTGGATGCCGTGCTTGCCGGTCTCGATGCGGCCCTTGAGGCCTATCGTGCTGATTACCAGCGCTATTATGAGAGCTGCAAACACGACAATTCTCCGAAAATCCGTGATCCCAATCCAGTGATCTTCCTCATTCCGGGCGTCGGCATGTTGTCTTTCGCCAAGGACAAGGCGACGGCGCGGATCGCCGGTGAGTTCTACGTCAATGCCATCAATGTCATGCGTGGCGCATCGACAGTGTCGGAGTATCAGGGCCTGCCGGAGCAGGAAGCCTTCGATATCGAATATTGGCTGCTGGAAGAAGCAAAGCTGCAACGCATGCCCAAGCCGAAAAGCCTGGCCGGAAAGGTCGCTTTCGTCACTGGCGGCGCGGGCGGCATCGGCAGGGCTACGGCGGAGCGGCTGGTTGCCGAAGGCGCTTGCGTTGTGCTGGCCGATATCGACGCATCAGCACTTTCGGACACGACGGCTGATTTCACCAAGCGCCATGGCGCTGACGCCGTGCGCTCGGTTCAACTGGACGTCACCCGCGAAGATGCCGTCATCAGCGCCTTTGCTGAGGCCAGTGTCGAGTTCGGCGGGGTCGATATTCTGGTATCGAATGCGGGCATTGCTTCGTCTGCTCCCGTCGAGGACACCACGCTTGCCATGTGGAACAAGAATATCGACATTCTTGCCACCGGCTACTTCCTGGTATCACGGGAAGCCTTCCGGCTATTCCGCCGTCAGGCATTGGGTGGCAATGTCGTGTTTGTCGCCTCGAAAAACGGTCTTGCCTCCTCCCCCAATGCCTCGGCCTATTGCACCGCCAAGGCAGCGGAAATTCATCTTGCCCGGTGCCTGGCGCTGGAAGGTGCCGATGCCGGTATCCGCGTCAACACCGTCAATCCAGATGCCGTGCTGCGCGGCTCAAAAATCTGGAATGGCGAATGGCGAGAACAGCGTGCGGCATCCTCCAAGATCGAGGTGGACGATCTTGAGGAACATTACCGCAAGCGTTCGATGCTGAAGCTGAACGTGTTTCCCGAAGATATTGCCCAAGCCATCTACTTCCTGGCTTCGGATGCCTCGGCAAAATCGACCGGCAATATCATCAATGTCGATGCAGGCAACGCCCAGAGTTTTACGCGCTAAACCTCTGGCAAAAAACCAATGCATCCCCGGGAGGAAAGCATGACAGATATGAACATCACTGCGGACGCGGTTGCCGCAGACAATGAAAAGCGGGCAAGCGCCCTGACATCAGACTATAGCGCGCTTGGCGAAAAGCTGGCGCGCAGCAATATCGACATCGACGCCATCACTAAATCCGTTTCCGAGTTTTTCGTTGCCGTCCCCTCCTGGGGGGTCGGCACGGGCGGCACACGCTTTGCCCGCTTTCCCGGATTGGGCGAGCCGCGTCACATCTTCGACAAGCTCGACGATTGCGGTGTCATCCAACAATTGACCCGCGCCACACCGAACGTCTCGCTGCATATCCCGTGGGACAAGGCAGATCCCAAGGAGCTGACAGCCAAGGCCGCTACCCTTGGCCTCGGCTTCGATGCCATGAACTCCAACACGTTTTCGGATGCCGCCGATCAGGCCCATTCCTACAAATACGGGTCGCTCAGCCATGTCGATGCCGCAACTCGGCAACAGGCCATCGAGCACAATATCGAATGTATCGAACTTGGCGATCAACTCGGTTCGAAAGCCCTGACCGTCTGGGTCGGTGACGGCTCAAATTTCCCCGGCCAGAGCAATTTTACCAAATCATTCGAGCGTTACCTCGCCTCGATGGCCGAGATCTACAAAAAGCTGCCGGATGATTGGCGGCTGTTTTCCGAACACAAGATGTATGAACCGGCCTTCTATTCCACCATCGTTCAGGATTGGGGGACCAACTACCTGATTGCCCAGACGCTGGGGCCGAAAGCACAGTGCCTTGTCGATCTCGGCCATCACGCGCCCAATACCAATATTGAAATGATCGTGGCGCGGCTAATCCAGTTCGGCAAGCTGGGCGGCTTCCACTTCAATGACTCGAAATATGGCGATGACGATCTGGATGCAGGTTCGATCGAGCCCTACCGCTTGTTTCTGGTGTTCAACGAGCTGGTGGATGCACAGTATCGCGGCGTCGAAGGCTTCCACCCCGCCCATATGATCGACCAGTCGCATAATGTGACCGATCCGATTGAAAGCCTGATTGCCAGCGCCAACGAAATACGCCGGGCCTATGCCCAGGCCTTGCTGGTGGATCGCGCCGCACTGGACGGCTATCAGAACGATAATGATGCGCTGATGGCCACCGAAACGTTGAAACGCGCCTATCGCACCGACGTGGAGCCGATCCTGGCAAAGGCCCGGCTTGACGCTGGCGGCGCAATCGACCCGGTCGCGGCCTATCGTGCCTCCGGCTACCGTGCCAAAGTCGCAGCACAACGGCCAGCGGTCAAAGGCGGCTCTGGCGGCATCGTATAAGGACACCGCAATAGCACAGGACGGGCATTCGCAAAGTTGCAGGCACACAAACGGTTCTTTGCGTCCCGTGAATTTTGAAGCTATGCATCAGAGGGCCGGGGCGGCAATTTTGTCGTGCCTGGTCTTTTCTGTCGGAGCCCTGCGTGTCCAACATTTCTCCCACGTCCAGCCAGCAAGCCCATCGCTGCTGCCTCTGCCATAAAACCGTTCCGCCAAGGCATTTGCATGCCGTCAACTCCATGCGATCTTCGTTGATAGGATTAATCGAGGCGCAATGCGGCCCCTTGGCCGCCGATGCCAGGATTTGCGACGACGATCTGTCAGCACTGCGTCGCCAGCGGGTGGAAAAACTGCTTCAGGAAGAACGCGGCGAACTTTCAGACCTTGACCGGCGCGTGATCGCCGATCTTGGCCGCGATGTTTCCACCGTCCAGGCCGCAGCAGTGGAGATCGAACGGCCCACCCGGTTTGGCGATCGCGCCTCGGATGCTGTCGCCTCTTTTGGCGGCTCCTGGCGATTCATCATCATCTTTTCGATCATCCTCGTCACCTGGATGGCAATCAACTCTATCGGGCTGTTTCTTCGGCCATTCGACCCCTATCCCTACATCCTCCTCAATCTGCTGCTGTCCTGTGTTGCAGCAATGCAGGCGCCGATCATCATGATGAGCCAGAAGCGCCAGGAGGAAAAGGATCGGCAGCGGGCAGAAAACGATTACATGATCAATCTGCGCGCCGAACTGGAGATCCGCCAATTGCATGAAAAGATCGACCACCAGATGGCCCATCAATGGGCGCGCTTGGCTGAGTTGCAGCAGATACAGATCGACCTGCTCGAGGGACGAATTTACAAAAAAGATATATGAGGCTCCATTTTATTAGTTTTATTTAATATTAAGGTAAGAAACTGCTTCTAAAGTATTTCTCACAGGGAATGGATCTTCCTCCGGCATCCCCTCTGCCACTCTGAGATCCTTTCGCCCAACCTGTAGCCGCCCGAAGAAGTCCCCTCGACTTCGGGAATTGATTTAGCGCCGCGCCTCAAAACGCGGCGCTTTTTTTGCTAAATTTTATTGTTCCACCATGGAAATTGGGCGATACGTGACCGTATCAAAGCGCTCAATCGTTCTCGTCAACAGGCTTAAACGTTTTCGGATCGAAATAGGCTTCGACTGCGTTGCCGCTGGAATCGATAGCGTGGGCCTCATAGCACCCGTCGCCGCTCCGGATGGAGCGAACATTCCAGCCCTCTCCTTCAAGCTTTCTCTGCAAACTCTCTCGGGGTTGCCATTCCTTCAGCGGCACCGCGCATTTTCCCCCGGCCAAAGTCGTGCCTGCCAGAGCCAGAGTGATAGACAAGGCAATCAGCACAATCTTCATATCGAACCTCCTGTCTACCAACCCATCGACTGCTTCTGGGAGCCGTCGCCGCATCCAGCCAACGAACGTAGAAAACACCGTTTATCGACGCGATTGCCCTTTATCGGCAGTTGCGCTGACACCAAGCTGAAAGATCCGCCGTGTGCTGCCTTCCAAGATTTTTCTGAAATTTCGACCCGCTTAAGCTAGGTGTCATAAAGAACGTCAAAAGCTGGACACCTCGATTTACCGGTCGCAGTTGGCAAGATGGTGCCGTGGATGTATTTCCGCGATGAACTCGCGCGGATGATCGCCCATTTTTTGTGATGATTGCCGCATCTGCGGCATGCATTTCGGCCTTCCGGCCAGCTGCGCGTTATGCGGTCCGTGGTTTTCCAGTCAGCCAGACATAGCGAAGCATGTTGTAGGTGATATTGGCCATGCCGATCTTCACCCTCGCTCGGCTGATTCCGATGGTGCGCACGAAGAGCTTCATCTTGTCCTTCTGCCGCGCAAAGACATGTTCGATGGCGGAGCGGACCTTCGAACGACGGCCGTTGGCGCGCGACATCGCCTCCGGCATGGGTTTGCCCTTTGGCTTCTTCTGATGGATGTCGGACTTTAGGCCATTGTCCTGCAACCATTCCTCGTTGGTCTTGGAGCGATAGGCCGTATCGGCCCAGACCGTCGACGCGGTATTGTCTTTGGTCACTACGTTTCGAAGCTGGGCTCCGTCATGGGCGCTCGCACTCGTCACCGTCCATCCCCGGATAAAGCCATGGGCTCGGTCGATGCCTGCATGGTTTTTGTAACCAAACATTGGAATGGCAATATCGTGCTGGCCAGTCGTCGTCGACGTCGGCGTCTCCGTTGGCCGTTTCGCCTTGGAATACTTCACTGTCCATCGCGCGTCGCGGTCCTTCTGGGCCAGCCTGGCGGGTTTATCCTTCCAGTCCTCAGGGATTTCGCCGGCCTTGATCGCGTCTTTCTCGTCCTGGCTGTTATGTTGCTTGGGAGCCTGGATGATCGTGGCGTCAACGATCTGCCCGCCTTTGGCCAGATATCCGGAACGTGAGAGATGCTTGTCGAAACGGGCAAACAGATTATCAATGGCACCTGCACGCACCAAACTCTCTCGGAACAGCCAGATCGTCTTGGCATCCGGCACCTTCTGCGAAAGGGAAAGGCCAAGGAAACGCATAAACGACAGCCGGTCCTGGATAACAAACTCCGCTTGGTCGTCGGAGAGATTATAAAGCGCTTGCAGCACCAGGATTTTAAACATCAGAACCGACGGAAATGGTGGACGTCCACCCTTCGATCCGTCGGACCGCTTCAGCGCCTTCGCTAAAGGTTTTTCAAATATCGCCCATGGAATGATGCTGTTGAGCTTCTCCAGCGGATCGCCGACGGCACTCAGCCGTTCGTAACGATCATCCAAATCCCAAAAGCCCGGTTGCCCACGCATCATCCGCTCCCAGAAAATCACACTGGCCGGATTGAATCATGAAACGCGGAAAATGGGGAGGTTTTTAGAGGTGTCCAGCTTTGTATTTCGGGCGTCTTGCGCCCCAGCCGTTCTGATCGGAGATATGCATGCGGGTATTGCTGGTAGAAGATGACGCTGTTCTGGGTCAGGCCATTCGCGATCATGTCGGGGCGGCCGGTCATGCTGTGGACTGGATGAAGGGGCTACTGGACGCCGAGGCCTGTACCAGGACCGTTGCCTATGGCCTGATACTGCTTGACCTGCGCTTGCCTGACGGCAACGGCATCGACTTTCTGAAACGGTTGCGCGACCATGGCGACGTGACCCCGATCATTATCCTCACCGCCCATGACCAGATTTCGGATCGGATCGAGGGCCTCAACTCCGGTGCTGACGATTATCTGGTCAAGCCATTCAATCTCGATGAGCTGACGGCACGCATATTAGCGGTCGCGCGCCGTTACGCCGCAAAGCCAAATCCAATCATTCGCATCGGCACATTGGAAATCAATCCTGCCGAGCGTCGTATTGCCGACGGTGCCGACGCCATTAGCCTCTCCAGCCGGGAATGGGCGGTGCTTGATGCGCTTTTGGCACGGCCCGGTGCCGTGGTCTCCAAATCCCGCATCGAGGAAGCCCTGTATGCGTTCGGATCTGAAATCGAAAGCAATACGGTGGAAGTCTATGTCAGCCGGTTGCGCAAAAAGATCGGCAAGGATCGCCTGCTAACCGTCCGCGGCGTTGGCTACAGCATTGCGGGAGCGGCATGACCATGCCGAGCATTACCCGCAAACTTCTCCTGTGGCTTTCCGGCGCGATTACCGTGCTTTGGCTGGTGGCGGCAAGCTGCGGCGCCATCGTCATGCAGGCTGAATTCGGAGAGATTTTCGACAGCGCCCTGCAGGAGACCGGCGACCGGCTTTTGCCATTGGTCGTCGATGACATCATGCAGCGCGATCCGCTGAAGAGCCCCGTGCAAATCCTCACGACCGTCGATCCCGATTCCGACGGATATCTGATCTATCAGGTGAGAGATGCAAGCGGTCGCGTCCTGATGCATTCCCACGCCGAGGCCGCAGCCCCCCTGCCCGCACCGCTAACACCCGGTTTCTGGCAAAACGACACATACCGGATTTATACGACAACAGCGGTCAGCGACACGATCATCGTTCAAGTGGCCGACTCGATGACCCATCGGCATATCTCTGCCCTTGCGGCTGGCCTTGGCATGCTGCTGCCGGTGATTGCGCTGGTTCCGCTCAGCGTTTTGGCCGCCTGGCTGATCATCCGCCGTTCCCTGCGTCCCGTCGAACAGTTTCGGCAGGAAATCAGCGAAAAGGATCATGGCAATCTGGCGGAAATCGACCTTAGCCCACTGCCCAAAGAATTGCAGCCCATAGGGCGGTCGGTCAATCTTCTCCTCACCCGATTGCGGGCCGCTTTGGATGCCGAGCGCGAATTTACCGCCAACAGCGCCCACGAATTGCGCACCCCCATTGCTGGCGCCCTGGCGCAGACGCAAATGATGCTGGCCCAATTGCGGGAGCCGGAAGCCCGCGCCCGGGCAAGTCAGGTGGAAACCTCCCTGCAAAAGCTTGCGGGCCTGGCGGAAAAACTATTGCAATTGTCTCGGGCAGAAGCGGGCATTGGCTCGACCGGGCAGGCTGTCGATCTCGTACCGGTGCTCGATCTTGTCGTGGAGGATTTCCAGCGCGCGACGGGAAATGCCATTGTTTATCGACATCCGCCAACAGCGACCCTTCCACGCGCCATCAGCGAAGACGCCTTTGCCATCGTCATTCGCAACATGATCGAAAATGCTGTGCGGCATGGAACACAGGGCGTGCCTGTCGAGGTGACACTTGTCGAAGACGGCACGATCTGCGTCGTCAATGGCTCCCCGGTTTTGCCACCCGAGCAGTTGGTGGCCATTCGAAAACGCTTCCAACGTGCCAATGCCACCACGCCCGGATCGGGCCTCGGCTTGTCAATTATCGAGCGTTTGGCAGAGCAGATGAATGCCCGCTTCGACATCCTGTCACCCGCTAGTGGGCGACAGGATGGATTCGAGGCCCGCCTCATGATTTAAGCCATCGATCAGATCGTCTTGTCACCGACAGCGCCAAGCCATTCCTGCGGATTGGCAATCGTGATCGTGCTGCGGATGTCCTGGGCATGGGCGCCAATCAGCAGCCGATAATGTCCCGCAGCTGCCCGGAATGACGCGGCATCGACATCGTAATAACTCAGGTCGCGCGGGCTGATTTCAAGCGTCACTTCACCGCTTTCACCTGGCCCCAGGGCGATTTTGGCAAAGGCCCGCAACTCCTTCAATGGGCGCTCGACACCAGAGACAGGTGCCTCGACATAAACCTGCACCACTTCGGACCCTGCCCGTTTTCCGGTATTGGTGACCTTTACGCTGACTTTTATGCCGGATACGGTCATTTCCGATGCGGAGGCCTTAGGCTCATCCCAATGAAAGCTGGTGTAGCCAAGCCCGAACCCGAAGGGAAAGAGCGGCTCGATGTTACGGCTGTCGTGATGACGGTAACCGACAAATACCCCCTCCTCATAACGCACATGGCCATCCTTGCCGGGATAGATCGACGGGTCATTTGTGATGGCGGAATTATCCGACAACTGCTTTGGAAACGTCTGCGGTAGACGCCCGCCCGGTTCCTGATCGCCAAACAGCATATCGGCCACAGCATTGCCAAGCTCCTGGCCTGGATACCAGACCTGAAGCACCGCCTTGACCTTTTCCAACCAAGGCATTTCAACGGGGCCACCGGTTTGCAGCACAACAACGCAATTCGGATTGACGGCGCTGACGCGCTCGATCAATTCTTCCTGACGGCCCGGCAGGCGCATATCAGGCAGATCGAGACCTTCCGTATCCCATTGCCCCTCGCGCCCAACAAAGAGCAACGCCACATCCGCGCCTCTTGCACATTCTACTGCTTCCACCATCGCGTCTTCACCGAGAATTTTCTCGATGCCGAAACGGATCGCGGTGATATGGATGCCGTATTCCTCTGGCGGTGGAGACAGGTATTCAACTTTGATTGCGTAGCTACGGCCAGCCTTCATCTCCACCGAGTGCCGAATTTCATCATTGGCCGTGCCAAAGAAATTCTCACCGCGCTTCCACCCGGTATAGCCGTCAATGACAAGTTCTTCATCGACATAGAGCTTGGCAAGACCCGAGTTGGTCATGCCCAGCAGATGCGGCCCATCCTCCTGCGGGGTGAAGGTACTAGTGAAACGCACCGAGAAATCAGCCAGAGACAGATCCGGCGATGGCAGATCGAACCAGAAAAATTCCCCCGTCTGCACGGTTTCCGTCGCCACAGGTGTAGCCTGACAATTGATGCCCTTGAAATACTCAACAGTGACCGGTTGCGAAAACAGCTTGACCAAGCGGCTATTGCCGCAGGCTACGCTGTGCTGAACGTCGACACTGCCTTGCAAAGCCGCACGAATGCCCTCAAGCGGGCTGATCGTATAATGGGCATTGATCTGGGCACTGCCGCCACCCATCACCCGGGCAACAGCGGCATTCGGCCCGATAACCGCGACACGCTTCAGGGATGCCTTTTCCAACGGCAGGATGTTGTCATTCTTCAGAAGAACCGCACCTTCGGCGCCAATTTTGCGGATTAGCGCCCGGTCAGCCGGCAAATCCTCGGCATGTTCGGACAGGTCAGGCGCAGATGAAAACGCCCCGACCCGCTCCAGCAGAGTGAGAATGCGCCCCGCCGCTTCGCGTACTGTTTCCGGCCTGACGGTGCCGTCGCGAACCGCCTGCACCAGCTTTTCACCACGGTCACGGGTTGGGCCGGGCATTTCCAGATCAAGCCCGGCATTGATGGTTTCGGATGTGGAATGCGAACCGAACCAATCGGACATGACAATACCGTCAAAGCCCCATTGCTCGCGCAGAACATCCGTCAACAGCCAGGCATG
This sequence comes from Agrobacterium vitis, assembly GCF_037039395.1. Classification (NCBI taxonomy): domain Bacteria; kingdom Pseudomonadati; phylum Pseudomonadota; class Alphaproteobacteria; order Hyphomicrobiales; family Rhizobiaceae; genus Gillisella; species Gillisella vitis. Next base: position 270,413 of record NZ_CP146244.1, on the reverse strand, counting down.
TTCACTTGTATAGGTACCGTTCAGCCGGTTATAGGAGGACATAACCGCCATGACACCAGCCTTTTTCACGGCCTGTTCAAAGGGTAGAAGATAGATTTCCCGCAAAGCGCGTTCATCGATATCCGAAGACATGGTCTGCCGTTCGATCTCGGATTCATTGCCTGCGAAATGCTTGATCGTCGCCGCCACACCCTGGCTCTGCACGCCTTTGATATAAGCAACAGCCAAAGCAGCCGTCAGCATGGGGTCTTCGGAATAGCATTCGAAATTGCGCCCGTTCAAACCGGACCGATGGATATTGACGGTTGGCGCAAGAAGGACGCTCGCGCCCTTGCTTTTCACCTGTCCCGCCAGGGAAACACCCATGGCTTCGATAAGTGCCGGGTTCCAGGTGGCACCGAGCGCAATCGCAACGGGATAGCAGGTCGCCTTCACGCCGCCAACCAGTGACCCGCCGCCGCGCGCCCCATTTGGCCCGTCGGTTACCTTGATCTTCGCAATACCGAGCCGCTCCACCGGCACCGTGGTCCAGAAATCCGCACCGGATAGCAAAGAAACCTGTTCCTCAAGGGTCATCTCATCAAGCAGACGGTCGATCATCGCATGTCCTCCCTATTTACCTACCAACTACTCGGTATTATTATTTCTCGCAAGACAACCTGTCTGCCTTCACCCGGTTTTCGATATGGCTATAAAGGCGCTCAGGTTCAGAATGAGCCGCCATCCTGTCGTTTTTCACGTTTTCGTTTGTCTTTCAGAAAATTGAGTTCCACTTTTCTGAAAGACAAGCTCTAAGGGTGGTACGCCATGCAACCTGAAAGTGAGAGAAATGCCAAGACAGGACATATCCGATGCAGGCCGCGCTCCCGTCGATACGGTTGCAGGCCGCCGCCGGAATTCGGTGAAAGGGGCTGCGCGGCGAGAAGAAATCCTGCAGGCTGCCCTCAACCGTTTTGCCAAGGATGGCTTTCAAAATGCCGCGATTGCAGACATTGCTGAGGATGTCGGCCTCTCACTTCCTGGTCTTCTGCATTATTTTCCGACCAAAGTGGACCTTCTCCTGGCGATCCTGGAACGGCGAGACAAAGAGACAGCGCCGGACTTAAACAAGAAAACGCCGCATTGGCGCGATTTCCTCGGCCTATTGGTTGAGGTCACCAACCAAAACATGCAGTCGGAAGGAGTGGTGCGGGCGTTTTCGATCCTCAACGCTGAAAGCCTGCTTGCCGGACACCCGGCCCAGGCCTGGTTTCACAAACGTAGCCTGCAACTGCGCCGCAAACTGGCCAACATTTTTGCAGAAGGCATTATGAATCATGAGATCAAATCCGACATAGATCCCCAAGGGATAGCAACGGAAATTATCGGCCTGATGGATGGTTTGCAAATGCTCTGGCTGCGGCTGCCCGACAGTACCGATATGGGTGTCCTGTTTTCCGCCTATGTCGAGCGGCTGATCGCCTCCATCGAGGTTTCTAAAAAGCGGTAAAATCGCAAGGTAAAGCTTTTCGGCAAAGCCGCAGTGTCGCCGGCGCATGCCTGCGCTCTCGACCTTTCAGTGTCTAGAGCCTATCTCTTCTCTCGATTGAATTGAGGATTGCGGCAACGACGCAGCTTCTACTATCCTGAAAACGAAAGTTGGAAGACAATGACCGAGATTGACGAACCCCAGGGCGAATTGACCTTACGCACACTCGCCATGCCAGCCGATACCAATCCCGCCGGGGATATATTCGGTGGCTGGGTTCTGGCGCAGATGGACGCCGCCGCTGGCATCCGCTCTTCCGAGCGCGCGAAAGGTCGCACGGTCACAGCAGCGATAAAGGAAGTCAGCTTCAAGCTGCCGGTCAAGGTCGGTGATACCGTGTGCATCTACACATCCATCAGCCAGGTCGGTCGCACCTCCATGACCATCTATGTCGAGTGCTGGGTCCGCAGGCAGTTTACGCAGGAGCGCCAAAAGGTCACCGATGCCCATTTCATCATGGTGGCGCTGGACGAAAAAGGCGCGCCGCGCCAGGTGGACCCGGAAACCGTATAACCCATCAGGGCAGAGTGCGGCAGTTGTCGATTGCCTCAACAAGTCTGCGGACCAAATCGCTATCGGTCTGCGCCTGCCCCGCCCTGGCAAAACCAAAATCGACCAGAACGGGATCGACCGTCGCTGGCACGCTGCAAGAGGCGTGAAACTCCCGCAAGCCGGCCTGCCAGAACGGCGCGATGCGATCAGGCCGCAGCCCACCACCGGGCAGGATGATGATCCGGCCACCTGCCGCTTTTGAAAGCGATGTCAAACGGTCGAAACCGTCGACGACGGATTGCGCGCCACCGGACGTGAGAATTCGGCCAAACCCGAGCGCAACCGCCTGCTCCAGCGCTTCATCAAAGTCTGGCACGAGGTCGAAAGCCCGGTGCAATGTCACAGCCAGGCCAGACGCTACCGCTGTGAGCTTACCAAGCACCTCAAGGTCCAGTCGTCCATCAGGCAGAGACGCCCCAAGTACGACACCCGCCAAACCTGCCTGCCGTGCGGCGTGGATATCCGCCGCCATGACGGCGACCTCATCAGGTGAGAACACGAAACCACCTGCCCGTGGCCGGATCATCGCAAAAACCGGGATGGGTGCCTGAGCGGCACGCTGCATCAGGCCTGATGTCGGCGTCAGCCCCCCGCAGTCAAGGGCGGCGCATAGCTCGATCCGGTCCGCGCCACCGGCAATCGCCGCCTCCAGCCCCGCAACGGAATCCACACAGACTTCCAGCAAACCGCGGTCGTTCTTCTCTGGTTCACGTTCTGCCATGATGGTCTCTTCTCTGTATTCCGGTCATTGAGCACCCCTGAAGGACCGTGGCTTTTCCAGCATCAGCAACAGCAAAATCCCGCAGAATCCGGCCAAGGCGCCGAGCATTGCTGTGCCGGAATAATCGCTGATACCGGTTCCGAATGCAAAGAGCAGCGAGTTCAATCCACCGCTCAAGAAGATATTCACCGCAATGAGCGAACTACCAAGGCCCGCGCGATCGGCAATCAGGTTTTGCAGATAGGTAATCGGCACGCTGATAATCGCCGCCGCGCCGAAACCGGCAATGCCGGAGAGCAGATAGACATGTTCTGGCCGCGAGGCGAGACCGAGGCACAACAAATAAACGCAATAGATCAGCGAACCGGCAACAAGCGTCGCGACACTGGAGGTTTTGCGCTCCACCCAGCCCCAGAACAGAATGAAGATGATTTCCAGAAAGGCGACGATACCGACGATAATACCGACATCGCCGGTCGTGCCATGCGCTGGCCCGGTCATGACAAGGGGCAGCACGACGCCGTTCATTTGCAGCATGGCCGTAATCAGCGCGATGGCGCCAAGCCGCAACAATAATCCTGGCGAAGCGATTTTAGACAGGGATGAAAAAAACGCCAGGCTTGCCGAGGGTTCGGCCCTTGCCTCCGCCTTCGGCAACCAGACCAGAAACAGCATGAAACAGGCAAGTCCGCCGAGGCTGGCAAACAGAAAGGCGGGCAGCATGCTTTTCTGACCGGCCAGAAAGAAGCCCACCAGACCGGGCACCAGGACCCAGGAGGCCGATATAATCGCCCGCACGCCGGAATTGACCGCAATCAGTTCACGCACCGGCATATCCTTGGATGCGGCCCGCACATTGGCAAATATCAGCGAATTCAAGGCGTTGTAAACCGGCAGCAATAGCAGCGCGGAGCCAACGAAGATGATCTGGTTCGGCTCAAGAAACACCACCCCATAACCGATCACGCCAAACAAGCTGACCATGACCATCGGCATGCGGAAATGTCCAAGCCTGTCGGCCAAGATCCCCACGGCAACGCTGGCGGCGACATTGACGCAGGACGCGATGAAAATCAGCAGCGAGTAATGCGCATTGCTCAACCCCAACTCGTGTATGCCAATGATCGACATATAGGGAGCCGTGGTCGCACCGGACAGGCCGAAGAAGAAAATCGCAATCGCGCTAATCCGGATACCCGGATTAGCGGCAATGATGGAGAGAACTGGCGGCATGAACGCGCTATCTTTGTGAAAACAAGCTGCCGCTGGCTTTACCGGAGACAGCTTTGAGGAATGAGATCGCTGATCTCTCGTTTAAAGTTTGCCTGGAATTCTGACGGGCTCAGTCTGCGCCTTCACGATTGTCGCTATCCGTCCAACGCGCTGAAGTCGTTGCTTGCGGCTGATAGTCGAAATCCTTGACGAAGGGATAGGTCGGTTGTTTGCGGCGCTTGCTCGGCAAGGCTTCGATATCCTGGTTGATGACCCCATCGGTCAGCGCCATCAGGTTCGGATTGGAAATTGGCTGAAGCTCGGGAGAAAGATAGCCCGACTTTACCACCAGCAACCGCACCGCTTTCGGATCAATGCCATGCCGGGTGAAATCGGCCAGATTGTGGTAGGGCCTGCGCTTGCTGGCGAGAATAAGGGTAATACCACCGATTTTGACGATGGCCTGACGCTCCGTTGCCACACCCGGATCATCCAGCCGAAGCACCTCGCAATTCACCTCAACCGACGGGCTTGCCGGATCGAGTGAGCCACCGACCTTCAGTGCCAATTTCGCCCCGACGCCCGCGGAAAAACAGGCATCGACTGCGGGCTTGTCGGTAATCCCGCCAATCACAGCCCCGTCGAAATTACGAGCAATCAATGCCGCTAACACATCGGCGCGGTCGCCAACGCCACCGCCGGTCGGGTTGTCGCCGGAATCAGCCAGAATAATCGGCCGGGTCTGGGTCTTTTCGACGATATTCAGCATGTCATTCAAAGAACCCGTCACCGGGCCGAACCGGAAGGCATGGCGCGCTTCCCAGTAAGACCGGGCAATCTCTTCAGCCACCTTTTGTGCCTCGCTTCGATCCACGCCTGTGACCACGGCACAGGCCGTGGCGCGTGGCTCGTCGGCCCAGACATAACCAACCATCAGATTGGCATCCCATATGCCCGGTCGCTGATCATGCTGGGGCAATTGCAAGTAAAGGCTTTTGGCCGGCTCGTCTTCGGTAGACGTTCGTTCTCCGGGAAGAAGAACCGGCACAGGCGCCCAGGCGATCCCAGGCTTTTCGCCGGTCCGCAGTGCTTTTACCAACATGTCCCAGGCCCGGACCATGGTTTCGCGCACATCGATATGCGGCGCGGTCCGGTAACCGGCGAAAATATCCAGTTGATCGATGATTTTCTGGGTGACATTGCCATGCAGATCATAGCTTGCAGCAACCGGGCAATCCAATCCAACCACGGCGCGGGCAGAAGCGATCCAATCACCCTCGGCATCATCAATGCCTTCGACATTCATGGCGCCATGCATGGCGAGATAGAGCCCGTCCACCGGCAGAGCGGCCTGCAACCTTTCCAGGAATTCGGCCTTGAAACTCTCATAGGTCTGGCGCAAAACCGGGCCTCCTGGAACAGCGCGGGCATGCAGCAAGGGCAAAGGTTTCAGCCCATCCGTGCCAAGAAAGCTGAAATAATCGGCGGCAAGAAGATCATCACCGCGCAGCACGCGAAAATCCTCGATCTGCATCAGCACCGGCGATGACGTGCTGCATTCTGTATGAATGCCACCAACGGCAATTCGAAGTTCCATGTCCGATTTCCTTAAAAATGTGGCATCAGCGGCGCGAGCGCTGCAAACCGCAGCCAGTCCTTCTGATCCCTGGGGGTCCAGGCGGCCTCGGCAACAGCTGGCAGGCGGGGGAAGACGAGGTGGTTAAAGTAATCGCGGTTCAGGAAATGCTCCGACCAGATACAGGCCTGCACACCCCGCATCCTCGGCTTTAATTCCTCAGGAAACTCTGCGACGGCCTCATAGGTGTAGGTATGGTGCGGCGGCACGGTGCCGGCCCAGCTGGCGCCCGGCTCCTGCCACGCCTCGTCCTGCACCATATCGAGATAATAGGCCTGACCCGGCGTCATCACCACATCATAGCCCTGCCGCGCCAGATCCAACCCAACCTCCGGCTTCTGCCAGGCCATCAGCAGTGTTCCCTGCGGATCGACACCGCCGCCGTGGGATACTTCGTCCCAACCGGCCAGTTTCTTGCCGCGTTCTTTCAGCATCTGCTGAATGCGCTTCATGAAATGGCTTTGCAGCCCAAATGTGCCGTCAATGCCCTCCTGCTCCATCAGCTTTTTCGCTAGCGGCGAGGCCATCCAGGTATTCGCCGCAACCTCATCACCGCCGACATGCACGAGATCGGAGGGAAACAGCCTCGCCATTTCATCCAAGACCTTGCCGAGAAACGCATAGGTCTGCTCAATGGCTGGGTTGAGGGCGTTATTCGGATAGCCCTGGACGGAACGATAGCTGTCAGGTGCTTCCTGGCCATCGACCAGCTCAGGCAAGGCCGCCAGGATCGCGGTGCTATGACCTGGAATATCGATCTCAGGCACGACTTCGACATGCAACAAAGCGGCATGGGCGACGATGTGTGCAACATCCTCCTGGGTGTAAAAACCACCGACCGGCTCCGCGCCATTGCCAAGCTGCGGCAACATCGGCTCAGCCGGGCCACGCAGCACGCCGATAGTCGTCAGTTGCGGGTAGGCCTTGATTTCCAACCGCCAGGCTTCATCATCGGTCAGGTGCCAGTGGAAAATGTTCAGCTTCATCCAGGCCATGATGTCGATCAGCCGCAGCACGTCCTGCGTCGGATAAAATTGCCGGGACACATCCAGATGGCAGCCGCGCCAGCCATAACGCGGCGCATCCTTGATCTGGCCGGAGACCGGAAACTGAAACTGCGCGGGGTCCCGTCTTGCTCCATGCAGCATTTGCGCCAATGCCGTCAGTCCATATTGCCGTCCCGCTTCATCGCCAAAGGACAGCGTAATCTGCTGCGCAAAGTCGAGCCGATAGGCGGATGCGCCGAGTGCGGGATCATGGTCTAGCCGCAAGGCCTTGCCCTGATCAACCGGCGCCAGCGAAAACGGCACATGGCCAACTGCAAACAGCCGCCGGTAAAGCGCATTGACCCGCTCGACCGCCTGCAAGCCGGGAAGATCCGTGTCCTTTGCGGGATAGATCGCCACCGGAAAACCATCGCCCGCAGCAAGGTTCGCCTCGACGGGCCAAGGCAGCAGTGAAAAAGGCTTGCTGACTTCACCCTTCGGCAACAGAACGGGGGCAGGTTCGCTCACCCGGCCTTGCAGCATCAGATCGTCGACGGAGACGGCGACATGACGTCCATCGGCAAGCGTCAGATAAGCCGATTTTGCACCATCCGTGCGGTGCCGTGCGGGCCGCCAAAGACCCTGAACCGTAAACCGCCAGCAGGCTCCTGGCACGAGGACCAGTCCTTCCGGTGGTGTAAACTGGTGAAAATTGGCGTTGCGCCGCAGGAAAAGCGCGTTGTCGCAGACCGGACCGTCTTTCACCCGCGTCAAGGCAGTATAGGCAAGCTTGAAACCGCTGATGGGCTCGGACGATAAATTGTAGACGGTGAAGACGAAACCACCGCCGTCATCGCCCTCGATAGGATACCAAGAATTGTCCAGACGAAAAGCGACTTCAGCCATGACGGTTCCCCTTAAACTCTGAATGGATGGAGGATCAATAATGCTCGGATTGCGAAAATGTCCGGGCGAGTTCGCTTTGGCCTGCCGTCAACCCGCAATCGACGGGAAGGCAGACGCCGGTAATGGCCGCAGCCTGATCGCCAGCCAGAAAAAATACCGCATTAGCAACATCCTGCGCGGTGGCGATCCGTTGCAGCGCATACCAACGCTTGGCCTCTTCGAACACGGCAGGATTGGCAGCGGCGCGCGCCTCCCAGGCCTGGGTGCGCACCGTGCCGGGCGCAACGGCATTGGCGCGAATGCCGAACTTGCCATATTCCACCGCGATCAATCGGGTCAGATGGATCAGCCCAGCCTTCGCCGCGCTATAGGCGGGATGGCCGAACACGGCCATGCCATTCACCGAGGCAATATTGATGACCGAGCCTTGTGATTGCTTCAACTGATTTTCCAACGCCCTGAAGGTCAGGAATGCAGCTTCGAGATTGAGCGCGTTGTCCTGGCGCCAGATGGTCGCATCGGTGTCGTGCAGACTGACGGCCCTTGCCGCCCCAGCATTGTTGACGAGAGTCCTGGTCACCCCAAACCCCTGCACCGCAAATGTCAGAGCGTCGATGCTGGCCTCGTCGGTGACGTCACAGACCACAGGCACGAATATCTCCCCGGACCCGAGGCTGACCGCAGCCGTATTCACCGCAGTCCCATCAATATCGGCCAGCACCACCACATCGTGGCTTGCGGCAAGACGGCTGGCAATTGCCCGCCCGATATCACCGGCGGCACCTGTTACCACAGCCACGGATTTCGCCATCCTAGTCTCCGAGAATCTGACGGTCGTCGCCATCGCGATGTTCGACCAATTGTTGTTTGATATGGCGTAGCGTCACCATGGAAAGCTTGCGATTACGATAGGCAACCAGGCTAGCGATGACATCGACCATGGCCAGATAGGCAAAGCGGGTCGAAGTCGGGCGAAAGATATTATCGCCCTCCGGTAGGTCGATACCAACGACCAGCTCGGCAGCCTTGGCGACAGCGCTGTCACTCTGGGTCAGGGCAATCGTGGTAATGCCGTTGTCACGCGCCAGCTCGAAACAGCGCGCCAGCTCCAGATTGCGCCCCGAGAAGGATGATCCGACAATGATATCATTGCTGCGCGCCGCTGCCGTCAGCATCAATTGCATATGGTGATCGTTGCAAGCCGTAACCCGTGACCCCAGCCGAAAAAGCCGGTTCTGCAATTCCGAAGCAATCATCGAGGAATTGCCGCCCGACCCGAATGCATAGATCATTTCGGCCCGGGAAATCCGGTCCGCAACCTTTTCGATCATGGCGGCATCCAGCGAGCGATGCATCATGAACAGGGCATTCTGCGCCTTGGTGATGACGTCCTCGGCAACATCCTGCGGCTCGGTGCTTTTCGCTTCCGGGTTCAGGTAACGCACGCCAACATAGGCAGTCTTCGCCAGATTGACCTTGAAATCCGAAAAACTCTGGCATCCAAGCCTGCGGCAAAAGCGGGTCACGGTCGGCGGCGACACTTGCGCCTTTTCCGCCAGCTCGATGATCGACGCGCCAACGGCAAAATCCAGCTCACTCAGGAGGATGTCGGCAATCCGCTGTTCGGAAGGCGAAAATTGCGCGCGATCTTCCTGTATGGTGGCAAAGATATCCATAAGCCCTCACAAACCAACCCTATTTGGTCGCCTTATAGGCTATGCAGTCGATCTCGACCTTGCAATCAACCATCATCGAGGCCTGCACACAGGCGCGGGCTGGCGGATGTTCGCCGAAATAGCCTTGATAGATCTTGTTGAAGCTCCAAAAATCCCGCGGATCATCAATCCAGACGCCGCAGCGCACGACATGCTCCACGCCATAGCCAGCCTCATGCAAAATGGCGATCAGGTTGCCGATTGCCTTATGGCTCTGCTCGACAATCCCACCCTGAATGATCTCGCCGTCTTCCATCGCCACCTGGCCGGAGACATGCAGCCAGCCATCCGCTTCAACCGCCCGGGCAAACGGCAGTTTCTGCCCGCCGGCACCTGCTTTTTCTGCACCATATCGCTTGATCGTCATCTCGCCCTCATGCAAATTATTTTCTTAATCAATTGACAATTCACCATAGAAAACCGAATTTGACTAGGGATTTTCATAGAACATGAAAATAATTTAGACAAAGGTGGCTGAGATGCGCGATCCCTTCAAAAACCCCTTCCCGGAAACCGATACTGCGCGCCATGCCATCTGGGAGATGCTGGTGCCCCGCGACATCGATGCTTTTCTGGCTGCAGACTGGTCGATGGTGGAAGGCGATTTCGTCGAGGACGGCTTCATCGGCATCAACGGCAATCGCGATACCAATCCGGACCATTGGCGCCTGACCTTCCCCAATCTCGCGGCCTATCGCGACGAATGGCTGCGCCAGGCCCAGGATTTTGCCGGTCAGAGCCATGGTGAAGACCCGCGCACGGCGATTTTCTTTACCACCACGCTGGAAGAGATCGAAATCGAAGGCGAGACGGCTTTAGTGCGCAAAAAATTCGATGGCGGCATCAAAAAAGCCGATGGCGGTTTCGACACCATGCAATGGCAAACGCTCTATTATTGTCGCTTGCACGAAGGCCGCTGGAAAATTTCAGGCTTTACCGGCTATTTGCCCAACCCGATGGGCTCAACCCCCATTAGCGTCGCCTGATCGCCAACCATCTGACCATCAACCGTGATTGGAGGCCACTCCGTGCGCATTTTTACAGCCGCCCTTGCAACGGAAACCAACACGTTCTCGCCGATCTGCATCGACCGGCGTGCTTTCGAGGCTTCCCTTTACGCGCCACCCGGGCAGCACCCGGCAACCCCAACGCTGTGCACAGCGCCAATCACCGTTGGCCGGGAGGTATGCGGCCAGAAAGGCTGGGTGCTGATTGAAGGCACCGCGACCTGGGCCGATCCGGCCGGGCTCGTCAATCGGCAGACCTATGAGAGCCTGCGCGACGAAATCCTCGATCAGTTGACGGCAGCACTTCCCGTCGATGCCGTCGTGCTCGGCCTGCACGGCGCCATGGTGGCGGATGGCTATCTCGACCCGGAAGGCGATTTCCTGAGCCGCATCCGCGCCATTATCGGGCCGGATGTGCTGCTTGCCGCAGAACTGGACCCGCATAGCCACCTGACGGGCAAGCGGGTTGAGGCGGCGGATGTGTTCGTTGTCTTCAAGGAATTTCCCCATACCGATTTCGTTGACCGCGCTCACGATCTCTGGCGGATCGTCGTTGATACGCTGGAAGGCAGCATTACCCCCGTCATGTCGGTGTTCGATTGCCGGATGATCGATGTCTTCCCGACGTCGCGCCAGCCGATGCGCGGTTTTGTAGACAAACTGATGCAGATCGAACAGGACGATGCCGATGTCCTGTCGCTCTCGGTCATTCACGGGTTCATGGCAGGCGACGTGCCGGAAATGGGGACGAAAACCATTGCCATCACCAATGGCAAGGCCGAAAAAGGCCAGATGCTGGCCCGCAGCCTTGGCCTTGAACTGTTTGAAAAACGCGGCACGTTCATGATGCCGCAGATCGACGAAAAACAGGCCGTGGCAGAGGCGCTCGCAAATCCATCCGGGCCTGTCGTGATTGCCGACATGTGGGACAATCCCGGCGGCGGCACGGCGGGTGATGCGACGGTCCTGCTTGAGGAACTTCTGGCGCGGGGCGCAACCAATACAGCGGTCGGCATGATCTGGGACCCAATTGCCGTGCAGATTTGCATGGCCGCTGGCGAAGGAGCGGAGATCCCGCTGCGCTTTGGTGCGAAATCCGCGCCGGGAACCGGCAACCCGATCGATGGATTGGTGAGGGTGGTAAAACTCGTACCCAACGCAGAAATGCGGTTTGGCGAAAGTGTCGCCCCGTTTGGCGACGCCGCTCATATCCACCTGAACGGTATCGACATCGTGCTGAGTTCCGTTCGCGTGCAAAGCTACGACCCTTCGCTGTTCACAGCACTCGGTATCGATCCAACCTCCAAACATATCCTTGCGATCAAATCCACCAATCATTTCTATGCGGCATTTTCGAAGATCGCCTCGGAGATCCTTTACTGTTCAGCGGGATCACCTTATCCCAATAATCCGGCCACCAACCCTTATCGGCGCGTTCGTCGCGATATCTGGCCGATCATTGCCGACCCTTTCAACCTTGCCCAGGACACGGAGACTGCCTGAGATGAACCGCCCAATTGACAGACCAGGTCCAAGACCCGGCGATACGGTTCTCTCGCTGTCGACCCCGCTGCCGCTGATTGACGAGAATCGGCTTACCGCCAATATCGCCCGGGTTCAGTCCTATATGGATGCCCACGGCCTTGCCTTTCGCCCGCATATCAAGACCCACAAGATTCCGGCCCTGGCGCGCCAACAGCAAGAGGCAGGCGCTACCGGCATCAATTGCCAGAAAATCACCGAGGCCGAGGTGTTTGCCGATGCCGGGTTCGAGGACATATTGATTACCTTCAATATTCTTGGGCCTGAAAAGCTCGTGAGACTTGCTGCCCTGAATGAACGGATTTCCGGCCTGAAGGTGGTGGCCGACAGCATCGTGACCGTGGAAGGCCTTTCAAACTATTTTGCAGATCGCAAACCTTTGACCGTGCTGGTGGAATGCGACACCGGTGCGGGACGCTGCGGGGTGCAGACACCATCAGACGCGGTTGGCCTGGCACAAGCGATTTTCGCCAGCAACACACTGCGGTTCGGTGGAGTGATGACATATCCCAAAGCTCACACCGAGCTGGTGGTTGAAAGCTTTTTTGCCCAAATCCTCGCCAGCCTTGCCACTCTCGGCATTGCCTGTCCTATTGTCTCAAATGGTGGGACGCCAAGCCTGTTTTCCGCCCATCTCGTGCCATCGGCAACCGAACATCGGGCTGGAACCTATATCTATAGCGACCGGAGCATGGCGAAGGCAGGGCACGGCACGCTTGACGATTGCGCCATGCATATCCTAGCCACCGTCGTGTCACGTCCGACACCGGACCGCGCCATTCTGGATGCCGGCTCCAAAGCGCTGACATCCGATCTGCTCGGCTTTAGCGATTATGGCTTGATTGTCGACTACCCGGATGCCGTCATTACCGGCCTGTCCGAAGAACACGGCACCGTCGATCTGTCGAAAATTACCGGCAGACGGCCAGAGATCGGCGAGAAAGTGTGGATCATTCCCAACCACACCTGCGTGGTGTCAAACCTTTACGACATCATGACATTTCACCGGGATGGTGTGGTGACGCGGGTGGAAGATGTGGCGGCACGCGGCCTGGTCTGGTAGCCGCGCTTCCGCCTATTCGCCTGCCCTTATTCCTGAACCGCCTTCAGCGCATCCGGCAGCGTTTCCGCCTGCCAATTGATATGGCGTTCCAGCGCCTCACCATCGGCATCGAACAGATGGCAATCGCTGGCCTTGATCGCCGTTGTCATGGGCTGGTCTGGCTGAACGGGCGCAGATCCTGGGAAGACCGCGCAATAGGGTTCACCACTCGCCAAGGACGCATAGGCGATTGTGCTGGCACCGAGCCGCTCGACGACACTGGGGATCACGGTAATGGAAAAATCGCCTTTGCCGAGCGCCAGATGTTCTGGACGAATGCCAAGCGTCAGGTCCTGCCCCAGCATATCGGGACGCCCGGTGACAGGAATGGTCAGCATCCGGCCTTCATAGGCAACGGTAACGCCATCCGGCCCGACACCCTTGCAGGAAACCGGCACGAAATTCATCTTCGGATTGCCGATAAACCCGGCGACGAACAGGTTTTGCGGCTTGTGGTACAGCTCCAGCGGCGCCCCCACCTGGGCAATATTGCCGCCATGCAGCACGACGATCCGGTCGGCCATGGTCATCGCTTCGATCTGGTCGTGGGTGACGTAGATCATCGTTGCTTTCAGCTGCCGATGCAGCCGCGTCAGCTCGATGCGCATGTCGGCACGCAAGGCTGCGTCGAGGTTGGAAAGCGGCTCATCGAACAGGAAAATCTTCGGCTCGCGGACAATGGCCCGGCCAATGGCCACACGCTGGCGCTGCCCACCGGAAAGCTGGCCCGGCTTCTGCTGCAAGCGCTGATCGAGCTGCAAAACCTTGGCCACCGCATCGATCTTTTCATGGATCTGCGCCTCGGGCATTTTCTCGACCCGCAGCGGAAAAGCAATATTTTCAAACACCGTCATATGCGGATAGAGCGCATAGGACTGGAACACCATGGCAATGCCGCGCTCAACCGGCGGCAGCGCATTGACCCGTGCCCCATCGATAACGATATCGCCGCTGGTGGTATCGTCCAGTCCGGCGATCATCCGAAGCAGCGTGGACTTGCCACAGCCGGATGGGCCGACGAAGACCATGAATTCGCCGTCCTTGATGTCGAGCGAGACGCCCTTGATGACATCGAAATGGCCAAAGGATTTGACGACTTTGTTGAGATAAAGCTGGCCCACCGCGCTGCGTCTCCATACCAACCGGCGACCAAACGGCGACCGGCAAAATTCCAAACAAAAACCGGCTGCGAACCCGTATGATCCGCAGCCGGAGCCCCGATGATTACTTGTACTGGTCGATAGCAGCCGACGCCTTTTTCAAGGCATCCGCAGGTTCGGCCTTACCCGTGACGACAGACTGAACCATTTCGATCATGACGTTTTGGAAACCCTTGTAATCCTTAAACAAAGGCTCCGGACCACCGAAGGCGATGCCATCGATGAACGGCTTCCAATAGGGCTTGTCCTTGATCAGTTGATCGACCTTGGCGGAAGGACGAAGCGGCGTCAGGCCGGAATCGGTCGTCAGCTCGTATTCTTCCTGCGGTTCTGGCGAGGTAATGTATTTGGCAAATTCGGTTGCCTTGTCCTCGACACCGGAGCCCTTGAAGATTGCCAGGCTATCGGTGATCAGCAGCGTGCCGGGACCCTTGGCCGAAGGACCGAGCGGCAAAGTCGTCACGCCCCAGTGGATATCGGTCTTCAGCAGGCGATAAGCGGCACCCGTGCTGTTCTGGATCATGCCGGCCTTGCCGTCGAGGAAGATAGCGCGGATTTCGTTCTGCTCGTAGGCGGTTGCCCCTTCAACCGAATAGGGGGCGATGTCCTTGTAGGCCTGAAGCGCTGCCAGCACTTCCGGGCTGTCCATGACGATCTTGCCGTCCTTGTCCATCACCTGACCGTTATTGGTATAAACCCAATGCATGAACTGGTGCATGGTGTTGTCGAACGTCTTGGCTGGCATGCCATAACCGGCAATACCGGTCTTTTCCTTGATCTGCTTGGCAAAGGCAATTTCTTCGGCCCAGGTCTTCGGCGGGGTTTCCGGGTCAAGACCGGCTTTCTTGAACAGGTCCTTATTCCAGAACAACGCCTTGGTGGAGAAGGCAATCGGCACGCCCCACTGGGTATCGTCGAAGGTCACGGTATCGACGATATTCGGATAATAGCTCTTCTTTTCGGCGTCCGTCATCGGCACCTTGACGATCAGGTCGTTCTCGGCGAACTCCTTCAATGTGCGCGAACCGACATAAGCCATGGCAACCGGCGTTCCGGCGGCAGCCAAGGTAGTGGCCTTATCCTGGCACTGTTCCCAGCCGACCACTTCCGGCGCAATCTTCCAGCCGGGGTTTTTGCCTTCCCAGACCTTGATATATTTCTCATGCACCGGATCGATCTTGTCGCCGCAATAGATCCAGCTGATTTCCTTATCCGCAGCAAAACTCGACAGAGCCGAGCTTGCCAGCAGCGCCAGAGCGCCCGCCATGATGGTCAAAGTATGTTTCATCGATGGTTCCCCTTTGTTGACGTTAAACGTTTCTTGGTCGTCTTGAAACCGGTTGCCTACTTGACTGCACCCGCCGTCAGGCCGCTGACCAGATAGCGTTGCAGGAAGAAGATCATGATCATCGCCGGCGCAATACCGACGAAGCTTGCGGCCATCAGCTCATTCCAGATCACTTCCTGACGCCCGAAATAGGCAAACAGGCCAATCGGCAACGGCATATATTCCGTCTTCGAGTTGAAGGTCAGCGCGAAGATGAAATGCTGGGCATAGGCGGTAATGAAGGTGGTGATGCCGACAACCGCAATCCCCGGCATGGCAAGCGGCAGAACCACGCGCCGGAACGTATAGAAATAGCTGGCCCCATCCACATAAGCCGCTTCCTCAAGCTCCCGTGGAATCCGCATCATATAAGTTCTCAACAGCCAGATAGCCGTCGGGATCAGGAAGGCGATCAGCGGCACGATCAGCGCGAAATAGGTGTTCAGCATCCCCGAAATGCGCATCAGCCGAAAGATCGGAATGAGCAGGACCGCGCCTGAAAACATGTTGACGGCAAGGAAGGTTCCCAGCAACACGCCCCTGCCCCGGAATTCGAAACGGGCAAAGGCGTAGGCTGCGGGAACGACGAGCAGCAGAACAACCACGGTTGCAGTGATCGAGATGAAAAAGGAGTTGAAGATATAGCGGCCAAAGCCCGGAACATGGTCCCACATGGTTCGGTAGGCTTCGAATGAGCCATTTTCCGGCCAGAATCGATAAGGCGACGAAAACAACTGACTGAGCGGCTTCAACGACACCAGGAACCCTTCCACGAAAGGCGCCAGCACGAAGGTCAGAAACACCGCAATACCGCAATAGATGCCGATGATTTCATACCATTTGTAGCGATTGATCATCGCCTGCCTGTTGATGCTCATCGGGAATGCTCCTGCGAAAGGCGGCTGGTGACGCGGAAGTAGAAATAGCTGAAGATCGACAGGAAGATGCAGATCAGCACGGCGCGCGCCGCCCCTTCACCGTATTTGTAAGACCCAATCGCCGTCTTATAGGTATCGATAATCATCGTCGTCGTGCCACCGCTTGGGCCGCCACGGGTCAGAATCCAGATGATATCGAAGGAGTTGAAGGTGGAGATCAGCGAAATCATCGACATGGTAATCATCGCTGGCATCAGCAGCGGCAGGGTGATGCGGCGGAACCGGTAGAACCGCCCGGCCCCATCCGTCCAGGCTGCTTCATGCAGATCCTGCGGGATCGCCTGCATCGCCGCCAACAGATAAAGCGTCACCATTGGCACGCCGATCCACACATCGGTGAAAATTGTCGCCCAGAACGCCGTCGATCCATAAGCGAGGAAGGCAACCGGGCCATCGACCAGGCCAACACGTTGCAACATGCCGGAAATCATCCCGAACTGGCCGTTATACATCCAGCCCCACATGAAAATGCCGATAGCCATCGGCACGATCCAGGGCGGCATGGTCAGGATGCGAAACAAGGTTCGCCCTGGCACGGCAGTGTTTAGAAGCGTCGCGCCGAACGTGCCGATAATCATCTTGAACAGCACGGAAAAGAACGTCCACACGAAGGTGCGGATGATGACGTCTGCGAAGGTGGCGTTGAAGATCTTGTTGTAATTATCCCAGCCAACCCAGTTCGTCACCCGTTTCAATGACGCATCGGTGAAAGACAGGATGAAAGTATCGACCAGCGGATAAGCAACGATGATGGCGATATAGATGGTTGCTGGCAACAACAGGCACCAGGCGAAGAAAACAGCTCTGCGTTTCGCCTCCATGACCATCCCCTATGCCGACTTTGCAGGGGCGGCGGACGCCTCGCCATGCAGGCAGGCATCGTAACGCGCCCAGACAGGCGCGAGATCCACCACCTTGCGCTCGGCCCGGGCCTGATCCAGCGCCAGGGCCAGAATACCGGCCTCAATGGCATCGAGAGCGGAAACCGGTTGCTTCGCTCCGGTCTCGATAAAGGCCAGCACATCGGCTGCCATTTGTTCGTCGGCGCCGTAATGCTGCGACTTCTCGGAAGGCGCGCTATAGGTCTTGGCAATGACCTTGTCGTTGTTACGGGCATTATGGACATCGAGGAAGCCGCGCACGAAATCACCCTCAGCCATGCCCTTCGAGCCGATCACGCAGAAACGGCGAAACTGATCGGGCACATTGAGATTGGTGTGAAACGTCATCGCCACGCCATTCTCATATTCGATGATCGCGGTCTGGTAATCGATAATGTCGGCATCGCTATCAAAGACCTTGTCGGAGCCCAGCCAACCGCTTGGTTTGCGGTGATAGACTTCCATGTCGTTAACGCCATCCTGCTCCGGCGCATTTTCCGGAATGAAACTCTTGCGACCACCAAAGCTGGCGACGAACCGCGGCCGAGCGCCAACAACACCGTTGTAAAGATCAAGATCGTGGCAGCATTTTTCCAGCATGAATCCGCCGGTATAGCGCCCGTAACGGCGCCAATCGCGCATGAAGAAGGCGCCATGATAAGGCTCGATATGCTCCGACGCTTCAATGGAGACGACATTGCCGAGCAGGCCATCCGCCTGCGCCTGGCGCAAATCGCGGTAGAGCGGCGAATAGCGAAGAACGAGGCCGACCAACAACCGGTCATGACCATAGGTATGCAGAAGCGAGGCGAGTTCGAGGCTTTCCTCGATGGAAATTACAATCGGCTTTTCAGTAAACACCGTCAAACCGGCCTGAAGCCCTAGACGGATATGCTGAAGGTGCAAATGATTGGGAGAGCCGATCATCAGCAGGTCGAAACCGCCTTGCGCAATCAACTGCTCTGGCGTCTCATATGTCTTGCCGGGCGATACACCCAACTCAACCAATCCAGGCAGACCTGCCGGATCAGGATCGACATAGCCGACAATTTCGAAAGACGGATCGATCTCACTGAGCACTCGACCGAGATAACCAAGCCGGAAACCAAGCCCGATAATGGCGACTTTCATGCTGGAACTTTCCCCGTTCACGTAATTTATTTTCTTGAGACTGCGAATTTTCGGCGGTTTCGTCAATAGAAAAAGCAATTTTCCGCAAGGTCGTGAAATTTATTTTCACATTTCGAAATGACCGCCCCAAACCCTTCACAGTTTCAGCATCGTTTTCGTTCGCAGCCCGGGGAACACTGGTTCGACGAGCTATGCACGATTGTTCCATTTATTTATTCTTGTTAATGAATAATACCAAAAAAATGCCAATCGTCCAGACGGAATGATAATTTCCCCTATTTTTTGAGGGAAATATCTGTTTTATCAGCGCAATTTGCAGTGGCGCGCTGATCCTTGAGAAGACCAATGAAACATTATTGCCAAATTGGTATTGCCTTGGTACTGTAATCAAAAAATAACCATAGGCATTCTGGCTAGGATATGGGGAGCATGACATGCAGACGGATGTGCTTGCTTTTGCGAGCCTGCAATCCAGCCGAGGCGGCCCGCTTTATATCAAGTTGAAGACGCTGATCGAAGATGCCGTCGAGGCCGGACAGCTTAAGCATGGCGACGCCCTGCCAGCGGAGCGCGACATTGCCGAGGCAGCAGGTATCAGCCGCGTCACGGTGCGCAAGGCAATAGACGATTTGGTTGTTGAAGGTCTTCTGGTTCGCCGCAGGGGCGCTGGAACCTTTGTCGTCAAGCCCGTCAAGCGCATGCAGCAACCGCTGACACGGTTGACATCCTTTACCGAGGATATGGCCCGGCGCGGCATGGTCAGCGGATCACGTTGGCTGGAGCGCGGCTTGTTTTTGCCGACGCCGGAAGAAACCATGGCGCTTGGGCTTTCTGGAACGGCCCGAGTAGCACGGCTGGTGCGGCTGCGCACCGCCAGCGACATGCCGATTGCGCTGGAACGCACCAATCTGCCGGATGATCTGTTGCCGGACCCCTCCCGCGTTGAGAACTCTCTCTATGCAGCACTTGGCAGTGTCGGGATTAGACCCGTGCGCGCCAATCAGCGCATTTCGGCAGTCATATTGACGGATGAAGATGCCAAACTGCTCGGCATGCCGCCGGGCTCTGCCGCGCTTTCGGTGCAGCGGATCGCCTATCTGGATACAGGCCGGGTGATGGAAGTGTCGCGAGCGCTATACCGCAGCGACGCCTATGACCTGGTTGCGGAATTGACCATCGGCTCCTGATCGGAAGCCGCAGGATAAGGAAAATACGATGACGACAACCATGCGCCAGGAAATAAACGAGATTCCACAGGCGGTCAGCAGGCTGCTTAACGATAGCCGTGCGAGTTTGGAACAAGCGGGCGCGGCGTTGCGCAAGCGCGATCCGGCGGTGCTGGTCACCATTGCGCGTGGCTCTTCCGACCATGCCGCCCATTTCCTGAAATATGCTGTCGAACTGGAACTCGGCATCGTCGTCGCCTCACTCGGCCCGTCCCTCGCCTCGATTTATCAGGCGCCGCTGAAACTGGACCGGGCGGCAGCACTTGCCATCTCGCAATCCGGGGCCAGCCCGGACCTCGTGGCGCTCGCCAAGTCTGCCGTGGCAGGTGGGGCAACGACAATTTCGCTGCTTAATACCATTTCTTCACCGCTGGCGACAGCATCCGACATCGCCATCGACATTCAGGCCGGACCGGAAATTGCCGTCGCGGCCACCAAATCCTTTGTCAATTCCATCGTCGCCGGCCTGTCATTGATCAGCGTCTGGAGCGACAATGCCCGCTTGGCAGCCGCAGTTAATGCTCTTCCCAACCATCTGGAAAAAGCGCTGAACCTGGATTGGAGTGGCTTGGTCGAGGTGTTGAAAGACGCCGATTCGCTCTACATGCTCGGGCGCGGCCCGACACTGGCCATTGCCTGCGAGGCGGCACTGAAATGCAAGGAAACCTCTGAACTGCATGCGGAGGCCTATTCTTCGGCTGAAGTGTTGCATGGTCCGGTCTCCCTGGTGTCTGCGAATTTCCCGATCATCGCCTTTGCCGCCCGGGACAAGGCGGAAGCGTCGATCGCCGCCACGGCCAACGGACTTGCCGCCAAGAACGCTTCTGTGTTCCTGACATCCTCCTTGGCAAAGGAGGCAAATCATCTACCTTTCATCGAAACCGGCCATCCGTTGACCGATGCGCTGGCATTGATTGTACCCTATTATGGTATGGTGGAATCACTGTCGCGCGCCCGGGGCCTTGATCCAGACAAGCCCGCCGCCCTGAAAAAAGTAACGGAAACCCGATGATCTCGTCTCTTACGGCTCCCTCCTCTTTCGCTGTGACAGGAGGCCGGATCTTCGACGGCGTGCGGTTCCATGACGATCAGGCTCTGATTGTCGATCAGGGGCGGATCGCTGATATAGTCTCCGAAAATGCCGTGCCTGCCGCCCTTGCCAGGGTCGATGCAGGCTCTGCTCTGGTCGTGCCTGGCTTTATCGATCTTCAAGTCAATGGCGGCGGCGGGGTGTTGTTAAACAACCAGCCGGATCTGGACGGTATCCGGACGATTTGCGCCGCCCATGCGAGGTTTGGCACCACGGCACTGCTGCCGACATTGATTACCGACCGCCCTGCCTTGCGCGATCAGGTCTTGAGCCTTGGCCGCCAAGCTGAGGCCGAACAGATCCCCGGCTATCTTGGGCTTCACCTGGAAGGTCCGCACCTTTCGCTGGCGCGCAAGGGCACCCATGATCCCGCCCTGATCCGCCCCATGAATGATGATGATCTGGCAAAGCTTATTGCCGCTGCCGGCACATTTGGCACTGCACTGATCACCATTGCGCCGGAAAGCGTTACCCCGCAGCAGGTCAAAGCCCTGCGAGCAGCCGGTTATCACATCAGCCTTGGCCACACGGATGCAAATTGCGCGCAGATTGGCGCCTATGTCGAGGCGGGCGCGACACTCGTCACTCATTTGTTCAATGCTATGAGCCAGATGGGCAATCGCGAACCCGGCCTTGTCGGAGCAGCCCTTTCTTCAGAAACGCTGTCCTGCGGGATTATCGCGGACGGTTTCCATGTCGATCCGGTCTCGATGGGAATAGCCCTTCGCGCCAAACGCGGGTCTGGACGGATTTTCCTGGTCACCGACGCCATGTCGAGCATCGGCACCGACGAAACTGGCTTCATGCTGAATGGTCGCCCGGTCTACCGGCAGGGAGGGCGACTGACTTTAGCCGATGGAACCCTTGCTGGTGCCGATATCGATATGCTGTCCTGCATTCGGTTTGTTCATGAAAAGCTTGCAACAACGTTTGAGGAAGCGCTGAACATGGCGTCGCTTTATCCAGCCCAGGCGATTGGGTGTGAGACGAAAGGCCAGCTTGCGCCGGGCAAGGACGCCGACTTCCTGTTGCTCACCCCGCAACTCGATCTGGTTTCCACCTGGATCGCTGGAACATGCGTTCATAGCACAGCAACAAATTCCGAGGCCCGGCGCGCATGATCGTCTGTTTCGATATTGGCGGAACCGCCATCAAGGGCGCGATTGCCTATTCGCCTGAGGATATCCGTCCCTTTCCACGTCAGCCGACGCCGGGGCAGGATTTCGATGCATTTGTCGGCGTTATCAGGTCAATCATTGCCGAAGCGGGAGAGGTGCCAAGCTGCGTGGCAATTTCCATCTGTGGCATTATAGATGTGGATAGCCGCCGCGCTGTCGTCGCCAATATACCCTGCATCCATGGCCGTTTACTGCAACACGATCTGGAAGAGGCCCTGGACCTGCCTGTGCTGATTGCCAATGATGCCGATTGTTTCGCGATCGCCGAAGCCGGATTGGGCGCGGGGCGCGGCCACCGTGTGGTGTTCGGCGTTATTCTTGGCACAGGCGTCGGCGGCGGACTGGTGGTCGATGGCAAACTGATCAATAGCGATGGCGGCTTTGCCGGAGAATGGGGTCATGGACCAATTGCAGCGACCGAGGTCGGCGAACCGCCCGTCACCATCCCTCGGTTTCAATGCGGCTGCGGTCAGAAAGGCTGTATCGACGCCATCTGTAGCGCGCGCGGCATGGAAAAGCTCCATACACACCTGAGTGGCGAAAACCGGAGCAGTGAGGACATCGTCAAGGATTGGGAAAGCAACGAGCCCAAGGCAAGCCAGACCATTGCGGCATTTGTCGAACTGCTTTCCAGTCCTCTGGCTCTGGTCGTCAACACGACGGGAGCAAACATACTGCCGGTCGGCGGCGGCCTGTCCAATGCGACCAGATTGGTTGAAGCCATCGACTTAGCCGTCAGGGCCAGGATCTTGCGACGATTCAACTATCCTATCGTGGTTCCCGCGCAATGCCGACTTGAGCCAGGCCTGATCGGGGCAGCCTTGCTGGGGCTTGCAAGGCCGAATTAAACCCTGCCTTCAAATCCCCTTTTCCTGTCAAATACCCACAATCATAGCCGCGACAAACAAGAAGGCCGCGGCGCAAGCAACAAAGGGAACTGCCTCGGCAATCTTTTCACGAAGGCCAATCGACTGGCCGCTGACAGGCTGCATGGCAGAGTGAGAGGCTCCGGCACTGGCCGAGACGGCATCAAGCATCAGACGTTCAACAATACTCATCACAGCCTCCTTCACAAAACATGCGTTTACAAAATCGGGAAAAAACCACCGAGGAGAATTGCATGGCAATTCTTGCGCTCTTCCCGAAGCTTTTGCTCCTGCTCGGCATATCGGTCCTTGCCGGACTGATCGCTAACTGGGTTGCCGCTCCAGAACCTCGACAAAAACGAGATTTTCTTCGCCTCCGGGGTTTTCACTGACGTCTCCACACGAGGCTTCTGTGTATGGCCCTCACTGCGCGATTTTCCGTCTTCAGCCAGATCGAAGGGAACCCGTGTCAACCCAAACAGGTCGTAAGAAAACATATTTACAGCTATCGGCATCGTCACCCCTTTGAAAATTGCAGGACGTCCGTCCCGTTTATTTTCACTCCAACGCTACTCAATGGTGACAGCGACGCGCGTTTTCGTCAATATAGTCTATAAAATTACTATTCTACTTTTACAGGTAAATAGAGAAATTTTGTTTTCAAAACATCGAAAAGCCTAAAAGATCCTGTCGAGATCGGCGTACCCGCATCTCAGCCGATCATTCGCATCGTATTCACAGCCTCCAATCACAATTTACAGACTTTGCATGCACGTAATTAACCGACGCAATGTATTTCATGTAAATCTAATTTTCTATTTCAAAATACCATGAAGTGAGATTCCCATGACAGGCCAGCGGCTGGAACAGATTTTCGAGGAAGGGCCTGATCCTGAAGCGGAAAGCCCAGCCCCAGTGCAGTTCCGTCAGGGGCGTATGATCCGCCATCCCGATGCGACCCGGGCAATCATTCTGGATGCCGCCATTCAGGAGTTTGCCGCCAAGGGTTTCGCAGGCGCCCGGGTGGATGCCATCGCGTTGCGTTCGAAAACCAATAAACGAATGCTCTACCATTTCTTTGGAGACAAGGAGGGCCTTTACGTCGCGGTCCTCGAGGTGATTTTCACCAATGTCACCGCTGCGGGAAAAAGCCTTCACCTGTCGCGCCGTCAACCGCTTGATGGCATACGTGAACTGGCTTTGCACACCTGGAACTATTTTCTAACCCACCCGGAATTCGTCAGCCTGCTTGCCACCGAAAACATTCTGAAAGCTGAATATTCGAGCCGGTCCAAGACCATTCCCTCGACCCATGGTCCGCTCCTTGCGGAAATCGAAAAGCTGTTACAGCGGGGCATCGAGCAAGGCCTCTTTCGTGCCGATGTCAATCCGGTGACGGTCTATATGACGATTGCCGGGCTAAGCTTCTTCTACATCAACAATCGCTACACATTGGCACTCAATCTTGACGCGAACGTCTGGCAACCAACGGCTATCGACGCCTGGGGCGAACATATTGTGACAGTGACGCTGGCATTTCTCGCGCCGGCAATCATACCCGGCACCTGACTGCCCTCATCACATTGTTGATTGCTCAGCCTTCCTCTCCACCCGCAAATGCCTTGCGGACAATGCCATGACGCTGAAGTTTGTCGTAAAAGGTCTTGCGAGGAATTTTCAGAGCCTCGATGGTTTTGCGCACATCGCCCTCATAGTGGCTAAGGGTCTCGCGCATGATATCCGCCTCATAGCGATCCAGCCGCTCCGGCAAGGATAAACCAGGTAGATCGGCGGCAACGGCACTCCCACCACCCGTCTCCATATCTTCCAGCCCCAGAACGAAGCGTTCGGCAAAATGCGTCAATTCACGCACATTGCCTGGCCAGTCATGGTCCCGCAAATAACGCTCGACACCGGCTGACACCGGCGGTGGCTCGCGGCGGAACCGGCCCGCGGCCCGCTCGATGAAATGCGCAAACAGCAGCGGCACGTCATCACGGCGGTCGCGCAACGGCGGGATGGTCAATGTCACCACATTCAGGCGATAATACAGGTCTTCGCGGAATTCACCGCGCTGCGCAGGGTCACTCAGATCGACTTTGGCCGCAGCAACCACACGCAAATCCACCGGCCGCACTTCGTTAATGCCGAGTGGCGAGACTTCCCGCATTTCCAGCACCCGCAGCATCTGCACCTGGGTCGCCGCAGGCATGCTCTCGATTTCATCGAGAAACAATGTGCCGCCGCTGGCATGTTCAATCCGGCCAATCCGCTTTTTCTGCGCACCGGTAAAGGCACCGGCCTCGTGGCCGAACAACTCACTTTCGATCATGCTTTCCGGCAGAGTGCCGCAGTTCAAGGCGACAAAATTACCCTTCGCGCGGCGGCTCCAGCTATGCAGCAGGCTGGCTACTACTTCCTTGCCACTGCCGGTTTCCCCCGTCACCAGCACATCGACGTCGGTATCGGCAATCTGGCGCAAAGTGCGCCGTAACCGTTCCATCGCCGGAGTCTGGCCAATCAGCGGCAATCCGTCCTGTGCCGCATCGGCCACCTGGCGCAGCTTGCGATTTTCCAGTACGAGCCGTCGCATTTCAACGGCGCGATGGACGCTTTGTTGGAGCCTGTCGGTGGCAAAGGGCTTGGTGATGAAATCATAGGCCCCGTCCTTGATCGCCTGTACCGCCATGGCGATGTCGCCATGGCCCGTCACCAGAATGACTGGCAAATCGGGGTCCAATGCCTTGACCCTGCTGAACAATTCCAGGCCATCGATATCAGGCATGCGGATATCGGAAACGATGACGCCGCGAAAATCACTGGAAATCCGACGAAGTGCCTCCAGCGGCGCTGAAAAAGCCTGAACGGAAAATCCCGCCAGTTCAAGGGTCTGCCCTGTTGCCGCCAGCAGATCGCGATCATTGTCGATCAGGATGACATTATTGGTCGCCGTCGCCTGCGCTGACGTCATGATATATCCGCTTTCAAGAGATGGATGGTGAAACATGTTCCGGATGGCGTGCTCTCGACGCCAATCCGTCCGCCATAATCACTGATGATGTCACGGGAAATGACTAGGCCGAGACCCAGGCCTTTTTCCTTTGACGTGGTGAAGGGGGTAAAAAGCAGACGCCTGATGTCCTCTGGAATGCCCGGTCCGTTATCCTCGATCGTCACCACCACATCCTGCTCGGTCTCTTGAACCGAGACCTCGACCCGGCCGTCGCTGCGATGCTCCAACGCCTCGAGCGCATTCTGCAGAAGATTGATCAGAACCTGCTCCAGACGAACCCTGTTGCCTTTCACGGTCAGATCCGGCGCGACGTCGGGAAGGGAAAGCGCCTCCAGCCGCCCCGCGAAACGGCTGCGCAGCAGCATGACAGCCCCCTCGATCGCCGCTCCAAGCGGCACTGGCTCCGGCGCGGTTCGGCCCTTGCGGGCAAAAGCCTTCAATTCTTCGGTGATCGTGCCGATCCGCTCCGTCAGCGAGGCGATGGCGCCAAGATTGCTGTTTGCCTGTTCCGGCTGGGCACGTTCCAGAAACACCCTGGCATTTTCGGCGTAGGCCCTGATCGTGGCGACCGGCTGGTTTATTTCATGGGCAACGCCCGCCGCCACCTGCCCCAGGATCGCCAGTCGGTTGGCTTGGACCAATTCCTGCTGCACACCTTGCAGGCGCTGTTCGGTGGTCTTGTGGCCAGCGATCTCCAATTCCAGCCTGTCTCGGGCCTGTGAAAGATCCCGGGTTCGTTCATCCACCCGCCGCTCCAGTTCCAGCTGGTCGGCCTCGACCCGCGCAAGGCGGATCACCGTTGCCTGCCGCCGCCAAAGAACCAGCGAGACGGCCAGAAAAAATGGCGCCAGCAGGGCCAGGGTCAGCAGTCGCCATTCCCGCATCGATGCCGCGATAGCTGGTTCGGTCGGGACGAGATAATTGAGATGCCAGTTGGTGGTCGGCACCGCGACCGAGAGATCAAGGTAATCAGCGGGTATGGCGCCGGGAAAAACCGTACGCACCAGAAGCTCATCCGGTATGGCGCTGCCTGGCACCTGCTGGGCGCGATTGATCGGCAAGGCCTGCAAAGGCGCATCGCCGAACTGCAAACTGTTGCGTATTTGGATCAATTCCTCTGACTGCAACGTCGATAATGTCATGAAGCGCCAGGATGGAAGACTGGAAATCAGCACCACCCCATTCCCGTCGGTGACAAAAGCCGCTCGGCCTTCCTCTCGCCAATCGCTTTCCAATTGCGCGAACTCTGCCTTCACGACCACAACCCCCAAGGGGGCATTAACCGGACCGACACGCCTTGAAATATAGAGGCCTGGACGCTTGCTAATGTTACCGAGCGCGAAATGTTCGGCGGCACCGACTGCCATGGATCGACGAAAATAGTCTCGAAAAGAATAATCGACACCAACAAAGCTCACCGGCTCGCGCCAATTGCTGGAGGCAATGGCATGTCCTGTGGCGTCCGTGACGTAAAGAACCGAAGCACTTGTACCGGCAACCAACCGCTCGAGCTTGTCGTTCAACCGTTCCGTCGCGGCCGCTGTGCGCAGGCTCAAGGCATCGACAACCTGCTGATCCTCCGACAAGAGCAGTGGCAAGGAGCGCGGCCTCTCCAACACCGCCCGCAGGAAGGCGACCTTGAGATTGGCGCTGGTGCGCGCCTGCTCGGACAAATCCTCCAACGCGGCATTGCGGGCGTAAAGGCCAATCAGATAAAGCGCCAGGACTGTGACCACACAGGCAAGAAAGGCCAGCAGAAGCCATGGCTTTCTCGGGCGCCGGGCATAGGCCGGGCTGGCTCTGGGCTTGTCGTGCGTCATAATCATTATCGACTTTGTGCATTTTTCCGCACAACGCACAAGGCGCTGAGCGAAAGATCGCGCGAAAATCCGCCATGGATCATGGCTGAAACGCGGCTTTTCAAAGGCTTGCCGCGAAGCGACATTCTGGCACGGCGATTGCATTGACGAAACCGAACATCGGTGTCGATGTTGACACGTTGCATAAGCTCCCGGGAGGCCGATGTCATCGGTTGGGAGCACCTACCGGAGGATCCGATGCATATTTCTACCACCACCGCCCCACAGGGCGGCAAGCTCCCATTTTACCGCCATCTGTATTTCCAGGTTATCGTTGCGATTATCGGCGGCATTCTGCTCGGTCATTTTTACCCACAAACGGGCGAATCTCTCAAACCGCTCGGCGACGCTTTCATCAAGCTCGTCAAAATGGTTATCGCGCCTGTTATCTTCCTGACCGTGGCCACCGGCATCGCCGGCATGTCCGACCTGAAGAAGGTCGGTCGCGTTGCCGGCAAGGCAATGATCTACTTCCTGTGCTTCTCCACGCTGGCGCTCGTCGTCGGCATGCTGGTGTCGAATATCCTGCAACCCGGCGCAGGCATGCACATCAATCCGGCTACGCTGGATGGCAAGGCTGTTGCCAGCTATGCCCAGCAGGCCCATGATTCGACGATCACCGGCTTCCTGATGAACATCATCCCCGACACCATTGTCGGCGCTTTTGCCAAGGGTGACATTCTCCAGGTCCTGTTCTTCTCGGTGCTGTTCGGCTTGGCCCTGGCCATGGTCGGCGACCTCGGAAAGCCGGTCACCAACTTCCTACAGGCTTTGACTGCGCCGATCTTCAAGCTGGTCGCTATCCTGATGAAGGCCGCGCCCATCGGCGCGTTCGGCGCTATGGCCTTCACTATCGGTAAATACGGCATTGGCTCGATCGCCAACCTGGCTTTCCTGATCGGGACATTCTACCTGACGTCGCTGCTGTTTGTTCTCGTCGTGCTGGGCGGCGTTGCCCGCTATAACGGCTTCTCCATCCTGGCCCTGATCCGCTACATTAAAGAGGAACTGCTGCTGGTACTGGGGACATCGTCTTCCGAAGCTGCCCTTCCCGGCCTGATGGCCAAGATGGAACGGGCAGGCTGCAAGCGCTCGGTTGTCGGCCTGGTCATTCCAACCGGTTATTCCTTCAACCTTGATGGCACCAACATCTACATGACTCTGGCAGCCCTGTTCATCGCCCAGGCGACGGATATCCAGCTTTCGCTCGGCGACCAGATCCTGCTGCTGCTGGTAGCGATGCTCAGCTCCAAGGGTGCCGCAGGCATCACTGGCGCTGGCTTCATTACCCTGGCTGCAACGCTGTCCGTTGTTCCTTCGGTCCCCGTCGCCGGTATGGCGCTGATCCTCGGTATCGACCGTTTCATGTCCGAATGCCGGGCACTGACCAATTTCATTGGCAATGCCGTCGCAACCGTGGTCGTCGCCCGCTGGGAGAACGAACTAGATCAGACACAGTTCCAAGCCGCCATGGCAGGTGAATTGCCGGAAGAAATCGATGTCGTGGCCGAACCGGTTCCAACGGCCGCCTAACACATTGTAACGCGCAAACACAACAAAGCCCCGGCTGGATCAGCCGGGGCTTTTTGTTTCCGCAATCAAGCCGGATTAAAGAAGGTGGTCGGCCGTCGTTGTCGTGGTGGCCGCGTGTTCGTCAAGGGAGTAGGCCTTGATATAGTCGATCTTCATCTGCGAGCCATCGCTGAAATCCGAACTGCTCGGCGTACCCGCCATTCCGCCGACCGCCAGATTGACCACCATATACATCTCTTGATGCATATCGGCGGGCGTATCGGTTTGATGAACGGCGACATCATCGACATACCAGGTCAACTTCGATTCCGTCCATAATACGCCGTAGGTGTGGTAGCCTTCCGTATCGGTGTAAACGGTGGTGGCATCTGATGTGTTGGTCCCGCTGGCATTGCTATGAGCCGTCACGAAAATTTCGCCCTGGTTCTGACCGCGCATTTCCACCACATCCAGTTCCGGCGGCCAACTACCATTGGTGGGCAATAACCAGAAGGCTGGCCATGCGCCTTGGTCGTCTGGCATATCCGCGCGGATTTCGAAATAACCGTAGGTCTGACCGAAGGTGGTTTCGGTGCTCAGCATTCCCGACGTATATCCATAGCCGTTGATCTCGCTCTGGATCTCGGTCGACGCGACCGCCGCCGTGATGGTCAGTGTGCCATCAGAGACGGAAAACGGGTTAACGGACGACGTGCCCGCGTAGGACGGATTGATATACCATTCCAACTCGCTGTTATCGGTCAGCGTGCCACCGTTGGAGGCAAACCAGCTATAGCCGGTATCCCATGTTCCGCTTGTGCCGTTATGCAGGGACAGACTGTTGAAATCATCGGAAAATGTCTGGGTGAGATGCGTGCGATCCAGGGTCAACTGAAACTGGTCAGAGGTAAAGCCGGAAATCAGCGTATTGCTGAACAAGATGCTTTCGCCATTGCCGAGATCGAGCGAAACATCGCTTCCATTCTGGGTCATATGGCTTTGCACAGCCGTAAAATCTGAAAAATCGTAATTCTGCAAACGCACGGTATCGTCGCTGGAAAAATCAGTGATCCTGTCGCTGCCATTACCACTGCTGAACACGAAGGTATCGGCACCGCCTCCGCCAATCAGCACATCGTTGCCACCATAGCCGTCAATGGTTTGGCTGCCTGTACCACCAGTGATGATATTGTTCAGACCGTTGCCGAAAGCGTAACGGTTGTCGCCAGTGACGACCAAATTCTCGATGCCGTCGCCTAGCGTGTAACTCATCCAGGTGTTGACGGTGTCGACACCTGAACCGCCTGTCTCACTGGCATGGTTGAGGCTCGAATAGAGATAATAGACATCATCGCCCGAGCCACCATTCATGGTGACATTGACCGAGCTATCCCCATACATCGCGTCGTTGCCGCTTGATCCATTCAGCGTCAGGCCACTTCCCGTTGCTGAATACCAATGAGTGGGATCGCCGCTATAATAAAGCGCCTCGCCCAAGCTGTTGAGAAGATATTTGCTGGCCATGCGAACCTCTTTCAGTTGCAGTCAACACTCTCCCGTTGACCCACTATAGGACTCTATTCGCCGAGAGCCAATCAATCTTTCCCATAATGGTAATGTTTTTTCAATCCAGGAGGCCTTAAATGAGCCAATTCGACTGATTTCGAAGCGACCGTATCAAAACAGGACAATCGCCTTATTTAAACCCCGTAGAGCGCCAGCAGCAAGGGATCGACACCGAACAAGACTTCATGGAAAGCAAACAGCAAACCGAAGGTACCAGTTGCGGTCAGGACAAGCGCGAACAACATGTCGCCGTCCATACGCAATCTGGCCCGGCCAGACAGAATGGCGGCAAAGGGCAGAACTGACGTTGCGGCGCCCAGCTCAGGCCCGGCTGCCTCGATAATTTTCCGGCTGCGGCGCTCTAGCACCGCTATTCCAACCAGCGAGAAAAGTGAAAATCCCCCGAATAGAATAACGCCTCGCATTTCGCCATTCGGGAAAATATGACCGAAAGCCCAGAGGAAAAATCCCCACAAAACCGGATGACGGGTTATCGAAACGATGGCACCAGGCTTTCGCCCTGACCTGAAGGTCACAGAATATGGGTTGGGGCTGATCAAACCGCACACCACCAGAAAAAGACCGATCGGCACGAGCACCAGCGTCAGCCATGCCTGCCAGGCCCTATCCATCCACAGCGCCACATCATCGGCTTCCATGAAGGCGTAGAATATCCAGACCAAACCTGCCAGCGACAGGATCGAATAAAGAACCATATAGGTCGTCCGACCCAGACGGGACACGAGCCGACCTTTGATGCTGGGTATTGCCGGAACAGAATGCATCAACACAAAGCAGATCAACGCCAGGACCAGGTTAGCCATGCAACCATCCGGTAATGTAGACGTCAATGAACGACAGCAAACCACACACTCCTAAGGCCGAGGCCGCTGCACCATGACCATAGGCAACTGCAAGACCCAATCTGGACCTAAGCAACTCCCAGGCTTTTTGATAGCACGTCCCTTTTCAAGGAAACCGCATTCCACTTTTCCCGGATAAACTCAAGCCAAGCCCCTACCTTTTGAGGGTCACAAATGCGCGATTTGCGCAAGATCAAAGTGATGCCGCATCCGGTGATTTAAAAGCGTGAGCGAAGAGACACAAAAGAGAGTGAAACACCATGCATATCGCCTTGAAGCGCCTCGCCGCCCTTACCATCATCGGCGCGATGTCGACGGCATCGGCCTTCGCCGCTGATTACGAAATCCATATGCTGAACAAGGGGGCCGATGGCACACCCATGGTGTTCGAACCAGCCGCGTTGAAAATCGCTCCTGGCGACACCGTAACCTTCATCCCAACCGACAAGGGACACAGTGCCGAAGCCATTACCGGCCTAGTGCCTGAGGGTGCGGAGGTCTTCAAAGGCAAGATCAATGAAACGGTGAAGGTGACATTTACCCAAGCCGGTGCTTACGGCATCAAATGTGCACCGCATGTTGGCATGGGCATGGTGGCTGTTGTGGTGGTCGGCGACGTTCCGCCCGCCAACGCTGCTGCCTTTGCGGCCTCGACCCTGCCCAAAAAAGCCAAGGATAAATTGCTGGCTGAACTGGATACCCTGCACTGAAAACCGACTGCGCAGGCCGAAAAGTCGCTATAAAAACAAAGCCGCCGATCCCTCAGGACCGGCGGCTATTTTGTCTTCAGTCCGTGTCAGCGAAGACTATTCGCGTTCAAAGACTATTCCCGTTCACCGGTGAAATTCAGCAGAAGCTGGAAGATATTGACGAAGTTCAGGTAAAGCGACAGAGCGCCGAACACTGCCAGCTTTTGGCGCGATTCCTGATCGATATTCTCGGCATATTGCTCCTTGATATTCTGGGTGTCCCAAGCCGTCAGGCCGACGAAAACCAGGATACCGATTACCGAGATTGCAAATTGCAGGGCGCTGGAGCCGAGGAAAATGTTGACGATAGAGGCGATCACCACGCCGATCAGGCCCATCATCAGGAAGGAGCCGAATTTCGACAGGTCACGCTTCGTGGTATAGCCGTAAAGGCTCATGGAGCCGAACATGGTTGCGGCGATGAAGAATGTCCGGGCGATGCTTGTGCCGGTAAAGACCAGGAAGACTGAGGCCATCGACAAGCCCATGACCGCACAAAACGCCCAGAACGCCATCTGCGCCGCACTGGCCGACATGGTCTGGATGCGGAAGGAGAAGAAAAACACGAAGGCGAGCGGCGCCAGCATCACCACCCACTTCAGCGGCGACTGGAAAATCGGCACGTAAAGCGCGGGCGTCGAGCCGACGATAAACGCCACAATACCGGTGATGACAAGGCCAAGTCCCATATAGTTATAGACGCGTAGCATATGCTGACGCAGGCCCTGGTCGAACAAGGCCCCCGCCTGCGCCTGCGCGCCAAAGGGATAATGTTTATTCACAGGTTCCATGATCGAGATCTCCTCTTGATGTTCAAGCTGACAATTGATGTCACGCCGTAAGTCATTGCAGGCGCGCCGTTTTTTGATGCAGCACCAACCCGATTTCAGTAAAGCGTCCTGGCAAGCTGGCCCGCCACGTCTGTCAATTCGTCGCCCGAGCGGTCCTTGGACACCAGCGCATAAGCCACCTCGCCGATTTGCCAATAAGCCGCCTTTGCACCATCCGTCTGAGCGAGCGTGACATTCTGGACAGCGAAGGAGCCCGTGCGGGCGGCAAACAACGTTACCTCCGAGCCCCGCTTCGGCTTGACGGCGATTTCAACACTCGGTCCGTAAGCCGAGGGGAAAATCTGGCTATCGGCAATCGTCCAATTGCTGGGCAGATCCGGCATGACGATGCCAGTCGCAGAGCGAATTTCCTTGCGGTCGAACATTGGCGCCCCGGATTGGCCCTGGCTCCCTAGACCCTGCGTGACCTGATGAGGATGAAGACTTTCGCGCAGCAATGTCGTTTCATGGGCTTGCAATGCTTCGCGCACGAAGGCAGGCGTCGGCACGGAGGCGATGACCTGTGTGGCCGCAAATGGATTGATAACGGAATGCGCGACCCAACCAACGCCGATAAAAATCGCCACCGCAGCCGCCCGGCGTAGCACTGTCATACGGCCTGCATGCATCAAAGCCTGCTCCAGCCGGCGGGCAGCATCCCGGGTTTCCGGCCGCGCCACGCCCAAATCAAGCCGCGCCGCGCCCGAATCGAGCGCCATTCGGTCATGGGCCAGCCCCAAGCGCAACTCGTCGCGCACGCGCAGATCAGCCATCATCCGCGCCGCTGCATCGGGATGCCTGGAAAGATAGGCCTCGACCTCAATCCGCCGCTGAACGTTCAGTTGATCGTCGATATAGGCCTGTAGATCGAAATCCAAAATCGGATCAGGATGGTGTGTCATCGGAACCTCCAACGATGCGAAGGCCAGCCGGTTTCGAGCCGCCCTGCCCTCTCTGGGCTGGTTTCTCAATCGGTGGCGGTAGTGCCCGCCGTCCCGCATCTGTCATTTCAAGATCGCGCAGCCGCGCCCGCGCCCGCGACAGCCGCGACATCAGCGTGCCAACCGGAATATCCAGAACCTCCGCAGCCTCCTGATAGGAGAGCTCTTCAATCGCCACCAGATGCAGGGCTTGGCGCTGCTCTTCCGGCAGGTCCAGAAAGGCCCGGCGCACCTGCGCCAACCGCACCACATGCTCCTGCTCGGCTCCTATGACCGGATCGACAAGATCGGCTGCCATCGCATCGCGTCTTGCCGCAGATCGCCTGCGTCGCAAGCTATCCACGTGGGTATTGTGCAGGATCGAAAACAACCAGTGGCGGATATTGCCGCCACGCCGGAAGCTGCTCTGATGCTCATAGGCCCTGACCAGCGCATCGTTGACGAGATCCTCGGCTTCATCGGCATTGCGCACGAGCGACAAGGCATAGCGCCTCAACGCTGCCAATTGTCCAATCACGTCAAAGGGGCCGGATCTGTTGTTCATACCCCTATATACGCAGGAGGAACCGTTGTTATTCCCGAGGACGAATAATTTTTTGCCGATCTTCCGATTCCGCGTGAAACCGTTGGCTTACCCGCGATCGCCAGCCAATTTTTCAAGGGTGCGACAATTTGATTATTGCCATTTCGCCCCCTTTGCCACAGCAAAAAGTAGCGTTTTTCATCTCGCAACTGCGAAGAGAACTTGAACAGAACCCTCTGAATCACAAGGGTTTTTAAAAGGCGTACCCGCATCACCGCAATAGCACACAACAACCATAGGAGGATATATTTCCTATATTAGCGACACTCCCTGCGACAAAACGCGCATTTAATCTCACCGGAAAAGGATTAATTCGCGCTTATGCGCTTGATGAGAGTCAAAGTAATGAAAAAATTCCCGATCCTATCCTCCCTCCTGCTTTTGCCCATGCTGCTGCTTTCGGGCTGTAACATGGTGGTGATGTCCCCCGCCGGCGACATTGCAGCGCAGCAACGCGACCTCGTGGTCTTCGCCACCGTGTTGATGCTGATCATTATCGTCCCTGTGATCCTGCTGACGTTTTTCTTTGCGTGGAAATATCGCTCTTCCAACACCTCGGCGGTCTACCTGCCGGATTGGAACCATTCCACCAAGATCGAAATCCTGATCTGGTCGGCGCCGGTCGCCATCATTCTGGTTTTGGGAACGGTAACCTGGATCTCCACGCATAAGCTCGATCCTTACCGCCCCTTGGAGCGGATCGATGCAGAACGGACCATTCCCGCCGACGTGAAGCCGCTGACCGTTGAAGTCGTCGCTCTCGACTGGAAGTGGATGTTCATCTACCCGGATCTCGGGATTGCCACGGTCAACGAACTGGCAGCCCCTGTCGATGTTCCGATCAATTTCAAGATTACCGCCCAGTCGGTGATGAACTCCTTCTATATCCCCGCACTTGCTGGCCAGATCTATGCCATGCCCGGCATGCAGACCAAGCTGCACGGCGTGATCAACAAGGAAGGCGTCTATGACGGCTTCTCGGCCAACTATTCCGGCGCTGGTTTTTCCAACATGCGCTTCAAGTTCCACGGCCTGAGCGATCAGGGCTTTGCCGACTGGGTAGCGCAGGTCAAGGCGAAGGGCACCGCGCTTAACCGCGACGCCTATATCAAGCTTGAAAAGCCAAGTGAAAAAGATCCGGTGCGCTACTTTGCATCCGCCGACAAGGACCTTTTCAACGCCATCATCAATATGTGTGTCGATCCTGCCAAAATGTGCATGAGCAACATGATGCATATCGACATGATGGGCGGAGCTGGCAAGGAAAGCGCTGAAAACCGCGAAAAACTGCAATATGACAACCGTGGCGTCGATCTGAGTGTCACGCCAGGCCATGGCGCCGACGCGAATGCGCCACAGGATCATTCGCAGGCCGCTCCCGCCACCGACACCATGCCCGTCGCCTCCACAACAGATGCAGGCAACCACGCAATGCATCACTCCATGGCCGACCATTCCATGCCTGGAATGGACATGCCTGACACAGATAACGGCGCGACCGCACCAACTCAGCCTAAAAACTGAGCCGGCAATCTCGCGATATTCAACTTAAACGGGGCCTCCCATGTTCTCAAACCCTGACCTTATGAAGTTCATCTTCGGCCGGTTGACCCTAGATGCGATCCCGTATCACGAACCCATTCTCGTGCTGACCTTTCTGGCTGTCGCGATCGGTGGCATTGCCGTGCTCGGCGCCGTTACCTATTTCCGCCTCTGGGGCTATCTCTGGAACGAATGGTTCACCAGCGTCGATCACAAGAAGATCGGCGTGATGTATGTCATTCTGGCGCTGATCATGCTGTTGCGTGGCTTTGCCGATGCCTTGATGATGCGTGGCCAGCAGGCCATGGCCTTCAACGGCAATGAAGGCTTCCTGCCGCCGCATCACTATGACCAGGTCTTCACCGCGCATGGCGTGATCATGATCTTCTTCATGGCCATGCCGTTTGTCACCGGCTTGATGAACCTCGTCGTTCCCTTGCAGATCGGCGCGCGCGACGTGTCCTTCCCGTTCCTCAACAACTTCTCCTTCTGGATGACAGTTGCTGGCGCGGTGATCGTGATGATTTCGCTGTTCGTCGGTGAATTCGCCCGCACCGGCTGGCTGGCCTATCCGCCGCTTTCGGGTGGCGATTACAGCCCCGGCGTCGGCGTCGATTATTACATATGGGGTCTTCAGGTGGCCGGTGTCGGAACGACATTATCAGGCATCAACCTGATTGCCACCATCGTCAAGATGCGCGCTCCGGGCATGACCATGATGAAGATGCCAATCTTCACCTGGACCTCGCTCTGCACCAACGTACTGATCGTTGCCAGCTTCCCGATCCTGACTGCCACGTTGGCCCTATTGACGCTCGACCGTTATGTCGGCACCAATTTCTTCACCAACGATCTCGGCGGCAACCCGATGATGTATGTGAACCTGATCTGGATCTGGGGTCACCCGGAAGTCTATATTCTGGTTCTGCCCGCCTTCGGCATTTTCTCGGAAGTGGTCTCGACCTTCTCCGGCAAGCGCCTGTTTGGCTATACGTCTATGGTTTACGCCACGGTCTGTATTACGGTCCTGTCCTACCTGGTGTGGCTGCATCACTTCTTCACCATGGGTTCGGGCGCCAGCGTCAACTCGTTCTTCGGTATCACCACGATGATCATCTCGATCCCGACGGGCGCGAAGATCTTCAACTGGCTGTTCACGATGTATCGTGGCCGTATCCGGTTCGAAGTGCCGATGCTGTGGACCATGGGCTTCATGGTGACTTTCGTCATCGGCGGCATGACCGGCGTTCTTCTCGCCGTGCCACCAGCCGACTTCGTCCTCCACAACTCGCTGTTCCTGATCGCCCACTTCCATAACGTCATCATCGGCGGCGTGGTGTTCGGGCTTATGGCTGGCGTCACTTTCTGGTTCCCGAAAGCATTCGGCTACAAGCTCGATCCGTTCTGGGGCAAGATGTCCTTCTGGTTCTGGCTGGTCGGCTTCTACTTCGCCTTCATGCCGCTGTATGTTCTCGGCCTGATGGGTGTAACCCGCCGCATGAGCCAGTTTGACGATCCGTCGCTGCAAATCTGGTTCATCATCGCCGCATTCGGTGCCTGCCTGATTGCCCTTGGTATTGCCTCTTTCGTCATCCAGCTCGTCGTCAGCTATTTGAAGCGTCACGAACTGGCCGACCTGACGGGCGATCCGTGGAATGGCCGGACTCTTGAATGGTCTATTTCCTCGCCACCGCCGGCCTATAACTTCGCTTTCACGCCTGTCGTCCATGACACCGATGCCTGGGATGACATGAAAAAGCGTGGCTACAGCCGTCCTCTGCTGGGCTTCAAGCCGATCCACATGCCGAAGAATACCGGCACGGGGGTTATCCTTGCGGGTCTCAGCGTTGCCATGGCATTCGGCCTGATCTGGTACATGTGGTGGTTGGCCATCGTGTCTTTCGTGGCGATCGTCGCAGTGTCGATCTCCCACACGTTCAACTACAACCGCGACTTCTATATCTCCGCCGAAGAGGTGGTGAATACCGAGGCAACGCGGACCGCGCTTCTGGCAAGGAAGGGGTGATCAGATGGATCCCAGAACTTTAAAAACCGCAAAGCCGGAATTCTACCTGACGGAAGAGCATCATCCGGAAAGCAGCACGAACCTCGGGTTCTGGCTCTATCTGATGAGCGACTGCCTGATCTTCGCAATGCTGTTTGCCACCTATGCCGTGCTCGGCCGCAATTATGCGGCTGGCCCGGCTCCGGCCGACCTGTTTGACCTGAAACTGGTAGCGATCAATACAGCTATGCTGCTGTTTTCCTCGATCACCTATGGCTTTGCCATGCTGTCGATGGAGAAGAACAACAAGGCCTCCACGCTGATCTGGCTGGGCGTGACCGGTGTATTCGGCGCAATCTTCCTGGCGCTCGAACTCTATGAGTTCGTTCACCTGATCCATGAAGGTGCAGGTCCAAACCGTAGCGCCTTCCTGTCAGCCTTCTTTACGCTGGTCGGCACCCACGGCTTGCACGTTACCTTCGGCATCATCTGGCTGGTGACGCTGATGGCCCAGGTCGGCAAGCATGGACTGATCGAAGCAAACCGCCGTCGCCTGATGTGCCTCTCGATGTTCTGGCACTTCCTCGACGTTATCTGGATTGGCGTATTCTCCTACGTCTACCTGCTGGGAGTGATCGGATGAACGACAAGTCGCACGCACATTCGCATGGCCACGGCCATGATCATCACCATGGCGGCCACGAGGCCAGCCACGGCTCGATGAAGACCTATATGATCGGCTTTGTCCTGTCGGTCATCCTGACGTCGATCCCGTTCTATCTGGTGATGAGCGGCAGTCTGACCAACAAGGCCTTGCTGGCTGGTATCGTCATGGGCCTCGGCGCCATTCAGGTCGTGGTTCATATGATCTACTTCCTGCATATGAATACCAAGTCGGAAGGCGGCTGGAACATGATGGCGTTGATCTTCACCATCATCGTTGTCGTTATCGCGCTCTCCGGCTCGCTCTGGGTCATGCATCACTTGAACACTAATATGATGCCGATGAGCCCGGACATGATGCGTAACGTCCCGTAAGGACGCCGATATCCGATCGGGCGGCACATCCATGCCGCCCGATCCGTTTCAGGACGGTTGATACATGTCAGACCAGCAGGCCATCAGGCGTATTTCGATAAAGAAGGTTGCACTATCCAGCTTTCTATTGCTGGCAACGGCCTTGTTCATAGCCCTCGGCATCTGGCAAATCGAACGTCTGGGCTGGAAACAGGCACTGATCGCTCGCGTCGATGCACGTGTTCATGCCGAGACCGGTGGATGCGCCATCCCCAGCGCAATGGCCGTCCGTCAATCGAGACGCCGATGAATACCGCCATATCAAGGCCTCCGGCATTTACGAGCACGACAAGGAAACCCTGGTCTACGCCGCCACGGAATTGGGCGCGGGCTATTGGGTCATGACCCCCCTAAAGACTGAAAAAGACGGAACCCTGTTGATCAACAGGGGCTTTGTACCGATTGACCGCAAAGACCCGACCCGCCGGTCGGAAGGTCAGATTACCGGAAACGTGACAGTAAGCGGCCTTCTGCGCATCAGCGAACCGAATGGAACCTTGCTGCGCTCCAATGACCCCAATGCCGATCGCTGGTATTCACGCGACGTCGCAGCCATTGCCGACAAGCGCGATCTGACCCAAGTGGCGCCGTTTTTCATGGATGCCGGCAAAAGCGATGTGCCGGGCGGCTATCCGGTCGGCGGCTTAACCCAGATCCGTTTTCCCAATAGCCATCTTCAATATGCAATAACCTGGTTTGCGATGGCCGTGATGAGCCTGGCATTCCTCTGGTTCCTGTTGAAGCGCAAGAACTCCGCAGAAGACGCGCACGATATTTGATCGAGACAAGGCTGCTGTAAACAGCAGCGATATTCTGCAACGGCTCAATCACCAAGACAGACGATATTATGGGTACGCTGTGCAAAGTGACCGTCACTACGTCGATCAAAAATGGCGGAAGAGGTGGGATTCGAACCCACGGTACGGTCTCCCGCACGCCGGTTTTCAAGACCGGTTCCTTAAACCACTCGGACACTCTTCCTAAGCCCGATGCCGTATGCCGACATCCAGACTCTGTCTGGTTTGCAACAGAATCTCTGGCAGGCGTTATATCCAGCCGATCAAGAACGTCAACCACTTTACGGCGCGTCAATGACACAACATGCGGACCGGATTTGCCTTCAGCGCTGCTTTTGGGAGGAATAGTCCTCGAGCATCGGGTAGAGAGCGGCAAGCGCCAGAGGTATCGCCAGAAACGCCGCAGCGGAAACACCGATACGCTGAAACAGGATAGCGCCGACCACGCCACCGCCGAAAAACAATCCAACCATGCGCACCAGCAACCAGAGTTTCGCTAAATCGGCCCGGACCGGTGGGTATGCGGCTTTACCATTTGAGTATCCGTTCCAATAGAAAAGCTTGCCAAGTTCGATGCCGGTATCGGTGACCAAGCCCGTCACGTGGGTTGTTCTGATGCGCGCGCCGGAGAGTTTTGTGATGATGGCATTCTGCAAGCCCATGATGAAGCAGAGAAGCATGACGACGAAAGCCACGGCCTCGCCCTTTTCACTGAAGTTGATCGCCCCGGAAAGGGCAAACACCCCCATCAACCACGCCTCGACCGCCAATGGCAGCGCATAGACCGACCTCAAATCTCGCCTGCGGCCCCAATTGATCAAAATTGCGGAAAAGCCAGCGCCTGCAAGAAAGAAACACAGAGCGAGCAACCCCATCAGCAAAAATTTTAAATCGCCCAGCACCAGATTGTCAGCCATGGACGAGACAATGCCCGACATGTGAGAGGTGTATTGACCGACCGCCATAAAGCCGCCAGCATTGGCGGCGCCGGCAATAAAGGTCAGATAAAATGCCAGATGACGATCGCTCGTCTCGGTGCGGTCGCGATGGGCAAGACTTTTCAAGTGGCTTTTCATGGTGGGTACGAGTCGGGCAAGTGCCAAGGTGGCGGGTTAAAGATGCGATTTTCCGTCCGGCCTGATCGATTTGCAAGCCCAGTCATGGGCCGCTGTAGCCAATCCTATGCGCCGTGACATCATGGCGGAGCTAAACGAGCAGGAATTGCCACCACATGTCGGCACAACATCTACCATAAGCACGTAAACTTATGTAAAACTTGAAACCCCTGGTCGATTTTCACTTATAACAGGCCACCGCCACGAAGAGCAGAAAAATGACGCGTGTTCTTTTGATTGATGACGACCTGGAATTTACCGGATTGCTTTGCGAATACCTGACGGATGAAGGATTTGATGTACTCGCGACAGACGATGGCGCCAAGGGGCTTGCTTTTGTCGACAGTGGGGCGACAGACATTATCGTTCTCGACGTCATGATGCCGATCATGAATGGTGTGGACGTGTTGCAGAACATCCGAAAATCCAGTGAAATTCCTATCGTCATGCTGACAGCCAGGGGGGATGACAAGGACCGGATTACCGGCCTGGATCTTGGTGCCGACGACTACGTCTCCAAACCCTGTTCGCCTGGCGAACTGGTGGCGCGGCTGCGGGCAATATTGCGTCGTACGGGCAAAACGCCGCCCGAACATCCATCTCAGCCGCTCAAAAGCGGCGAGCTCGTTCTTTATCCGTCGAGCAGGCAGGCACATATCAATGGTGAGGCTCTTGCCTTGACGGGGACAGAATACAATCTTCTGGAGCTGCTGGTCCGCAATGGCGGCAAGGTGGTCTCCAAACACGATATTTCCCAAAGCGTATTCGGCAGGCCCCTGACGCCTTTCGACCGGCGCATCGATGTCCATCTCAGCAGTATCCGCCAGAAACTCGGCCTCAGAAAAGACCGACAAAGCTGGATCCAGTCTGTGCGGGGGCAGGGTTATATTCTGCTACAGGATAGCTGATGCCAAGGCTTTTCTGGCGTTTTTTCGTCATTGTCTGGCTGACAATCACGCTGACAACCATGCTGGGCATATCGCTTCCGCGCTTCAACGGCCAGCTGCCGCCGCATATGCGCATCGCTGAGGTACAGAACAAAATCATTGCCGCGCAAATTGCCGAGATGCTCCAACGTGTCGGGCCGCAGGAGACACAGGCGTTTATCCGCAGCATAACACCTCCGGGAGAAGATGGGCATTTCCAGCTGCAGGCAGTGCAGGCCGCTGACTCACAAGCCTGCGCCAGGGATCAATTTCCGGGCAGCATTGCCATATATCACGCCAACCAATGCTACACCCTGACCATCGATGAAGCGTCTATCAGCAATAACTGGCCATTTGTTTTGCCTTGGGTGATAGGCCTCGTCGCCAGCCTGTTTTCCGCTTACCTGCTGACGAAATATTTGCTGACACCCATTGAGCGGCTTCGCCATGGACTGAAAATGCTGGCAGAAGGCCACTTCAACATCCGTATCCATGATCCTGTCAAAAATCGAAAGGATGAAATCGGAATTCTGACGCAGCATTTCGATATCAGCGCCATGCGCCTACAGGAACTGCACGAGAGCCGGGAACGGCTGTTTCATGACATTTCCCACGAACTACGCTCACCCTTGTCGCGCCTGCAAGCCGTTACCGGTATCCTGCGGAAAAACCCAGGCCGCCTGCCCGGCCTGCTGGATCGCATGGACCACGAAATTGAGCGACTGGACCGGCTGGTCGGTGAGATCCTCACCCTGGCCAGGCTTTCCTCCAAGACAGATGAAGAAAATCAGCTCCTGGTCATCGATATTCTCGACATTCTCGATGAGATTGTTCAGGACGCAACTTTTGAAGCCCAGGAAAAGGCCGTATCAATTGATTTTCAGCGCAGCGGTAGTTTTGTCGCCGCTGTCAATGGTGAGCTTATCTATCGCGCCATTGAGAACGTCTTGCGCAATGCGATCAAATATACCGGAGAAGCGACAGTAATCCGGATTTCAACGAACATTTCACCGAATGGCCTGATGCTCACCTTCACGGACGAAGGTCCGGGCGTCAAGGAAGACGACCTTGAGAGTATTTTTCGCCCCTTTATCAGTTCAGGCAGCAGCGGCAGTGCATCCGGATATGGCCTGGGCCTGGCAATTGCCAAGACGGCGGTGGAGCGGCATGGCGGCAGGGTCTTTGCCAGCAATGTCACACCGAAAGGCTTGCGGATCACCATGATATTGCCCGGGGATGGCGACATCCGGCCAGAAAGCCACAACGCCATACGGCAGATCTGATACCAAGGGCCATCTTCAATGACCCTTGGTATGACGCAAAGCGTTTTCGTCCCTAGAATCTGTCAGGTTCAGATTGAACCAGACAGACTCTTGCTTGTCTTGTTTTCGTTCGTCTTTTCGGGAAACCCGGGCTCCACTGTTCCCTGACAAACTCTAGAAAAGCCTATTCTCCGAAGACCATGCCCTTGGTCAATTCCAGCGCCTGACGCTCGAAGAGACCGCGGTAAATGCCTGACTTCATTCTGATAAGGCTCTCATGCGTCCCCTCCTCGGCGATCCGGCCGTGTTCGAAGACCAGCAACCGGTCGAGCGCCCGCACGGTCGACAACCGATGCGCCACGACCAGTGTGGTTCTGCCCTGCATAAGCCGTTCCATGGCTTCCTGGATCAGCATTTCCGATTCCGAATCCAGGCTTGACGTTGCCTCGTCCAGAATAAGGATCGGCGCATCCGCCAGAAAGGCACGGGCGATCGCTATCCGCTGGCGTTCACCACCCGAAAGCTTGATGCCGCGCTCACCCACCAGCGTGCCATAGCCCTTCGGCAAGGCCTCGATAAAGCCATGGGCGCTGGCAAGTCTTGCAGCAGTTTCGATTTCCTGCTGACTTGCTGAGGGCCTCGCATAGGCAATGTTTTCAGCAAGCGAGCGATGGAACAGGATTGGCTCCTGCTGCACGATGGCGATCTGCTGGCGTAACGAGGTTTGGGCAACGAGTGCGATATCCTGACCGTCGATCCGGATCGCGCCACCGTTGACGTCATGCAAGCGCTGAATGAGCTTGATGAACGTCGTCTTGCCAGAACCGGAATGGCCAACCAGTCCAACCTTTTCACCGGGCTGGATCACGACGGAAAAGTCCTTGTAGAGCGGCGAAAAATGATTGCCGTAGTGAAAGGACACCCGATCGAATTCGATCTTGCCGCGTTCAATCGCAATCGGTTTTGCACCGGCCACATCCACGACGCCCAGGGGTTGACCATGCAGGAAAACCAGTTCCTCCATATCATTGACCGACCGTTGCAAGTTACGGATATGCATA
This sequence comes from Agrobacterium vitis, assembly GCF_037039395.1. Taxonomy (NCBI): domain Bacteria; kingdom Pseudomonadati; phylum Pseudomonadota; class Alphaproteobacteria; order Hyphomicrobiales; family Rhizobiaceae; genus Gillisella; species Gillisella vitis. Next base: position 226,008 of record NZ_CP146244.1, on the reverse strand, counting down.
CCAATTTCCCGCAGATAGCCCTGTAGGATGAAGAAGGCCGTCAGCACGAACGTAATGTCACCGGGGCTGGCCTTTCCAGCACTCCATAGCCACAGGGCCAGACCTAAAACGCCGCCGCGCAGCACCATCAACAAAGTTGCTTGCAGGCTGCCATTCAGCGTGCCGCGCGTCCAGGTGCGGCGTGTCCTGTCCTGCCATTTTTGCAGCACCCAGCTCAAGCGGGTTTCCTCGCGGCTTTCCCCACCGAAGGCCTTGACCACGGCATTACAGGTCACCGCATCGGCCAAAGACCCACCCAGCTTGGTATCCCAGCTATTGGCCATGCTGGCCATCGGCGCGACGTAACGCAGAGCCATGATCGCCGTAAACAACACGAAGCAGACGGAACCGACACCGACCAACAAGCCCATCATCGGCCAATGCCACGTCATCAGCACAGTGGAGCCGATCAGCATGACAAGCGAGGGAAACAGCGCCACAAAAACCGTATCGTTCAACAGGTCGAGTGCCCACATGCCGCGTGTCACTTTGCGCACCGTCGAGCCCGCGAAGCTATTGGCATGCCAATCGCTGGAAAAGCGTTGAATGCGGGAGAAGGCATCGGCGGCAATGTCCGACATGGAGCGCAGCGTAAAGCCGATAATGGCGGTAAACGTTGCATGACGCACCAAGACTGCTCCGGCGGAAAGCGCCATCAGCCAAGCGAAAGCCGCCATAGCGCTGCCCCAGGCTAGGCTGTCATCGGCGCGACCGGAAACGACCGCATCGACCAACCGACCGGAGAACAGCGGCGTCAACACATCCGCCAAAGTGGAAAGCAATACGGCAAACAGCATGAAGACCACACGCCCCGGCTGCCGGCGCCAATGAACAGCACAGAAACCGAAAACGCTGCGAAATGCCCCGCCACGGCGAGATTTATAACCTAAAGCCATAGGAAAATTCCGGCGCGAGCCGGCTCCGACATATGAATAGAATGGAAACCGCGCGGAAACGCGATAAAGTGGCGTTAGAGGGAGAAAATTCTATTCCCGGACCAGCCGGATTCAACACAAGGTAACGGACTGACCGTTACGCACACGCAGCTTAACTGCGGATGGCGCCTGCCAACATGAAATTGGCGCTGGCCACCGGGGAGGTGGAAAAATATGCCATAGAGCCTCCCTGATTGGTGTTGAACATAAATGGTTTTTAGATCGACTCGATTCTGAAGCCAATAAGTGATTTGCAATTTTGGGATAAAACGCAGGGACTGCGGTATTTTAGCAACAGCCGTCCTTTCTACAAGGAGGACTGTTGCGGCGTGACTGGATGATTTCAGAAGCGTGATTCACGAAGAGCGGATACACTACAACCTGTTGTTTTCACTTAGATATATTAAATATCCGCTTTTATTTTCTCGCTCCGATGCTGAAAGCAGAGCTTACGGATTGGTTTGGCTGGAGCTGGCAAGCGGATTTTCAGGTTCAACTTCGCCGGGATGGTAGCCAATCACGTAGTAACTACCGATAAGGCAGCCAATGATGAAAAGGGAGCCGACAAAAATCTGCATGCGACGTCTTGGTTTACTAGCGTTTTGTGTCATGTCACCTCAAAATTGTGTTTGACTTGGAATGTTGTTTGGCAAGCCTGCATTCCCAGCTCCGAAGTGCCACCTCTCGGCAGTGCTTCAAGGAGATGCAGCAGAGCCGTTACTTTCTGTTCATCAACGCCTGCATTTCCTCGAAACGGCGACGGCGGTCGTCGGCGCGCTCACCCGGAGAATAGCAGGTGCTGGAAATGCAGAACTTGGTCAGACCGAAAGGTGCAGTCGATTTTTGAAACTCGCAATCGATGACATCATCCATCTTCGAGGCATCGGCATCCTCTCGCTCGGAAAAGCTGATGCGTGCCCCTGGAGGCGTCAATTCAGGAAAGCTCTGCGTCTGGCCGATTTTCACATCCGGCTTCATCAGAAAATTTTGCAGCACCGTATGACAAGCCTGCTCAAGCTGCGGCGATTGGGCCATGGCCGGCATGGCTGTGGCCAATAGAATTGGGAGAACATATTTCATCGAGACCGCTCGCGTTTGTGAAGTCCGCAATAAAGCCGCCACAGAGGATTTTGTTCCCGAGAAGGTGAGTTTACGTGTGATTTTAACCCCAACGGCAAGACGCCATCCCTTATGCTTCGGCACGCGGCCTAAAATCCAAGACCCTAAACTCCCAGACCGGGGAACCTTTCTTGTCGGCAAACTGTTTACGGGTGAAATCAAAGACGGAAACAGGTGAGGAAATGAAAAGATTTGCCGCAATTCTACTGTCAGCCGCGACACTACTGACAGGTATAGCGCCGGTTGGCGCATCCGCCGCACCAACAGTGCTTTCGCAGCCTGCACAAACGCAGAGCATTCCGAGCGCCGCACAGGGCGGCGTCCAAGTGGCGGAAAATAGTTGGGCTGATGATCGACGCCAGCGCCGCTATGTTCCTGGTCCCCGTCGCCATGGCGATCGCCACTGGGATGGTCGCCGCAGCTATAACCGCCACGATCGCGACAGATATCACCGTCGCCATAACCGCAGCAACGCAGGCGCCATTATCGGTGGATTGGCCGCAGGTGCTATCATTGGTGGCGCCCTCAGCGCACGCCCACAGGGTGGAAACTCGCACGATCAATGGTGCTATAATCGCTACCGGTCCTACCGGGCTTCGGACAATACGTACCAGCCCAATAACGGCCCCCGTCGCCAGTGCGTTTCACGGTAATTCTGTCTTCATCAACGATAAATGGCGCGAAACTCTGTTTCGCGTCATTTTTGTATGAAAATTCCTGACGATCGCAACGGCTTTGCTGATTTTTCAGAAAATCGCACTAATACTTCCCAAGGCATAGCGTAGCCGGATGGCTGAACGCCGGGGGAAGAGATGAAACAGTTTATCGCAAGGTGCCGGCATACCGGCCTGATCATTGCAATTCTCCTCCTCTCAAGCCTTTCCAGCGGGATAACGTCACGGGTTGCCGCACAGGACAGCACCAAGGTTCCGGCCAAGGTCTCTGTGGAGCAGAACAATGCGGCCCCCCAGCAATCGCTATCCAGTTCCGCCAGCATGGAAGCGGACATGATGACGGCTGCTTACGGGGAAGTGGTAAATGCGCTTCGGCGTGGCGGGACCGTCGCCTTGACAGGACTGCAAAGCTTGCCGACGGCATTCAGCAACAGCATGCAATCCTTGCATGAAGAGCAAACCGGCATGAAGGAACTCAGCCTGACGGCCGCAGGCGCCATAATTGCCGGGCTTGCGACATCCGCCGTATTTTTGCTGGCCTTCGGGCGGCTCATGCCACGTCTTCGGCCGGATCGTGGGCCACTTGCCAAGGCTTTATTGGCAGTCCTGCGGCTCGCCGGAGATCTGCTTGCGGTTGTCATCTTCGTGGTTCTGGCGCGCAACGGCGCCCATATGGGCCTGGTCTCCGGTTCATTTGGGAAAGAAGTCACCTTCGGCTTCATTCATATTGCCATGACGACAGCGATCTTTGCCAGTTTCGGACGCCTGCTCTTCGCCAGGATCAATGGTTCCGAACCGTTGTTCGATATTGCCGACCCCTCCTGGCATCTGAAAATGATGGTGGGCTTCGGCTTTCTGTCAGGCTTTACCCATAGCAGCCTTAATCTGGCCGATGCACGGGGGCTTGCCCCGATGGCGGTGGATGGCTGGCTGTTCCTCAGTTCCACCATCGTCACCGCCTATCTGCTGGTCTGGTTCATCGTCGGACGGCGCGACATCGCCAACTCTCATTCCAGCCATGTCAGCGGATGGCAGCGGATTACCGGTAATCTGATCGCCAATTTCTACATCGTCTCCGCCATTCTCATATGGCTCCTCGGTCTTCTGGTCGCCGGTACAGCTCAGAACGTCCTCTGGGTGCGCGTGTCCGGCATCAGCCAGATATTGTTCATCCTTATTCCTATCCTGCATCGCGGCGTGTCCGGCCTGTTTCAATATCTGGCGACACGACGGGAAGCCATCTTTGGTCCGGGCCTGCACTCGGTCCTGCTCTGGGCCTTGCGTATTCCGTTTTCCGGCGCGATCTGGCTGATTGGAATTCACATCACCGTCATCCTGTGGCAACCGCTTCTGGCCAATGCGGGGGTGGATGCCTCCTATTGGCTGAACCATCTGCAACAATTTGGCATTACTATCGTCTGCAGTGCCTTTGTCTGCGGCTTCCTCTGGAAGTTTTTTGACACCATTTCACCGGTCAATACCGTCAAACTGCCGGGTCACGAGGATGATGGCGAACAGAAAACCACCAGCCGATTGTCAACAGTTCTGCCTGTCGTGCGCAATCTGGTCATGGGGGCCGTGGCGGCGGTCGCGTTTCTCGTCATTCTGACCTCGCTCGGCGTGAACGTGGCACCGCTTCTCGCGGGCTTCGGCGTGCTTGGCCTGGCCGTATCATTCGGCTCGCAAGCCCTCGTCAAGGATGTCGTTTCCGGCATCTTCTTCCTGGCGGAAGATGCCTTCCGGATCGACGAATATATCGATGTCGGCAAGCTCCAAGGTACTGTCGAGCAGATTTCCCTGCGCTCCGTTCGTTTGCGCCACCACAATGGCCCTGTGCATACAGTGCCTTTCGGCCAAATCGCCGCCGTTACCAATTACAGTCGCGATTGGGGCACGATTAAATTCGAACTGCGCTTCGACCGCGACGCCGATCTGGAAATGATCCGCAAGACGGCCAAGAAAGTCGGTCTGTCCTTGTTGGAAGAACCGGAATTCGCGGGTGATTTTCTCATTCCTCTGAAGATGCAGGGCATTCAGGAGGTCAACGAAAACTCCATGGTCATCCGCTTTAAGTTCACTTGCCGACCCGGCAATCCCAGCCTGATCAAACGCGAAGGCATCAAGCGCCTGCTCGCCGCCTTCAAGGCCGCAGGGCTCAATCTCGCCTCCAATGCCGTGGTCGTGCGCTCCGATGGCACGGCGATAAACGATGCCGCAGCGGCCTCGACCCTAGCCGCCAAGGCCGCCAACGCGCCGTGATAGGCTCTCGGATTTAGCCTCTCCAATCCACACTTGCCTTCTCCGTGGTACAATTCATCGTGATCAGAAACGCCTGGCGGATTGCGCCCATAACGCGATGGCGAGCGATAAAGGGCATCAAGCCCGTCATTTCCGTTGCCTTCGGCATGCCCAACTGTCGTTTTGGGCATCGGATACAGCTAAACCGTTCAACAGCCACAGGCGTCCCAACCAAGAGTAACTTGACTTCAATACTCAGCTTACCTAACCAAGGTCCAGATTTGTGACTTCCTTCTGCCCTTCGACAAGGAGACTGACTTGAAAATCTCTCGTATTTCTGGCCTGAGCGCGATGGCTGTTCTTTCCGTCCTCTTCACCACGACCGCAATCACGTCGGCTTTCGCCGCCGATGGCGACGGCATCGTGGTGTATAATGCCCAGCACGAAAGCCTGGGCCGGGAATGGGTCGAAGCCTTTACCAAACAGACCGGCATCAAGGTCACGATGCGCCAGGGCAGCGACATGCAGTTTGCCAATCAGCTCTTGCAGGAAGGCGAAGCCTCACCCGCCGATGTGTTTCTGACGGAAAATTCGCCAGCCATGACGCTGGTCGATCAAGCTGGCCTGTTTGCGCCTATTGATGCCGATACGCTGGCGCAGGTGCCGGAAGAGTTTCGTCCCGCCAATGGCCAATGGATCGGCATTGCCGCCCGCTCCACGGTGTTTGCCTATGACAAGACCAAGCTCAGCGAAGACAAGCTGCCAAAATCCCTGCTCGATCTGGCCGATCCGGCGTGGAAAGGCCGTTGGGCAGCTTCGCCGGCTGGCGCGGATTTCCAGGCCATCGTCAGCGCCCTTCTGGAGCTGAAGGGTGAGGACGCGACCGCCAAGTGGCTCAAGGCATTGAAGGAAAATGCCACTTTCTACAAGGGCAATAGCGTCGCCATGAAGGCTGTGAACGCCGGTGAAGTCGAAGGTGCTGTCATCTATCATTATTACTGGTTCGGCGATCAGGCAAAGACCGCAGAAAACAGCGGCAACGTCGCGCTGCATTATTTCAAGCATCAGGACCCCGGCGCCTTTCTGAGCATTTCCGGCGGCGGCATCATCAAGTCCACGCAACATATGAAGGATGCGCAGGCCTTCTTGAAATTCATGACCAGCAAGGAAGGCCAGGCGATCCTGAAAACCGGCACGTCCTATGAATATGCCGTGGGCAAGGGCGCGGAGTCGAATGCCAAGCTGGTGCCGATCAAGGATCTGGACGCACCGAAGGTCGAGCCGACCAAGCTGAACAGCAAGAAAGTTACTGAAATGATGACGGCTGCCGGGATTCTCTAATACAGCTAATCTCTAAAGCGGTCTGCATGCGTTACGGCACCCGGCCCGGCCGGTTGCCAAGGCGTCGCGGTCAATTCGAAACTATTGTCTTTCCCTCAAGAAAGGCTTAGGGCAATCGCCAATCGGCGATTGCCTTTTTTAGAGCCATTTTGGCTTTTCCAGACACCGCCCATATCGATATTGCCATAACAAGAAGATCGAATACCGTTGTTGCAGGACAATAGGCAAACAGCGCCCAAAGCGCAGATAAAGATAACGGCAGGGCGCCCGCACCGGCCCGCCGGGCATATCGGTCTGCTGGCCATTGCCGGCCTCGTCGCGGCCTTCAGCCTTGTGCCGCTCGGTTTTATCGCCTGGGTAACGGTCGATGTCGGCTGGGAGACGGTGAAAACCCTGGTCTTTCGTGGCCGTGTCGGCGACCTGCTGATCAATACGGTCCTGCTGGAAGCAACAACCATCCCCATTACCGTCGTGCTTGCCGTGGCCCTCGCCTGGCTGATCGAGCGGACACGCCTGCCCTGGGCCGGGCTTTGGTCCTGGCTGATGGTGACGCCGCTTGCTGTTCCGGCGTTCGTGCACAGCTATGCCTGGATCGGCATTGCCCCCGGCATGCACGGGCTGTGGAGCGCTGTTCTAATTTCCGTGCTTGCCTATTTCCCGTTCCTCTACTTGCCTGTTGCCGCCTCTCTTCGCCGGCTCGATCCGGCCATAGAGGACGCCGCTGCCTCGCTCGGTCTTGGGCCGTGGCAAGTCTTCTTCCGCGTGGTCTTGCCGCAACTGCGTCTCGCCATTCTGGGTGGTGCGTTGCTGGTGGCGCTGCATCTGTTGTCCGAGTACGGCCTGTTCGTGATGATCCGGTTCGACACTTTTGCAACCGCCATCGTCGACCAGTTTCAGTCTGCCTATAACAGCCCCGCCGCCAATATGCTAAGCGGCGTTCTGGTGTTCTGCTGCCTGCTGCTCTTGGGTCTTGACGGCATTTTGCGCGGCAGCGAGCGCTATGCGCGCGTTGGCTCTGGCGCCATTCGGCCGTCTCTGCGCCATGGCTTGGGCGGATTTGTCGTTCCAGCCCTGTTGGTGCTGCTAACGGTGACGGTGCTGGCGCTTGGCGTGCCTGTCTATACGCTGCTGCGGTGGCTCTATATCGGCGGTTTGCAGGCCTGGCAAAATGACATGGTTTGGACCGCCTTTGTCGAAACCATCGTGCTCGCAGTCACCGGCGGCATCCTCTCGATGCTGGCCGCAGCGCCGATGGCCTGGTTGTCGGTGCGCGCGCCCGGACGCCTGCAAAAGGTGCTGGAAGCCTGCCATTATTATGTCGGCTCTCTGCCCGGCGTCGTCGTGGCGCTGGCGCTGGTAACCATCACTGTGAGGGTAGCGCTGCCTTTCTACCAGACATTCGCAACGCTGATCGCTGCCTATATCCTGCTTTTCCTGCCGCGTGCCATGGTTGGTTTGCGCTCCAGCATTTCGCAGGCTCCGGTGGAACTGGAAAGGGCCGCCATGAGCCTTGGCAAAAGCCCGACCCAGGCGGTCTGGCTGACAACCATGCGGCTGGCCGCACCCGGTGCCGCCGCCAGTATCGCGCTGGTTGCCATGGGCATCACCAATGAACTGACCGCAACGCTGATGCTGGCCCCAAATGGGGTCGACACGCTTGCCACCAAATTCTGGTCGCTGACCAGCGAAATCGACTATGTGGCAGCGGCTCCCTTCGCCTTGATGATGGTCGTTCTCTCCCTGCCCCTTACCCTGCTTTTGCAGTCGCAATCCAAACGCACGGCTGGCCAATGACCTTTCTCGATATTCAATCCGTCAGCAAACACTATGGTCATGTACAGGCGTTGAACGATGTCTCGCTGGCTATTCCCGCTGGCAGCCGCACCGCCATCGTCGGCCCTTCCGGCTCGGGGAAAACCACGCTTTTGCGGTTGATCGCCGGCTTCGAAATGCCGGATTCGGGCCGGATCACCCTTGGCGGTGCGCTTCAGGCCGAGCCGGGCTTCATACAGCCAGCCCATAAGCGCGGCATCGGCATCGTTTCTCAGGACGGCGCGCTGTTTCCTCATCTGAGTGTGGCCGACAATATCGGCTTCGGATTTGAACGCGGGTTGAAGAACCGCATTGAGCGGATCAGGAATTTGGCCGAAATGGTCGAGCTCGATCCGACCATGCTCGCCCGGCGTCCCCATCAACTCTCAGGCGGGCAGCAGCAACGGGTGGCACTGGCGCGCGCCCTTGGCCGTCAACCGCGACTGATGTTGCTGGATGAACCGTTTTCCGCACTGGACACGGGCTTGAGGGAAACCATGCGTAAGGCAGTGTCAAAACTGCTTGCAGCAGCCGGGATCACCACCATTCTCGTCACCCACGACCAGACAGAGGCACTGTCTTTCGCTGACCAGCTTGCTGTATTGCGTGATGGTAAGCTGGTGCAAGCTGGCGCACCCAGAGCGCTTTACGAGCGACCGATCGACCGCCAAACCGCCCTTTTCCTGGGCGAAGCCATCGTTCTTCCCGCGACATTTGCGGCCGGGAAAGCCAATTGCGCGCTCGGAACGGTACCGGTTGAAGGCGTTAGCACCAGCAATGGCGACATCATGCTGCGCCCGGAGCAGATCTGCATCAAACAGGCAAAGACAGATGCAAGCAGACCCGTGCGGATACTGGATGTCGAATTTTCAGGCGCAAGTGGAACTGTAACCTTGCAATTGCAGGGCAACGATGTGGCAGCGCCGACGCTTTCCGTGAGGATGTCGCGCCTTGATCTGCCGATGCCGGGCGATCTGGCTCACTTGACCGTTATCGGCAGCGCCCACGTCCTGCCGCCAGAATAATCCGTTCACAATAGCCGTTAAAACGCAAAACGCCGTACCTCTGTGAGAGGCTCGGCGTTGGTGTTTATTCTGCGCCTCATTATCTCCATCATCAGGAATGGCGCGTCATCATCAGTCTCTCAAGTCAATCGACGTCATCAAAACCTATGCCGTTCCCGACTGGATCGGATGAAGAACCGGCAATGATTTCCCGCTTGCCGACATGGTTTGCCGGACCGACCAGACCTTCTCGCTCCATCCGTTCCACCAGTGAAGCGGCGCGGTTATAGCCGATCGACAGGCGACGCTGGATGTAGGACGTCGAGCATTTCTGATCTCTCAGCACCACCTTGACGGCCTTTTCATAGACCTCGTCACTCTCTTCGCTGCTACCGCCAACCGGGGCGCGGTCGTAGGTCTCTTCAACGGCAGGCGCACTGGCCATGGGTTCGCCGCCATCTTCCTCGGTCACCGTGCCGAGATATTCAGGACGGCCCTGCGTCTTCAGATGTGCCACGACTTGCTCGACTTCGGCATCCGAGACAAACGGACCGTGGACACGGCAAACCCGGCCACCGCCAACCATGTGCAGCATATCACCTTGGCCCAGCAGATGTTCCGCACCCTGCTCGCCCAGAATAGTGCGGCTGTCGATCTTGGATGTCACCTGGAAGGAAATCCGGGTCGGGAAATTCGCCTTGATCGTGCCGGTGATGACATCGACGGACGGCCTCTGGGTCGCCATGATCAGATGAATGCCCGCCGCACGCGCCATCTGCGCCAAACGCTGGATTGCGCCTTCGATTTCCTTGCCCGCCACCATCATCAGGTCGGCCATTTCGTCAACAATAATGACGATATAGGGCATATGCGACATGTCGAGATCCTGATCCTCATAGAGGATCTCGCCTGAATGACGATCAAATCCGACCTGGACGCTGACGGTAATCACCTCGTTCTTCTCGCGAGCCTGGGCAGCACGGGCGTTATAACCATCGATATTGCGCACACCGAGCCGCGACATTTTGCGATAGCGGTCTTCCATTTCGCGAACCGCCCATTTCAACGCCATGACGGCCTTTTTCGGGTCGGTCACGACGGGGGTCAGCAGATGAGGAATGCCGTCATAGACAGACAGTTCCAGCATTTTTGGATCGACCATGATCAACCGGCATTCCTCCGGCTTCAGCCGGTAAAGCAACGACAGGATCATCGTGTTGATGGCCACCGATTTGCCTGACCCCGTCGTGCCTGCCACCAGAAGATGCGGCATCTTGGCGAGTTCAGCGATAACCGGTTCGCCGCCAATCGATTTACCGAGGCAAAGCGCCAGCTTGAACCGGCTTTCCCAATAATCCTCGCATTCGATCAGTTCGCGCAGATAAACGGTTTCTCGCACAGCATTGGGCAATTCGATGCCGATGACATTGCGACCGGGTACGACGGCAACACGGGCCGAGAGCGCCGACATCGAGCGGGCGATATCGTCGGCAAGGCCGATGATCCGCGACGATTTAATGCCGGGTGCCGGTTCGAATTCATACAGCGTCACGACAGGACCGGGGCGCACGTCAATGACCTCGCCGCGAATGCCGAAATCCTCCAGCACGCTTTCCAGCAAACCGGCGCTCTGCTCCAGCGCTTCCGGCAACATCGCCTCGGCGCGAGCAGCCGGCGGCTCCTGCAACAGGCTGATCGACGGGAAAACGAAATCGCCATCGAACGGGTGATGACGGTTCATTTCCAGGCCGCCAATGGCACGATTGGCCCTGATGGTTTCCGAAATGGGACGCGTAATCGCCACCGGCGCCAAAACGATCGGTTGAGCTTCGACAAAAGAAAGGTCTGGAACGACGTCCACAGGCTGAGCAGGCTCTTCCCAAGGGGCAAGATCGGCAGGAGCCGCTTCCGATACGTCAGCGACAATTTCAGGCTCTGCAGCGAGCTCGACAACCGGTTCAACCACTGGCGCAGGCGGAACGGGCTGCTCAGCATTCTCTTCGACAATGATGGTGGGAGCAGGCACGGAAATGGCCTGTTCCGCGCCATGGCGCACCCGGATTTCGCGATAAAGCGCAGCCACCGAACCGCTAACCGGCTCTGACACGGGCGTGACCGCAGGAATGGGCGTCCATACCGGCGCCAAAGCGACCCTTGGAGCCTCGACCTCAACGGGCAGATCAAAGGGATCGGCGAGCATTTCGAAAAATGCGAAATCGGACACCGACAGCTGCGCTGTAGCGACAACAGGCGCCGCCTGCGCCTCGCCCGCTGAATTTTCCTCAGCAGCGGCCACCGACAGGCCCTCATTGCGCAGGTTCAACTCGATATTCTCTGCCATGCGCATGGATGCCGCCGCCTGACGCAAACGCAGCGCCTCAGGCAATTGCGGCAGTTCCGCACCGATAGATTCGATTCTCTGTGAGCTCGGCAAGGACCGCACCAGCGTCTCCGGCGAAAATTGCGGGGCGATAACAATCTGCGGCACTTGAACAACCTCAGCCTGGGCAGACAACTGATCCTGAACAGGTTCAGCCACTGACACCTCGGCAACGGGCTGTGGTGGACGCGCATTGACCGGCCTTGGTGGAGGCGCACGGCGTGGGACGATGAGCGGGCTGCCCGTCTTCGGCAATCCGAAAAAGCTCGTGTTCTGCGCTGCGGAATCAGGAGCAATCGATGCAGGCATAGCCGTGGTCGACGCCAGATCGGGGGAAACGGAGGCCACAGGGGTGGATACGCGAGCCTGATCGACAGCCTTCTGCAAGGCGGCGACAACTGCTGCCTGCTCGGCTGCGGCCTCAGCTTCCCGGCGCTTGTTGATGGCGGCTTCCGGTGTGCGGGTAAAGCGCACATTCGGCCCCAAGACGAAGGCCGATTGCCAAGGCTCCAGCGGCCCGTTCGGACCGGATTGTCGGCCCTGATCGGATGAAGACACCGCGCCAGACTGCGGATCGTCATGACCGGACTGATCGGAAGAACGGGGACTATTCTGTGTTGGAACGCGCATGATGCCTAACAGTTCATTTGGAATGGCTCTTGTCCCCTATAGAAGTAAAAAATAAAGGTTAATCACTCCTTTCCAAGCCGCATCATAACTGCGCAAAGCCTTGCGAAACCCCGCGTATAACCCATTGTTTTTCAATGCGTGACTGGAAGAGCACAGATCAAAGCCAGCCCTCACCGCCTTGAAAACAGGGAATAATCGCAGCCGGAAATTCTTTCGCCTCGGTTGGGCCTTCGCACCCTTTTTATTCGTCCAGCCGGGAGCAAAGCGATGGACCCCATCCCATTCTTCATCGTTCTCGAAGGAATGTCGCTGGTTTCCTCATTCATGCCCCCACCAGCTTAGACGAATCGACAGTAGCCAGGCCGAACGGGACATGGCAGATTCCACGGCACTGATAGCGAGGAGACAATCATGACCGAACCATTCACCGCAATCGTCATCGATACCGTCAACGGCAAGCCAAAAGGTGTCTTTCGGCAATTGACGCTGGCGGATCTGGCCGATCACGACGTGCTGGTGGAAGTTGCCTATTCGACCTTGAACTATAAGGACGGATTGGCCTTTACGGGCGCCGGTCGGATTGCCCGGCGCACGCCTATCATCGCCGGGGCCGATCTTGCCGGAACGGTGGTGGACTCGCGCTCGCCGGACTGGAAGCCCGGTGACCGCGTGGTCGTTAACGGGTTCGGCATGACCGAGACGGAAGGCGGCGGCTATAGCCGATACCAGCGCGTCAAGCCGGAATGGCTGCTGCGGCTGCCTGAAGGCTTCTCCTTGCAGGAAGCAATGGCCATCGGCACAGCCGGCTATACCGCCGCCCTCGCCGTTTTGGCCCTTGAGGATTGGGGGGTAATCCAGCCGGGGAATGATGAGGTTCTGGTGACGGGGGCTGGCGGCGGCCTTGGCTCCATGGCCGTCAGCCTTTTGGCTTCGCGGGGCTATCAGGTAACGGCATCCACTGGCAGGCCTGAAACCCATGATTACCTGAAAGCGCTTGGGGCCAGCCAATTCGTTGATCGTGCCGAGTTGGCGCAAAAGGCCGGTGCCTTGCAAAAAGAACGTTGGACCGGCGCCATCGATAGCGTTGGTTCAACCACACTCGCCAATGTCATCGCCCAAACCGTCTATAATGGTGCCGTTGCAGCCTGCGGACTGGCTGGCGGTGCCGACCTGCCTGCAACCGTCATGCCATTCATCCTGCGTGGGGTGGCCCTGCTTGGCATCGATTCCGTCATGACGCCGATGGCAAAGCGCATTCGCGCCTGGGAGTTTCTCGACCAGCACCTCAACCGCGACCACCTGACAACCATGACGACTGTCGAGCCGATGTCCAATTTACCCGCACTGGCAGAGGCCATCCTGGCTGGGAAAACCCGTGGCCGGGTGGTGATCGATGTGACGAGATAGTCATTTTCAATGACCCTTCGTATTCGGCAATCGGCAGACTTCGCTTGTCCGCCTGATATCAGGCCGATTTACCAAGCCGGGCGATAGAACCGATTAATAGCAATCCGGTTTTTGTGGCGGCCCCCGTCGCCACAACCATCTGCGGCAGCAGCAACCATTCCAAGGCCCAGGCAGCGCCGGAGCGCTCCTGTTCATGGACAAGGCTTTGATGCAGACCAGCAATCTGTACGGCATTGAAACGGGCGAGCGTCACCAGCGTTTCCGCCCCAACCGGGTTTTGCTTATGCGGCATGGCCGAGGAGCCGCCACCGCCGGTCAATTGAATTTCACCGCCCATTTCCGCCAGAAGCGCCACGTCCTGGCCGAATTTGCCAATGCTGCCGGAGATCAGTGAAAGAAGATCGGCAAACGCGACGATCCGGTCACGCTGGCTATGCCATTGCGGCGCATCCTGAAGTCCAAGCAGGTCAGCCAGTCTGGCGCGCACCGCAGGACCTTTGTCGCCGAGCTTTTCCAATGTTCCGGCCGCACCGCCAAATTGCAGGGCAAAACCATCGCCAAGCAGAGCCTGTAGGCGAGAGCGGTGCCGTTGCAAAGGTCCAATCCAGGCTGCGATCCGGTCTGAAACCGTAATCGGGATCGCCGCCTGCATGCGCGTATGGCCCATCAGAGCATTCTGCCCAAAAGCGGCGTCCATCTGCTCAAACCCGGCGATCAATGCCGCCAACCGCTCGTCGAGGAGTCCCGCCGCCGTCTTCAGACGCAGCACGAGGCTGGTATCGATGACATCCTGGCTGGTAGCGCCGAAATGTAATTTTGCAGCGCTTGCACCGCCGATGGCTTTGCGCATCTGGCCGACCAATTCGGGAATGACCACGCCATCGCGTGCCGTGGCCGTTTTCAAGGCATCGAGATCCACTTCGAAACGGGCGAGGCCCGCCTGGATCGCCGTGGCATCTCCCGCCTCGATCACCCCGGCCTCCCCTTGAGCCTTGGCCAGCGCCGCCTCAAAGGACAACATGGCGGCAATATCCGCCTGCCCGGCAAACAAGGCCGCAAAAGCCTCATCGCCAAACAGGCCGGAGAGGAAGGGGTGTTCAAATGGGGAAATGCTCATGATGCCAATCAGATATCGAAGAAGACAGTTTCGTTTTCGCCTTGCAGGTGAATATCGAACACGTAATCATTGCCCTGCTTTTTGGCAATCAATGTCGGAATACGCACCTTGTGCTCGATACGCGCCAGAAGCGGATCTGCGGCATTGGCCGCCTCTTCTTCCGGAAAATACATGCGTGTCTGCAAGCCAATATTAATTCCGCGCGCCACGACCCAGAAGGTCACATGCGGTGCCATCCACCGGCCTCCGGCAAAGGGAACCTTGCCCGGCTTGATGGTGTGAAAGACGAATTCACCGGTTGACATATCGCCTGGACAACGAGCCCAACCGAGGAAATTCGGGTCCGCTTTGCCGCCGGTTTCGGATGGGCTGTTGTAAAGCCCATCGCTATCGGCCTGCCAGATTTCGATCAGCGCGTCTTTCAGCGCATTCCCGCCACCATCATAAACGAAACCGCGAATGGTGATGCGTTCACCACGGGTTTTGTCGTTATAAAGCGGACCAGAACCGAGATCTTCCTTGAAGATCCCCTCAATGCCGCAGAAGTTCGGTGTGCAACCGATATGAACATAGGGACCAGCCGTCTGCGAGGGCGATTCCTTCAGGTAACCGAGTGGCTGTACCATATCAGTTGCCCTCCTTGCGATTTTCAAACAGTGTCGAGCGGCGTCCGCGCAGGACGATATCGAATTTATAGGCGCGCATGTCCATCGGGATGGCCGCATTCATATCCAGCGGCGCCACCAGGCGTTTGATCGCCTCTTCATCCGGAATGGTTTTGACGATCGGACACAGCCAGATCATCGGATCACCTTCGAAATACATCTGGGTGATGAGGCGCTGGGCAAAGCCGTGGCCGAAAATGGAAAAATGAATATGCGCCGGGCGCCAGTCATTGACGCCGTTCGGCCAGGGATAGGCACCGGGCTTGATGGTCTTGAACCAGTAATAGCCGTTCTCGTCGGTGATGGTACGACCTACCCCGCCGAAGTTCGGATCGAGCGCTGCCAGATAGGTTTCCTTCTTGTGGCGATAACGCCCACCGGCATTGGCCTGCCAGAATTCAACCAAAGCGCCGTTTACGCCGACCCCACGCTCGTCCAGCACCCGACCATGCACCAGAATGCGCTGGCCAATCGCCATTTCGCCTGGTTTTGCATAGTTTAGGATCAGATCATTATCGGTATCGTTCAACAGTCCGTGTCCGAAGACCGGACCGGTAATTTCGCTCTTCGTGCCTTCAAGCGAAATCAGCGCCCGCTGCGGCGAACGCAGCACACTGGTCTTGTACCAGGGGGCATAGGCCGGCGGATGCATATCCCGGTCACGGGCAAAAAACGGCCCGGTTTCCGGCAGGGAATTCTTCATGTCTTTCCTCCTCAAGTTTCTCCGTTGCAGCCTTCCTGATGCCGGTTAGGCTGAGGCTGCATCGGCATCCATCTGCGCGTAAACGCCCTTGGCAATCTTGAACGCATGGTTTGCGGCTGGAACGCCCGCATAGATCGCCACATGCATCAGCGCCTCGCGTATATCCTCGCGGGTTGCCCCGGTATTGACCGTGGCGCGAATGTGCATCGCCACTTCCTCATCCTGGCCAAGGGCGGCCAGCAGCGCGATGGTCACCATCGAACGCTCACGTTTCGTCCACTGCTCACTCGACCACACGGTTCCCCAGGCACTTTCCGTAATCAGCGTCTGGAAGGGCTGATCGAAGGCGGTGGCCGCCGCTGTTGCCCGATCCACATGGGCGTCACCAAGCACGGAACGCCTGGTTTTCATACCGCGCCGATGCGCGTCTGATGCTGTATCTGCTTTATCCGTCATGTCCGCTCTGTCTCCGCGACGATCTCGTCTTTTGTTTTTAGGTCAGGCCAAGTCATCCAAAAACGGCAGCAAGGCCGCCACATAGGCGTCCGGTTGCTCAAGGCATGGAATATGGCCTGCCTCAGCCACGACTGAGAACCGGCTACCGGCAATCAACTCCGCCAGCGATTGCACCAGGGCTGGCGGGGTCGAGCCATCCTGGTCGCCAACGACACATAGCGTCGGAACGGCGATAGCCGATGCCTGCTCCGTGAAATCGGCATCGCGCAACGCAGCGCAAGTGCCGCAATAGCCTTCTGCTGACTGGCGCAGCAACATGGTGCAGCAGCCTGCATAGAGCGAATTATCCGTCGTGCGGAACGGTGGCGTGAACCACCTCTCCATGATCGGCTCAAGCAAGGCTCCGATGCCGTTGTTTTGAATTGTCGCAATGCGGGTATTCCACATTTCGGCAGAACCGATCTTATGGGCGGTATTGCTGAGAATAAGCGCCCGCACCAGATCGGGTCGACTGGCGTAAAGGCCCTGGGCAATCAGACCTCCGACGGAAAGCCCGACGACAATCACCTGTTTTAACGAAAGATGGTCCAGTATTGCAGCCATGTCATCGACATGTGTCGCCATCGAATAGGGAGGATTTCCGAGATCCGACAGGCCATGACCGCGCTTGTCATGCAGCACGAAGGCGTAACGATCCTGGAGCCGTTCGATCACCTCGTCCCAGATCCGGAAATCCGTGCCGAGTGAATTGGCAAACGCAATCACCGGCTTGCCACTCTCCAGGCCAATCGTGCGGTAATGGATAACCGCATCCGTCGTCTTTAGAAATTTCATCACTTATCCTCCGAACTCGATCTTGCGACAGCCAATCGGTTAAGTAAAATGACATTATCGCCACCAATGATAACCTGTAGGTTATGGGAAATATGATCGATCAGCGCATCAAGTTTCGTCATCTTCAAACCTTTGTCGAGGTTGCGCGGCAAAAAAGCGTGGTGAAATCCGCCAATCTGCTGCATGTCAGCCAACCTGCGGTGACCAAAACGGTACGCGAGCTGGAAGAGATATTGGGCGTCAGCCTGTTTGAGCGCGAAGGGCGCGGCATTCGCATCACGCGCTATGGTGAGGTCTTTCTGCGCCATGCGGGCGCAACCCTGACCGCCCTGCGCCATGCGGTCGATTCTGTTTCGCAGGAAGCGGCCAAGGCCGGACCGCCAGTGCGGGTCGGCGCGTTGCCAACCGTCGCAACCCGCATCATGCCCCAGGCCATGACGGCGTTCCTCACGGAAAACTCCAGAAGCCCGATCAAGATCGTCACCGGCGACAATTCGGTCCTGCTCGAACAATTGCGGATTGGGGAGCTGGATCTCGTGGTAGGCCGGCTGGCGGCGCCGGAGAAAATGGCAGGATTTTCCTTTGAGCATCTCTATTCGGAACCTGTGGTTTTCGTCGTCCGGTCGGGCCATCCATTGCTGACGGGCGAAAGTGCTCCGTTTGAGCGGATGCGTGAATTTCCGGTACTGATGCCGACCCGCAACTCGATCATCCGTCCCTTGGTTGATTATTTCCTGATCGCCAACGGCGTAGCCACCCTCCCCAACCAGATCGAAACGGTTTCCGATTCCTTCGGCCGTGCCTTTCTAAAAATCAGCGACGCCGTCTGGGTGATTTCCGAGGGTGTTGTGGCGGGCGACATAGCAGAAGGAACGATTTGCGCCCTTCCGATAGACTGTTCCCCGACGCGTGGCCCGGTCGGATTGACCATCCGCGCCGACGCCATGGCGACGCTGCCGCAATCACTGCTCATGCAAGCAATCCGCGATGCGGCAGCAGCCATTATGCCTTAACGGCTTGCTCAGTACGGCAGGCCGACATAGTTTTCAGCCAATGACGTAGACGCGGCACGCGAATGAACGAGATAATCCAACTCAGCTTCCTGAATGCGCTGTCCGAAATCGCCGGTATCGGGAAAACGGTGCATCATGGTCGTCATCCACCAGGAAAACCGCACGGCCTTCCAGACGCGGGCCAGCGCCCGTACCGAATATTCATCAATCCCGGCGCTGGATTTATCGCTGTAGAATTCAATCAGGCCTTCGCTGAGATAATGGATGTCACTGGCAGCGAGATTAAGCCCCTTGGCACCGGTCGGCGGCACGATATGGGCGGCATCACCGGCCAGGAACAGTCGGCCGAACCGCATGGGTTCGGTGACGAAAGAGCGTAGCGGCGCAATCGATTTTTCGAAGGATGGCCCAGTCACCATGGCTTCGGCATGTTCTGCCGGAAGGCGACGGCGCAACTCATCCCAGAACCGGTCGTCGCTCCAGTCTTCAACCTTGTCTTCCAGCGGGCATTGCACATAGTAGCGGCTACGGGTGTTGGACCGCATGGAACACAGCGCAAAGCCACGCGGATGGTTGGCATAAATCAGTTCATGGGCCACAGGTGGCACCTCGGCCATCACACCCAGCCAGCCGAAAGGATAGATCCGCTCGAATTCCTTGATGGCGCCCTGGGGAACGGATTTGCGGCTGACGCCATGGAATCCGTCACATCCGGCGATGAAATCGCAATCGATCCGGTGGCTGACACCGTCTTTCTCATAGGTGACATAGGGGCTTTCGCCTGAGAAATCATGCGGCTCGACATTGACGGCATCATAAATGGTCAAGGCACCGGCTGCATCGCGCTGGTCCATCAGATCGCGGGTCACTTCGGTCTGACCATAGACCATAACCCGGTCGCCGCCGGTCAAATTGAAGAGATCGATGCGGTGATCACGCCCATCGAATGCCAGCGAAAAACCGTCATGCGGCAGGCCTTCGCGGTGGAGGCGATCAGCAGCACCGGCCTTTTCCAGCATGCCTACCATGCCTTGTTCCAGCACGCCGGCGCGAACGCGACCAAGAATATAGTCGCGGCCGACGCGGTCGATAATGACGGTCTCTATGCCCTTGCGATGCAGCAATTGCCCCAGCAACAAGCCAGAGGGGCCTGAGCCAATAATGACGACTTGAGTACGCATGATATCCTCCCGAATTTGCTCCTGATCAAGAAATTGACCGTTTCGTCCCTTCAGCTCAATGGACTTTTCAATCCAAAACTTGCACTATCCGACCATGATTGAAGGATGCTGCGACCATGGCTGCCATACCGACTTACAAGCTATATGGCGAAAAAACCGAGGTTTCCGGTGAGTTTTTGCTGCATTGCGAAACACTTTTTTCGCGCAGCAGCCTGTATCGCTTCGAAATCGACCTCCACCGCCATGAGAATTTTCTGCAAATTCTGTACATTTCCGAGGGCCAGGGAGATGCGACGCTGGACGCAGAGGTGATTGGCATCACCCCACCTGCCGCCATCATCGTTCCACCGCTGTTTAGCCATGGATTTCGGTTTTCGCGCGCAATCAAGGGCATGATCATCACCGTTCTGCCAGCAGCCCTGCCGCTTGCTGTTCGAACCAGCCTGAAACAGGCCTTGCCCCTGCCTCGTTATATGCCTTTGGAAGGCGAGCCATGTGCAATCGAAATCGGTCAGTTGATGGAAAGGATTGCCGAGGAATATGCTGGTGCAAAACCGGGCCGTAACGGATTGCTCGAGGCCTATCTTGCGACTGTCGTGCTTCTGCTGGCAAGGCAGGCCGCGCCGGACGCCTCTCCAGACAGGTTGACTCTGACGGCCAATGACCGGCGGATGGAAAAGCTTAACGCACTGATTGCCGCCCATTTTCGCAGCCACAAGACCGCGGCCTTCTATGCGCGGGAAATGGGCCTTTCACCCACCCATCTGAACAGGCTTGCCAAGGCGGGGACCGGCGCAACCCTGCAACAATTGATCGCTCGTAAACAGCTGGAAATCGCCCAACAGGAGTTGATCTTCAGCCAAACCAGTATTCAGGCTATCGCGCTCAACCACGGCTTTACCGATCCCGCCTATTTTACCCGTTTTTTCACCCGGGAAACCGGCCTGACACCACGGGCCTGGCGCCTCGCGGAACGGCAAAAACTTCAAAACCTCAGCGACCGCGCGCAGGCGGAAATCAGCGCAGCAACGGCTTCAGAATAGCTTGTGTCGCCAGCAGCGCCGGAAGGTAGCGCTCAGCCATTTCCGATGCGGGGATAAGAGCGGCCGGCGCGCCGATATTGATAGCCGCCGCCATCTGGCCCCGGCTGTCATACACCGGTACGGCAATAGAACACAGGCCGATTTCCAGTTCCTGATCGATGATTGCATAGCCTTGGCGCCGCACATCAGCAATTTCGGCCATGAGTTCTTCCGGATCGGTTCGGGTAAAGGCCGTATTGGCCTTCAACACCGATGCCGCCAGAACGTCCCTGATCTCGGCATCACTCAATCCAGCCAGCAAAACCCGCCCCATGGAGGCGGAATAGGCTGGCAACCGGCTGCCCGGCATCAGGTTTATTGACATGACACGCCGTTGTGAGGCGCGGGCGATGTAGACAATCTCCGTCCCGTCGAGAACGCAAGCAGACGCGCTCTGTCCAACTTTTTCACTGAGCTGATCGAGATGCGGCTGTAGAATGGCAGGCAACGGGGTCGCCGAGAGCCAGGCGTGGCCGAGCCGCAGGATCTTTGGCGTCAGGGAGAAGAACTTGCCGTCATAATCGGCATAGCCCAGTTGAGAAAGCGTCAGCAAACATCGTCGGGCCGTGGCTCGATCCAGGCCCGACAGCCTTGCTGCTTCCGCAATGGATAGGCGTGGCGCTGCCTCTTCGAAAGCCTCGATGATCTTCAGGCCCTTGGCAAACCCGCCCATGATATCCGTTTCGCGCATCATGCTCTCCTCAATCGCAACAGGTTTGTGCGATATTCGAACAAATGTCAATTATCGCACAAACTGGTTGCGAGGTCATCGGTCCGGCCTTATCTTTCAGCTCGGAGGCGCGCCTGGTTTTCACCTGGCGCAATCGCAAACGGGAGAATCCCATGGATAAGACAATCGCCAGCGCGGCAGACGCCGTTGCCGGTATCAATGACGGCGCCACAGTAATGATTGGCGGCTTTGGCGGCTCCGGCGCGCCTATCGAACTCATTCACGCCCTGATCGACAAAGGGCCAAAGAACCTGACGGTCATCAACAATAATGCAGGCAATGGCCGGATCGGTATCGCTGCAATGATCGATGCGGGCATGGTCAGGAAGATGATCTGCTCCTTTCCGCGTTCTTCCGATCCACGGGCCTTCAACGAACGCTATCTGGCTGGCGAAATTGAGCTGGAACTGGTGCCGCAAGGCACGCTGGCCGAGCGCATTCGCGCCGGCGGCGCTGGCATCCCTGCCTTTTACACCCCCACTGGCTATGGCACCGAACTGGCAGAGGGCAAGGTGATTACCGAATTCGACGGGCGGCATTATGTGCAAGAACGCTGGCTGAAGGCGGATTTCGCCATCGTCAAAGCCGATCTTGGCGATTTGCTTGGCAACCTCACCTACAAAAAGGCTGGCCGCAATTTCAATCCTCTGATGTGTATGGCCGCCACAAAATCCATTGCGCAGGTCTCAAGAATTGTTGCCCCCGGTGAGATTGATCCCGAAATTATCATAACCCCCGGCATTTTCATCGATGGCGTCGTTGAGATCGCCAATCCACAACAGGAAGAAGCGCTGATCCGCGCGGGAGTGGCCTATTCATGAGTATCAACACCCGCGAAGACATCAAGCTTTCCAACGCCCAGATCGCCTGGCGCGCAGCCCAGGACATTGCCGACGGTGCCTATGTCAATCTCGGCATCGGCTTTCCCGAAATGGTGGCGCAATATCAGCCGCCGGGCCGTCAGGCGATTTTTCACACGGAAAACGGCATTCTGAATTTTGGCGAAGCGCCGCCGGAAGGCGAGGAAGACTGGGACCTGATCAACGCCGGCAAAAAGGCGGTCACGCTGAAACCGGGCGCTGCGTTTTTCCACCATGCCGATAGCTTTGCCATGGTGCGTGGCGGCCATCTGGATGTCGCCATTCTCGGCGCCTATCAGGTCGCACAAAATGGCGATCTCGCCAATTGGCGGGTCGGGAGCAAGGGCGTGCCTGCCGTGGGCGGCGCCATGGATCTGGTGCATGGCGCAAAACAGGTTTTCGTCATCACCGAACATGTCAGCAAAAAGGGCGAGTTCAAGCTTTTGGACAAATGCACCTTCCCGTTGACCGGCGTCGGCTGCATTACCCGTGTCTATACCAGCCATGCCGTGATCGATATCACCAAGGGCCATTTCGTGGTGCGCGAGATGCTCGCCGCCATGACGCTGGACGAATTGCAGGCAATGACCGGCGCAAAGCTGCACGTAGATGGGCCGATCGCCGATCTCACTGTACCCGCGCTTTGAGGACCCCCAAATGACCGAAGCTTTTATCTGCGATTATATCCGCACTCCCATCGGTAGGTTTGGTGGAGCGCTTTCCTCCGTTCGTGCCGATGACCTCGGCGCGGTGCCGCTCAAGGCCCTGCTTGCCAAACACACGAGCCTGGACTGGGAAGCGGTCGATGACGTGATCTTCGGCTGCGCCAACCAGGCCGGTGAAGACAACCGCAACGTGGCGCGCATGTCGCTGCTGCTGGCAGGCCTGCCAGTCTCGGTAACCGGCACGACCATCAACCGGCTGTGCGGTTCTGGCATGGATGCCGTGATCGCGGCAGCCCGCGCCGTTAAATCCCGCGAGTCAGAATTGATGATTGCCGGTGGCGTCGAAAGCATGAGCCGGGCGCCATTCGTGATGCCAAAGGCAGAGACGGCCTTTTCCCGCAATGCTGAAATCTATGACACGACCATCGGCTGGCGTTTCGTCAATCCGTTGATGAAAAAGCAATATGGCGTCGATTCCATGCCGGAAACCGGCGAAAATGTTGCGGAAGATTACAAGATTTCCCGCCAAGACCAGGATGCTTTTGCGGTCAGAAGCCAGAACAATGCATCGCAAGCGCAGGCCAATGGCCGCTTAGGCCAAGAAATCACCCCGGTGACCATTCCCCAGCGCAAAGGCGACCCGGTGATCGTCGATAAGGACGAGCACCCCCGCGCCACCACGATTGAAACCCTGGCAAAGCTCGGAACGCCTTTCAAGAAGGAAGGCGGCACGGTAACCGCAGGCAATGCGTCCGGCGTCAATGATGGGGCCGCCGCTCTGATTATCGCCTCCGAGGCTGCCGCACGCAAATATGGTCTGACGCCGATTGCCCGCATTCTGGGTGGTGCTACTGCCGGTGTGCCGCCCCGGGTGATGGGCATTGGCCCTGCCCCCGCCAGCCAGAAGCTGCTGGATCGGCTCGGCCTGACCCAGGACCAGCTGGATGTAATCGAGTTGAACGAGGCCTTCGCCTCTCAAGGACTGGCAACCCTTCGCCAGCTCGGCATCGCCGATGACGATCCGCGCGTCAACCGCAATGGTGGAGCCATTGCCCTCGGCCATCCGCTCGGCATGTCCGGCGCACGCATTACCGGCACGGCGGCACTGGAATTGTCGCTCAGCGGCGGACGCTACTCGCTGTCTACCATGTGCATTGGCGTCGGCCAGGGCATCGCAGTGGCGCTGGAGCGGGTATAATCCGATTTCAAACCGGTAAGACGACAGATGAAGGTGGAGGATGCTTTCTCCACCTTTTTCGTCTTTAGCGCCGTTTCCTCAGACGTTACGAATGCCTATCTGTGCGATGGTTGTTTGCATTTACACAACAGCACTTGACCTTGCTCGCATGGCTGGTAGTTAACATATGCTGCCGCATAGCCAGACATCGGTCTTTGCGGAGTGAACTTATGGTGCCGGGCCCCTCTGGCGAGAGTTTACGGCGCTCTCGTGATGTCGGTACCGCCAGCAATCATGGCCGGCGGATTATAATGTAATGACAATTCCATTCACGTGTTTTTCGCGCGATCGTTTCGGCATGTCCGACGGTCGTTCGCGTGCCACCCCGCTTTTCCCTCGCGTTTTGGAGGTGCGGGCATGAGCACGGCAACCCCTTCCAATTCCGTTCTCAGCTATTTCAAATGGGCCTTCATCGTCACCATTGCAGGTCTTGCACTCGGTGCCTGGCTCGGCTGGAACATGACAGGCACGCTTGGCGGCATGGCCAGTGTGTTCTTCATCTGCACCGTCCTTGCCGTTCTGGAAATCTCGCTTTCCTTCGACAACGCCATTGTCAACGCAAACAAGCTGAAGGAAATGACCCCCGTCTGGCAGCAACGCTTCCTGACCTGGGGTATCCTGATCGCCGTCTTCGGCATGCGAATCATTTTTCCACTGGCAATCGTCGCCATCGCGGCCCAGATCGGTCCAATCGAAGCCCTGAAACTGGCCGCTGCCGAACCGGCGGAATATGCGCGGATCATGAATGAAGCGCATTTGCCGATTGCCGCTTTCGGCGGCACATTCCTGATGATGGTTGGTCTCAACTACTTTTTCGATCAGGAAAAAGACGTTCATTGGATCGCCTTTATCGAAAAGCATATGGCGCGATACGCAAGCATCAAGGGCATTGAAGTTGCCTTCGTCCTGGTGCTGATCCTGCTGTTTTCGTCTTTCCTGGAGGGAGCGGAAGCAATTACCTTCCTTTACAGCGCCATCTATGGCCTGTTGACCTTCCTCGCCGTCGAATTGGTCGGCGGTCTCCTTGATGCCTCCCAGCAAACGATGAGTGCTGCGGCCAAGGGTGGCTTGGGCGCCTTCATCTATCTCGAAGTGCTCGACGCCAGCTTCTCCTTCGACGGTGTGATTGGCGCGTTTGCGCTCACCCAAAACCTGTTCGTAATCGCCATCGGCCTTGGTATCGGTGCCATGTATGTTCGCTCGATGACGATCATGCTGGTCGAAAAAGGCACACTCGCGGAATACCGTTACCTGGAACATGGCGCCTTCTACGCGATCCTGATCCTCTCGGTGATCATGTATTGTCAGACGCTGGTGCATATTCCCGAAGTGATTACCGGCCTCGGCGGTGCGGCACTGATCGGCATCTCTCTCTGGTCGTCTATCCGTTACAACAAACGCGAACACCAGAAGGCGTAAAAAGCCTGCGGCGGCACCGGGCTCCTTTGTGGCGCCGTGTGCTGCACGGACAAGAGCGTCTTGCCAAACAAAAAGCCCGCCAGTTTGCACAACTGGCGGGCTTTTACATGCGGATATGAAAAAATTCAGTCAGCGCGCTTGATATTGCGGAAGCTTAGGGGATCGATGCCCAGAAGACGCAGGTCGCGGTCACGCGGCTGGCGATGCCCATCTACAGCCGCGGCAGCTGCGGTTGCTGCACCGAACACGGCGATGGCACGACCGATAAAGCCTTTACGGGGGAGGGAAGCCATTTTCGTTCTCTTTCCTTGTTAAATCTTACAGAGCAAAGATGAGCCTTCCATTAGCTGGTTTCAATGCACATAAACGCACTGTAGCCATGCAACCTAAACAAGTCGGGCTGTTCCCCTATTGAGCTTTGCGGATCTATCAATTGGCGCGGCTTTTTAAGCCGAAGTGAGCCAAACACAGCTCATTTCAAGAGAAATTTGCAGATAAGTCGTGTGAATAAAACAGAACAGCCCCCTGCGCCATTCTGGCGCAGGGGGCTGTTCACTGTTAATTTTCAACTCCGGCTGAAACTCAATCTTCATTGGCTGCAAGCTGGGACAGGACCTGCCCGCGCCCGCGAATCCTCATGATCAGCGGAATGAAGAAGGCAGCGGCGGCAACGAGGAACAGACCAACGGCAATCGGAGATGTGAACAGCACCGTGAAATCCCCCTGCCCTATCGCCAGCGCCCGGCGCAATTGCTGCTCAGCAAGCGGACCAAGAATGAGGCCGATGACCGCAGGCGCGATCGGATAACCGAAGATGCGCATGACATATCCGAGAATTCCGAAGGCCAGTAGCATGCCAAGTTCGAACACCGAGGGATTGGCGCCAATCGTGCCAAGCGTGGCAAACAGCAGGATGCCAGCGTAAAGCCAGGGCTTCGGGATGGTCAGCAGCTTTACGCAGAGACCGATCAACGGCAGGTTCAAAACCAGCAACATGAAATTGGCAATCAACAGGCTGGCAATCAGGCCCCAGACCAGTTGCGGATTGGTGGCAAACAGCAAGGGGCCAGGTTGAAGGCCGAACTGCTGGAAGCCGGCCAGCATGATGGCCGCCGTTGCCGTGGTCGGCAGGCCAAGCGTCAGCAGCGGCACCAGCGTTCCGGCTGCCGAAGCATTGTTGGCGGCTTCCGGACCGGCCACACCCTCGATGGCGCCATTGCCGAATTCCTCAGGATATTTCGTCAGCTTCTTTTCGGTAGCATAGGACAGGAAGGTGCCGATCTCGGCGCCGCCTGCCGGCATGGCCCCAATTGGAAACCCAATAGCTGTGCCGCGCAACCAAGGCTTCCAGGACCGTGACCAATCCTGCGCACTCATCCACACAGAGCCTTTAACCGCCTCGATCTTGTCGGGGCCAAGATTGCCCTGGGCGACGATGTACAGGGTCTCGCCAATGGCGAACATGGCGACAGCCAGCGTCGTAACCTCGACACCGTCAAGAAGATCCGGCACGCCGAAACTCATCCGGGTCTGGCCCGTCAACTGGTCGATGCCGACAATAGCCAGTGTGAAACCGATGAAAAGCGAGGTCAGCCCCCGCAATGCCGAGTCACCAAACGCAGAGGACACAGTCACGAAGGCAAGCACCATCAGCGCAAAATATTCGCGCGGGCCAAACACCAGGGCAAGCTTGACGATGGTCGTGGCGACAAGTGCCAGAGCAATCGTGGCCAGAAGCCCGGCCACGAAAGAGCCGATGGCAGCCGTTGCCAAAGCGGGGCCGCCGCGCCCGGCCCGGGCCATCTTATTGCCCTCCAATGCCGTAACAATCGAAGCGCTTTCTCCAGGCGTATTGAGAAGGATCGACGTGGTCGATCCGCCATACATGCCGCCGTAATAAATTCCGGCAAACATGATAAGCGAGCCCGCAGGATCGAGCTGATAGGTCACGGGCAGCAGCAGCGCCACGGTCAGGGCCGGACCGATGCCCGGCAACACGCCAACGGCGGTGCCAAGCGTCACCCCGATCAAGGCATAGAACAGGTTCATGGGTTGCATTGCAACGACAAGACCCTGCATCAGGAATTCAAATGTACTCATGAAGGTAAGTCCCTGTCGGGTATCAGAAAAACAGATTTTCCAGCGGCCCGGCGGGCAGCGACAATTGCAACAGCCCTGCAAAGACCAGCCAGACCGCAAGGCTGAGCGCTATGCCTATCGGTATCGAGAACCACAATTTGCGTTTGCCGAAGGCCCTGGCCGTGGCAGCAAAAAGCAGGCCGGTCGCAATGGAGAAGCCCGCAACATCAAGCAGAAGCATCTGCGCGGCAAGACCACCCACGACCCATATCACCGGAGCGATTTCCTGTTTTTCACGCTCGGGAAATTCACCGCGCCATGCCTCGAACACGGTCCAGATCGCCAGTCCGATCAAACAGATCGCGATGGCATAGGGAACGGTCGCAGGGCCGACGGGGGAGTAGCCTGCCACAGCGCCTAGCCGGGCAGAGTCCCACAGAATAACACCGGCGATGGCAACCAGAAAAACCGCGATTGCAAGCGCCGCCCAATCGGGGCGGCGCTTCTCGTTGTTCAAGGGGGTCAAGCCACTGCTCATTTCACCAGACCGATATCTTTGAGGATCGCCGAAGTCGAGGCGACATCCTTGTCGAGCTGCGCATTGAAAGCATCGCCAGCCAGATAGGTATCCTGCCAGCCCTTGGTTTTCAGCACGTCTTTCCAGCCCTCGGACTTGGCCAGCTTATCAATATCGGACGAAACAGCCGCTTTCTGTTCTGCCGACAGCCCAGGAGCGGCAGCCACCATGCGCCAGTTTTCAACCACGACATCAAGACCGGATTCCTTCAATGTCGGCGCATCGATCCCGGCGATCCGCTCGGCGCTCGAAATGGCGATCAGGCGCAGCGTTCCCGATTTGACCTGGGATTCAAATTCGCCATAGCCTGAAATACCGGCCGTCACCTGCGCACCGAGAATAGCCGCCAATGCCTCGCCACCGCCGGAATAGGCGATATAGTTGATCTTGGTCGGATCGACCCCAGCGGCCTTGGCGATAAGGCCAACCGCAATATGATCGACACCGCCGGCAGAGCCGCCAGCCCAGGAAACCTTGGCCGGATCTGCCTTCAGCGCAGCAACCAGATCCGCAGCATTCTTGATCGGCGAGGAAGCAGGCACAACGACCGCCTCATATTCGCCGGTCAGGCGGGCAATCGGCGTTACATCCTTCAGCGTCACCGGCGCATTGTTGGTCAGGATTGCGCCCACCATGACATAGCCGCCGATGATCAGGGCGTTGGATTTTCCCTTTTGCTGACTAGCAAATTGCGCAAGACCGATGGTGCCGCCAGCACCGGGCACATTCTGAACCTGAACCCGCTTTGAGATACCTTCCTTTTGCAGGACGGTCTGGAGCGAGCGGGCCGTCTGGTCCCAGCCGCCGCCGGGATTGGCAGGTGCGATAATGGTGTAATCATTCGCAGCAGCCGGCAGCGCGATAGCTCCGGCCAGGATGGTTGCGAGAATGAACTGTTTCAAGATAATTTCCTCCTGCGAGTGCGCCTCGATGCGCAGTGTTCGTCAATGCCGAAGGAAGAGTATTTCACGGGACCCTCCTGCGAGCGGCGGCAATACACCGTGCTCGTCCATCCCTTGAGTATCCTCCCTCAAGCCGCAATCATCCGCCTCCACGGATAATCAAGACCTGGAACGCACCATACAAAGCTGTCATCGAGCTGACATTGCACTGCATTTTATCAAAGGGCGGCGCGCCTCCCACAATTCAATGGGTTATTGCAACCGCAAAACCTTGTTCCAGCGGGCGATGAGACGCATGCGCTTGACCTGATCGAGATAGACCATCAGCCCGGGACTGACAGGAACGGGTCGCAGCTGTGCGCCCAGCAGGGATTGCATGGTATTGGCGGTGTTTTCGCCGCCAACATCCGGACTGACCGCCGCAATATGCAGCTCTCGCGCCATTATGCCTTGCCCTTCCTTCGACATGAAGAACTCCAGATAGCGCCGACCAAGCTCCGGCGATGCGGCCGCCTGTGGCACAAGGCCGATTCGCGACATCACCACGGTATAATCCTTGGGCAGGACAATGCCGACATCGGGATGGCGCGACGCCCAGTCGGCGGCGTAGGAGCCCAGAATATTATAGCCAAGCACGAAGCGCCCGTCGGCAACCCGCTCCAGAATGGCCGAGCTGTTCGAGTAGAGCTTGACGCCCGCGGTGCCCATGCTGCGGATCACCGACCATATATCGCCAAACTGCTCCTGGTCGCGGGCCATGAACAGAAAGCCGACCCCTGAGCGCTCAATATCATAGGTTCCGATCCGGCCATAGACGGCATTTCCCTGGTTTTTCAGGTAGTCCACGAATTCCGCCCGCGTCGAGGGCGGCTTCTGATTGGCAAAACTCGGCTTGTGATAGACGAAAACCGCAGGCTCGAATGTCAGCGCATAGGCGGTATTGCGCCAATTTGCCCAGGCGGGCCAGCTTGCGCTCATCGGAAGGTCACTGCGCTGGGCATAGCCGTCATTGCTGAGCTTGACTTGCAGATCCATGGCCGACGAAAATGCAAAATCCGCTGTCGTCTTGCCCGCATCGGTTTCCTGAACGATCCGGTCATAGATTTCGCTGGTCTGCATGTCCTCGTAGCGCACCGCGATATCAGGATTTTTCGCCTGGAAGCCTGCAATGATCTGCTTGGCCATCGGCTCATCAAGCGAGGAATAGACAAGCAGCTCGGGAGCTTTCGCATCGCCCGATAAGGCAGGAAACAACACAGGGTTGGCCGCAGCTGGAAACGTAAGGCCCAGCAGGATTGAAATAAACATGATAAACCGCATAAACGGATCATGCCGCAGCCTGGCGTTGTTCACAAGCACCATGGACGGCACTATAGCATAAATGCTTCAAAAGGCGTCGAAGTGGCGTGCAAAGTGTCATTTTCAGCGTTTCATCGTATTCCAGACCAAATATAAAATGCTAGAGCAGTGAGTGAGGAGACATTCCCCGGTGCGCATCTTGCTCGTTGAAGACAATAAGGCTCTCGCCGATGGCCTGTCTGCCATTCTGCGCGGCACCGGCTATGCGGTCGATACCGTCAGCGACGGCGCGTCTGCTGATGCCGCGATTGCCACTGAGAACTTCGATCTTGTCATTCTGGATCTCAACCTGCCGGAAATGGATGGGATAGAGGTGCTGCGCTGCGTGCGCGCCCGCCATGACAAGGTAGCAATCCTGATCCTGACGGCGCGCGGCGCACCGGAAGACAAGGTCAAAGGTCTGGATCTCGGCGCTGACGACTACATGATCAAGCCTTTCGATATCGGCGAATTTGAAGCGCGTGTGCGCATGTTGTTGCGCCGCCAGGCCGGACTGCGGTCTTCGATGATCAGCTACGGAGCGGTGTCGCTCGATCTGAATTCGCGCAGCTTTTCGGCAGCAGGCGTCCCCCTCGATATCCCCGCTCGTGAACTCGGTCTGTTGGAAGTGCTGTTCATGCGGGCAGGCAAAGTCGTGGCCAAGGAAGCTATCATCCAGTCGCTGGCGGCCTTTGACGACGATCTCAGCGCCAATGCCATAGAACAATATGCCAGCCGGCTGCGCAAACGGCTTGCCCCTCACGGTCTCACTGTTCGCACTGCGCGCGGCATCGGTTATTACCTCGAAAAAACCATGACCGAGACGGCATGACCGGGGTCGCCTACTCGCTCCGCCGCCGTTTGCTGGGCTGGTTGCTGCTATCAACCGCACTCATCGGTGCCGTCGCCCTGGTCGACACCTATTATGAGGCCGTCAAAACTGCCGATACAGTCTCCGACCGGGTTCTGGCTGGGTCCGCATTGGCAATTGCCGAACGGGTCATCGTCTCGGAAAATGGCGAGTTGGCGGTCGATATCCCCTATGTCGCGCTGGAAATGCTGACATCAGGGGCGCAGGACCGGGTATTCTACCGCGTCGACGGCCCAGGGGGCCGCTTCATCACCGGCTACCAGAACCTACCGACAGTTTCCGATTTCCAGGGGCAATCGGCTGTGTATATGGACGCAGCTTTCCGCAACGAGCCGATCCGCATCGCGGCCCTGCAACGGTCTGCCTCAACAGGTATTGATTCGCTGCCCTTCGTCGTGACCGTGGCTGAGACGACGATTGCGCGAAATCAGCTCACCCAGGCCATTCTGTTGCGCTCGGCCTTGCGGTTGTTGCTGATGATTGCCGGTGCTGGCGCCATTGTCTGGGTCGCCGTCACCTATTCGCTACGCCCGCTTTACCTGCTGGGAGAGGCCATTGCCGAGCGCAGTCCGAACGATCTGCATCCCATCGAGCAATCCGTTCCGAGCGAAGTCGAAAACCTCGTCGAAACCGTCAATTCCTTCATGGTCCGGCTGCAATCGGCGCTGGATGCCCTTCGCCATTTCACCGGCAACGCCAGCCATCAGTTGCGCACGCCGCTGGCGATCATCCGCACACAGCTGGCGCTGTCTGCCCGCGCCACAAGTCTTGGTGATGCTCAACAGGCAGCGCGCAAAGGCGATGAGGCGCTTGCCCATGCTGAACATATCCTGGCCCAACTGCTGTTGATGGCGCGTGTCGATGCCGCCGGCTCCAATGACCCGCAACGCCGCCCCGGATCGATCTGGCTCAACTGTCTCAATCGATCACCGCCGATCATGTGCCACGCGCCGCAGATGCCGGCATCGATCTGGGCTTTGAGGGGCCGGAGGCGCCCGTTTTCGTTATGGCAGAACCCCTGCTGATCGGCGAAATGCTGAGCAATCTGATCGCCAATGCCCTTGCCTACGCGGGGCATGGCGCCGAAGTTACAGTGCGCATCCGAGAGGATGGGCAAAACGTGTTCCTGATCGTCGAAGACAATGGTCCTGGCATTGCCCCCGAACGGCGCGGCATCGTGCGCCAACGGTTCGCCCGGGGTGAGCAGAACCCATCTCCCGGGCTTGGTCTTGGCCTGCCGATCGTTGAGGAAATCGCCAATCTCTTCAATGCCAAGCTCACGCTTCAAGACACGTCCGAGGGACGCGGCCTGACGGTATCGGTCACATTTCCCAATGCCGCAACCGCAGCGCACGCATAAGCGTTAGGAGATCTTGCGGGGAGCATCAAAGCATCCTGCCCGCCCTCGACTGTTTGCGGGTCTCGGCCAGTTTACTCGCTGTCCAGATGCAGTCTGCAATCAGTTGCGGTGTAAGCTTCAACGGAACGGAATGAATGACGCTGGCTGGGGCCATGGCAATCTCACCGACTTTCAGCAGGTCTTCCGCTGTCACCGTCTCCAGCCCGAGATCGCCAAGCATTGTCGGCAATTTCAGGTCCTGGCAGAAATCAATCGCCTCGTTGATCTCGTCCAGCGGCCGATTTTCCAGCACCAACAGGCCGATAATACCGAAGGCGACTTTTTCGCCGTGGAAGAAATGATGGGTCGGCTCCAGCACGGTCAGCGCATCATGGATGCCGTGGGCACCGGAGACACCGCAATTTTCAAAGCCGAGACCGCTCAAAAGCGTATTGGCCTCGATAATGTTCTCCACCGCAGGCGTCAGTTTGCCGTCAATGGCGGCGCCGTAAGCAGCCCGCCCATCGCGCATCAGCACCTCATGGCAACGCCGCGCAATGGCTGCCCCCGCCGCAGTTGTTGCATAGCCATCACCGATATAATTGTTCGAATGGCTTTCGAAATTAGACCGCGCCTCATACCAGGTCGATAGCGCATCCCCCATGCCGGAAACCAGAAACCGGACTGGCGCCTTGATAATCAAGGCACTATCGACCAGAACAACATCCGGATTGCGACCGCATCGCACCACCCGGTCGTAAACGCCGTCTTCGCTATAGATCACACCAAGCGCACTGGTCGGAGAATCGGTCGAGGCGATGGTGGGCACAGTTACCGTGCGTGCGCCGATATGAAGCGCGGTAATCTTGGCCGTATCAAGCGCTTTGCCGCCGCCAATCCCGACAACGACGCCAGCGCCAGCGGTTTTGCCAAGGCCCACGGCGCGCTCGACTTCCTTATCCGTGGATTCGCCGCAAAATTTCATGAAATGGCTTTTCACCCCATGAGCATCAAGGTTTTTCTCCACTTCCGGACGAAGAGCATCCCAGAAAAACCCATCGATGACGATCAATGCCGAGTTTGACAGCGGCGCGATATAAAGCCCGATTTCATTGATGACGCCCGGCCCCTGAACATAGCGCAGCGGTCCGCCATAGCCTCTTGAAGTCATGGTTTTTATCCTTTATCGAAAAATGCAATGATCAACGCAGCGTCAAGCCGCCATCAATGGTGATGATCTCACCTGTGGTGAAGGAACTCGCATCGCTGGCCAGATAAACCACCGAACCGGCCAGTTCCTCGACGGAGCCGATTCTGTTTTGCACGGCGCCTCTTGCCCAATGATCCCTGACCACATCGGGATGTTCCCGCAGCACGTCATCGGTCAGTTCCGTGCGAATATAGCCCGGCGCAATCGCATTGACGCGGATATTGTGTTCGGCCCATTCCGTTGCCAGCGCCTTGGTCAGCATATGAACGCCCGCCTTCGACACATTATAGGCGGCGTGGCGGAACGGCCAGTTGACGATCCGTCCCGACATCGAACCAATATTGATGATTGAGCCGCTTTTCTGCGCGATCATCTGTCGCCCGACGTGTTTGGAGGCAAGAAAAACGCCGTCCAGATTGACGGCCATGGTCTGGCGCCATTGATCCAGGCTGCAATCTTCCGCTGCCGCTGGCAGCACAATACCAGCATTATTAATGAGAATGTCGATGCGCCCGAAGCGATCCACCACAGATTGCGTCATGCGCTCGACATCCGCCTCCTGCGCAACATCGGCCTGCAGGGCGAAGCTATCACGCCCTTGCACCCTTAAGGTGACGGCCAGTTCTTCCGCACGGTCCAGCGTCGAGCGCACGACAATGGCGACATCTGCGCCATGGGCAGCAAGCGCCTCCGCCAGCGCCTTGCCAATGCCGCGCGACCCACCGGTGACGATGGCCTTGCGTCCGGTCAGATCGAACATATGGCGGTAATCGGATGCTGTGTTTGACATGTAGGCTCCTCCCTATCTGTCTTGTTTTCTGCCAGTCAGGCCACCGTCGGCGAAGCCTGTGGCGTAACGGTGCTTTCGCCCCAGCGGGCAAGAATATGTTCTGCGGTTCGCTGCGCCTGCGCGACAATGGTCAGCGAGGGATTGACGGCAGTGGAGGACGGCAGGAAGGACGCATCGACAATATAGAGATTGTCGACGTCCCAAACCTTGCAGTGCGTGTCCAGAACGGATGTCTCTGGCGTCTTGTCGAAACGGGCAGTGCCACATTGATGCATGGATACCTTGATATCCATCTTGTTGGTGATGATCAGCGGATAGCCGAGCGAGCGCATATGCCGCGACCAGACCTTGACCAGTTCATTGTGAGATTTCAGATTGTTGGCTGTATAGCTCAGGCGAATGCGGCCATCCGGATCGACCGTAACGCGGTTTTCAGGATCGGGCAGATCCTCCGACATCAACCACCAATCGACGCTGCGGTCGGCGAAAATCGACATCAACCATTCCGGTGCCCAGGTCGCACCAGCGGTCAGCATGCCGCCCTGCAATTTGCCAAGCCCCTGGATATTGCCAAGTGGATAAGGCTTTTCGGCATTGGCGAGATAATAATCGTTGATCGCCATGGATTTCTGGAAGACGACACGGTTCTTCTTGAAGGGCGAGATCGCCATCAGCGCCGTATTGTTATGCGCCATGTAATTGCGACCGAGTTGGTCGGACATGCTATTGCCGATGCCGCGCTTATGGGCCTGGTTGGCTGATCGCAGCAGAAGGGCTGCCGAATTGATCGCACCTGCACTGGAGACGAACAGATCGGCTTCGATCCGCTTTTTCTCACCCCCATGGGTCAGTTCAACGCCGGTCACCTTTTTACCGGTCGGATCGGTCAGCAAACGATGCACAAAGGCTTCCGTGACTAGCTCGATTTTACCCTTGCCACGGGCGAGCGCCGGATTGACGAGGCGCACCTCCGCATCACCCTTGGCACCCAGCTTGCAGGCAAAACCGTCACAGGTCCGACATCGGATACAGCTGCCACCCGGATGGTAATCGATGGTAATTGGCAGCGGAAAGGGATGCAGCCCCCTTTCCTTCAGCTTTTTTTCGAAGAAGGCGATTTCCGGTTCATGGCCGATGGCCGGATGTGGCATTGGGCCGGAGCGTGGTGGTTCGGTCGGGTCGAGGCCCGCCGTGCCATGCGTCCCCATCAACCGTTCAGCCACAGCATAATAGGGTTCGAACTCGTCGTAAGAAACGGGCCAAGCTGGGGCTATGCCGCCTTCATGGGCCAAATCCTCAAAATCCTCCCGGCGAAAGCGCAGGGTCGCCGCACCGAAGAATTTGCTATTGCCGCCGACATAATAGAACGTGCTGGGCCTGAAGGACTGGCCATCCTTGTCGCGCCATTCTTCCGTCGTTGCATATTTCTTCTGGTGAAAAACCGCATCGACGCTCCAATTATCGTCTTCACGTGGCAAGCGTGGTCCGCGCTCGATCATCAGGATAGTGCGGCCCGACTCTGCCAACCGGTTTGCCAGCGCGCCACCGCCTACGCCCGAGCCAATAATGATCACGTCGTAAAATCGCTTCAACTCACTCATGTCTCTCTCCCGTGCCTGCCCTTGCCTGCACCTGCGTCTGAATGAATGCCTCTCTCCTCCGAAAGGCGCTTTTCTACCAAGGCCTGAAGATGCTCCAATGCTCGTTCGTGTTACATGATCGCCCCGACCTGCCAGGGGACGAATTCGTTGTCGCCGTAATTGTAGATCTCGCTCACTGTCGGCTCTCCCGACGCGGTGGCGATCACAGCCTCGAAAATCCGCTGCCCGACCGCCTCTACCGTCTCCTCGCCGGTGACGATGGTGCCGCAATTGAGGTCCATGTCTTCCTGCATCCGCTCATACATCGGCGTGTTGGTGGCAAGCTTCAGCGATGGTGCCGGTTTGAAGCCGGAGACCGAACCACGCCCGGTGGTGAAACAGATGACGTTGCAGCCGCCCGCCACCTGACCGGTCACGGCAATCGGGTCATAGCCGGGCGTATCCATGAAGACGAAGCCGGGTTCGGTGATGCGCTCGGCATATTCATAGACGGCGTTGAGCCTGGTCGTGCCGCCTTTGGCCACCGCACCGAGTGATTTTTCCAGAATTGTGGTGAGCCCACCGGCCTTATTGCCGTGGGATGGATTGTTGTTCAGCTCGGCCCTGCCCCGCGCCGCATAATCACGCCACCATTCGATACGTTCCAGCAGCTTTTGCGCAACATCAGGGCTTTTTGCCCTCCGGGTCAACAGATGCTCGGCACCGTAGATTTCCGGCGTCTCAGCCAGACAGGCGGTGCCACCATGGCGGATCAGCAGATCAGCGGCATAACCAAGCGCCGGATTGGCGGAAATCCCAGAATAACCATCCGATCCTCCGCATTCGAGCGCCAATTTCAGCTTCGATACCGGTTGCGGGATGCGCTTCAAGGCATTGACGGCGGGCAACATTGAATCGATGGCAGCAATCGCTGCTTCGATGGATTTGCGAGTGCCGCCGGTCGCCTGAATGGTTAGCGTCTGAAATCTGTCGCTCTCGGTGAGGCCATGAGCGGCAAGCAAAGCCGGTATCTGGTTGGTTTCGCAGCCAAGGCCAATCATCACCACACCGCCGACATTCGAATGGGTGGCATATCCGGCCAGCGTACGGGTGAGATAGAGATACCCCTCGGTCGCGGTATTGATGGCGCAGCCACCCGCATGGGTCAGCGCAATAACCCCATCGACATTGGCGAAATCATCGAGCCTGCCCGGCTGGGCATAATGCTGCGCCACGGCCTTGGCTACGGTGGCGGAACAGTTTACCGAAGAGACGATGGCGATGTAATTGCGCGTACCAGCCTCACCATTTTCCCGCTGATAGCCCATAAACGTCGCGGGCTGGGGCACAAAAGCAGGCTCCTGCGCAT
This sequence comes from Agrobacterium vitis, assembly GCF_037039395.1. Classification (NCBI taxonomy): domain Bacteria; kingdom Pseudomonadati; phylum Pseudomonadota; class Alphaproteobacteria; order Hyphomicrobiales; family Rhizobiaceae; genus Gillisella; species Gillisella vitis. The sequence continues at coordinate 188,412 of NZ_CP146244.1, read as the reverse complement.
CCACGCAAAATTCGTGGGCCAGTTCCACATCCCCCATCGCCATATTGTGAGTGTGAACATGATCACCAACCGCAATAGGCTGCGTGGCAAAGCCGATGATCTGGCCGTATTTGATGACAGCCTGTCCCGGCTGAAGGGCCGTGATGGCAACCTTGTGGCCCTGAGTGATCCGGGCGGAAAGCTGCACGCCGCCAAGCTCTGGAAGTGCCACCGGCTCCAGCGTCAGCCGGGCAACGGCAACATTGTCGCGCATATTCAGCCTTAGCAGCGGCGAAGAAACCGAAGTCACTGTCATGGGCCTTCCTTTCCATCGAAAAGCGCGCCCTGGTCCTCATGCATCTTGGCCATGACAGCAAAGGAGGAATCGAGGTGGATGCGCATGGCCAACTCGGCCTGGTCGGCGTTGCGACTGGCCAGCGCCCGCACGATGGTGTAGTGCTGCTCGGTCACGACAGCCAGATGGCCTGGCACCGGCGCACTGAGCTGGCGCATCCGGTCGAGATGAACCTTGGCAAGCGTGATGAACTTCCAGATGCGCGGATAACCGCTGATCGTGGCAATGGCGCTGTGAAAAGCATCGTCGCAATCCAGGTATTTTTCCAGCTGATTGCTGTCGAGAATGGCCTGCATCTGCGTGATGATCGACTTCAGCTGCGCGACGTCGCGATCGGTAACATTGGCCACGGCCTTTCTGACGCTTTCGATTTCCAGCGCCCGGCGAATGACAAAACCCTCTTCCGCGACAGTGAAGGAAATACGGCTGACATAAGTGCCGGAATGGGGAAACACATCCACCAACCCCTCATCCGCCAGTCGCTGCAAGGCTTCACGAACGGGCGTGCGCGACACGCCGAATTCGGCGCAAAGGTCCTTTTCCGAGATGATTGCCCCCGGCTGCATCTCCAGATGGACGATGGCTTGGCGCAACAACCAATATATCTGTTCCGCCTTTGGAATTGTCTTCATCTTTTCCGGGCGCATAGAGATATCAACAATTTCGGGCATTTTATCGCCTATAGAGAAGTTTTAGAAAGCCTGTTGACAGGCGAATAATCATCTGACTTAGATAACTCATATATTGGTTGACGGCGCAAGTGAAATTTTCAGCCCGCAGCCAGGAGGAATAAACCGAGCTGGCGAGGAGGCTGGCAGGCGCTTTCAAAATTTGGAAATGACGATCATGGCCGACACTGTTTGCGCGTTGCGTGATGCAATGGCGACGGGAGATCTGTGTCTCACCTCGGCTGAAAAACCTATGGATGCAAGCTGATCATGGCGACAATCAATTATCTGACGCGGATTGAATTCAACGAAGGCGGAATTTCTACATTGCCTGCGTTGCTGGCTGAACTCGGCGTGAAAAAGCCGCTGATCGCAACCGACAAAGGCCTGGTTTCGACTGGTCTGGTTGCGAAAGTCCTCGGCCTGTTTGATGAAACACCCGCAGTGTTTGACGGCACTCCGGCCAATCCGACGGAAGAGGCCGTCACCCAGGCTTATGACCTCTATAAAAGCGCCGGATGCGACGGCATTGTCGGGCTGGGTGGCGGCTCTTCGCTCGATCTTGCCAAGGCCGTCCGGCTTCTGACCGGCCACGCAGCACCCTTGGCGCAATATACGGCGGTGGAGGGCGGTGCCTCGAAAATCCACGGGCGCATCTGTCCGATGATCGCCGTGCCAACCACATCAGGCACGGGATCGGAAGTGGGCCGCGCTGCCGTCATCATCACGCGGGAAGGCCGTAAGCTCGGCATATTGAGCGGCCATATGCTGCCCTCCATTGCGCTCTGCGACCCGGAACTGACCTATGGCCTGCCGCCGTTTCTGACGGCTGCAACCGGGATGGATGCCCTCTCCCATTGCCTGGAAACCTATATGGGTCCATCGGTCAATCCACCTGCCGATGCAATTGCGCTCGACGGTTTGAAGCGCGGCTTTCCTGCCATTCGCAAGGCGGTTGCCAATGGAGGCGACCGGCAAGCCCGCTGGGACATGATGATGACTGCGCTGGAAGGCGCCATGGCGTTCCAGAAAGGTCTCGGCGCCGTGCATGCGCTGACCCATCCGCTGGGCGCCATCCGCGAGCTTAATCTGCATCATGGCACGTTGAATGCGGTGCTGATGCCCGCCGTCTTGCGCTTCAACCGCTCAGTCATCGGCGCGAAATGGGACGTGATGGCAGACATCATGGGCGGCGCGCCGGATGAAGTCACGGCATCGCTGAACCGCGACATTGGCATGCCCTCCGGCCTGAAAGCCATGGGCGTGACGGACGCGATGATGGAAAAAATCGCCGGAGAAGCCCTGAAAGACCATTGCCACGCCACCAATCCCCGGCTCGCCAGCCGGGAGGATTACCTGGCGCTGCTTCAGGAAACGGCCTGAAAACCGAGGCAACGAAAACAATCGAGCGGGAGGAGAACACAATGTCTGAATTCGAGGAAACCAAGGATCGCAGCCGGTTTATGGGCGACCTGAAATTGAGCCGACGTGGCATATTGAGCGCCGGTGCGGCACTCACTGTGGCCGCCGCCCTGAGCAGGCCGCGCATGGCCGGTGCCGAAGATCTGAAATTCTGCGCTTCGCTTGGCTGGACCGTCTGGGAATCGGGTCGGCATATCGTCAATGGCTATAAGGATGCCGTTTCGCGCCTTGGCGGAACCTTGACCATTGCCGATGCCAATTACGACATCAAGAAACAGGCCGATCAGATAGCCTCCTTCGTGGCGTCAAAGCCAGCGGCGATATTCATAACACCCGCCGATGCCGCCGCGATCTCGCCTGCCGTGCAGGCTGCGGTTGCCTCCGGCATACCGATTTTCTGTGGTGACAGCTACGTGCCCAACACCACAGTAACCTCGACTGCCATGTCGAATAATTTCGGCCTCGGGGCAGCCGGAGCGGAATATATTGCCAAACGCTTGGACGGCAAAGGACAGGTCGCCCTGGTCAGCCTGCCCTCCAACGAATCCTGGGACCAGCGCACGTTGGGCGCAAAGTCGGTCTTCGTCCGCTTTCCCGATATCAAGGTCGTTTCGGAAATCGCCTTCGCCTTGGGCGGCACGACGACACCCCGCCAAGTGGTGGACAATATCCTGACGGCCAATCCTGAGTTAAACGCCATCTGGTGCGCCTGGGATGGCGCAGCCTCAGAAGGTACACTCGCCATTCGCGCCGCAGGCCGCAAGGTGTTCATCACCGGTATCGATGGTGGCCGCCAGTCCTTTGAATATATCAAGGCCGGTTCGCCCTTTGCCATGACCATGGCGCAGAGCTTCTACGAAATGGCCTATATGAATGCCTTTTATGCCCATGAGGTCGTCGCAGGCCGCAAAGCACCACGCTTCGTCATCACGCCGTCCTATGCGGTAACTGAGGACAGCTTGAAGCCCCTGAAGGACATTCCCGACAATTACGATCAACCGGGCGAAGCCATCAAACTGGGTTGGGCGCGCGCGCTTTAATCTGTCACTCCGACAGGTCAGAAATACAGTTGGAAAGGCGCGGGTGCAGGATATGACAGCCATTCTCGACATGAAGGGAATCGAAAAACGGTTCGGCGTCGTCAAGGCGCTGGACAATGTCGATTTCTCGCTGGACGCAGGCGAAATCCACGCCCTGCTGGGCATCAATGGCGCGGGCAAATCGACGTTGATCAAGATCCTCTCCGGCGTCTATTCCAAGGATGCCGGTACAATCGCCATCGCCGGGGAGACAGTCGAGCTCGGCAGTCCGGCGGCGGCAATTGCCTGCGGCATCGCCTCGGTGCAGCAGCATCCCGAACTGGTCGATGACTTCACCGGCGTAGAAAACATCTTTCTTGGCCAGGAGGCGGCGAAGGCGGGTCTTGCCCGCCGCATAGATCGCAAAGTGCTGAAGACCGAGGCAGCCTCGCTGCTGAAACGCTTTCCCATCGAAGTCGATCTCGACCAGCGCGTCGGTGAAATGCCCGCCGTTGACAGGGAAATTGTCGCCATCCTGCATGCGCTCAGACGCGAGGATATCCGCATCCTCATTCTCGATGAGCCGACCTCGACGCTGACCGAGCGCGAAAAGACATCCCTGTTCCAATTGATGCGGCACCTGAAGGCGGCGGGCATCGCCATTATCTACATCACCCATCGGCTTGAAGAGGTTTTCGAGATCGGCGACCGCTTCACCGTGTTCCGGGCAGGAAAGCGCGTCGCCACCTTCACCTGCCGTGAGGCGCGCGCGAGCAATATATCCATTCCCGAACTGATGCTGGATGAGAAGCCGGGCAATATCTTTCCTCCCAAGGCCGCCAGCGCCGCAGGGGAAGCGCTTCTGGAAGTCGAGGGGCTTGAACGGCCAGGCCTGTTTTCCGGCGTGAGCTTCACCCTGCGGCGCGGCGAGATCCTCGGTATTTTCGGTCTCGTTGGCTCTGGTGCCGATGAACTCTCGAAGGCGCTGTTCGGTGTTATCCGGCCAGACACTGGCACGATCCAAATCAAGGGCAAGCCGGTGACGTTAAAAGACCCGCATGACGCCCTGCGCAAGGGCATTTTCCTGGTTCCCGGCGACCGCCGCACCGAGGGACTAACCCTGTCACGCAACGTGATCTTCAACATGACATTGGCCCATCTGAAGAAGGCCTCCTTTCTCGGCGGACTCCTGAAATTCTCCTCCAGCCGCAAGATTTCCGAACAACTCGCCCGCCGTGTTGCCCTTCACCCGATGACACTGGACCGCCCAGCCAGCGCCTTTTCCGGCGGAAACCAACAGAAGATCGTTATCGCCAAGGGGCTCTACCGCGATGCTGACATCTACATTTTCGTCGAGCCAACAGTGGGCGTCGATATCGGCGCACGCGCCACGCTGTATGCGCTGATGCGGGAATTGTCGCAGCATGCGGGCGTGCTGGTGATTTCGTCTGACTGCGACGAAGTGCATGGCGTCGCCGACCGAATGATCGCCCTTTACAAGGGCCGCCCTGTCGCCGTCGCCAACCAGCGCCCAAGCCGGGACCAACTTCTGTCTGCCGGGATCATGGGAGCACGATCATGATTGTCTCTTTCAAATCCTCGCCGCTCGCCTTGCGGCTTTCCGCCTTCCTGATCCTGCTCTGCGCGATTGCGGCCATCTTTCAGTCCTTCGCTCCCGCCTATCTCACCGAAAACAACCTGCACGCCCTGCTGCGCCATATGTCGGTCAACGGCTTGACGGCCATCGGGCTGACTTTCGTGATTGTGGTTCGCCATTTCGACCTCTCCTTTCCGGGTGTTGCATCGTTGGGCGCAATGACACTCGGCTGGCTACTTGCCAATGACTACAGCCTGTCTGCGAGTGTGCTGGGCGGCATCGGCGTCGGGCTGATGGCCGGGTTGATCAATGGCACGGTCATTTCCTATCTGCGGCTGCCCGATATCGTCACCACCATTGCCACCGGCGGCGTTGCCGTTGGACTGTCCTATTTCTACAGCAACGGCACATCGATTTCTGAAAACTTCTTCATGTCGGGCATCCTCGACCTGAACGACTCCAAGGTCCTGGCGCTCGACATGCCAGTGGTCATCCTGTTGGCAACAGCCATCGTGGCTTTCATCATCCTACACTGCACCCGCTTTGGCAGGGCCTTTTATGCGACCGGCGAAAACCGGCGTTCGGCGGTATTTTCCGGCATCCGGGTGAAGACCTATATCCTAACGGCCTTCGGCCTTTGCGGCGCGCTGAGCTGTCTTGCCATCACGCTGCTGGTTGCCTCATCGGGGGCAGCCAATGTCACGGCGGGCAATCAGCTGATGATGCCGGCCTTTGCGGCCGTTTACCTGGGGGCTGCCCTTTTCGGTTCACCCTCCATTCCAGCGACGCTTGCCGGAGCGCTATTGATGTCGGCCATGCTGAACGGCTTCACCCTGCTTGCCATTCCCTACTACTACAGCGACGCCATTGTCAGCACCGTGCTGATCCTCGCCATTGGCATTTTCGATCCGAAGCTCACCACTCTGCTTGGCGACATTTTTACCCGAAAAGCAGCGGCAAAGACGGGAGATGACGGATGAAAAACGCAACGGATATCACCATGACGACAGTACAAAGCGCCGCACCTCCAAGCCGGGTGGACATGCAGGGGTTTTTCCTGCGCTACGGCTTGTTCCTGCTGCTGGTGTTGCTCATCCTGCTGTTTGCCTGGCTGCGGCCCAGTTTCGTCAGTGGCGGCAACATCAATGATATGCTGCGCTCGGCCAGCATCGCCGCACTGATGTTTCTGGGGCTGACCTGGATCATTGCGGCAGGCGAAATCGATGTCAGCTTCATGTCCGTTGCAGCGCTTGCCAATATGGTCGTGGCAGCGCTGGTTGCATCAGGCCAAGGCTGGGCACTGGCCTGTCTTGCGGGCGTGCTGGTCGGCCTCTTCTTTGGCTTGGTGAATGGATTGCTTGTGGCGATCTTCAAGCTTCCGGCCCTTGTCATCACCATCGCCACGGGCGGGCTGGCCGGATCGATTGCCGCTGCCATCGGCCTCGGCACATCGATTTCCCTCTCCTCCACCGGCTTCGTCGGGTCTCTCCTGCACGTCAACCTCGGCATCATCCCGCTGCTGACGGTGATCGTCGCGCTTCTCTATGCCGTCGCCTGGTTTATCCAGGAAAGACTGACCTTCGGTCACTATCTCTACGCCATGGAACAGAACCGTGCCGCCGTGATCGAAGCGGGCGTGCCAGTCAACCGGTTGCTGCTGATGCTATACGTGCTGTCTGGCATTGTGTCGGCGCTGGCGGGCATCCTGCTGACCGCCGATCTCTCGTCCGGTCAACCCTATATCGGCAGTTCCTATTTCATTGACGGCCTGACCTCGGTTCTGCTGGGGGGCATGGCGCTGAAATACGGTAAGCCCAATGTCATCGGCACCGTCACCGCCGTACTGCTGCTGGCCACGCTTTTGAGTGGTGCCGCCCTGCTCGGCTGGACGGATGCGCAGCGCCAGATCGTGCGCGGACTGCTGCTGCTGTGTGGCGTCGCCACCGTTGTCTGGGCAAGACGCAAGACACGCGCCCACATTTAAAGCCAAGGGAAATAATATGAAAGCGACCGAAAAACGCCCCATCGGCAAGACCGGCCTGACTGTCACCGCGCTTGGCGTCGGCACGGCACCGCTTGGCGGATTATATGCAGCCGTCTCCAAGGACGATGCCAATGCCATGCTGGATCGGGCCTGGGAGGCTGGTATCCGCTATTTCGACACCGCTCCCATGTATGGCAATGGCCGCTCCGAACATCTTGTCGGGGAATTATTGCGGGAGAAAAATCCCGAGCAAAGAGACTGGGCGATCAGCACCAAGGTCGGAAGATTGATGACCACGGAACGTGCCGGGCGAAAGCTTGCCCCCGCCCCGCCGAAAAACCCGCTCGATCCCGGCTGGTGGAACGGTCTGGATTTCCGTGAGGTGTTTGATTACAGCTATGACGGCATCATGCGCAGCTTCGATGACAGCCAGCAACGGCTGGGCTTTCCCAATCCCGATATTCTCTATGTGCATGACATTGGCAGCATCACCCATGCCGATCTGCACGAGCATCACTGGTCGGCGCTCACCAAGGGGGGCGGCTTCCGGGCATTGACGCAATTGCGCGACACAGGCGATATCAAAGGCTTCGGCCTTGGTGTCAATGAATGGCAGATCATCCGCGACGCCCTGGAAGAGGCTGACCTCGACTGCTCCATGCTGGCGGGCCGCTATACGTTGCTGGACCAGGATGCGGAACAACATTTTTTGCCGCTTGCCCAGAAACGCGGCATGGCGCTGGTGGTCGCAGGCGTCTTCAATTCCGGTATTCTTGCCTCAACGACAGGTCGTCGCAAGTTCAACTACGCTGATGCGCCGCAGGACATTATCGATAGGACTGAAAGGCTGAGGGCAATTTGCGATAGTTTCGCTGTCCCGCTGCCCGCCGCCGCCATCCAGTTTCCGCTGCGCCATCCGGCTGCGACCTGCGTGGTGATTGGGGCAAAAACAGCAGAACAGATCTCCACCAATATTGGCTGGTTCGAACAGGACATTCCCGAGGATCTTTGGGCGCAATTGCGCGCCGAAGGCCTTATAAACTCTTAGCATTTCCTGGAGGACGACCATGCTGAAAACCATCAACCCGCTTTTGACCGGCGATCTTCTCGCTATCCTCGCCGATATGGGCCACGGCGATGAAATCGTTATCGCCGACGCCAATTTCCCAGCGGTCACGACCGCCGAACGTCTGGTGCAGATGCCCGGCATCGATGCCTGCGCTGTGGTAGAGGCCATTCTCTCACTGATGCCGCTCGATGATTTTGTCGAATATCCAGCCGGTGTCATGGACGCCCCAGGCGAGCGGCCTGCCATCTATGCCGAGTTCGAAACACTGATTGAACGCGCCGAAAATCGCAAAATCGAACTGGATCTCATCGACCGTTTCGCTTTCTACGACCGGTCCAAAGCCGCCTTTGCGGTGGTCTCAACCGGCGAGCGTCGGCTGTACGGCAATATCATCCTGAAAAAGGGCGTAGTTCGTCCCGCATAAGCCAGAGTGGAAAGTTTCAGATGCTCGACAGTCATCAACATTTCTGGAAAGTTGAGCGTGGCGATTACGGCTGGCTGACGCCTGATCTCGGCGCGATTTACCGCAATTTCCTGCCAAAGGATCTGGAACCAGACATGCGCCGGGCCGGAATAACCCGGACCATTCTGGTCCAGGCGGCGGAAACCCAGGCAGAGACCGATTTCCTGCTGACAATTGCGGCAAAGACTGACTTCGTTGCAGGTGTTGTCGGCTGGCTCGATCTGGAGGCCGATGATTTTGCCACGCGCCTGAAACACTACCGCGCCAATCCTGATTTCATCGGCATCCGTCCGATGCTGCAAAGCTTGGCCGATGACGCCTATATCCTGCGCCCGAAGGTGATCGACAGCCTTAAAACAATAGCCGACAGCGGCCTGCCTTTCGATATTCTGACCTTCCCACGCCATTTACCGCATGTGATCGCGGCATTGAAACAGGTGCCGGATCTGAAGGCCGTGGTCGATCATATTTCCAAGCCGGAGATTGCCAAGGGCACACTTGACCCCTGGCGCGAGCATATGACGGAAATCGCCGGTTTCAACCAGGTCTGCTGCAAGGTTTCCGGCATGGTCACAGAAGCCAATACGGATTGGGCGCTTGAAGATTTCCGGCCCTATGTGAACCATGTTATCAACTGTTTCGGTCCCAATCGGCTGATGTTTGGCAGCGATTGGCCGGTTTGCACGCTGGCCGCCAGCTATGGCGAAGTTGCCAATCTGGCCCGCACCTTGTTGTCAGCCCATTTCGGCCCTGATGATCTCACGCTGATTTTCGAGACCAATGCGCGCCGTTTTTACGGTGTCTGAATTGCAAGTCACAGCGATCTTTCGCAACGTACCTTAACGTCAAACGCCCACCTTGGTCTTATAAACAGACCGAGGCGAGCGGTTGATTTTACGCTTTAAAATCAGAACGGCGCATCGATATCAACGACATCGATCAGCTTGTGATTGACGAATTCCTTGATGCCGAGGCCCAGCAATTCGCGGCCATAGCCCGAGCGCTTGACGCCACCGAACGGCAAGTCCGCCTTGACCATGGTCGGGTGGTTGATGAACACCATGCCTGTGGTGATCCGGTGGGCAAGAGCGACACCACGCGCAGTGTCCCGCGTAAAGATCGAGCCACCCAGACCATAAGGCGTATCATTGGCGATGCGGATCGCGTCATCGTCATCCTTGGCGCGAAACAGCATGGAGACCGGGCCGAAAAACTCCCAGTAACGGGCCGGATTGTCATCGGCCAGATCGGTCAGGATGGTTGGCTGCACGAAAGCGCCCTGGTTTGGCACCGGCGGCCCGACTTCGGTTGCCGTTGCCCCATGGGACACCGCTTCTGCAATCTTTTGACGGATCTCGTCGGCAGCCCCTTGCGAGGACAGCGGCGCAAGCGTTGTTTGCGGATCGAATGGATCACCGGCTTTCAGCCCAGCGACACCGGTTTTGTATTGCTCCAGAAAAGCATCATAGACCGCATCAACGATAATCATCCGCTTGGACGAGACGCAGACCTGACCGCCATTCCAGTGGCGACCGAAGACCGCCCATTTCACGGTCTTCTCCAGATCCGCATCGGCCAGAACCACGAAGGCATCGGCGCCTCCCAGTTCCATAGTGGATTTTTTCAGCGCCTGCCCCGCCTGTGCGGCAATGGTAGCACCCGCCCCTTCCGAACCGGTCAAGGCGACACCGTGGACGCGCGGATCGTTGAGGATCATTTCCACCTGGGTCCGCGTCGCATAAAGATTGGTGAAGGCACCCTTTGGCAGTCCGGCCTCCAGCATCAACCGCTCGAATGCGGCTGCGCATTGCGGCACATTCGACGCATGCTTCAACAGCATGGTATTACCGGCCGAAAGCTGCGGCGCGATAATCCGGGCGATCTGGTAATAGGGGAAATTCCAGGGCTCGATGGCCAGCAGCACGCCCAGCGGCTCATGCACCAGGATCGCCTCACCTTCAGCCTTGTCGGCAACGGGAAGCTGTTCCGGCTTCAACAGGCGCTCGGCATTGACGGCATAGTAATCGAGGATGTCGGCAGACAGGCCCACCTCGGCCCGCGCTTCAGACATCAGCTTGCCCATTTCCAGGGTCAGAAGCTTGGCATAATCATCCGTCTGTACCCGCAGGATTTCGGCGGCTGCATGCATGACCTTGGCCCGCTCGGCAAAGGATGTCTGTCGCCATTGCTGAAATGCAATATCCGCCGCCGTGATGGCCGCCTGAACGGCAGCGTCGGTTGCTTCGGGAAAGGTTATGAGAGTTTCGCCCGTATAGGGATTGGTTGTTGCGTAAGCCATGGAACCGTCCTTTGCAGTCATTGCTGCGGCGCGCATTACCGACATCGGTCGCGTCGATGCGGCAATGCTATCGCTAAGGGCGGCTCTGGCCGTTGATCCTAATCAAGATCGTAAAAGTTGTAGATTATAGCATTTTCAGGAAGCGGTTTTCGCAAAGCGCTATTCTGCGAAAACATGCGCTGACGCCGGATCGAACCCCAGCGCAACCGGCGCACCAATCGTCAGTCCATCCAGTGCGGCATGGCCAAAAGGCAATCGCACGGATAGGCCATGGCCACCTTCACTCAAGACCGCGATGTGAATCGTATTTCCCAGAAACGTAATGTCCTCAATCTTGCCAGCAAGCATTCCCGGTCCTTGAGCCGAAAGCAGCGTCAACCGCTCCGGGCGCAGCATCAGCATGGCATTGCTTCCATTCTGCACTTTCCCATGCAGCGGAATATTTCCGATTGCCAAATCACTGCCAAGGCGGATTTCAGCCTTACCCTCCCTGGTATCAGTCACCACACAGGGAAGAAAATCACTGTCTCCGATAAACTCCGCCACAAACCGTGTGGCCGGGTTGGCATAAAGCTCGGCGCCAGTGCCGATCTGGTCGATCACCCCTTTGGAAAATACTGCAATCCGGTCGGAAAGCCGCAATGCCTCTTCCTGATCATGGGTGACGTAAAGGATGGTGACATCCGTTTGGTGATGGATACGGCGGATTTCATGCTGGATTTCCTCTCGCAGCTTCTTGTCCAGCGCCGAAAGCGGCTCGTCCATCAAAAGCACCGGCGGATTATAGGCCAGCGCCCGGGCTAGTGCGACGCGCTGCTGCTGACCACCGGACATTTGCGCCGGTTTGCGATCCTCATAGCCATCCAGCCGCACCAATTGCAGCATCTTGCGGACCCGCTCGGTGATATCGGCCTTCGACCAGCCGCGCATTTTCAGCGGAAAGGCGATGTTCTGGCCGACCGATAAATGCGGAAACAGCGTGTAGCGCTGAAACACCATGCCGATATTGCGCTGGTGCGACGGGGTCTGCAACACGCTCTTGCCGGATAGCAGCATATCGCCCGCACTCGGCTGCTCGAAACCCGCGAGTATATAAAGCGTCGTGCTTTTCCCCGACCCGGAAGGACCGAGAAAGGTCATGAACTCGCCCTTTGCCACCTCGAGATTGACATCCTGCACCGCGACCACCGGGCCATATTGCTTGCGGATACCGCGAATTTCCAGAAAAGGCGTCATGCTTTCAGTCCTTTGCGCACCAGGGCGGTGATCAGCATCAACGCGATGGTGACGACAATGAGAAGGGTGGAGGCTGCGGCAATCACCGGCGTCAGATCCTGACGCAGCGTTGCCCAGATCTTCACCGGCAGGGTTTGAAGCGTCGGGCTTGCCATGAAGATCGCCAGAACGACCTCATCCCAGGAGGTCAGGAAGGAAAACACCGCCGCCGAAAACAAACCATGGCCAATGCAGGGCAGCGTGATCAACAACCGCGCCTTTAGCGGCGGAGCGCCGCAGAGCACGGCGGCATCCTCGATGGATTTGTCAAAACCTTCCAGCGCATTGGTCAGCGCCAGAATAGAGAACGGAAGCGCGACAACCAGATGAGCGATGACGAAGCCGAGTGTCGTGCCGTTCAACCCGATGCGCAGGAAAAACGCATAGAGCGCCACGGCCAGCACCACGACGGGCAGGATCATCGGCGTCATGAACAGAGCTCGCAGCGCATTCCGCCCGAGAAACCGCCCACGCACTAGGCCGAACGACGCACAAAGCCCTATCAGCACCGACAGGATCGTGACGATGACGGCGATGCGAAAACTGGTCCAGGCCGCATCCAGCCAGCGCGGATCGGCAAACAGCTGGCCATACCATTTGGTGGTCCAGGCCGGTGGCGGAAAAATCAGCCATTGCGAGGAGCCGAAGGACAGGGCGGCGATAAACAGGATCGGCAGCAGGAGAAAAGCTGCCGTCAGCAGCGTGATGACCAGCAAAATCCATTTCCAGACACCGAGGCTGTTGAAATTCAAAAGCATGTCAGCGCCCTCCCTCACCGGCTGCACCGAACAGCTTCAATTGCACAGCATAGAGGCTTAGCGTCACCACCAGCAGCACCAGCGCCGCCGCTCCGCCCATGCCCCAATTGACCAGCGATTGCACGAATTGGGCGATCAACTCGGCCAGCATCATATTGGATGTGCCGCCAAGCAGCGACGGTGTGACGAAATAACCAAGTGACATGACGAACACCATCAATCCACCCGACACCATGCCCGGCATGGCAAGCGGCAGCAGAACTGTGACCAGCGCCTGCCAGCGCGTCGCGCCGCAAAGTGCTGCCGCCTGCAACAGTGCCGGATCGATCTTGCGGATCACCCCATAGAGCGGAATGATGATGAAGGGCAGCATGATGTAGCTCATACCAACCGTCACGCCGACAAGGTTGTTGACCATCACCAGCGGTGTATCGACCACACCGAGACTGATCAGTGTCTTGTTGATGACCCCGGTGCGCTGTAACAGCACCATCCAGGCATAGGTGCGGGCGAGAAGGTTGGTCCACATCGACAGCAAGACGATCGCAAAGATCACGGAGGCCAATCGTTGCGGCATGATCGCCAGCGCCCAGGCGACGGGAAAGCCAATCAATAGCGAAATTGCCGTGACCAGGGCCGAGACGAAAAACGTGTTGAAGAAGATCTTCAGATAGGTCGCGCTTCCCAGCAATGCGGCGTAATTGCCGAGCCCGAGAACCGGCTCGGTCACCGAGCGCGTCAGCAGGGCCAGAACCGGCAGGACGAAGAAAATCAGGATCAACACCAGCGCCGGCAGGGTCGCGGCTTTATTGCCGAAACCCCACCGGCTTCTATGGGGCTGTTCAATGGTCGAGGTCGGGGACGCCATGCCGTTTCCTTGCCAAACCCGTCCGGCACTTAGCATTTGAAGGATGCATCATGCCGTAACGCTGAGGACGCTCCGGCACCGGATGGTTTACGGTGCCGGAAATGCCTTATCTTAACTGCAAGCCTTACTTCGACTGCCAAGCGTACCAACGCTCGCCAATCTCGTCACGGTGCTTGGCCCAATAGGCCATGTCGGCATTGACCTGCGACGCGGTCTGCTGGTCTGGCAAGGTCTTGGCGATGGCGGGGTCCATCAGCGCCGGTGACTTGGTATTCACAGGCGCGTAGCCAGTCCCTGCCGCCATTTCGGCCTGGCCAGCGGGCGAGGTTGCGAAAGCGATGAACTTCATCGCCGCTTCCTTGTTCTTGGTGCCCTTCGGCACGACCAGCGCATCGGCTGCGGTGATGTTCTGCGCCCAGGAGGTTTCGACCGTGACGCCGGTTGCCGCCAGCGCCGTCAACCGGCCATTCCAGAAGGAGCCGAACGGGGCTTCAGCAGAGGCCAGCAATTGCTGCGACTGCGCACCGCCCGACCACCAGATAATGTCGGATTTGATGGTGTCGAGTTTCTTGAACGCGCGGTCGAGATCAAGGGGATAAAGCTTATCCGGCGCCACGCCATCCGCCAGCAGCGCGGCTTCGATCACGCCTGGCGCCGACCACTTGTAGAAAGTGCGCTTGCCGGGAAATTTCTTAGTGTCGAACAGCTCCGTCCAGCTTTTCGGGCAAGCGGCGACAGCGTCCTTGTTGCAGCCGACCACGAAGGAATAATAAAAGCTACCGACCGAATAATCCGTCACAAAACGCGGATCGAGCGTTGTCTTGTCGATGGTTTTGAAGTCGAGCTTTTCCAGCAGGCCCTTGTCGCCTGCCTGAATGGCATAATCGCCTTCGACATCCACGACGTCCCAACTCACGCCCTTGGCCTCGACCATGGCTTTGATCTTGCCGTAATCGGTCGGGCCGTCCTGAAGGACGTTGATGCCTTCTTTTGCCGTGAATTTATCCGCCCAGGCGGATTTCTGCACGTCCTGCGTGGTGCCGCCCCAACTGGTGAACACCAGATCGGCAGCCAAGGCCTGACCGGAGACGCCCAAGAGCAAAGCCAGCGATGCGAGAATGGTTGTGTTTTTCATGTTCCCTTGTCCTTGTTTGATTGTGCCTTACCCGGATGCCGGTTGCTTCTTTTGGGCCATCCATCCGGGGCATGTGCTTATCACCGCATCACGAACGGATCGGGAAACGGGTCGTCTGAGGTTTTCAGCCAGACCGTCTTGGTGCGGGTATAATCCAGCACCGCGGCCATGCCACCTTCCCGCCCATGGCCGGACAGGCCAAAGCCGCCAAACGGTGCAATCGGCGAAACGGCGCGGTAGGTATTGACCCAGACGACGCCAGCGCGAAGCCCGCGTATCATCCGATGCGCGCGTGCCAGGTTTTGGGTAAACACGCCTGACGCCAAGCCATAGGCCGTATCATTGGCCAGATGCAGCGCTTGCGCCTCACTCTCAAAAGACACCACAGACAGGACAGGTCCGAAAAACTCCTGCGCCATGGATGGCGAATTAACGTCATCGCAATCGAGAATGGTCGGCGGATAGAAATTACCCGGACCATCCGGGCGCTGCCCTCCCGTCACCAGTCGGGCGCCTGCCGCAAGTGAGGCATTGACCAGCGCATCGACATGATCCTGCTGGCGACGGGTGGCGAGTGGTCCGACCTCTGTTGCCATATCCAGCGGACTGCCGATGCGGATTGCTTCGGCCTTGGTCTTCAACCGGGCTAGAAACGCATCCTTTACCGAGCGCTCGACAATCAACCGTGATCCGGCAACACAGGACTGGCCAGTGGCGGCAAAAATGCCGGAGACCTGTGCATTGGCAGCACTTTCCAGATCCGCGTCGGCAAAGACGATGAACGGCGACTTGCCGCCCAATTCCAGCGAGGTCGAGGCCAGATTTTCTGCCGAATTGCGCACGACATGCCTCGCCGCCTCCGGCCCGCCGGTGAAGGCCACATGAGCAACCCTGGGATGGCGGGTGAGCGCTGCACCACAGGACGGGCCAAATCCGGTAATGATATTGATGACACCGGGCGGGAACCCGGCCTCATGCACCAGCCGGGCAAATTCCAGCATCGGGGCCGGACCATCTTCCGAGGCTTTCACCACCATTGTGCAGCCAGCGGCCAGCGCCGGGCCGATCTTGACCGCGGAGAGAAACAATTGGCTGTTCCACGGAATAACCATAGCCACCACGCCGACCGGCTCGCGGCGCAGCCAGACATCCATATCCGGCTTGTCAATCGGAAGGGTCGAGCCTTCGATCTTGTCGGCGAGCCCCGCATAATAGCGATAGTAATCGGCGACATAGGCAATTTGCGAGCTTGTCTCGCGGATGATCTTGCCGGTATCGCGGGTTTCCAGCTCTGCCAGCCTTGGCGCATTGGCGGCAATCAGGTCGGCCAGTCGGTAGATCAGCTTGCCACGCTGGGTGGCAGTCATTTTTGCCCATGGCCCGTCATAGAGCGCGGTATGGGCGGCCTCGACAGCGCGGTTCACATCCGATTCACGCGCTTCCGGCATATCCGCCCAGACCTCGCCAGTGGCCGGATCGAGGCTTTCAAACCGCGCCTCGCCGTCACTGAAGGTACCATCGATGTAAAGCTGAAAATGCTGCATCGCTTTACTCCGCAAAGGCTGGCATGACATCGGCAATGAATCGTTCCAGCGAGGCTTTCTTGCGCTCGAAGCTCATGCCGGTGTCGATCCAGAAGGAAAACTCATCATATCCCAGCGCCTCGTAGCGTTTCAGTCGGGCGATCACGTCATCCGCTGTACCAACTGCCATATTGGCCCGCATTACCTCGGGCGCCAGCATGGCGTTGGCGTCGATATCCTCCTGGCTCAACCGTTCGATCAGGCCCTGATGGATTGGACGCTCGTTTTTGAACCACGCGAAGAAGTAATTGTAATAGGTGCTCAATTCCCTGGCTGCCTGGGCAATATCGGCCTCGCTGGAGCCGACATAGCTATGCAGAAGCAGCATGATTTTCGGGCGCGGCAGATCGGGAGACTTCTCGCAGGCGGCATTGAATCGCTGCATCAGGGTTTCGATTTCGCCGTCGCCATTCCAAAGCGGCGTCACCTGCACGTTGCAGCCATTGGCCACGGCAAAATCATGGGAATTGGGATCACGCGCCGCCACCCAGAGCGGGATCGGTTCCTGCAACGGTTTTGGCGCCGAGGTGGTGGCCGGGAAGGACCAGAATTCGCCCTGATGGGCATAGTCGCCAGCCCAGACGCCTTTAATGGCTGGGATCAGTTCGCGCATCCGCTGACCAGCGGTCCAGGCATCCAGACCCGGCATCAACCGCTCATATTCAAAGGAATAGGCACCCCGGGCGATGCCGATATCCAGCCGGCCATCGGTGATCAGGTCGGTCATCGCCGCCTCACCCGCCAGCTTGATCGGGTGCCAGAAGGGCGCAATCACCGTTCCCGTTCCAAGGCGAACGTTTTTCACCCGGTTGGCCAAATCGGCAATGGTTACGAACGGGTTGGGCGCAATGGTGAAATCCATACCGTGGTGTTCGCCGGTCCAGATCGCATGCATACCGCCCTTATCAGCGATCTCGCACAGGTGCAGAAATTCCTCATAGAGGCTTTTATGGCTCTGGCTGGCATCGAGCCGTTCCATATGGACGAAGAGAGAGAACTTCATGGATCAAGCCTTCCTGGCGATGGAGTGAACCCGGCCTGCCGTCTCGTTGCCAACATAGACGCCGAAATTGCCCAGCGAGCTTTCCGCCGCGAACCGGTTGAGAATATCCGCCGTGGCCGAGCCGCCCGGACCGGCCAGCCGGTCAACCGGGATGAAACTGCCGCATTTCGGCGTGCCGGAACCGGCAAAGGCCCGGTAAACGATATGCTGGCATCCCTCGCCCTTGTCCTCATAGACGGAATAGAGAAACCCGATGGTGATCCCTAGCCCGGTCAACTGTTCGAGATGGGCTTTCAAATCCTGCAAAGGCTCACCGCTGACCGCATGACAACCCGGCAGGCTGCGGCCATCTTCTCCCACCAGAAGCACCTCGCCATCACGCTCGATAACAGCGCTCAGATGCAGCGGGCCATCGCTGGCGGCGCTGACAGCTTTTTCGGCAAGGGCTGGCGTGAAATAACCACCACGCACATAGCCAAGCCCGTTCAATTCGCTTTTGTCGAATGCCTGTACCCGCCCCAGCAGCACCACATGATCACCAGCCTCAATGACAGTCTCAAGGCTGCAATCGAACCAGGCAGACGTACCGGAAAATACCGGCGACCCATGGGGTCCAAGCTGCCAGTCCACAGTTGCAAACCGGTCTTCGACCGGCCGGGCGAAGGTGTTGGACACGTCCTTCTGCCCGTCCGACAATATATTGACGGCAAAGCCAACGGCCTTGGTCATCGTCTCAAAATTGCGCGAGGTTTTGGCCAGACAGACCATCAGCAAAGGCGGATCGAGCGAGACCGACGTGAAAGAATTGGCGGTAAAGCCGATGGGAGAACCGTCAGGTCCAAGCGTGGTGACAACGGTGACGCCGGTGGCGAAAGCGCCGAAAGCATCGCGCAGACTGCGGGGATCGATTATCGCTTCGCTCATCCGCGCGCCTCACTGTTGGTTTTATCGGCACTCATCGATGTGCCTCCGGTAACGCCAACCACGCGGCCATGATGTCATGCACCTCTTGCGGTGCCGTGAGATTGACCATGTGGCGATGGCCGGGAACGATCCTGGCAATACCCTGTTGCGCCTGCCCCGCCATGGCCTCAGCCATTTCAGCCGTTGAGTTCGGATCACCGGCACCCGTCAGGAACAGGGCGGGACAGGAAACCTGCGGCCAGCAGTCGGCGTAGGTTTCATCCCCATTGGCAAAGGCATGGTAAGCGGTGGCATAGGCATCGGCATTCATTTGCCGCAGGCATTGCTCGGTCAGAGCGCGAGCGGCAAGGCTTACGGCGTCGCTGTCGAACCAGCGCTTCAACGGCCCTTCAACATCAATGCCGTCGGCGGCAATCGACTCTGCCCGCGCAAGAACCGCCGCCTTGGCCGACACATCACGCCGGTAGACGCCATTCACCAGAGCCACCCGCCGGATTTTCTGCGGAAAGCTGGCGACGGCACCGCCTGCAATCAACGCGCCCATCGAATGACCGGCCAGATTGACCGGTCCAAGATTGATTTCCTCCAGAAACCGGCCAAGCCAAGCCACGAAATCCGGCAGTTCACTGCCTTTCGGCAAGGCGAGGCTCTGGCCATGGCCTGGCATATCGACCGCTATGACGCGGTGGCTGGCGGAAAGGCTTGCCATTTGCGGCCACCATGCTTCGAGCCGCATGCCAACGCCATGAACCAGCACCAGCGGCTCACCGCTACCTTGCTCCACATAAGCGGTTCCATCAGGGGTAATCTGGCGCTCGACCACCGGAAATGGCGATGGGGCCTTGCCACGCATTGCTGCCATCTCCATCTCGCCGCCCCCGCTTTATACGCCCGCCGGGTTGGCAACATCCTGGCCTAGATCTTTCAGATCCTGATAGCGGTCGCCAATCCGGTGATGGGGCCTTCCGCCGACAGATGCACCGAGCCCGACGACAATTTCGTCGGCCGCTGGCGCATCGGCAATGGCCGTCTGGATCGTCAGGTAATGGGAACGGCGGCCTTCATCATTCTTGTCCATCAACGGGATCATGATTGGGGCATTGGCCGGACCGCGCGTGTTGCAGAAGGCGAGATAGGATTTTGCCCCCACCGCCGTGCGGTAATGGTTGCCGAACCGCAACGTATGGATCAACGCCGAGGCGTGTTCAATCTCGCCATCTAGGCCGACAACGGCAACCTTGCCATAGGCTTCGACCGCCTCGCCGGAGCCAACGGCCTCTAGGATCATACCGGTCAGAAGCTCCCCGAGAACCGGGGCGCATTGATGGATTTCCGGCTTCAGATCCTCAACAAAGCCGCGTCCGGCCCAGGGATTTTTGACGACGGCAAAAGCTGCATAGAGTTTCAGCGGCTTGGGCGCAGCCTTGCCTCCTTCCACCAGGGTGGTTTCCACATGCAGAAGAGTTTTGCGGATTTGCAGGGCCATGGCTTACCTCTGATGTCACTGTTGGTATTATGGTATGCCAAGCTATTTCAGAGTCAAGCGACTTGTCGAACAGGAATTAATTTTTCTTTTAGGGAATATATTTATTCAGTCTCAACGGCGGATCGGGCCTGCTGCGCAAGCACAGCGACGGCAATGGAAGAGGCACGCTGCACGTGATCGATTGCCGCCTGCTCGGCGGCCGGTCCATCGCCATTACGGATCGCCTCGACAATCCGTTGCATCTGGGCTGGCCCCTCCGTCGACCGACCACCGGTCTTGATGGTCATCGAGCGCAGATGATTGATGCGCACGGTCATTTGCCGCACAACACCCCAGGCGATCTGCCTGTCGATCCGGGTAAACAGCGTCTCGTAAAATCGCGTCGTTTCCTTCAAGACATCAGCCATGTCCTGGCGGGCATAGGCGTCCTTGATGGCGTCCAGCGCCTCTGACAAGCCAACCACAATAGCCGGATCGTCCCGCTCCGCGCAAAGCCGTGCCGCCATGCCTTCCAAAGCCGCACGGATTTCATAGATCTGCCGGGCTTCATCGACATCCAGCAGTGCCACCATCGGCCCCTTGCTTTGGGGATTGCTGACCAGACCCTCAGACTCCAGATGCCGCAGCACTTCCCGCACAACGGTTCGGCTAACCCCGAGCTGTGCGCAAAGATCACGCTCGACCAGCCGGTCACCCGGCTTGAAATAGCCACTGATGATCGCATCACGGACTTTTTCAAGCGCCAGTTCCCTGAGCGTCTTGGTGGGGCGTTCCACCTTTATGGTCTCTGTCATTCCTTAAGCCTTCCCGGCCTTAAGCCTTCCCGGCAACCAGACTGCACATAAAGAACAGTCAATTCATCCGTATTATGGTCTACCAAAAGCCAAAATGACAAGCAGGAATGAAATCCTCACGATTTCGGCTTGGTATGGCGGGTTTTCAGCACATTACGAATGGAAAAGCTGGAATGGATGCGTGCCACGCCCGGCAGTTTGGCGAGGATTTCCTTATGGATTCGCTCAAAATCATGGGCGCTTTCGACTTCCAGTTTCAAGAGGTAATCGGATCCGCCGGTCATCAGGAAACATTCCTGGATTTCCGGATATTTCCGGATCGCCGCCTCAAAGCGGTTGAGATGGTCCTCTGTCTGCCGATCAAGAGTGATGTTGATGATCACGGCAATACCATCGTCTTTGTCAGACTTGCCGAGAATGGCGGTATAGCCGCTGATATAACCCTGCTTTTCAAGGAGTGCGACCCGCCGCAGGCAGGCCGAGGCGGAGAGCCCGACAGCCGCAGCCAGACTGGCATTGCTGATGCGCGCATTCAGCTGCAATTGGCGCATAATGGCCCGGTCGATGGCGTCGATACCGCTCACGCAACAATCCTCGTTTTCTTCGCAGAAAATTGCGCAAAAATTCGCAAAGCACAATAGCTGCCGATAAACCGCCCGGAAATTTCGCGAATGTTTCAATATCATCGAAAGAAAACGGGGTACAGTTATGGATATGTCTATCAGCCACGACCTGAATGCCGATGCGTTTTCCGCCCGACTCGTGATCGATCTCGATGCGCTTGCCGACAATTACCGTCAATTGGCCGCTGAGGCCGCCCCGGCGGAAACCTCCGCTGTCGTCAAGGCCGATGCCTATGGCCTTGGGGCCGCCCGCGTCGCACCTGCCCTCTACAGGGCTGGATGCCGGAAATTCTTCGTGGCGCATGTACAGGAAGCAGCCGGGCTAAGGCAACATTTGCCCGGGGATGCCGAACTGTTCATTCTCAACGGCCTACAGCCGGGCGCAGAACCATTTGCAGCGGCAAACGGCTTCATACCGGTGTTGAATTCGCTGCAACAGCTTGCCAATTGGTCGAATACGGCGAGCGAGTTTGGACGGACCCTCCCCGCGATCCTTCAATTCGATACCGGCATGTCACGGCTTGGCTTTTCACCGGAAGAAGCCAATGTGCTTGCAGGTAACCCAACCTTGTTATCCGGCCTCTCCATCCGCTTCATCATGAGCCATCTCGCCTCAGCAGATGACAGCGCCAGCAGCCAGAATGCCGCTCAATTTTCGGTCATGCGCGAGCGACTGACGCAATTTCCAGGCATTCCCTTGTGCTTTTCCAATTCAGGCGGCATCTTTATCGACAAGCAGTTTCACGGCGCATTGGTCCGCCCCGGCGTTGCCCTTTACGGCGCAGTCCCCAGCGATCTGGCAGGACGCCGCATGAAGCCAGTGGTGCGGGTCGATGCGAAAGTCATCCAGACACGAACTGTGCCAGCCGGGGCCTGCGTCGGCTACGGCGCGACCTATGTGGCCACCAAGGAAACCAGGCTGGCCACCCTGGCCATTGGCTATGCGGATGGCCTGCCACGTTGCTTGAGCGACCGGGGCGCCGCTTATTATGGCGACATCCGTTTGCCGATTGTCGGGCGAGTGTCGATGGACAGCATGACGGTCGATATTTCCGCCCTGCCACCTGGTGTATTAACACTCGGCAGTCTGGTCGAAATCATCGGGCCGCATCAGACCTTGGAAGATGTGGCGCAAGCGGCGGGTACGATTGCCTATGAAATCCTGACCAGCCTTGGTCATCGCTATCACCGCGACTATATTTCCGCATAAGAATACTGGGGAACAACATGAAAGTCACCATTCTGGGCGCGGGCGTGATCGGCGTCACCAGTGCCTATTATCTCGCCAAAGCCGGTCATGAAGTAACCGTCATCGACCGTCAGATGGGGCCGGCCCTGGAAACCAGCTTTGCCAATGCGGGCGAAGTCTCCTTCGGCTATTGCTCGCCCTGGGCGGCACCGGGCATTCCGCAGAAGGCGTTGAAATGGCTGTTCATGGCACATGCCCCGCTGATCCTGCGACCAAAAATCGATGCCGCCATGCTGGGTTGGATGCTGAAAATGCTCTCCAACTGTACTTCCGGGCGCTACGCGATCAACAAAAGCCGGATGCTGCGGCTGGCTGATTACAGCCGGATTGCGCTGGCGCAGCTGCGCTCCGAGACCAATATCGACTATGACCAGCGCATGCAGGGGACTTTGCAGCTGTTTCGCACCCAGGCGCAGCTGGATGCCTCGGCGAAAGACGTGAAAGCACTGGCGGCAGACGGTATTCCGTATGAAGTGCTGGACCGCGAAGCCTGTATCAAGGTCGAGCCAGCGCTTGCAGCAGCCCGCCACAAGATTGTTGGCGGTTTGTTGACACCGAAGGATGAGACGGGAGACTGTTTCAAATTCACCAACCAGCTCAGTGAGAAAGCCGCCTCGCTTGGCGTGGTGTTCGACTATGGCCGCACCATAGAGCGGCTAGTGGTATCGGGTGGCAAGGTCACCGGCGTCGTCACCGACAGGGGAACCGAAACCGCCGACGCCTATGTCGTGGCACTCGGCAGCTATTCGCCGCTGCTGCTGAAGCCGCTCGGCATCACGCTGCCGGTCTATCCGGTCAAGGGCTACTCGCTGACCATCCCGATTGTCGACCCATCGAAATCCCCCGAATCCACCGTGATGGACGAGACCTACAAGATCGCCATTACCCGGCTGGGCGACCGGATACGGGTGGGCGGCATGGCGGAAATTTCCGGCTACACCAATGATCTGGGTGTTGCGCGCCGCCGCACGCTCGAACATTCCGTCACTGATCTTTTTCCCGGCGGCGACATGGACCGGGCCGATTTCTGGTCCGGCCTTCGCCCGATGACGCCGGATGGCACGCCAGTGATCGGCGCAACCGGCATCAGCAATCTCTATATCAACAGCGGCCACGGCACACTGGGCTGGACGATGAGCTGCGGTTCCGGCCGGTTGCTCAGCGACATCGTCAGTGGCCGCCAGACCGAGATCGACAATGCTGATCTGGCGCTCAGCCGCTATGCTGCCGGTCGGGCTGGATAAACAAGGCTCTAGCTTCTTTTGTTTTCGTTTGTCTTTTCGGGAAAACCGGTTCCCACTTTCCCTGACAAACTCTATTTCAAGGGCCGGACATGTTCCGGTCTGAAGCCAAGGCCGATCAACCGCCCGGCAATATGCGCAAGCAGCGGCCAGCGGGCAATGGTCTTCAGGAACGCAGGCGGACCGGAGGGCTTGGCCGGTGCTTCGTTCGCCACCGTCTCATCCTCGGCCTTCGGCTTGCGGCGCATCATCAGTTGCAGTTTCTGCGTCGCCTTGGTTGGAAATAGGCGTCGCTTCTCGATGGCGGCAAGATGGGCCTCCAGCGGCTCGCCTGATAGCAAAGGTTTTGCCAGCCGATTAGCTGCGGCCACGGCATCCTGAATGGCCAGATTGACGCCGACACCGCCAATCGGCGACATGGCGTGGGCCGCATCGCCAATGCAGATCAGTCCCGGCTTCCACCAGCGTTTCAGGCGGTCGATGCGGATGCTGAGAAGATAGAGATCGTCAAAGGAGGTGATTTCCTCCATTCGCTCCGGCGGCAGGGGTGAAACCTCGGCAGCGGCCTGACGGAAGGCATCAATCCCCTTGGCTTTGACCGTATCGAAACTGCCCTTGCGGACGATATAGCCGCATTGCCAATAGTCGCCGCGATCAATCATCACGAAACCCTGCCTTGGGCCGCCATGACCCATCGTATAGGGCGGATCTTGCGGCTGATGCGACAGCTTGAACCACAGCACATCGCTTGGACTGCCAAAGCTTTCCACCTCCAGGCCCGCCTTGGCGCGGGTCACGGAATGGCGCCCATCGGCACCGACCACCAGCCGGGATCGCAGCGTCACCAGCCCTTGCGGGGTGGAAGCTGTCAAGCCGGTCACCCCATTCAGATCTTCCAGCAATGTCTCCACCCTGGCATTCATCAACAGCCGAAAATTGGCGTATTTCCCCGCTTCACGGGCGAGAAAGTCGAGAAAATCCCATTGCGGCATGAAGGCGATGAACCGGCATCGGGTCGGCAACCGGGAGAAATCAGCCATCGTTACATCGCGCCCGCCGATTTCCGCATGCAAAGTCGGCGCCTGCACATGCGGCAGTTTCAACAAATCTTCCAGCAGGCCAAGCTCATGCATCACTTCCAGTGTGGAGGGATGCAATGTGTCGCCGCGAAAATCGCGCAGGAAATCGCCGTGCTTTTCAACTACCGTGACATTAGCCCCGGCGCGGGCCAGCAAAAGGCCGAGCATCAATCCGGCAGGCCCGGCACCGACAATGGCGCAATCGCATTCGATCTTTTCCGCCATGGGGAAAACAGAGGCAAGGTCTTCCTGTTCATTCATGATCCATGCCTCTTATCATCGCTCATGCGCCTGGATAACCTCCAGGAAAGCGTCGCCATACCGTTCCAGCTTCGATTGTCCGACGCCGGAAATACCCAGCAACGCCTCCCGGCTATCCGGCCTTTCCATTGCAAAGGCAATCAACGTGGTATCCGGGAAAACCACATAAGGCGGCACGGAAAGGTCCTTGGCAATCGCCATTCGCGCCGCCCTTAGCGCCTCGAACAATTCCATATCGGCACCCTCCAGCGCAGATTTCGCCTTTGCGGCAGCGGGCGAAGCATTGCGCGCCGCCTTGCCCTTGGTCGGGCGGTCCTTGCGGAACCGCACTTCACGCTCCCGCTTGAAAACGGCGCGGGCGTCCGGCTCCAGTTTCAACGCGCCGAAAGCGTCATGATCGACCCGGAGCAGACCGGCGGCCAGCAATTGCCGGAATACCGATTGCCAGGTTTTCAACGGCAGATCCTTGCCCGCACCGAAAACCGGCATGTCAACATGGCCAAAACGGACCGTCTTGTCGTTCTCATTCCCCAACAGCACATCGATGACATGCCCGGTGCCGAAACGCTCCCCGGTCCGGTAAATCGCCGCCAGCGCCTTGATCGCCGCGTCAGTCCCATCCCAGGTTTCCACCGGCTTCAGGCAGGTGTCGCAATTGCCGCAGGAACCGGGATGTACTTCGCCGAAATGCGCAAGGATCGCCTGGCGGCGGCAGCCGGGGGTCTCGCAAATCGCCAGCAGCGCGTTCAACTTGGCACGCTCGACCCGCTTCACCTCCTCAGCCGAGGTGCCGCCATCGATCATCCGCCCGCGCTGGATGACATCCGCCATACCATAGGCCATCCATACATCCGATGGCAGCCCATCGCGCCCGGCCCGCCCGGTTTCCTGGTAATAGGCCTCGACAGAGCCTGGTAGATCGAGATGCGCCACATAGCGGACATTCGGTTTGTCGATGCCCATGCCGAAGGCGACGGTCGCGACCAGGCAAAGGTTTTCCTCTTTCAGGAAGGCATCCTGATTCGCATCGCGCAGCACCCGGTCCATACCGGCGTGATAGGCAAGCGACCTCACCCCTTGGGTATTGAGCCATTCCGCCGTTTCCTCCACCTTGGCGCGCGACAGGCAATAGACAATGCCGCTCTCGCCTTCATGACGGGCAAGAAACCGCAGGAGCTGCTGGCGGGGCTGATCGCGCTCGACGATTTCATAGGCAATATTGGGCCGGTCGAAGGAGGTGGTGAACACCTTGGCCGCTTGCAGGCCGAGCTTGTCGATAATATCATCGCGTGTGTGAGGATCAGCGGTCGCCGTCAGCGCCATGCGTGGCACGCCGGGATAGGCCTCGGCAAGCTTGCCCAGTTCCCGATATTCCGGGCGGAAATCATGGCCCCATTGAGAGACGCAATGGGCCTCGTCTATGGCAAACAAAGCAATCTTCGCAGAGCCGATCACATCCTTGAAGGCAGGCGTGACGATCCGCTCAGGCGTGACATACAGCAGATCGAGCGTGCCTTCGGCAATGGCGCGCCGCACCTCGACGAACTCTTCCCGCGACAGCGAGGAATTCAGCGCCGCCGCCCGCACCCCCACTTGCTTCAGCGCCTCGACCTGGTCACGCATCAGAGCAATCAGTGGCGACACCACCACGCCGACCCCATCGCGGCACAGGGCCGGGATCTGGAAGCACAGGGATTTACCGGCACCGGTCGGAAACAGCACGACCGCATCACCGCCGGACACCACCTGCTGAACCACCTCAGCCTGCTTGCCGCGAAAAGCCGGATAGCCATAGACCCGCTTCAGGATGGACAGCGGATGTCTTTCGCCATTATCGAATGTCGGTTCGTAGCGGGGCTGGCTTGACGGCATGGCATTGCTTTCGAGACATTATGGATGCCCAAAACAGGGCTGTTCAACCGGCTGCCGGATGGCAGTGAGAGCCAAGAGATAGAGTTATATCAGGCCCCGTGCAACCAGGATGACCTTAGGGAACATCGGATGAAAACAGCTAAGGTCAACAAACCCAAAACGCAACCAAAGCGAGATTCACCATCACAATACAATCATAATCACTGAATACGGCACCCGGAACGGTTTTGTGCGGTGCAGCAGACATCAGTCTTCGACACATGTGTCATGCAAACTCGCCTGAGGTATCGGGCCTCTGACTTTGATAGAATTCCCCATCAGCATCCATTTGGAAATGCTATCAGAAATGTTAAACGGGGCGACTAAAAATCGTGAAAACTGTCCTTGGCTTGGCGATGACATCAGAGACTGAAACACCACGCCGCCCTTCAGGACATTGGGTGCGACGCATTGCGCGCTGGCTGGAACTGCGTGCAATCGGGTTGACGCCTGAGCATCTCGACATCATCGATGGCCTGCGCTCCGCCTTTATCGTCGGCGTTCCCGTCCTCATCGTCGCGGCAGGGCAAAGCCAATTTGGCTGGTCGATTTTTGCGGCTTTCTGGACCTGCCTGGCCGATACCGGCGGCGAAAAACGGTTCCAGCGGCGGATGCTGGCGACCTTCGCGCTGCTTGGCAGCCTCACGGCTTTCCTCGCATCCTGGCTTGCGGGCTTCGGGTCCATAGCAGGGCTAGCCGCCGGCTCAATTCTCGTCGGCTTGACCGCATTGCTGCCGGTGCGCTGGCCTGTCGTGCCGCTTGTCGCCACACTCCTTGGCGTGGTTGGGGTTGTGGCGGCGGGTTATCCTCACACGGCGCCGCAAGCGGCTCTGCTCGCCTGTTCTTTTCTGGCTGGCAGCGTCTGGGCCGCGCTAGTGCTGACTGTCCTCTGGCCAACAAATGCCTGGCGCCCGGCCCGGCGCGCCATTTCCGCCGTTTACGCCCGCCTGGCCGATATGACGCTTGATCTCGACACCATATCTCAGCCCGGAGCCACGCAAGTCTGGACCTTCAAGAGCAGCCAGCATCGACGCGCCGTGCGCAATGCTATGGAGCGGGCACGGTCTCATCTTGCGCGGGCAGCACGCCCCTCGGAGCAGAGCGACAAGACCGCCCTCCATGTCGCGCTTCTGGCGGCAGACGATATTTTTCACGCGCTTCTGGCCCTTGACCATCTGCGTACCTCCGAGCGGCAGGCAGATATCGGCAAGCTTTGCGCCGAGGTCATCCAGCCGAGCCTGGTTGCGGCGGCCCAAAATCTCACCCTGCATACGGAGCCAATGGCCGAGCTGCAAAACCGGCTTTCAGTGCTGGAAAAAAGCGTTTCGGACCGCCATGACCCCGTCGCAGGCGCCGTGCGGAGCATTGCAACAGCGCTCCAATGGAAAGCCGCACCGGACATTGTGGAAGCGGCGGGACCAGAACAGGCCGCTTTGGACAAGATGGCACAGGCCCGGCAGCGACAGCATTTTTTGCGTGGCGCGGTTCGCAGCGCCGTAGGCGTGACCGTTGTCACCGTCGCCGCCCATCTGCTGGCCTTGAACTATCCCTATTGGGCAGCCATGGCGGTCGTCGTGGTCTTGCAGCCGGATCGGCGGATGAGCTGGAGCCGGGCGCTGGAGCGTATCGTCGGCTCGGTTGTGGGGAGCGCCTTGGCTCTGGCGTTACTGACCGGCATACCGGCATCAGGGCTGCTCACCGCCATCATCATTCCCCTCGCGGCGGCAACCATTGCCCTGCGCTCCGTCAGCTATACGCTGTTCGTCACCGTGCTGACGATGCTGTTTGTTCTCACCACGGACATGCTGCATCCCGGCGCTGGCATCGCATCGGCGCGAATGCTCGACAATATCATCGGCAGTCTCGCGGCAATCATTGTCACCTTCCTCGTCTGGCCAGATAAGGCGCCGTCCATGTCTGAACTCGCAGCCCAGGCGCTGAAGGCCAATCGCGCTTACCGCGATGCCGCCGAACGCGGCGACACGGCACAGATCGCCCTCACGCGTCGCGCTGCCGGAATTGCCAGCACGGAAGCCGAAATTGCCTTCCATGCACCGGATCGATACCTTGGTAAAACGCCCCCTGCCACCGATGTCGAGACACTGGCAAAGGCGCGGCAACTCGCTGGCGAAGCGGCGGTTCTGTGGCATAGCCGGTAGCCACGAGAGGCAGGAACCACTCCGACCTGATCCTGGAGACGCTCTCCTATGGACAGCATCTTTATGAAATCCTTATTTCCCGCCACCGCATTCCCTATCGAGATTTAATGGCATTCGGGTGGATTGTGCATGTCTGACCACAGACAGGAGCACAATGTGACTGACTTGATATTCATCGCCATCGGAATGGGGAGCTTCGTGGCTCTTGCGGTCTATGCCCGCGCCTTAAACAGTTTGTGAGGCGGCCATGTTCGAACACCTGCTCGGTCTTGGCGCCGCCCTGTTCATCTGCGTCTACCTGCTGATAACCCTGATCAGGCCCGAACGCTTCTGAAGCCACATGGGCTTCAGCCATCCTTGCCTCGTTTGTCTTTAGAGGCATCGGCAACCCTCCTTCCTGACAAGTACCAGACGTCCCGCATCGCATCGCTTCAATTTCGCGGCGACGATGATGGGGGACGCAATCCCTCTTTTCGGAGAACATCATGTCTTCCAACGGTTGGCTGCAAATCGGCTTGCTGCTCGCTCTCGTCTTTCTGACCATCAAACCGCTGGGGCTTTACATTGCCTGCGTGTTCGAGGGGCAGCGGACGTTTCTCTCTCCCATTCTAGGCCCACTTGAGCGGCTGCTCCTGCGCATATCCGGCGTTGATGCACGCCGCGAACAAGGCTGGCTAGCCTATACGCTCGCCATGCTGGCCTTCAATGCCGCAGGCTTTCTGGCGCTCTACGGTATTTTGCGGCTTCAGGCCTATCTACCTTACAATCCGCAGTGCTTTGCGGGAATGACACCAGATCTCGCCTTCAACACGGCGATCAGTTTTGTCACCAACACCAATTGGCAGGCCTATTCCGGTGAACAATCCGCCAGCCATTTCTCGCAGATGGCAGGCCTTGCCGTGCAGAACTTCCTGTCGGCGGCCACCGGCATTGCCATAGCGCTGGCCGTCACCCGGGCCTTTGCCCGTTCGGCCACCAATACACTCGGGAATTTCTGGGTCGATATGACCCGTTCGACGCTGTACCTGCTGCTGCCGATGTCGATTGTGCTGGCACTGGTTTTCGTCTGGATGGGCATTCCCCAAACCCTCGACGCTTCGGTAACCGCCACGACGCTTGACGGCGCACAACAGACCATCGCCCTTGGGCCGATTGCCAGCCAGGAAGCCATCAAACAGCTTGGCACCAATGGCGGCGGTTTCTTCAATGCCAATGCCGCCCATCCGTTTGAAAACCCCTCGGCGATCAGCGATTACCTCAATATTCTCGCAATGATGTCTATCACCATGGCGTTGATCTATGCCTTCGGCAAAATGGTCGGCGACCTGCGCCAGGGCTGGGCGCTGATCGCCAGTGTAGCGGTGCTGCTCATTGCCGGCATTGCCGCGGTCTATATCGCTGAAACCGCTGGCAACCCGATCCATCTGGCGCTTGGGCTCGATCCCTCGCTCGGCAATATGGAGGGCAAGGAAGTCCGCTTTGGCCAGGCGATGAGTGCCGCCTATACGGCGATCACCACAGGTATTTCCAACGGTGGCGTCAATGCCATGCATGGCTCGCTGACCCCGCTTGGCGGTCTCGTACCACTGTTCCTGATCCAGCTTGGTGAAATCCTGCCGGGCGGCGTCGGCTCCGGCCTTTACGGGCTTATCGTCTTCTGTGTGCTGACCGTCTTTGTCGCTGGCCTGATGGTCGGGCGCACACCGGAATTTCTGGGCAAGAAGATCGAGGCCCGGGAAATGAAATATGCCATGCTGGCTGTGCTGGTCCTGCCTTTCGCCATCCTGGGGTTCTCGGCTATTGCTGCCGTTCTGCCGAATGCGCTGGCATCGCTTGGCAATGCCGGACCGCATGGTCTCTCGGAAATCCTCTATGCTTATACGTCGGCGGCTGGCAATAACGGCTCGGCATTTGCAGGGCTCTCCGCCAATACGGCCTGGTATAATACCACGCTCGGTATTTCCATGGCACTTGGCCGCTTCGCCTATGCGGTTCCCGTCCTCGCCATTGCCGGTTCTCTTGCCGCAAAGACAAAAGGTACGGCATCGGCTGGCACATTCCCCACCCACACGCCGCTCTTTGTCGGCCTGCTGGTCGCCATCATCATCATCCTGGGCGGGCTGCAATACTTCCCGGCATTGGCACTTGGTCCCATTGCAGAACATGTCGGCATGCTCGCCGGAACCCTTTATTGATTGAAAGAGGCTGTCATCATGACACAGTCACAATCCACCACAGAGACCAGGCCTGCCCAACGGCTGTTTGAACCATCGATCCTCAAGGGCGCGTTCAAAGATGCCTTCGTGAAGCTCGATCCGCGGCAACTGATCCGCAATCCGGTGATGTTCGTCACCGAAATCGTCGCCATGGTCGTCACGATCCTGGCGGTCCGCGACCTGATTGCCGGCAATTCGGCGGTGTTCTCCGGCCAGATTGCCGCCTGGCTCTGGTTTACCGTGTTGTTCGCCACCTTCGCGGAAGCCGTTGCCGAAGGCCGGGGCAAGGCCCAGGCCGACAGCCTGCGCCGCACCAAAAGCGAGCTTTCCGCCCGCAAAGTCACGGGCAATGCCGCCAACAGCCGGGAAACAACCACGGTTGCCGCCACAACGCTGAAGATTGGCGATGTGGTTCTGGTTGCCGCTGGCGAACTCATTCCCGGTGATGGCGAAGTGATTGAAGGCGTCGCCTCAGTCAATGAAAGCGCCATTACCGGCGAATCCGCACCTGTGATCCGCGAGGCTGGTGGCGACCGCTCCGCCGTGACGGGCGGAACCCAGGTTCTGTCCGACGAGATCCGCATCAAGATCACCACAGCTCCCGGCTCTTCCTTCGTGGATCGGATGATCGCGTTGATCGAAGGGGCCGAACGCCAGAAGACGCCGAATGAAATTGCCCTGTCGATCCTGCTTTCCGGGCTGACACTGATCTTCGTGATCGCCGTCGTCACCCTCTGGGGTCTTGCCAGCTATTCCGGCGTAGTGCTGACGGTCACCGTCATGGCAGCGCTGCTGGTAACCCTGATCCCCACCACCATCGGCGGGCTGCTGTCGGCCATCGGCATTGCCGGCATGGATCGGCTGGTGCGCTTCAACGTCATCGCCACCTCCGGCCGCGCCGTGGAAGCGGCAGGCGATGTGGATACGCTGCTACTCGACAAGACCGGCACCATCACCTTCGGCAATCGCATGGCCAGCGATTTCATCGCCGTGCCTGGTGTCAGCGCGACCGAAATTGCCGAGGCTGCCCTTCTTGCAAGCCTTTCCGATGAAACACCTGAAGGTCGCTCCATCGTCGCCTTGGCCACCGGTGAATATGGCCAGTCCGCCCCCGATGCAGCACCGGATGCGGTAATCCCGTTCACCGCCGAAACCCGGCTTTCCGGCGTCGATATCAAAGGCAAACGTCTGCGCAAGGGCGCGGTGGATTCAGTCCTGGCCTTTACCGGTCTCGACGCGGCATCCGCACCCCGCGCCTTTACCGAGGCCGTGACCCGGATCGCCCAATCGGGCGGCACGCCGCTGGCCGTTGCCGATGGCAGCCGGTTGCTGGGTGTCATTCACCTGAAGGACGTGGTCAAGCCCGGTATCAAGGAACGCTTTGCAGCCCTGCGCGCCATGGGTATCCGCACAGTCATGGTCACGGGTGACAACCCGATTACCGCCGCAGCGATTGCCTCTGAAGCCGGTGTGGATGATTTTCTGGCTCAGGCGACGCCGGAAGACAAGCTTGCCTATATCCGCAAGGCCCAGCAGGGCAGCCGGTTGATCGCCATGTGTGGTGATGGAACCAATGACGCCCCGGCGCTGGCCCAGGCCGATGTCGGTGTCGCCATGCAAACCGGCACGCAAGCCGCCCGTGAAGCCGCCAATATGGTCGATCTGGATTCCAGCCCGACCAAGCTGATCGAGATTGTCGAAATCGGCAAACAGCTGTTGATGACGCGCGGCTCGCTGACGACGTTTTCGATTGCCAATGACGTCGCCAAATATTTCGCCATCATTCCGGCTTTGTTCGTCACCGCCTATCCGGGGCTTGCCGCGCTCAACATCATGCAGCTGGCCTCGCCGCAATCGGCCATCCTCTCGGCAGTGATCTTCAACGCGCTGATTATTGTCGCACTGATCCCGCTTGCCCTCAAAGGGGTTGCCTATCGCCCGGTCGGGGCCGCAGCACTGCTGCGCCGCAATCTCCTGGTCTACGGTGTGGGCGGCCTGATCCTTCCCTTCATCGGCATCAAGATTGTCGATCTTGCCATTACAACGCTGCATTGGGTGTAATCATGCTGTCCCATCTTCGTCCCGCCATCACCATGACCGTGCTGTTTACCGTCCTTTGCGGCCTCGCCTATCCGCTGGCCATCACCGGCATCGCCCAGACGGTGCTTCCCGCCCAGGCCAATGGCAGCATTATCAAGAAAGGCGATGCCGTGGTTGGCTCGGCCCTGATCGGTCAGGCCTTCACATCGCCGCGCTATTTCGCCTCGCGTCCATCGGCGACCAGCAATTCGCCCTATAATCCGCTGGCGTCAGGCGGCACCAATCTTGGCGCCACCTCGCAGAAGCTGAAGGACCAGATTGCCGCCGCCGTCACCGCCTGGCAAGCGAACGGCCGCAGCGGGCCAGTGCCTGCCGATGCTGTCACCTCTTCCGCTTCCGGCCTTGACCCGGATATAACGCCTGAAAACGCCCGCCAGCAGGTGGCGCTGGTTGCCAAAGCCCGAAACATGCCGGAAAAGGATGTGGCGGCGCTGGTGGAAGCCCAGGTGCAACCGCGGCTTCTTGGCGTGATTGGTGAGCCAAGGGTCAATGTATTGCGGCTGAACATGGCGCTCGATGCGGCGGGAACCACTCAATAAGGTCTACTCATGTCGGACGCTCAGCGCGACACCAACCGCCGTCCCGATCCTGACGCCCTGCTGGGGCTTGCCAACCGGGACGGACGGGGAAAACTGACGATTTTTCTGGGTGCTGCGCCCGGGGTTGGAAAAACCTATGCCATGCTGTCGCGTGCCCGTGGTCAAAAGACGGCGGGCATCGATATCGTCGTCGGACTGGTGGAGCCCCATGGCCGCAGCGAAACGGAACTGCTGACGGACGGTCTCGAAACCCTGCCGCGCAAGCAGATTGCCTACAAGGACCGGGTGCTGGAGGAATTCGACATCGACGCGGCGCTTGCCCGTCGTCCTGCAATCATCCTTGTCGATGAGCTGGCCCATAGCAATGTCCCGGAAAGCCGCCATCCGAAACGCCATCAGGATATCGAGGAGCTTCTGGCCGCCGGAATCGATGTCTGGACGGCCCTGAACATCCAGCATCTCGAAAGCCTCTCGGAAATCGTCACGCAAATCACCGGCGTCCAGGTGCGGGAAACGGTGCCGGACCGGGTGTTGAAACAGGCCGATGTGGTCGTGCTGATCGATCTGCCCCCCGAAGAATTGATCATCCGGCTGCGAGAGGGCAAGATCTATCTGCCCGATAATGCCCGCCGCGCCACCGACAGCTTCTTTCGGCTTGGCAATCTAACCGCGTTGCGCGAACTGGCCTTGCGCCGCACCGCCGACCGGGTCGATGACCAAATGGTCGATTATCTCAAGCAGAATGCCATTGAAGGACCATGGCGCACGGGTGAACGGCTTCTCGTCTGTATCGGCCCGGATGCGCTCTCGGAAAAAGTGGTGCGCACCGCCAGCAATCTCGCCTCCGGCATGAATGCCCGCTGGCTGGTCGTTTCACTGGAACAGGCCGACCAGGCAGATGATAACCCCGACGACCAGACCCGGATCGAAGAGCTGTTTCGGCTGGCGGAACGGCTTGGTGCGGAAACCCGGCGCGTGCAGGGCCGCGATTTCGTTCACGAGATTCTGCGTCTCGCCAAGAAGGAACACGTCACCCAGATCGTCATCGGCGCACCGAAGCGATCCCGTTGGCAAAGGCTGTTCCGCCACTCCCTGCCGGATGCCTTGCTGGAAGTCAGATCCGGCATGGGTATACATCTGATCACCGGCGAAGCTGCGCCGGAGACTGCAAAGCGCGCCCAGCGGACGAAAGCCTTTTCCCTGAAAACCTTACCAGTTCGGCCAAGGGACATCATCACCGCTCTGCTCACAACCACGGTGGCGGCCATCGGCGCACGCGGCATCATCGAATTCGTGGCGCTGCCGAATGTGTCGATGCTGTTCCTGCTCGCCGTGCTGGTTTCAGCTCTGCGCGAGGGCTATGCCGCCGCCGTTCTGACCTCCGTGCTGTCGGCACTGGCCTATAATTTCTTTTTCATCTCGCCGGTTTTCACCCTGACCATCGCCGCACCGCATGAAGTCTTTGCCTTCATCATGTTCATCGCAGCGGCGCTGATCGCTGGTGGCATTGCCGCACGGATACGCGCCCAGGGACAGATCGCGGCCCGTCGCGCCACACAGACGCAGATCCTCTATGACGTCTCTTCAAAGCTTGCAGGCACGGTGGATGCCGATGGCGTGGTCTGGACCGCTGTCAGCCAGTTGAACGGCATCATCAAGCGGCCCGTCGCCTTGCTCTCGCCGCAAAACGGCACGCTCGCCTTACGCTCCTGCTGGCCGCCGGATACCGAGCTTGGCGTGGCAGAAATGGCTGCGGCCCGGTTTGCCCTTGAAAAAGGCGAGACAGCGGGCGCTGGCACCGGCACTCTGCCGAATTCGAAACTGCAATTTCGGCCCTTGCGCAGTCCATCCGGCACACTGGCGGTCTGCGGCCACGAGATGACCGGAGAGCCACTTGATCCGATGGAAGAGCGAGCGCTTTCCGCCATTCTGGACCAGGTGACGATTGCTCTCGACCGGGCCAATCTGACGATCCGCAGCGTTGAGGATCAGGCGCGGCTGGAACGCGAGCGGTTCCAGTCGACGCTGCTGTCTTCCATCTCCCACGATCTGCGCACGCCGCTTGCCACCATTACCGGCGCCGTCACCAGTCTGAAGGAATTTGGCGAGCGGATGCCCGTCGAAAGCCGCCGCGACCTGCTGCAATCCATCGAGGAAGAGGGTGAAAGGCTGTCGCGTTTCGTCGGCAATCTGCTGGATATGACCCGGATTGAGGCCGGCGCCTTGGAAGCCAAGCACGATTGGGTGGATTTGAACGATGTGATTTCGGATGCTATCGGCCGTGCCCGCCGTGTCGCACCGGGCACTGACATCAGCGCCAGCATTGCCCGTGACCTGCCTTTGGTGCGGGCCGATAGCCTGCTTCTGGGGCAGGTATTGTTCAACCTGATCGACAATGCCTGCAAACATGGTGGCGGCGAGCCGGTAACCGTCTATGCCCGCGCCGATGATGCAACGCTATCGCTTTCGGTAACGGACATGGGCAAGGGCATTTCGGAAAAAGACATCGACCGGATATTTGAAAAGTTCTACCGTCGCGGCAAGGGAGCGGATGGCCGCAAGCCGGGTACAGGTCTTGGCCTTGCCATTGCCAAGGGCTTTGTCGAGGCGATGGGCGGCACGATCACCGTCGAAAGCCCGGCGGTGAAACGGATAGGCACGCGGTTCACCCTGCGTTTTCCGCTGGAGAATATGGAAAAGGACCGGACTGAGGCATGAAAGGGCAACGCATCCTCGTCGTTGATGACGAGCCTCAGATCCTCCGGTTCCTGCGCCCTGCCCTTGCGGCGGCGGGTTACGAGGTGATTGAAGCTGATACTGGCAAGCAGGCATTGGCGCTGGTGGCAACCGCCGTGCCGGATCTGCTGATCCTCGATCTCGGCCTGCCTGATATGGACGGCAAGGACGTGATCGCCCAATTGCGTCAGTGGAACCCGATCCCGATCATCGTGCTGTCTGCGCGCGACCGAGAAATCGAAAAAATCGCAGCCCTTGATCTCGGTGCCGACGACTATCTCGAAAAACCTTTCGGCATCGGTGAATTGACCGCTCGCATTCGCGTCGCCCTTCGCCATAAACCGCAGGCCGAACCCGCCCAATCCATCATCCGCAGTGGTGAACTCGTCATCGACATCGACCATCGCCTCGTCACAAGGGCGGATCAGCCAGTCAAGCTGACGCCGAAGGAATATGATCTGCTGCGCCTGCTGGCCATCCATGCGGGCCGCGTCCTGACCCATGGCGCATTGCTGAAAGAGGTGTGGGGGCCGGCCCATGCCCACGACCTTCAATATCTGCGCGTCTTTATTCGCCAGATCCGCGCCAAGATCGAAAAAGACGAAAGCCAACCGGCAATCATCCTCACCGAGGCCGGTGTGGGGTATCGCTTTGTGATTGCCTGACGGCAATGTTCCGATGGGATTTGATTATTCAGCGTCGGCAAGATCGTTGTGAGATAAACCGCTTTGATTTCCCTGAATACTACGTCGGCACAGCGCGCTGACGCCGGTCCAAATGTGCAATTGCCAGGAAGGCCAGGACCGCAATACCGCCAATGGCAGTGTTGACCGCCAGGGCGAGATCCGTACCAATCTTTTCCATCATCCATGCGAAAGCGAAGGGCGCTGTCGAAGACACAACCAACCGGACGGCGGTGACTTGCCCCTGGCGTCTGCCGTAACCGGCGCTGCCGAACAAAGCCAGCGGCAGGGTTCCCTGGACGATGCTGCCAAGGCCAGAGCCCAAGCCGAACAGGATCGCAAATATCAATGCGCCTGAAAAGGATGGTGCTGTCAACAACAGCACAGCAATCGCCGCCGGCATCAGCAGTGCAGAAACCAACGCCAATGTCAGTTGAGACAGATCGTGGCCAAACATCATATTGGTGAAGCGACTGAGAACCTGTGACGGGCCAAACAGGGTTCCGACCAATAGAGCAGCAGAGCCAAGCCCGAGCGCCGTCAACAGCGGCACCATATGCACGAGCAAGGCCGCATTCACGAAGCTTTCAAGCGCAAAACCTGTCACCATCAGGAGAAAGGCGACAGGTCGCAACCTGTCGGGCAGCCCGCCTTCCACGATACGATGTGGCGTGGCGCTGGCAGCGATAACTGGTGCGCGGCGCTCACCCACCCGGCGTGCCAGCCACAGATGAAGCGGCAAGCAGACGGCAAGATGCAGAAGCGCGTAAACCAGATAGACCTGCCGCCAGCTGAGATCGGCATGAAGGGCCGAGGTCAGTGGCCAAAAAATCGTTGAGGCAAAACCGGCGATCAAGGTCAGATAGGTGATATTGCGTTGCGCACTCTGGGGCCGAAACTGGACAAGAAAGGCAAAAGCCGCCGTGTATTGCACCAGGGTCGATGCCATTTCGACGACGATCAGCGCCATCACAAACGTAATCTTGCCCGGCGAAAGCGCGCAGGCAACCAGGGACAGCGCAGCCATCAGCGATCCCGCCGTCAGGACCCGACCTGCACCATGGTCATCGATGATGCGCCCTACCCAGGGCGCGGCCAGCCCGCCAGCCAGCAGAGCAGCGGAAAGAGTTGCGAAAATCCATTCGCTCGACCAGCCAAGATCCACCCCCATCGCGGGGGCGAGAATACTGAAACTATAATAGAGCGTGCCGTAACCGATGATTTGCGTCAGCCCCAAAGCGAAGATCACAAGGATCTCGCCCCGGTCGGTCGACAGCGACAAGCGACCACGACGGCTCCTAATCAGGCTCATAATGTTGTGTTGCCCGTGAGTGTATCGAGCTTTTCAGCCGCGTCCTTGCGCTCGCTATAGCGGTCGGTCAGATAGCCGGATGCATCCCGTGTCAGGAGCGTAAACTTCACCAGTTCCTCGCAGACATCGACGACACGGTCGTAATAGGAGGAGGGTTTCATGCGTCCCTCGGCGTCAAACTCCTGAAATGCCTTGGCAACGGAGGATTGGTTGGGAATGGTGATCATCCGCATCCAGCGGCCAAGAATGCGCATCTGGTTGACCGCATTAAACGACTGCGATCCGCCCGAAACCTGCATGACAGCCAGTGTCTTGCCCTGGGTCGGACGCACGGCACCGATGGCAAGCGGAATCCAGTCGATCTGGCTTTTCATAATCCCGGTCATCGCGCCGTGGCGTTCCGGGCTGACCCAGACCTGGCCTTCCGACCATGCCGACAACGCGCGCAATTCCTGAACCTTCGGATGATTGACCGGCTCTGCATCGGGCAATGGTAAGCCCGCAGGATCGAAGATCCGCACCTCGCAACCGAAATGCTCCAGCAGCCGACCCGCTTCCTGCGCCAATAACCGGCTATAAGACACCGCCCGCAGAGAACCATACAGGATCAGGATTCGAGGCTTGTGCGTGGAGACAGGCGGCCTCAAGGCCGCCATGTCGGGATGCTTCAAATGCTGTACGACAGCCGCTGGCAAATCAGACAATGCGCTTGCCCTCGCTGTCCAGAACCATTTCACCGTCTTCCTTGGTGAACGCGCCTTGATGGGTGTCGGGCAGGATCTCCAGAACCCGTTCGGATGGCCGGGCCAGGCGCGTCCCAAGCGGGGTGATCACGAACGGACGATTGATCAGGATCGGGTGTTCCAGCATGGCATCCAGCAATTGCTCGTCGGTGAGATCGGGATTATCCAGCCCGAGCTGTGCATAGGGCGTGCCCTTTTCCCGGATCGCTTCGCGCACGGAGAGACCGGCATCGGCGATCATCCGGGCCAATTCGGCGCGGGTGGGCGGATTGGTCAGATACTCGATGACCTGCGGTTCAATGCCCGCATTGCGGATCATTGCCAGGGTGTTACGGGACGTGCCGCACTGGGGATTGTGATAGATCGTGGCGTTCATGACTGGGCCTTTTCTTGAGTGTTTGCTTCCTGAATTCGGGCTCTGGAAAGACCGGCAGCCTGCACAGCCGGGCCGCGCTCGTACCAGCCCTTGCTGCGATTGACGATCCAGACGACAGACAGCATGACCGGCACTTCAATGAGAACCCCGACGACCGTGGCGAGAGCCGCGCCAGAATTGAAGCCGAACAGGCTGATGGCAGCGGCAACCGCCAATTCGAAGAAGTTCGACGCGCCGATCAGGGCTGAAGGACCGGCAACGCAATGTTGCTCGCCCGTCACACGATTGAGCAGGTAGGCCAGGCCCGAATTGAAATAGACCTGGATGAGGATCGGCACCGCCAACAGGGCGATAATGGTCGGCTGGGCAATGATCTGCTCGCCCTGGAAGCCGAACAGCAACACCAGCGTGACCAGCAATGCCACAAGCGACATCGGTTGCAGCACCTTCAGCAAACGGTCAAGCGAGGCAGAAGAGCCGGACGAGGTCAGACTGCGCCGGAGGATTTGCGCCGCGATCACTGGAAGGATGATGTAGAGAACTACCGAAAACACCAGGGTATCCCAAGGTACGGTGATGGCCGACAGGCCAAGCAGCAAGCCGACGATGGGCGCAAAGGCCACGACCATGATCGCATCGTTCAATGCGACCTGCGAAAGGGTAAAATGCGGCTCGCCTTTCGTCAGGTTCGACCAGACGAACACCATCGCCGTGCAGGGCGCAGCGGCCAGGATGATCAATCCGGCAATATAGGAGTCGATCTGTACATCCGGTAGCAGGGGCCGGAACAGGGTGCCGATGAACAGCCAGCCGAGCAGCGCCATGGAGAACGGCTTGACCGCCCAATTGATGAACAGCGTGACGCCGATGCCGCGCCAATGGCGGCCGACCTGCCCAAGCGCTGCGAAATCGATCTTGATCAACATCGGGATAATCATCAGCCAGATCAGCACCGCGACCGGGATATTGACCTTGGCGATTTCGGCGGCCCCGATAACCTGAAACACACCGGGCATGGCATGTCCGAGGACGATACCAATGATAATACATAGGAAAACCCAAACCGTCAGATAACGTTCGAATGTGGACATCAGGTTATCGCTCCAATGACGTGGCAACCGGTGGCTCCGATCCCGGAGCACAGCAAACCGCAAGCTCGGCAACCGGCACGCAAATTTCAGGATGTCCTGAGCAGCAATCCTCCATCAGAAACCGGACAAGTCCGCCCAGGGCGGCATAATTTGCGGTATAAATAATCGACCGTGACTGCCGTTGCGCGCCGATCAATCCGGAATGCTCAAGCTCCTTGAGGTGAAAGGAGATATTGGAGGGCGACACGTCGATTTTTTCGGCCAGCGCACCGGCAGCCATGCCATCTGGCCCAGCCACCACCAGCATCCGGACGATCAGCAGCCGGGTTTCCTGAGAAAGAGCGGCAAAGGCGGAGAGAGCCTGTTTTTGATCCATATTTCAATATTCCTTGAATGATTGAATTTATTTATTCAAGATTCCCAATAAATGCAAGGGAGAAAACCGGCGACTGCACGGCTGCATTGCAAGACTTCAAGGCGGCAAGACCCGTCTCATCCATCGGAGTTTTTGAGCAAATTATTCCAACTGGCCTCGACCAGACAGCGCATATGACCTTTGATTTATTGTCTACTATTTCTATCGTTTATAGATATTGCGCAATGCAGCCAGCGAGATCGCATGCAGTGCTGCAGGTTGTTTTTGAAACCCAATGGAGGAGACGGATATGTCAGACCAGAAAAGAGAACCGCTGAAATTTGCCTATTGGGTTCCCAATGTCTCCGGCGGTTTGGTCATCAGTTCTATCGAGCAGCGGACCCATTGGGGGATAGAGTATAACCGCAAGCTGGCACAGATTGCCGAGCAGAGCGGCTTCGATTACGCCCTCAGCCAGATCCGCTTCACCGCCGGTTATGGCGCCGACAATCAGCACGAATCCGTTTCCTTCAGCCACGCGCTGCTGGCGGCGACGGAAAAGCTGCGGGTCATCGCCGCCGTGCTTCCCGGCCCCTGGCACCCGGCCCTGCTTGCCAAACAGATTGCCACAATCAGTCACCTCACCAACGGGCGCGTCGATGTGAACATCGTCTCCGGCTGGTTCCGGGGTGAATTTGCTTCGATTGGCGAACCGTGGCTGGACCATGACGAACGTTACCGCCGCTCAGAAGAATTCATCCGGGCCATTCGCGGCATCTGGACCGAGGACACCTATAATCTACGCGGCGATTTCTATCGCTTCAATGATTACTCCATGAAACCGAAGCCGGAAGGCGGCGTTCCACAGGTCTTCCAGGGCGGCTCCTCACGCGCTGCACGCGACATGGCGGCTCGCGTGTCGGATTGGTATTTCACCAACGGCAATACGCCGGAAGGCCTGCAAGCACAGGTCGATGACATCCGCGCCAAGGAAAAGCTGTTCGGCAAGACCTGGCGCACCAGGATTGGCATGAACGCCTTCGGCATTGTCCGCGACACAGAGCAGGAAGCGCAGGACACCCTGAAGGAAATCATCGACAAGGCCATTCCCGATGCCGTCAACGGTTTCAAGCATGAAGTTCAGAATGCCGGCAACGCCTCGCCGGAGCGCGAAGGCAATTGGGCAAAATCCACCTTCCAGGACCTGGTCCAATATAACGACGGCTTCAAATCCAACCTGATCGGCACGCCGCAACAGGTCGCAGAACGCATCATCGAGCATAAACGCGCCGGTGCGGACCTGATCCTGATGGGCTTCCTGCATTTCCAGGAGGAGGTGGAGTTCTTCGGCAAAAAGGTCATTCCGTTGGTGCGCGAACTGGAAGCAAGGGAAGACGGCGCACTGCAAGCTGCCGAATAACCGATCACCACACGCACCTGCCCGTTAACCCAGGGAGATTTTCATGAATATCATTGCCAAGCCGGAAACCGTTGGAATACCCGCCATCCCGCGCCCCATCGAACCCGCGCATGTGATCAGAAGCGATGCGGAAGCAATCGAGATTGCCCATCGCCTCGCAGCAGATTTCGCCAGGGATGCGGCAATCCGGGATCGCGACAGAATTTGGCCGGTTGCGGAACTCGACGTTTTTTCCCAGAGCGGCCTCTGGTCGATCAATGTGCCAAAGGAGTTCGGTGGCCCCGAGCTTTCCTATGCCACGCTGGCCAAAGTCATCGAAATCATTTCGCAGGCCGATTCCTCCATTGGACAGGTGGCGCAAAACCATCTTGGCGTCGTGGCGGCAATTCGCACCGTGTCCGACAAAGCCCAGCAGCAATTGATCTTCGGGGAAGTGTTGAAAGGCTTGCGGCTGGGCAATGCCT
Organism: Agrobacterium vitis; assembly: GCF_037039395.1. Lineage (NCBI taxonomy): Bacteria > Pseudomonadati > Pseudomonadota > Alphaproteobacteria > Hyphomicrobiales > Rhizobiaceae > Gillisella > Gillisella vitis. Next base: position 145,173 of record NZ_CP146244.1, on the reverse strand, counting down.
TTTCGGAATTCGGCTCGAAACGCGCCGCCGATTTCGAAACGAAATTTACCGATCACGGCGATCATGTCATCGTCAACGGCAAGAAATTCTACTCCTCTGGCGCGCTACTCGCCCATAAGGTGCCAATCGTCGCCCTCGATGAGGAAGGCCGCGCCTGGTATGCCATCGCTGACCGCGATGCGCCCGGTTTGACCGTCATCGATGACTGGTCCAGTTTCGGCCAACGCACGACGCTTTCAGGCACAGTCATTCTGGAGAATGTCAAAGTGGACAAAGCCTGGCTGGTTCCGGGCTATAAGGGCTATGAGGTGCCGACCGCCGATGGCGCAATTTTCCAGATCATCCAGGTCGCCGTCGATACCGGCATCGCGCAGGCGGCAATTGTCGAAACCATCGATTTCGTCCGCACCAAATCCCGGCCCTGGGTGGATTCCGGCCTGGAACGCGCCAGCGACGACCCCTATACGATCCAGGCGGTTGGCAGCCTTTCACTCCGCCTGCATGCGGCCCAGGCATTGCTGGAAAAAGCCGGTAGGGCCATCGACGTCGCTGTTGCCAACCCCAATACCGACACCGTAGCCCAGGCACAAATCATCACCGCCGAGGCGAAAATTCTATCGACCGAGATTGCCATTGAAGCGACCAATAAATTGTTCGAGCTCGCAGGCACGAGATCGACTTTGGCCGAGCACAATCTGGACCGCCATTGGCGTAATGCCCGAACCCATACGCTGCATGACCCGGTGCGCTGGAAATATTCCATTCTCGGCAAATATTACCTGAATGGCGAAAACCCACCGCTGCATGCCTGGAGTTGAAAAAAGCATCGGGCCGTTTCCGGTTTTCTGCACAATGCAGTAGTTTGGCAGTCGTTTGCCGCTGATGAAATCTCGTGGAGAAACGTCCATGCCTGCCGCCAACCTGCCTCAGGCCCAAAAGCCGCCAACAATCGCCATCATTGGTGGCGGCTTTACCGGAGCAGCCGTCGCCTGGAACCTGGCCCGCAAAACCCAGCCAGGCCGTGTTCGCATCGTCATATATGAGCCGCGCGCCAGACTTGGCAGCGGCCTTGCCTATGACACGGCCGATCCGGCTCATCGCATCAACGTCCCCGCAGACCGGATGAGCCTCGACCCGGACGAGCCTCTCGACTTTCTCGATTGGGTGGGCAAGCACCGTCTGGATGAGGAAGACAGGCAAGCGGCATTGGAGGACGGCAGGATATTTCCGCGCCGCCGCGATTTCGGTGCCTATATCGCCTCGAAGCTGGCACCGTATCTGGCCGACAACCGGATAGACCACATCAGATCCGATGTCGTTGCGCTGGACCAAACCACGCGAGGCTGGCGCATAACACAAGCGGACGGAGCGACCCTGGAGGCAGATGATGTGGTGATCGCCACCAGTCACCCCTCCCCCAGGCCACCAAAAGCGCTTGCCGCCATTCTGGAAGGACATCCACGCTTCATTCCCGATGCCACCGTACCGGATGCGCTCACCGTCATTCGCCCGGACGATGCCGTTCTTATTGTCGGCAATGGCCTGACGGGTGCTGATATCGCAGCGTCCTTGCTGGCGCGAAACCATCTTGGGCCGATAACCAGCATTTCGAGACGTGGCCTGCGCTCAAGAGGCCATGCCGGAACGGTGCAGGAACCCTACGGTGACTTTATCGATCCAGCAAGCCGATCGATCCGGCAGCTGACCCGCCGCATCCGTGAACAGATCAACCATGCCGCAGCGGAAGGCATCAGTTGGCATGCCGTGCTGGACGCGGTCCGCGCCCAGGCCCAGGAAATCTGGGGCGGACTGCCGCTCGATGAAAGGCGGCGCCTGGTGCGCCATCTGCGCCCTTTTTGGGATGTGCATCGGTTCCGCATCGCCCCGCAAGTTGAAGGGGCCATCAACCAGGCGATCACCCGGGGCCAAATGGAGATATTGGCAGCGTCGGTACAAACAGCCTCCTATGATGGATCGAGAATCCGTGTCTCCCTGCGTCTGGCGCGCAGCACGGAAACGGTGTCGCGGCTTGTCGATGCCGTGGTCATTGCCACCGGTCCCGCGCATGGCGCCATCATCGATAACCAACCCTATCTCCGCAATCTGGCGCTTAAAGGCTTGATCGGCCTCGACCCGACCGGACTTGGACTGCATTGCGACCGGCAATCGCGCCTTCTCGACCGGGATGGAGCGGTGACGCCGGGCCTGCTGGTCGCCGGACCGCTTGCCCGGGGGACATTTGGCGAATTGATGGGTCTGCCCCAGGTCGCGCATCACGCCCGCGACATCGCCGATCATCTGTATGCGCGGCTAAAGGAAGCCCGCCGCGATGCGCCAGTAACCGAAGAGGACGCAGCATAAACGATAGCCCGGCTGCCGTCCGTGGACGGCAGCCGGGATCTGTTGATCAAGCCTCGACGGAGCCGGCTGGCTTTTCCGGAACTGCCGCCCGCTTGCGACGCCAATCGCCTAAGAACAGCAGGATCGGTGCGGCAATAAACACCGACGATGAGGCCGCAATGGCAATGCCGAAAATCATCGGTACGGCAAAGCTCTCGACCGCGCTACCGCCCCAGATTGCCATGGGCAGCAGGGACAGAAACGCGGTGGCCGATGTGTAAAGGCTACGGGCCAGCGTTTCGTTGATCGACAGATCGATCAGTTCGCGCAGCGGCATCGTCTTGTAAAGCCGCATATTTTCCCGCATCCGGTCATAGACCACGACCTTGTCGTTGACGGAGTAACCGACCAGGGTCAACAGCGCCGCGATGGCCGTCAGGTTGAAATCAAGCCCGGTAAGCGCGAAGAAGCCAATCGTCTTGGTGACATCGAGAACGAGCGTCGCGATAGCGCCAACCGCAAAAGGCCATTCGAACCGCGCCCAGATATAGGCCAGCATCGCCAGGCTGGCGAGCACGACCGAAAGGAAACCGGCCATCGCCAGTTCACCCGACACCTTCGGGCCGACAACTTCGGTGCGCTCCACCGACGCCGTAGCATCGATAACCTTTACCTCGGCTCTCAGCTTCTCCACCGCCGCAGTCTGCGCCTCTTCCCCACCCGGCTGCCGTTCGACGCGCACCAGGAGGTGACGGACATCGCCGAATTCCTGAAGGGTGACATCGCCCAACCCAAGCCCATCCAGTCCCGACCGGAAGGCAGCGAGATCGGCGCGGTCCTGGGTCACCACTTCAAGCTGGATACCACCCCGAAAATCGACGCCATAATTCAAGCCCGGCGTGAAAAACAGGATGACAGAGGCAATCGAAAGAAAGGCCGAAATGCCGATACCAATGAAACGCGCTTTCATGAACCGAATGCGGGTTCCGTCAGGGATGAGCTGGACAGGCAGCAGCGGCTTGATATCAAGACGCTTCAGCTTGTAGCGCCTGATGATGGCGAGCATGACGACACGCACCACAGAAACCGCTGTAAACATCGATATGGCAATGCCCAGACCCATGGTGATGGCAAAACCGCGAACCGGGCCGGAGCCGAACCAGAACAGCAGCAGCGTGGCGATCAGCGCCGTCACGTTACTATCGATAATGGTGGAATAAGCCCGGCGGAAACCGGCATCCAGCGCCGCCATGGCGCCCCGTCCCTTGCGGGTTTCTTCCCGAATACGCTCATTGATCAGGACGTTGGCGTCAACCGCAAGGCCGATGCCAAGCACGATGCCCGCGATACCCGGCAGGGTCAGCGTCGCGCCAATCAGCGACAGGCAGGCGAATGTCAGGATGACATTGAGACCGAGGGCCAGATTGGCAATAATCCCCCAACCGCCGTAGAGCACGATCATGAAGCCGACGACCAGGGCAAAACCGATCAAGCCAGTATAGACACCCATCTTGATAGCGTCGGCGCCAAGGTCAGCGCCAACAGTCCGCTCTTCAATCACCGTCAGCTTGACGGGCAACGCCCCGGCGCGCAGCAATGCCGCAAGGTCCGTTGCGCTTTCCACCGTGAAATTCCCGGAAATCTGGCCGGAACCGCCAGTAATCGGCTCACGGATGACAGGGGCCGACAGAACCTTGTCGTCCAGAACGATGGCAAAAGGCTTGCCGACATTGACACGGGTGATTTCGGCAAAGCGCGCCGCACCCGCCGTATCAAAGCGGAAACTGACCAGCGGCTCGTTGGTATTTGGATCAAAGCCGACGCGGGCATCGGTCAGGCGGTCGCCTGCCAGTTCCACCCGGTCATCAACCGGATAGGCGCGGCCCTCATCATCCTTCAGCATGGTGACGCCGCGCGGGACGGCTGTTCCATCCGTGGCACTTTCCGACAGCATGTGAAAGCTCATCTTGGCGGTGGAGCCAAGAAGTTCGCGAATGCGCGCCGGGTCCTGCGTGCCTGGAAGCTGGACAAGAATACGATCTCCGCCGATGCGCTGGATCGTTGGTTCGGCAACCCCGACCTGGTCGATACGCTGGCGAATGATTTCCAGGCTCTGCTCGACCCCGGCATTGGCGCGGTCGGTAATTCCGGCCTCGGCAAGCGTTATGGATATGGTGGCGCCATCACCCGCAAACGCCAGATCAGGCGTGCCTGTCAGACCGACCGGATGGGCAAGTTTACCCAGGGCAGTCAAGGCTGCGGGTCTTTGCTCTGCCGATTGAAGGGTCACGACCAGCGACGAGCCGCTTTTGCGCACTGTCGCCGCATCGACGCCTGCGTCGCGCAACGCCCGGCGCGAATCCTGGATCAGGCTTTGAAGTCTTTCCTGCACCAGATCGGCGCTATCGACCTCAAGCACAAGATGAGAGCCGCCGCGAAGGTCAAGGCCGAGTGCGACCTTGTCCTTCGGGAACCAGGAAGGAAAGCTATTGAGAGTGTTTGGCGAGAGAATATTCGGCAGTGCCGTTAGGATGCCAAAGGCAATGATGACCACATAGGTTGCCACAAGCCAGGGAGAGGTTTTCATAGAACAGTATCCATGCCTGCGCCGCTGCTGCCGAGGCGTATTCAAATGCCAGTCACCACGAGGAGGCGATGGGCTTTAATGAAACGCTGGATGTCTGCGGCATGATCCTGGTCACAGGCATGTCACGGCAGACGGTCGGAGCGCGGTCGCGCGTTGATCGAAAAACGGGATCAGGCAGGCAAGGATGGTGGCGCTCTTGCAAGGTTGGCGCGAGAAATCCGCCCGGAAACAAACAGCGAAGAACGCACGACAAGTTGGGCAGCAGACCGCCCGACAAACAGGAAATGCTCATCCCCCGAACTGAGCACAGCCACAGGCGGCGGCACCGGAACCCGTGGATCAGGCCGGGAAGCAAGTGCAACAGCCCGGCTGCTATTCTCCCGCGCCGCAAGATGCTGAGTCTGCTGTGGCGCATGCAAAAGCGCCGACCCATGCGCGCCAAGTGACACGGGCAAAGGTGATGCAAAGAAGAACCCGAGATAGGCAACCGCAAGAGCGATAATGGCAACGAGAACACCGGGCCTCAGACCTTGTGAAAAAGCCTGCTCCTCGTCTCCCGACAGCATATTCTGGTTCATCGCCATGGCTGTGATTACCAGAGCAGCAGCACGCTGTCGACCCTGAGGAGTTTGGATCGGAGCGGGGTTAAACGACAGTTCACCGCGATGCGCGCTCGACTTTGTGATTAAACACGACACAGAGGACAGGGTTTCGGAAAACAGACGAATGCTTGTTCTCCGTACTGCTCATAATCGCTCCACTTTCTAAGAGGTAGGAGCATTCGCCAATGCTTATGCGGTTTACGCGGCACACACCGACGAGGTAATCTCGAACAAGCTATTGAAGCATAACATCACCAGTGCCGTTGGAAACGGGTCGTCCCCAAGCGGCTGGGCTGAATGATCCGTAGAATAAAGAATGTCGTCCACGAAAGCTGCGGTGCAAACAGGGTGAGAAAACCCAATCCGTCAGAGGCGCTCGCCCACCAGGTAGGCATAGCGGAATTTGATCGAATTATTGGGACGTTGCGCGTCGATCTTCGGGCCGTACATCAGGTCTGCCGTCAGTATCCGACCGGCATCCGTTGCCTTTGGCACGGTACCCAGCAGGTAAATATCGCGGCTGAGATAGGTCCGGGTCTCATTGGCGTCCGATTCCATGTAGTTTACTTGAACGACAAAGGCGCCATCGCCGGTTTCCATCAGCTTTGCGAGGATTTTGGTTTCGTTGTTTTCCAGCCACTTCTTTGCCCAATGGGTCAATGCATAACTGTTCAGAGCCTCAGATCCCATGCGGAGCGCAGACGCCGCGGCGCCTCCAACGGCGTTGCGAGATGCAACTTCGCGCGGGCCGGGCGCATAGGTAATGTAATCCAGTGACGGACCTCGCCCCATACGAGCCATGGGCTCGGATACGTCATTGCTGTTAAACGGCTTCATCTTCAGGCGTGAGGAAGAAACGTCGAAATCAGGCATAGCCTTCTCCTTGGATCACGATAGACGTGCTTGATACCGAAGGCCGAAGTTGCTCACGCACCCTCACCTTGAAGACGCTATCAGGGAACATTCGCTCAAACGGACGCATCCGAAATATCGGCATCACGAAAAATACGGCACCGCCAAAAGGCGGTGCCGCTGCAAGAGAAAGGCGGATTACGCAGCCTTTGTGGTCGACAGATCGTAAGATGCGATCATCGGCGACTTCGGGTTGTTCTGGTCGTCGTAAGGCGTATACTTCACTTCGATCTTGGTGAAGTTCAGCTTGATGGTTTCGACCGGACGGTCACCACTGGAATCGACGGAATAATTGGCGATCAGCGTATTGGTGAGCGTGTATTCGATATAGGTATTGCCGGGATTGCCGGTGGTGACCATGTGGATCACCGCTTGCTTGCCGGTGCGGCCAGCGCAGGCTTCCTGGAACAATTTCGTGGAAGAGGAATCGCTGACCTTGGTCAGGATGACTTCGGAAATTGCGGGTTCAGAGGCTTCACGGTTGGCGGTAGAACCAGCCGTGGTATTCATGGCACGGCTAACGTTCCAGTGAATGGCCTCGATGTCCATCCAGTTGCGGTGCTCTTCGTGGGTAGCATCACCCTGGATACCATCGACCTTGAGATAAATCGGCATATAAATTCTCCTATATAAATTGAAATCACCTCGTTCACGGCGAGGTATGGTTCACCTTTCACTCACTGCCGCATGCGTCTGGATACCCCTTCCGACGCGGCATCCTTATCCATCGATAGACCCGAGGCATCGACGAATTCTTCGTTTCCCCCAGCGGCCCCGGCGCGAACGCCGAACCCTTTTTCATCATGGGTTACCTCAGCTTCGGTAACCTTTCCGCCGGATGCGACCAGCTCAAGGAAGAAGCTGGAAAGCGGCGGCAACAGATCCCGGCCAATCATGATTTCGATGGCGCGAGCTCCGATTTCACTGGCAACGGCGCGTCCGATCAGCGCGTTGCGGGCCTCTTCCGACAGCACAAGCTCTGTGCCGTAGGCCGAAAAAATACGCTCCCGAATACGATCGATCTGGATATCGACGATCCGCGACAGGGCATCCTTGCCGAGCGGCATGAACGGCAACAGCAGCGTGCGCCCGAGGAAGGCCGGCTTGAACTGTTTTTGCAGTTCGGGCATCAGCAGCGCTTCCAAGGCCTCGCCTTCGGGCATGGTGTCCGGATCGAGGGCCAGGGAGGCCAGCAATTCGGACCCGGTATTGGCCGTCATGAAAATCGTTGTATTGCGGAAGTCGACATCGCGGCCTTCGCCATCGCGCAACATTCCCTTGTCGAAGACCTGATAGAAAATGTCCTGAACGCCGGGATGCGCCTTGTCGATTTCGTCGAGCAGCAACACACCGTAGGGCCGACGCCGCACGGCTTCGGTCAGCACACCGCCTTCGCCATAGCCGACATAGCCCGGAGGCGCGCCCAGCAGCATCGATACTTTGTGCTCTTCCTTGAACTCCGACATGTTGATCGTCGTCAGATGTTGGCTACCACCATACATCAGGTCGGCCAGGGTCAGCGCGGTTTCGGTCTTGCCGGTTCCCGACATGCCGACCAGCATAAACACGGCAGGCGGGCGCCGCGGATCGGAAAGACCGGCGCGCGCCGCACGCATGGCGTCACCGATCCGTTCCAGTGCTGCATCCTGGCCAATCACCTTTTCCTTCAACCTGGTATCAAGGCTCTTTGCGCTTTCGATTTGATCGGCCAGCAATTTGCCGAGAGGAATGCCGGTCCAACGCGCCAGAACGGCGGCCACGACATTGCGATCGACTTCATGCGGTATGAGCTTTTCCTCGCCAGCCGAGGTCGGCGCCAGGGACGCTGCCCGGCGGGCAAGTCCACGTGTCCTCAGAGGGGTAATCAATGGGGTGACGTTGACATCAGGAGCGCCCTTGGACGCCGTCGTATCATTGCCTACCGTTGCCGCTTCATCACTCACTGCCAGCGCTGCAATTTCAGCGTCATAGCGCGCTTGAAGGCTATCGATGTCCTTCGTCAGACGCTCCATTTCAGCGGTAACCGCCTGGCGGCGCTCCAGCACATCCGTATCATCAGGCTCACGGGCAAGCCAGTCGGTCTCAACGGAGAGATGGGAAAGCTCGCTTTTAAGAAGCAGCAATTGTTCCGGCACCGTCTGACGCGCCAGCGAAACCGTGGCTGCGGCGGTATCGATCAGGCTGACGGCTTTATCAGGCAATTGGCGGGCGGGCAGGAATCGCGCAGAAAGTTGCACGGCAGCAACGATAGCCTCATCACGGATCTTCACCCCATGATGGGCCATGAAGGTCTCCGCAATGCCGCGTAGCATACGGATTGCGGTTTCCTCGTCCGGCTCACGCACATGCACCGGCTGGAAGCGGCGGGTCAGTGCTGCGTCTTTTTCGAAATACTTCTTGTACTCGCTCCAGGTCGTGGCAGCGATGGTGCGCACTTCGCCTCGCGCCAACGCGGGCTTGAGGATATTGGCGGCATCGCCCTGCCCGCTTGCCCCACCGGCACCGATCAGACCGTGCGCTTCATCGATAAACAGGATGATAGGTTCCGGCGAGCGTTTGACCGCTTCGATAACGCCGGTTAACCGCCGCTCAAACTCACCCTTCACGCCAGCGCCCGCCTGTAACAATGTCAGGTCGAGCATCAGCAGCCGTACGGATTGCAATTTTTCCGGCACGCGTCCGGCAGCAATCTCCAGCGCCAGAGCTTCGGCCACCGCTGTCTTGCCAACGCCCGCTTCACCGACCAGGATCGGGTTATTCTGCCGCCTGCGCAACAAGATGTCGATCATCTGGCGAAGCTCGCCATCACGGCCAACAACCGGATCAAGCCGGCCCGCCCGCGCGTCTTCGGTGAGGTCATGAGTGTAGAGGCGCAAGAACTCGTCTTCGCGGGCCGAGGCCGGAGACAGCGACGATTTTGGCGTCTCGGCTACAACATCCGCCTGCAAAAGGGTTTCGAGTGCCGTTCGATCCAGCATTCGCAGCGACGGGAAGCGACCACGGGTCAAGGCTCGAAGCGATGGCTCATCGTCCATGGCCGCAAATATATCGGCAAGCGTAATCGCACGTCGTCCAGACTGGAGCGAAGCACAAATCCATGCTTCACGCCCCAGGGTCAGGATATTCTGGGACAAAGCGAGCTGACCGGACCCGGAAACGACAGTGTCATCGAGTGCATCGCCCACTTCACGGCGAAGCGCTGCAATGGGCAGGCCCAATTGTTCCAACACAGGTTGAAATGACGCCGCGTCCATGACGGCGGCAAGCAGATGAGCGATGTCAACTTGTCCGTGTCCGCGCCCGGCTGCTGTGGATGCAGCCGTCTCAAGCGCGACACGCAAATTAGGCTCAAGCGATTCGATCAATCGATTGAGGTCAATATGCGACATGCAAAAAGCCTCCCCAGCAACGACCTTACCTTCGTTGGAATGAACAACTAAGGCGATTACCCCAACCTGTCCAGAGCGCCAGATAAATTTTTTAAGATATGCAAAGCCAGGCATCACCCTCGGCATCAAACAAATGACCTCAGGTTGACAAAAATATAACTGCGCTCCACATTAACAAGTAACATATATTAGTTAATTCAAAATGGGGCTAGTCTATCGTTGATCGACAATGAATTGGCTACAGCATTAGTAGAAAATGGACCGTGCGGAATAAATATTCGCGTGGATGCCAATTATCGTGAGGTATACTATAGAATTAAGGACGCAAGGAACCAAGCAAGGACGGAAGAAAGATCTACGACACCTGGAGAGGTTATCAAAGTTTCCCAAAGTTGGAACCTAGTGAGCAATCTTGGATTGCAGATTACTTCTTCCGTCAGCAAAGATCTCGAAGTATTGGCTTGGCTTGCAGAATCCCGTTTGCGACTTGAGGGGTTTCCCGGCCTGAGTGAAGTCTATGAAGCGACGGCGTCGCTTATAGAACGATATAGCGACGAGCTTCATTCGATCGACGATGAAGATATCGAGGAAAAGCTGGCGCCCTTTGCCGGATTGAACGGTTTTGGCGCCGAGGGAACATTGATTCAGCCCTTACGCCTGTCTTCGCTTTTGCCGCTCGGGAAATTCGGGGAATTCACGCTTTGGGATTATCAACTGGCCCAGCGCAGCGATGAAACGGGTTTGCGCGACAGTCTGCATCAGGCCGCAGCCGAGGCAGGAATAGCTGCTCTCTCCGCCCATCTGGCCGGAGTCAACACATGCCTTGCCGCCTTCAATAGCTTCAATGCGCTTGTCACCCAACGCTACGGACAGTTTGCCCCACCGGCATCCAATATCCGCAACGTGCTCGAGGAAATCATTGCTGCGATTCGCAGTCTTGGCGGGCGCGACGATGCAACATTGCCTGCCAATCAGAATGGCACCCCTTCAGGTGAAGATGGACAGACGACCCAACAGAATGCTGCGGCTAGCGTCGTGCAGCCCGCCGCCCGCTCTGCCGAGGGCCCTGAAGGCATTGCTTCGCGTGAAGATGCCTTCGATCTCCTGATGAATGTCGCCCGCTATTTCCGCCGCACGGAACCGCATTCGCCGATTTCGCTTTCGATTGAAACCCTGGTGCGGCGCGGACGCATGGATTTTTCCGAATTGCTGACGGAGTTGCTGCCGGAAGCACAGACCAGAAATGCCATTCTCATCGCCGCCGGCATCAAACCGGCCAAGGAGAGCGGAAACTAACACATATCGGCGGAGGCTTCAGCATTCCGCCTACAGTTTTTTCGATGCCCAGGGGGCACGCAAGGAGGGTCAGTGATGGCAAGTGTGCATGAAAAGCTCGAGCGGGTTCGCAAGCCCAGGGTCCACATCAAATACGAGGTGGAAACCGAAGGTGCGATGGTGGTCAAGGAACTGCCCTTCGTGGTGGGTGTGCTCGGCGATTTCTCCGGCAACCCGACCCAGCCGCTGAAGCCGTTCAACGAGCGGAAATTCGTCCAGATCGACCGGGACAATTTCGACGATGTGATGCGCCGCATGACGCCGGGCCTGAATATCCAGGTGAAGAACACGATCGACAATGACGGCACCGACATCGGCGTCAATCTGAAGTTCGAAAGCATGGACGATTTCCTGCCGGGATCGGTGGTGCAGCAGGTTCCGGCGCTGAAAGCGCTTCTGGATGCCCGCAACGAATTGCGCGACCTGCTCAGCAAGGCGGACCGTTCCGAAGATCTCGAACGGCTTCTCGAAGACATTCTGCAAAACCGAGGTGATCTTTCAAAACTCGTCGCCGAGCTGAAAGACCGGCCAGACAGCAACGGCCAGGGCTGACACCAGCCGGTCCAACCGAAAACTCTTTGACTGGCGGCCCTTGTGTGACGCCGCTTTGAAAGGATTGAAGAGATGAGCGCCGAAAGCGTTTTGAAGTCGAATGAAACGACCGCCGCCACCGAAGAACAGGGGCTGTTGTCGAAGGTCGTTGCCGCCACCCGTCAGACGGAGCCGGACCGCGCCCGCAACCTCTTGAGCACCCTGACGGATCAGGCGCTGAAAGGTACGGTCAAATACGACCGCAACCTGACGGTTACCTTGAACAATGCCATTGCTGAGCTGGACAAGGTGATCTCCACCCAGCTCGCCGCCATCATGCAATCGCCGGAATTTACCAAGCTGGAAGGCAGCTGGCGGGGGCTGAATTATCTGGTCAAGAATTCTGAAACCAGCGTCAACCTGAAAATCCGGGTGCTGAACGCCTCCAAGCGCGAACTGTCGAAAGACTTGGCCAAAGCAGTCGAATTCGATCAGTCGCGGCTGTTCAAGTCGATTTACGAAGACGAATTCGGCACGCCCGGTGGTGAACCGATGGGTGCTGTCGTCGGCGATTTCGAATTCGATAATTCCTTCGAGGACGTCCAATTGCTTCAGGGCGTCTCCTCGATTGCCGCCGCAGCCTTCGCGCCGTTCATTTCGGCGGCTAGCCCACGGATGTTCGGCTTTGACGATTTCCGGGAATTGTCGCGGCCCCGCGATCTCGAAAAAATCTTCGAGACGGTGGAATATGCCAAATGGCGCAGCTTCCGCGAAAGCGACGACTCGCGCTTCGTCACGCTGGCCCTTCCACGGGTATTGGCGCGCATGCCCTATAGCCCGAAAACCAGCCAGATCGACGAGTTCGGTTTTGATGAGACCCTGGGCGAGACCAGCGGAGAGCTGCATCACGACAGCTATTGCTGGATGAATGCCGCCTATGTGATGGGGACGCGCCTCACCGAAGCGTTTGCGAAGAACGGCTGGTGCACCGCCATCCGGGGCGCAGAAAACGGCGGCAAGGTGGAAAACCTGCCCATGCATGTGTTCTCCAGCGATGATGGCGATCTCGACCTGAAATGCCCGACCGAAGTCGGCATTACCGACCGTCGCGATGCCGAACTGGGCAAGCTCGGCTTCCTGCCGCTCTGCCACTACAAGAACACCGATTACGCCGTGTTCTTCGGTGCGCAGACCGCCCATAAGCCGAAGCTCTACGACAAGCCCGAGGCGACGGCCAATGCCGCCGTGTCCGCCCGCCTGCCCTATATGATGGCGACCTCACGGTTCGCCCATTATCTGAAGGTCATGGGACGCGACAAGATCGGCTCCTTCATGGAAGCAGACGATTGCGAGGTCTGGCTCAACCGCTGGATCTCCAATTACGTCAATGCCAATGACGATGCAGGCGAAGATTCGCGCGCAAAATATCCGCTGCGCGATGCCAAGGTGACAGTCCAGGAAATCCCCGGCAAACCGGGCTCCTACAATGCGGTCGCCTGGCTGCGTCCATGGTTGCAGATGGAAGAACTGACGACTTCGCTGCGCATGGTTGCCCGTATTCCATCGAAAAACTGATCCATCAGCAAAGGTCTGCGCGGATGTTTCGCGCAGACCTCTATCGTCAACGTCATCAGGCATGCGCGTCCACCGGGGGGTATTGTGAGGACATCGTCACGGATGCTGGCGGATCGGTTGATCGCGGAAATCGACGCGGTTTTGAACCGGCAGGTGAATGCAATTCTACATCATCCCGACTTCCAGGCGATGGAAGCGCGGTGGCTTGGCCTTGACTTGCTGGTCCGCGAAGCCGGGCGCAGCGCCGAGGTAAAGATCAAGCTGATCAGCGCCAGCTGGAAAGAATTGGCACGCAGCATGGAACGCGCCACCGATTTCGACCAGAGTCACCTGTTCGAACTGGTCTATAACCGCGAATTCGGCATGCCCGGCGGCGAGCCATTCGGGCTTCTGGTCGGCGATTATGATCTCTCTCCCGCCGCCATCGACGGCGCCGATACCGTCAGTACACTTGCGCGCCTTTCAACGGTAGCAGCAGCAGCCTTTTGTCCGTTCATAGCCGGTGCATCGCCGCAGGCCATCGGGCTTGAAACCTTCCGCGAACTGAACCGGGTCTCTGATTTTTCCTGGTTGCAGCAGGACAAGACGCGGCTGCGCTGGAACAGCTTGCGCGGCAGTGATGATACCCGGTTCCTGGGCCTGGTTGCACCGCGCGTGCTGATGCGTCCACCCCACAAGCCATTCTGGCGCAAGCGCAATGACGGTTTTCCGTTTCGTGAACATCTCGCCGAAACCGGGGAGACTTTGCTCTGGGGTAACGGCGCCTTCGCCTTTGCGGCGATTATTCTGCGCACCTTTATCGATTCCGGCTGGTTTGCCGACATGCGCGGCGTGACCCAGGACGAGATCGATGGCGGCATGCTGGCACCCTGGCAATTGCCCGGCCTCGATAGCGGCATGGAAAGCGAGGGCCTGTCCGCCCAGCCCCCCGTCGAGGTCAAGCTGACACGTTCCCAGGAATTGCAGCTATCCGATCTCGGCATCGTCCCCGTTGCCACGACCTATCTTTCATCATCCGCCATTTTCAACGCCAACCAGTCACTACACGCCCCCGGCCATTATTCCAGCGAAACCGCCCGGCAAAACGCCCGGCTGGCAGCCATGCTGCAATATGTGCTCTGCGCGTCACGCTTCTCGCATTATCTGAAGGTGATCATGCGCGACAATATTGGCCAGCTCAGCACCGCCAATGTCATTCAGCGGCGGCTGGAAGACTGGTTGTCCGGCTACACGCTGGGCAATGACGATGCGGATGTATCGCTTAGAAGCCGTTATCCACTGCGTTCAGCGGGCATTCGCGTGACGGAAATTCCTGGAAAACCCGGCGCATTTTCCTGCACGGTCAGATTGCAGCCGCATTTCCAGCTCGATGATATCTCCACCAGTTTTCATCTTGTCGCCGAAACCTCGGGCGCTGCCGCGATGGGCGCTAGCGCCGGGCAGACGGAACCGAAAAGGATAGTTGCATGAGTACCGCTTCCCGCCGCATTGCCAGCCTGCTCGATGATGCAGATCTTGCCCAGGCCATGGATGCCGTCAAAGCCGAATTGAAAACGGCGGCCAGCGACCATGACCTGCGCCATCTCTATATCGACCTGCTGATTCTGGCTGGCGATTATGAAAAGGCCGATAGCCAATGCGAACTGGCCGTCCGCTTCCAGCCGCAGGATGCCGTCGGCTTTTCACTGCTGCGCCAGCAGATCCGCGGGATGGCAGCCCGCAAAGCCTGGTTTGAAACCGGTGCCCTGCCGGATTTCCCTGGTGGCCCCACCGCCAGCGACCAGATTGCGTTAAAGCTCAACCTGGCCCTGAAGGAAGGAACGGCAAGCGATGCCGTGGCGCTGCTTGCCGAACTGGAAGAGAGGCGGGGCACTGTGCCGATGCTGTGGAATGGCGCCTCCGTTGCCGATATCCGCGATCTCGACGACCGTATCCCCCATGCGCTTGAAGTGCTGACCACCGGCGGCGCCTATCTCTGGGTGGATTTTTCAAGGATCGCTGCGGTTACCCCGCAACCGATCCGCCGCCCCCGGGACACAGCCTTCCGCCCGGCGGAACTGACCCTGGAAAGCGGCGCCGAGGCCAGCGTGCTTCTCCCGGCCATTTATTACGGTGCCGATTCCAGCCCTGCCCTGCAACTCGGCCATCAGACCGAGTGGGTGGACGCGGTGGACGGGATCGTCACCGGTCTTGGCCAGCGATGCCTGCTGGCGGGCGACGAACTGGTGTCGTTCCATGATCTTGAAAGCTTGCAATCGGATGCGGCCGGCGAAAGGCAGGCTGCCCATGGTTGATCCATTACAGCGGTTTCGTGCCTCTGAACGGGTATTGAACCGATCCGTGCTTGACCGATTGCTGGACGATACGCCGGACATGGACAGTGATCCGCAAACCAGCGTCAGTGAACAGGTGCGGGAGATGCGCGAAGTGATCCGCCGCGACCTGGAAGCGCTGTTGAACACCCGCCGCTGCCCGCAAGCGCCGCCGGATGGCCTTGGCGAATTGCAGGACGCGCTGGTCTCATACGGCGTCGATGGTATTCTTTCGGCCAATCTTTCCACCGACGAATCCAAACTTCGGCTGGCAAGACTGGTGGAACGGCGCATTGCGCTGTTTGAGACCCGCCTCGCCGACGTCAAGGTCACGATCCTCAAAGGCAATACAGAGGGCGACCGTGCCTTGCGGATGCGCATCAACGGTGCGTTCCGTCTTTATGACGGGATGCCGCCGGTCAGTTTCGAATCCCGCATTGACCCCTCCACCCAGGCTTTCCGCATCGAGGCGTCGAATGGCTGAGACCTTTCTGGAACGCTATAATGACGAATTGTTCGCGCTGCGCAGGCGCGCGGAAAAATTCGCCCGCGCCTTCCCGAAAATTGCCGGGCGGTTGCGTCTGTCGGGTGATGTGGCCGACGATCCGCATGTGGAGCGGATTATTCAGAGTTTCGCCTATTCCGCCGCCCGGGTTCGCCAGAAACTGGACGATGAGTTTCCGGAACTGACCGACAGCCTGCTGGAAACCCTCTATCCGCATTATCTGGCACCGGTGCCCCCGATGAGCATCGTGCAATTTGCGCCCGGCGCAACGCTGGCCGGCATGCAATTGCTGCCACGCCATACCGACATCGTCACCGAGCCGGTCGGCGGCGATCCATGCCAGTTTCGCACCACGCAGGATGTGGAAATTGTCCCGATGACGGTCAACGCTGCCAGCCTGACCGGCTTGCCGCTCGATGCGCCAGCGGCACCCTTTGCAGGTGCGGCTGGCGTGTTGCGTCTGTCCCTGCGCTCCACCGCACCCAAGCAGGACAGCATGGCCGGGCTTGGCGTCAAGCGCCTTACTTTTTTCATTGCGTCCGCATGGGCGCAGGCCGCCGCCCTGTTCGAGCTTCTGGCCAATCACTGCATCGGCATGGCACTGGCACGCCATTCGGAGGATCGCAACGCGGTCTTTTTGCCAGCGGAAAATCTGCGCCCGCTGGGGTTTGCGCCGGAGCAGGCGATGCTTCCAACGGCACCGGGCAGTTTTGCCGGATACCGGCTGCTGACCGAATTTTTCACCTTGCCGCAGAAATTCCTGTTCCTGGAAGTATCCGGCATGGATCGCTGGCAGGGCGATGATGTCGAGCTTTACATCTATCTGGACAGCAGCGACGCCCGTCTGGAGCGGATGATTTCCGCCAGCGACATCGCCCTCAATGCCACCCCGGTTATCAATTTGTTCCGACAAAGCTCGGAACCGCTGACACTGGATGGCAGCCGCACGGAATATTCGCTGCTGCCCGACAGCCGCCGCCAAACCACCCGGGAAATCTACATGGTCGAACAGGTCCGGCTTTCGGCGCCTTCCGGCGAAGAACAGGATGCCCGACCGTTTTTCGGAAGCAGCCAGCGTGGCGCCAATAGCAGTGTGTTCTGGCAGGCGGTTCGCCGGTTCGATGAGGATGACGGATCATCGGACACCCAGATCGCCTTCGTTGATCGCAATCGCGGCCCGCTTGAGCCGACCGGGCTGACGGCCAGCGTCGAAACCCTGTGCCTGAATCGTGATCTGGCCAGCCAATTGCCTTTCGGTGGCGGCCATCCACACCTCCAATTGGTCAAGCGCAGTGAAAGCGTGGCCGAGATTAAGGCGCTTTTACCGCCAACGCCCGCCATTCGTATCCATGAAAAGCTGGCGCGCCAGTGGCGGCTGGTCTCCCATCTTCTGCTCAACCATCTGTCGCTGTTCGACAATGACGGTTCGGCGCTAAAGGATATTCTATCGCTCTATGCGCTGCGCGATGCACCGGAAACGCGTCAGCTCGTTGAGGCCATCAGCCGTGTCGAGGCCAAGCACGCACTCGCCCGGCTTGGCCCCGCCATGGTGCCAGGCACGGATGTCACTATCGAATTTGACCCGGCTATGATCGACCGGGCAGCCGCCTTCATCTTCGGCAGCATCATTGATCATTTCTGCGGGCTCTATACCTCGGTCAACAGTTTCACCCGGCTGACCCTGACCATGCGCGGCCAGTCCGAGCCAATTGTCCGCTGGCCCGCCCGGGCCGCCGAGCGGCCTTTGCTGTAGGGGTGGCGATGAATATCCAGATCAAACCCAATGAGGATAAGCTGGCCCGCCTGCTGGAGCAGGACCCCGGTCATTTTGAACCGACCACGGCATTTCGGTTGGCACAGCACCTGTCGGCGGGAACGGAGCTGGAGGTCGGTCCCCATTCCGGCATTCAGCCAGCCCCCCTTGCCGTAAGCGGTTTTCGCCGCAAGTTGCAGGGCAATGTCGTCAAATCCGCTTTTGCGCCGCTGGTCGGGCCACTCGGCGCACTGCCGCCGGAATATAACGAATTGCTGCTGCGCGAAGAGCGCCGCCGTTCCCGCGCCTTGATCAGCTTTCTCAACCTGTTTGCCATCCGGTTTTCGGAACTGTTCGTGGCGGCCTGCGAGAAATACCGGTTGGCGCGGCGGCTGCGCTGGAGTGCCACCAAGGAACAAAACACCTTCCGTAAGGTGCTGCTATCCCTGACCGGCTTCGGCACCGCCGGACTGGTCGAAAAAGCCGGCGTCAATGAAGATGTAATCCTGCGGTTTTCCGGTTTTTTTGCCGACCGTACCCGCAATGTCGCCAGTCTTCGAGCCATGCTGGAGGAATTTACTGGCATGGCGGTGGCGATTGAGCAGTTCCGCCCGCGCTGGGTCTCCATTCCATCCGCCGAATTGAGCCAGATGGGCAAGGGGTCAGGGCCAAGGCTTGGCGTCAATGCCATGGCGGGTGCATCCGTCATGGACCGGAGTGGAGCACTGAGGCTGGTCATCGGTCCGGTTGGCTATGACGATTATATCAGCCTGTCACCCGGCAAGCCGCGTCTTGCGGAAATTTTCGCCCTCACCCGCCTGTTTATCGGCAACGGCTTCGATATCGATGCCCAGGTCGTGCTGAAAAAAGAGGACATTCCTTTTTGTCAGATTGGGTCTGCGACCATGCCCGCCCGGCTTGGCTGGAACAGCTGGGCGCGGCTGGCCCCGGCAAGCAGTGACAGCCGCGATGCCGTGGTCACCGAATATCAGGCCATGCCGCAGGGAGGCCGGGCATGAAGCTGGAACTTCGCCCCGAAAAGCTAGTCACCAAAGGCCAGACCACCTGGACACTGGACTATGGCCGCCGCACCATTGGCCGCGCCCCTGCCTGCGATTGGCAAGTGACGGACAATGAATGCCGCGTCTCCAAACTGCATTGCACCATCAGCCGGGACCGGGACGGTTATATCCTGAGCGACCAGAGCGCCAATGGCACATTGGTCGATGGCAAACTGCTGCTGGAAGGCGATACGATCCGGCTCAAGCACGGCGCCAGCATCGATGTGCGCGGCTATCGCTTCACCGTTTCGATCACCGGCGAGGCGGCGCCTGAGGCGGTCGATCCCGATCCCACCATGCCGCTTAGCAGTGAGACGCTGACGATTTCATCGATTCTTGCCGATATCGCCCCGAATGGCACCACCGCTCGCGGCCTTCTGGGAGACCGGCAGGTGGAGGAACCGTGGAAGCAACCTCGGCCCTCAGAGCGAGGCATGTCTGGAGGAGCCACACAATCTGACCGTCGGGCGGACAAGGAAAAGAGCTTTACCCGTCATGTCGATATCGGCTGGAGCGGTCCGCCGCAGACCGACGGCATGAAGCCCGTCTTGCCGGACAATTGGTTCGATGAGGATGCCGGTGGAAGCGCCATGGAACATCTGGCCGCGCCGAAAACCTTCGTGACCATCGCGCCACCCGTTCGCCGTCCGCCACAGGACTTGCCCCCTTCCCAGGAGGAGCGGTCAAAACCGCAGGACGAATTTGACGCCGTGTTCGCCGATCCCGAGGATCAGGAGCCGGATACGCGACAGAGCCCATCGGCTTCAGATTTGCAAGCGGAGCGGATGATGGCGGCGCTCGCCCGCGCCCAGGAGGCGCTGGCTGAAAGCATCGCGGCCTTCGACCTGCCGGGTAATGCTGTGCCTGACCTGTCGCCCAGCGGCGGAACCGATCTTGCCGCCCGGCTTGAAGCCTTTGCCGGACAGCAGGAGGCCTTTACTGCGATTTTGCAAACCATGATGCAGGCGGCGGGCCGCTCGCTGGACCCCCGTCTGCTGGAGGCCAAGGTGGACGCCAACATGCCGATGCGGCTGCCGTTTCTTGCCGAGCGCGACTACTGGGCGGCCTATCGGCAATTGTTTCAGGCCGAGGGCCGCATTCTTTCATTCAGGGATTTCATGCGTCGCGCCGCCATGGGCGAACAGGCCGAAGAGCCTGCCGCACCGGTTCAGGCCGACAGAATAATGGGGGTTGAAACATCAAATGAGACATGAAAACCGGGTTGCCTGGACCGAAGGCATGTTCCTTCGCGTCCAACATTTCCAGCAGTCCGACCGCTGGACGGAGCGTCTGGTTCGCTCGGTGGCGCGCAGCCTTACGCCTTATCCCTGGGGCATTCTGGAGATCGGCCTCGACCGCAGCGCCCTAGCCATCGGCCAGTTTGCGCTATCGGGGCTGCGTGGCATGTTGCCGGATGGCACGCCCTTTGATGCGCCAGAGGATACCGACCTGCCCGCCGCCCTGGAGCTGGACGAATCCGTCAAGAACGCGGTGATCTATCTGGCCCTGCCCGCCCGCCAGCCCGGCAAGGCGGACATGGCTCAGACCGGCACCTCGGCGGTCAACAGCGTGCGGCTTGTTGCTTCACCCTATGAAGCGCCTGATGCCAATGTGGAAACCGATTTCCTGGCGCCCATCGATGTCGGCCGTCTGAACCTGAAACTGTTGAAGACCGGCGACGATCTGGCTGGTTATGAACTGCTGGGGCTTGCCCGCGTGGTCGAGGTGCGCTCCGACAAGGCTGTTCTCCTCGACCCGGATTTCATTCCAGCCAGCCTGAACTGCACGGCATCCTCAAGGCTGCATGAATTGATGACCGAATTGCTGGGCATCGTCCGGCACCGGGCGGAAGCAATTGCCGAACGGATCGGCGATCCAACCATTCGCGGCACCGCTGAAGTCGGCGATTACTTCCTGTTGCAGATCCTCAACCGCGCCGATCCGCTGCTGAAACACGCCCTGGCCAATGCCACACGCCTGCATCCCATGCAGTTTTACGAGCAATGCATCCAGCTCGCCGGTGAGCTCGCCACATTTACCATGGAGAGCAAGCGGGCGACGGATTTTCCGGCCTATCGCCATGACGACCTGAAGGCGACGTTCGGCGCCGTATTCGAGGATTTGCGTACCTCGCTATCCTCGGTGCTGGCGCAATCGGCTGTTGCCATCGAGCTGGTGGAGCGCCGCCACGGCGTTCGGGTCGGCACGATCAACGACCGCAGCCTGCTGCGCGATGCCGGTTTTGTGCTGGCAGTGCGGGCAGACATGTCGGCGGAAGACGTGCGCCGCACCCTTCCCGCTCGCATCAAGGTCGGACCGGTGGAGCGGATTGCCGAACTGGTCAATGTCGCGCTGCCGGGCATTCCGGTGCGCCCGCTGCCCGTTCTGCCACGCCAGCTGCCTTACCGGGCCGGGACCATCTATTTCGAGCTGGATACCAAAACGCCGCTCTGGAAACAGCTTGAAACATCCGGAGCGATTGCCCTGCACCTGGCAGGCGACTTCCCTGGTCTTGAACTCGAAATGTGGGCCTTGAGAGAATGAGCAACGAACGGCCTCCTTCCTGGCAGGATCTGCCGACCGTGGTGGAAGTCACGGAGGAAAAACGCCTCCAGGACGACAACGCCCGTAAGGTCGCCGACCTGCTCGACGGCGAAGCATTGCAACCGGCACCCGCCGATGGCGTGGCGCGGATGCCCGTTGCGCATCTGATCGACAATTTCCGCTTCGGCAGCAGCGAAATGCCGGTGCTGGTGCGCTCCGCAGCACCGCTTCTCAACCTTGCGCATGCGCTGCGCTACCGCTCCGAACAGCCGGATATCGAGGAACTGCGCCAGGTCTGCATCAACGCGGTCAACCGCTATGAGCGGGACCTCGCCAGCGCCCGTATCAGCCCCGAACGGGCGCGCGCCGCCCATTATGTCGTCTGCGCCACCATCGACGATGTGGTTCTGTCCACACCCTGGGGTGTGCGGGCCGGATGGGCGCGCTCGGGCCTGGTCTCCACCTTCCACAATGACGTGACGGGCGGCGACCGGGTGTTCGATATTCTCGATCATTTCCATCAATCGCCTGGGTCTGCCAAGGATCTGCTGCTGCTGATCTACCTGTCCCTGTCACTGGCGTTCGAAGGCCGCACCCGTGTTTCCTCCAAGGGACTGCTTGAGCTTTCCCGTATTCGCGACAGTCTCTACAAAACACTTCTGGGCCAATATGGCGTGTTTGAACGAGAGCTTTCGCCCCACTGGCAGGGCGTCCATGCCCGCCACAAGCCGCTTCGCACCATGGCCGCGCTGTGGACCGTGCTGTCGCTGCTGGCTCTGGCGCTTGGGCTTGGCTACCTGTTTTTCACCCTGACCCTGAACGACAGTTCCGACCGAACTTTTGAGCGGCTGGCTGGGCTTGGTCCACATGAAGCGCCGGGCGTGATGATCACGGTTCCCGTGCCGGAACAACAGACCCAGCAAACGGTTGCACCACAAGAGCCGGAACCGCAGCCGGTCAAGCCCCCGGCACCGCCGCCGCCAAGCCGCCTGAAAAACCTCATTACCTTCCTTCAGCCGGAAGTCGAAAAGAAACTGGTCTCGCTGTCTGACGCCAATGGACGGCTGCGTGTTCGCATCAACAATTCCGGCCTGTTCGACACCGGCAGCGCCGATGTGAAGGGCCAGTTCCGCGATCTGCTGCAACGCATCGGCGGAGCGCTGGCAGCGGAAAAATTCAGGGCGGTCGTGATCGGTTATACGGATAATGTGCCGATCAAGACCGTGCAGTTTCCGTCCAACTGGCACCTGTCGGAAGCTCGCGCCAAGGCAGTTGGCGAAATCCTTTCCAGCTTTACCGGACCGGATGCCATTCTGACCGAAGGCCGCGCCGATAGCGATCCGATCGCCGGTAACGACACGCCGGAAGGCCGTGAAATGAACCGGCGCACGGAAATCCTTGTTCTGACCAATCCTGACGAGAAAATCACCGATGCCGGTATCCTGACCCCGCCCGTCGAAAGCATCGACAACGGTCAAAATAATCAAGTGCCGAACGCAGATATAAAGACGCAGCAGGGGGCCAAGCCGTGATCAATCCACTCAGCTGGTTTTACACCATACGCTCCTATGTCGATTCCTACGCGGGTGTCGTGGGGCGGCGCTTTATCTCGCTGATCTGGGTCATGGCCCTTTGTGTGCTGATCTGGTTCTACGGCTATCTGGCTGCCTTCGGCAGTTTCAAACCACTCGCCAGCGTTTCCGCCCGCATCTGGACCATGGTGGCGATCTTCGCCATCTGGGCGGCCTATATGATCGTCACCATGGTGCGCGACAAGCGCCAGGACAAGGAACTGGTCGACAGTATCGAGGCGCAGGCGCTGGCCAATCAGCAGGCCGAGGTCAGCGAAATCAGCAACCGGCTGCAAGAAGCGCTGGCCTTGCTGCGGCGGATTACCAAGAAGCGCTTCGGCTATATCTATGAACTGCCCTGGTATGTGATTTTCGGTGCGCCCGGCTCCGGCAAGACGACGGCGCTGACCAATTCCGGCCTGCAATTTCCGCTTGGCGACGCGCTTGGCAGTGATGCCGTCAAAGGCATCGGCGGCACGCGCAATTGCAATTGGTGGTTTGCCGATCAGGCGATCATGATCGACACCGCCGGTCGCTATACGACCCAGGATGACCTCGATGGATCATCCAAAGCCGGATGGGAAGGGTTTCTTGGCCTGCTGCGCCGTTATCGCCGTTCGCAGCCGGTCAATGGCGCGCTTCTCACACTGTCCATCGGCGACCTGTTGACCCGTGACCCGGAAGCCCAGCGCGAAGAACTGCGGGCGATCCGCAAGCGGCTGGCTGAACTGGACGACCATCTGGGCGCCCGCGTTCCTGTCTATATCCTGCTGACCAAGGCCGATCTTCTCACCGGCTTCGTGGAATTCTACGATAGTTTCAACAAAAGCGACCGCGAACAGGTCTGGGGTACGACCTTCAGCCTGGAGGAGAGCTACGGCGCAAAGACATTGCCGGAGCGCTTTGCCGAGGAATTCGCCCTGTTGCAACAGCGCGTCGATGCCATGCTGATCGAGCGGCTGCAACAGGAACAAAGTGCCGATATCCGCGGCCGGATTTTCCGTTTTCCGGCCGAGCTGGCCAGTTTGCAGGAAAAGCTCGGTGAGGCGATCAGCGAGCTTTGCACCGGCTCGTCACTGGTCGAGGCACCGCTGATCCGTGGCATTTACTTCGTCTCAGCTACGCAGCCGGAAGAAAACCTTACCCGCACCAATGCCAACCGGGCGCGGCGCAGCTATTTCCTGCCGAAGCTGTTCAGCGAGGTTATTTTCAACGAGGCCGCCCTGGTTGCCCGCGACAAGCGCCTTTCCTCTCGCCAGGTTCTGCTGCGCCAGGCCGTCTGGGGGCTGGCGGTGGCGGCGGTGGTCATTGTGTTTGCCGGCTGGACCATGACGTTTTTCCAGAACCGGGCAGCTCTCGCCCAGGCCGAAGAACATCTGAACGCCTATGACAAGCTGATCCAGGATGTGCCAGTGCGCAATGTGTCGGATGCGGATTTTCTGCGCATCCTGCCTGCGCTGGACAATCTGCGAGCCGTGACGACCGGCTTTGACAACCGCTATGTCTGGGCTGCGAGTTTTGGCCTCAGCCAGCGCGACAAGATTGCCGGTCGCCAGCGCGACGCCTATCAGCGCGCGCTGAACAGCCTTTTGCTGCCCCGGATGCTGGTGCAATTGCAAAAGGACCTGACCGGCGAAAGCGACGTCACGCGAACCTTCAATTCGCTGAAACTCTATGAAATGCTGGGCGGTCTGGGGCGGCTCGACCGGGAATTCGTCTCGGCCCAGGCAAACCAGATGTTCAACGCCCTTTATCCGGGCGAAGGCCGGACCGCGGCGCGCAGAGCACTGATTCAGCATGCCAGTGCCATGGCCGCAGGTGTATTACCACCGGTCGAAATCGACAGACGGCTCATCGAAAAAGCCCGCAACACCATCCGCAACCAAACGGTTGCCGAACGGGCTTTCGACATCCTGGCCGGATCGAAACAAGCACAGGCTTTGATGCCCTGGCAGCCATCGCTTGCCTTTGGTGCACTGGGTGAAAAAGCCTTCATCCGCAAGTCCGGCGCGCCGCTGACGGAAGGGGTCGAGGGATTGTTTACCGCGACCGGCTACCGCAGTGTCGTCCTGCCGCATATTGCCGATGCAGCCCGCGAAGCCCTTCAAGAAGAATGGGTGCGCGGCTCCAATGCGCAATTGCGCGGCCAGACGCTGGAATCGGTGGCCCAGGCGGCCTTGCAGATCTATTACGACCGGCTTGAACAGCGTTGGACCTCCGTGCTGGGGGATCTCGCCGTCAGGCCGTCGCAAAACCTTGGTGATGCGGTGGAAACCACGCGCATCCTTTCCAATGACCGCAATATCGTCGCCCAGGCCGCCCGCTCGATTGCCGATGCGACGGATCTGCGCCCGAAGGGTGACACGGCGGGCATGACCACGCTGGTATCATCCGCCAGTGGTGACACGGTGGCCGCCATGTTGGCATCCTCCATGGCCGCTCCTGATCCCTACAGCCGCTTGCGCGAGGCGCTGGATACGCCTGCCGCAGACGATAGCCGCAAGGCCACGACAGGCAATCAGGACAAGCCTGCCTCGCAGGTGGATGCGATATTGCCTGTCATCACCGCCCTTCATGATCAACTGGCCCGCTCGGTCACGTCCTCAGCGGAAGTAGCGAAAGTGTTCGATGTCGATAGCCAGCTGACACGGGCCAATCAGGACCTGCTCCAGGATGCCCGCCGCCTGCCGGGGCCGCTGGATGGCTGGATGGCCGGACTTGCCGCCGATACCGGCTCACTTGCCGTGAAATCGGCCCGCAGCCGGATTGGCGACCTGTGGTCGAGCGAAGGGGCAGGCCTGTGCAGCTCCATCGTCACGGGCCGCTATCCCTTCGACCGCGCCTCCAGCCGCGACGTCGCCATGAACGACTTCATCCGGCTTTTTGGACCGAAGGGCCTGTTCCAGACCTTCTTCAAGCAACGCATGGAGCCCTTCGTCGATCAGTCTATCTCCCCCTGGGGCTGGAAAGGCACCTTTGGTGCGGCGGGCATTCCCAGCGAGGGCATTGCCGAGTTTGAAAGGGCCGACCAGATCTTCCGCGCCTTCTTCCCGAATGGCAGCGAGACACCGGCGATTGCCATCAATGTCAAACCGGTGTCGCTTGGTGAGACCTCGACGGCGGTGATGCTGGAAATCCAGGGCGAACGGGTGGTGTATTTCCACGGCCCGGTTCAGGCGAAAACCATAACCTGGCCATCGAAAGAGGCCGCCAGCATGTCACGCATCGCCTTCCAACCGGGCGGCTGGCAACAGGCGAAAACAGAAAATGGCGATTGGTCGCCTTTCCGCCTGTTTGACGATGCAAATATCCAAAACCAAGGCGACGATCTGTTTAGGGCGAAATTCACCAGCGATAACCAGGTGGCGGAGTTCGATGTGCAGTTTGGTTCGGTGTTGAATGCCTTCAGGCTGAAGGCGCTGTCCGAATTTACCTGCCCGACCCAGTTCTGATCTGCAATCGTAGCACCCGGCTTGATGGCCGGGTCCTACCTCCCTATCAAAGGCACCCCGGATCACTCCGCCGGGATGCATCCTGAGGAAGAGGCAAGCCATGGCATTGCGACCTGCCCAGACAGAAAAGCCCGCCGGTCAGGACCGGATCGGGTTTTTCGGCAAATTACCAAGCCATGGGGATTTCCTCTCGGAAGGCCTGGAACGGGAAATGGTCGCGACGCTCGATGGCTGGATCCGTGGCGGCTTGCATGCCTGTGAACAGGAATTCGGCGCGGCTTGGCCGGAGCTGTTCAGCGCCTCCCCCCTTGGCGGTTCATCGTCGAAAAAGGTGTCTGGGGCCAGGTGGCGCATGCTGGTGTCATGCTGGCCAGCCGTGATCGGGTCGGTCGCAGTTTTCCGCTGATCATCATGGCGCAGATGCACCGGTTCTCCCATCACCCCCGCACGCTATTTCTGGACCATACCTGGTTCATGGCCGCCGAAGGCCTGGCTGAATCGACGATGACGCGGGAATTTGACATCAACCGCTTCACTGACACCTTGAAGCGCATGCGTATGCCGCGTCCCCAGGAGGAGGAAGGCACCGCCTCAGCCAGCAAGGATGGCACCGCGCTCTGGTGGTATATCGACCCGCAGACCTCAAAACCGCAGGGACTGCGCTTTTCAAGCCAGATGAAAGCCGAGGACTTTCTGCGGCTTTTCCGGCAAAGTGCCGGTCTTATGTCCCGATCGCAAGACAACACCGCGACCGCGCCTGCCCCAGCCCGAGCCCCAGCGTCAGTCCCGACAACAGCCGACGCAAAATCTGTGCCTCAACGGGCCACTCCAAGCCCGGATAAGCCACCCAGAGACCCCAAAAAAGCTGAGCCGCAAACAGCAGGGCTACGTTACAGTTACGCCACCCATGCCGGTACGCGGTTTTCGATCAATGCGGACGGGCTATTCATCTGCGAAAAACCAAGGATTTTCGCCATTGCCGACGGCGTCGGAGATGACACCGCGTCGCAGGAAGCGGCACGTTATACCGCGGGCCAGTTGACCGAAATCGGTGAGACCGCCGATCTCGATACCATGCTGCAGGAAATCAAGGGCAAGCTTGGCCGGGCCAATAGCCTGCTGCAAGCCCGCGCGCAACGCACCGACGGAACCGCACCCGCCGCCAGTATAGTTGTCGCGGCTTTGGTGAATGATCAACTGCTGCTGGTTTGGGCGGGCGATGCCCGGGCCTATCTGCTGCGTGACGGTACCATGGTGCCGCTGACCCGCGACCATATTGCCATCGGCCTGCAAAAACGGCTGCGGCGTGGGGTGGGATTGGATCAGCAATTCTTGCCGGAAACCCTGACCACCGACATATTACCGGGTGATCGCCTGTTGTTATGCAGTTTTCCGCTGATCCAGGTTCTGACGGAGCGAACCGTTGCGGAAATTCTAGACCAATGCACCGATACCGAAAATGCCGAACGGTTGGTTCAGGAGGCTTTGATTGCCAATGTGCGCGAAAATGTAAGCGCTATCGTCGTTAGCCTGGCGCGAGCCGATGCCTCTGCCTGAGGGTTTCAGCGAAGTCGCCGCCCGTTTCAACGCCCTGATACAAGCGGTACGGGGGCATAGCGGGACACCCCGTAATGACGGGGAACAGCAGCTGGACACCTCTAAAAACCTCCCCATTTTCCGCGTTTCATGATTCAATCCGGCCAGTGTGATTTTCTGGGAGCGGATGATGCGTGGGCAACCGGGCTTTTGGGATTTGGATGATCGTTACGAACGGCTGAGTGCCGTCGGCGATCCGCTGGAGAAGCTCAACAGCATCATTCCATGGGCGATATTTGAAAAACCTTTAGCGAAGGCGCTGAAGCGGTCCGACGGATCGAAGGGTGGACGTCCACCATTTCCGTCGGTTCTGATGTTTAAAATCCTGGTGCTGCAAGCGCTTTATAATCTCTCCGACGACCAAGCGGAGTTTGTTATCCAGGACCGGCTGTCGTTTATGCGTTTCCTTGGCCTTTCCCTTTCGCAGAAGGTGCCGGATGCCAAGACGATCTGGCTGTTCCGAGAGAGTTTGGTGCGTGCAGGTGCCATTGATAATCTGTTTGCCCGTTTCGACAAGCATCTCTCACGTTCCGGATATCTGGCCAAAGGCGGGCAGATCGTTGACGCCACGATCATCCAGGCTCCCAAGCAACATAACAGCCAGGACGAGAAAGACGCGATCAAGGCCGGCGAAATCCCTGAGGACTGGAAGGATAAACCCGCCAGGCTGGCCCAGAAGGACCGCGACGCGCGATGGACAGTGAAGTATTCCAAGGCGAAACGGCCAACGGAGACGCCGACGTCGACGACGACTGGCCAGCACGATATTGCCATTCCAATGTTTGGTTACAAAAACCATGCAGGCATCGACCGAGCCCATGGCTTTATCCGGGGATGGACGGTGACGAGTGCGAGCGCCCATGACGGAGCCCAGCTTCGAAACGTAGTGACCAAAGACAATACCGCGTCGACGGTCTGGGCCGATACGGCCTATCGCTCCAAGACCAACGAGGAATGGTTGCAGGACAATGGCCTAAAGTCCGACATCCATCAGAAGAAGCCAAAGGGCAAACCCATGCCGGAGGCGATGTCGCGCGCCAACGGCCGTCGTTCGAAGGTCCGCTCCGCCATCGAACATGTCTTTGCGCGGCAGAAGGACAAGATGAAGCTCTTCGTGCGCACCATCGGAATCAGCCGAGCGAGGGTGAAGATCGGCATGGCCAATATCACCTACAACATGCTTCGCTATGTCTGGCTGACTGGAAAACCACGGACCGCATAACGCGCAGCTGGCCGGAAGGCCGAAATGCATGCCGCAGATGCGGCAATCATCACAAAAAATGGGCGATCATCCGCGCGAGTTCATCGCGGAAATACATCCACGGCACCATCTTGCCAACTGCGACCGGTAAATCGAGGTGTCCAGCTGCTGATCGACCAGTTGAGAAATGCTCTCGACCGACGGGCCGAAGCATTGGCTCCCTCGGACCCCGCCTTCATTGCAGGAACATTTGCCGTCGAAAACCTGCTTTACGAGGGTGACCATAGCCGCGTCCTCAAACTGCGTCACCGGGATTTGGGAACCGCTTATGTCCTGAAAACACTGCCAAAGGATGGGGCTTCGTCAGCCAGCCAGGCGGAACTGTTGATCCGTGAAGCCCGGATCGGCCTCGACCTGCACCACCCCCGCCTGGTTGGCACCTCAATACTGTTGCGACTGGCCGATGGCAGCCCAGGCCTCATCCAACCCTGGGCTGGGTATTCTCTGAGGGAGAGACTGGAGAAGGAGGGAGAAACCGGCCTCGACCTAGTGCAAATCATGCATGATCTGCTGACGGCACTCGCGGCTTTGCATGACCACGGTCTTGTCCACGGCGATGTTAGCCCAGGCAATATCATTCTCGATCAGCAACGGCGGATAGCAAGATTGGCCGACTTTGGGTTGACCATAGAATGCGATGCTAGCTGGGCCGATCTCGGTCTTGCAGAGGCTGGCTCCCCGGAATATCGCGCCCCGGAACAAAATGCTTCCAGCAAGGCATCGGCGGCAATGGATCTCTACGGCGCAGGCCGCGTGCTCTTACGAATGCTCGGCACAGTGCCGCTGGGCCAGAACGCCGATCTTGCGCAGCTCGCGGATCACCTCTGTAGCGTCGATCCTGTCAACAGGCCAAAGACTGCCAAAGAAGCCTTGACGAAACTGTCGCAGATAGAGGCAAAGAAATGATATCTAAGCGTAACGACGCTTACGCCTTCTCGCCCTCAAAGCATTGAAGACATCTCAAATCCATGAAGAATTTGAGATGTCCAAGACCGGGATTTCGACGGTCATTTTCAATCAGAGAACCAGCAGGCCGCTGGTTCAGCTTATAAGGCTCAATTGGAGGAGCCGGGGAGCGGAGCCGCCGATGTTGACGGCACTTTCTGGTAAACGGTCAGCAACTTAGCGGCATCAACCATGCCCGAATTGCTGGCATAGAGCACATCGCCCTTCTGCATCTGGAACAGCTGCATCAGCATGATGCTGGAGGCGTCCTTCATATTGACATGGTAGATCACCGGCTTGCTGCTGGTAACCATGGTAACCGGTCCCTTGGCGCCGTTTGCCGTCACTGTGGATGCCGGAACCTGGATCAACTGGTTGCGGAACACGTAGACATTGCGGGCATCGGCCCGGTCATCCAGCAATCCGCCAGCCCGGCCAACAGCCTGAGCCAGGGTGAGCTTGCCGGTTTCAAACTGAAATTCGCCCGTGCTTTTGAAAGCGCCGAGGGCCGTATAGCTGGCCGGTTCGCCGTCGACGATCACCTGGTCGCCGGGCAGCAGGACGATATTCTGTTTTTCATCGCTCATCACCCGATCCAGCGTCGTGGTCGCACGTTCGCGACCACGCACCACGGTGACCTTGGCGGCCTGCGGTGCGACAGACGCCCCGCCCGACTGCGAAATGATATCCAGAACCCGCTCACGCCGCGCTGTCAGCGCCACTTTTCCGGGGGTCTTGACGCCACCGCTGACCAAAACGGCGCTGGACGGCTTGTCCACAACCGTCACGACGGCCTGTGGGTTAACAGCCGAGCCTTTCATGCCCTGAACAATACGATTTTGCAGGCCTTCCGGGGTGGAATCCGTCACCCGCTGCTTGCCAACGAAAGGCATGGTGACACTGCCTTGGGGGTCGACAGTGAAGCGACCAAGATTAAGGGTGCTGCTATGGGTGGAGGAAAACAGACCTTCTTCGCCGGTATCCAGCAAGGTCACGTCAAACACATCGCCCGGCCTCAGCCGCTGTTGATTATAGGCGCCGCGAAGCACCGACAAACCCGGCTCGGAGGCTGAATAACCCGATTGCGGTGCTGCAGCCGTGACCGCTGGTGCCTTGGAAAGCTCTATCACCGGCACCTTGCTTGAACTGCCCGGGAACGTCGCAGACCGGATGGCCCCAGCACTTGGTCCATCCGATGGTTTTGCACAGCTCGACAAAATCGCAATCAAAAGAACTGGCAAAACCTTGCGCATTCGCTGCTCCAAAATCCAAGAATCAATAGAAAAAATAGATAGCAGCCCAAGCCTAACTAACAATTGCAAAAACCGACAAATGCCGCAAAAACGACATTCAAAAAACACATGTTGCTTTTGCGCAACCCCAGGAGTGAAAAATTGAAGCCAGCTTGCGCCCAGCAATTGCTACGACAGCATGCAGAACCACATTGAGGATATCGAGCGGGCAGACGCCACGAAATTCGTGGACAATAATGCATCAGCTCAAAGCTTTTATGGATATCCTCGAGCGGCATGTGGGGTGATCATCGGATCGATCATGATCTTGCCCTCCATGGCCAGCGCCCGCAACCCCGACGATCACGGATTTGCCCCAGCCGCCGCGTCGGGTGGCGACATAGTCACAGGTGGCCGGTTTTGGATCAATATTTCGGCGGATCTGCCAGCAGCAGCCAGAAGGCAAACAGCGGCGAGCGCATGGCGTGATCGATAAAACCCTGCAATGCATTGCGACGGGTCATCGTCAGATATCCTTGGCAAGGCGCAATGCATCGTAGATGGCAGCATGCGTGTTGCGGGCCGCCACCGCATCGCCAATCCGAAAGAGCTGGTAGGTTCCGGCCGGATTGCGCTCAACAGTCTGTGGCGCACCTGACAGCAATTCATCGTAAGAGACCTCGCCGAGGTTCTTCGAGCCCGGCTTCAGCTCGAAATAGAGATCATCCAGCGGAATGGTGCCGTGGTTGACAACGATCTGATCCACCGTCCGCTGTTTGGCGACCCCACCATAGTCGCTGCCGACATGGGCAATGATCTGGTTGCCGCTCTTCTCCGCCGCTTCCAACCGATAGGTGACGGTGAAGGTGACATCGAGCTTTTGCAGCGACCGCATATAGGGAACGAGGTTCATCGCCATGACTTCGGGCGCAAAGGACCGGTCGGGCGTCATTATCTCAACTTTGGCACCGGCCTTGGCGATGAATTCCGCCGCCTGCAAACCGGCATGATCACCGGCATCATCGAAGATCAGCACGTTGGTACCGGGCTTCACGTCACCGGAGATGATATCCCAGGAGGAGACCACCAGATCGTTGCCCTTCGACAGGACATCGGTATGCGGCAGTCCACCCGTGGCGATGATGACGACATCCGGCGCTTCTGCCGCAATAGTATCGGCCTCTGCCCAGCTGTTGAAATGGAAGGTGACGCCAAGCTTTTCACATTGGCTCATGCGCCAGTCGATGATGCTGATCATCTCGCGCCGACGCTCGCTTTGCGCCGTCAGGCGGATCTGTCCACCGGGATCATTTGCGGCTTCGAAAACCACGACCGCATGGCCGCGTTCGGCAGCGACGCGGGCCGCCTCAAGACCAGCCGGGCCAGCGCCGACAATGACCACCTTCCTGGTGGTTTCGGCTTTCGAAATGATGTGCGGCATGGTCTGCTCGCGGCCAGTGGCCGCATTATGGATACAGAAGGCCATGCCCCCCTGATAGATCCGGTCAAGACAGTAGTTAGCGCCGACGCAGGGGCGGATATCGTCCTCGCGCTTTTCGATAATCTTGCGCACGATATGGGGGTCGGTCATATGGGCGCGGGTCATTCCGACCATATCGACCTTGCCAGCGGCAATCGCATACCGCGCCGTTGCAACATCCGGAATCTTCGCAGCATGGAATGTCGGGAAACTGGTGGCGGCACGGATTTCGCCAGCAAAATCGAGATGCGGCGCGTTGGCCATGCCCTGGATCGGTATGACGTCGGTGAGGCCGGGGTCCGTATCGATATGACCACGGATGACATTCAGATAGTCGATCAGGCCGCTATCACGCAGCCGTTTGGAAATTTCGATACCGTCATTCTGCCCGGTCCCACCGGGAAGACATTCATCGGCTGTGTAGCGAACGCCGAGGATGAAGTCATCGCCGACCCTCTCGCGCATCGCCCTGAACACGTCGAGACAGAAGCGCATTCTGTTGTCGAGTGAGCCGCCGTAGGGACCGTCGAGTTCATTCGTCAGTGGCGAGTTGAACTGGTCGATCAAATGGCCGTAAGCTTCAAGCTCGACACCATCCATGCCGCCCGCCTTCATGCGCTCGGCAGCATCAGCGAAATCCTTGATGATCCGCTCGATATCCCAGTCCTCCAATTTCTTGGGGAAGGCACGGTGGGCCGCCTCGCGCTGATGGGACGGAGCGACAACCGGCAGCCAGTCGCCCTTGTCCCACCGGGTGCGGCGGCCAAGATGCGTGAGCTGAATCATGATCGCCGCGCCCTCTTCATGCACGGCATCGGTCATGTCCCGGATCCATGGAACGATCTCGTCCTTGTAGGCCAGCAGATTGTTGAAAACCGGGGGGCTGTCCTTAGAGACGGCAGCGGATCCGGCTGTCATCGTCAGTGCAACGCCGCCTTTTGCCCGCTCCACAGTATAGGCCCGGTATCGCTCCTTCGGCATGCCATCTTCCGGATAGGCCGGTTCATGGGAGGTGACGATGATGCGGTTGCGCAGGGTCAGATGCTTCAGCTGGTAAGGCTGAAGGAGGGGATCGTTCGACATGCGACGGGCTCCGGTTTAAGGATTTTGAGCAAGGCTAAGCGGGAGTGTACACCTGTGTCAATATCGAAAACACTATGGTTCATGATTTGGACACATATGTACATTTTGCTTGCGACGCCCCTATCAATTTGCTAGGTGATATCTATGGAACAGGCGACGAATGACAGCGGCTGGCGTGGCTCATACGAGGGATGGCTTGAGGCGGCTTATGAGTCTCTGCTGGAATCCGGCGTGGATTCGGTGAAGATTCTTCCGTTGGCAAAGCGGCTCAATCTTTCGCGGACCAGCTTCTATTGGTTCTTCAAAGACCGCGAGGAATTGCTGAGCGGGTTGATCTCGAGATGGAGAGAAAAGAACACCGGTAACATCGTCAAACAGACCGAGGCCTATGCGGAGTCGCTTGCCGAGGCCATGCTGAACGTTTTCGATTGCTGGCTGAACAAAGACCTGTTCGACTCGCAGTTCGAATTTGCCATTCGCAGTTGGGCATTGCAGTCAGCGGACATTCAGGCGGAGGTGCAGCAGGCGGATCAGACTCAGAGTGGAAGCGATCAGCCGCATGTTCATACGGTTCGGCTATAGCGAAGAAGCAGCGGACGTTCGTGCGCGAACGACCTATCTGGTTCAGATCGGCTACATCTCGATGCAATCCACCGAAGACCTTGAGCTTCGCATGAAGCGTATTCCTGAATACATTGCCATTTACACTGGTAATACCCCACAGCAAAGGGAGCTCGACCGCTTCTTCGCCCGACATGGCTACAAGCAGGAGTAGGCAGCGTGAACAAAGGCAGGGCACTCACGATTGGGGTGATCGGCGGTGCGGGCTGGCTCGGCGGCGCGATAGCCGCTGCGGTTCTTGATGCCGGTATCATCAAGCCTCAAGACCTTTCGCTCTCCTATCGCAGACAGCGCCCGAACCGCTTCCCCGATGCCTTCTGGACCTCAGACAATCAGACCCTTGCCGACCGCTCGGATGTCATCATTCTCTCGGTCCGTCCAGCCGATTGGCCTGAGCTGAAGATTAATCTCGAAGGCAAGCTCGTGATCTCCGTCATGACCGGTATTCCGCTAAGCGCACTTTGCGAATATCATAAGATAAGGCGTGTGGTCCGCTCCCTGCCAAATGCCGCCGCCAAGGTTCGCAAATCCTATACGCCCTGGATTGCCTCTTCCGACACGAGTGAAGAGGACCGCACCGTTGTGCGGGCCATCTTCGGTGCCTGCGGGGTTGAGGACGAAGTACGGACGGAGGAGGCGATCGACTATCTCGCCGGCCTCACCGGTTCAGGACCGGCCTTTCCGGCGCTGCTTGCCAAAGCGATGATGGATGACGCGATTTTGCATGGTCTCGATCGTGATGTTGCACAGCGCGCCGTTAACATGCTTATCATCGGTGCCGGACGCCTGCTTGAACAACATGGCGAGTGTCCCGGCGAGACGGTCCAGGCTTTCCTTGAATATCGCGGCACGACAGCTGCCGCGATTGACGAGATGCGCGCCGCTGGCTTTGATACTGCGGTGGCACGCGGGCTCGCAGCGGCGCTCAGGAAATCGGTGGCGATGGGAGACGCTTCCTAACGCCGTCGGAGCGGGTTCGCGCGGTGTCTCGCTCCTCGATACTATCAGCCGCATAACAGAGGGAACGACAATGAAAAGCTTGCTTGCATCGACATGCCTCATTTTCAGCGCTCTTGCCGGATCATCCCTGGCGAATGCCGCCGAGTGCGGCAGCCTGACAATTGCCAGCATGAACTGGCAGAGTGCCGAGGTTCTTTCCAATCTCGACAAGATCATTCTGAATGAAGGTTATGGCTGCAGCGCCGACATTACTGTCGGCGACACTGTCCCGACGATCACCTCCATGGCTGAAAAAGGTCAGCCCGACATCGCGCCTGAAGCATGGATCGATCTGCTGCCGGATGTCGTCAAGAAAGGCACGGAAGAAGGCAAGATCGTCCAGGTCGGCTCTCCCCTGCCAGATGGTGGCAATCAGGGCTGGTGGATTCCCAAATATTTTGCGGATGCCCATCCCGACATCAAGACCATCCCTGATCTTCTGAAGCATCCTGAATTGTTCCCGGATCCAGAAGATCCCTCGAAGGGCGCTATCTACAACGGTCCTCAAGGATGGGGCGGTACTGTCGTTACCTCGCAGTTCTACAAAGCGTTCAACGCTGAAAAGGCAGGCTTTAAGCTGGTTGATACCGGATCTGCTGCCGGTCTCGATGGCGCAATCGCCAAAGCTTACGAAAACAAGAAAGCCTGGGTCGGATACTACTGGGCACCAACGGCCCTGCTCGGCAAATATCCCATGGTGAAGCTTGAGGCTGGCGTCCCTGCTGACGCTGCCGAATGGAAGCGCTGCAATACAGTGGAGAGCTGCCCTGACCCCAAGCCGAATGCATGGCCGGTCGATAAGATCGTTACCCTGGTTGCCAAGCCATTTTCTGAAAAGGCTGGCCCAGATGTGATGGAGTACCTGGCGAAACGCTCCTGGAGCAATGAGACCGTCAACAAGCTGATGGCCTGGATGACAGACAATCAGGCAAGCGGCGAAGACGGTGCCAAGCACTTCCTGAAAGAAAACAAGGCCATTTGGACCAAGTGGGTCAAGCCGGAAGCAGCCAAGAAAATCGAAGCCGCTCTCTAATCCTCGATTCAGCGGTGCGCTTCTGCGCACCGCCTCTTAAGCGCCGGTAAAATAAAAAAACGTGCCCGGCTTCTTTCAACAAGGGGAACAGAAATGGAATGGTTTTATAAATTCCCGCATATGGATGACGATGCTCTTCGCAACCTCAAGAAGGCGATTGACGACGGATTTCGCGGGTTCACACGGGCTTATGGCGATACGATCGAGGGTTTGTTTGTCCCGTTGCAGCATTTTCTCATTGCTGCGGAACGGTTTATGACCAAAACGCCTTGGCCGATCATAACCTTGATCATCCTGGCCATGGCGTGGTTTGCCAGCCGTAACGTCAAGATCGTTCTGGGCTGTCTTGTGACCCTGATGTTGATCGGCTATTTCGACATGTGGGATGACACCATGCGCACGGTGTCGATGATCTTCGTCTGCACGGTTCTCTCAATTGCCATCGGTCTTCCCATCGGCATTCTCATGTCGCGCTCCAACTCCGTTCAAAGAGTTGTCAGCCCCATTCTGGACGTGATGCAGACCATGCCGAGCTTCGTTTATCTGATCCCCGTCGTCATGCTGCTGGGCATCGGCAAGGTTCCCGGCCTGATCGCCGTGGTTATCTATGCCATTCCACCGATGATCCGGCTGACCGACCTTGGTATTCGCCTTGTCGACAAGGATGTTCTGGAGGCTGCGGACGCATTCGGGTCATCCAGCCGGCAAAAGCTGTTCAAGGTTCAATTGCCGCTTGCCCTGCCCACCATCATGGCTGGCATCAACCAGACGATCATGATGGCGCTGGCCATGGTGGTGATCGCTTCGATGATTGGCGTGCAAGGTTTAGGCCAGCCGGTGCTCAAGGCAATCGCCAACCAATACTTCACGCTTGGCATCTTCAACGGCCTCGCCATCGTCGGCATTGCCATCATCTTTGACCGTGTCAGCCAGGCGTATGGCAAGCGACTGCAGAAGCACCGGGAGATCGTCCATGGCTGAGCATGTCTTCGGCGGCATCAAGATCCGCCACCTGTACAAGATCTTCGGACCCAATGGCGCTTCACACATCGAGGCCGTCAAGAACGGCCTGAGCAAGACCGAGTTGAATGAAAAATACGGCCACATTCTCGGGCTTCGCGACATCAATATCGAGATTCCCTCGGGCGGCATCCAGGTGATCATGGGCCTGTCCGGCTCCGGAAAATCCACGCTCATCCGTCACATCAACCGGCTGATCGATCCCACCGCAGGCGAGGTTCTCGTTGACGGCGTCGATGTGGTCCAGATGCCGGCCGCGCAATTGCAAGAGTTTCGCCGCCATCAGACGGCGATGGTGTTTCAGAAATTCGCGCTGCTACCGCACCGCACCGTGCTGGACAACACGATATTCGGCCTCGAAATCCAAGGCGTTCCGCGCCAGAAGAGTATCGAAACGGCCATGCGCTGGCTGGACCGTGTCGGTCTCAAGGGATTTGAGCAAAAATACCCCAACCAGCTCTCCGGCGGCATGCAACAGCGTGTCGGCCTTGCCCGAGCGCTGGCCAACGATGCGCCTGTCCTTCTGATGGATGAGGCCTATTCCGCGCTCGATCCGCTGATCCGCACCGATATGCAGACCGTTTTGCTGACCCTGCAGAAGGAGATCAAGAAAACCATCGTCTTCATCACGCATGACCTTGACGAGGCCCTGAGGCTCGGTGACCAGATCGCCATCCTGCGCGATGGCGAGGTCGTCCAACAGGGTACCAGCCAGGATATCGTGCTGCGCCCTGCCGACGAATATGTGGCCAACTTCGTGAAGGAAGTGAACCGCGGCCGCATCGTGCATGTGGAGGCGGTCATGAGCCCGTTGCACGTATCATCCGATCGGATTGGCACGACCGTTGTCGCGGGTACGACAATCGAGGATGCGTTGCGCAGCCTCGCCTCCGCCCCCGAAGGCGGTCAAATCACCGTGGTCGATACCGCTGGCAAACCCATCGGCAACCTTACCTTCCGGCAACTCGCCGCTGCCATGGTGAACCATGAGGCGGCAATCGAACCAGCCGTGGTGCCGGCCATGGCGGTTTAGCCCCGAAGGCAACCGAGAAGAAGCGGATCGTCTCCACTGTCCACGCCGGCATGGCGCCTACCTGCAAACGGCGTGGCAGTGGTGGAGAATAACGGGAGGCGGAAAAGCAGGATTGAGCATCTGACATGACAGACGAGATCGAACTGGACCATCAAGACGCGGAGGATCTGGCGCTCAGGGCCTGCCTCGGTGCTGGCGCGGACCCGGCAAGCGCCCGCTCCCTCGTCGATGCGACAATGTCGGCTGCGTGTTTCGGCCCGCCAACGCTTGGCTTTCCACATATGGTGGATTACCTTAACAGCTACCGCGACGGGCGCATCAATAATACGCCCGCACCGAGGCTGACGCACCCCTTGCCTGCCATGCTCACCTCCGACGCCGATGGCGGCATTGCGCAACTTGGATTCGATCTTTTCTTTAAAGAGCTTGTCGAAGCGGCACGCAGTTTCGGCATCGCTATCTTCACTCAGACAAACAGCTATACGACCGGCGAACTCGGCTATTATGTGCGCCGCCTCGCAGCAGACGGACTTGTCGGGTTTGCTGTGACGAACGCCAACGCCATGGTCGTATCAAAGCCCGGCGGCCCCGCCGTCTACAGCACAAATCCGATGGCATTCGGCTTTCCACTCGGCGACGGATCGTTGCCTTTGATTATAGATCAGGCTTCCAGCGCGACAGCCTATGTCAACATCGTCGCCGCAGCCGCCGAAGGAAAACCCATTCCCATAGGCTGGGCGGTGGACGACAGCGGCGTCGATACTGACAATCCTAAAAAGGCGCTGGAGGGCGCGCTGCTTCCTTTCGGTGGTCGCAAGGGCGCAAACATCGCCCTGCTTGTTGAGATGCTTTCCGCCGGCCTTTCTGGCGGATCGTGGTCGCTAGACACACCGGATTTCCGCTCCGGAAGCGCCCGCCCCGCCGTGGGCCTGACGATCCTCGCCATGATGCCAGGCACACCCGAAGACAACCGTATTGCCCGCGCCCGCAAGCAAACGGACCGCCTGGCAAACGCCGGCGTCTTCATACCCGGCACCAGCGGATCCAAGCCTGGACACATACCATCGGCGCGATTGAGGATGCGACGATCAGTCTATGAAACAATTTGTGAGTTTGTGAAGCATCCCGGATTTGGTGCAGCCCATTTGACTTAAGTTACGCCGCCATCCGCTATCGTCATCCGCTCATTGGACATATGTGCGAGCAGCCCGTTCCCTTGCAGTTTAGCGAAAGGCGCCTGGAATTGGCCTGCTGCGCTACTCATCATATGCGGCACGGCTTTCATGCTATTGGTTTGCGAGCGGCACTGCGCGTGAAGTGTTCCACGAGCATGACTTCCAGAGGCGTTTTTGTGAGATTTTCGAACGCCAAAAAGCCCCGTTGGGGGCTTTGATGTTATAGCAGGGTTGGTATAGCGGGGGATTGGTTGCGGGGGCAGGATCTAATCTTTACTTGCTGCCCGAGCAAGTAAAGATGGTTGCGGGGACATGCAACCATCTTCACTTGCGATCACCACAACCGCTCCATGCCCTATTAAAATCTCTTCCTACCGGCGACCGTACTCTTCCTACCGGCGACCGTAGCGGACTCTTTCGTACCGCAGCGTAGGAGCCTGACGATAAATACCAGTTTCGCAAACAAGAAGCATCGCACGATTGCCAAGGGCCGCGAGTGCCTCTTCCGTGCCGAAGCTCGATGACACTCAATGCCGTTGGAGTTGTCATTCTTCCATAGGCCGCATTCTGGCGTCTTGTTCGAACTGCTCCATCGACTGCGGCGGTCGGCCGTAGGCGTCGTGCAGTTCATTCCAGAAGCGAAGGAGGAATTCCCGGCGCGTGGTGGGTGTCCAGTCCTCTGCCTCGTACTCGACCGCCGCCGCGCTGGCAACATCCTCGAATTGTTCAGACCTATAGATTCCAGGGAGGATGGTTTGAGTGAGGTCGGTTGCACCAAGCTTGATGCCGATCGGTCCCTTACCACCCATCTCGCGGATCGCAGCGATACCGTTACGCAGAAACTCATCAATTTGCCCAAATGGTATGGCAGACGAAAAGTATGTCAGTCCTTCATGCTCGGTAAAACTGTTGCAATTGACGGCCCAAAGCTCGCCTGTTGCCTGAAACCACTGCGTCGCGTTCCAGACATCCATATCGTTGCGCTGCGACCCTATGCGTCCCCATACCGAGAGTGCGCCTTCGCGACTAAGGCCCCAGTCTCCGTCGGTGCTGCGGATGTGAAGGCCCACTTTTGAGATTCTGGATTCAAGATCGCTCCTCGGCGGAGGCGTCCATTGCGTCGGCGCGATCCTGGCGAAAATCCGTCGGCCGGCGTTTAATTTGACCTGACGCTGCGGCTCGCTCATCGATGTGTTGCGATACTGAAGGCTTTCTTCAGCGCCTACCCAGATCGCCGGATCCGTCTCGCTCGCTGGTTGCCAAACGATTGCGGAGAGCGCTGCTTGTGCTGGCACCTGGGCTGCAAGGATTGGCTGAATATGTGCCTTGAGGACGTCGGCAAACCGCTGTCGCTCGGCCTTGATCTCAGCTTTTGTCGCCCCATCGGCCAGCGTGTATGTTTTGGCGCCACTGCGATGACGCCAGTCGAAGGGGAGCGCTTCTGGCCCAGGATAGTGAGCCGCGTTGGCGACAAGAACTATGCGTCCTTTTGTGATCGCGCGCTCGGCGTAGCCGAGTTCCGACATGACATTCGGGTTCTGAAGATATTTGGGCTCGGGTCGCTTATCGGGGACGACACTAGGCTGCAGGGCAGCCGGGTCTGTGATGCCAACTGGTGTCATGTCCGCGACAAAGACATTCGCTGACGCGATCTTGGAGAGAATGGTCGACGCAATGTCCTCTGTACCGGGCACATTTTTCATATCATGGTCGACTTCCGGCCGTTCTGATTCCTGATAGTCGGGATCGCTTGCGATCAGCTTGCATGCATCCTTCAGGGAATCGCGAACAAAATAGTGGTGGAGCGTCTGATCACGGTCGCTCTGCCAGGACCAAAATACCTTCATTCCCAATCCTTACTCCATTGCGAGCGCACGTCGTGCTGGGCAATATCAGCCGCGAGCCCAATTTTCTTGCAGCTTGACTTGGGCCTGGCCAAATCCATCCAACTGCCATTGCTCCAGTATCCGGTCGCCGATCTGCGGCATTCCCTTGACCAGCTGTCGAACCCAGACAGCTGCGATAATATCCAAGTCGGAAAAGCCCGACTTTCAACATGGACTGGCCAATCATGCCGACGACAGCAGATCAAGCTCAAACACAGACCGCTGCCCCGATTGAACTCGAAGCAGTTTCCGTCTCGTTAGTCAGTCACCTACCGCCCAACTTGTGACAGTTCGGTTCATCGTCGAGCGGTGAAGTTCTGACTGCGGCAAATGCCCTTCTGTTTCCAGCAGGCCTAACTAAAATTTATGTTCAGCTTGTCTTTGTACACGACGATCCGCTTTCGCGCGCGATCCACCACATCATCAAAGAACAAAATCTCCGAATACGTCTCGCCGAGTTGTTGTCGCGACACGGGGTCACGCAACTCGCCGGATTGGAACCAGCCTTGACCGACCGGAAACTGGGTCCAGCCCGGCCCCATCCGCAGTGGGTTCAACGTATCACCGATCAAGTAGCAGTAGAACCGCTTCAGTTTGCCGCCAGACTTCGCCGCGAGCAGATGTGCGTATTCAGTTAGATCACCGATGTGGTCATCCATCGCGACGCCGGGCGCCTTGAATTCAACGATAATCGCCGACCCCTCCTGACTGAACAGTGCAATATCCGGGCGCTTCTTGCTGTTGTCGTCGGTGCGCTTGGCGAGAATCTCTTGGAAGCTCACATCGATGTCCTCGTCGAAGACTTTCTCGCCCCCATTCCAGGTGATATTGGCCAGCGGCATGTCCGATGAGATGTAATCGTAGTAGTGATACTCCTCGCTAAGTAACCAGATATCGTGATCAGACACACCAGCACTGTCCTTCTGCATCGGGAAGAAAATGCTATGGATGATGCGTTCATCTTTGCGCCGTTCACCTTTCACCACCGCCTGAACCAACAGTTCCTTCTTGCAGGCGAGGCTCAGAATTTCCACGATCGCTGTCCGGCGAACGATCAGCTGCGACAGGTTAGCCATATCAAAATTCTTGAGCGAGGCGGTATACTTCCAAGATAGCTCATGAACCTTGGTTCTGAACTCCTCTGAATCCGGCTCGGCCTTTAATATCTCTTCCTTTAGCGAGAAAATCTCTGCCGTCTCCTCGATTACACGCTCTTGATACTTTTTTAGGACGCGTTCGACGACCGCTTTAGCTGGCTCTCCGTATCGAATCCGGGTCGTAGTGTCGGCGAGCATCGCCTCGTTCAAGCCGAACTGCTCACTGATTTCGTTAAGCACCTCCTCCTTATTCCAGTCTGCTGGGACAACCATTTCTTCGATTATTGGATCGATTGCTGCATGGATGTCGGCATATGATATGCGATCGGAAGAAAACATGTCTGACGGAATCTCGTCAGGGATGTTCTCGAAGTCGTCTCGCTGCTCGTTGACACGATCGTCAAGAAACGGGCTCTCCACAAGCACAATGTGATGGAAACCGCTTACCGGATTATTCTGCTCGGCTCGGGTGCGAAGATAATGGGCCGTGATGTCTCTGACCGGAGATGACTTCGCGCATAGTGCGATCGCGTTCTTGGGAAGGTCATACTGACTCGGATCGAGCTGGTAGTGCGAAAGGTCGAACGTTTGAAACGTGGTGAGCCCGTTGCCGGTTAGCGGGTCCCGCTCCTCGACCAGCACAGATCGCTGCGCCGTGACCTCGGGCAAATTGGTTCGACGCAGGTACTCGGTCTCCACCTCTTCTTTGTCCCAGCGCTTTGAGGTGAAAACTATCTCGAATTCGCCAAGGCGGGTTTGAAGTCCCACCAAGCGCTGAAGAAATGCGACGAGCATCTCCCTCTTCAGCGCAGGCGCGGAATACAGTGCACTCGGTGCTTCCCCGCGCAATGCTCGGCTTCGCGCGGAGTCCTTGAATTCGCTAAGCCTAATCTCTGTACCGATATCGGATTCACCGCCGACGCTGTCTGCGAAATCACCGAAGTCGATTTGCTTCTGCGGTTCAGCATACCGCATCTGCCGACGGACAATAGCGTCGTCGCTTGGGAAATTGCTGTCAATCGAGAGCTGGGCGAAATGATGGAAGAACTGGATTCGGCCCGCCCCCTTGCACTGGGCGATGCCGGGAATGTCCAAGTCATCCTTGTAGGAAGTGTCCTTGGTCAGGAAAGCTCGAAGCTGGGGGTCGCCAAGGCCACACCCGTTGTCTGTGCATGAGATGGCAAGCCCCTCATGGTCTCCGAGTAGATCGCCGCGTGTAAACTCAACCTTGATGGCTACCTTCAGCTGAGCCACCGACGGCTCGGCGCCTTTGCGTATCAAGAAGGAGTCAATCGCATTTGAAAGAAGCTCTTCGAAAACGACATACGGATTCGAGCTCAGCTTGGTGTTCTTGATGCTTCCCCTGATATCAAGTGTCATGTCGTT
This sequence comes from Agrobacterium vitis, assembly GCF_037039395.1. Classification (NCBI taxonomy): domain Bacteria; kingdom Pseudomonadati; phylum Pseudomonadota; class Alphaproteobacteria; order Hyphomicrobiales; family Rhizobiaceae; genus Gillisella; species Gillisella vitis. The sequence goes on along the minus strand of NZ_CP146244.1, from coordinate 100,857 downwards.
CGATAATTCCCAAAAAACTGTCCCCGCATCTTTGGCCAGTGGCGACTGCGCGCGTCAAGATACTGCAGCGTAATATCTGCGCTATCCCTTGCTCGCCGTCGCGCTCCCGATTTTAGCGTCGCACTGACGGTTCGTACCTAACGGATATGTGGCGAACGTCAGCGTGTCTCAATACAAGGTAGTGCACCGCATCCGCCTGGATTCGTGCGCGCTTGTTGCAACGACAAGCACATCAACCCGTCGATTGGGCGAAAGCGCCATTTGCTCCATGGTCGACGCGACCTCCGAAGGGCTTACGCTCCGCCTCGTCCAGTGTTTGCATTGGATCACGACGCGAAGGCGTATAGTGCATAGTGCATAGTGGCCTACAGTTCGTCCTGAATCACCCGCTTTCAGAGTACCACCTGCTATCAAAGCTCGTCGCAGCGCCTGGATCGGGCTGCTTCGTGCAGCCGCCTAGCGCGATAGAGTTTGCACCAGGCGCCGTCATGTCAGAACGAAAATCTGGAGTGTGCCATCGCTTGTCGAAGCAGCGTCTAGATATTCTGGTTTGGATCACCGCGGATCCACACGTTGAGATTTCACCAAGCCCTTGATGGCCTGCTTAAACTCATCCACGGTCTGGGCCTTCACCAACTCGCGTGAATAGACGAGCATGCCATCAGAGATCGCGACTGCCGATCCTAAATTGGAGCATTCCTCCATAGGTAAAGACAGCAGTGGTGCGGCCGAGGCCCTATCGTCCAGTAGGAGCGATATGCACTGAGCCGTGATCGCCTTCCTGACCGGGTCGAATACTATCTTCACTACCGCGCTTCCTCAGAAAAAGAATCGGCAATCGGCGAAACAATTGCGCACCACCCTTTGGGGCGATTACAGTAATTTCTGGACTTTCCACCATGCCCTGCAGTTTCTGCATTGACCAAAATGCTGCGATGCAGTTATTTTGGATTCAGGATTTGGTTGCTCCAGTAACCGGGTAACGACCACAGAGACAACCATTATGACCGTAATTCTCACCGCCTGCACTCAGAGAAAGCGGGTTTCCCACAGCCCGTTGCTCTCTGCGAGAGATCTGCCCAAGGGTAAGCTTTCGGACGTGATCGAGACTTGGGCCGATCGCCTCAGTCAAGTTAAGGTTACCCGCCCAGCAAAGGATCTTTATTGCGGCCGATCCTTCTCTGAGGCAGTCAAAGGGGCCCAAAACATCCAGGCTGATCTTTATATCGTTTCGGCTGGCCTTGGCCTCGTTCCGGGCGACGTCGACGTGCCTTCTTATAACCTAACGGTCTCGAAGGGGGCCGCCGACTGCGTTATGAACAAGCTCGATGGCGAATACTCTGAAGCCGACTGGTGGGCGGCGCTAGGCGGCGGCGAAGCGCTCCTTCACGTGATCAAGCAAGCTGACCCGGTGGTCGTTGTCGGACTCCCCTCCCCTTATTTGCGCATGATCGCACCGACGCTGGCGCTTCTATCCGATGGACTCTGCAGCAAGCTGAGAATTGTCGGAGGTCGTGATGTGCCGGATCTGGATCCGCGCCTTGAACACTTCCGGCTCCCCTATGACGATCGCTTGGATGGCCCAGACAGCTCCTTGCCGGGGACAAAATCTGATTTTGCTTCCCGTGCAACTCGCCATTTCGCGGAAGAAATACTGGTGAATGCTCCGGTCGCATCAATCGACATTCACCGCGCCCTGGCTGAGGCCTCGATGTCAACATGGACACGTCCGACCACGAAGTCTGGCACTCGAATGTCCGACGCGGCGCTCAAATCTATCGTTCGTGATCATTGGTCGCGTGCCGGCGGCCGTTCCACCAAGCTCCTGCGGATATTGCGGGACGAATTGAACGTCGCTTGCGAGCAAAAGCGCTTCGCAAAGTTGGCGGCCGAGATCCGGAAAGAACAAGCCCTATGAGTATTGACGAGAACAAGCTCATAATACGTGCGGTCAAAACCCAGCAAGGGGACGGCGTCGATGTTTACGCCTTCTTTCTCCACGGTTCGGACCTCACGCGGATTGCCGATATCAGTCGGATTCATCGTGACGAGAAGGACCTGAAGGGTTTTCAACGTAAGGAAATCCGGAGCCATGTGAACGCGATCACGGAGTTTCTCGATAGCGGCCCGGTTCTTTTTCCCAATGCCATCACGCTCGCCCTTTCTTCCGACGTCACGTTTGACGTGTCTCGCGGACCGAAGCCGAAAGGGCTGACCGAGGTCGGCCAATCGGGAACGCTGAACATCCCGATCAGGATGGCCGGTGAACGTGCCGCTTGGATCGTCGATGGTCAGCAGCGCTCCTTGGCGCTCGCGAAAGCGAAGGATAGCCGCTTCCCGGTTCCGGTCGTCGGCTTCGTTTCTCAGGATGTACAGGTCCATCGCGAACAATTTATTCTGGTCAACAAGGTCAAAGCCCTCGACGTCAGGCTGATCAACGAACTCCTCCCGGAGGTGGGGTCGCTGTTACCAAAGGACCTGGCAGCCAATCGCCTCCCGAGCGAGTTGTGCAACCTTCTCAATCGACAACAAAAATCGCCCTTTTACCGTCTGATCCGTCGCGCCTCCGATACTGGTAATGAGCAAGGCGTCGTCAACGATACCGCTTTGATTGACGCGATTAAGCATAACCTGAAGACCCCACACGGCGCGCTAAACCAGTATAAACTTACGGCGGAGACCTATAATCCTGATGCCATGTACGAGGCGCTATTCCTTTATTGGTCAGGCGTCCGCGAGGTTTTTCAAGAAGCCTGGGGAAAGCAACCGACCGAAAGCCGGCTGATGCATTCTGCTGGCATCAAGGCAATGGGCGCTTTGATGGATCAGGTGATGCTACGTGCCGATAGCTCTGCGACGCCGGAGGCCGAAGTCAGGGAGGCGTTGCACCGGATCGCACCCCTTTGCGCCTGGACGGAAGGAACTTGGGAGGGGCTTGGTCTCCAGTGGAATGAGATCCAGGGCACGCCGCAGCATAATCGGCTGCTTGCCGAGCACCTGATGCAACTCGACCGCAAGCTATCGAGGCCGACACGATGAAGTTCATTTTTGCCGACAGTCTCGATCACGTCGATCCCGGTTACGACTTTCTCCGGGACCGCTATTCGGAGGGCCGCACGCCTTATTGGGATGACGCTTACCCGCACGAAATCATGGGATACGCCCCGTACAAAGGCATGCTTGTTTCCCGCGGCATCGTCGGCGGCGCCGCAGTGGGCGGAAAATATACGGAAGCACAGTCAATGCGCTTCCGCCGGGTGGGTGCGCGAGAGTTTCTCCGCCTCGACAAGCCAGCATTCGAAGATCTGCCTATCTTTGGCGATTGCGGGGCGTTTACCTATCATAAGGAAGACAAGCCTCCCTACACACCGGAGGACACGGCTGAATTTTACGATGATGCGCGGTTCACCCATGGCTGCTCGGTCGACCATATCATTTTCGACTTCGACGAGAGCCTGACCGGGTTTGAAGGCGGCACTGAAGAAGCACGCCGGCGCTTTGAGATCACGCTTGAGAATGCGGCCGCTTTTCGGACTGCCACGCAGCATATGTCAAACCGCTTCACTCCGATGGGCGTCATCCAGGGCTGGTCCCCTGGCAGCATGGCCGAGGGCGCCCGCCGTCTGGTCGCGATGGGCTACGATTATCTGGCACTCGGCGGCACCGTTCCGCTGAAGGCGGCACAGATCAAATCCTGCCTGATCGCGATCCGAGATGCCATTCCGCAAACTACCCGCCTTCATATTCTCGGTTTTGCAAAAGCTGATGAGATCCATACCTTTGGCTCTTTTAACATCACCAGCTTTGACACGACGTCGCCGTTGATCCGCGCATTCAAGGATGCGAAGGCGAACTACTTTCTTCCGACAAAGAGCGGCAAACTCGAATATTACACAGCCATTCGCGTGCCTCAGGCGCTTGAGAACCCGAAGCTGCAGCGCCTTGCAAAGCGCGGGTCGCTCAACCAGGAGCGCCTTGTTTCCATGGAGAAAACCGCGCTTGCGGCGCTGCGTTCCTACGATAAGGGCGAAGCGCAATTGGACGAGACGCTCGACAGCGTCCTGGCCTATACCACGCCTGCAGTGATGGGGACGACGATCGACGAGTTACCCGGCGCCAAAGCAGTCAAGGACCTCCGCGAGCGCTACGAGCGAACGCTTCGCGACAGGCCTTGGAAGCGTTGCAACTGCCCTATCTGTTCTGCGCTTTCGATCGAAGTCGTGATCTTTCGAGCGAGCAATCGCAACAAGCGGCGCGGCATTCACAATCTGGGCGTCTACGATGCCCTGGTCGACCAACTCCCAAGCAATAGTGGCCGAAATGACAACATTGAAATTCCAAGCGATCAGAGCCCGACAGAGCGAAGCGCACACAGTCCTTTCATTTGCAGCGCTAGCGTCTGATCTCCAGAAGTTTGCCGTTATCGAGCGGGTTGCGCGCGATGATGCAGGTGCACTGAGCGGTTTTCAGCGTCCACAGATCGCCGGTCATATTCGTGAGATCCGTGACTACCTAGAAAAACCGGAAGCAATTTTGCCCAACCCGATCGTCGTGGCTTTTACCAACAGCGTCCAGGTGTTCGACCAAAGCGCCGACGGGCGCTGCACGGTCGAAATCGATATCGCCGCCGGCGCGCCCGGCATGGTCGTCGACGGACAACAGCGCCTCACAGCGCTCGGGCAGGTTCACGAGAAAGATTTCCAGGTCTTCGTGTCCGCAATCATTTGCCGCGACGACGAAGAACTCCGTCGGCAGTTCGTGCTGATCAACAACACTCGGCCCCTGCCGAAATCGCTGATCTACGAACTGCTGCCAACCGTTACCGGCCTGCCGCGACGCCTTGGCGACCGCTCCGTTGCCGCAGAGATCGCCGCGCGCTTGAACTACGACGAAAAGTCGCTGCTTAAGGGGCAGGTGTATCAGCACACCAATCCCACCGGCATTATCAGGGATACCGCAATCCAGCGTGTGATCATCAATTCATTGAGCGACGGCGTGATGCGCGAACTCATTCGCGAGCCCGATGGCGCTGACCTCTGCTTCAAACTGATCAGTGACTTTTATGGCGCTGTTCAATACGTTTTCCGAAAAGAATGGGTCGATCATACGCCGAAGACCTCTCGGCTCGTGCATGGCGCAGGCATCATGTCGCTTGGCTATGTCATGGAACTCTTGGCGTTGCTCGACGGGGCGAGAACGTCAGATGAGTTTTCCAAGGGCCTCGCCTGCCTGATCGACAACACGGCCTGGACGTCGGGGGAATGGAACTTCGGCGAAACCGACAAGCGGAACTGGAAGTCTGTTCAGAACGTCAATCGCGACATCGTCACGCTTGCGCAGTACTTGGTTGGCATTGTTCGAGCTGACATCAAGCGCCGCCGTAGCCAGGCGACCGATTTATCCGAGACTGTTCCGCAAAAACTGGTGAGCTTATCATGACCTATTCTGTCAAGGAGTTGTTCAAGACGCTCCAGGGCGAAGGTGCTCAAGCTGGCCGCGCCGCGGTATTTTGCCGTTTTGCTGGTTGCAATCTTTGGACCGGTCGCGAGGAAGACCGGCATAAGGCGGTGTGCCAGTTCTGCGACACAGACTTCATCGGGACAGATGGCGAAGGCGGCGGTAAGTTTCGCGACGCCGGCGAGCTTGCGTCGGCGATCGCCCGGACATGGGGGAGCGTTGAGAGCAGGCGCTATGTCGTCTTCACCGGCGGCGAACCGCTTCTGCAAATCGATGATGCGCTGATTGCGGCGGTCCACGAACACGGTTTCGAGATTGCAATCGAGACGAATGGAACAATCGAACCGCCAAAGGGCATCGATTGGATCTGCGTCAGTCCGAAGGCCGGCGCGCCATTCACTCTCAAATCCGGGAGCGAACTGAAACTGGTTTATCCTCAGGCGAAATTGCTACCGGACGATCTCCCCGACGTCGCCTTCGAGCATTATTTCCTGCAGCCGATGGACGGGCCAGATCAGATCGAGAATATCGCGGCGGTGACGGCATTTTGTCTTGAAAACCCCCGCTGGCGGCTCAGCCTGCAGACACACAAAATGATCGGGATCCCATGAAAATCACACAAGCTTTTACATTCGAGGCGGCCCACAGACTTCCGAATGTGCCCAAAACGCACAAATGCCATCGCATGCATGGACATTCTTATCGGGTCGAGTTGCAACTCAAAGGCGTCGTCGATCCACAAACTGGATTTGTGATCGACTTCTTTGATGTGGAGAAGGTCTTCGGGCCGGTTCTTGAGAGCCTCGATCATCATACACTCAACGATATTGACGGCCTCGAGAACCCGACGGCGGAGAATATCGCTGTCTGGATTTGGCAGAAGGTCAAGCCGCTCATCGACGAGTTGAATTCCGTGAAGGTATTCGAAACGCCATCCTGCTGGGCGGAATTTGAAGGCAACTAAAAGGAGCCGGGCGATGTCGACGACTGCACTGGTGCTATTTTCGGGCGGCCAAGATTCAACGACTTGTCTTGCCTGGGCGCTCGACCGTTTCGAGCGCGTGGAGACCGTTGGTTTCGATTATGGTCAGCGCCATCGGATCGAGCTCGAATGCCGGGACACGTTGCGCGCTCAAATGAGTGCGCTCAATCCTGTATGGGCAGATCGCCTTGGCGATGATCACACGATATCGCTGGCCGCACTCGGTGAGATCTCGGATACGGCGCTGACCAGCGGCATGCAGATCGAAATGTCCGAATCCGGACTTCCAAACACGTTCGTGCCGGGCCGAAACTTGATATTTCTGACCTTTGCAGCCGCCCTGGCCTATCGTCGCGGCCTAAAGCATATCGTCGGGGGAATGTGCGAGACGGATTATTCCGGCTATCCCGACTGCCGTGACGATACGATCAAAGCCTTGCAGGTGGCGCTCAACATCGGAATGGAAAAGCGGTTTGTCCTCGACACACCGTTGATGTGGATCGACAAAGCCCAAACCTGGCAACTGGCCAAGGATTTGGGCGGCCGGGCGCTGGTGGATATCGTCGTGAAAGATAGCCACACCTGCTATCTCGGCGAGCGAGGCGAGTTTCATAATTGGGGTTATGGCTGTGGCACATGCCCGGCCTGTGATCTTCGGGCAAGAGGCTACGAAAAATTCGTCGCCGAAGAAGTGTGACAAGGAGAGGCGGGATGACGACGCGCAACAGGCAATGGATTGAGGGCGGGATATTTCTGGTTGGCTTTGCCGCCTGCATCCCACTCGCCAATTATATGATCGGTCATGTCGGCACGGTTTGCGTGCCAGAAGGCCCTTGCCTCATCCCTGTCGGTTTCGGCATCACGGCACCAAGCGGGGTTCTGCTGGTTGGGCTCGCGCTTGTGCTGCGTGATTTAGTCCAGCGGCGGCTTGGGTTGATTTGGGCAATCGGCGCGATCATTGCTGGTGCGTTTCTGTCGACAACATTTACGGCACCTGCCTTGGCATTTGCCTCCGCTGTCGCTTTCCTGACCTCGGAGTTTGTCGACCTATTTGTATTCACTCCTCTTCAAAGGAAGGGGCTAATAAAAGCGGCGTTCGCGAGCAGTGTTGCCGGTCTGGTTGTCGATAGCGTGATATTCCTATGGCTTGCTTTCGGATCTCTTGATTTTGTTGCAGGCCAAATGATTGGGAAGTTCATCATGGTAGTCGCCGCACTACCGGTCCTGTTGTGGATCCGGAACCGCGAGCGCAAATTGGGTCTTCTTCCGGCATGATCGCAATAGCTCAATACGAGGATCAGGCTTTCAGATCATAAATCCCGCGGAGGGGACTTTTCTCTGAAAAGAGATCCGAGTGCACCGCGAGGTGAAGCTAAAGAAGACTGTCGAGGACCGCCCTTAGAATACTGGCTGTCCCCTTCCCAGGAGCCCAGATAGGTTCACCCGTGGGAAGCGCTTCTTTGACGCAGTAAAAGGCGGCATGACTACTGGATTTCCATGCAAACACGAAAAGATCGGCCCGCTGGGCGAGGTGCCTCAATTTCGCGGTGGCAACAGTGTCGGAATTAACTTCGACGACGCAGCCCGGGAACATTCGCTCCAAAGCCGCCTTTGCTCTTATTCCTGCTGTTTCGGCCAATGTGTAAATTCCGATTGTCTTGCCGTTTAGATCGCGCAGGTCCGCCGACTGCTGCTCCGCTTCCTCGGTCCGCCGCAGCGATGTAAGCACATCTGGACCAACGCCGAAGTCTTGGGCAAGGAATTCGATGGGCAACATGTCTGACGGCCCGATACGATGCGCAAACGCCTGACTTTGACCGACAATCTTGACGAAGAACTCCACACGGGCGGCTTGAGCAGCCTTAGACGGCGCAGGCGCAATCGCCAGCGTCTCGCAAATGTCGAGGCTCCACGGCAAATGCTTGTAGGAGCGAACGCGGTCTTGGATCTCAGAAAGGTCTTGAATAGTCGAAAGATACTCGCCCTCCGCCACCCCAAGCGTCAGAAGATGTGAAAGCAATTGTGCAAGAAGGTCAAGATCGGTGCCTGACAGCCTCTCATCAACAGCGATCAAGTAGAACAGGACGGATGCTATGGGCTTCGCACCGACCTCGGGATCCGCTCCAATGGGAAAGAAGCTGCCGAACAGTTGAGGGACAGATCGACGCGCGACAGCCGCAGCCTCGCCAACAAGATTGCCAAGGAGGTCGGCGAATTGGCGCGACAATGCCTCGCTCTGGAACTCTTTTGTATCCCAAGTTGCCGCATTTTGAACCGCGAGTTCTAGACCGGCTAGATCCCTTCCGTAAGATAAGTCTTCCGCCCACTTCAGCCAACCGAGCGGACTCCCAGCCGGGGGCAAAGTCGCCGCGGTCGGAAACAACAGTTCGGTTGCAGTGATTTGGATTGTTGGAGATTGCAGGACGTTGAGCTTTTCTCGGACTGCTGGCGTCAAGCTCTCGATGAGCTGCTGATCTGCGCCGTCGATCACCGCCAAGAAGTCTTGACGTGACTCCGGAGTATCGATGAAATTCACGCAATGGATCATACGCGATATCGACTTCTTCGAAATGGGAAGTGGCCGGTACAATGCGAGCGCACGATCAAACTGACCATCATCGAAGGCCTCATCAGCAGCACCTTCGTCGACAGGCGGTGGCTGCTGAATATTGGTCTGCTCAACAGAGATCCCGAGCTTGCTATTGTCTGGTAGCAACTCAAACAGTTCTGTTAAGAGCGCTCCGTTCGGCGACGGCTGGAGTTGCTCGAAAAGCAGAAAAGACTTTACGACCCGCGGCGTGCGGATACCGCGCCGTGAGGCAAACAATCCCGGATAGCGTTTCGCTACATGAAGCTCAAATATACTGCGCGTTTGGGTCGGGTCGTTGAGCGCCTCACTCTCCTCAACGTAAGTGCGGTAAAGTGCCTCAATTAGATCGGATTGAATTTGCGGTGGAAGCGTTAAATCAGACAGGGTCCGAATGAGCCAGTGATCCCTAGCGATCTGCGGCCAGAGGCCAAGGCCAGCACTCATACGAACATCGAGGTATTTTAGATTCTCTTGATTGAGCCTTCCCGTCGCTTTAAGTTCGGCGATAAGGGCCTCTGCTTGCGCTGCGTCTCTCGCCACAAGTGCGCGCTCAAACTGTGCGCGGATCGCGCCCACCGGGCGGCGGACATTGCTTTTCAAATCCGGCCGTCGAACAAGCAGTGCCGCGAAGTTGTCGAGCCGTTGCAAAATTTCTCGATTTGACGCTGCATCGGAGCCGCTAAACCGCCAAACAATACCGCCAGATCGCTCACGCATCGCACCGGCCATGGGATCTCGGTCGATCGGCGCCATCTCGAACAAGTCAAGAAACGTCGGACCGAGCCAAGCGCGGATCTCGGAGCCGAGTTCCTTTCCGCCTTTAGCGTCCCTCGTGCTGGCATACCAGCCTACGACGGCATCGTTTCGCACAAACGGAAGAATGATAGGCGCACGGATCTCCGGTTGGTCAAGAAGTTGGAGCCACGGACGAAGATAATGGTCAATATCCGGCTCGATAGTACCGCCAACGATTGCGCTCCATGCCAATTGATTTGGAGCCGCAAAGAAACGGGCTAACCAAGGATTATCGAGAATGAGGTCCTCTCTCATTTGCCGGCCCCGACGTATGATTCGAAATTGAGCCGGGCTTCTGCGAGCGTCTTGGTATTGGTGTCGTATACGACCATTTCGTCATTAAGCTCGAGCCCCCTGAATGTAAGATTCATCGATCCGGTCAGGAGCCCGCGTTTGAGCAAGACACCCTTTGTATGAAGATGCTCCCGCTGAACTATGACGACGTTCTCAGAAAGCCCCACCTCCTGAAGACCTGAAGTAATGGCATTTATGAAGGGTGCATTATGCTGATCGAAACTGGTCGCGATGCCGAGAGGCGTTCCCCGCGCCGCCAAATCGCAAGCGACTTCGATAAGACGAATTTCACGTGTTCCCCATTCAGGATTTACGGATGAGAAGCCGCCCGCTCGGTTGTCGAAAAGCATGACATTGCTAATCCAAGGGCTGACGATCCATGCCCGCTCGCCGCTGGGTGCCAAGAGCTCTCCTAGTAACATCAATTGGAGCAATTCGCGGATTAGGTTTTGGCTCGTGACGGCGCTCTTGAAGATCCGGCGTGTCTCGAAATTCATTGTAACGCCTCTGCAATGTCCACATCAATTTCATAGGCATCGCCAACCCGACGCACCGCCTGCACCCGCGCAAATACAGACAGATAGGCGGTATGAACTGGATTGGTGGCAAGGAAATTGAGAGCGCTGGCAAGGTCTTCGCCATCCGTTATCTCGCAGACCAAAGTAATCGATCCCTGCGAAGCGAGAGCCTCCAAGCATCTGGTCTTCCAATCTGGTTCTCGAAGATGGACGGCCTGAACCGCTTCATTGATAAATGCTCGAACAAGGAGTGGCTCAGTCAGCGGGAGATCAACAAAAAGAGACTCTATCCTAAGCCCTGCCTGCCTGATTTGCGATCCACGTGGCCAAAGCAGGCCATAGACCACACCAAAACGCCATTGATCTGGATTGACAGTTGGCGCATCGATCCCAGCAAAGCTTAGCGCATTATCGATGTCGTCACGCCTTGCTAGACGGTACGCGATGACCCGAGCGTCTAGTTCAACGCCAAGACGTGCCTCTTCGGCATCCCATTGACGCATTGCACTCAGGAAAAAACGATCGCTCTGGGGACTGGAACCGGCACGCAGTACACGATTTGCGAGTGCGACCATGAAAGCGTGAAATGTCGCAAACCCTCCGGCAGCGAGCGAATGACGCAGAGATAACATTGCTCGATGGCTTTCGTCCGAGCCGTACGCGTCGCGAAAGGCCTGGGCCGCAGTGGAGATGTCGCCAGAAGGATCGCTTTCGCAAACTATGGTGACAAACTTCGCCAACTGATAGTCGCTCAATGCAAAGTCGCTATCCCTTAACTGGGATGTCATGAGGTTGAAGAACCGGCGCGGGTCTTCGACGTATTGCTTCAGCGCTTCCTCTATCTGACCGTTTCCTCCGGGAGCCAGCTCACTAATCCAGATTTCCGCTTCCTGCTCTCCACTAAGCACGTCATCTGGTTCGCGCGGACCGGGATCGATATCGACGACGAGACCCTCACCATCGATCTCCGGGCAGAGGCTTAAAATGGCATTGAAGGCCGCTGCGCCTGCCGTTGCTGCAAACCTCTGCCGTAGCCACGGCTCCCAATCCAGTCCAATCGATGCCCACAAAATGGTCGCAAGATTGAACAGTCCGGATTTGACCACCGGATCCGCTAAAAGGGCTCCTAGATCCTGCCGCAGTTTATCCTGGAGGTTACCCTGACCGTTGGCATCATCAACGATAGGCGATTGAAAAAGGATCACTAGGGTCTGTTCCAACGAAAGATCGGCGTGTCCATTTGCGAGATTGCCGGCCGCCTCGCGCAACGTAATGGACTTCGCCATCGCTTCGTTACCCAGCGCTGACAACAACAGTTGCGCGAGCCATCCGCGGGCGAAAACGTTGTCCACCGAGGCTAAATACGCTTCTCCCTTGGCCTCATCGTGGAACCGCGCTGTCCTCAAGGCCCGATAAAGTTGGCAGCTTTCAGGTCCCACACTCGACCATAATGACTCGTCGAACCGAAGGCGAATGCAAAGCGAATCGACAGAGAGATTGAACCCGAGTGCACTCGCCAGGCCGTCCCGTTCAAACCAGAACCGCTTTTTCGACGACGTCCCATCTTTGAATCGTATGTCGGCGTCGCTGCCGAGCGCCATTCGGCGCACCTCGATCGGGCTTAGGCCTTGATGGGTGTAGAAACGCACATCCGCGATAAATTTGGCCCAAGGGTTCCCGGGTGGCGCGTTGAAGACTTGGCCAACGTCTCGAGCGACGATCTGGCTCTGCCATCTTAGGCGCGCGTTCGACGTGTCCACTACTGTGCCAGGTGACTGATTTAAAGTGTAGGTACGCGGGCGGTAGACCGGGATTGATTGAGCACCGGCTGCAGTGGAAATCTGCCAGATACCAATCATGTCTGACCGAACGTTCGCATCGATCGGCATAGACTGCTCAACGTTTTGATCAAGAGGTGGGCATACCCAGTGCTTTTCGAAGGCATGGGTTATTCCGTAGCGCCGTGAGACCCGCCCAGGAGCAAATTCCCGCATCGCTTGTACGATCGGCATAAACACGGGATCGGGGACAACCCCACCGACTGCAGGTGTAATGATATCGACCTCGGGAAGATTCAATTCACCGAACAGATTTGCAGGCGCAAACTCTGGCAAGGGGGAGTTGCGAACATTATAATCTATAACGCCCTGTTTCTGCGTTCGCCATTGTGTCTCAAGACGCCGCAAAGCCGTCGGCAGAACTTCGGTTAGAAGAGGACGGGGGTGTTCCCACAGCAGTGACTGAATTTCCTGCATGTCCAGACGCAATGCTTCTGATAAGTAAGAAGAATAACGCTCAAGCTCAGACGGGCTGGTGATCAAACCATGAATGACTTCGGCAAACCGATCCTGGCGCGATCTTTGGTTGGCGTATTCAGAAGGACCGGACAAATTGGTCCAGACGCTGCCACCACGATCATAACCGGTCATCCGGGCAAGATAGTCCAGGGTCGCATAAACCGCCTGGATGCGGGTGACATAACGGTTGCCGATAGGCAGTGTGCGCATCGGCAATTCTGGGTCAAAAAGCAAATCGTAGCCCTGATAGGCAATTCGATCTCTTCCATAGTCCGACAGCACAACGACGGTCCATGGACGCATTCGGCGCGAACGACCCGCTCGGCCCTTCCGCTGCAGAAACTGAGCCACATCCCGCGGTGCTTTATGCTGAAGTACCGCGCCCACTAGCGGATCATTGTATCCGACTTCCAATGAAGCGGTCGCAACAATGACGTCGAGATTGTTTCCCACACCCGGATCCATTGACATTACACGCCCCACCCGTTTCCGATCGGAAGCTTGCAAACTGTGACCGATGTCAACGGCCGCTTCCCAATCTTGGCCGTGTACTTTTCGGTGCTCGCTCGTCATGGGAAAACGAAGCGTCGCAAGTCCGCCCGTGGGATGGGCGTTCAAATCTGGGGCGCCGTTACTGCGCCGGCCTTCCGCATCCAACATCGCATAGTACAAGCGATTAATGACATCGAGGTTGTCAGCGAAAAGAAAAGCCTTTTCGCCAAAGATACCACGACTTACCCGGCTTTCCGAGGAATCGAGCATTCGCGACAACAGCATCGCGGCTTGAATTGTTGTCGAAAGCAGCGCCGTGCGTGATACTGGGTCGCCTCGAAGAGCCAACAAGTATTCCGCCCCTTCAGCGATCATATCACCGGCTTTGGGTGCTACCTCCGCTGCGGCATGCTCCGACAACCCCGTAAGCGTTGCAAAGAATCGCGCGCCGTCCGTCAATGTCGCCGACAAACCGACGAAGCTAACTGGCCCGCGAACCATCTGCCGCCAACGTCGGAGAAGATACGCGACCTGCGCACCCGACGCACCTGCGTATGTGTGAACCTCGTCGAGAAGCATCATCTCGACCGCGTGAGCCGCCCGCTCGCCAATGCCGAAGAGATGGTGGATCCGATTGTCTCCCATCCGCTGATTAAGCATTTCGGTCGTCGTGAAGAGAATGTCGGGGCTTTCGCGCCGAAGGCGTTCTCTTGTGAGGATGATCTCGTCGCTTTCAATGGCATGATCGCATTCAGAGCAGACCAGTCTCTCGATTTTATTGGCTCTATCGTTTTCGCGCCAAATCATTTCCCCGTCGCAGTTTGGATCAGGGCATCGCAGGTATTCGCAGACCAGTCCCGTTGCATGACGCCGCCACCCACTACTGTCCTGAGCCTCAGCAGCACTATCGGGGGTTGGGCCGAACAACGTTCCGATGAGGATTTTCCTACCACCAACCGTCTGCAACGATGTGTCGAGGCGACGAGCCTGGCTGTAAACCTCGGCGAACTGGTCTTTGAGCAGTTCGTTTCGGGGATAAACTGCAAGTATCTTGACCCACTTCCTCCGCGCACCATCTCGACGTATATGCGATGCTATTCGGGCGAGCGCCGGCAAATAGAACGCCAGTGTTTTTCCGCTGCCGGTCCCTGCGCTGACCAAAGTCGCAAGCGAACGTGGACTTTCAAGGCTGGATAAAATGCGGGTTGCTGCCTCTACCTGAAAACCTGCTAGCCCGAAGTCCGAACCGTAGCTTTCAATGAGATCAGCAATTGCTTGGCGTGCATAGTGATCCGATGTCGCGTCACTGATCTCGCGCAGACTTCTCTCCGCTGAGATCGTCCGGTTGGGGTAACGGCGTCGACGCCATAGAAATCGGAAATCTGCGACGAGGGTCGGAGCGGCCTGCCAGCCCACCAAGCCGCGGTGCTGTGGAAAGAGTTGCCTCAGTCGGTAGGAGAGCCGAACAGTCTCAGCCATCCGTGAGCGGTATCGCTCGCCTGGTGTTTCACCAATGTCGAGAAGAAGAACACGCTCGCGCAGTCGCTCCACGACCTCAGAGACACGGACGAAGGTTATTCCATCAGCGTGCGCTGGATCGTCCAACATCGCATCGATGATCTCCGCAACTTCGTGCGATGCCAAAAACCCATCAACAAGGCCCCATGTCAGGAGACGGGCCTCACGCTGCTCAATCCTGTCGAGCACAGCGATCATAAATCTTTCGTTGGGATTGATCATTGTGCCGCTGCTCGAATGCTGTAGCTGTCAAGGCTTCCGTTAGCTGTCAGCCATTCTTGAACAGCCGGCGTCATCAACGACAATGGCGCTCCATTAACCGACAGTACGGCCTCCAAAAACCGCTTTACGTCCGCCGGTACGTTGAAGTTGAAAGATTTCCCGACCTTTACCAGGCTTTCCGCGAGGCTTTCAACGTGCTTCACGGCGGCCTGATCGTTTGGAAGAGTGTCGAACTTAGCCCTCAATTCCGTAAAAAGACGCTGATATTCATCGAATACAGCATCGTTCTCTTTGGTGTGAGCAAGCTTTCCGCGGATCTGTGCGGGCGTTTCGCCAGCGAATACTGCCTGCCGGTAGGCTCGCCAAGCGCTCATCAAGACGGATGCGAGTTCACCGGTGGCAGCATCAGTTTCCTCAAGTAACAGTCGCCAACCTTGACCGCGCTTTAGAGTGGAGGCCTGTCGTTCAACCAGAAACTTTTCAAGTAGGCCGGCGGCGCGTTTTCGAGCAGCAATAATGCTTTTCGGGTCCGGCACAGTGATCTTTGACGCTGTGAGCACCAACTGCTTGCCTTGTTCGACAGCCAATTTCTGAGCCCGGCTTGCCAAATCCGCTCGCAAACCCTCTAGCGCGCTAACTTCGGCAACATTAGACGCTGCCTTCTCCAGCGCCTCGAGTCGCAACCGTAAAGCAGAAGCCCTAATAGCGAGATTGGCCGTCAACGCACTTCTCCCTCTGCCTGTGAGTATATGCCTGCTACACTTTCGAGCATGGCAACAATCTCTTGGCTGACGTCCGATGGATCAGACTGACTTCGGTTCGCTTCTTCACGCGAAACGCTGATCTCAGACGCTGACAGCAACTGGGTGGTCTGATTCAGAAACATCATTGTTCGTCCAATCAAACCCAGATCGATTGCGCCGAGCGCATTAAGCAGTTTCGGAATTTGTTCACGATCAGCTTCCGTTATGACATTGATTTTCCCAACCAAATCAACAAACGCGCTTTGTTTGAATTCAAGTAGTTGTTTCTCGAACTCTTTCAGATTGATACCGTTTGACGGAGCGGTTCCAGTTTTGGCCAGCAACATCACGATTGTCTGAAGATCCGCGACAAATGTCGATTTGTCGAAATTGGCATCTACGTAGTCAGCGATTTGCCTTTTAAAATTGTCGAGCTTTTGAACGACCGGCGTCAGTTGTGGCCATAGTCGTGCTTCAGCCAAGGGGCGCAGGAAAACGCGGACATCCTCGGGCAACCCATCGAGTGCCTCGGTCCCATATGCCTCTTCGCCAAATGCATCTAAGAGCCTTACAGTGTCGATCGCAAACGGTGTGTTGCCCGTACCTTGGAAGGATGCGGAACGAGCAAGTAATTCTTCCTGCAAGGCAACCCAGGCCGGCCGTTGTCGCATCATACTGAGGGCGCTTGCGCGAAGACTGTCCCAATTCTCTTCAAAGGGCTGCGCCTCTGATTTCAAATCGGTGAAACTGAACATCCCCTCCAGAATGACATCGGGGCCGGAGGGCCTTACAGATGGTGAAAGACCAGCAATCCGCGCTTGCGTCAAAAGAGCCTTCGCAAGACTTGCACTTTGCGCTTTTGCCTCATTGAGGAGCTTGGGCATTAATTGGCCAAGAAGGTGGTCGACGATCGGTGCCACAGCCACATAGTCATCGTCCGCCTCTGAATACGTCCAACGCCTGCCATTGAGATTCGCAAAGCGGACCGCAGCAATCAAACCAGCGCGGATGGTGCCATACTCGTCGCTTTGATCTTCGCAAACGTGGAGATACGGGCCAGACCTTGGATTGCCCCAGGCATTGGGTATGTTAATCCATGCCGCTCGAAGGTCGGACGACCGCATGCGCAAACTTGGCCAGTCAATTGCGTCCTTCAGTAACTCGAACAGTGCGGTGCGAATGTCACGAGCCTCATTCTGGCCCAACAACGCTCCCTTCGACCATGCGTCGAGCTTACTGCGCAGATCTGTAATTTTTGGATGCTCGGGCTCTGGCACCTCGGGCTCTATGAGTTCTTTGACCGAGCCGGACTTTGTATCAACGACCACGGCCTTCGGGACCGTCGGCCGTTCGGGCTCTGGCGTAAACTTGATATTGGCCAGTTCGAGAGGTGGTGGGAGATTGAACGTCGTGAAAATCGCCGGATGCATATGCGCGATCTCATTCTGATCGATCGGATCGCCACCCCAAGCCACGAGGAGGGGAGCGAGGCGACGAGAAATCTGTTCCGGCTGATGTGTCTGCCGAAGCCAATTGGCAAGGACTGCATTAGGCGCCATGGCTTCGTACCCGGCTGGCGGGAAGCCGCCGGCCAGATATGTCCCGCGCATTAAGAGGGTGTTGCGCAGAATCTCGTTTATAATCCGTCGTGGATTAAAAAGGAGATTACCGCCGACCGTCAGATGACGAACAGTGAGTTGCTCTATCGCTCTTCGGTTGAAGGGAAAGAGGGCATCCCCTTTTTCATTATAGCCGAAGGCCGCAACCGCCTCACTTTCGCTTTCGGATATATCTTCGTCACGCCAAGACGGAAGCCAGTCATGCAACTCCTGACTATCGCCTTTAAGATTGAAACGCCGTTCCAATTCGGCTTCACCCCATCGTGCCGCGTTGAGATAGGCTCCAACCATCTCAACGACGCTCGCCTTTATTTCGCTGTCGCTCTGGGTGCGCCCGCCCACGACCCACTCTCTCTGGGCTCGCGTCAAAATAGTATCGCGGAAGGACAGATAGCCGTCAGTTAGCGCAAGTGCAGTTCGCATTGTTGCGCGGACTTTTTTTCCGTCCCGCTCGCCTTCTTGGATGCAGACCTTGAGGAGAACCTCTTGGATGCCGGCAAGAGCGGCAAAATCCTCTACAAGCAGAACCAGATCTTTGTTGTCTGCCAACAGAATCTCTCGGACTGCTAGGATGATATCCTGCAGAGTGATCCCCCCGGTGCTCTGTTGGAGTTGGAATAGGTTTCCAATGGCTGGGTCGACCGCATCGTTGAGCAAATCTACGACTGCGCCAAGTTTTTCGACTTCCACGCCTGCGATATTGCGAACGTAATAATCATGGACTGGCCGCGACGCTTGATTGATCGCTACGGTTTCAGGGAGAACGAGGTCCGCGACCGAAAACTGAGGGAGCGCATCCTCGTCGCTTTGGTCCTCCGTCCGCCCGCCCAGCGCGCGTGAAACCACGCGTGATAGGACCTTCTCAGAAAAATGCTGCTCTAGCGCGCCATCACTAAATAACTGCGGCAATTTATCCGCGTGCGCTATTAGCGCTTTAAGATGCGCACGCTCTGGATTCTCACGGACCTCAGTGACCATCCGCGCACGGCTCGCAGTAAGTGCGTTTTGCAGGTGAGCACGGAAGGTTACAACTGCCTCCGCAAGGTTCACTTCACTAACTGCGCGTGTCATGTCCTCGCGTGCTTTTGCATAACGCGGATCGCCTTTAAGCGGCTCCAAGATGAGCTCCACGACTGTACGTAAGCTCGCACTCTTCGGGATTCGAATTATGTGGAGCTGATCGCGTTTGGCGGATCGCTGCAACTGGGCATCAAGCCAACGTATGATGTGGGACTTGCCAACACCAGACGGCCCTGTGATAGGCATCAGCAATGCGCCTGTCGGCACATTGTCGGTAAGGAACGCCTCCAGCAAGTCTTGCTCTGATCCGGAGGTTTTGTTTCCTGAGACCGCACCACGTTGAATGAGCGGTGCAGGCTGATGCACCGCTAGCAAAACAGAGACGTCTGCGGTTTCAGCTTCGTTTTTTATGCAAGCGTTGACTGCAGCTGCATCAGGCCAATAGCGTTCCAGCATCACTTGCCCCCTTTTTCAGGGAGACGTCGAATGTGGGTAACGTCTCGCCACTGGCGACCACCATATCCCGTCAAGGTGAAGCCGCCGTCGATGCTATCGCTTTTCTGTTCTGTTGCGATAAGACCTTCGCGATCGAGACGCTGTATGGCGCGAGACAGGGATGTGGATAACCGATTTTCTGCCGGGGCCGCCCAACTCGCTGGATTGAGAACGCCCTCCATTTCCACGCGGTATTTCCCACCATCAAGTACAGGGAGGATCTCGCCCACGCGATCAAGAAAAACTGATGCCGACAAGGTTGTGTCTTGTTTGAAGATTTGCGGCAATTCATCTCGGATTGCGACAGTTGGATCCACCGTCACTCGGGTCCCCGTTCGGCCGAATCCGAGATAGACCATCCACGTCCGGAGGCCGTTCCAACGCGTATCATTTTGAAAGATGCGCTTTGATAAATCCGCAATCTGCTCATTCTCCAGCTTCTGTATTAGCTGATGAGACCCGGTGTCGATCGAGTAGACGTCTTGGGCCAGTATCCACGAAAGACCTCGATTGAGGTCGGCGCTTCTATTGCCCTCAGATTCCCAAAAGCGAAGATTGTTTTCTGGTCTCAACGCCACGGATCGAATGATTCCTGGCAGTTTCAGTTCTGCCAGGTCTGGAATTTTGCCAAGAGTTTTTCTGTGGGCTTCATTCAGCCGAACCTGATCCGCTTCAAGTTCGAATAATCCGAGCTCCATCCAGCGGTTTAGCGTCTGATTCAATTGCTTCGGATCGATTGAAGAAACATTTGCACCACAAGACCCTAGGAGTTCATCTCGCGATTTAGGACCGAAGCGAACCAGTGCCCTTACGAGGACAATCAAGACGTTGAAGAGCCCGTCACTGGGCATGTTTAAAATACTCATGCGCGAGCACCCAGCATGAACTGGTCGAATGTAATTGTGTTCCTGTCGGTTTCGACAAGACGCCTTTCAGGATGGAACGGATCCTTCGTTGTCGCCGGCAAAAGGAGGAAATGTAGCGGTCGGTCAAGTAGAAGCATAGGTTCCACCGCCATCCCCTCTTCTAAGATGGTCGCTCTCGCCAACTTGAAACCTGACATGCGCTGGCGTTCCTCGTCCATCGACTGCAATAACAAAATTCCATTGTCTGACCGGGTGTGCAGTCTATTCAAAGCCGGCGTTTCCATGCGGAATCGGTCAGACACACTGATTTCGCGGATCCCAAATGTTGCAACGAGTGCTCCGAGTACTTTGATGATCTGACTTGGATCAAAGGGTGTGGACAACGGCAAGAGAATGGGGGCGTGAACACTCAGGTGCGGAAATCGTCCTTCAAAAGCGGAAGTGTCGGGCTTAGTGGATAGATCGATACCTGGAGCGACCGGCTCAGCATACGACAAGTCGGCGCTCCCCGCCGCTCGATGTGCTGGGCATCCTCCACATGCGCGCGATACGATCATCGCGCGGCGGGGCGCGTGGCTGCGATATAGATCATCAAGCAGGCTAGAGACCTCCGTCGAACCTTGGAGGAGACTGCCCAAGAGTTCGTTGCCCGCGTCTGCTGCTCGCGTCGATCTGCCCCGCTCTTCGGCTATGCGGGCGTCAAAGAATTCCCTACTACGATGGGCGAACTCGTTTGTGCTCACGATGATTTGCCGGAAATATTGTGCCCAATGTTCTTCATTTCGCAGATCGAAGGCCGCGTCCAACTCGCCTTCATCTCGGGCCAAAGCCTCCGGAGGACGAGATCCTAGATCGATCATATTCGCTCGCGCCATCATGATCAAAGTGCGCATATTCCAAGCTGCGTTGTAGTCAGTTTGTTGGTGTAGACGCGGAGGAACGACATCGAGACTAAGTTCGAGCAGGCTTCCCGTCGGATTGAGTGGCTTTGCCGTCTCAAGCATGGCTGACCATCGCTCAAAACCCAATTCTTCGCTGATCAGGGAGGGCGCGCTCAATCGTTCTGCTATCTCGCGATCGACTTCTGAATAAATCAACAGCGACGTTGATGTCTTTCCGTCGCGCCCGCCGCGTCCGACTTCCTGGTAAAAGCGATCGAGTGTTTCGGGGACCGTCGCGTGAATAATGGTGCGAACGTCTTGCTTGTCGATGCCAACACCAAAAGCGGACGTCGCCACAATACCGTCCAGCTTGTTACCAGCCCACATATCGATGATCTGCCGTCGCTCGCCGTCACGCGTCTCTCCATGAAAGGATTCGGTGCGAAGAAAGCCGTTTGCTCTCAGCCGCTTCAACCATGCGCGGGCATCATCACGCTTCGTGACGTAAAGAATGAATGGCCTGGGAGCATGACGAACAGCGTCGAGGATCTTGGCTACCTTTGCTTGCTCGTCCAACTCGCGGTGGATCCAATATTGTGGCTCTGGCCGGAGATAGATTGACGCAATCATTTGCGTTGTACGCGCAGGTCCAAACAATGCGTCGATCGTGCCGACAGTCTCCGGGGTCAAGGTCGCCGACATCAAGATGGTTCGAAAGCGCTCACCGCCACAGGCTTCGAGTAAGCCGCGACGTACCCCGGAAAGCATCTGAAATGCAGGCCGAAATCCATCGCCCCACTGGCTGACAAGATGAGCCTCGTCAATAATCAGATACGCAAGGAACCCGGCCCTTGCTGCATCGTATAGGGCAGGAAGCAACGCCCCGGTTACCGCCTCAGGAGAACAATAGAGCACTCCTTGCCGCCCCTGCCTGATCGCACTCTTGAGTTCTGTTCTCTCCTCATCAGTAAGCCCAGCATGCCACGCGAGTTCGGGCACGTCGGTGCGTGGATGACGATCTTTGATCAATTTCCTGGTCTGTCGTGCTTGATCCAGCGCTAACGCTGTCGTCGGAACGACACATAACGTAAGTCCCGACTCCAGTCCGCGAACAAGCACTGGCGCCTGAGCCACGAAGCTTTTACCGGATCCGGTCGGCAGCGAAACAATTAGCGTTTCGCCCGGAGCCATAAGAAATGCGCTTCGTACGGCCTCACGTTGTCCCGGCGAGGTGTAGCTAGTAAAATTGCTGGCATGCTCGAGAAATGGATCTATCGGCCGCCGCCAATCGAGGCGTACTTCTCGTTCTGCAAACGAGTCCTCGAAAATAGGTACATCGGTATCGCTTAGCCATGACGGAGCGTACGGATGGGCCTCGATCAAAAATTGATCGACTCCCACTCTCTGGGCGCGAACACCGAATTTTGCCCATTGATCGCGAGAAGGCCACATGGATACAGCCGGGACCCTCAAACGCGCTGTCATCTGCGCTTGAAGAGTATGACGCCTCAAAACGTGGCGAAGCAGGCTAATGAAATCGTTCGTCAATTTATCCTGTGCTCGACAAGCTGTCAGGATCTGGAGGATGCGATCGAAGAGCCCATCTTGGGCACCAGTAGGCAAATCGGCGTTAGGCCATTCGTCCAGCACTGCATATAGAACGTCAAAGTCGAGCTTGGCGTTCATGCTGGTTTATCCAATATTGACGCTGCTGAAGCGAGGCCGCTTAAGAAACAAGCGCGTACCGCATCCACATGAATGCGAGGAGCGACGATGCCTTCCAACAAGGCGCCAGACAGGGCCTGCTCCAACGCGAGATCGGCAATCTCATCTGGTCTACCGTTTCGTTGTGCCCTGGCTGCCAACTGTCCAATTCGACCGATGTCAGTTTCGGAAGCATGGTTAAACGCACTCGCCAATTTTTGAACGAAGGATGGTGATGTCCTCAGTAGTTCTTCACTCCGTCGCCGCGCCTCGATACATAAACCCGCCCAGTTTCCAAGCTCGGGGATGTCAAGACGGTCCAGTTGGTGCCATCGTCTGGGGTTCAGGTTGAAATCACGTCCCCCATCTCCCGACGGCTCAGGGCGATAGTCGACTTCAAGGTTTCGCAGGATAGAGGCGTCTTCGACGAGGTTGAGGTCGCGGTCAAGCCAGACCGTATAGAAAAACGGCGGGAGCGCCATGTCTCCGCGTCGCAAGACGGCCGCTTGCGACGACCGGGTTATCCGGGACGCCGCTAAGAGAACCTCAGTGGCGCCCGAAATATCGGCCTCGACGATATAATCAAACCGAAAGAACAGATTACTTTGGCCATCGCTCTTGTGTCCCGGCAGGTAGCGCCACAACGCAGTAGAGCGGCCCCGGTCATCGGCCTGTGTAATCGACCACATCCCATTGATGAAGGGGTCGCCATATCTAAGGATTCGCGTTTCCATCGATTGCCCAGCCCGGCTGAGCGCTGTTCTTCTCCGGAACGTGAGTGGGACGGTTCTTATTTTCCTCGCCAGTGCGGCAGCTTGTGATCGATCAACCGCCGACTGGCATCGGGCGTAGAATGTCTCCAGGGGTACCAACGTGGCGCGGCCCGATGATGCGTATTGATAGCGGAATGGTGGCGACCCCTTTGCGTCGCGGCTTCCCCCAACATGCTCGACTGTTCGATGAAACTGGAGCGTAGTCTCTATCCAGTTTCTAGCCTCCGCTTCCAGGACCTCCCAATCCTCATCGACGTCCGATAACTGGTCCAGCAATTCCGAAGGCGTGGCACCAAGTGCGTCCAGTGCATCCTGTTGGTTCAGACTATGCATTTCTTTTGCGATAAGCCCGTCTTTACCGCCACTCACCTCCGTCAATTCAAGCAAGGCGTCCAATCCACCATCGAACAGCGAGTGAGCCAACGCACTGTTCATGTCCTCGATAAAATACTGGAGGCTTGCAACGGAGCGATTGAAAATCTCCAATCCCCTGTCCAAGAACCCCAGCCACGCACCTTCAAGCGCATTATCGAGACAATTAAGAACAACTGATCGAATTGCATCTCCTGAACCGTATCTATCGACACGACCCAACCTTTGCTCTACGCGATTTGGATTAAATGGAAGATCATAATGAACCACGATCTTGCGTCCACCTTGAAGGTTGAGTCCCTCCTCAGCGCGCTGATCACACACCAAAATCGCGGGTTCAGAATTGTCGTTGAACGCCTGCCACCCTCGGTCCTCCGGGTGATGGCGATAGACCAGGGCTTTCAAACGATCCTCCAGGCTTTTAGCAAGCTTATCAGCCGTCCTTTCATCTGAGCAAAAGACAACCACCTGCTGCTTGGGGACAAGCATAGGCTGAATACCCGTTATCAGCGCATCAAGCCTCGCCTCAAAATGCGCGTCACTGTTCAGTTGCTCGGCAATGCGATCGAATTTTTCCATATTGCCGACCAGTTCCGGTCGACGAGCGAGCGATCCGACAACGCCGTTGCCGTTCGCAGCGTACTGAGACGAACGGTCGAGTAACTTGGCAAACGCCGATGACCGAGTGAGTCGCATTTTGCCGGTTGGATCGCCTGCAGAGGCCACCGACTCCTCAAACCGCCAGTCTTCGGTGGTGTTAGACAGTCGACCACTTTCTTCCGATCGATATTCAATAACGTGGGCGCCTGCTCGATGAGGAGTCAAGCCACCGACGCTGCTGCGCCGATGCCGGAGGACGCGGCGATGAAGCCGATAGACTTCACTCAGATGTGCCCTCAGCACATTGATCGCCGAGATCAACCTCGGATCGTCCTCGGTTGGCATTTCATTCGTTACTAATAACAATTCCCGCGCGTACGTATGAAGCAGTTCATCATCGGGGAAGAACTCTTCAAGTTCGGCAAGGCGTTCGTCTAGGAACAATGCGTTGTCGGGTGTAAGCCCAGCCACAATCTCGGCGAGTGCCTGCCTGTTTACAACCCTCTGCCGAAACCCCGGTACGTCATCGAGCGAATAGGTGTCGGGGTCGAGCAGATGAAGCATTTCGAGAAAGCCACGTTCATTGTGGAGGGCGGGCGTCGCGGATAAGAGAATAAACCGTTCGATAGCCGGAGCTGCTTTCGCAACTGCAGGGTACAAGCTGTTAGCGCCACGTCCCCGGTCCTCGGTTAGGTGATGGGCTTCGTCAATAACGAGCATCGCGAGAGATGGGAGCAGAGCCACGATTTGGTCGACGTTGGAGTAAGAAACAACGTGTAGCGATTGATCGAGACAATGACCGAGAAAAAATTTGGATGTCAGTTCGATGCGCCATTGCTGAACAAGTGCATCCGGAACGATCACGAGAATTTGGACATCGGGCGCGTCAAGATGACATTGGCGGATCAACATTCCCGCTTCGATGGTCTTGCCCAACCCGACCTCGTCCGCAAGGAGGTAGCGTTGCACCGGGTCTTGTAGCACGCGGCGAACCACCTCGATCTGGTGGGCCTCCAATTCGATGGCGGAAGAAGCAACGGCCGACATGCCGATAGTGGCCCCTCGTTGGCTCACAAGCGAACGTACAAAACCGCTACGCCCGGCCGAGAACCGGGGCGTCTCGTTAATCCTCGCTGCCAGGAAGGCCGTGGGGTCAGAAATCGGCTTTGCCCATCTGACGAATGCTTCCAAAGGTCTTAAGCGCCTGTCTATCCCATTGGGAAACTTGACGTAGAGGAATTCACCTTGGTCATCGAGAACGCGGCCAATTTCCCAGGCTGCCGTCGCCTTGCTAAAATAGTAAATGCGCGTCTGCTCAGGTAGCGCAACTGGTGCTACAAGCTCAACGTCCATCGAATGGACATGAGTTTCACTGTTGGGCGAGTCAAAATACTCGACGAGCGCAGTCTGCCCTCTTCGGTCAATTAACTTTCCGATCCCTAACTCGGCAAACTCTCCCTCGATTGCCCTTACAAACACATCTGCCCCGTTTGCGCCCCAAATCCTCTGTCAGCGACAGCTGATTTATCTTATCGGTTTCGTCCCTAGAGTTTGATCTTTGATCGAAAGACTAAATCAAATTACGTGTTTGGCGCACCTCCGAATCGCCTCTTCTACCAGCAAGAGTTGCTGACAAGCTCCTCATTTGCAATGATTAAACTGACGCCATCGAGTATCCGGCGGGGTACTCGTCCAGAACGCCCCCCGCGGGGGCTCAAACGCCCTTTTTACATCGAGTTTGGCACGGCCGGCACGCAACCATCTCAACTTGCTTTTCCGTGCAGCAGCATAGTCACGGGCGCAACTCCCGCGGTTGCAACGACAACGTGCTCAAGACACGAACCGGTGGCCAGGAAACGCAATCGACAGCATCGAAGCTCAAGGTCACGGGATCAAAAGGCTGGTTGGAAAGTTCCAACACTCCGTCACGTTGCGTAGCGTCAATCGCCATTGCGATTGTCAGGTGCGGCGTCCACTGCAGCGGGCGATAGTGCGGGTCGCAGAGTTGAGGGTCGATAATTCTATGGATTTCATCATGCAGTTTAAAAAGGCGCTGATTGGCGCGTGGCGATAGCCACAAGACAATTGGTTCAGTGTCAAAAAAAGCGATGCGATCGAACGTTAGTAAGAAGGCCTTCGCTTCTTGCACTCTTTCTGCCGCTTCGAGAAGAGTAGCGGGCTCTATCTCAGAGTAGCGCGCTAGTGTGATATGTGGCGCGTATCCCAACGCTTCGATCGACGAATTGCGTTCAAAGACGGAGGCCCTTTTAACCAGTTGCCAAAATGGCTGCGCTTCGGATGAGGTGCTAATAGTTATACCGAACATTGCCTTTTAACTCCTCATACTGCGCTGCAGTTGACCGGTGGCCGCAATTCCTTCGTATGTAAACTCAGTTCGAGAGGAAGTTATGTGGCGCGTGCCGCGGCTTTCGCTAGTCTCTGTGATTGCCGAGGGCAAGTTGCAGAGAATGCGCGCAGCTTTCCCCGGGCTGAAGCAGAGGTCTGTCTTGGGCCAGTTCAGTCCGCGGCTCCACCCCGAGTGCGAACACACCTGACTGGTATGCGCGCCAGATAGCGAGCTTGGTTAAGTGCGTACGGCTAAATGTCAGACCAACGGATATATCGAGCGCGGGATTGCTAAGCATGATCGAACCCGCTTCCGGGATTTCACGACTATCAGCCGAGTCCACCCGCTCGCCGTATTTGTCATTTGGTACAGGCGGGTCCGCCAGCATTGTAGCCGATAGAAGCTCAGGCAATCCAGTGACCTCCAAGTTCTCGTCAAGGAAGGGATACCCGTAGTTCAGATGGTAGATGACGGCGTGATGCGACGGGATGAAGCCGCGGTTGCTCACCGTATCGTCGATGGCAAGCTTGGAGTCGAACACACCCAGAGTGATCCGCCGACGCAATTCCAGCGTTTCACCAAAAACGCTCGCCTGCCTGACGAGCCCTTCGCAGAAGATTTTGCCAGTCTCCGCATCCACGCCATAGCCAATAAGGCGCGCCTTTTCGGTCGAAATCCTTCCATGCTGCGGCATGGTCTTCGTTTTGAGATGCGGGTGCTCGTAGTGAGAAATATCTATTTCACGGGGCCGGCTGATATGATCGAGGCCGCATGTCACCATGAATCCGTCGAAGTTGCGCATAAAGGCCCACCCTTCCTCGGAGCCAGGATCGGATGGAGGGAAACGCAACTGCGTCGGCGAATTCCACCCGATATTAGTGCCCTTGAAGGAGAGGCTGGAGATATCGAACCCTCTATCGACCGCAACCTCGAACGTGATTCCGTTTCCATTTCGGGCGATCAGAAGCCTCTGGCCACGTCCGGGACCGTCCTCTAGCGTTGCCAGACGAATGTCCGCGACGGCCCTTAAATCGGGCGTCTTTTTTAGCAGGTTGATATCCATATTACCCTCGATAGTGCGCCGCACGCCGAAAAGAACTTCCGAACGGCCGTCAGTGAGGACGACGCTGTTCGTTCGCCTCCGTCTGATGCGGCAGATTCATGAACAGCCGTTGCAGCTCGGGCTCTTCTACTGCGCGAGCTGCATCCTCTGGCGAGAACCACCTGATTTGACGTTGTCCTTTTTCAGGAAAGTCGCCTTCGAGTCCCGATACGGTCAGCAGATGAACCTGAACCAAGCAGCGGACGATTTCATCCTGCGAGCGCTTCTTGTTATAGGTGTAGTGGCCGAATGGCTTTTTGCGTACCCGCCCCCGTACGCCGGCTTCCTCCCAAGCTTCCTGCCGGGCAACCTGATGCGGCCTCTTCTTGGCCATTGACCAGCCCTTGGGGATCACCCAACGGCCGGTCTCGCGGCTGGTGATGAGAAGAACCTCGAATTCGCTGGCAGCGACATCCGTTGATCGCAAGCATATTGCCGCGCATTGGTTGACCTTCGGGTCTGCCGGCGTCCGGCCTTTTCTCGTGGGGCCACACCGCACTATGCAGCCACCTTCTCCAGCAAAGGTCTGACCTTTTCCAGGAATGAGCTACTTCCAACAGCAAACCGCAGCTTGTCTTGCAGCTCGATCCGGTCCCAATCGATCGTATGGGAGGCGCCGAGATTGCCGAGGATGGGCAGAGCCGCCATTACATCCCAAGTCGAATCCCCCAGCGACACGTAACCATCGGTCTCTCCCATCGCCACCTCGATCAATGAGAGAGTCGCGGAACCGCAGCACCGGAAACTGATGCGAAGATCATCTGATATAAACCGCACTACTTCCAGACGATCTTTGGTGACGACCGAAGGATGGAGGCCTATCCCCATTGATGCCTGCGAGAGATCGAGCGGAGGAAGTAACCTCAGAGGCTTACCGTTCAATCGAGTTTCGACACTCTTACCACCAACCAGCATCAGATCACGGACTGGGGCGTAGATCACGCCGAATACCGGCCAACGATTTTCGTAGAGGCCAATCGAAATCGCCCAGTTCTGACCGCCACGAATAAAATTAAACGTGCCGTCAATTGGGTCGATGACCCAGATCCGGCCTGATGTCCCCAGGATCTCGCCGCGTTCCTCTCCGTAAATACCGTCGTCGGGAAAAGCCTGTTTGAGACGTGCGATCAACAAATCCTCGACCTGCCTGTCGGCCTCCGTCACAAGATCAAGGTGCCCCTTTTTTTCGACGGGCAGGCTTGCCAGCGATCGAAAATGCTCAAGGGCAAGCTTGCCGGCCTCCCGAGCGATTCCTTCGATGATTGTCTCGACCGAGGCTGGCGTATTCAAATCATGCATTGGCCATGTCCTTGAGCCGGACGACCTGGGAGACATCGTTGCTGATCAGCTGGTCGAGCTGACCATCGTGGATCCATTCAACGACGTCAGCCTCGATATCGACGCCGTAGGTCTTGAGGCTCTTCAGTTTGCTTGGGGGTGGCACGTGCAGGAAGGTCGCGATACCGCCGTCGTGCAACTGGCGTGCCTCGCCGCTTGGGAAATGATGGATTTCGAGGTTAATAGCGTCGACGTTTGCCTCCAGGGCAATCGCGGCCGGATCAATCAGACGGGAATGAGAAAGACCGACCGTTGGAACGTCCGGGATCGCCTTCTTCAACGCGCGCAGTTGCACGAAGTCGAACGACGAAAACTGCAACAGATCGGCGCAGCCCAGTTCTTCGATCAGCGCCTTTAACCTCGGGAAGAAGACTTCGTCCTGACCGTAGGTCTTCAATTCGAGCTGGTAGATGATGCCATGCTCACGAGCAAACTGCAGTGCGTCGGCTAGACGAGGCACTCGTTCCTCCGCGAATTCCTCATCAAACCAGCGGCCGGCACTCAAGGTCTCGATTTCGGCATAGGTCATATTGCGGACAAGGCCGTGGCCATCGGTCGTGCGATCGACGGTCTCATCGTGGATCAAGACGAGCTCTCCGTCGCTGGTGATGCGCAAATCGGTTTCGCATGTCACGCCGGGTCCGGCATATTCGCGGGCCTTGCGGAATGCGGCGTACGTGTTTTCCGGCGCACCTTCACTGTGGCCGCGATGGCCAGCGACACGCATCGTTTTCGGTGTCATTCTCAGCGGGTTCATTTTCTTTTCCTTTCATTTAACGGAGGCGCGCGTCGAGACGGTCGCGCAGGTAGTCGCCGAGCAGGCTGATCGACAGGGTCGTCAGGACAATCACGGCGCCGGGAAAAGCAGCCAGCCACCACGCGATAGCCAGGTAGTTACGACCGTCTGCCACCATCAGGCCCAGGCTCGTCGCCGGAGGTTGAATGCCAAGGCCGAGGAAGCTCAGGCCGCTTTCAAGCAGGATGATTTCCGGGAAATTGACCGTGAATTGCACGATGAGCGGCCCGGCGATATTCGGGAGCATGTGCCTCAGGTAGATACGCATCGGCGGGACGCCGACGATCCGGGCGGCCTCCGCGTAGCCCTCTTCGTTGGCGCTTAAAACCAACCCGCGTGTCAGGCGAGCATAGCGCTCCCAGTTTGCAAACCCGACCAGGAACACGAACAGGAGCGGGCTGGATCCGAAGATTGCCAATACGCCGAGTGCGACGATGATAAAGGGAATAGACGCCATGGCGTCGGAAAACCCCATGATTGCATTATCCACCCAGCCACCGAAGTGGGCGGCAAGCAGACCAAGGCTGGTCCCGACCAAAGCACAGATGATCGATCCGATGATGGCAATCATCAGCGTCGTCTGGGTTGCTACCAGAAGATTGCTGACCACGTCTCGGCCAAGGTAATCGGTCCCGAGAAAATGGGCGGCGGACAAGAAAGGCTTGGCAAAGCGGGCCAGAGGGTCTTGATGGAGGTAGTCAAAGGGCGCCACCCATCGCGCCGAAACACCGATAGCGATAACGATTGCGATCCAAGTGCAGCATGCGCCGATGCTGATTGGCATGCGGTGGAAAGGGGTCCATATGGCGCTCGTGTACGAACGCGATGATGTCGCTGTCGTCATATCACTGCTTCCTGATCTTGGGGTTGAGAACCGCGTAGAGGACGTCGACGGTCAGATTGATGGTCACCATGAAGGCGGTGAACAACAGGATCATTGCCTGAACCACGGAGAGGTCGCCACTGCTGGTGGCGGCGACAAAACCGCTACCAAGGCCTGGCCACGCAAACACCGGTTCGATGAGCACAGCACCGCCAAGCAGACCACCGGCGGTAAAACCGAGCGTTGTCACCATCGGGATCGCAGCGTTCGGCAAAGCATGCCGGACAATGATCTCCCAGTTCGGGATCCCGTCTGCACGTGCGGCAGCGATGTAGGGCTGGCCCATCACGTCAATCAGCGTCGAACGCATGAACCGGGCAATGCCAGCCGCATTGAAGAGGGCGAACGTTGCCACCGGAAGGATCATATGTTTCCAGGAAGAGCTGCCGGAACTTGGAAGCACACGCAGCCAGACGGCGAACAGAAAGACGAATATCAAGCCAAGCAGAAAGTTTGGGATACTGTAGCCGAGCACCGCTCCCGCCATAACACCCTTGTCGACTGGGGACTCACGGCGCACAGCAGCGATGATACCGGCCGGGATGCCAATCATTATGCTGATAAAGAAGGCGGACACCGTCAGAAGCAGTGTCTTCGGAATTCGCTCTTTGACAATTTCGAAGACCTCGCGGCCGTCGGCATAGGACGTCCCAAAGTCGCCGCGCACCGCATTGCCGACATAGATAAGGTATTGTTCAAATATCGACCGATCCAGCCCCCATTTGGTGCGAAATGCCGCCAGAGCCTCCGGGCTTGCCGTATCAGGCAGCATCTGCTGAGCAGCGTCACCGCTCAGGCGGAGGACAACGAAGACGACCGTTACGGTGGAGACAAGCACGATAGCTGCCCGGACGATGCGGGCAAGAATGAACGGACCCATCACGCGATCTCCTTGTGCGGCGTGGTCACGGGCGACGACGCGATCGATTGCGGGAATTCTTCCGCCCGATGACACGCGACTTGCTGACCAACCGGTCGGAGGGCCGGTGTCTCGGTTGCGCATCTTTCGATCGCGAATGGGCAGCGCGAACGGAATGCACAACCCTGCGCGACTTTTGACGCGTCGAGCTCACCCTTGATCGGCGGTTCTATGTTGCGAACCGTTGGGTCCATCGTCGGAACTGACGCCAGTAGTGCGCGCGTATAGGGATGGCGTGGCCACTGATAAACCGACTTTATATCTCCGGTCTCAACGACGCGGCCGAGATACATGACGGCGATACGATCAACCAGATGACGAACGATACGGAGGTCATGGGTGATGAAGACATAGGCGAGATTGAGCTCCTGCCAAAGCTCGCGCAGCAAGGCGACGACCTGCGCCTGCACCGAAACGTCCAGCGCAGAGACGGCCTCGTCGAAGACGACGAGCTTCGGATCGAGGATCAGAGCACGAGCGATAACCACGCGCTGTCTCTGGCCGCCCGACATCTGGTGGGGATAGCGGCTCATCATCGCACTCGACAGGCCGACACGCTCCAGCATGGCCGCGGCTCGTTCATAGGCGCCTGAGCGATCAGTGACATGATGCACCAGGAGGCCCTCGGCAACCTGCTGACCGATGGTCATCTGCGGGTTCAGCGCGGACAATGGGTTTTGCTGCACGAGCGATGTTCTGATGCGGAACTGCTTCCAGTCCTGTGCGCTTCGCTCCTTGTGATCGACACCCTCGAACCAGATGTCGCCGCTGGTGGGCGGCGTCAATCCGAGAAGAAGTCGGCCGAGCGTGGACTTGCCGCTACCGGACTCGCCGACAACGCCCAGCCGCTCGCGTGGGGCGAGCTCCAGATCAATGGCATTGCATGCGAATTGGCTGGTTGGCTTGGCGAAGAAACCAGTCTTGTGCTTGAACGCCTTGGACAGGTCACGCGTCTTAAGAAGATGAGTCGTCATGCGGCCACCGGGTGATAGCAAGCGGCTTCATGGGCGGGGCCGATCCTTGCAGGCGCCGGGAAGCGAGCGGTGCATTCACCGCTCGCCCGCGAACAGCGCGGATGGAAATAACAGCCCTCAGGCAGGCTATCGAGAAGCGGGACGGACCCGGGGATCGGAACCGGCGGCTCGAGATCGGCAGCATCGATGCTTGGCATGCAGTCGATAAGCGCGCGGGCATAGGGGTGCGCTGGCCTGTCCAGCAGTTCGGCAACGGGTGCTGTCTCTACGATTTTGCCGCAATACATCACGGCTGCCCGGTCGGCCAAACGCGCGATGACACCCAGATCATGCGAAACGATGATCAGGGCCATACCGGTTTCAGCTTTCAGTTCTTCGAGCAGATGCAGGATCTGCGCCTGCATCGTTACGTCCAGCGCTGTCGTTGGTTCGTCTGCAATCAACAGCTGGGGTTTGGCCGCAAGGGCATGAGCAATCATCACCCGCTGGTTCATGCCACCGGAAAACTGATGCGGATACGAACGAAGCCGGCTCTTGGCCCGGTCGATACCTACCCGCTCAAGAAGGCGCATGGCCTCCATTCGGGCGTCACTGCCTCTTAGGCCCTGATGGCGGTAGAGCGCCGATTCAAGGTAATAGCCGATCGTATGGACCGGGTTCAGGCTGCTCGTCGGGTCCTGGAAAATCATCGCGATGGTCGGTTTGCCGGCCTTGCCAACTACCGCCGGATCCACTCCGAATTCGATCGAGCCAGCTGTTTGGGCGATCCCGCGAGGAAGCATGTTGCCAACGGCAAAACAGGTGATGCTCTTGCCACAGCCGGATTCTCCGACGAGCCCAAGCGTCTGCCCGGCCTCGAGGGAGAAGCTCACATCATCTATGATTTTGATCTTTTGTGCCGGAACCTCGACCACGAGATTACGAACATTCAACAAAGTGGACATTCTTCCCTCCCAGGGGGCGGTGCGCACGGATGCGCACCGCCAATTTTGTCGGTTCGTTGTTATTTGAAGTTCAGGTTTTTGCGGAATTCCATGGTCTCGAACGAGACAGGGCTCCACTGGACGTCCTTGCGCGCGGCATAGACGTCATACGGCTGATACAAGAGCACGGCAGGAGCCTCGTCCTCGAAGATATCGCGCAGGCGATTGAAAGCGGCCGAGCGCTCCTCGCCATCCTTCATCTGGGCCACCTTGTCGCAAAGTTCGTTGAATTCGGCAGGTGCTTTCCAGCCCCAGCGCTTCTGGATGCCGCGGCCAGGACCGAACTCGGATACCAGGGTCGTGAGACCATCGGTCAGCCACTGGCCATTCGACCAATTGCGGATGAAAATGTCGGGATCTTTAGGCGTGGTTCCCGGAGCGTAGATCTTGGGCACGACGTTGATGCCGACCGCTTTCCACATCTCGATCATCATCATTAGCGCCGGTACGGCGTTTGCGTAGTAGTTACCCATCGTGTGATAGGTGATCGGCGTGCCGTCGTAGCCGCTTTCCTTGACCAGGCGCTTGGCTTCTTCGATGTTGTATTCCATCGCCTTGCGGTTCGGATCGAAGCTTGCCCCATAGTGCGGGAAGTTGAAGCCGTTCGGAATGGACGCGGTTTTCTTCCAGAGTGCTTCGACCATCAGAGGACGATTGACCGCGAGGCCCAGGGCCCGGCGCAGCGTCTTGTTCTGGAAGATCGGCTGGTTCATGTTGAAGGTGAACATGTGGACGTTTTCGATCAGCGTGCCCCGCGTTTCGAGGTCCGAGTATCCGTCAACCAGCGCCATGTCGTCCGGCGTCAAAGTGGTGATGATATCGTATTCGCCGCTGATGAGACCGGCGACGCGTGTCGCCGGTTCAGCGACGACCTGATACGTGATTTTCGAGGCCGTGGGCTTTTCACCCCAATAGGCGTCGTTGGCTTCCAGCGTAACGTGATCGTTGGCGACCAGTTCCTGGAACTTGTACGGGCCGGTACCGATCGGCTTGTTGCCGAAGGCGACCGCGCCAAGGCTCTTGTAATATTCCTTCGGGACAATGGGGCCGAGCCAGGAACCGAGATACTTTTCGATGAGATAGGACGGCGTCTTGGTCCGCAGAACAACCGTGTACTTGTCCTCGACGACCGGCTCATCCCAGTTCGGCGAGAAATTGCGGCCGTTCGGGACTGTCTTGATCGCCTCATCGCCCCAAAGACGCTCGGAAGAGAAGGTGAAGGCTACGTCCTCGGCAGTCATCTCGGCGCCGTTGTGGAATTTAACGCCCTGGCGCAGCTTGAAGCGTACCGACTTGTCGTCGATGCGTTCAAAGCTTTCGGCGAGTGCCGGCACCAGCTTGATGCCATTTCCCTTTGCGCCGTCAGCGAAATAGTCGCGACGGATGAGAGTGTCGAAGATCTGGTTGATGATGCGGGGACCGGTGTTGCTGATACCGTTGATCGGCTCAAGCGAACTCGGCAGGCCGTTGACGCCGATCCGCAACGCGCGGCGATCTGCTGCAAAGGCGAATTTCATGCTCGTGGTCGATGCGAGCGCGGCAACGCTTGCGCCAATTAGGAAATTTCTGCGATCAGTTTTTACCATCGGTCCTCTCCCGGACTTAACAAATTTCTATTGACGGATTGGCGGGGACATCGAGCCCTAGTTCGCGATCACGAACTTCCTCCGCAGTTTTTCTGGCACCGTGTCGATGATGGTCCTGGTGCCGACGTCGGTGATAATCACACCGACGTCCTCGATTTTTGCTGTGACCGACAGGCTGGATTTCGTGAACTTCGAGTGGTCGGCGACCACGATCACACGGCTCGAGACTTCGATCATGGCTTTCTGAACGCTGGCGTTCATCGGTGTCGATGTGCAGATCTGGCCGCGATCGAGATCGATCGAGCTGGCATTGAGGATCAGCTTGTCGGCGTTGAATTGGCGAATGAAGCTTTCCGCATGCGGTCCGCGATAGGAGCGGTTCGTATCGGTGAACTCACCACCGACGGAATAAATGGTGTTCCCTTCGCCCCGGGAGAGCTCGGCGACAATATCAAGACCGTTGGAGATCAGCGTCAAACCCTTGCGAGCCGACAGGATCTTGGCGACCTCAAGTGCGGTCGTTCCGGCATCGAGAAAGACTGCGTCACCGTCGGCGATCATCCCCGCGGCGACGGCAGCAATGGCTGCCTTCTCTGCTTGACGCGAAATGGCGCGCGCAGCATGCGTTGGGTCCTGACCGACCTGATTGACGCTCACCGCACCACCATGCGTCCGGCGAAGTACGCCGGCCTGCTCGAGGTCGCCAAGATCGCGCCGCGCTGTTGCCAGCGAGATTTGAAAACGTTCAGTTAGCGTATTGATCGCGACAAACTGCTCCTCGCGCAGCAGCTCTGCGATTTTTGCCTGGCGGTCCTGGGCGGCTGTTAACACGGTGTCTCTCTTCGAATGGTGATCTAATTCGATCATTCGTATGATCGTTATCTATCTCTGTCAAATGACAGATTGATGACGAAACATGTTGCGCAGCAGCAGTTCTGCGGATGATGTTTGCCCGAGCGAGACGGGTGAGATGCGAAAATCAAAACCATTTTGAATCAATGATCGATATCGATCACAATGAGGATTGGAGAAGGAACCGGTGTGACGCTTGCATCGAGCGCATTACTGAAGGGGGGTTTGGTTTTGCTTCGTAGCGATCCGGACAGGCTACGACCGCGCTACGACATGCGGTTTGCATCCCTTATCCTGAGTGCGAAGCGTCGCGGACAGGAAGCCGGTTGGCAGCGAACCTCCCAAGTTGCCCGCGGTGCTTGATGGAACTTCCCAAAAGAGAAAGTGATGTGGCGAAGAAGCCGTGTCTTTGAAACCGCATTCGAAGCGTTCGAGAAAAACGGCACCTCGACGTCAAACGAGGTCCCGTTGCTGGAAAGTCGTGTCGACAGCCTGCAGCAGGAGGTGGCAGGAAAGCCTCGCTGAGCCTGAAGCTCTCAGCGGATGGGTACGAGGAGTTAAAGGCGCTCTTCGATCTGACCATCGACAATCTGTGGATCGCCCAGACGATCTTCGTTACCCGCGACTCCACTCTCGCCAGACATTTGATGGATATGAAGGTCGAAGTGCGCCGGATTGAAAAGCAATCGGCCGAACGTCATCTCGGGGGCTTGCGCGACGGCCGCGCCGACAGCCAGTGAACCAGCTCGCTGCATTTCGACATGCTGCGTTACCTGAAGCGCATTAATACCTCAAGACCGCAGATCGATTGGCGAAGTTCCTCGCCCCGATTGCGGTGGTCAGCTGGCGGATATTTTTCCTCACCATGTCTGCACGGGAAAAGCCCGAGGCGAAGCCGGAGATAATTCTTACCCCGACTGAAATCGCGACACTCGACAGCATCGATGCAGCGCGCCCCACGCCGCGCATCCAGCGCAGGACCCTTGCCTCCTATTTGCTCCAGATCGCCATGCCGGTGGCTATCTCGCTCGCAAGCACGATCCACCTCCCGGAAACATGGTCGTATGGCGAGGCCTGACCCGCCTCAATGACATCGCCTTCGGCATCTCCATCGGAACTCGCCGACAATGTGGGTAATCGGAAGACGTTGAAGGCCGTCTTGCGAAGATAGACCGCTGACTGCCAGCCCGCGGCCACGGAATCGCCGATGACATCACGCCGGAAGTGCAGCGATGTAACGATCGAACTTGGTCGGGGCAGACGCATCCGCGTGGATAGCGATATTGACACGGATGCGCTGGGCCGCATTCTCGATTGTATGCAGGGTCTGCGATGACCTCGGTTCCGAGTGGTGTGAAGGTCTGGGGTTGGCGGAATCCGGCAGCGTAACAGCCTGCTCATGATCGGGCCAGCCGGCGTGGGCAAGAGCTGGCTTGCCTGCGCTCTCGGATACAAGGCATGCCGTGAAGACTTCTCCGTCGCCTATCATCGCCTCCCCAGGCTCTTCGCCACCCTTGCTTGGCGCGTGGCGACGGCCGATATCTAAAAGTCCTGAAGACGCTCGCCAGAACTGACCTGCTCATCCTTGATGACTGAGGCCCGGAGAAACTCAGCGACGAGCAACGGCGCGACCTCCTGGAGATCGTTGAGGACCGCTATGAGAAAAGGTCCACGATTGTAACCAGTCAGGTGCCCGTCGAACATTGGTACGACATGATCGGTAATCCCACGATCGCCGACGCCATCCTCGACCGGCTTGTCCACAATGCCTACCGCATCGAACTCTCCGACGAGAGCACGCGAAAGCAACGTTCCGTGACCGCTGCTGAAACAACCCGGGCCTTGACCGCCAAGCGGCTTCAGGTCAAAAAACCTAACGACCCAGAGGCAAACCAACTGTCCGGCTTCAGATTGGAATAGCCGTCCGGCATCATCGGAATTCGCAGCAGAGACTATTCTCTTGCAGGAACCGAATTACGGAAATTTACATGAGTAGGATGGTTGACAGACCTGACGTACTCAATGGGTCGTCGGTTTGCATCTTCGACGAGTAGTCGCATAAGAAGTGTAGATGAGTGCGGCGGCAACATAAGTGTTTGTTCTTCGAAACTTGTCGGAGTATGTACAGAGAATGTTCGGGTGCTGAATGCAGCAACTATACCATACCGCTCCCCCAATATGTTATAGAGAGACTGCCCCGAAATTAAGTCTTCTGCCTCTAAGCCGGGCACGTACTGAGCGGGAATATGGCTGGTTTCAATAATGATAGGAGTGTTGTCAACGCGCCAAAGTCGTCGCACGATAACTATGTCAGATCCTACAGGAATTTTGAGATGACTGGCGATAGATTCCTTTGCTCTAGCCAGTTCAAAATGAAGAAGCCTGTTGCTGGATATCCCACCGCTTAGCTGGATAACACGCGCTATGCCGCCTGAATTTTGAGGTTCGACTGGACGAAGTAGTCTGGGTACAGGCACCCGGGTTCCATTGGTACTGTTCCGCTCGAGCTTTCCCTCAGATACCAAGCGATCAATTGCCTTCCTCACAGTTAGCCTGTTGACTTGCAACTGGTCAGCAAGGGTCCGTTCGGCTGGAATATGATCGCCAGGGCCATAATCTGACCCATCAATAAGTTCCTCAAGAAAATGCTTGATCTGTAGATAAACAGGCACCTTGGATTGTTTTTGGACCATGCCAGACTCCGAATTCCTTGCTCCCGCTTACACCTCAGCGCCAAAGTTTGCAAAAAATTATTGCGCATGGGAGTTCAGTGAACTATACCACTGGAGTACTCCAATCATAAAGGCAATTTGAATGGCCATCGAACTGAATGAAAACGAAATAGTCAAAAGCCTCGACCACGCTGTCAGTTCGATTGATCGCGCTGTTCGGGTGGGACGCGACGTCGCCCCGAAGATTGACCGCATCTATATGATCGCTTGCGGTTCTGCGAACCGTGCAATGCAGGGCATTCAGTATTGGGCGGATCAGATCGCGTCAGACATTGATGTCCGCACATTCTTCCCTGCCGAGTTCATGGCTATGAACCCGCCTAAATTGAACGATCGCACACTTGTTCTGCTTGCTTCGAAGTCTGGTACCACTCCCGAAACGCTGGCCGCCGCAGAATTCGTAAAGGGGAAGCCCTGCAAGACAATTGTCTTTACTCAATCTGGATCCTCTCCGCTCGCCGCTCACGGCGACGAGGTATTTCTCCTGGGCGAGACCGAGGAAACATTTCTTGCCATCTTTATGCTGATGCAAGCCCTTGTTGGGGCGGTTTGGGAAGAGAAAGAAGGCTGGCCACTATTGCCGAAACTTGTTTCGTCTTTGAAGTCGCTCCCCTCGGCCGTTGTCGCGGCCGCAAAACAGAACGAGTCACGGGCGGCGGAAGATGCGCGGCTCTACAAGGATGACAATCAGATTTACTTCGTCGCCTCAGGCCCTGGCGCGACCAGTGCTTACGTATTTGGCGTTTGCATTCTGATGGAGATGCTGTGGATTCACGCTTACCCTATTGACGCCGCCGAGTTTTTCCACGGACCCTTCGAGATCGTTACGCCAAAAACGCCGCTCGTTTTGATTATCGGTGAAGATCCTAGCCGGCCACTGATGGAGCGAGTAAAGACCTTTTCCCAAAAGCACACTGAGCGCCTGATGATCTATGATTCGCGCGAGTACGCTATGGAAGGTGTGGATCCGGAAATCCGACCCATAGTTGCGCCTTATGTGATCCAAGCTGCCTTGAAGCGCCTTTCTGTGAGACTATCCATCTGGCGCGATCAGCCTCTTTCGACGCGCCGATATATGTGGAAGAGCGAGTATTGATTTGACGCAGATGCGACTTCTCGGACTTGGGGACAATACCATCGACACCTATCTCGATCGTAAGCTTCAATATCCAGGCGGCAATGCCGTCAATGTTGCAGTTATGGCGAAGGGACTCGGCGTCGACAGTCACTACCTCGGATGTATAGGAAGTGATGAAGGTGGAGATCTGCTCCTCTCTTCGCTCACCGCAGAAGGCGTCGGAGTACCTCGCGTTCGACGGCGCAACGGAAATAATGCGCGGGCGTTTATCGGTCATCGCAATGGTGATCGGTACTTTATTCGAGCAAATGCGGGTGTGAGAGCACAATACGAATTCGGCGATGTGGATTTTGCCTACATAGCCGAGTTCGACGTTGTTCACACCAGCATCTATAGCGAGTTGGACGAATATCTTCCAAGAATAAACCCGAAATGGGCGCTCTCATTCGACCTTTCGAATCGGTGGACCAAAGCCTACTTAGAAAAAGTGCTTCCGTACTGCCGGTGGGCGTTTCTTTCGGCATCTGAACTGGCGATCGACGATGTTGAACCGCTGGTACGTTTCGCAGCGTCACTAGGGCCACAAATGGTGGTCGCCACTCGTGGTGAAATGCCGTGCATAGGCCTGTTTGAAGGCAGGCTTCATGTTCAGGAGCCGCTCCCCACCAATGTAGTGGATACCCTTGGTGCGGGTGATGCTTTCATCTCCGGGGTCACTACGACACTTATGAAACAAGGAGCCTTCCCCGACGCGTTGCTCGCGGGAGCCTCAAACGCTGCTAGAGCCTGCCAATTCGAGGGTGGATTTGGCCATGGCATCGATTACAAAGATGGTGGCGAGGCATAAGCCTCGCCACCTTTTTTCTATCGAGCCAAGCATTTAAGAAGTGGGCTGATTTCAGACTGGTTCCGCAGTACTAACAGCGCCTCAATTACTTCAGCAGTGCCCGCGCTTCCCAGTCGCGGAACTGAGATTGCGCTGAGTTTTGCCACCAACTCATCCCAGTTCATAGGATTTGTTGCTTCTCCTTTGGGCGCTAGAACTTCTTTTGAAATTGTTAGGCTCCCGGTTTTGATGGTCACGCGCCCCGGCACGCCAGCTGGAAACATCCTATCCAACACCGGATCAACGCTCATTCGAACCTTTGCTGCCAGTGTGAGAACGCGCTCGTCGGTCAACAACTGATCTGACATCGGCTGAAGGCACTTGGCTCCATTGATTGCCGCCGCGGCAACGCAGAACGGCGTGCTATATTGTGCGGCTTGAACACTGCTCGGGCGAAATTGATTGTTGAGCGACATCGTTCGACCGAATGTTTCAACTTCGATCTCTGAAACTTCGTTCCAGTCGATATCCTCTCCAACGGCGAGGATCGCATCTATCGGGGCGTGAATCCACCGGCAGCAGCTATATGGTTTGAAATAGGTTGTTTCGATAAACCATTTCCCGCCATTTCCATTGACCAAGACCTTCGGATCAAAAGAATCGTGGTCCAGAATATCGAGCGGCCCCTTGAATCCTTCTGCTGCAAGCGCACCAGCAAGGATACCGTTAGCTGTGCCAAAGGGTATTGCTTCCTTTGTGTGGTTTCCGATCTGGGTGTATTCCGCGACAAGCATGTGAGGGGCAACCGCGCCGGCAATCGCCATCGCCTCGGCAATCTGCTCGGCATTGTCGCCTTTGAGCCACCCGATTGCGGCCGCAATACCTTGACCGCACCAACGTCCTGTAATCAGAGTGTCGATAGCTCTTAAATCCCGAGCCGCTGCGATCCTTATGCCGACCTCGTATCCAATGGCGATAGCGATAAGAGCTTTTTCGCCGGTGGCATCAAGTGTCTGCGCTGCAGCTAAAACCGCAGGAACGATTGCGGCACCGGGATGCCCGGCAGCGGCACGGTGGCCGTCGTCGAGATCCAGGATGCAGGTTGCCATCGAATTGGCAAAAGCTGCAGTCGATAGCGATCCCTTTTGCGATGTGAACCAGATCGTACAAGGGCCAGGCCCCCAAATATTGCCGGCCGTCTTTCGCGCGGCCACTGCACCCGCCAGTGAGTAACCCGCAATGGCTGCGCCGACAGCATCCGCCACGACATGGACAGCAGCCCTCTGAACCTGCGGAGCCACAGACGATTGTGCGGCAACCCATTGGGCTAGATCATTCATTCGCATTTCAATTCCTTTTTGACGTTCGACAAACGGCTAGAGCAACATTCGCTTGACAAGTTTATGACAGGAATGCATTGGTATAGCAATTGGTATACGCCAACAACAGATGCACGTAGCCTCCGGCGAGATAGCTGGGGTATATTGGGCTAGACGAGGAGCCAGGTGGCGATGAAGATTGGGATTGTTGACGTTGGCGAGATTGTCGCCGTTGCTTTGGTAGTTTCCGCACATGATTTGGTCTCAGTGTCGAAATTGTCGACGACTAGCGCTGGCGACCTTTCGTCCCAAGGTGCCTGGCTATGATCGCCTATGCGGCTAAACGCCTAGGTTTTGCTTTCGTAACTCTGGTCCTCGTTCTAACTTGTGTGTTCATTCTAGTTCGAATAATTCCGGGCGATCCCGCCTTGGTAATTGCTGGCGAACAGGCGAGCGAAGTCGCCGTCGCCGCCGTGCGCACACGATTAGGTCTCGATCAACCAATCTACGTCCAGTATTTCGCGTTTCTTGCCCAAATCCTTAGTGGCGACTTCGGAACCTCGATGATCAGCAATCGCCCAGTGCTTCAGGAAATCATGACGGTCCTGCCTTGGACACTAGAGCTAACCTTCGCTGCGCTAGTGTTGGGCTTGGTGCTTGGTGTGCCCGCGGGAGTTCTGGCGGCGGTACGACGGAACGCGTTTCCGGACTACCTCATGCGGTTAGTCTCTCTTATTGGCCTTTCGGCTCCGGCCTTTGTGGGCGCAATAATCCTGATGATGCTCTTTGCCATCAAGTTGAGGTGGTTCCCGGTAATATCGGGCGCCGGAGGGGCTACTATCGGCGAGCATCTGCGGAACATGGCCCTGCCGACGGTTTCGCTGGCGCTATTTCTAATGGCCTACATTACCCGCGTCACGAGGTCAGCGATGCTGGAAGTGTTGAACCAAGACTTCGTCCGCACTGCACGCGCCAAGGGCGCACCCGCGAGCGTAGTGATATGGCGGCACGCATTGGGCAATTGCCTCATCCAGATTACGACCGTTGTTGGGCTTTACCTCGGTATCCTGATCGGCAATTCGGTCCTTACCGAGATCGTTTTCAACCGTCCCGGCCTCGGTAAGCTGATCCTCAATGCGCTATCGCAGCGGGACTACACGCTGCTGCAGGGGCTGATTGTAGTTTACACGCTGCTGGTGGTGCTGGTGAACCTGATCACCGACTTGACCTATGGCTTCCTCGATCCAAGGGTACAATATAGATGACCGTTGCCATGACCCCCTCCGCCTCCCGTCGCCTGCCGCACTGGATGAACCCTTCCGTGGTGATAGGCGGTAGCATTCTGTTGCTCCTAATTACCGCAGCGATTTTCGCACCCCTGGTCGCACCGCTGGACCCAATAAAGCAGAACATCATGGCGCAACTCGCCCCGCCGGGGGGCAAGTACCTGCTCGGCGCCGATATTTTCGGACGCGACACGCTGTCGAGGCTGATATTTGGCGCGCGCTATTCGCTAACGATCGGGATTCTTTCGATTGTCCTTGCAGTGATTGTCGGTTCACTAATCGGCATGGTTGCGGGAAACTTCGGTGGCAAGACCGACATCGTGCTTATGCAAACGATGGATGTTGTGCTCGCGTTCCCGTCCCTGATCCTTGGGCTGGCGCTAGTCGCAATGCTTGGTGCCACGATGACTAATATTATCATCGCGATTGCCTTTACGGCGGTTCCGGCTTTCGCACGGATCGCGCGTGCCGCAGTAATTTCACTTCGCGACCGCGAGTTCATTCAGGCAGCCCGCGCGCTTGGTCTGTCGAATCGCTGGGTGCTGT
The DNA here is from genome assembly GCF_037039395.1 of Agrobacterium vitis. Taxonomy (NCBI): domain Bacteria; kingdom Pseudomonadati; phylum Pseudomonadota; class Alphaproteobacteria; order Hyphomicrobiales; family Rhizobiaceae; genus Gillisella; species Gillisella vitis. Next base: position 57,052 of record NZ_CP146244.1, on the reverse strand, counting down.
TTCGCCATATCCTGCCGAACATCCTTCCCGAGATCTTGGTCATGGCGTCGCTGTGGATGGCTACGGCGGTCCGGACCGAGGCCTCTTTGGCCTTCATCGGGCTCGGTATAGCGCCGCCTGCGCCGACATGGGGTGGAATGGTGCGCCAAGGGTTCGATAATATCCTCAACACATTCCAGCTAGCGCTTTGGCCTTCGGTCGCGATCCTGGTCCTTGTCCTCGCCTTCAATCTACTCGGCGATGGATTGCGTGACGCCATCGACCCTCGTCTGCGCGCAACACGTGATGGAGAAGCCGAATGACCGAAACGCTGAAACCTGCAGTCGGCGAGACGCTGTTGTCGGTCGAGGATTTGAGCGTTGCGTTTGGCAGCGTTTCAGCCGTCAACACTATGTCCTACGCCATCCGGCTCGGTCAAACGCTGGCGGTGGTAGGTGAGTCGGGGTCCGGTAAGTCGGTGTCAGCACTGGCAATGATGGGCCTGCTACCATCCACTGCGAAGGTTGGAGGACGCATCATGTTTGAGGGTAAAGACTTGCTACGCCTGTCTGACCGCCAGATGCGCAAGGTCCGGGGAGGGAGGATCTCAATGATCTTCCAAGAGCCGATGACCTCCCTCAACCCCGTTCAGCGTGTTGGCGACCAGATCGCAGAAGCGGTGCGCTATCACCGCAGTTTGACCGGCGCAGCGGCCATGGACGAAGTACGGCGTCTTATGGAACGTGTCGGTATCCCAGATGTCAATAACCGCATCGGCGCATATCCGCACACCTTCTCTGGCGGAATGCGCCAGCGCGTGATGATTGCAATGGCGCTTGCATCTAACCCGGCGATCCTCATCGCGGACGAGCCGACGACGGCGCTCGACGTGACGATCCAGGCCCAGATCCTTGAACTGATGCAGGAGATCCAGCGTGACACCGGCGTGGCTATCCTGTTCATCACCCATGATATGGGCGTGGTGGCCGAGATCGCCGATGACGTGCTGGTGATGAAGGCCGGCGACCTGATCGAGCGTGGTCCAGTGACGCCGATCTTCGACAGGGCCGAAGCGGAATACACGCGTTCCCTAATTGCTGCCGTGCCGCAACTCGCCTCGGGCTTGTCGGACAAGCTGAAGCCACTTCCCGCCCCTCGCGAGGGAGAATTACTATCAGTAGATCGCCTGACGGTCCGCTTTCCGATCCGCTCGGGCCTGCTGGCGCGTCACGTGGGCAGTGTCCACGCAGTCGAGGACGTTTCACTGTCGGTCCGCAGGGGAGAGACGCTGGGGCTCGTGGGTGAGTCAGGTTCGGGAAAATCGACCATCGGCCGGGCGATTATGAACCTACAAAGGGTTCATTCCGGCGCAGTGAGCCTCGCAGGGAAGACTGTCGACTACGCCTCCCAGGCCTCCTGCGCTGCGCTCCGACGCGACGTGCAGATGATTTTCCAAGATCCTTATGGATCGCTCGATGGTCGGCAGACGGTGGGCGACGCAATCATGGAGCCGATCATCTTTCATGGCCTCGCTGCAAAGCCAGAGGCGCGCGACCGGATGAAGTTGCTGTTGGACCGCGTCGGCCTGCCGACGAACGTGGCCGGACGCTATCCGCATGAGTTTTCGGGTGGGCAGCGCCAGCGTGTCTGTATTGCCCGGGCGTTGGCGATGGAGCCAAAGCTAATCATAGCTGACGAGGCAGTGTCCGCCCTGGATGTCACGGTCAAGTCACAAATTATAGAACTGATGATCAGGCTTCAGGAGGAGTTCGGGCTCTCGTACCTATTCATCAGCCACGACATAGCGGCGGTAGAGCGCATTTGCCACCGCGTTGCAGTAATGCACTTCGGAGAGATCGTCGAACTCGGCACTCGCGAGGCCGTGATTGGCAGCCCCTCGCACGAATACACGCGACGTCTGCTGTCGGCGGTACCCATAGCGCATCCGGGCCTCCGTGGTACTCGCAAGCGCATCCTCCACGAGGGCAAGCCCCCATCGCCATTACGCCCCAAGGGATACGAACCGCTTGAGGCGCGATGGCGCGAGGTAGGGGCCGGCCATCTGGTGCGTGAGGCTGCGAGGTGAACGTTTGGAAACTCTACGCTTCCATGCCTACGACCCGGCGTAGATGTCATTCTACGTTACACAATGAAATTTCACTAACCCAAGCACCCAAGGAGGTGGAGAAAACCCTCCAAACACACGGTGCGTGGCGCATGCCCGGGCAATGGACGCGGCGTCGCCGTCGGCCTGGAATAAATGACCCTTCGCCGCACGCGGTGTGGGGTGGGAACCTGAAACAAGAACTGGGAGACTGGCATGACCATTAGAAACGCATTATCTCGCGGCCTGATCGCGATATCACTTGCAGCGATTCCGGCACTAGCCTTCGCAGCGCCGAAAACCGACTTGGTGCTCGGTGGCGAAGGGGCTGACGTGGGACAACTTGACCCCGACTTCGCATCGACTAGCAGCGACCGCATCGTCGTAGCGTGGATCTTTAATGCACTTGTGCGGTTCAAACCTGGCTCAACTGATCCCGCTCAGATCGAACCTGATCTTGCCGAAAGCTGGGAATCCTCGGACGACAAGCTGGTGTGGACCTTTCACCTGCGCTCCGGCGTAAAGTGGCAGAAGGGGTATGGTGAGGTCACCGCTGCCGACGTAGTGTTCTCAATTCAGAAAGCGATGAAGAAGGATACCTCAGCATACGCTGGAGATTACGTTGCGTTCAAGTCCGTAGAGATGGTTGATGACCTAACAGTCAAGATTACGCTTGACCACCAGATTCCATCGGTCTTGGGCGTACTTGCAAACTACTCGGGCGGATTCATTTTGCCGAAGAAGGCGTTTGAGGAAAAGGGTGCCAATTTCACCCGTGATCCGGTAGGCTCGGGTCCTTTCGAGATCGAAAAGATTACTGCCGGGCAGGGCGTTAAGCTAGTCGCCAACGAAGACTATTTCCGTGGCAAGCCAAAGCTGTCTTCGGTTACTCTGCGCTTTCTGCCGGAAAGTTCAGCCCGTGACCTCGCTTTCACGGCAGGTGAGATCGACGCCGCCGCCGGAGTGCAGGATAAGAATTGGCTTCAGCGGGTGAAGGCGGAGGGCCACGCTGTGGTTGATGTCTTCGCCCCGGCTGAAGAGGCACAATTGCACCTTAACGTTACAAAGCCACCACTGAACGATATCAGGGTTCGGCAGGCGCTTAGCTATGCCATCGACCAGTCGCAGATAGCGACTTTCCAAGGCGAGGATTTCACTCAGCCGGCAAAATCTGCGGTGCCATCGAACAATCTTGGTTTCACCGCCGACAACGGCATGCTGGGCAATGACCAGGAGAAAGCCAAAGCTCTGCTTACCGAGGCGGGTTATCCGACCGGCTTCACCATCCCAATGGTAAACAGTCAGGTTAGCGGGCTCGCAAATCTTGCCCAGGTGGTGCAAGCGCAACTGGGCGAAATCGGCGTGGAGGTCGAAATCAAGCCGGTTGAACATGCCACCTATCACCAGATGATCCGCCAGGACGCGAGCCCGATGGTAATATACTCGGCGGCGCGTTTTCCGATTGCGGACGTCTATCTGACGCAGTTCTTCTACGGCCCTAGCCAGATCGGCGGATCGGCCCAGGTTACAAACTTTTCGCATTGTGAATCTGCCGACACGGAGATCAAGGCGGCGAAGTCCGAAACTGACGAGTCCAAGCGGATCGCCATGTGGCAAACCGCCCAGAGAAAGATCATGGAGAACGTCTGCTCGATTCCGCTAATCGAGACCCGTCTGCTCTGGGTTCGCAAAGATACGCTTGACTGGGGCTACGATCTAAAAGGGTCAATGTCGCTAGGCCCTATGGTGACCGAAACCACGCACTTCACCGAGTGAACTTCCGGGATGGCCTCCCTCAAGGTCTTTTTGGCTCAATGTGTTTTAGAAACGGCTGCGACAATTTCGTCCTCGATGGCGGCGGCGTCATAATCAGTTCCTTGCCGTGATTTCGCAGTTATCCGAACTATGGGCCGAGCAACCTGGCTGCCGTTGATAACGATCGGCGGCAGCCGTTTCAAATGGCTCAGCGTTGAGTCTGGCAGAAGGACGAACGGCACAAGTGTCGATCGAAAGATAAACGGGGCGGGAAATGGACCCACGTCATCTCCGATATGTTGTCGCTGCGGCCCGCAGCGGCGCGCCTTCAGTGCGGCAGGCTATGACCCGAACAGTCCGCCAGCCGATTATTAGCAAGCTTATTCGAGAGCTTGAGGAAGAGCTCGTTGTCTTCTTGTGCGATCCGTGCCACGTCGGGAGCGCGGCTCGCCTATCGGCAACGGTGGAACAAGGGTCACGTAGACATGTACCGGGCAGCGAGCCGAGAACCGGAGCTCCGCCACTGACGCCCAGTACCCAGCGTCGCTCGACGCAAAAGAAGGCGCCTATCGCAGATGGATCGCCGTAGGCCAGGCCATGGAAGAAGCGGCAGATCTGGAAGGAGTCAAATACAACTTCGTCAAGAGCAAGCTGTACGAGACCAGGAAACGCTTCGAAATCCGCACCTGTCCCATCTGGTCGCGCGGGCAATCCGCGCAAAACTTATCTGAGGAACGGGTCTAGTTGGGGAACCTTCGGGAGGTAGCCGTAAATATCGAGTAGCGTGTTGACCTCGATCATCACTCTACGCTCACACGCTTAGGCAGAGGTACTTTATCTCGACATAGTCATCGAGGCCGTATTTGGAGCCTTCGCGGCCCTGCCCGGATTGCTTGATGCCGCCGAAGGGCGCGACTTCCGTGGAAATCAGGCCAGTGTTGATGCCGACCATGCCATATTCCAGTTCCTCGGCGACGCGGAAGATCTTGGAAATGTCCTTGGAGTAGAAGTAAGAGGCGAGGCCGAACTCGGTGTCGTTGGCCATGGCGATCACCTGCTCCTCGGTGTCGAACTTGAACAGGGGTGCGACGGGGCCGAAGGTCTCTTCGCGGGCGATCTTCATCTCGGTGGTGACGCCGGTAAGGATGGTCGGCTGGAAGAACAGGCCGCCCTTGGCATCCGGCTTCCCGCCAACGGCCACCTTGGCACCCTTGGAAAGCGCGTCGGCGATGTGTTCCTCGACCTTGGCGACGGCTTTGTCGGTGATCAGCGGACCGGCATTGACGCCGGCCTCGAAACCATCGCCGACCTTCATTGCCGAGACCTTCTCGGCCAGCTTGGCAGCAAAGGCATCATAGACGCCGGCTTGGATGTAGAGGCGGTTGGCGCAGACGCAGGTCTGGCCGTTGTTGCGGTATTTCGAAACCATCGCGCCTTCGACGGCGGCATCGAGATCGGCGTCGTCGAAGACGATGAACGGGGCATTGCCGCCCAGTTCGAGGCCGAGCTTCATGATCTGGTCGGCGCCCTGGCGCATCAGGATCTTACCGACATTGGTCGAGCCGGTAAAGGTCAGCTTGCGGACCTTGTCATTCTCAGTGAATTCCTTGCCGACCGACGAGGAATCCGTGGAGAGAATGATGTTGAAAATACCGGCGGGCAGTCCTGCACGTTCTGCCAGGATTGCCAGTGAGATCGCCGACAGCGGCGTCTCTGCGGCGGGCTTGGAGATCATAGCGCAGCCGGCGGCCACGGCGGGCGCGAACTTGCGGGCCAGCATCGCGTTGGGGAAATTCCACGGCGTGATCGCCGCGACCACACCAACCGGCTGCTTGATGACGATGATGCGCTTGTCCGGTTGATGGCCGGGAATGGTGTCGCCATAGACGCGCTTGGCTTCCTCGCCGAACCATTCGACATAGGACGCACCATAGAGGATTTCACCCTTGGCCTCGGCCACCGGCTTGCCCATTTCCATGGTCAGGATGGTAGCGAGATCGTCGGCATTGGCGACCATCAGGTCGTAGAGCTTGCGGAGCACGGCGGCGCGCTCCTTGCCGGTCTTTTTGGCCCAAATTTTCTGGGCCTTGTAGGCGGCGTCGATGGCGCGCGCGGTCTCTGCCCTATTCATGTCCGGCAGCGTGGCGATCACCTCGCCATTCGAGGGATTGGTGACCTGGAAAGTCTTGCCGCTGTCGCTTTTGGCAATCCATTCGTCTGCGATCAACGCCTTGGCAGTGACAACAGACGGGTCCTTGAGCTTCGAAAGGAGCTTTTCAGAAATCGACATCGATCAGGCCTCCGCCGCGCATTCGCGCAATGTGTCTTCGAGAATATCCATCGCTTCTGAAAAGACATTGTCCTCGATGGTGATCGGCGCAAGGAAACGGATGACGTTGCCATAGACACCGCAGGTCAGCAGGATCAGGCCCTTCTCGAGCGCCTTCTCGCGCACCTTGTTGGTGAACTCGGCATTGGGGGTCTTGCCGCCGGGAACGTTGAACTCGACGGCATTCATGAAGCCGGGGCCGCGAATATCGGCAATCTGCGGCACGGTTCCGATCAAGGACTGCAGGCGCTGCTTGAGGCGATTGCCGAGCGACACGGCGCGTTCGTTGAGACCCTCCTCCTCGATGACGTCGAGCACGGCATTGCCTGCCGCGACGCCGATCGGGTTGCCGCCATAGGTGCCGCCGAGGCCGCCGGGGCCCGGTGCGTCCATGATCTCCGCACGGCCGGTGACGGCGGCGATCGGGAAGCCGCCGCCCAGGCCCTTGGCCATGGTGGTGATATCCGCGACGACGCCGTAATGCTCCATCGCAAACAGTTTGCCGGTGCGGGCAAAACCGGTCTGCACTTCATCGGCGATCAGCAGGATGCCGTGCTTGTCGGCCAGTTCACGCAGCTTGGTCATGAAGGCGCGCGGCACTTCATAGAAGCCGCCCTCGCCCTGTACGGGTTCGACGATGAAGGCGGCGACACGGGCGGGATCGACATCGGCCTTGAACAGCTTGTCGAGCACGCCAAACGAATCCTCGATCATGGTGCCGTGGAGTTCGACCGGGAACGGCACATGGAAGACGTCGGGCATCATCGCACCGAAGCCGACCTTATAGGGGACGACCTTGCCGGTCAGCGTCATGCCCATGAACGTGCGGCCATGGAAGGCGCCGGAGAACGCGATGATCGCCGAACGATTGGTGGCGGCACGGGCGATCTTGATGGCATTTTCGACGGCTTCAGCACCGGTGGTGACGAAGATGGTCTTCTTCTTGAAATTGCCGGGCACCGCATAGTTCAGGCGCTCGGCGAGACGGACGTAGTTTTCGTAAGGAACGACCTGGTGGCAGGTGTGGGTGAAATGATCGAGCTGGTCCTTGACGGCAGCGATCACCTTTGGGTGGCGGTGGCCGGTGTTGACCACGGCGATGCCGGCGGCGAAATCGATATAGCGGCGGCCTTCGACATCCCAGATCTCTGCATTTTGCGCCTTGTCGGCATAGATTTGCGTCGCAACGCCGACGCCGCGCGAGATCGCGTCGGCACGACGGGCTGCAATTTTGGCGTTTTCGATCATGGACGTTTCCTCTCTAGGCCGCGGCTTTGCTCGCTGACCAAGGTCAGGGCCGAGCCGCAGAACGCAGGCAAAATAAAATTGGTGGGCCGTATTACTGGTTGGCCCGCCGCAGGACGGAATTAAGCAGGACATTGACGCCGGGAACGGTGTAGTCGAGTTTGATTTCCTCGGCTTCGTTGTGGCTGATCCCGTCTTTGCAGGGGGTGAAAATCATGACGGCTGGCGCGACCTTGGCGACGTGGTAGGCGTCATGCCCAGCGGCACTGAGCATGTGTTTGTGGGAAATCTGTAATTCAGCCGAAACGCTTCGTACGAGATTGACGAGGCCCGAGTCGAACGACACATCGCCAAAAGACCACTCCTTCACTACCTCGGCCTTCACATTGGCGTGTTGCGCGCTCGCGGAGACCGCGGCCTTCACCTTGTCGTACATCTCGAGGGACTTAGCGGCGTTCGGATGCCGCACATCAACTGTCACTTCAGCTTCATCAGCAATGATGCCGTATCGGTTGGGGGAAATTTCGACACGCGTACTTGTCGTGCGCCCCTTCGGCTCGTACTCCCAACCGATCGCATTCACGCTGTTGACCAGGCCGGCGAGACCAACCAAAGCGTCCTTGCGGGCACGCATCTGGGTTGGGCCGGAATGCGCGTTTTCACCATAGAAGTGAACTTGCGCACCGTAAGAGGTGAAGCCTCCTGTCACGATGCCGACGCTTACACCTTCCTCAAAAAGAACTGGGCCCTGTTCGATGTGAAGCTCGAAATAGGAGTCGATATCGCGGAAGTCCCGATCGTGCCGACCGGCATAACCGATACGCTCGAGCTCATCGCCGAATACGGAATCGTCCTCGCCGACTTGCGACAGGATCCAAGCGACGTCGTGAACACCAGCGAAGGCTCCAGCCCCCATCATCGGTGGCTGGAATCGCACGCCTTCCTCGTTCGTCCAGCAGACGATCTCGATGGGTTTGCGGGTTTCGATGGAACGGTCGTTGAGTGTCCGGATGACTTCGAGCCCGGCCAGAACACCAAGGATTCCGTCGAATCTTCCACCACGGATCTGCGTGTCCAGATGGCTGCCCATCATAACCGGCTTCTCACCGTCGCAGGTGCCCGGACGCCGGGCGAATATGTTGCCTACACGATCGACAGAGACCGCCAGCCCTGTGTCCTCACACCAGCGAACGAATAGGTCGCGCATGGCGCGATCGTCATCAGTGAGCGCCATGCGACATAACCCGCCCTTTGCTGTCGTTCCAATCGCCGCAGACGCCATCAGGCTTTCCCACAGACGCGCCCCGTCAACTTCCAGCGCATTGATCATGAAACTCTTCCCAACGTCGTGTTTTATCAGATCAAGGACAGAGCCTTGCAACATGTACAGCTATCAGCCGGACTTGACTCGCAAAATCTCAATGCGACAATGTTCACTTAGAAAGATATCTATGTTGGAGTAATAGATTGTCATTGAAATCACTCAGTAGCGCCGACCTGAAACTACTAAGCGTCTTTCGCACCGTCGCTCGAAGCGGCGGGTTTTCACTGGCACAAACCGCACTAAACGTCAGCCAGGCAACGATCAGCATTCAGATCAAGAACCTGGAGACTCGCCTCGGTCTCACCCTCTGCCAGCGGGGGCGCAGCGGATTTGCTCTGACCGAAGATGGGCAGCGCGTCTACGACGCCTCCAACGCGCTGTTTAACCATATCGAAGACTTCCTGAGCGTCGCACTTGGACAGGAGCGACTGGTGGGAGAACTGCAGATCGCTGTGATCGACAACGCGGTATTCCATCCTAGGTTCGAGCTTGCTCAGGTCATCAAGGATTTTGGCGCACTCGATCACAGTGTCGATATTACCGTACATGTCGCCCCGCCAAACCAGCTAGAATTCATGGTGCTTGGCGGCCAGGCTCATCTAGCGGTCGGGTTCTTCCCAAGGCGCCTTTCACAACTCGAATATGAGCCAGCATTTATATCGCAAATGGAATTATACTGCGGCCGGGAGCATCCTCTATTTGCTGTTCCCGACGCCGAACTCGACCCTGGTGTAATCGCCCGCTTCGATCATGCGCAGAGAGGTTATGTCTCCTATGATCAATTGCCGGACAACGAGAAGCCTTTCAATTTCACGGCCCGCGCAGAGGCGATAGAGGGACTGGCGCAATTGATCCTTTCCGGGCGCTATCTGGCATTCCTGCCGGTGCACTACGCCAATAACTGGGTTTCGACAGGTCAGATGCGGCCGCTCCTTTCGTCGGAATATTCCTACTCATCCGTCTATGAAACCATTCGTCGAAAAGCGGTCGCCCGCACGCCGGCCGAGAAAAAATTCTTCGAATTTCTACGGGCTCGAACCGATAGCGCTTTGGCTCAATGAGCGGCCAAGAAGCCTACTGCCAGCGTTAGCAAGCCCATCCTTGCCCGGTTTCAACAGCGAAAGACCAAGCCCCGGATACATAGATAATCATTCAAGCGAATATTGTTTCATTGCTATTTTCTAAGTTTCGCTTGTCTGCACAATCACAGTCGTCCGGGAAGGCGAAAAGCGGCTGGCAAGAGCCGCGACGCATATTCTCTCACGATGAGCAATCCAATAAAAAGGGGAATGAGATGAAAGACGAAAAGGATACCAAGAGTGACTCTCGCCGCAACTTCCTGAAAAACGTAGGCGTCGGGAGCGTCGGTTCCGCAGCGATCCTTGCCGGGCTGAACTCCACCGCATCAGCACAATCCGCAGAACCTGTGATCATTGGCGCGCCGCTTCAGATGACGGGCGCTGGCGCAGCGGACGGTATCGAGTTCAAGCGCGGCCTGGAGTTGGCCGCCGAAGAAATCAACGCACTTGGCGGGATCCTCGGCCGAGAAATCAAGGTTGCCGTAGCGGACACGGAATCCGGCGGTGACGACAAGATCACCAGCGCCGGCCAGCGGCTGATCGACAACGACGGCGCGAGTGCTCTTATTTCCGGCTACAATTTCGGCTCGCAGACGGCACTGCAGAACGTCGCCGCTGACGCGTCCGTGATCTATCTGCACGCCGATACGGCCCGCGCCCATACGGAACTCGTCAAGGGCGACCCCACCAAATACTGGGGCTCGTTCATGTATTGCCCGTCGGAACTTTATTACGGCTTCGCCTTCCTCGAATTCATCAAGACGCTGGAGGCGAACGGCAACTACGTGCCCAAGAACAAAAAGATCGCTCTCGTGACCGGCCCGCTCACCTATTCCATTAACATCGCCAACTCGATCAAGGAACGGGCCGCGGAATACGGCTATGAAATATCACTTTATGAGACGGTCCAGGCTCCGACCTCGGAGTGGGGACCGACGCTTGCGAAGATCCGCGCCGATCAGCCGGCCTACGTCGCGGTCACGCATTTCTTCCCGGCGGATCAGGCGCAGTTCATGATCCAGTTCCTTACGAACCCGACCAAGAGCTTGGTCTATCTCCAATATGGAGCCTCGCTCGCCGCGTTCCGCGATATTGCTGGAGACGCCTCGGTCGGTGTCCTCTACGCGACCAATATCGGCGTGCTGTCCGACGATTTCAGCAAGGGGTTTGCGGACAAGTACATCAAGAAGTTCGGCGACAAAGCTTCACCCAACGGTGGCGCACAGACCTATGAAGCGCTTCATCTATTCGCTCAAGCCGCCGCCCTGGCCGGAGGCGTGGGCAAAGCCTATGAGGAAGAGCAGAACAAGAAGATCGCCGCACGACTGAAGGCGAGCATATTCCGGGGGCCTACAGGCGCCATCCGCTTCGATCAGGAAACCCAGCAGGCTTTCTCCTATCCCGTCCAGACGAAGGATCCCTCGCTCGGGATGTCGCACATCTTCAGCCAGATCAAGAACAAGGCCGAAAACGGCGCGATCATTTCCCCTTTCCCCTACGACGTGGCCAAGTTTGAGCTGCCGAATTGGATCAAGTCTTGAGGGGAAGCCATGGCAGAGCCCATTCTTGAATGCCGTGATGTGAAAAAACATTACGGCGCTCTCGCTGCCGTGGACGGGATCGATCTGAAGATCGCGGAAGGTGAGACGGTCGGCATCGGCGGACCTAATGGTGCCGGCAAGACCACCTTCTTCGATCTCATGTCGGGCCTGACCGCTGTCACCAGCGGTCAGGTGCTCTTTGAGGGGCAATCGATTACCGGCATCCCACCGCATCGTCTTTTCCATAGGGGTATGGCGCGGACGTTTCAGGTCACCAGCGGGTTCTCTAGCCTGACTGTTCTTGAGAATATGCTCGCGGCCGTCGTTTTCGGCGGAAATAGTCAAAGGAAAGGGCTCATTGTCGGAAAGGCCTATCGCGAGCAGGCAATGGCCTGTCTTGAAGATTGCGGTCTGCACGAGCTCGCGCACGAAACGGTGGCAGATATTCCAGTGTTGGCGCGCAAGAAGCTGATGGTTGCCTCTGCGGTTGTTCACGCCCCCAAAATCCTACTGCTCGACGAACCGGTGGGAGGACTGATGCCTGCCGAGATCGACGAATTCATACAGTTGATGTTCAAGCTCCGCTCCAGAGGCATCTGCATCGTTTTCATCGAACACGTGATGCACTTCCTCACGACCGTGGCAGACCGTGCGCTGATCATCCACCAGGGGAAACTGATCTATGACGGCCAGCCGAAAGGTATAGCGGCCGACGCGTTGGTCCGTTCCGTCTACCTCGGATCGGCTGCCGACAAGATCGGGGGACACGCATCATGACCACTCTCCTCAAAATCAGGGGCCTCACATCGGGCTATCGCCAGATCCGCGTCATCCACGATCTCGATATAGATGTCGAGCGCGGTCAGTTGACGGCGATAATTGGCCCCAACGGCCATGGGAAATCGACGCTGCTGCGTACGATATCCGGCCTTTTGCCCGCCTGGACGGGCAGCATTGAATTCGACGGGCGGCCTTTGGAGGCGGGCGCACCTGCACGAGCCCGCGCAGGATTGGTTCTTGTTCCGCAGGGGGACCAATTGTTCATGCGAATGACCGTCGAAGAAAACCTTTTGATGGGGGCCTACACGCGGACAGATCAGTCAGGCGTTCATGCGACTCTCGACGACGTCTATGCACTTTTCCCAAAACTTCGGGATCGACGCAATCAGATGGCCAACTCGCTGTCAGGCGGCGAGCGGAGAATGGTCGGGGTCGGCCGCGGTATGATGGCTAAGGGCAAGTTGATGATGATCGACGAGCCGTCTCTCGGACTGGCGCCGCTCATTATCGAGCAGATCTACGATGCACTCGCAGGCATTGCCGCAAGCGGGCAGTCTATCCTCGTGGTGGAGGAAAATCCAAGCAGGGTGGAACACCTGGCGTCCGCCTTCCACCTCATGGACGGTGGGCGATTTGAATGGAGCGGGTCGGCCGAAGAGCTTTCGAGATCCGGCAGTATTATCAAAACCTATCTTGGAGGCGAATGATATGGACGCCTTTCTTCAGATTGCAGTGACCGGACTTTATCTCGGGGCGCTGTATGCCCTCGCCTCGGTTGGTCTGGCCCTCGTTTATGGCACAATGGGCATGTTCAACATGGCCCACGGGCTGTTCATGACGGTGGGCGCTTATGCGGCCTATACCGTCTGCCAAATCTGGGGCATGCCGCTTGCCGTTGGATTGGTATCCGGGATCAGCGCCGGTGCGCTCGCGGGCGTCCTACTGCACATGCTTGTCGTCCGCCTCATTCTGAAGGCAGATGATTTCGAGACCATTATCATGGTGGCGACGGCGGGTGTGGCCATCCTCCTGCAGGACCTGGTACTAAAGCAGTTCGGGGCTTACCCGTTCAAGCAGCCTGTCCAGATCGGGGGCTCCTTTAAACTGGGGGGCATTGCTATCACCTATCAGTCGGTACTCATCGTAGTGATCGCCGGCATCCTTATCAGCGCAATGGCCTGGTTGCTCACTTTCACGCGGTTCGGCCGTGCAATTCGTGCCACGGCGATGAACCGTGACGCAGCCCAGTTGATGGGCGTCAAGACAGAATGGATCTACCTTCAGGTCATGGCAATTTCCGGGCTTCTGGCTGCAGCGGCCGGCATTCTGATTTCCTCGCTCGCTGGCCTATCTCCCGCTCTCGGCGACAATCCCCTGATCCGCGCCTTTATCATCTGCGTCGTTGCCGGCCTGGGCAGTGTCACCGGTGCGGGTTTCTGCGCCATCGCTTTCGGCCTCATCGAGGCAGCGATCGGATACTATCTCGGCGTCCGCTTCGGTCTTCCGCTGATGTTAGCCGTCGTGATCTTCGTCCTGATTTTAAAACCCGCAGGCCTTTTTGGTCAGAAGGAGACCGTGCGCTCATGAGAAAGTCCGGAAGTCTCTCCCAGCATCTGATCGGCCTAGTTGTCCTTCTCGCTCTGCTCGCTGTGTTGCCCCTGTTTGTTACCCAGCGCTATTTGCTTGGCGAAATCATCCTGTTCATGATCTGGGCCTCCGTTGCGACGCAATGGAACGTGCTGTTGGGGCACGCTGGTGTATTTTCCCTTGGCCAAATGCTGTTCTTCGCCGTCGGTGCCTATACCGTAGGGATGAATGGCGCCTATCTCGGCCTATCGCCGTGGCTTGCCATGCCCGCCGGTGCGGCGATCTCAGCTGCCTTCGCGCTCGTCATCGGCATCGCATGTCTGCGTCTTGCCAACGCCTATGTCGCCCTGCTGACCTTCGCGATCGTCTACATGGTCCAGACCTTGATCGTCACGGACTCCGGCTGCTTCACCATGACTGGGGGCTTGTGCCAGCCGCTATTCGGGGGTGGAAACGGGTTTTCCGGCATAGCCGATTTCGGCTTCCGGCAACTACTGAAGGGCAACTGGATCGTCGGAAACTACTTTGTGGTCCTGGCAACGCTCGGCATCTCGGTGCTTGCGTCCATCGTCGTCATCCACGGTCGGCTCGGCCTGGCGTTCCGTGCCCTGCGCGACAGTGCGATCTATGCTGCTAGCCGCGGCCTCGACAGAACCCATTTCCAGGTCACTGCCTTTGTGATTACTGCCTTTTTCACGGGTCTGACGGGCGCGGTCTACGCAACGCATTTCCGGTTTGCAGGACCAAGCCTTTTCGAGCTGCCGACCATCGTGATGCTGCTCGGAATGATGATCGTCGGGGGCCTCAGAACAACGTGGGGACCCGTCCTCGGCGCCGCAGCTATGATCGCGCTGGTTGACGGCGCCCAGAGCGTTGGGGATATCAAGAATACGGTGGTCGGTGTCGTGCTAGTCCTGTTTGTCGTTCTCATGCCAAAAGGTCTGATCGGGGCACTCGACAAAGCTATTGCCCTGATCCGCAAGACGCGGAAGCAGGACGATAAAACGTCATCACTTGTGGCTACACGATCGTGACAGAGGACCATATTGGCAATGCCGAGGAACTGGAGCCAGCGATTCCCGACCATCTCAGGCGAACACGCACTCACCCACTCGGCGCCCCGTCGAATTTTTCGCCCATACACGCTTCCTATTCCGCTCGTTTCGGCCAAGACGTCACAACGCTGCCGATCATTTACCTCGGCCTCCAATTCCCTCCCGGGACGAATGCGGACCTGGCGATCGCGAGCATCGAGAATGCGATCGCCGGGTCCTCGGGTCCGGAATACGTCGACCGTGCCCGGTTCATTGACGTCCTCGGCTGCGAGAACCTGATCTTCGCTCTCTATTGGCGGGACGGCGAACGCTTCCGACAGTGGCGGGCCGTGATGCCGGCGGACTGGTGGTATAGGGATCTACCGACCGAAGGGACGATCGGTGCTTTCGAGGAAGCATTCCTGCCCTCCGTCATGGATACCGAAACAACATTTTCCCATCCCCATCCGGACGGCTACAGCCTTCTCGCGGACAAGATGAGTGGCAAAACCGATACCCATGAATACTGGGGCTCGGCCCGCGATCGCATTCCTCGTGCCCAGTTCGACGCTCTCGTCCCCCCGCCGGCGGATGAACGCAATGCATTGGTTCCGGACGTGCCGACCAAAGGCCGGTGCGTCACCGTCGAACCTCACGATAATCTTTGTCTGCTGAGATCAGGCCAGGACTGGAGCGACACATCCGGTCCTGAACGCGCATTCTACCTCGAAACGGTGAAGACCATGCTGGAGGCTGGCATGCGCGAGATCGATTTTGACGGATATTCGGTCGGCTGCTTCTTCAACCGCTACATGCAAATCGAAGGGAACTCCGGCGCACTCGAAAAAACCTATAGCCTGAGCGCGTGGCGATCACTCGCCGATCTGGAAGCTTGGGTAAAGGCCGATACCCATCTCAAGATATTTGCCGCCGGCCTTCGCCATTACCGTCTCGCCGGTGAAACCGCGAAGTTGCGGCTTTATCACGAGATGATGGTTCTCAAGGCCGAGGACCAGTCTTTCAGATACTTCAATTGCCACGAGCAAACCGGGATGCTGCGCAGTCTGGGAGTACGGAATGGCGAGTGATCGAACCGCCATGCATCTGAGATACATTTAGAAACGTCAAACTGAATATTATCAGTTCAGAATTTCTCTGGGTAGGTGCCATCCATAAGCTGACCACATTTCGCGCGGCTAGCCGCCCCCGGAGAGCGCAACAGGAGGCAATCAACCAACATGGAGCTGTTCCAGACGATCGGCGAACTCTCTGCCCGGCTGAACACCGGAGAACGAACTGCGGTAGAGGTTTGCAACAGCTTCCTCGCAGCGGTCCGCAGCACGCGGGTCGGTGCATTCAGCGACCTTCTCTCCGAAAGCGCAATTCAGGAAGCCGCAGCCTCCGATGCCCGCCGCAGGGGAGGACGTTCGCGCGGTCCCCTCGATGGGATCCCTGTTGCGATAAAGGACCTGATCGATACGCATCCGGCCATCTGCAAGGCCGGTCTTGCCCATCTTTCGGACTCCAGGCCCGCCACCGACGCCGTCGTCGTCCAGCGTCTGCGTAAGGCCGGCGCTGTCATTATCGGCGTGACCGAAACCGATCCAGGCGCTTTCTCCACGGAGACACCCCAGGTCGTCAATCCGCTCGCCCCTGATCGTACTGCCGGCGGATCAAGCGGGGGATCGGCTGCGGCGGTTGCCGCCGGCCTCGTGCCCGGTGCGATTGGAACAGACACTGGAGGCAGCATCCGGATTCCCGCGGCCTGCTGCTCGATCTACGGCTTCAAGCCGACCTGGGGCCGCGTTGACGTCACCGGTGTGCGTCCCCTTGCCCACTCACTCGATCATGTTGGTCCGCTCGCCCGGAACATCGCGGACCTTCGCATCCTGCAGAGAATTATCGAAGGGCCGGGCAGCGAACCTCTGGACGATACGGCGTCGCCTCGACTGCGGCTTGGACTATGCGAGGCATATTTCGAGGATGCGGATCCGGCGATCAAGGATGCGATGCGCAGTGTCATTTCGCGGCTCGGCGCCAGCGGCGCAGCGTTTGAGACGACATCGCTTCCACTTCCCGACGAAATCCTCCCCTTCCATATGGTTAACCTCCCAAGGGAAGCTGCGATCTACCATCAGTCTTTCTTTCCGAATGAATGGCCGTCCTACCCGGATATCGCCCGGGCGACCGTAGAACTCGGCAACACAATTTCCTTAGAAGCGTATGAGCGCGCGCAGGAGAGCCGACGCCGCTGCCGGCTTGCTGTCGACGCGGCAGTAGATCGGGTCGACGTGATCGTTGTGCCGACCATGCCGATCGACGCTCCGCTGAAAAACGCCCGCTTGTTTGATCTCGGCGGCAGAACCCTGTCGAAGCTTGAGGCGACGATCCGCTACACCGCGCTATTCAACCAGACCGGCCATCCAGTCGTCTCCATGCCGGCCGTACTCCTCCCCGACGGAAGGGCTCTCAGTATCCAGCTCGTCGGAAGCCATGGAGAAGACGAAAAACTTCTGACCATCGCTCAGAAAATCGAGACTATACTCTCGATCAACGTCAACTACGCCGCCATTATCGCCGGCCGATACCCTATGACCCAGTCTACGGGCACGCCTGCTTTCCGGGAGTTACTGCATGTCCAGGGACAAACATGACCAACGCCTGACCCACGCTCATCATCACGGAGATCATGAGCACGATCCCATCGAGGAGGGCGCGATGCTGCGCGTTCGCGCGCTGGAAGAACTGATGGTCGCCAAGGGTCTCGTGACATCCGAGACACTGGACCGCGTAATTGATTATTATGAGCGGGAGACAGGGCCGAGAAATGGGGCCGCGGTCGTCGCTCGCGCCTGGACCGATCCGGAATTCAAGGCATGGCTGCTGCGCGACGGGACCGGCGCTATCCATTCCATGGGGTTCAAAGGCTATCAGGGCGAACACATGCGGGTGGTTGAAAACACCGCCGACATTCACAACGTGATCGTTTGCACCCTTTGCTCCTGCTACCCTTGGCCGGTCCTCGGCCTACCTCCCGCCTGGTACAAGGGTTCCGCTTACCGCTCCCGCGTCGTGCGCGAGCCGAGGGCGGTCCTTCAGGAATTTGGCCTGAACCTTTCCGACGAAAAGGAAGTCCGCGTCTGGGATAGCACCGCCGAAATCCGATACATGGTGCTGCCGGAGCGTCCGGATGGAACCGAAGGTTTGTCTCTCGATGAGCTCGCCTTGCTCGTCACCCGGGACAGCATGATCGGCACCTCTATTCTGTAACCGCCGAACGGAGGCGAAGATCACCATGGACGGCATTCACGACTTAGGTGGCATGCACGGTTTCGGGCCGGTCCCGATTGAGGAAGGCGAGTATGTGTTCCGGCACGACTGGCAGCGCCGCTCTTTCGGCCTGGCTCAGGCTCTCGCCGGCCCCATCCCTTTCTGCGCCGACATGCACCGCTACAAGATCGAGCAATTGGCGCCGATCGACTACCTCCAAATGGACTATTTCGAAAAATGGGCGATCGCCACCTCAGAGCTCGTGAAGGATGCAGGACTGGCAACCGCTGAGGAAATGACAAGCGGCAAAAAGCAGTTCGATGTTGACCTGGCGAAACATGTGCCATCCACACCGGAAGGACTTCTCGACGCGATGAAAAAAGGCGTCGACATGCGTTACCCTTCTTCTACCATAAAGCCCGGCTTCTCCGCCGGGCAGGCCGTTCGCGTCTCTACCAACTCCCCCGCAGGACATACCCGAGTACCGCGCTATGTCCGTTCGAAGTCCGGGACGATCGTCGCTGACAACGGTGTCTTCCAATTCGCCGACGCGGTCGCAGCCGGAGCCGGACCGCAGCCGCAGCATTGCTACACAGTGCTTTTTTCCGCCAGGGATCTCTGGGGCACCGGGGTGAAGAACGGACACGACAAAATCTATCTCGATCTCGCGGAGGCATATCTTGACCACGTCTGACTATGAACCTTCGCTCCGCCAGATAGCGGCAGCTGACATCCGCGAACTCTGCAGCGACGGGCCGCTCTTTCCGCAGGCCTGGCATGCCCGGATATTTGCCTTGATCGTCGCGTTGGTCGAAACCGGCAAGATCGACTGGAGGGATTTTCAACAGCGTCTCGTCGAGCATCTAAAGGCGTACGAGGACGACAGCCGTCATGGAGACGAAATCACAGCGCATTACTTCGAGTATTGGCTAGAGGCTGCCGAGGACACCCTGGTGGAGCGCGGTTTCATAAAGCTCGATGAAATTCCTGGACAGGTCGAGCGTATCCGCGAGACGGTCGCGGCGATACGGGCGGAGCAAACCAGAAGATAGCCCGACGGCATTTAACCGGTCACGCGTTAATAGAGAACGATGCATGCAGCATTGGCGACAATGCTACCCGATCTCACTGCATCCGGGTGACGAACGCGGCAGCAACGCTTCACGGAGGACGACAAATGCAGCTTTTGTTCGACAGGCTGATCGCCCATACCGCAGTTCAAGACGATGAGCCCAATCTGAAAGACGTTCTTGCATGGATCACCGAGGAGATCCGCTTCTATCAGCCCGACCCCATGCGAGGCAGATTAATACATACTCTTGATGCGTATGTCGCCTTGTCCACCATCTCTTTAGAACCCGCATAAAGCGAAGATGGCTTGGAACAGTACTTATGCCAGACCTCTCGCTCGACCTACGTTACCTGACCTATGCCATTCTTGTTGCGGAACACGGAAGTTTTCGAGCAGCGGCACATGCTCTTGATCTCTCACAATCGACAGTCAGCCGGCGAGTTCAGCTTTTGGAGCGCCGCATTGGGATTGCGTTGTTTGATCGCAGCCGCAAAGGTGCAGAATTGACGCCAGCCGGAGCGCGGTTCCTCCAGTCGGCTGCGGTTGGTGCATCCCATATGGAGCGGGCGATCCTTGACACACGCAAAGCTCATCGTGGGGAGATCGGGGAGTTGCGAATTGGTGTGGCCACATCTCTAGCTAACGGCTTTCTCGGAGACCTGCTGGAAAGCTATCGTGCGGCTTATCCGTCGGTCGACGTACGTGTGGAAGAGGTTTCGCAGCGGATCGCCGGCACTCGTTTGCTTAGCCGGCGTCTTGATGTGGCGTTTCTGGCAGGTGCGCCCGATGTGCATGACTGCACGACGACAAAGATGTGGAACGAACGTCTCGTCGTCGCGCTGCCGAAAAGTCATCGTCTAGCGGAACTGCCAAGCCTTCCTTGGGACGACCTGCGTGACGAGACCTTTTTGAGCCCGGCAAACGATAAGGGCGCCGAAATGGAATCACTGCTTTTGAGGAAGCTCTACGGGAGCGGCTCAAGCCCAGACATTTCGGTCCACGATGTCGGACGGGATGACCTGCTTACCCTCGTGGCTCGCGGTTTCGGCGTGTTCATGACGCTGGAATCGACAGTCAGTGAGGATTACACGAACGTCGCATTCGTTCCTGTCGGCGATGACACCGACATAGTTGCGTTCAGCGCGGTACTGCTCGCAGAACAGCAAAATCCCACGATCTCCCCGTTCATGAAATTTGCGGCCGCACGATCTCTCTATCCGATCGAGAAGCCGGCCGCTCGTTCGGATCTGAAGCCGACCTCGGGAGCATAGCAAGGCGTCTTATGCCGAGCGGCCTGTATCCGGGCCATGACCAGCGTTTCGCCGTGGAATCCGACGAGCCTTTGCAAAGCCTCGGTCTGTCGCCATGAACCGTTCGATCATGGGAGCGATGAGCTTTGCCGGTTCGAGTGCTGGCTGGCCCGTCTCACCGCCAAGTACCTCAGCGTAGGCCACCAGATCGCGGTGAAGTGTGGCCGGCAATTCCACCGTGACCTTCACGGGCTTATCGTCGGCAATGGGTCCGAGCTTTAATTTGGCCATTGGGTCAACCTCTATAGGGCTCCATCACGAGATCCCGGGTGACGATAATTCGGACCGGAAATCCGGGCCTGATGGTCAGCGTCGGCGCGATCTGCAACTGACGTTGGATGATCTGTTGTCCGGCATCATTGATCGTATCCTGGCCACCGTTGCGGATGGCCTGGATCAGCCGATCGTCGTCGTCCGTGGCGAGTTCTGCACCAACCGAGAGCAACGTCGAAAGACCGGCTGCCTTCGCCAAATCCCACCAGTGGTAGTCGACGCCATCCTCGAGACCGGCATAGCCCTGCGTATCGGCACCAGGCTGTCGTTCGAGAACGATGGATCGTCCATTCGGGAATATCAGCCGGTTCCAGACCAGGAGGACACGCCTCTGGCCGAAGCCGACGTTGTTGTCATATTGGCCAATGATGCGGGTGCCCTGCGGCACAAGCAGAATGCGGCCAGTCGGGCTGTCGTAGATGTTCTCGGTGACCTGGGCGGTAATCTGGCCGGGGAGATCGGAGCGAATGCCGGTGATAAGCGCTCCGGATATCACCGAACCGGCCTGCAGCACATAGGGCGACGCCGGCGACATCACGCGATCGGCTGCAACGGTGCGGCGATCGACGGCAGCGTTGAGGAAGGCGGCCTGCCGGTCCTGTGCCGTGGGAGCGCCGGCCTGATCGAGACCGGCAAGATTCGGCGTCGTATTCGCGTTGGGCGTTATCGCGCTTGCCGTTGTCCGTGTTTCTGTCTGGAAGAACACGCGGCTGGTTCGGGCGGCTTCCGCTTCGGCGAGGCGGCGTTGCTCGGCCGGATCGACGTTCGGAGCCGTCATTGTCGGCACAACGACAGGCTGACCACGATCCCGCGCACTGAGGATCGGACGGCCGAGATCCCCCGGCAAAGCCGGCCCCAGGATGGGACCGGTATAGTCCCGCGGCAAGCCGGCCAAACCGTCGGCAGTGGTCCGGTTCTCGGTCGAGTAAAGCTCTTCGCCACCATTGCCGCGATCTCGGGTCTGAAGCGCATAAATCAATGCGCCACCGATACCGAGTGACGCTACGAGGCCAAGTCCGGCGAGCACCTTGCGCGATAGCCGGGTGACGCGCGGCGGTTCCGCTCGCAAGCGCATGGGTGGAACAGGACCGGGGGCCTGGGTTGCATCTTGGCGGTTGTCGGCCTCGCTCATGACGACCGCCCTCCTTCCTTGGTTTGGGCTGTCGGCGCCTGCACAACTCCGCTTGTGCGGACGATCCTCACAGTCTGCTGATGCTTGCCGCTGCCCAGGCGCAATTCCGCCGCACCGAAGAGGCGATCAACGATCAGGATGTTCCTATAGATACGGGTATTGGCGATCTGCGCCTCGCCTTCCGGGCCGATGACGAAGAGCGGCGGAAATTCCCCCTGTACGATGCCGCGCGGAAATTCGACATAGACCTTGCGGCCATCGTCATAGACGGAGACCGGCCGCCAGGGCGGCGTGTCGCCGGTGAGGCCATAGCGGTAGTTTCGCGCCGCCACGGCCGGAATAGCCGGCGTGTCGGGGATGGATTGTCGAGAGCCCGGCACCTGTGGATAGGACCAGGCGACCGATGGCATGTAGGGTTTTTCACCGGAGCGTAATTCGATCAGGTAGGTACGGCGATCGGTGGAAATCACCAGGTTGGTAGTGATGTCGGGACGTGCGGGTTTCACTAGGACATGCACGCGCCGGGTGGTGCCGCTGCCGCTCTCGGTATCGCCGATAATCCAGCGCGTAGTATCGCCGGCGGCGATCGGCCCGGCTCCGGTGAGGCTTTCGCCGGGTTCGAGCGCGATGTCGGTGATCTGGCCGGGTGCGGCATAGACTTGATAGAGCGCACCCTCGCTCCAGGGATAGATCTGGATGGCGTTGTAGTAGCCCTCCCGGCGTGGCTCGACACGGGCCGCGTCATTGGCATTCTGAATCCGCCCGGTCGGGGTGGTTGCCGTGGCTCCTCCGCGCGCCGGCGTCCAGCCAGGCGGAATGTGCAGCGACTTCGGACGATCATCGGTCAGCACGGCAGGAACGGCCGGCAGTGCCGGCACATCGGCGTCGTAGCGGATCTGTGGCGGCTTCTGCGGCGTGGCGCAGCCGGCCAGTGCGGCGGCAGACAAGAGCACGGCAGCAAATGCGGGTTTACGGAAAGACGGGTTTACGGCTTTGCGGATTGGCGGCTTGTTCATTCGCCCATCTCCCTCGACCATGAAATCGCGTTGACGTAGATGCCGAGAGGATTGGCCTTGAGCCGTTCAGCATCGCGGGGCGTCTGGATTACGATGGTCAGGATCGCGGTCCAGCGCTCGGTGGTGGAAAGCTGACCATTCTCGTAGCGGCGCTCGGTCCAGGCGACACGGAAGCTGTCGGGCGACGCGCGAATGACGCTCGACACCTCGACGGCGATCTGTTGCTTGCCGACCTTGGTGAAGGGGTCGTTGGACCGCGCGTAGTCGTTCAGCGCTGTCGCACCCCGATCCGTCGTCCAGTCATAGGCGCGGAGCCAGTTCTGGCGGACGATGATGGGATCGGCGGGAATGCTCCTGACCTGTTCGATGAATCTCGCCAGATGCCATGCCACCTGCGGATCGGTGGGACGATAG
This sequence comes from Agrobacterium vitis, assembly GCF_037039395.1. Taxonomy (NCBI): domain Bacteria; kingdom Pseudomonadati; phylum Pseudomonadota; class Alphaproteobacteria; order Hyphomicrobiales; family Rhizobiaceae; genus Gillisella; species Gillisella vitis. The sequence goes on along the minus strand of NZ_CP146244.1, from coordinate 33,808 downwards.
TCGGCCGTGGCAGCGGCGACGGTCTGGGTCTGGCCGAGCTTGTCGACCTGTACGACCCACGGCACGACGGTCCCACGCGTGGACTGCCAGACGAGTGCTGCGGCAAAGCCCGCCGAAAGGATCAGGCTTCCGAAGGCCATGAACCTCCAGTTCCGCGCCTGCACACGGGCCGAACCGATACGTTCGTCCCAGATCTGTGCGGCCTTCTGATAGGGTGTTTCGGGTTGCGGCGTCTTGCCGTAATGGGCTGCCGGTCGTTTGAACAAGCTCATGAGCGGTCACTTTCGGAGAGATTGACGGAAGAGCCACCACCATGGCTGTCGCCGGAACGGACGGCATGGGCGGCCGCGGAAACGCCGTGGCTGACGTGCTGGCTGCGTTTCATGCGCCTGGCCCAATCGGGGGCGCCATCGCGCGAACCCGATGGGGTGACGGCAAAGGAATCGTTATTGGCGGGATCGGCACCGCCGACGGTGCCAAGCGTGGAAGAGCCGCCGGTCGCGCTGAAGCCGTCTTTCACGCCTTCGGAAAAATTCGATCTGACTCTTTCGGCCGCCTGCCCGGCTGCGCGCTTGAGCGGCGAGACGGCAGCGGAGCCTGCACCGCGAGCAACACGGCCGAGACCAGACGCCACGCCCAAAGCGCCGCTCTGTCCCATCGATCCGAGATTATAGGCGGTAGATGCGGCACCCGCCGCCGCCGCTCCACCCCGAACGGCGGCCGCGCCACCGGACAATGCCGCGGCGCCACTCCGCAAGGCCAGACCGGCCGCGCCGCCTGCGGCAAGCGCTGCGCCACCGACGGCAAGGCCGGTGCCGACGGCAGCACCCGCGCCGAGCTGCGGGCCGCCGGAAACGAGACCGTTGGCGATGCCGGGACCGAATATCCCGAGGCCCAGCAATGAAAGCGCGGCCAGCACAACGGCCATGGCATCGTCGATCGTCGGTGTGGCGCCGCCGAAACCGGCAGTGAACTGGCTGAACAGGGTGGAGCCGATGCCGATGATGACGGCGAGCACCAGGACCTTGATGCCGGAAGAGACGACATTGCCAAGAACCCTTTCGGCCATGAAGGCCGTCTTTCCGAACAGTCCGAACGGGATGAGGACGAACCCCGCCAAGGTCGTCAGCTTGAATTCGATCAGCGTGACGAACAGCTGGATGGCCAGAATGAAGAACGCCAGCAGGACGAGTGCCCAGGCAAACAGCAGGCACGCGATCTGAATGAAATTCTCGAAGAATGCGACCCAGCCCATGAGGTCGGAAATGGATTCCAGCAGCGGGCGGGCCGCATCGAGACCGACTTGCGCCACCCGTCCGGGGCGAAGGAGGTCCGCCGTCGAAAAGCCGGTGCCCGACCCTTTGAGACCGAGGCCGGCAAAGCTCTCGAAGATGATGCGGGCGAGATTGTTCCAGTTCGAGATCAGGTAGGCGAAGACGCCCACGAACAGGGTCTTTTTCACCAGACGGGCGATGATGTCGTCGTCGGCGCCCCAGCTCCAGAACAGGGCGGCGAGCGTCACGTCGATGACGATCAGCGTGGTGGCGATGAAGGCGACCTCGCCGCCGAGAAGACCGAACCCGCTGTCGATATAGGAGGTGAAGACCCCGAGGAAATTGTCGATGACGCCGCTGCCACCCATGATTCACTGCCCTTCGATGGTTTGTGGGGCGACCGGCACGGAAGTCCTGCCAAGGAAGCGGTCTCGTGTTTCCGACCAGACACGCAGGCATTCGGGATCGCTGGTGGCAGCCTGCCCAAGCTGCTGGCACCGGCGCTGGCCGAGCCGGAGGGGATCCGCCGGTGATCCGACGGCGGGTGTGGATCGTGTCCATGGCGCCGGGGCCTCTCTCTTTCTGATCATCTCGGTCGCCGTCGCGGTGATCGCGACGGCGACAAAGACGACGGCGCCCAGACGGGCCAGCATCTTGCCGTCCATGGCCAGCGCCCTCAGTTGAACATCTTGGCGCTGCCGGCCTGATAGCCGGAGCCTGGCATCAGGAAGCGCTGGCGCTGCACGCGTCCCTGTTCGGCCGCGGCGGCGCGTTCGGCCTCGGTGAGTGCAGTGGACCGGCCATTGGCGGCAAGCAGGGCCGTGAGGTCGGAAAGCTGCTGCGACTGAAGGGCGAGAAGCTGGTTGCCTGCCTGCGCCGCCTGAAGCGCGCCGGTCGCGCTCTGGCTCTGACCGACCAGTTGCGACATCTCGGTGCGGTTGGTGTCGATATTGCCGACGACGGTGGCCTGCACGCGCATGGCGTCCTGCAGGCCGCCGACGCTGTTCTTCCAGCGCTCCTTTGCATCGGCGACGAGTTGCGCGTCGGTGGCCGAAAGCGAGACGCTGGCGTATTTCGACTGGAATGCCTGATCGATCTGGCCGACGTCGAACGCGATGTTCTGCGCCTGGGACAGAAGCTGCTGCGTGCGCTGAACGGACTGTTGGATCTGCTGCAACGACGAATACGGCAGGCTCGCCAGATTGCGGGCCTGGTTGATCAGCATCTGCGCTTCGTTTTGCAAGCTGGTGATCTGGTTGTTGATCTGCTCCAGCGCGCGCGCGGCGGACAGGAGGTTCTGCGAATAGTTGGTCGGGTCGTAGACGATCCAGGCGGCGGACGCCGGCGGCGCCAGAACGATCGAGGCCGGGCCTGAGAAGGTGAGAATGGATGCGGCAAGCAGTGCCGCGCGGAAACGGTGGGTCTTCATGATTGAGCCTCCTTGTCGGGCTGGGGGACGAGATTGGCGAGGTCAGGAATGAGGTCCGCGGCCCAGTCGACGCCGCGCAGGCGCAGCCAGGCGGCAAGGAAGCCGTCCCGGCCGTGCTCGGCGAAGACGCGGGCGATGGCGGACTGGTCGGATTTCGAGGAGGCAGCCGTGAGGGCGAGACCGACTTCGGACAGGCCCAAATCGAACAGGCGTTTCCCCCTGCGGCTTTGGCAGTAGTAGTCCTTTTTCGGCGTGGCCCGCGCGAGGATCTCGATCTGGCGCGCGTTCAAGCCAAATCGCTGATAGATCGCGGTGATCTGCGGTTCGACAGCGCGCTCATTTGGAAGAAGCAGACGCGTCGGGCAACTTTCGATGATCGCCGGGGCGATCGCCGAATTGTCGATATCCGACAATGATTGCGTGGCGAAGATCACGCTGGCGTTCTTCTTGCGCAGGGTTTTCAGCCATTCCCGCAACTGCCCGGAAAAGGCTTCATCATCGAGCGCCAGCCAGCCCTCATCGATGATGAGCAAGGTGGGCGAGCCATCGAGCCGATCGCCGATGCGATGGAACAGATAGGACAGGACGGCGGGTGCTGCGCCGGTGCCAACCAGCCCCTCGATCTCGAAGGCCTGCACCGACGCGCTGCCGAGGTGCTCGGTTTCGGCATCGAGCAGCCGGCCATAGGGACCGCCGACGCAATACGGCCTGAGCGCCTGCTTGAGGTCGTTCGATTGCAGCAGCACCGTCAGGCCGGTGATGGTGCGTTCCTCGACCGGCGCCGAAGCCAGAGAGGTCAGCGCCGTCCAGATATGCTCCTTGACATCAGGCGTGATCGCGATGCTCTCACGCGTCAGGATGGCGACGATCCAGTCGGCCGCCCAGGCGCGTTCGGGCACGTCATGGATGCGCGCAAGCGGCTGGAGCGAAACGGAAAACGCGTCTCCCTCGGTGAGATCACCACCAAGATCATGCCAGTCGCCGCCCATGGCGAGAGCTGCGGCCCGGATCGAGCCCCCGAAATCGAAGGCGAAGACCTGGGCCTGGGCGTAGCGACGGAACTGGAGCGCCATGCAGGCGAGCAACACGCTCTTTCCCGAGCCGGTCGGCCCGACGACGAGCGTGTGTCCGACATCGCCGACGTGAATGGAAAGCCGGAACGGGGTGCTTCCCTCGGTCTTGCCAAAGAGCAAGGGGCCGCTACCCAGGTGGTCATCCCGTTCCGGCCCCGCCCACACGGCACTGAGGGGAATCATGTGGGCGAGATTGAGCGTCGAGATCGGCGGCTGGCGCACGTTGGCGTAAACATGCCCCGGCAGCGAGCCAAGCCAGGCGTCGACGGCATTGATGGATTCCGGCATCGCCGTGAAGTCGCGACCCTGGATCACCTTTTCGACAAGCCGTAGCTTTTCGTCGGCAAGGCGGGGATCGGTGTCCCAGACGGCGATGGTCGCCGTCACATGGGCCATACCGGCATAGTCTGCGCCGAGTTCCTGGAGCGCGATGTCCGCGTCGGTCGCCTTGTTCGCGGCATCGGTATCGACCAGAACCGAAGCCTCGTTGGTCATGACTTCTTTCAAAATGGCGGCGATCGACTTGCGCTTCGCAAACCACTGGCGGCGGATGCGGGTGAGCAGCCTGATGGCATCGGTCTTGTCCAGGAGGATCGCGCGAGTCGACCAGCGATAGGGAAAGGCGAGCCTGTTCAGTTCGTCGAGAATTCCGGGCGTGGTCGCGGTCGGGAAACCGACGATGGTGAGGATGCGCAAATGAGCGTCGCCAAGGCGCGGCTCCAGCCCGCCGGTCAGAGACTGATCGGCCAGCAGCGCGTCCAGGTACATCGGTGTTTCGGGAACGCGGACACGGTGCCGTTTGGTCGAGACTGTCGAGTGCAGGTAGGTCAGCGTCTCGGCATCATCGAGCCAGTGGCATTCGGGCATAAAGCCGTCGAGCAACGCCAGCACACGATCGGTGCGATCGACGAAGCCGCGCAGGATCTCGTTCGGATCAACGCCAGATCGTTCCCGCCCCTCATAGAGCCAGGTCTCGGCACGCGCCGCATCTTCGGCAGGCGAGAGATAGGTGAAGGTGAGGAAGTAGCCGGAAATGAAATGACTGCCCTGCTCTTCGAAATCGGCCTTGCGTTCGGCGTCAAGCAGCCCCGAGGCCGGATCAGGAAAGCGGTCGTCGGGATAGGTCGCGGCCTCCTGGCGCTGCGCTTCCACGAAGATCGCCCAGCCGGAGCCGAGACGCCGGAAGGCATTGTTCAGCCTGGCGGCGACAGCGACCAGTTCGGCAGCAACAGAGGATTCGAGATCCGGACCGCGAAATTGGGCGGTCCTTTGCAGCGATCCGTCCTTGTTGAGAACGACACCTTCGCCGACAAGCGCGGCCCAGGGCAGGAAATCCGCGAGGCGGCTGGCGGTGCGGCGGTATTCGGCAAGGTTCATCATGGACGCGCCCTCACACCGACAGATGTCCGGGGATACGAAGGTGACGACGACCGACTTCCACGAACAGCGGATCGCGTTTCGCCGCCCAGACCGCCGCGAAATGCCCGACGGCCCATATGGCGAGGCCGACCAGCCAGAGACGGAGGCCAAGGCCGACGGCTCCGGCGAGCGTCCCGTTCATGATGGCGATGCTTCGCGGAGCGCCGCCGAGCAGGATGTGCTCGGTTAGCGCCCGATGGACGGTGACGGTAAAGCCCGGCAGGTCGTTGGTGTGTTCCAGAATACCCGCCATCAGACGAGCGCCCCGCCGCCGAAGCTGAAGAAGCTGAGAAAGAAGGAACTGGCCGCAAAGGCGATCGACAGCCCGAAGACGATCTGGATCAGCCTCCTGAAGCCGCCGCTCGTGTCGCCGAAAGCTAGCGCTAGCCCGGTGGCAATAATGATGATGACGGCGACGATCTTGGCGACCGGCCCTTCGATGGATTCGAGGATCGACTGAAGCGGCGCCTCCCACGGCATGGAGGAACCGGAAGCATGAGCCGGCACAGCCGCCGTCATCATGATCGTGGCGACGGCCGCCGGGCTCATGAAGTGGCGACGCAAGCCGCCGAAAGACGGCGTGTGCCCGCTCGCCTGAACCGGCACCATGGACAAGATGATGGGCGGGCTGAAGAGCTTCGACAGAACAGGCGGGACACGGAGGGACATGACTATTCTCCTTTCGGGAGCGGTTGGCGGTCGGGGGAAAAGCGTGCGGGGGCGACGCGGTAGTCGCCGTCAGGACCGAGCCCATCGACACGAGCGAGTTCGCAGAGCCGGCGCGCGGGCCCGCGACCGGAGAGAACCGCCACGATGTCGATGGTCTCGGCGATCAGTGCCTTGGGGACGGTGACGACAGCTTCCTGAATGAGCTGTTCGAGCCGGCGGAGCGCGCCGATGCTGGTGCCGGCGTGGATGGTGCCGATGCCGCCGGGATGCCCCGTTCCCCAAAGTTTCAGGAGATCAAGGGCTTCCGGACCTCGCACTTCGCCGACGATGATGCGATCGGGCCGGAAGCGCATCGCCGAGCGCGCCAGATCTGTCAGATTGGCGATGAAGTCCTTGGTGCGCATCGGCACCTTGTTCTCGGACTGGCTTTGAAGCTCGCGCGTGTCCTCGATGATGAGAAGCCGGTCCTGCGCCTTCGCGACTTCGGCCAGCAGTGCATTGGTAAGCGTCGTCTTGCCGGTGCCGGTGCCGCCTGCGACCAGCACGTTGGCGTGCGAGGCGACGGCCTCGCGCAGCAACGCCGCCTGATCGGCGGTCATCGTTCCTGCCGAAACATAGTCGTCGAGGGTGAACACCGAGATCGCCGGCTTGCGGATGGCGAAGGCCGGACCTGTGACGATCGGAGGCAGGAGACCTTCGAAGCGTTCGCCGCTGTCGGGCAATTCGGCCGAAACACGCGGGGCGCCGGCATGAACCTCCGCGCCGACATGGTGAGCAACCAGTCGGATGATGCGTTCGCCATCCGCGGGCAAGATGCGCTCGCCGGTGTCGGACATGCCCTCCGAGAGACGGTCGATCCACAAGCGCCCATCGGGATTGAGCATCACTTCGACAACGCCGGGATCTTCCAGAAAGCGGGCGATGGCAGCACCCAGCGCGGTGCGCAACATCCGAGCGCCACGCGCAAAGCCTTCCGAATTTCGATGCGAGACTGCCATCCGATCCCCGTTTCTCGCCGGGGAAATCAGACTGTCCCCGGACGGGGATGATTAAAAGAGCCGGAAGTTCATGCGATTCAACAAGGAAATGGCGTCGTAGTAGTATAGCGTGCAAATACAGGAAAACGGCGATGGAGCTGTCTTCTTGAACCAACCGAGGCGACGACTATTTGCGGTATGTACCCGCGTGTGGCGAGACCTGTCCGTCAGATGAGTCGGCGATGTCCTCAGAGATTTCCTGCCTGAGTTTCGGCCCCTGTGCCAGACGTCGGCCGAGTGCCGTGACGAACGCCTCGTAGCGTTCGCCGGCCTTGGCCCGCGCCGCCTGTGCGGCCGGTTCAGGCAAGGCTGGCGTGGTGGCGAGCCAGAAGCGGACGAAGACGGCCAGCGTTTCGACCGAGATACCGACATCGCGCTCCAGCCGCGTCATGCGGCGGTCGATCTGATCGAGGCGCTTGGCGATCAATGCCTCCCGCCGTTCGGCGTCGTCCGGCGACAGGAAGGAAGCGACGGCCGCCTCCGCAATCAAAGACATCGGCTGCTCCCGGCGCGCTGCATAATCCGAGAGCATCGTCATGACGTCAGGTTCGAGATAGACGGAGATCTGCGCTTTCTTTTTTCTGCCAGTCATGGTGCTCACAGCTCCATCCCGTCATTCGGATCAAGCGAGACCTGTCGCGCCACACCTTGCATGAGGCGGGCCATTCGGCGGTTCCGGGTGGCTTCCTCCTCCATCTCATCGGGAGGATCGATCTCGAATTCGTTTTCGATGGGCTCCTTCTTCTCGACAGGTTTCACGCGGCTCAGTTCGGGTTGACGCCGGCGCTCGGATTCGGTCGGATCCTCATCCTCCTCGGCGGTGCCCGCCACAGCTTCGTTGAACGGGAGATGAGCCGGGATCGGCAGGCGGCTCCAGTCGTCCGGATGCGGTTCGCCGGTACGGACCAGCTTCGGCGGCGGCAGTATCCGCTCCTGAAACCTTGCGTCCTCGAAGTATCGCGCCTTCTTCGCCCGGATCGGCGGCGTTCCTGCGACCATGACGATTTCGTCAGCCGGGGGAAGCTGCATGATCTCGCCAGGGGTGAGCAGCGGTCGCGCGGTTTCCGAGCGCGAGACCATCAAATGCCCGAGCCAGGGCGACAGCCGATGCCCGGCATAGTTCTTCATCGCCTTCATTTCGGTGGCGGTGCCAAGCGCGTCGCTCACCCTCTTCGCCGTCCTTTCGTCATTCGTCGCGAACGACACCCTCACATGGCAGTTGTCGAGGATCGAGTTGTTCGGCCCATAGGCTTTCTCGATCTGGTTCAGCGACTGGGCGATCAGGAATGATTTGAGGCCATAGCCCGCCATGAAGGCCAAGGCGCTCTCGAAAAAATCCAGCCTGCCCAATGCCGGAAACTCGTCCAGCATCAGCAGTAGCCGGTGACGCCCGCCCCTCGCCTGCAAATCCTCGGTCAAACGGCGGCCAATCTGGTTGAGGATGAGGCGAATGAGCGGCTTGGTGCGATTGATGTCGGACGGCGGCACGACGAGGTAAAGCGTCGTCGGGCGCTTGCTGCCAACGATGTCGGTAATGCGCCAGTCGCAGCGCCGCGTCACTTCGGCAACGACAGGATCGCGGTACAGGCCCAGAAACGACATGGCGGTCGACAGCACGCCCGATCGCTCGTTGTCGGATTTGTTCAGCAGCTCACGCGCGGCCGACGCGATAACCGGGTGCGGGCCTGCGTCACCCAGATGCGCGGTCTTCATCATCGCAGCGAGCGTCGATTCGATCGGCCGCTTCGGATCGGACAGAAATGCCGCGACGCCGGCCAGCGTCTTGTCCTTCTCGGCATAAAGGACGTGCAGGATCGCTCCGACCAGCAGCGCGTGGCTGGTCTTCTCCCAATGGTTCCTTTTGTCCAGCGACCCTTCCGGATCGACCAGGATGTCGGCAATGTTCTGGACGTCGCGGACTTCCCATTCACCCCGCCGCACCTCGAGTAGCGGATTGTAGGCTGCCGATCGTGCATTGGTCGGGTCAAACAGCAGCACGCGGCCGTGCCGGGATCGGAAGCCGGCGGTGAGTGTCCAGTTCTCCCCCTTGATGTCGTGGACGATGGCCGAACCTGGCCAGGTGAGCAGCGAGGGCACGACCAGGCCGACGCCCTTGCCCGATCTCGTGGGCGCAAAACATAAGACGTGCTCCGGGCCATCATGCCGCAGATAGGCCCGATCAAGCCTGCCGAGAACAACACCGTCCTGGTCGAGCAGACCGGCAGCCTTCACTTCCTCCGGCTCGGCCCAGCGCGCCGATCCGTAGGTCGCAACATTCTTGGCCTCGCGCGCCCGCCAGACCGACATGCCGATCGCAACCGCGATGGCGATGAAACCGCCAGACGCCGCGATCATACCGCCTTCGACGAAGATCGGTGGCGCATAGGCATCGTAGAAATACCACCACCAGAAGAAGGCCGGAGGATAATAGATCGGCCAGCCGGCCAGCTCGAACCAGGGCTGGCCGAGCTGGGGCTGGAAGCCGAGGCGCCAGGCCGTCCACTGTGTCGCTCCCCAGGTCGTCATCAGCACGATCAGGAAGACGGTGAGGATCTGGCCCCAGAGAATTTTCGTCGCGGACATGGCGTTGGTCCTTTCATGTATTGAGGTTTAAAGGCCGAGCCCCCGCTTGCGGCCAAAACTCCAGTCGATGCCGCCGTCGTTGCGGGCGACGCCGGAGACGTGGCGACCGAGCTGTTTTTCCAGGGATGGCGACCACGGTACGAGCTGGAAGCCGAGACCGTCGTCGATCATCGCGTAGCGGCCCGACGCGAGCGCGAAGCGTTGCCGATAGGTGCCGGCGACATGTTCGCCGCCTGCGGCCCCGTTGAATGGCTGACCCGTCTCGGTGGCGAGTTTCTCGCCAAGCGTATCGAGTTCGCGGCGGCGCAAGGTGTCGACCAGCCGGCGGGCGAACACCACGCTGCGGCCCTGGCGCTCGGCAAGACCTTCGGAGATCAGATGGTCAGCGCGCCGGTCCATAGCCTGCTGCACCTCGGCGCCGAAGCCGCCATCGGAGAGCGACAATGGTTCTCTTGCCACCGCCTGCCGGTCGAGCCAAGTCGCGCCCGATGCCGTGACCTGTCGCTCGATGTCGAGATCGGAGCGAACGGCGAGCGCGACACGGCGCTCACCACGCGCGTCATCGAACTTGCGCAGCTCGACAATCGAGCCGGGAGCGCTGTCGCCGGCCGCATCGAGATCGGGCAGCTTGATGTGATGGGTACGGCCATCGACGCCATCGACGACGGCATAGGCCGAGCCCTTCAGTTCGTCGTCGAGACCGCGATCGACCAGGCGGCCGATGATCGGCTCATCGAGGCTTTCACCTGCGAGCACATAGTTGGCCGAGCCGCGTTCGATGCCACGGTCCGTCAGCGCCTTGTGCATGCGTTTGATGATGTCGCCACGCTCGCCGAGTTCGCGCAGTACCGCCTCGGCTTCCGGCTTGACGAACCATTGCGAGTGGCCGACCTGTCCGGCCAGGCCAAGGACTTCCAGCTTGCGCAGGCGTCCGACCTTCAGGGCATGAAACTCGTCTGGCTCGCGATCCGATTGCGGCGCAAGATCGATGATACCGGTTTCTCGTGCATCCCGGACAAGCTGACGGTCGAGCTGGGTCCATCGTTCCGATTCAATCTGGCGCTCCAGCGTGCGGCGGATGTCGAGGTCGGTGCGCGGCCCCAGCTCCTGGGTGATGAGATCGCGCGCCCGGTCACGCATCCCCTCCTTGATGTAGTCGCGCGAGATGACGAGATCCTGGCCGTCGTCACGGACGCCGCGCACGATCAGATGGACATGGGGATGCTCGGTGTTCCAGTGATCGACGGCCACCCAGTCGAGCCGGGTGCCGAGGTCCTTCTCCATCTGTCCGACGAGATCACGGGTGAAGGACTTGAGATCGGACATTTCCAGCGCGTCGTCTGGCGAGACGATGAACCGGAAATGATGCCGGTCATCCTGGCTCCGCTCGGCGAAGGCGCCGGCGTCAGCATTCTCGGTGTCCGGCCCGAACAGGCGGGCCTTTTCCCCGTCACGGGTCACGCCCTCGCGGCGCAGATAGTTGAGGTGGGTGCCGAGTGGCGCTGTCCGTCCCGAATGCCGCACGACGCGCGCCTTGACGACAGCGCCGCGCGAGCGCGACGAGATCAGGCGATTGGCCTGGATGCTGGCGCGCTGACCATGTCCGAAACGTGAGCGATTACCGGGAACAACGCGGCCGGAGCGCGATACGCCGCCGCCGGCCCTCTTCGCCGCGGCGAGCGCCTGTGCGATAAAGGGCCGCGCCGATTGCCCCCGGCTGGACCGGATGCGCCCCGGACGGACGCGGAACTCGCGCTCATCGGCCATGGCGTAGCCCTGCAATGTTCAGAAAATCTCGTAGAGACAGGGTGTTGGGTCGTTGGCGAACATTGCGGCAGAGCCGGGAAATGTGCGCAACGGGGCAGAAACCCCAGCAAAAACAACCACCCGACCGCCACGCAATGTGCGTCCTTTTATCCTGCCATCCTCCGGTTGCTTCTCCTGCCTCCACCCCCGGCACCCTCCATGATGCGCCAGAGCCCGACAGGATGCGAAAGAGCCGGTTGAGGGTCATTGCGGACCGTCCCCCTCGCGCCGGGTGAGGAAAATGGCGTCTGGCTGCGATGCGGCGGCGCGATCGTCCTGTGCCGGAACGGAAGGTTGCCGGCCGCTCGACGGATGATCGGCGGCTCGATCATCGGCAGGCCGGCGGTTATCGCCGCGCGCCACGAAGAGCGGTGCCTCGCGCCAATCGGCCGGTGGCTGGAATGCGGTTCGCGGCCTGTCCGCAGGAGCTGCACTGCCCAGAGCGGGTGCGAGCAAAGCGACATAGGCGCGCGTTTCGGCCGGCAGGGAACGGCCGGTTGCGAGGTATTCGTCGTAGAGCGCCGGTCCCGCATTGTAAGCCGCGAGCATGGCCGGAACCGTGCGGTAGCGATCGAGCATCTCGCGCAGATAGGCCGTGCCGGCGATGATGTTGTCGCGCGGATCGAAAGGATCGCGCCCAAGCCGGTAACGGGTGCGCAGTTCGGCCCATGTGCCGGGCATAATCTGCATGAGCCCGAGGGCACCGGCAGGCGATACAGCGCGCACGTCGTCATGGCTTTCGGTACGCTTCACCGCGACGATCCATGTCTGCGGGATGCCGAAGCGCTGCGATGCCTCGGCGATGTGCGCAGCATAAGGATCGGCAGTCGCCGTGCGTGTCGCTGGCAGCGTTTGCGCGCATACCGAGACCGTGGCAGGCGCGGCGAAGGCCAGGCCGGAAAGGAGAAAAAGGACAGCCCTATGCCGGACGGCTGACCGACCGGCATAGGAGCTACTGCAAGGAGCCGGCACCGCTCAATCCTCCTTGCGTGATTTGGCGGGCCGGTTCATGTGCAGCCCCCAGACCGTGCTGTCGCCGCCGGACTGGAACAGGTTGGCGCGTAGCGGTTTGGCAAAGAGAGGGCTGTCGATCTTGATGGAGACATATTCGCCGGCGCGTTCACCGACATGCTTCCAGCCCGCGCCGATATCGGAACCCTCGTCACCTGCGAGCAGGACGCGATAGTCCGGAGCGTTCTCGGAGCCCGAGTGCTCGGCGGGAACAAGTGTGATGTCTTCCTTGATGCCGAGTGCTCTGAACTCTCCTTCAAAGCCAGTTTCCGTCCGGGTGAATTGACCAATCTGGGTCATGCTTGCCTCCTTGGATCTGCGGTGGGAATGGGCATGGGCACGCCGTCACCGCGTCGGCGCGCGCCAAACGAAGTGGCCGTGGCCGTCTTCATCGGTGTAGAGGGGGATTGCCCGGCCAATCACGGCGGAAGCTGGAAGCGGCCCGAAGTAGCGGCCGTCGAGACTATCCGCGACTTCCCAGTTCATCAGGAAAAGCTCGTCGTCGGCGACGGTGCGGCAGCCCTGCCAGACCGGCAGGTCGCGGCCCATCTTGTCTCGGCTGAGGGCGGAACCGATGGCAATGCCATCTATCATGATGTCGCGCCTGATCCGGCAAACCTGCTGTCCCGGCAGGCCGAGCACACGCTTCAGGAGCGGCACACCGTGACCGACATAGCCACGCCCGACCATGAAGTTGGCGAGCGGCTCGGGCGGCATGATGGCGACCAGTTCGGGCACCTCCAGCCGGTCGGCCGGCGCGATGGTGTAGAGCCCGAGCGGCGCGCTGGCGGTGGCGTTCCAGACGAGCCTGGTCGGCGTCGGAATGAACGCAGCAACGGCAGCGCCCATTGCCGCGAAATACGTCACCATGACATAGCCGAGGCGGGTCACCGTCCGATCCCCTGCCGCTTGAGCCATACCTGATGGCGTTCGACAGTGTAGGGACGCGGCAGGTGACCGGCCTGCATCCGGTGGGCGACATGGCGCCAGTGATCGGGCGCGACGTCGCAGGCGTCGATGCCGGCGCGCTCCACGGCGTCGATGTGGCGCAGCACGTCCTCGACTTTGGGCCAGCCCTCGATCTTCAGGAGGATTTCGCCGCCGGGGCGCACGAAGGGCAGCGTCTGATAAGCTTCGCCCGGTTCGATGGCGCGCACGATATCGATGCGCGATATGATCGTGCCGAAATCGTTGGCTGCCCATCGGACGAACGCGAACATGCTGTTCGGCCGGAACGACACGACGCGCCGGCGGCGATCGAGGATCAGCTCGTGCGCTTGCTCGCCGAACCTGATCCAGTATTCGACCTTATTCTCGATCCATGTCAGCTCGACATGAGTCATGTCGTCGGTGGAGCGTGCGGACGGCAACAGGCCGCCGCGCAAGCGGGGAGCCGCGTTGCCGGTCATGAGGGATCTCCTTCGGTCGGGGGGAATTCGCGCGCGAGCATCTCGCGCAGCATGTCGGCGACGGTGACGCTGCGCCGGAAGGCGGCGATCTTGATCCGTCCGCGCAGCTCGGGTGTTACGTCGATGGTGAGCCGTGCGGTGAACCCGCCGGCGTCAGCATTGCGTGGCGGCGCCTCGGCGGCCTTGATCCAGTGATCCGGGTCGGCAGGCCGAGCGGCGAAACCTTTGCGGGACGGACGCTCGGTCACGATGCCCCCCTACCGATTCCGAGACGATCGATCTCGACGGCCAGCGCCGCGATCTCGCGTGCAGCCGGCATGTCATCATCAAGTTCGCAGACAAGGCGGCCAGACTGCGCAGCCGCGGCGAAGGCGATGCGCTGGCCGATCGTGCTGGAAAGCGCTGGCGGATCGTGATCGGCCAGGGTCTCGGCTGTCTCACGCGCCAGTACGGTGCGCGCGCCGCAGCGGTTCAGGACGAAGCGCGCGGCGAGATCCGGTCGATAGACGCGCGCTTCGCGCAGAAGCGCGAGCATCTCGGCCGACGCCCAGCCGTCGAGCGGCGAAGGCTGCACCGGGATCAGCACGAGATCGGCGGCGAGCAGCGCCGAGCGCATCAACCCGGCGACCCGAGGCGGGCCGTCGATGACGACATGATCGCCGTTCCGTGCGAGCTCAGGCGCCTCGCGATGGAGCGTGTCGCGCGCCAGGCCGACGACGCCGAACAGGCGCGGAAGCCCTTCATGCTCGCGCTGCTGCGACCAGTCGAGCGCCGAGCCCTGCGGGTCGGCATCGACCAGGGTGACTCGGAGCCCCCGCCGTGCCCATTCACCGGCGAGATTGAGCGCCAGCGTCGTCTTGCCGGCCACCGCCCTTCTGATTGAGGAAGGCCACGATCATCGCGTGCCTCCCGAACGGTTGTCGAGAGGAAGTTCCGGCGTCTCTGCCGTGGCTTGCGTCGTTTCGTCTTTACGGGAAACCAATCCGCAGCCGCTCTTTTTTGCGGTTACGCTAAGGCCGCTTGCGGTCTCCCGGATGAGCTTTTGCACATCGCGCGCGCGCTCTTCAAAGTTAGATTCTGGGTTAGATTCTAAGTTAAGAGCGCGATTTCCGGTTTTATTGCCGTGGGTTAAGCCCTGTTTGCGTTCCCGATAGCACGATACCGGCGTTCCTGATGGCACGATATTGGGCGTTCCCGATAGCACGAGGCCGTCCACAGGTTGTCCACAGGGCGCGAAGGCAAGCAGCATCCGGCCACCGACCCCCACTTCCATGAACAGCGTGTAGCCGGGCAACGGCTGGCGGCGGATGATGTCGCGCATTTCGAAGACAAAGCGCCGGAAGGGAGACAGGCTGCCGGATTTCTGATGAAGGTGCCGGAAGTCAAAGCGCCACCCATCGCGTTGGCGGCCACCGTGCTTGCGGACGATCCGGTAAAGCCAGCGATCAAGCCCGCCCGTCAGATCGAAATAGGCGCGATCGATGGTGAGCACGAGCGCGTCATCGAGGACGGCCTGGTAGAACCAGTCTGGAAGGATCATCTCGATGCCGTCCGGCCTGCCGTGCCGGTCCGTCCGTTCCTTCCACTCATTGATCCACGAGAAGCGGTGACGGCGCCCCTCGGCGGGCTGGCGGATGGTGGTGGCGACGGTGGTGGACTGGAGCCGGTCGAGTGCCGCCTTCAGGCGCTGATAATCCCGAAGCGAGGTGCCGCGACCGACGAACTTCAGGATTTCGTAGGGGGTGGCGGCCATGAGCCGCGAGGTGCGCAGCCCCGCGTCGCGCGCCTCGACGATCTGGCTTGCCGCCCAGATCAGGATGTCGGCGTCCCAGATCGTGGCCATGCCGTGATCGGGAACGGCTTCGACCCGGATCGTCACATTGCCGGCGATGAAGTCGATCGGCGTGACACGATGGGTTTTCGAGAGGGAGAAAAATGGGAAAGCCATGAGATCCTGCGCGTCTCTTGGCGCGAAGTCGCCTGGAAGCGCCCGGAACAGATCGAGCTGCCCACGCTCCGAGGAGGACCGATGCCGCGCCGCCATTCGGGAAACAGGCCGCGATCAGCGTGCGTAGCGGCCGGGCTGCGGCACGGCGGGGAGCGTCTGGCGCTTCGCCGGCAGCACCTGGCCACGCGGATCGGAGGTGGAAGTGACGGCGCCGCGTTCGGCCCAGGCTTCGAGGTCATCGACGGCATAGACGACGCGGCCGCCGAGCTTGCGATAGGACGGGCCGGTCCCATAGGTCCGGTGCTTCTCAAGGGTTCGGGCGGAGAGGCTCAGGAATTCCGCGGCTTCCTTGGTGCGCAGGTAGCGCGGCGGCAAAACGGCAAGATCGGGTCGCATGGATCGGGCCTCCGTGGGGTTGCTGGTGGCCGCTGCGGTTCAGCGGTGGATGACGACCACGGTGGCGGAGAAGAGTCGTCAGGGGGGATGGGGAATTTAAAGGGGCTAAAATCCCCACCCCATGGCTGGAACGGAAACTGCTAGGATCGGCGGCGGCGACGTAGCAACTGGAGATAGCCGCCATCGACCATCGTAAAGCCGCCCTCAACGAGGCCAATGACCGCGTCTCGCAAGGAGGATGTTTTCCAAGGCTCGGAAGCGACGCGCGAGCGCCCGTAAATCGCGATGGCGATGTCACGGTAGGTCGCGCCGGCCAAGCGGGCATCGAAGACCCGCAGCATCTGGCGAGTGCGCCGCCGACGCTGCGGCGTCAGGCGATTGTCGGTCGGGACGCGCTGGCCTGTCAGCATGGCCGAAAAGCGGATTAGCGCGTGAAGCCGATCCGGTGCGTCGTCGTCGAGGATGATGATGGCGACCAGATTGCCGCCGGAATCGGAATCGATCCGGGTGACCTCGAGACGTTCTTCGTTGACGCTGAGCCGCAGGCATCCGTCGCCAGAGCTATCGACCGCGTGTGCTCGGATGAATTCTTCAGCAGTCCCAGTATCGCTTGAAGCGAATAAGCCCCTGTGGAGCAGAATGGCTCCGGGGTCGGCAATCGGGGTCCAGAAGACGGGCTGGTCGAGTGCTGTGCGTTGAGGATCTGCAACAAAAGCACAATCCCCATTTTTCAGCGACCTCGCGCGCCTGGTCGCTGTGAAGCTGTCCACGAGCGGAAAGATCGCGGTAGGCTTGGCGGTAATCCTGGTTCCGGCGAAGGAATTCCCAGGCAAGTTCGGACGTCGTCAATTGATCAACAAAGTCATAATTGGCATTCGATCGCCAGTCTTGGTCTTGCGGCATTCCTCCAAACCTCCACGCACGTTACGACTGTGGGTTACGGAGGGGGGACAATCTCAACTCGCTCGGCTTTTGGGAACAACGAAGGTCGCGTAACGTGATGCAGGTTTTGCATCATGTGCGACAGTGATCAATGAAGACTTGAGCGCATAAGGTCGGCAAAGCCGTGTTCGGCCATCCATTTCGCTCGCGCAAGGTGAGCTGCATAGATCCGGTGAGCCCGCTCGGTGTCGCGCTTGGGATCGAGGCGAAGTACGACTTCGGCAACCTCCTTCCAATCGGCGCCTTCCGCGTCCGCATCGAGAAGACGCAGGTAAAGCTTGAGGTGTTCGCGGTCGTAGGCCGTGAGTTCGGCGTCGGTCGGCGGACAGTCCGCGAGTTTAACCTTGGTCATGCAGTCCTCCCCTTCCGCTTTTGCCCAAATTGCTGGCGATCGATAGCGGAATTGTAATGGTATAGTAAAATTTGGGCTCGGGAATATGCGCACTGCTAATGATCGATTCCGAATTAGCGCTTTTCGCTGACAAGCATCACTCCCACATCAGGGCCGGAGTTGAGGAAGACGATCCCGTTGTCTTCAAAAGCCCGTCGTACCTGATCGCGCGTGCTCTCATACACCTCGAGACCGCTTTCGGATTCGAGGCGCTTGAGCGCGGTCAATGATACCCGGGCCTTGTCAGCGAGCGTCTCCTGTGTCCAAGCCAGTAACGCACGCGCGGCCCGAAATTGTCGGGCGGTGATCATGCATGATCACCTCCCACATAGACCTGCGCGCATTCCAAAACTACGGCTATTTTAGTCGCTCTTGGCTGCGAATGCCAGCGGGAACGTGCTGAAAAGGCGTGAACCATGGCATTCGCCCTCATCTGGTTCGGTTGCAGCCCGGCGGCTGCAACGCCGAGGCCCGACGGCGGAGCCGAAGCTCTACCGTCAGGCGAATGGATCGATCTCCCTGATGACGGTCTCGTCATCACCGTCATACTCGGTGGCGGGCATCACGCTGACGGTTCCGTCGCCGGCACGGAAGATGACGATCGAGACCATCAGGGTGGCGGCGAGGCTGAGGGCGTAGGCATGAGCGTCTGCAAGGGACATTTTCCGGCTCCTGTTTGGAGGCGGGGACCATCCCCCGCTCGACAGGCGCCCGAAGTGTTTTGGTCCCGACCGGGGGCATCGCGGAGGCAAGGCCGACGCGACCGCACGCTCGCGTAGCGGACCCTGCAAGGGTTGACCCTGAAAGGCCGGGATTGAAATCAAGGTTGCG
This sequence comes from Agrobacterium vitis, assembly GCF_037039395.1. Classification (NCBI taxonomy): domain Bacteria; kingdom Pseudomonadati; phylum Pseudomonadota; class Alphaproteobacteria; order Hyphomicrobiales; family Rhizobiaceae; genus Gillisella; species Gillisella vitis. The sequence goes on along the minus strand of NZ_CP146244.1, from coordinate 15,590 downwards.
TCTCAAAGAGCGGGGAATGGTGAGCGTAGGCAAGAACCGGAAAACCTTGCAGCACCCATCGTTGCAACTGTTCGATGCGCCACCCTGTTGGTCTCGATCCTTGGCGTGCCCCAGAGATGGAACGTGATGCCCGCCTCCAGATATGACCGGATGGGACTGGGCGAGATTTGTTCGCCTGAGCCGGACAGGGCTTCAGTCGTCGCCGGACGAGATTGGCCTGAACCCGATGGTCGTGATCAACGCGAACACGAAAATCCCGGCGGCTTGCGCCGCCGGGCTCCTGGCATCCCGCTCAGAACGGGATGTCGCTGTCGTCAGTGAACTGATCATCTTCGTTATCGGTCTGCTTCGCCCGGTTCAGGAAATCGACCGTCTCGGCGATGATCTCGCAGCCGTAGCGGTCGTTTCCTTGCTGGTCGGTCCACTTGGTGTAGTGGATGCGGCCGCGAACCAGAACCTTCATGCCTTTCTCGCAATGTTCCTGGATCGTCTTGCCGAGGCCGTTGAAGGCGGTGATGCGGTGCCATTCGGTGTCCTGGACCCGGTAGCCGTTATTGTCCCGGACCACCTTGCCTTCCGAGTAGCGTGGGCGCGAGGTCGCCAGGGTAAAGTGGGTGATGCTAGTGCCGCTCTGGGTATTGCGGGTTTCGGGGTCCTGGCCGATGTTGCCGGCGAGAATGACGATGTTCTGCATTGTGAGTCTCCGTTGCTCCTCGGAGGGACCATCCCTTCGATGAGACCCGGCCAAGGCCGTCAGGAGACGCCTGCACTGACGCCTCGGCGGCAGCTTGACCCCCAAGGTCGGAGTGGTGTGGGCAGGCGCTTTGCGCCAACTCGGTCCGAAACCGCGGGGGTTGCGGTCGGAAACTGAACGGACTTAGGGGATCAGTCAGTCGGAGGGATGGTCCCTTTGAGAGCCCAAACGGGGCCGCACAGCAGGATCTTCGTCCCCGCCGGCAGCACCGTTCTGACAGGATGCCGCTGCAATCCCATTATCGGGGCAGCAGCAAGCCCCCCCTTTACCGGCAACCTTGTCTCCAGCCGGACAGGCGGGCTGGGACAATAACGGCTACCGAGCTTCAGGCCGATGGCATCGCTCCGCGTCCCAATGGCAGAAAGCTCGATCCAGGAACATTGGGGGACATGGGGAAATGAAGGTGCTCGCGGTTGCCCACTGCGCCAAGCGAGCCGACCGGCAGGGCGCCGACTGCATGCGCCCGCGGTGTTGGGATTCGATGATCCGCTTTCCGAACCGAGCGAGGCAAAATAGAAAATCGTGGCGGACACGACGCTGACACAACGGCCCGTTTTGATCGGGGAGCCGGAGGCACCGAGCCGCAAGCCGCCGGGATTTTCCGAGGGAGCGGCAGATCGCGACGGCCGTATCAACGCGAGACGACGGAGGTACCGAGCGCGTTGAGATTGAGCATCGCAGAGATGCCGATGAACAGGCCGCCTGCGCCGCCGAGCAGGTTCAACACGATCGCGGAGTCGACGAAATTCTTCGTCACGCCGTGAACGAGGGCATAGCCGGCGATCATGGCAGGCACAGCGAAGACGGCGAGCGCTATCAGGCGCAAACCCGGATTTTTGGCAAAGCCGATAACGGCGACCACCAGCGCCACCGAAAGCAGAGCCGCCACGATGGCGGCAAGTCCTGACATCAGAAACCCGGCTTCCATTCCACAGACGTATTGAAAGGCGGTCAGCCCGGCCATGAACGGCAAGGCATAGATTACGAAATTATAGGCGATGACGCAAAGCGTGATCATCAAGGAAATGGCAAGCAGAATCAGCGTCATGGAAACTCCAGATGAACGGTTGAGGATCACGACAGGCTGCCGGCTGATACGTTCCACCTGCGACTATGCTGTTTCACCGTTGCTGCAAGGATGCTTTATTTGACCCGGAATTGGGACTTCCGTCAGGTAAAGGCGGCCGAGACAGGCGCCGGGCGGCGGCGCTTTACGCGCCACCGTCGAACTTCATGACGGGAATGCCGAGCTTGCGGGCCTTGTCCGCAAGGTTCTCCTGAATCCCTGTGCCTGGGAAGACGAGGACGCCGACCGGCAGGACATCGAGCATGGCATCGTTTCGCCTGAAGGGCGCGGCCTTGCCGTGCTTTGTCCAGTCGGGCTTGAAGCTGACCTGCTGGACGTTGCGGTGATCTGCCCAGCGGGAAGCGATCAATTCGGCGCCCTTCGGCGTACCGCCGTGCAGCAGCACCATGTCGGGGTGCTTTGCATGGACCTGATCGAGTTTCGCCCAGATCAGGCGATGGTCGCTGAAGTCGGCACCGCCGGTCACGGCAACCTTGGGACCGGCGGGCACCATCACCTCGGTGTCGGCCCGGCGCTTCGCGGCAAGGAAGTCGCGGCTGTCGATCATCGCCGAAGTCAGATGGCGATGGTTGACCATCGAGCCGGTGCGCGGCCGCCAGGGCGTGCCGGTGTGGTGCTCGAAAGCTTCCGCCGAGAGGTCTCGGAAGAGTTCCATGCTGTTGCGCCGCTCGATCAGGGTCTGCCCCTCTGCCGTCAGGCGCTCCAGTTCGACCGACTTCACCTCGCTGCCGTCCTGTTCCCTCTGAAGGCGGCGCTGCGCCTGCTCGTTGTCGTCGAGGTCGCGCTCCACCCGGCCGGTGGCCCGGTGGAAGAGATTGACCGTCCCCCAGAGCAGATCGTCGAGATCGGGTTCGAGGCGGGTATCGCCGAGTGTGGCGACGAGGGCGTCGAAGATATCTGTGACCGCGGCGGCGACCATATTGCCTTCCGGAAGCGGCCTCGGATCGGGTTCGTCCTGAAACGGACGCCAGCCATAGAGCTGGAGTTCGGTGAGGAGATGATCGGCGGGAGATGAGGCGTGGACCGGCTCGAAGCCTACGTTGTCGTCTTCGTTCATCATCGGGAGCATCCTTCGTCTGAGACCGCGTCCATCGCGGCCTTCGCAGGCGTCGAAGCTCACAGGCGAGACGGACTGGCAGCCATCGCACTCTCGCGAGGGCCTTGATGGCCAAGGCCGACTATTTTGTCTCGCGCTGCAAAGGCGGGCTCGTCCCCGCCGGCGGAAAATAGTCGGCCGCCGCGCCATTGCCCGGCCGGCCTGTTTGTGAGCCGATCGCCCTCTCAGAAGGCCGTGGGCGCCGCTCTCTCCGACGAGGAAGGATGTTTCCGGGCATGACGGAGACGGCAGGTGGGGATGCCTGGGGCGCGCCTCATCCACCGGCGATCTCCTTACCCCTCCATGAACCGGCTGATGTCTTCGGGATGAAGCTGATCCTTCAAAGCCGCCCGGAGGGCATCGGTGCCGCGCCAGCGCAGATCGTCGTTGAAGTCCTCGCCAACCGGCGATAGCGCAATCGCCTCGATGCCGACGCTCTCCGCTCGGGCGGTCAGGCTGTCCCTTGCCCCATCCCCGGCCGGATCGCGATCGCGAAGGACATAGAGCCGGCGCAGCGTTGCCGGGAACAGGATGGCAGCGAGGTGCGCGGCCGACAGCGCCGCCAGCATCGGCATGTAGGGCAAGACCTGGCGGGGCGACAGCACGGTCTCGATCCCCTCTCCGGCGGCGAGCACCTCGCCGGCCACGCCGAAGCGGACGCCGTGCCCGAGAAGGTCGCCCATCGCCCGCCTCGGCGTTTCAACAGGCGCCTTGCCTGAACCGTCCGGGGCGAGCCAAGTGCGGTGCGCGCCGGTCTGCCGTCCGGCAAGGTCGGTGACGGAAGCGAGCATCGCCGGCCATGTCTCAGTGGGAGAATGCTCGTCGGGCCTGTAAAAGCAGCGCGGATGGTAGCGCAGCGCGGCGGTGCCGAAGAGCGACGTGATCGCCCGCCCGTTGAGGTAGATTTCCGCAAGCGTGCCGCCGATCGGCTGCGACATGGCGAAGAGCCGCCGCGACGCTTCGGGCGAGCTAACCGCCATGCTCGATGTCCTGCCGGTCGGTGTCCTCGTCCTTTCCGGCTCGGGGTGTGGGAGCGAGAGGAAACGGCGTGCTTCCTCGGCCACGTCCTTGAAGTCGACAAGACCAAGTGCCTCGCGAATGACATCAAGCAGGTCGCCGTGTTCGCCCGTTGCGCCGTCCGTCCATTTCCCTGCGGCTCCCTTGCCGGTTTCCGGCCCGGCAAGGCGCACGAACATCGACCGGCCGGGGCTGTTCTGGGGATCTCCGACCAGCCAGTACCGCCCGGCACGGTGGCCGGACGAGAGATAATGGCGGCAGACCGCCTCGGCATGTCGGCCGAGACGGATTGCCAGGTCTGAGGCATCGTGACGGGACATCACGCTACCTCCCGTTCGGCGACGCGTTCGACCGGATAGGTTTCGAGCAGCTTGCCGAGCGCCGTGACGCCCGTGGCATCAGTTGGAACAAAGAAGCGGAGCTTCCACGAGATGATCTCGGTGAAGAGGCCATACGCGCGCAGCCGCTCGCGCATGGCCTCGCTGAAGCCGGAAAGCTCGATGCGGTTCGCGCCCATGACGCGGACGCGGCGAAGCTGCAGGCCCTCGGCAAGATCGAGGATCGTGCGGCCGTCCATCAGCGCGGCGAAGGCATCATCACCTGCAAGCACGGTCCTGCCGGGCGCAGTCGCATTGGCGGCCCAGGCCGGAGAGACGCGGCGACCGATGATTCGCTCGCCGTCATCGGTCTGTAGCCGATAGACACGCGTCGATTCATTCGGCAGGCGTTTCCACACCGGCAGCAGAAGCCCGGCGACCACATGGATGGTGCTGTCCGAGAAGGCCGGCACTTCCGAGGCTTCGCGGCTCCAGATGGCGGCGAACGTCTCGCGGTCGATTTCCTCCCAATGACTTTCCGCCATCATCTTCAGCGAAGCATGGTGGTGCTCCATCGGCCGGATCAACCGCACCCGCCGCTCGATCTCGCCATCGTCCAGCATCAGCGAAGGCGCCGGAACCTGCACGGCGGCACGACTTGACTTGGCATTGGCCAGCAGCTTGCCGTTGCCGTCGGCGATCCAGCCGAAGGCATCGTCGAGCGTCATTGGCCGGTTGCGCCGCCGCTCGGTGATGGTGAGCAGCCGCGTTTCGGCTCCGGTGGCCGGATGGGTGTAGATCGTCTTGCGGTCGGTGACGACGAAGCTCTCGGCCGTCAGCGTCTCCAATCCGATGTCGTAGACATCGCTGGCGATGGCTCCCTGCACCTTGGCGTCGAGCAATTGCTCGAAGGCGGTGAACAGGATTCCCTGAAGCTCGATGGTGAGCGCCAGAAGCCGGTTCAGGAAGGTCGTGATACCCGGCAACTCATCCTTGATGCCGTTACTGTCCATCAGCTTCAGGCCGGTGGCCGCCTCGAAACGATCAAGCGAGCATCCCTCGATCTTGCCCCGCACGAGCAGGAGATAAAGCTGGCGCAGCGCAGCGCGCGCGTATGGCGATTCCAGATTGTCTTCGGCCCTGAACAGGCCCTGGCCGCCGGTCTGACGCTGACCCCGCGTGATCGCGCCGAGCGTGTCGAGACGCCGGGCGATGGTACTGAGGAAGCGCTTCTCCGCCTTCACGTCGGTCGCGATCGGACGGAACAAGGGCGGCTGCGCCTGGTTCGTCCGGTTGGTCCGGCCAAGGCCTTGAATGGCCGCGTCGGCTTTCCAGCCGGGCTCCAGCAGATAATGGACGCGCAGGCGGAGATTCCGGGCCGACAGTTCGGCATGGTAACTACGCCCCGTCCCGCCCGCGTCCGAGAAGACCAGCACGCGCTTCAGGTCGTCCATGAAGGCGGCCGTCTCCGCCAGATTGGCGGATGGTGCGCGGTTCTCGACGACGAGGCGATCGCCCAGAGATTCGGCGCCCGACATAGTGGCGTCCACCTTGCGGACGATGCGCCGGGAACGGCCCGTCACCTCCGCCACCGTGTCCGTGCCGAATCTCTGGACGATCTGGTCGAGCGCACCGGGAACTGGCGGCAGACTGGCGAGCCGCTCGATCAGCTCGTCGCGCCGGGCGACGGCTTCGCGGCTTTCGACGGGCTGACCGTCACGGAAGACCGGCCGCGACGACAGGTTGCCCTCCGCGTCGCTGAACGGCTCGTAGAGCTGGACCGGGAAGGAATGAGAAAGGTAGTCGAGAACATATTCCCTCGGCGTGATGTCCACGCGGACGTCATTCCATTCCTCGGTCGGGATCTCGGCCAGCCGGCGCTCCATCAGCGATTCGCCAGTCGAGACGATCTGGATGACGGCAGCGTGGCCCGCCGCGAGATCGCGCTCGATCGAGCGGAGCAATGTCGGGGTTTTCATGCTGGTCAAGAGGTGCCCGAAGAACCGCTGCTTGGCCGATTCGAAGGCGCTGCGGGCGGCTGACTTAGCCTGCCTGTTCAGCGTGCCGTCGCTGCCGGTGATGTTGGCCGCCTCCATCGCCGCATCGAGATGGTTATGGATGATCGCGAACGCGCCGGCGTAGGCATCGTAGATGCGGCGCTGCTCGTCCGTCAGCTTGTGCTCGACCAGCTCGTATTCGACCCCATCATAGGAGAGCGAGCGGGCGGTATAGAGACCCAGCGACCGCAGATCGCGGGCCAGCACCTCCATGGCCGCGACGCCGCCGTCCTCGATCGCCTCCACGAACTCGGCGCGCGTGGCGAAGGGGAAATCCTCAGCCCCCCAGAGGCCAAGCCGTTGCGCATAGGCGAGATTGCGGACGGTGGTGGCGCCGGTGGCGGAGACATAGACGACACGCGCGTCGGGAAGCGCGTGCTGCAGCCGCAGCCCTGCGCGTCCTTGCTGTGAGGCGGCGACATCGCCGCGTTCTCCCTTGCCTCCGCCGGCGTTCTGCATTGCGTGGCTCTCGTCGAAAATGATCACTCCATCGAAGTCGGAGCCCAACCATTCGACGATCTGCCTGACCCTGGAAACCCTCTCTCCACGGTCGTCGGAGCGTAGCGTAGCATAGGTTGTAAATAGGATGCCTTCCGACAGGGTGATCCTTGCGCCTTGAGGAAAGCGCGAGAGCGGCGTAACCAAAAGGCGCTCCATGCCGAGCGCCGACCAGTCACGTTGCGCGTCCTCGATCAGCTTGTCGGATTTCGAGACCCAGACGGCCTTGCGGCGACCGCGCAACCAATTGTCCAGAATAATGCCGGCCGACTGGCGTCCCTTGCCCGCGCCGGTCCCATCGCCGAGCATGAAGCCGCGGCGAAAACGCACCGCCTTCGCGGCGTCGGCCGGTGCGGCCTGAATGACGTCGAAGGTGTCATCGACCGTCCACGATCCGGCGAGATAGTCGGAGTGGGCCTCACCGGCATAGACCACGGTTTCCAACTGGGCGTCGGACAGGAGGCCGAGGATGTTGGCTGGCAGCATCGGCCGATAGCTCGGCTTCGGCGGCGCGACGCTCGCCATCGCGGCGGACAGGACCAGCTTGGTCGGATGGGCCTGAGAGCCGGGAATGCGGATCGACTGCAATCCGTATTCTTCATAGATGGCGTCGGTTAGATGCGCGCCTCAGGCGGCGTCCAATCCACCCTCTCATAAGCCAGTTCCACGCCTTCGGGATCGGCGACGGACGCAGCCGGACGCGAAACGGCCGAGCGGGCGAGATAGCCGCGCTCGCTGCGGGGCGCCGTGGCCGGGCGCTGCGCCGGGATTTCCGGCAACGCGACAGGCCGACGTGGCGGAACCTGAGCCTCGATCCAGCCGAGCAGCGTGGTGACGTCCGGCGCCACGCCCGGCGAGGCCGGGACGATGGCGGGATCCTCGGCAGGCACCTTGTCGATGACCGTGAGCCTTGTCGGGAAGGTCGTGCCGTGCTTGGCATAGACCGAGCCGGCGATACCGGCGGAAAAGACGATCGTGCTCCGGTCCTGCAAGCGGACGAAGGCGTCGCGCCAGTCGGGAATATCCGGGCCAACATTGGCGCCGGTGATCGCCACCAGCCGTCCGCCGGGCGCGAGGCGGTTCAACGCCGAGGCGATATGGCGGAAGCCGGCATCGGCCACGCGGCCGGAGACGTTCGCCAGGGCGGAGAACGGTGGGTTCATCAGTACGACGGATGGCACCGCGCCTGGTGCAAGATGATCGTCGATTTGCGCGGCGTCGACGCGGGTGACGGCGATGGCCGGAAAGAGAGAGGCGAGCAGATCGGCGCGGACCTCAGCCAACTCGTTCAGGACGAGCGTGCCGCCGCTGATCTCGGCCAGGATGGCGAGAAGTCCGGTCCCCGCGGAAGGTTCGAGCACGATGTCGTTCGCAGTGACGGCCGCCGCCGTCACCGCCGCCAAGGCCAACGGAACCGGCGTCGAGAACTGCTGGAATGCCTGGCTCTCTTCCGAGCGGCGGGTTTGGGTCGGTAGGAGGCCGGCGATTTTCGACAGGGCGGAAAGCCGCGAAACCGGAGAGACGGCTTTACGGAAAAGCGCACGTCCGTATTTGCGCAGAAACAGGACCGTGGCGACTTCGCAAGCGTCGTAGGCCGCTTTCCAATTCCAGACTCCGCTGGAATCGGACACACCGAAGGCGGTTTCCATGGCCGAGCGCAGGACAGTCGTGTCGACGCGCTCACCGCGTTCGAGATAGTCGAGAAGATGATTAGCGGCCGCGAGAATGGCGGGCGCATGGGCAACAGGGGCGACCGGAGCGGCCACGGGCAAGGCGATGTTCATGAGAGGAAGCCTCAGGAGAGCGGGAACGGGAAGCCCGCGCAGCGCTCTCTCTCGACCGCCCGGGCTCAAACCCGTCCCACGGTCCTCTTCCTTTCCGACAACCGCCGTTACATGCAGATTTGCATATTGCGGCTTCCCTCCGCGTCATGAACATGCGTGGCAACCGTCCCATCAAATCGGGGACGGCGACATGAACGACAAGCGACATGAGAGAACATATGGAAGAACAGTTTTTCGACACATCACACGGCAGAATAGCTTTTTACGATAATCGCGCCGATGGCCTTGCGATTGTAATGTTGCACGCCAACTCTATTTGCAAGGAGAGCTTTGCGCCCCAGATTGCGGCATTCGGGAACACATACCGAACCATTGCCATCGACCTGCCCGGTCACGGAGGCTCCTCCGACGCGACAGACCCACGTCGAAGCTACAGCATGAGCGGCTATGCGAATGCCGTTTCCGAATTGCTGACCGGGATCGGCATGACACGATACGCGGTGCTCGGCCATTCACTCGGCGGTCATGTCGCGCTGGAACTGCTCGCGCGCCACGAAGCGTCGATTGCCGGCGCCGCCATTTTCGGCACGCCGCCGATCGAAAACAGCATCGAGGGACTGATCGCCGGTTTCGTGCCCAGCCCGGACATGGGCTATACCGGCAGCCTCGTCATTACCGAAGAACAGGTTGGGATGATCGCCAGGATGGCGCTCGGGGAAAAGGACGAAGGCAATGAAACGTTCCTCGCCGCGATCCGGCGCACCGACGGCCGGGCGCGGCAATATATGATGGAAGACGCACAGGCCGGCAAAACCAGCGACCAGCGCAAGGTGGCCGAAACGACGGCGATCCCCCTGCTGATCATCAACGGCGCTGACGATCCCGTCGTCAATCTGGACTATGTCGACAGCCTCTCTTACCGGAACGTCTGGACGGGCAAGCCGATCCGGCTCGCCGGGACAGGTCATGCCGTCCATCGCGAGGAGGCGCAGGCATTTAACAGGCTGCTGGCCGAATTCCTCGAAACGATCACCTGATCAGGCCGGCGCATCCTCGCTTGCGTAAAAACGCCTGCATCGCTTCCGAGATCGGCGGCTCGATGTCGAAGACACCGAACCGCCGACGAAAGCGATCCCACTGGCGCCCCAACAGACCCCGGCGCCGCGCATCGGGGCACATCCATATCCAGTCGAGCCGCCAAGGGTTGTCACCGCGTCCAGCCGGCTGGGGGCGAAACGCACAGGCACCGACGATCCGGTCCTCGTCATCGGAAAACAGAAACCCGACCGCTTCACTGTCGTGATCGGGGTCGGTCTGCCATTGCACGAAATCGTAGCTCAGCTCGCGCTTCAACTCGAGCGCCCGATCATAAACCGCCTTGCGTTTCCATTTCGGTGACGACGCATCCACCCAGGGAGCGTCGAGATCGCGGGACAATGCATCTGCGAATTGCCGGTTCGGCTTCGGGTCGATGATGGCAAAACGCTTGCGGTGGAACGACCGGTGCACCTGTTCGTCGGTCCGCAGGCCCTTGACGTAGAGCATTCCGCAATCGGGGCAGGTCACGGATTGCGTCTCTGGGCGCTTGCGATATTTCGGAGCGACGATCTTCAGCCACAAGGGCTCGCCATTGTCATCAATCACATATTCCAGTCGGTAGCCCGATCCCGTCTTGTGTCGCATCGTGCGCATTCCCCGCCATGGCCGATGAGGCGCCGAGAGGGTCACAGGCGGCATGCGATGACGGTTCTGATCATAGAAGAGAACCGAGATCTCGTCCTCGCTCAGATGGGAAACCGGCGGAATTGCCCCCTTGAGCCGAGCGCACAAGGTCGTCAGATCGATCCGGAAGCCCAGCCGTTCGATGAAGATGCAAAAGGCGGCGGCATCGATCGCGGAAAGCATGGAATGACCGAAACCGTCATCGAGCCGATGTTTCGGGCGCGAGAACACAGCGCGAAACGGCAGGTTGAGCGCGGCGGTGAACTTTTCGATATCGATGACCGCAGGCGGGTCCGATCTGCGGTCGAGCATCAGCAGCAAATCTTCGATATCAGCCGTCAATGCCCATCCGGTTTCCGCGATCCTTGTGGCCAACGAAACCGGGACAGGGCGATCGGACGGCTCCGGTCTTTGCAACGCATCCCATATCGCCCGGATCGTTTGTCCTTCGACTTCCATGCGATCCCCCAAATGTAGCGGCGATATTGTTTCGTCGGATATTCAAACTATTGTCCAGAAGGAAATAAGCAGGAGAAGATCATAAATCGGAACCGTCCACCATGAGTTGAGATATTCTCGCTACACAGGATGATTCCTGGTGCGGACATGGCCCGTCTTGTCGATGACGCTATGGTGACGGCAAGTGCATGGGTTATGGAGGCCGAAAAATGGTAACAGTTATCTGGGCACCGCCCGAAATGCCGGACGAACGCCACATCGTTGTGCGCGTTCACAGGGACGGCGTTCCCGGCACCAGTGAAAAAGGTTATTTCCACATCAGCGACAAAGAGGACCGGAGAGGCTCCGGCCCCTTCGACATCCTTCTGAACGAGGTGATAGAGCGGGCGAAGGAACAGGCCATCGACCGGGGCCTGTCGCAGGTCGTCGTCGTGCAACGCGACTGATAGCCGTAACACCGAACCCGGAGGATCGGCGTGCCCGCAATCAGCACCGACCTGTTCAAGAAGAGCTATACGACGTCGCCGAATGAGATCAGCCCCGCCGTGGTGGAGTTCTGCGCCGGCATTAATGCCGACGCCAGGCCGTCCTATGTTGCAGTCCGGCCCGATGGCGATGCGCAACCATCAGAATGCTTCAACAATGTCTCGGCCAAGGTGGACCGTGACGGCGGATCGTTCGTCTATGGCTGGCTGATCTGGGAATGGCCGCGCGTGTTCATCGAGGCGGAACATCATGCAGTGTGGGAGAAGGACGGGGTATTGATCGATATCACCCCGCCGATAAACGGTGAGACGAGAATCCTGTTTCTCCCGGACCCTGTCCGCACATACGATTTCGTGGGACAAAAGCGGCTGATCAATATCAAGAAGAGCCTCGGTCGGTTTGCGAGCGTTTCGGACTGGATACGGGCTGCCGACACATTACAGCGAACGATCGAGCGGCATTCCGTGGGAAACCAGTTCACGATGGACCGTAACCATCTCGCAGCACTCGGACGAGACGTCCAGCAAAGGCTTGGTGCCGTCTTCGTCGACCTCGGTCGCCATACCGGACCGAATGATCGATGCTTTTGCCGGAGCGGCAAGAAATTCAAGAAGTGCTGCTCACCACTGATACAGCTCCATCCCTGACAAGCAGGAAGGGATGGCCGAGCCTGGCATGAGAAAAGGCGCTCCGCCGGACAGCGGAACGCCTTGTCTGAAGGGGACCAGAAATGCGGGGCCGACCACATCGGCCCTGCGTCGCGTCTATGCGGCCGCGATCGTCGCACCATGATCGTCGTCGTTGTCGGCATCGTCCATATCGTCCTCGTCGTCACCGGCGAGAAAATCGGGCAGCGCCTCCCCCGCGCCATCCGCTTCGGCCGCCGTGACCTCTGCGGCAGCCTCGCCATCGAGATCGGCAAGGCGCAGCGGTTCAGGCAGCCAGCCGGTATCCGCCAGAAGGCGCTCGGCCTCCACCGCCATGTCGCCTTTTTTCAGATGGACGATGAGCTGGGCCGCACGCTCGCCAGCGCCTTCACGGACGGCGGCGAGGATGCGCGGCTTAGTCACCCGGCCGAGATAGTTCTCAACCGTGGGCCGGAAGCCCGCGTCCACCATGTCGAGGCCGGTGGAGCGCGCCAGCCGATCAGCCTCGGCCATACGGCGATCAAGGGCTGCCTGCGATATCCCGGTGGCGCTGTGGGGATTCGGACGCTCGTATAGGGCGTTGACCCCGTAGGCGACGCAATGGGCGAGCAGCGCCAGGCGGCTGGTCTCGTCTAGCACGGCAAGCCAGTCCCAGAGCGCGTCATCGTCGGCCGGAATATCCGTCTTCCACTCCTCATGCCGTTGCGTAGCGGATTTCGCATAGGGTGCCTCGGCGAGATCCTTGTCCTGCTCACGGAAGGAGACCTGATTGACCGAAGCTTGCAGGCTTGCACCCGACGTACTGATGCGCTGGAAGGTGTCGCGAACCAACTTATGCAAAAGGGCCGTGAGCGCCACATGAGGATTGGCGCCGACCGCGTCGCGAAGCGCCAGCGACCGATGTGCGGTCAGCTCGATTACGAGCCGTTCCGGCAGCGGCTTGATGACATCCTCCTCGTCATCCTCTTCCGGCGCGACCGGTTGACCGCCGATGGTGGTGACGGCCCGCTGGATGGTGGCGTTGGCGCCGACTTCTGAAGCAACGACATCGGGATCATCATTGCTCGCTTCGCCATCGATAGCGAGCGGAGCTTCATCCTCGGGGCGGACATAGCCGCGATCGACGACCAGATCGCCATCACGATCGATGCTGACGAAAACGCCGGCGCGGGCGATCTCAGCCGGATCGTAGATCATCGGGCGCTGCTCGAAAGCGTCAAGCGACTGCTCGATCTCTCCAAGGCGATGATCGATCTCGTCAGGCAGATCGTCGGCCTCGGCATATTCGGCTTCCAGACGATCATGTTCGTCACGAAGCGCCTCGCGGGCAGCACGCTCTTCGTCCGTCAGATTGGCTGTCGTGCCGACAAGCTCGCGCAGACCCTCGTCATGGCCATAGGGAAAGTTGACGGCGATCTCGACCCATTTCCAGCCTTCGCCGGCAATTTCCTCGGCGATGGTTTTCAGCTTTTCGCCAACCAGCCGATCGAGCAGGACCGGGTCCTGCAGCCAGCCGCCATGGTCGTCCTCAAACAGATCGCGCAGGAGGTAGCCGCCCGCCGCCTCGTAGGCGTCGATGCCGACGAACGCGGCGCGCTTGTCAGATGCGCGTACCGCAGTCTCGGTGAGCATGCGGCGGATTTGCCACGGCTCCTTCTGCCAGCCGTCCTTGATCGCTGCCCAGACCTGCTCCTGGCGCGCATGATCCTGCGAGACGGTGAAGGCCATAAGCTGCTTCAGTTCGATGCCGTCTTCGGCATAGATGTCAAGCAGCACCGGCGAGATGGAGGCCAGGCGCAGACGCTGCTTGACGACATTGACGTCGATGAGGAAGGCGGCGGCGATGTCTTCCTCGGTCATGCCCTTGTCGCGCATGGTCTGGAAGGCACGGTATTGGTCGAGCGGATGTGGCGGAACACGCTCGTCGTTCTCAGCGAACGAGATTTCCTCCATGAGGATGCCGCTGGCAGCGTCGCCGACGACGCAGGGAACTGGCGCGGTCTTGGCGAGGCGCTTTTGCTTCACCAGGATCGCGAGAGCCTGATAGCGGCGGCCGCCAGCGGGAACCTCGAACATCCCGGTTTCCTGTCCGTCGGCGTCGAGGACTGGCCGGACGTGAAGGCTCTGGATCAGGCCGCGACGCGCGATCGACACCGCAAGGTCTTCGATCGAGACTCCGGCCTTTATGCGGCGGACGTTCGATTGGCTCAAAATGAGCTTGTTGAAGGGGATGTCGCGCGAGGACGACAGGGTGATTTTTTGAGTGGCAGTAGCCATCGGGATAATCTCCGCGACGAGCGGTCGGGAGCCTCTCTCTCGACCTCCAACCCGTCACGAAGCGAAGCGCCGCCCTCTCACTCTATGAGGGCAGCGCCACGCAACCGGACATACGGGAAGGCAGGAACGCGCATAGCCGGAAAAACGGAGACCCGCATCTCCGGCTTCACGGATTTCAGGCTGTGCGATCGAGCAGCTTCTTGGCCTTGGCCTCCAGGTCGAGGCGGGCATCCTGATGGGGCTTGTCACGTGCGACTGCGGTGATCCCCTGCACAAAATCGAAAATTGACTCGGGCGGGCGGCCTTCTTCCGCCAGCACCGTGTCGATGATCTTGCCGGTTTCCGCCTTGGAGAAGCCACGTCGGCGCAGGAAGTCGGTGCGGTCCTCGTCGCTCTTCGCGACGATCCGTTCGCGGGCAGCCTTGATGCCGTTGATGAAGGGCATTGGCGAGGAGTTGGCGAAGTTCTGCAGCGCCGGAGCCGCCTCGTGGGCGAAGCGGAAGGCCGCATATTTGCTGTAGCGAATGGTGATTTCCTCGAAATCCTCGACGCCCCACAAATTGCGATTCTGGCAGACCGCACGGAGGTAGAAGCTGGCCATGCCGAGCGTCTTCGCCCCGACTTCCGAGTTCCAGCAATAGAAGCCGCGGAAGTAGAGATCGGGCGAGCCATCCGACAGCCGGCCGGCCTCGATGGGGTTCAGATCATCGACGAGAAAGAGGAATACGTCGCGGTCGCTCGCATAGAGCGTCGTCGTGTCCTTGGTGATGTCGACGCGCGGATTATAGATCCCGGTAGACCAGTCGAGCACCCCTGGCGTCTTCCACCGGGTATCCCCGGTGCCATTGCCGGCGATGCGCTGCACGGCCTCGACCAGCTCATAATCGTAGATGCGCCCATAGTCCGGGCCGGTCACGGCACGCAATTCAACGCGGCCATCATCGGTTTCCAGCGTCTTGATCTGCTCAGCCCGATTGGAGGTCAGGCCATATTGCAGATTTATACCGGCAAGCGCCGCCGGGAGCTGGCGTAGATAGGCGGCCGGAGCACCGACTTGGGCTGCGAGCTGGCCGAAGCTCCAATGCGTCGGCGCGACCGGCATGTCCGAACCGGGCAAGATCAGGGACAGCCGCTCGGCATCTGTGCGGCTTGCCTCCACATGGATGAGCGCGCTTTCCACCACGCGCGTCCGGCTACGCTCGGCCCGGTTACGCACGGAATCCATCAGCTCGTTGAGTGACAGATAGCGTTCGTCCGCTGGGCGCGAGAACCATTCGGACGACACGCGGCCGATCCGTTCGCCGCGGCTGACATCCACCTTGTAGCCGCCGGTCGCGTCACGGCGGCCATCCAGAACCTGCATATTCATGAGACCAATCTCCATGACGG